>DJXN01000012.1 GCA_002449765.1 Fibrobacter sp. UBA7003
CGAAGGGCCGGCTCATAACCATCTTCTTGTTGGCGGCATTCTTCGCCCTTTCCGCCTGCGATGACTCGTCGTCGGCTAGTTCCGATGAAACAAGTGTTTCCTGTTCATCGGTAGAGTCGTCTGATTCGGAAGAGTCGTCATCGTCTGTTGACAAGAAGTCGTCTGGCAATGAATCTACAGAAAAAAACAAGTCTTCCAGTAGTGTCAAGGGTTCAGAGCCTGCCGATGTATCGAGCAGTTCCGCGAAAGAAACAAAGAATTCATCCGACTCCAAGAGTTCCAGTTCTGTGAAGTCCGATGACTCATCCAGCAGCAACAAGGACAACTCTAGTTCATCGGTGAGCTCGTCTTCAAGCAAGAACCAAAGTAGTAGTTCTTCCGTGAAACAATCAAGTTCTAGTTCAAATGTTACTCAATCGTCAAGCAGTATTGTAAAAGGGGAGTACTTTAATCCAAGTCTCTCATATAGTGAGTTTGAAGATGATAGAGACCATCGTGTTTACAAGTATTTGACTATTACAGGGGAAAATCAAAAAGGTGAACGCGCTTCTGTTACCGTTATGGCTGAAAACTTGAATGTTGGCGAAATGATTGATGGAACGTTGAATCAGTCTAACGAATCTAAAATTGAAAAATACTGCTATAACAATGATACTGCGATTTGCTTGACTTATGGTGGACTTTACCAATGGGCGGAAATGATGCAATTGCCGAGCCGTTGTAATACAGAAAGTTGTGCAGATTTGATTCACGAAAACCATCAGGGAATTTGCCCGAAGGGTTGGAGACTTTTAACATACGACGACTTTTATATTGTTGCACATGCTGATAAAAACAAGAATGGTGTTTCTGATGTTCGGGCAACATTCTTTGGCGGCTTGAATTATAGTGGATACACCTTGATTGGAGCTGGAGAGAATTGGAATAAAAAATTCAAAAGTTTGAATGAACATACGTATTGGTTTTATCCAGAAGAATCAGATGAATACAAAAATGAAGGTGCTTGGGCGGGTTCTCAAAGTCGAACTTCTACGGGCGTCGGAAGATCTCAACAATATAAAACACAGGGCTTTTCTGCTCGTTGTGTAAAGGTTGAACAAAAAGATTAGACTCGTTTACAATTTTTTTAGGAGCTTTCAATGTCCAAGAAAAACAATAAAACAAAATCCACCTGTAATAATTTCAAAATCGAACAACTCGAACCTCGTTTGATGATGGATTTTGCGGTATAGATTCCACATTCCATATTTCACATTGCTTGGTTTGTGGGTGGTGAAAATTTTTACAGGAGATAACGGTATGAAGTGTGTCAAGGGTCTTGGTTTCTTGTGGGTGGCGGTGCTCGCGGCATTCTTCGCCCTTTCCGCCTGCGATGATTCGTCGTCTGCCTCTAGCAATGGACCGGATGAAAGTGCGACCGTTGATTCCTCGTCTTCAATTTGTAAGGATTGTGATGATGGGGATAGATCGAGTAGTTCTAAGAAAGTAGAATCCTCTGATAGTCAGAGTAAGGATGCTTCGAATGATGCAAAATTGAATAGTTCATCTTCCAAAAAAGGAAATGCTACAAATAGTTCGTCGTCTGAAAAAAATACATCGAACTCATCCGCAGATGTATTAAACGGTAATTGCCAAGATGGTGACACAAAATCAAATCTTATTGCTGATGTTGCCATGGCATATTACCATTGCGAAAATGGTATGTGGGTAAGGGACTCCCTTGTAGTGGTTGTAGACACTTCTGAAACGTGGATTCCCAGGCCGAATCTCGACAGCGTGTTCAACCCCGATGTGGAATACGGTGAATTTAAGGATAAACGCGACGGGAATGTGTATAAGACGATAACTTTTGTTGACGGGTATGGTGATACTCGGACGATGTTCGCCCAGAACCTGAACTACGGCACATTTGTGAAATTGGGTGAGAATTCCGATGCAGAGGTGCAGAAGCACTGTTACGATGATGACGAATGGTATTGCGACCATTATTTTGGTGGACTCTACACGTGGAGCGAAACCTTTGGTTTCCCGAGAGCCTGCGATACCATACCCGTAGGGACGAGTCCTGCGTGTCCTGATACTGTTTGGTACGATCCGGATCCGGATGTTAATAACGATGGATGGAAAAGCATCATACACAAACAGGGAATTTGTCCTGATGGGTGGCATATTCTAACTTATGATGAATGGAATGCTGCCATTGGACAAACTGTGTTGTGGCGAGCATTATCTAAAGCTTCTTGGTGGTATGAAAAAGATGCAACCAATCAGGCCGGAATTTCTCTTTTAGCAACTGGGTATATTGACGAAAAAACATTCAAATATAGAGGTGAACAAACTGAGTTCTGGTATAGTGTTCATGCAGGTTATGGTGTTGATATGTTAGGAACGGATAAGGCTAAAGGATTTCGTATTTATACTGATGAAAAATACATAAAAACGGCTACTTTGACTAAAGTTGCTTACTATCCCAAAAAAACGGCCTTTCCTATCCGCTGTGTAATGGATAAGGAATAAAAAAAAGGGGTTCAATATGTTCAATGAAAATAAAAAGACTGCAAAAAGGGTTTGTATGAAAAATAAAGTTAAAAAGGATGTTAATCTTTACCGAATTGAACAACTTGAACCCCGCATGATGATGGACTTTGCGGTATAAATTCCACATTCCATATTTCACATTGCTTGGTTTGTGGGTGGTGAAAATTTTTACAGGAGATAATGGTATGAAGTGTGTCAAGGGTCTTGGTTTCTTGTGGGTGGCGGTGCTCGCGGCAATCTTCGCCCTTTCCGCCTGCGACGATTCTTCGTCGGCTAGTTCCGATGAAACAAGTGTTTCCAGTTCATCGGTAGAGTCGCCTGATTCGAGTGTCACCCTGAGCGGAGCGTCAGCGGAGTCGAATGGGTCTAGTAACGAAACCAAAGACAAGTCATCGAGTAGTGAGAATAAGTCTAGCAGTTCCACAAAAGAACCAAAAGTCTCTTCTGATTCCAAGAGCTCCAGTTCCATAAAGTCAGGAGATTCTTCTAGCAGCAAGAAGGATGTATCTAGTTCGTCGGTGAGTTCATCTTCGAGTGAAATAACCGACTATGTTGGGTTGCCCTGTGAAGGCATACTTTCAGATGGAAATACGGGAAAAATATATTTGTGTGTGGATGGACGATATGTGCTTTATGTGCCTACGGAAAGTTCCAGTTCTGGGCCCTATGAACCGTTCGACCAAACTCTGCCTTTGAAAAAGTTTGAGGAAGAGCGCTACAAGACATTTACTGACTCGCGCAATGGCCGTGTCTATTATTACCTGACAATCATGGGCAAAGATGAAGATGGTGTCAAGGATACCATAGACGTTATGGCACAGAACTTGAATATCGCCGATGTCACCTTGAAGGCTGGCGAAAACATGACCGACGACACGAAAATCGAACGCTACTGCTACAACGACGACACCACCAAGTGCGACCGTTACGGCGGCCTTTACCAGTGGGCAGAGATGATGGGTTTCAATGACAGCTGTAATACTAAGAGTTGTGCCGACCTTATACGGCCAAACCACCAGGGAATTTGCCCAAAAGGCTGGCGTTTGATGACGCGGCATGATTTTGAAGTTGCCCGAAGCAGTACGGAATACGGGGTCTATGGCTTGCGTTCTGAATATAATTTTACAGGAAACAATGAAAGCGGACTTTCTCTTACCGGGTCGGGCAGGTATTTCTACCAAGAAAGATATGAATATATAGATGATAGCTTCTTTATGTTCTATCCCAAAGAGTTGTATGATGGGACCGTGGTTAGTAGTCAAAATATTTCGCGTGATTCAGACGGGTCTGCGCTTTCTGTGGAGTCCAAACTTAACGCCCTTTCCGTCCGTTGTGTCAAATTAAAATAAATTTCAACAAAGACATCCAAGATGAAAAACAAGTCTAAGAAATCTTCCAAGAAGAACTCTCAAAATAATTTCAATATTGAACCCCTTGAACCGCGCCTACTCATGGCTGCCGTCAAATAGTCATTCCACACCCCACACTACACATTCCACACTGGAATCGCGTTAGGGGGCGTCGCACCGCCACGCGGTGGCGAGACTTGCGATAGATCCTGCTCCTACGAACCTAACTCAACTAAGGCAACAAGTTGCCAAGTTTCGTATATCGACTTCGCCCTGACGGGCTTCGCTCAGGATGACGCATCGCAAGGCTCGATGAGCCGAGGGTGCTCGGCGAGCAGCACCCGACCCGGCCCCAGGCCGGGGAACGCCCATAAGAAAACAGATTTAGGTTATTGTCCTTATATTCCCGAATATATGAAATGGGGTGTTTGCTTTTTTGTGCAAAGAAAGGTATATTTTAGAAGAGGATTTCGATGGAACGCTTGAAGATATATTTGGACAACTGTTGCTATAATCGTCCTTACGACGACCAGTCTCAACTAAAGGTCAGTTTAGAGGCTCAGGCTAAATTGGAAATCCAACAGCAGATTCGTAATGGGGTGTTCGATTTGGTCACGTCGTATATTCTCGTTGCCGAAAATGCGGCCAACCGATTTGAGTCGAAAAGGAACGATATCCAGGATTTTATAGATACTTACACGCATACGTATGTGAGTGAAAATGTTGATGGACAAGTAAAGTCTCTCGCAAAGGAAATTACGGCGACTGGCGTTAAGTTGATGGATGCGTGTCATGTGGCAAGTTCAATTATAGCAGAATGTGATTATTTTTTGACGACCGACAAGCGCTTACTTAAATATCAAACCGATAAAATCAAAATCCTTAATCCCATGACTTTCATTCTTGAAGTGGAGGAAAACCATGAGCCCTAGTTCTGTCGATGTCATTGAAAAAGGAATGCGTTGCCTAAGTGAAAACATGGGTGCAATGGAGACCGAACTCTTTATAGCAACCCTGTTGCGAGAGCGCTTTGATTATACAAAGTGGCGTTCTTCTTTGGTGGACAACGTCAAGACATTTGATGATTTGGACAAGTTTGTCCAGTCTTCCCGTGGCGTGATGAAATTTTCGGGAAATCCGAAAGTAGTCTTGTAAGAGATTTCTTTATTAATGCTGGTTTCGTTCTGTTCGTTACCTCAAGGATTCCGATTAACCCGCCGATAAACAATCATTCCACACCCCACACTACACATTTCACACCCGCTTCTGCGTTAGGGGGCGTCGCACCGCCGTGCGGTGGCGAGACGCGCAAGCGGCTCGATGAGCCGACTCCGGATCAGGTCCGGGGTGACGAGAGGCGAGCAGCACCCGACCCGGCCCCAGGCCGGGGAACGCCCTGTTTTTACATTAGGCAGACTACAGGTTGTCCAGAATTCTCAGCATTTCCGCAGGGGTGACGACTTTCGGGTGTTGCGGAAAATGCTTCTGGTTGCCCGTGACCAGAAAGGTTTCATCGGTCTTGTTCTTCTCCATGGCGACCTCGAAAAACACCACGTCTTTCGGATCGGGAAAATCGCCAACGAGAGTTTCAACGGCAGCAAGGTTCACGCCGATGGATTTCAGGCGAGAAATCAAGAAATCCACGGTTTCTGTTGGAAAATGAAACTTCTTGCGCGACAGGACTTCTTCGTATTCCTGTAAAATGGAATCGTTGAAAACGGGAATAATCTCGTGGGCGTAGGTCTGTTGAACGACCTGCCCAGGAACGGAATCCCACCGCAAAAGCGCAGAAACTAGCACGTTGGTGTCAATGACGGCGTAGCACTTCATTTGCCTGCCCGCGCCTGTGCGATTTCGGCGTTGATTTCTTCAAGGGACATGTCGGCGACTCCTGCATCGGCGGCGGACTGTGAAGCCTGCTTCATGGCTTCAAGGACATCGTCGGGTGCGGTCGGGCGGAGTTTCATGCTGAAAGGAATGCCGTTTTCGAGAATGGTGCGGGCAAGGAACATTCGGACGGCTGTCGGCAGGTCTATACCGAGTCTTTCGAAAATACTCCCTGCTGCGGAACGGGTCTTTTCGTCCACCCTGACTTGTAGCAATGTGCTCTGCATGGCATACCTCCGTATTTACAAAATATACAAATGTATTCTGTGTGAATGCAGATGACTTTAATATTAATATATAATTTTTAAGGCTTTATAGGTTAATTTTCTCAAAAAATACGGAGAAATTAGCCCATTTCAGGACCCCCACACTACACACTGAAATCGCGTTAGGGGGCGTCGCACCGCCACGCGGTGGCGAGACGCGTAAGCGGCTCGATGAGCCGACCCCGGATCAGGTCCGGGGTGACGAGAGGCGAGCAGCACCCGCCCCGGCCCCAGGCCGGGGAACGCCCAATAGTGGGCTAAACTTGCTTTGTGGCTAAAGTTTCGTTCAGGCTGCCGCTGCGGAAGCCCTGAAGGTCAAGCGAAATGTAGGTAAATCCGATTTTCTTGAAGGCTGCGAGAATCTGGTCGCGCTTTTCTAGAACCTTGTTGAAATCTTCGGGCAACACCTCGATGCGTGCGAGGTTGCCGTGCAGGCGCACGCGGAACTGCTTGAAGCCCAGTTCAAAAAGCAGTTGCTCCGCATTTGATATCATGGAAAGCTTTTCCCGGGAAATGGGTTCTCCGTAAGGGATGCGGCTTGCGAGGCAGGCGAAGGAAGGCTTGTCCCACGTGGGTAAATCCAGTTGGCGCGAAAGTTCGCGGATGTCTGCTTTTGTGAGCCCGCATTCCAGGAGAGGGCTCCTGATGCCTAGTTCCTGGAGGGCGCGCATTCCCGGGCGGTAATCGTGAATGTCGTCGGCATTGCTGCCTTCGCAGACGGTTGAAAATCCTGCGGCTTTTGCGCATTCTGTAATTTTCGAAAACAGGTTGCGCTTGCAGAAGTAGCAACGTTCCCTGGAGTTTTCGGCAAAGCCTTCTACCTGCATTTCGTCAACTTCTATCAGCTGCTGCGGGATTCCGTGCAACTTGCAGAACTCTCGGGAAAATGCGATTTCGCGCTCGGGGACCATTCCCGCCTGGACGGTGTAGGCGACCATGTTGCTGCCCAGTGCGTCGTGGGCGACTTTCGCAAGGAACGTGGAATCTACGCCGGCAGAAAATGCGATGGCGACGCGGTCCATTTCGCGCAAGAGGTTTTTCAGTTTTTCAAACTTTTGGCTCAAGCTTTCCATGTAAAGTAAAATACAAAAATTGCGGCTTGGCAATTCACTTTTAGTGCAGTTTCTTCTCGATCGCTTTCTGGATTTCGCGGATGGGAACGCCCGCCTTGTCGGCGCATGCTTTCAGGTCGTCAAATTCGGGTTTGATTTTTTCGATGCCGCCCAAAACGGATTTCTTGACGCGAACCTTGCCAAATTCCGTTTCGACTTCGAAGGTGCTGCGGGCCATGCAGGTGCGTTCTACGGGGAAACGGCGTACGCCGACGGTCGATGTATGCAAGAAAATGGCTTTCTCTACGGCGGCCAAGTGCTCGCTGTCGGCGAGGGCGCACAGGAGAGTGCCCATGCGGTTTTTCTTCATGTAGCAGGGGATAAAATGGACGTCGCGGGCCCCCGCCTCGAAAATTTTATCCATGGCGTAGCCCAGTTCTTCAGGAGTGGAATCGTCAATATTCGCTTCAATCTGGAAAACGTTGCAGTCAAGAGCCGCGGACCCCGTGGTACCGGATGTTGCGTCGCCGCATTTGTCGCCTGCGGAGTCCTCGATGATTTGTGCCCGCAAGAAGTTCGCTCGCCCGAAATCACGCTTGCCGAGACCCACGCCCGATTTTAAAATTTTGTAGCTTGCGGGGAGGCTTTCGCTTGTCCGAAGGGCCGCCACGATGCCTGCTCCCGTTGGGGTGACCATTTCGCCCTTCGTTTCGGTGATGTGAAGCGCGATGCCCGCAGCTTCTGCAATGTGCGCTACCGCCGGGACGGGAATCGGGAGCATTCCATGTTGCGTTTCTACAAAGCCAGAGCCTTCGTTGAGCCCTGTAACGATGAAGTTCTCTATGCCAAGGTCATCGGCAAGGACGGCGACCGCCAAGATATCGACGATGGAATCGACGGCACCCACTTCATGGAAATGAACTTCTTCTACGGGCACGCCGTGCGCCTTCGCTTCGGCTTCGGCGATGATGCGGAAAATCTTCTTTGCGGTTTCAAGGGCGCGGGGCGTGACTGTCCCTGCATTTGCTGCGCGGTCCAGAATCTCGTAAACCTCGGACAAGTGCCGATGCTCGTGATGATGGTGCCCGTGTTCATGGTGATGATGATGCTCTACATACCCTTCTTCGTGAGAATGCACGTGGTCTGCGTCGTGGTCATGGACATGCACTGCAAAAGAAAGCCCGCAATGCTGTAACTCTTTGAATTCTCCACATGGACGTGGACGCCTTCTAGGCCGAGCCCCGCAATCGCCGCATCCAGTTTTTCGCGTGATGCCCCAAGTCCAAGAAGTGCGGCAACCGTCATATCGCCGCTGATACCGCAAGATCCATCAAGATAGAGATATTTCATCATTTTACCTTCAACATTCTAAATGCGGCGATGGCCGCCCCGAAACCGTTATCGATATTTACCACCGTCACGCCCTCGGCGCAGGTGTTGAGCATGGTGAGCAGCGCGCTAATCCCGCCGAAAGATGCCCCGTACCCGACCGATGTAGGCACGGCAATCACGGGCGCTTTCACGAGTCCGGCAATCACGCCGGGGAGCGCGCCTTCCATTCCGGCAACGGCGATAACTACCGAAGCCTTGCGGATGTCCTCTACCTTCGAAAGCAGACGGTGTAGCCCCGCAATCCCGACGTCGTACTGGCGCAAGACTTTTACGCCGTTAAATTCCAGCGTCTTGGCGGCTTCTTCGGCGATAGGCAGGTCCGCAGTTCCTGCGCAACATACGGCCACGGGCCCGAGTTTTGCAACCGTTTGCGCAGCCTTGCCGCCGGAACGCCCGCGATTCTGCCTGGCAGGCGTTTCATCTGCTAGCGAAATCGTCCGGGAAAGTTCGTCGTAGCAGATTTTCTCACCTGCATTTGCGATGAATTCCGCCTGTTCCTTGCTGCATTTGGTCCCTAATACGCGGCAGCCTTTGTCCCGGAACTTTCTAAGAATTTTCAGGAGCTGTTCCGACGTCTTGCCCGCGCAATAAACGGCCTCGCTGGTGCCTGTGCGCGATTCGCGACTCACGTCCAGCTTGGCAAAACCGAGGTCTTCAAAGGAATCTTTTGAGACAAACTTTTTCATACTTCTAATATATCACTTAGAGTTGGCTCTAAGGAAAATAAATTTTTCTAAAAATCAATAAGGTTTCCAGTTGTCGGCGTCTTTTTCTGCGCCGACCTGGAACTTGGAAGTGGGGGCTGCAAAATCGATGTCGTCGGCCGCGGGGGAGTCGGTTTCGGCGAGGTCTTTTGCGGATTCGTTCGTCGCAGCGGTCTGCGCAGGCACAGATTCCGTCGCGGTTGCGGTTGAATCTCGCGGTGCGATGTTCGGGGCGTTTTCAGGGTGGACTTCTTTCAAGGCGCGCCCCTTGTAACGCCTGGCTGCTAGGAGACCCGCTTCGAAGAGCAGGTACGTCGGGACTCCGAGCAACAATTGGCTAACAACATCGGGGGGCGTGAGGAGGGCCGCTAGCACAAGGATTGCCACCACCACATAGGGGCGCTTGCTGCAGACGGTCTCGTAATTCACGATGCCCGCGCGGATAAGGGCGTAGGTCACCAGCGGGAACTGGAACATGCATCCGAACGCGAGCGAAAGCCAGAGTGCGAGTGTTACCAGGTTAGAGACGCCGAATACGGGTTGCAGGGTGGTACTTGCAAAGCTCATGCCGAACTGCACAATCAGCGGGAAGCAGACGACAAGGCAGAAGGCGACGCCTGCGATAAACAGCCCGCTGGTCATGGCCACGATGGAGCGGATGAATCGTTTCTCGTTGTCGTATAGGGCGGGGAGCACGAACTGCCACATGTTCCAGGCGATGTAGGGCGAAAACAGCACGCAGTCCAGGAGAGCAGAAATCTTGAGCTGCAGCAGGAACACTTCCATCGGGGAAAAGTAGTGGAGCGTGACGCCGCCTTGCAGGGCGATTTGCTTACAGAACCAGTCCAGAACGTAGGGCGAAACAAGGAACAGGGGCACTATGCCGATGGCAAGGGCGATAATAGAACGCAAAAGCGCCCGTCGGAGCGCTTCCAAATGCGAAATCAGCGTATCCTCTTGATCCTGCTTGGTAGTCATAGTGATTAGTGGTTGACTTGTAAACCAAAGTATGTCACTCTGGAGCGAAGCGATAGAGTCCATGGATCCTATCGACACTTCGTGTCTCCAGGATGACATTGGCTCAACCACTGCTTACTATTTCTTATCTTCTGCCTCGGCGGCTTTTTCCACCGTCTTCTGCAGGTCTTCGGCTTCTTCCTTTAGGGCGTCTTTCGCCTTCTTGTACTCGTTCTGGGCCTTGCCCAAAGAACGTGCAAGTTCAGGAATGCGCTTTGCCCCAAACAAAAGGAGCACCACGACCACAATCAGGATTATTTCTGGAATTCCAAGGGACATATTTTACCTGCCTTTTCTTAGAAATATAACATAATCCGCGACGGTGACGAGAATTTATCTACGGTGCCGTCGCGAACTAGGCTACAGTTCGATAATCCTGTATTTGCGGTTACCCATCTTCAGTTTTTCCATGGCGGGCAGCTGGTGCAGGCCCTCGCGGGTCTCGATGCGTTCCTTGAGGTCGTGCAGTTCCTTGGGCGGGAGCTTGTAAACCATGTCGACGCTTGCCTGGTCCACCGCCACGATGTCTGTGGAAGCGAGAATGCCGATGTCGCGGCACTTGGGTTCCGCTGCAGAAAGCCCCGCGCAGTCGCAGTCTACGGACATGCGGCGCAGCACGTTGATAAAGCAGATGTGACCCTTGAAAAAGTCACAGGTTGCCTTTGCGGAATCGGCCATGGTTTCCATGAACAGGGCTCCGCTGGTTTTCCAGCCTGCCGTGCCGCCCGGTTCCATCTTGGTGGGGCCGCCCTTCACGTATTCGTGAATCATCTTCTTGCCCAGGCGTCCGCCCGCGCAACCGATGGCGATGTTCTTCATGGAACCGCCAAAACCGCCCATGGCGTGGCCCTTGAAGTGTGTCAGCACGATCATGGAGTCGTAATTCTTGATGTGTGCACCCATGGACATTTCCTTGAAAATGAGGCCGTCCTTTACGGGAAGCATCACTTCGCCATCTTCGTCCATGATATCCACGTCGCAGAAGGTCCAGCCGTTCACCTTGAGGGTTTCGCGGTGCTGTTCGGTAGTGTACCGGTCGCCTTCGTACCAGGTGTTGGTCTCCACAATCTTGGAGTTGGGAACCTGTGCCTGGAATTCCTTGACCCATTCGCGAGGCAGGATATTGGGGCCGTTCTTTTCGCCGGTGTGGAGCTTGATGGCCACGCGTCCGGTAATGCCCTCGTTGATTTTCTTGTACAACTTGATGAGGCCGGCGGCACTCAGGTCCTTGGTGAAATAGACGTTGGAAACGTCCTTTCCGGGTTCCTTCTGTTCCATGGATTTCCCTTTCGCGAAAGCGGGTGTGAATACGGCGGAAGCGAGTGCTGCTGCGCCTGCGGTTTTTAAAAAGTCTCTTCTGTCCATAGTTTACCTTGAGCCTGTCATTCTGGAGAACCGAAGGTTCGATAGAATCCAGGCAGTTGCTTATTTAGTGGTTAGTGTGGACCTCGGCCTTGGCGAGGGTTTGGGCCTTGTACTTGCGTGCGATAATCATCACCGCCCATACGGACGTGATAAATGCCGACATGGCAACGCCTACCGTTGACATTTCCCGCACCATCTCGGAAACACCTTCGGGGCTTGTGGCAGCGGTAAAGAAGGGATAACTCCACATGAGTTCTCCGTTCATGACATGGTCGATAATTAGGACGCCAGTCACGAGCCAGAGCATACGGGCAAGCAGGCGCAGGCTTTTATAGAAGGGTTGCGGACCGCCAGAAACCGCGGCTTCAAGGTTTCTGGATTCACTTTTAGACTTGTCGGTCTGCTGCAACACGAGGGTTGCGATGGTGGTGACGACCGCTTCGGCCATGGGCACGACAAAACAGGCCATAAAATCTCCTTTTGAATAAGTTCTATAAGAAATATAATACTTAGAGTTTACTCTAGGTGTTGAGTTTTTGTGAAAAAAGTTGAAAAATTTAATTTAGAGTTGGCTCTAACTCTATCATTTGGGCGAAAATATTTATATTTTGTAAATATGAGTTACTCCATAGGTGATGTCGTCAAGAAAACAGGACTTTCGGCCTATACCCTGCGCTATTACGAAAAAGAGGGCCTGCTTCCCTTTGTCAAGAAGAACGCCTCGGGCGTGCGGGCCTACAGCGACGAAGACCTTCGCTGGCTTACCATGATTGAATGCCTCAAGGATTCGGGACTGCAAATCAAGGAAATCCGCCAGTACATCGAGTGGTTCAACGAGGGCGATTCTACGCTTTCCCAAAGGCTGTCCCTTTTTGAAAACCGCCGCAAGATTCTTGAAAAGGAAATGGCCCGCCTTACGGTGGTCATGAACAAGATTCGCTACAAGGAACTGCTGTACCGGGAAGCCATTCGGGTGGGGAACCTGGAAATCGCCACCAACGAAAAGCGGTTCATGCAGCTGAAGAAAAAGTTGTTCGAATCCCCGGACGATTTTGACAAGTAGAATTTTAATAAAGAAACATTTTTCATAACAAAGGAATTTATCATGAAGGTCGTTTTATTCAATGGTAGCCGTCGCGAAAAGGGTTGCACCTACACGGCTCTGAACCTGGTGGCTGGCGAACTCAAGGCCGCTGGCATCGAGACGGAAATCTTCTTTGTGGGTGGTCGCGTGCTGAAGGGCGAAACCGATGCCGTGGTTCACGAAGCCAAGGAAATCCTTAAAACTGCCGACGCCGTCGTTTACGGCTCCCCGGTCTATTATGCATCCCCGAGTGGCGAGATGCTGATGTTCTTGGACAGGCTTTACGGCATTGCCGAAGCGGAACTGCTCTTTAAGCCCGCCGCAACGGTTGCTTCTGCCCGCCGTGCCGGCACTACCGCAACGCTCGACGCCCTGAACAAGTACCCCACCTTTGCGCAACAGCCCCTGGTGACATCTCGCTATTGGAACATGGTTCACGGTTCCAGCCCGGAAGATGTGCTGAAGGACGATGAGGGCGTGCAGATTATGAAGGAACTGGGCCGCAACATGGCGTGGATCCTGAAGAGCATCGAAGCGGGCAAGAAGGCGGGTGTCGTGCAGCCTATTGCCGAAAAGAAAATCTTCACGAACTTTATCCGCTAGAATGGGAACGATGCGCTTGCGTTTTGCAAAGAACAAGAAACTCATGATTACGGCGATTATCTTATCTGTACTTTTTATTTTGGGAGATGTGGGCGTGTTGTTCTTATCGCAGGCAAGTTTCGGGCGCATCCCGCAGGGCAAGCGCCTTGAACGTATCAAGCAGTCGCCGAATTACGACGGAAAGCAGTTCATGAACGAGGTAGAAACCGTCACCATGACGGGCGACAGGAGCGTATTTGCCGTTTGGAAGGATTTCCTGTTCGGAGACAAGAGTCAGACCGTTCCCGACACCGCATTGAACGTCATCAAGACGGACCTGAAGTCGCTACCGCAGGACCGCGATTGGATTGTGTGGTTCGGACATTCCTCGTACCTGCTTAATTTATCCGGAAAGAAAGTGCTGGTGGACCCGGTTTTTTACCAGGGTTCGCCGGTGAGTTTCGTGAACAAGATGTTCAAGGGAACGGACGTCTACAAGCCCGTCGACATGCCGGATATTGACTACCTGGTGATTTCGCACGACCACTGGGACCACTTGGATTACCGGGTGGTGACGGAACTGGAACCCCGCGTAAAGCGCGTGGTGACTGGCCTCGGCGTGGGCGAGCATTTTGAATACTGGAAGTATCCCGTTGAAAAACTTACGGAACTCGACTGGTGGGAATCTGTTGACCTGGGCGAAGGCTTTAACGTGACGGCGACTCCGGCAAGGCATTTTTCGGGCCGCGATCTTCACCAGAATAAGACTCTGTGGGCGTCGTTCGCGTTCAAGTCTCCTAAGCGCACAATTTGGATTGGCGGCGATTCGGGTTATGGCCCGCACTTCGAGAAAATCGGAAAGAAATTTACCGACATCGATTTGGCGATTCTTGAAAATGGGCAGTACGACAAGGATTGGTCGCTTATCCACACCATGCCGGAATACCTGGGCAAGGAAATGGTGGAACTAGGCGCGAACCGCTACATGACGGTTCACCACTCCAAGTTCTGCCTGAGTAAGCATTCGTACACGGAACCGCTGGAAAATGCGAAACGCGCCGCCCAGGAATCGGGCAAGCCCGTGCTCATGCCGCAAATGGGCGAGGTCGTGTACCTGGAATAAATTACAACTCGTGATAGTACGGGCAGATGTTTTCGTAATGCCCGTCCTTCATTCGAAAACCTTTCGGAATGGTTCCGAGCTGGACAAATCCGAGGCGTTCGTACAGGTGTCGCGCGTGCGTGTTGCTTTCGACGACGGCATTAAACTGCAAGACTCCGAAGCCATGCTTTTTAGCTTGTTCAAGACAGTCCTTCACCAGCTTTTCGCCGATATGCTTGCCCCTGGATTCCGAAGCGACTGCGTAGCTCGCATTTGAAATGTGCCCGCAACGGCCCACATTGTTCGGGTGAAGAATGTATAGCCCGAAAATCTTGTCGTCCTCAACCGCAACGGCGCAGTAGGTCTGTGCGGTAAAGAACTGCTTGCCGCTTTCGGGTGTGAGCAAGTCCTCTTGCGGGAAGGCGATGCCGTCTTCGACCACCTCGTTCCAGATGCGGATCATTGCCGTAAGGTCCGCTTCGTTGTACTGCCTGATAACCATAAAATAAATATAGTTATTCATGGGACACAATTTTTTTCATAACCCTTTTTTCTATTTTTTTATATGATGAACAAAATGACAAACATTATTTTTTCTGTACTCCTGGCTTTTGCTGTGGCAACCGTCTATGCAGTCGATGTTTCTGCACCGTCAGGAGCAACGCGTAACCTTACAGCAAATGACTTCTTGCCACACCAAAATAGCGCAAAGGAATTCAACGAAACATGGAGCTACCAGTTTGTATTTGACAACGGCACCCGTGCTTTTGTAAACTACTCCACGCTATATGTTCCGGCGTCCGGCAAAAAAGTTGGCTGCGACCTGACCTTCTGGAATTTCAAGAGCAAGACCCACGCCGTCGGACGCCAGTATCCTCCGGAGCGCCTGAAAGTTCTCAAGGAAAAAACATCCATCGATATCAAAGGTGAATATGCGATGGAAGGCAAGCCCGGCAAGGGCCACCGCGTGTATTTTACCGCCGACAAGGAGGGAAAATTTTTCCTGGATTTGACATTTGAAAGCGCCGAACAGGGCAAGGTCAACGGAGACGGCATCTGGAAAGTCGGCAACGACAAGTTCGCCCAATACATCCATATTCCCTATGGCCGTGTCTCGGGCCGCATCGGCTACAACGAAGACACCATCGCCGTTAAGGGATACGCCTACATGGACCAGACCTGGCAAACGGTACAGGCAACGGATCTCACCATTCGCTCGCTGAATTTCAGCACGAATGCGAGGAACCCGATGTTCGCAGGACGCATCTCGCTCACCAAGGACGGGAAGTCCTTCGGCTATGCGCTCTACAACGACGGAAACGGTTCCAAGGTCGTAATCCCGGCAAGCATCAAGGAAGGCGAAGAAACCTACAACGGGAAGAAGTTCCCCAAGAATCCGCTCGCCATTGAATGGAAAGAAGCCTCCCCCATGCTCAGTTTCCCCGTGAACAAGACTTACCAAAAAGCAAGCCTCTTGGACAAGGTAGACGGTTGGATCGCGAAAAAGGCGATGAAGATGGCAGCCGGTGGCGAAGTCCTGTTCTACCGCGGCCGTAGCGATGGAAGCAACGGCAAAAAAATTGACTGGACGGTCACAGGAGTGAAGGACTAATGACCAAGTTCCGCCCCTGCATAGACCTGCACGACGGCCGCGTAAAGCAGATTGTCGGAAGTTCCCTCTCTGACAGCGGAGAAGGACTCAAGACGAATTTCGAGACCGATCGTTCCCCAGCCTGGTTCGCCGAGCTCTACAAAAAAGATGGAATCAAGGGCGGGCATGTAATCATGCTCGGAAAGGGAAACGACAAAGCGGCGAAAGCAGCCCTCGCGGCATACCCCGGAGGACTGCAGGTCGGAGGCGGAATCAACGCCGAAAACGCTCGCGAATATATCGATGCGGGCGCATCGCATGTTATTGTGACAAGCTGGATTTTTCCAGAAGGCAAGCTCGACCGCGAAAGGCTCGAACTGCTATCGGCAACCGTAGGCCGCAAGCATCTCGTCCTTGACCTGAGCTGCAAGCGCACAGCCGACACGTATAGCAATGCAAGGCCCCGTTGGAAGATAGCCATTAACCGTTGGCAAACGCTCATCGATATCGAGATTACGGCAGAGACGCTAAACGACCTTTCGCACTATTGCGACGAATTCCTAATTCATGCCGCCGACGTGGAAGGAAAGCAGCAAGGCATGGACGATGAACTTATCGTTTTCCTAGCAGAAAACAGCCCTATTCCCTGCACCTACGCGGGGGGAGCCAAGTCACTTGCCGACCTTGAACATTGCAAAAAAATTTCTAACGGAAAGATTGACCTCACCATCGGATCGGCCCTTGACCTTTTCGGTGGCAAAGGAGTAAAATATGAAGACTGCGTCAGGTTCAACAAAGCTTAAGGCGACCGACGCGCTGGATTCGCGCCCCCATATCTTCGGGCGCACTGTCACGAGCACCTTCAGGAAGATGTTCAGTTTCAGACACCAGCCCCCAGGAAACCTCCGCACCGGCTTGATTCCGCCCGTAGTATTCTTGGCGCTCCTCGTAAACGTTCCCAAGCTCCTTAAGCTACGCTTCTATTTAAAGCAGGAACGCAAAAAGCGTCCCGCCGACGACGTGCGCATCCTTTTCTACTCTGACAACCTGGACGAGACAAACGGAATCGCAAACAACCTGAGAAACGTGATTCCCTACATGCGCGCCCACAACATGAAGGCTTTCCTTGCGGGAAGCGCGTTCAACACGCGCCCCTGCGGTGTCGTCGAAAACAGCTACTGCATTTTGCTTCCGCGCCTGTTCAGCATGGAACAGCTCGGGTACGCGAACAGCGAACTCGCCATTCCGCGCATAGGCCCCGTTCTACGACTGCTCAAACGCTACCCCGTCGACCTCATCGAACTTGAGACGCCGAGTCCCGGTGCCTGGCTCGTATGCTTCTGTGCAAAGGTTGCGGGCATCAAGGTATTCAGCCACTACCGCACCGACGTGCCCACCTACACGCGCACGCTTGTAAAGGCAAAGTGGATGTACTATTTCGTGCTTTGGCTCATGAAAACCTTCTATGGCATGACCAAACCCGTCGTAAGCCCCTGCAAGGACTACGCAGACATTCTCACCTCGCAACTGAAAGTTCCCAAGAACCAGGTCCAGATTCTACCCCGTGGACTCCCGCTCGAAAAATTTTCGCCCGACCTGCGCGGCAAAGGCGTGTGGGAACAGTTCAACGGCACCGCAGCATCGGCACAAGCCGAGCACAAGGTGCGATTCTCGTTCATCGGCCGCATCTCGAAAGAAAAGAACCTGGAATTCCTGAACAACGTGTGGAAAAAATTCGCTGCCAAGCACAATGATGTGGAACTCATGTATGTTGGTTACGGCTGGTATCTCGAAGAAATCAAGAAGTTCTTCGAAGGCGACAGCAGCGTGCACTTTGCCGGAGAACAGGGCGGCGACACTCTCGCAAGCCTCTACGCAGATTCAGACTTTTTCCTATTCCCGAGCGTAACCGATACTTTCGGAAACGTCGTGGTCGAAGCCATGGCGACGGGGACACCCGCCCTCGTAAGCGACTATGGCGGTCCCCACGATATCGTGATGGACAACGATGCCGGGCACATTCTCCCCATCGAAGAAAACGCCTGGCTCGATGCGCTGGAAGAAAGCCGACGTCTCTATCTCGAAGAACCGGAAGCATACCGGAAAATGCGCGAGACCGCATACGAACGCACGCGCAAATACACGATGCAGAGTTCCACCAGGGCTCAGTTCGAGTATTTCAGGAAACTGAAGAAAGAAGCCTACGGGCTATAAAAAGCAAAAGTATCGCCTAGCGGCCGCCGACGAGAATCTGATCGACCTTAATGCTCGGCTGTCCCACGGTCACGGGCACATGTCCCGAAGAGGCTCCGCAGACTCCCGCAGCCAATTCCCAGTCACTCCCGACCATGCTGATGCGCGGCATGATTTCGTGCCCCTTGCCGATGAGAGCAGCCCCGCGCACAGGTTCGCAAATCTTGCCATTGCGGATGACATAGCCTTCGTCGACCGCGAAATTGAACTCGCCCGTCGCAGGGTTCACGGAGCCGCCTGCCATGCGAGCTGCATAGAGACCATTGTCGACGCTCGCAATCATGGAATCGAGCGTATCCTTGCCAGGTGCGATAAACGTGTTTCGCATGCGGCTCACGGGCGCATACTTGTAGCTTTCGCGACGCGCAGACCCCGTGCGGGCAATCCCCACTTCGGCAGCGCCCACGCGGTCGCTCATGTAAGTTTTCAAAATACCATTCTCGATAAGAGTCGTGCGCTGCGTGGGCATCCCTTCGTCATCGAACTTGAGACTTCCCCACACGCCATCGAGCGTGCCGTCGTCAATGGCTGTAAGGCACGGTTGGCCAATAGCCTCACCGAGTTTACCACAGAAGGGACTAGCACCACGACGCACCGCTTCCGTTTCGAGCGGATGGCCGCACGCCTCGTGGAAAATTACACCACCAAAGCCGTTACCCATCACCACGGGCATCTGACCGCCTGCAATGTAGCCTGCATCGAGCATACGCACGACGCGTTCGGCACAGACAGTCGCCAATTCCTCCGGAGAGTAATTATCGAGAAGTTCGTAGCCGCCAAGTGCGCCCGGAGCTTCGTGCGTCGTCAATCTCTCGGTTCCATCCGTCGCCGTGACCGTTACGTTCACACGGAGACGAGAACGATCCAGAACGAGATTCAAGCCCTCGCTGTTCATGAGCGTTATCATGGAACAGGAATCCGTTACCGAAGCGCCCACCTGGACTACCTTGTCCGAAATTTCACGAGCAGCCTTGTCGGCACGGAAAAGAAAATCTTGCTTGACCGCCTGCCCAAGCACGCGAGGATCGCGGAACGCATCCGCATTGAAATCCGCCACGCGCTTCCGAGGTGCAAATTCTACAGGTTTCGCCGACATGCCGGCGATGCGTCCAAAAGCAAGCGTCTGCACCAATTTGACCAAAGCATCTTCGCTATCATCGCTCGTAAAGCCGTAAAGGACCTCGGTCCCGTACAAGAGGCGAATGCCGATACCGTATTCTGTCCCTGCCGTTGCAGTCTCTATATGGCGATCCTTGAGCCCGAGAGAGGAACTGCGGGTTTCTTCTTCGAAAATTTCGACAAAGTCGGCACCGGCAGCCTTGCCCGCCTCGAAAATTTTGACAGCGACTGACGGATTCACTTTAAACCTCGCCGTTCATCTTCTTGCGCACGGGGATTCCCGCCGCAAGCATTTCCTTCTTGATTCCAGGAACCGTGTAGTCGCCGAAGTGAACCATCGAAGCAACCAGCGCCGCATCGGCAGAAGTCTTGCGGAACAAGTCCACGATATGCGCCGGAGTACCAGCGCCACCGCTCGCAATTACAGGCACCTGCACGGCTCGCGCCACCTGGTCGGTGATGTTGAGTTCGTAGCCGTTGCGCACGCCGTCGGTATCAATGGCGTTCAGGCAGATTTCGCCTACGCCCAAATCTTCAGCCTTTTTCGCCCACTCGACAGCATCGATGCCCATCGCCTGGCGACCGCCACGGATATACACCTCGTAGCCGCTTTTGAACTTGTCCGAAACACCCACGAACTTCGCGTCCATGCCGAGCACCACGCACTGGCGACCAAACGCCTTCGCGCCGTCGGCTATGATTTCGGGATGCAGCACGGCAAGGCTGTTCACGCTCACCTTCTCGGCACCTGCGAGCAGGGCCTCGTGCATGTCGTCGAGGTTGCGGATTCCGCCACCTACGGCAAACGGAATAAACACGCGCTTAGCAATCTGGCGTATCATTTCCATGTCGCACGGGCGGTTCTCGGCGCTCGCTGTAATATCGTAAAAAACGAGCTCGTCCACGCCATCGGCACTATACTGCGCCCCCATTTCCACAGGGTCGCCGATATCGATATTGCCCTTGAACTTGACGCCCTTCGTCACCTTGCGGTTGCGGACATCGAGGCAAACAATCAGACGTTTTGTCAACATGGAACTACAGGTTCCTGTCGATGACGGCCTTGACGGTCGCCTTGGGCACGGCACCCACCACGTTTCCTACTTCTACGCCGTTCTTGAACAGCTTCATGTTCGGGATGTTCGTGATGCCGAAGCGGGCGCAAATGTCCTTCGCGCCATCGCTGTCCACGTCCATCTTTGCGATAATGGCCTTGCCGTTGTATTCGTCGGCAAGTTCATCGATAATGGGCCCCATCATCATGCACGGACGGCACCAGGTTGCCCAGAAATCCACAAAAACAAGCTGACCAGAAGAAATGGCCTTGTCAAAATTTTCAGCAGTCAAATGTATTGCCGGCATAAAAATCTCCGTTTTTGTGGATAAAAATAGAAAATTCTAGGCTAGAAAGCAAAGCCCATGGAGAAGTTCAGATCGAAACCAAAACCGTTTCCGGCAATTTCCTCGGCATCTTGAGCATCGCTGGCAGAACCCGACATTACCGTATAACCCATACCGACATCCATGGCCATGACGAAGCGCCCGCTCGTATACTTATAACCGCCATAAACAACAAAGACAAACGCATTCACGGCAGCCTCCTTGTCATCGTCATGATCATATTTGTAAGTGTACTCCATCGAAACATGTTCATAGCCAATCTGCGGGGAGACGTACCAACCACGATGTCCTTCTCTAAAATAGTACCTGACACCTTCATAGAGGCCAACCAAGAACATGCTGATCGATTCGTCTTTATCCGAAACGTCCAGCCACATCAATTCCGGACGGGACACCAGGGACAAGTGGGCGCCAAGATTATTTTCGACCGTCGCAATAATCGAAGGCATTCCAATAAGAGAGAAAATAGCCATCGATATCGGGTGAATGGACACGGACATGGAGTAGTCGTCCGACGGAGCCGAAGCAGCCGGCTGGGCTTCCTGGCTAGACTGCGTGGCGCTATTTTCGGCAGAATCCCCATAGCTATAATCGTCCTGGGCATTCGCGAGAACAGCGACAAGGAGGGAAGTGACAATGATTCGTTTGAACATTTTGATCTCCTTCTAGTAAAGAATGATTAAATTTCTATCAAATATAGTAATAAATTAATAGAACAAGCGCATCTCGTCAACCCAGAGAGTAGCCCCGACAGTCCCCTTGTAGAGATTTCCGAGCGCACTGGATGCCACGACAACGCGGATATGCGTCACGTCAAAGTCATCCGGGGTTTCCGTCTGCACCATATGGTTGTCGATTCCGGCGGAATTCTTGAGGTTCTTGTTAAAAGCGCTAGAATTGAAAATCGGCGACCCTTCTAGGGGGGGGCCATACTTGAGCGCAAGGCGGATAGTCTTGTAGCCATCGCGTCCGGCATCGGTAATGGAGACCACATCCGGGTCATCCTCGCTCTCGACCGTCGTCGCGCGGTACCATGCAGAGGCCACCATCGTGTTCACGTCGCTGGACGTGCGGTACTGGTTCTTGCCCTCGTTGCTCGTGCGGCTGCGGTGTTCGAGAATCACGTAGAGGTCACAGGAATCCTTCTTGCCCTCGTACTTCACGTCGAATTCCACAAACTTCGGGCGACCGTAGAACGGCCTGCCAAAATCTATGAGTTCGTTGCCGTCGTCGTAGCTGGTCAACTTGAGCGTGCCTACGCCCTTGGGATTGAAATAGCCGATAAACATGTTGCCACTCGCAAAGCGGCCTATGCCTAAAACAGTCGCATTTATCGATTCCATCTTGATAACTTCTTCATCCTCATTCACAGTAAGAGTCTTGGTCGACGAAATGGCGGAGTTGTTGCCATTATCCCAGCCATCGATATCGTTCTTGTTGCCAAAGTCATCCTTCGCCCAGTGGTTGAAATCGCTGCCCGGATACTGGTAGCCCGCCTTCACGGTGTAGGTTCGCTCAGCATCGTCATTAGAAAGAGTCACCTTCAATCCACGCGAAAAGTCGTAGGACTCGCCCACCTTAACACTTGCCGTAGCGCCATCCGAAAGTTCCAAACCCTTGATTTCGAGGTCGCGCAAGTCCAAATCAATTGCATAATCCATATTCAGGAAAACCGTACCGGCATCCTGGTCGATTTCGCCCTCGACTTCGCCCACACCGGCAATAAACCTGAGGAGTTTCGGGGCATTCGCGGGCACCTCCACCGACGAGGAGGATTCCGGTTCCTCGCCACTCGCCGAAGACTTTCCACTGCTTGCAGAATCGCCACCCTTTGAAGAACTGCTAGACGTCTCCTTCTTCGCGCTACTCGAAGAATCATCCTTATCGGAATCTTTTGCCGAAGACGATGACTTGCTAGAGCCTTTTGCCGAAGAGGACGACTTGTCCGATTCCTTCTTTTCGGGAATTTCAAACGCGATCTGCCACAAGTCGGGAATACCGCTTTCGGAAACAACCACCACATAGACAATCCCGCTCGAAGGAATGCGAATCTTATCGCCTTCGCGCAAGCGTTCCTTCGCATACGAGACCTCCTGCGAAAGCGAATCCAAAGTAGCGGAATCTTGCGGGAACTCCTTGAACTTGCTGGTGACGAGATGGAGCGTCGCCATGGAGCTTATATCGAGATTGCCAATAGCCACAGAATCCCAGGTATCGAGACTGTCGGGAATCTCGGAGAGAGTCACCATAATCTTATGTTCATCGGGATAGACCGTCGCATTGCCATCCTGTTCCTCGAACGCAATCTCGTTCATCTTCCGGTAATCAGAAGTTCCAAACGTGTCGTAATCGGCGGTACAACCGAACAAGACGGCACTCAGGAAAGCCGTCAAAATCCATTTCAGAGAAAGCCTATTCTTAAACGTTTTCATCCCTTTCTCCTAGTATATCAGTTTAAAGTCATCCAGCACAAGCGCCGAATTTTCGCCACCACGATACTTGTCATCATTGCCCAGCGTCCCGCCACTCACGACATGAGCGTATGCGGAAGAAGCGAACATCACATGAATCGCGACCACATCCTCGTCACCCTTGCCAAGCGAAAGGCCTTCCGCGACAGGATATTCGCCCGAAAGCAGCCCGAACGGATCCTTGCCGTAAGAAAGATTCACCGTACGGTTTTTCATATCCACGTTCGCTTCGTCCGAGAACGCCCCCGTAGCCACGACCTTGCCGTTCTTCCCCACGAGCATCACGTAAACGAGGCTCTTCTGAGGGTAATCCGAAGATTTTCCAGTCTCATGATGGTAAGAATACCTCAATTCGAAGGCAACCGGACGCGCAGTAAAGGGCTTACCGAAACTCATGTCTTTTGCAATGTAAGAATCGCCAGTCGAAGGTGTACCTCCCTCAGAGCCCTGCTCATAAATATCCAGCGCCGTCTCGCCTGCGTATTCCCCGCTAAAGTAGAAACCGCCCGCCATCTTCCAGCTTCCATCAATAAACAGGAATGAGCCTTCCACTTCGCGGGTCGTAACAGTCGCCATACCGCCATCGAATTCAAGATTCGCCTTCGAAGAAACCTTTATGGCGGCAGACGATGTCTTCGTCGCCATTGCATCGCTCGTTGTAGCCCAGAAGTCGTTGCGGGCGCTAAAGTCGGAACCGGGCAGCTGCACTCCGGCAACCACGCTGTAGGTTGCAACTTTCCCGGAATCATCCGCAAATTCCATCGTTACCCTGTGCCGCAAGTCGTTCACCGTATCGAGCGGCAAAAGATTCACCTTCGAGATGTCCGTTCCGTAGGGCACTTCCACATACACGAGCGAATCTTTCACCGTCACTGTTCCCTTAGCGACAGAAAGCTCCGAAAGTTTCACCGCCTCGCTGGAACTAGACTCCGGCATTTCACTGCTCGACGATTCCTCGGCAGAACTGGATTCAGGCATCTCGCTGGACGACGACTCTTCCTCCGACGAGCTCGATTCCTCACTAGAAGAACTTTTTGCCGATGACGAAGATTTTTCACTTGAAGAACTCGACTTCGCCTTTACACTACTCGAGGATTTTCTTTCAGGCAATCTTATCGTCCAGACCGCAACGACACGGTTCGCATCATCAAGGACGACTATCCGGAGCCCCTCGTCATCAAGTTCAAGTTCTGTACCTGTATTTACGGGATTGTCCCAGTCAATTTCGGGATCTACCGGATCGTCGTCGAGCGCGAGATAGCACTTGCTGCCGCCAAGGGCCGCAATATTATCGACCGTAAACGAATTTAGCCCATCGGGAAGCACAATCAAGTGCGACTCGATGTCGATTTTGGCATCGTCTACATCTTCAAAGAGTTCGGACATATCAGGCGCTGCAACAGGAACTTCCGGTTCCTCCGCGCAAGCGTGCAGCAAAAAGGCAAAAGAGCACAAAAAGCCCACACCCAGCAATTTCTTCCATTGAAAAGCAAACCGCATTGGAACCTCCTAGAAGAACGTCACCAGCGAGAACTTGAGCGCCAGGAGGTTGATTGTAAAATTGACGACATTATATACGACACGGCTCTTTGTTTCGTCATTTTCTTCCACATCGATGATGCTTGAGCTAAGCCCCAGAAGTCCCACCGATGTTTCAAAAGCAATGCGGTTCAACACCATGATGCAGATGCCCGGATTTATACCCGCTTCGATGGACCAGCCCGTATTGCGGGTTTTCTTCAGGTCTTCGCCGTCATCCGTCTGCGAGATTCCGTAGGAATACTCCACCAAAACGGAAGTCTCGTTGAAGAGGTAGAAAATGCGCGAATCCAGCACCTTCAGGTAATTTTTCAAAAGCGGTTGCACAA
This sequence comes from Fibrobacter sp. UBA7003, assembly GCA_002449765.1. Lineage (GTDB taxonomy): Bacteria > Fibrobacterota > Fibrobacteria > Fibrobacterales > Fibrobacteraceae > Fibrobacter. Next base: position 25,042 of record DJXN01000012.1, read on the forward strand.
AGAAGCCGTTGCTCACATACTTGCGGCGCTCCTTCACGTCCATCAGGTCTTCCAGAAGCGAGAAATCGACATCGAACCAAGTGCGAGAATAGCCCGCACGCAAGCCAAGCGCCATCGCATCGCGGATAAAATAGCCCCCGAAGCCCTCTACCGTGAACGTGTATCCGTAAGCATCATACACATCGCCGATAAGAATGTTCAAGGCATCGTCTTCCGTATTCGCCTGAATCAGCGAAAGCGTTGCGCCCGCATAAAAATTCCCTTTTGCAATCGATTCGTCCGGTTCAACCGGGAAAAGGGCACCCAGAAGGCCCGATTTCTTTGCAGGCTTTAGTTCCTCGGTCTGCACGGGAACTACGGCCTGGGCAGAATCCGAAACCGCCTCCTGGGCAAACACGGGTAAAAAGGCCAAAAGAAGGAATACGACAAAGGCGGCTTTTCTCATACCCCTAAATTTACCTTTTTACAAGGCAATGAGAAAGAGCCTCGAAATTATCTGTGAGAAATTTCAACTAATCTGGCGTATTTACGGCATCCCTGACGCAACGGACTGCATAACCCATGCGTTTATCGAAGGATTGCCCCTTGAATTCATTGACATGAAGGTACCAGTCAACGGCCGACCTTGAATTCGAAGATGTCGCGCTCCAGTAGTGGGCGTTTTCTCCGCTGGAATAAGCCCTTCCTTCACGACCATCCATCTCCCCCGACGGAACCGCTCCAAAACCGTAGGCGTCCGTCCCGCGAGGTACCGCCCACATTCTTGACCCGGGATAAATTCCAACAACGGACTGCAGCAGCAGCCACTCATCATCCGTCGGCACGTGGAATCCCGCAGGGCAAATTCCGCGAACAGGGCTATCGAGCGAGCAATCCTTTTCATACCCGCATTCTTCCTCTGTCTTCCCCATTGCTGCGTGCCACAGGTAAAGCGCCCCACGCACTTTGCAATTTTCGGGGTCATCCTGCCAGCAGAATGTGGAACCCTTGAGGACGGGCGTTTCCGTGCTGTCGACGTACCTCAGGTTTTCCGCCATCCAGACCTGCGTGCCAATTTCCACCACACGATAAACTTCACCATCACGCTCGTCCGTGAAGGTTTCCAGGTCATCGCGGAACACATAGCCCTCGCTACTCGAAGATTCCGCAAGCGTTTCGTTCGACGACGATGAAAAGCACGAGTAGTCACACGAATACTGAGGACGCGAAGAAGATGACGACTTTTCCGAACTGCTCGAGGGATCCGTGGGTATGATATACTTGTCGAGTTTAACCTCGCCCGAATCGGCAACGCAACGGAGCGCATACCCATACGACTTTCGGTAGCTTTGGCTATAGAAATTGGAATCTTTGCCACAGCGGTAATATTCGTACGAAGCTTCGGCATTCGCCTGTGACGCCGTCCAGTAGCGGGCACAGTTGTCCATCGTGGTTTTGCTTCCATGTTCACCGGTCGGGGCAGAGGGGAATCCGAGATAGCTATCGAGAGGCACGCCCAACGCGACAGCTTCCTTCAAAAGGAAATCCCATTCATCATTGGAAGGAACATGCCAGCCTTCCGGGCAGATACCCCTATGCGGGTAGGAAACTTCGCAGAGAGAATAGGCACATTCCGGAACATCCATCACAGCGGCGAAGTCGTACAGATAACCGTCTTTTCCGCAATCATCCCCAGAACCGATGCACCAGCTGTAAGACTTGAGAGCCGGGGACGCCGCCGTATCGTTGTACCGCAGGTTGTCCACCATCCAAATCTGCGGCCCTACCGTAAGGACGCGGTAGACATTGCCATCGCGCTTGTCCGTGAATGCGTTCAACCCTCCCTCAGCCACATACGATACATCTATTGTGTACGAAGACGATGACCGTTCCATGAAAGAACTTGAGCTCGAATATACCCTTCTTGAAGAAGACGACCCCTCATGCGAGCTAGGCCGTTCCGGTATTTCAAATTCGACATACTTGTCGAGTTTGACTTCGCCCGAATCGGCAACACAGCGGACCGCAAAGCCATTGTCCTTCGTGCTTTCAATATGAAAGAAATCCGCAAGGCCATCCTCGAGCAACCACACGAAAGCTTCGTTGCTTGCCCTGGCCGACGACGTCCAGTAATAAGAGTCGACATCATCTATCAACAAGTCCTCGTCCGCATAGTACATGCCCGTAGGCGACCAGTCGAATCCGGGATACTCCACAAGTAACGAATCCTGCCCAGCGGCAAAATCGAACAGTTCCTGCCATTCGTAATTCTCGGCGACATGCCAGCCCTCGGGACAGATTCCACGGTGCGGATAAACAACATCGCATTTCGATTTCGCACACGACGAATCGAGCATCACGGCCGCCCAGCTATAAAGAAAGCCTTCCTTTTCGCATTTCTTTTTGTCACCGGACGCGCACCAGGAATTATCCTCGAGAATCGGGTCGGCCTTGACATCCCGGTACCTGAGATTTTCGGCCATCCACATCCGGCCATCCACCTCGACAACGCGGTAGACGTTGCCATCGCGCTTGTCCGTAAAGGCATTGTATTCATCATTAGAAGCACCATCACGGGGATTCGACGGGCCGTCACCTCCATCACAGGCCAGAAGCAGGAACGCACCCCCGATTAGCGCCGGGAAAAGCAACTTGCCGAGTTCATTACGCATAAAGTCCTCCTATCAAACAATTCAAATATATATAATAGGCAAGGACAAAGGTCTACTTTTTCTTGTATCTCAGATAAAGGCCCTCTATTTCGGAACGAAAGGCCTTGAAAAGAGACAAACCGTCAAGTCCGTCAGCAAAATATTCCACTTCAAGCGATTCCGGGGACTGCACATCCGCATTTTCCATATCCGTCGTCATCTGGATGTAATTCGACGGATCGGCAACGACAACGACGAGCATCGTCCAGTCGGCGGCAACAGGTTTCGTAAGCTCCGCGACAAAATCGATTACCAGTTTTCCTTTCGACAGTTCCGCCTTGAAATTCTTGATGCGGGAAACCTTCAAGAAGTCCGTCCCCGCCTGCACGTAGTTGAAATAGTTTTGCTGCTTGATGGGGTCAAGGATTGCGGATTCGAGTATCTTCGCTTCGCTTTTCGAAATTTTCCCGTCTTTATCCTGGTCGGCGGAAGCCATCATCCCGGCGCTATACATCTCGTCGTAGACCCAGCGGTTCTCGACTCCCGTAAAACCGGACGCATCAAAAAGCGCCTTTACCGTAATATCGGCAAACACATGCGGATGCGCATGGGCCAGCACCGCAAATGCCAAAAAAAGAAGGAGCGCCGACAGGCGCCCCGTGCGAAAAAGACTAGAAGACAAAGACAACTCCCGCCACCAGAAGGCCGATTCCGAGCGCCCCAAGCCCTATGGCGACACCGCCCTTGACATCGCCCTGCTTGTTCAAGTCGTGATTGTCCTTGATGAGACGCTGCGCCTTCTCGCTATCGAACACGGAACGATCATACTCGTGCTTCTTGTCGGCCGCATCGCCCCAGTTGCGTTCAGCCAAGTACCAGAGGATGCCACCCGCGACAATCGGCGCGATGGAACTGAGCAGGAACACCTTACCTATGCGGCGGTCGCTGCGCTTCTGGTTGAATTCCCTCTGTCCCTGGATGTACTCGACATCGTCGATAGACTGGAGTTCGACATTGATGAAGTTCGGCATGAACGCCTTGACTTCTGTCGTGATGGTCGTATCGCGGTAACCCACCTTGCGGAAAAACAGTTGCAGCTGCGGCTGCGGCTTGATTTCGTCCACCACCACGTCGGTCACGTAGTCGGGCATGTGGTTCACCGAAGGTTCCTCGCCGATATAGACCTCGACCGCTTCGGGGTTCGTATTGAGCGTAAGCCTCGTCGACGGGCGCTCCACGGCGATATCCACCTTGTTCAGGCTGTCCGCGTTGATCTTTACCGTCTGCGTACCCCACCATTCCACGTCGCGCAGCACCCTCATCACGGAGATGGTGTACTTGCCCGGCTTGATATTCTTGATGGTATCGGGCGCCACCTGATGGAGCGGGATGCCGTTCACGAAGAGCGAGCACGCTTCCGGATTCGACGTCACGAACAGGTTCGCGTTTCCTGCAGGATAAAGTTCGATGGTCTCCTCTTCTTCCTTGACAACCGGGACCACGTAATTCGAAAGCGAAAGGTCAATCATCACCTTGTCTTCGAGGTTGTACAGGCGCTTGAGGTCAAGCCTGAAAATCTTGATGTAGGGGTTTTCGACAACGTTCGCAAGGCTGTCCTGGATTTCACGTTCGCGGATTTCGGCCTCGACCTTCGCGACTTCTTCCATCTTGAGGCGCTTTTCTTCCTTTTCGAGGGCAGCTTCAAGATCGTCTTCGGCATCGGCGGCAATCTCGGCAGCCTTCGCGGCCTCGGCGGCGGCAATGGAATCGGCAGCGGCGGCAGAATCGGACTTCGCGGCCAAAGAATCCTTCACGGCGTCGGTCATAATGATTTCGGCTGGCTTCGCGGGTTCGGCCTTGTCGTCATCCTCGAACTCGTCTTCTTCCTCGACCTTCTGGCCGTTGCTTTCCTGGAGCGCAACCGCCTCCTCGTCGCGGATTTCTTCAAGCACCTTCTGGGCGGCATCGTCCGGGGCACGCAGGTAGACGGTATCCTTCTCAATCTTCACGAAGATGGCTTCCTGTTCCACGGAATCACCCACAAGGAAGTAGCGGACGGGCACCTCGCGGGTCGTAGCCGTATCGGCTTTGGCCGGCACAGAAGATACAGGAGCGGCAGGGCTCTCGGCAGCAAACGCCAGGGCAGCAGCTAAGGACACAACAAAAAACACGAAAGGAGCAAATCGTTTCAGCATAGTCTAAAGATATATAAAAAAAGCCAAACTAGAGAGCCTTTTCGAGTTTTGCGCAATAAATAGGGCCGCGGCCTTCGCAACGGTCGGGCAAAATGTGGACGCCGAATTCCGTACGGTCGGCGCCGGAGGGCAGTTCCGCTATCTGCACGCTACGCATCGAGGGCCGCTTTTTGAGAATTCGCTTCACCACGTCGTCGTTTTCCATGGGCGAAAGTGCGCAGGTCCCGTACACGAGCGTTCCGCCGGGTTTCAGGGCATCGATTGCCGAAGCCAGGAGCCCGCCCTGTTCCACCGCAAGGCGCTTTACGCGCTTTACCGACCACACCTTGAGATGTTCCGGCGAATTCAGCACATGGCGGTCCGAAGAACAAGGGGCGTCGAGCAAAATCTTGCTGTAGGATTCCTTGCGGTGGAGCCCGAACTTCACGCCATCGTAGCCCGAGACCGAGACTATCTTGCGCCACTCCTCGGGGAGCGAATTCTCGATGACATGCGAAAGCCGTAGGCGCCTGTCGGGAGAACGATCATTGCTCTGCAAAAAGCCTTCGCCCTTGAGCATGGAGGCAAGCACAAGCGTCTTTCCGCCGGGAGCGGCGCACATGTCGAGCACGCTGTCTCCGGGACACACCCCGAGGGCGCGGGCCGCGAATACGGACGCCTCGTCGAGATAGTAGGGTTCGAGGCTCTCGCCAAAGCGGAGCTCCGTGGCCTTTCCCTCCCCCTTCAGGGATTCGAGCAGTGCGGGCCAGCGGTCGCCGAAAAGATTGGAAAAGTAGTCGAAGAACTCCATTTTTACCAAAAATAAAAAACCTCTCGGGCGAGAGGTTATTGAGCTACCAGGATTCGAACCTAGACAAACAGAGTCAGAATCTGTTGTGCTACCATTACACCATAGCTCAGTGTGGGCACAACTTTAGAAAAATTTCTTCAGCCGTGCAAGGGGTAAATTCAATTATTTTACAGATTTCGGCAAAGCGGGCGGGGTATAGGTCATTCCCTGCCATTCCAGCACGTCCCCTTCGGGGAGGTTCACAAAAACGCTCACCACATACTCGTCGAAAGCCATTTCGGCATCCTGGAGCGTCGAAATGACCTTCGCATCGCCGGAATAAAGCACCAGTTCCTGTTCCCCGGACGGGATTTCGGCAATGGACAAAGGCTTGCACGTCACCGCGCGGACAAAATGGGCGGTTCCCTTCGCTCCGATAACGACGCTATTCATCATGCAGTTGTCCGACTGGCTGGAATCCTGCTTGTCGATAACCAGGGCTATCCGGCTGTTGAGTCCCGACGGCTTGGAAAGTTCGACCGTACCAAGGTCCAAGGTGTCTTCCAGGTCCTCGACTTCCGACTTCATCACGTAGCGGCTGAGCCCCATCCCCGGCACCTTGCCCACCGCGCGGAACTCCACGCGGAAGCTGTCGGCGGGAATTTCGGACGGGACCGGCAGCCACCAGCGTCCCAGACTGTCGGTCGTGGTCTCGGCGACAAATTCGGAGACATCCCCTGCAAAGCCAAAGCCGAAGAGATCCGTAATCGCCATGACCTCCACTCCGGCACACTCCTTAGCATTCTTGCAGGCTACACGGCCGGAAATGCGCGAAACGGGCGTTTGTTCTTCCGGCTGGTTCATCAGGGAATCCACTTCGGACTCGGTGCTCCAGAGGAACGGCCCCGTAAGGAGCGTATCGCCAGGTTCGACCTCGACAGAATCCATGTTCCACACGCGGTAGATGAGGCTGTCGGCAACGCCCGAATCCTTGAGCTTAGCCACGATCTGCGGGTCGCCCGGGCAGAACCCGAACCACCACGTGCCGGCAGGGATCATCATGGAGAAGGAATCTCCCGCGAACACGCTCTGCGTGAACGGCATGCCGGGCATGTACACCATAAAGTGCGACCCGACCGGCACCGCAGGCTCGGTCACTTCCTCGTAGAAAAGCACTCCGCCGAACACGGCCGCCTTTTCGAGCTTAATCTTTTCGAAATCTTCCTTGGACGCCGCCGTTACGCGCGGCATGTAGGAGATTTCTTCTGCATCCTCGTCCACGACAGCAAGCTGGAACGTGTCGGCGATAGCGGAATCGAACGCGAACACGCCCGCCGTATCCGTCCGGACTTCGACAAATTCTGGAACGGAAAGATTTTCAGATTCATCGTAGATACGCGCCATGCGGACCACGGCATTCTTCGCATACGAGCCGTCCGTCCGGACAACAGAGCCCGAAACTTCCGCCGTTATCATGTTCTCGGTATCGGTCGCCGTGCCGGCAACCTTATCCCCATCGGAGCAGGCGCAAAGAGCAACCGCCGAAGCGAAGGCAATCTTCAAAAAGTTCTTCATGTTGCGTCCTCCACGTCCTCCACGGACTTCGAAGGTTCCCTCTCCTTGCTGAGGGGGAAAAACTGAACATTCAACTCACACACCATGGATTCACCACTATCCGACCGTACAATATCCAAGATTTCCTTGCGGAACACGTCTATCTTGTTGATGATGCGCTCCAGGCCCTCGGCCGAGACACTCATCGTAGTACAAGATACATTTCTGCGTTCGGTGCTATAATGGTCAAGAGCGTTTTTCGCAAGGTCAATCATCTGTTTCTGGAACTGGTGACCGAAAAGCGGGGCGATTTCGCGGCCGCTCGATATGGTCTTGTTCACGGAACGGTAGAAACCGTCCTCGGCAATCTCGATAAGCCCGAGGTCGAGCAGGAGCTGTACGGCCTGCTTCGCCTGCGGGAGCGAAATTTTAGGATTCAGGAAGAGCGCCACCTCCTGAATGTTCTTCTCGTTGATGTTCAATACCGAAAGCGCCTCGCGGACAGCCACGTAGTACCACTTGCTATAGTATTCCTGCTGGTTCCGGGTGAGCGTCTTGACAGTGCGGGGCAAAAGTGCCGACATCTGGTCGAAGATCTGCTGCTTGGACGCCGGAGTCGTCGCGTGCGTAAAATCCACCATCAGGGTAAAATAGCGGCTTTCGCGTTCGTTCAGGCCGAGCGCCTTGATAAACTTGGGCAACATCTGCGGGGTGAGCGACTTGCGGCCACGGATGAGGTCGAGATAGAGTCCGGACGACGAGTAGCCCGCCTTCTTCGCGAAGGACCGGTACGAGAAGTAGCGCTGGACGGACTTACGGTACTCGTAATAGTCCTGCAGGTACTTCCTGTAATTGTAGTAGGCGTAGACGTTCATTGCTTACAAAAATAATTTTTTATTTTCTCGGGAACACCCCCTTTTTACGATTTTTGATAAAATTTGCGATATTTGTCAAATTTTGGGTAAAAAAGAACACTTCGAGAACACTTTTCGTATTCCACCTATACCCTTTGCCAAAAAATTTGGATATATTTGGGGAACACCCAATCCCATCCCTCGGACCTTCGCTGATACTCCTAGCGAAGGTCCTTTTTTTCGCCCCCTTATTTCTATATTTGCGCGCATGGACATCAAGAAGAGCGCTACCGGAATCGCATTCCGCATTTTACGTCTTGTGGGAATCCTCGCCGTCATCTACGTGAGCATGGTTTTCTACCTCGCGCTTACCGAACGCCGGAACGCCTTCCCGAGAGCCATCACGCACAAGGAAGCGCGAGAGGCCATCGCAAACAGCGCTAAATCCATCACCTGCACCACCAAGGACGGAATTGCGCTCGAAGGCTGGACCATCGGCAATTCGGTCGCACCCTTACTGCTCTATTACCCCGACGCAAACGAGGATGCAGCGCAGTTCCTCGCCGAGGCCCAAGGTCAAAAAGGGTTCTCGCTCGCCGCATTCAACTACAGGGGCAGCGGTTCGAACAAAGGAACGCCCTCGCAGGAGGCATTCGAGGCCGACGCGAAGGACATCGCCGAATGCGCAGCACAAATCGGCGGTAAATCTCCAGAATTCCTTGCAGGACGTGGAACCGGAGCCATTCTAGCCGCCGAACAGTTCAACGGGAACGGGAACCTGCTCCTTATCGACCCCGCCATGAGCATTGCCGACGCTATCGGGGCAAAATACCGCTTTCTCTATCCGAAGTTTTTGGTGCGTGCCAATGTAAAAATGCCGACAGAGAAGCTAGAAAAGTTCGGGAAGCGCACCACAATCCTTCTGGACCGCAGTTTTAGCCGTGATGCAAATCACACGTTCAAAAGCCGTTTCGGCGGTCTAAACTCCTTGGAAAGAGGCGAAAAAAGCTTCGCAGAAATCCTCCTCTACTGGATTACTCAATCGTATTAAAACGCCTCCAGTCCCTTATTTTATAAGGGTTTTTATAGGAAACGTTATTTAATGAAACAACGTAATGTGCAAAATAGTTTTCATGCAAAAATACAAGAAAGTGAAATACCTCACATTCCGCTTTTTTGAACAACCGCTTGACAAAAGCCCCTTATTTTGTTTATCTTTTATATGGGGTGAAGAAATAATCAAATAAAATAAGAGGTGTATAATGGACTCTATCAACGTCAAAATGGACATCCGCGGATTCATCCGCTTCTCCAACGAAGCTGTCAAGGAACTCAAGCTCGACAAGAATCCGTATGCGGATCTTGAAATCGATGTCGTCGGCAAGCGCATCGCCGTGACCCCGAGCAAGACACTCAAGCCCACATCCTTCCGCTTCATGCCGAACGGTGCCGGCTACCTTCTCTACTTCAAGGGTGCCATGAACGCCACCGGCTTCCAGATTGTCACCGGAAGCTACACCATGGTCAGAGAAGGCAACAAGTTTGTATTCACGGGCAAGGCCCCCGCCAAAAAGAAGGGCGCATGGGAAATCATCGCCTGCCGCAATTCCGTCGGCATCCCGATGCTCTCCATCGACTCCCGCGGCACCATCATTTTTGACAAGCGCACGAGCACTGCCGTCGAAACGGCCAAGAACGACACCATGATCGCCGAATACGACATGGCGAAGAAGACCTTCAAGCTCACCTTCAGCAAGAAGGGCTTCATCAACGTCCGCACTATTGCAAGCCATGCGAATGCCTCCTTCATGGGCACGCTCTCCTCTCACGGGATTGCGCTTCCGAAGAAGAGCTTCCGCACCGAATGCAAAATCGACGGCAAGGTCGTCACCTTCAGCGTTGCGGCTCTCGTCGCCGAACAGAAGGCCCTTGAAAAAGCGGCAAAGGCAAAAAAGTAAACAACTAGGCGGTAGCCATGATTGACGTTCTCAAGGCATTTTACAGCGTTCACTACAATTTCGGCATCCTCGCCATAATCATCCTGTTGATCGGCATCCTCTTCGCGACGAAGAAAATGTGGATTTTCCTTGCGATTACGGTAGTTATCGTGCTCGTCATGAACGTTGCCTTCTACAAGATGACCGATGGGAAATCCTGGACCATCGAACCTGCAGTCGTCAAGACCGAGTTCGGCGAGACCAAGGGTTCTCCCATGACGTTCGATGTCAAAAAGAACTGGGTCAACGAAGAAGGTGTCATTGTGGATCGTGGCGACACCATCCACCACTGGTGCTGGGTCGACCAGATCTGGGAAAATTTCTCGGAGACCGATGTCATCGGAGCACTGTGGGGCGAAAACAAGAGCAAGAAGATGATCAAGGCGTCTGAATCGCACGGCGAAGGCGTCGGCGAATAGCGAATCGCTACCATTCCTGAAGTTTCAACGCACCTTCTTCCATCTGGAGGAAGGTGCGTTTCCATATCCATTCCCCGGGAGAGGCGACCACGCCGCCCTCGACATCCCAAACGCCCGCGATATGGTGGTGGCCGTGGACGCAGAAGTCGCAATTATTGCGCTTGAGGATGGACTTGCCCCAACCCAGGTATTCCTGGAGGTTGATTTTACGGGACTCGCCGATTTTCCGACTGTTGCGGCCCACAAAACGCGCGAGCGCCATGCCCCAATCCGGGTGAATTTGTTTGAAAAGCCAGCGGTTCAGCGGGAAGTCGAGCACGCGCCGCATGATGCGGTAACCGAAATCGGATTTCGCGACACCATCGCCGTGATGGAAATAAACGCGCTTGCCCTGGATTTCAAGGACAAGGCTCCTGTGGACCTGAACACCCAGCGCCTTCGGGAAGAAATCCCCGTAGGCAAAGTCGTGGTTCCCGCGCAAGATATGCACCTCGCAGCCCGCCTGGACAAGTTCACGGAGCGTGAAGAAGAGTTCCATGTGGTTCTTGTTCACGTAGTCGCTGTACTCGTACCAGAACTCGAACAGGTCGCCCACGACTACCAGGTGCGACGCCTTGCCCTTGATGGAGGCGAGGAAGTCCACGAGCATCTTCTCGCGGTCGGGCAACGCTCCCGGAGGGTTTACCCCCAGGTGGGCATCGGATATGAAGTAGGCACAGGATTCCATTGTAGAAGAATATAGTAATTAGTTGGCAGAGCGCAGAACTTAGTTGGCAGAGCGCTGAACTTAGTTGGCAGTAGGTGAACAAAAGAATTATATTTAAGGTAATGAAATTTTCCGTAGCAAAATCGCTGGCCATTGCAGGTTGTGCGCTCATTGTGGGGTGCTCGATGAGCCTCACGAAATACGACCTGCAGGAATACCCGAAGACTATCCCGTTCTTCGAGCCCATCACGATTGCATACGGCGGGGACACGCTCTACCTCGATACGAACCTGCAGCGCGCCTACACGCGGGTAATAGACACGCTTAGCTACCCGATGGAAAGCTGCCGCGGGGTAGCCCACATCAATGCAAGCGTCTCGCAGGACGAACAGCCAAGCGCCTGGAACGTGGGTCTCGCATTCGTGCCGTTCTGGCCGATTGCCCCCGTGAAAGAAACGTGGACCTACAGGATGGACGTGCGCATTTTTTGCAACGGCTCCCTCACCTTCAAGGCGGAACTCGAAGAAAGCGAACACGTGGACGCCTTCTGGTACGGCAAGTTCCGGGCCGACCTCGTGAACGATGCCTCGCAGGAGATGCACCGCAAGCTGCTGGAGCGCATCCGGTACGAAACGCAACTCGGAAGGAACACCGACCTCAATTCCGCGCAGGACTTTTAGCATGCACACTCTCTATATTGTCGCGACCCCCATCGGGAACATGGAAGACATCACCTACCGCGCCGTGCGGATCCTCAAGGAAGTCCCGCTCGTGCTCGCCGAGGACACGCGACACACGCGCATCCTGTTCGACAACTACGGGATAAGCACCCCGATGGAAGCCTACCACGACTTCAACAAGGAGAAGGTGACCCCGAAGTACGTGGAATTTCTGAAAAACGAGGGCGATATCGCGCTCGTGAGCGACGCGGGAACGCCGGGCGTCGCCGACCCCGCATTCAATCTGGTGCGGCAGTGCGTACGTGAAGGCATCGACGTGCGTGCGGTTCCAGGGCCCTGCGCGATGATTACCGCGCTTGTTTCGAGCGGCATGCCCACAGACCACTTCACGTTCCAGTACTTTTCGCCCAAGAAGAGCGCCCAGCGCATCCACCTGCTCGAAAAGCTGAAGGACGAAGAGGCGACGCAGATTTTTTACGCGAGCCCGCACAATATCGACAAGTTCGTCGAGGAAATCGGCCAGGTTTTCGGCGAAATCAAGATTGCGTTGATGCGCGAGCTCACCAAGAAGTTCGAAGAGCACCTCATCGGCACGCCGGCCGAGATTACGGCGCACTTCAAGGCGCACCCGCCCAAGGGCGAATTCGTGCTGATATTCAACCCGAAGGACAAGAGCGGACTGTAGGTTAGACGATAGATGGCAGATTTTTTGAACCAATTGAAATTGCGGGTTAGCTCGCTCCCGAAAATTTACTGGATTTATTTTGCAGCTCTTTTTGTAGCGGAACTTGTCGCGTTCGCGCTCCGGCCCAACGAACCGGGGTTATACTCGAACCCCGTGCACTTCGCGCCGCTCGCCATCGCGCTCGGATTCCTCTTTACGCGCGAGGCCCGCAAGAACTTCCGCCGCCACATATACACCTACGGCATATTGCAGTTCGTTTTCCTCGCCCTCGACTACACCCTCGGGGACAATGCCGGCACAGGACATGCGGGCCTGTACCAGATAGCGACCCTCGCCCTCCCGCTGTTTATCTTCTGGCTCGTGCTTTTCGCCCGCTGGAACGTGGCCCGCATCCGCGAGTTCGATTCCCGCAGGGCGCTTCTCCTAAGCGGCATCGCCTGGGGGCTTTTCGCATTCGCCTTCCCGCCTCTCCCGCTCGGGCCCGCCGCCCTCCTGCTTCTCGTGCCCTGGTTCATCGTGCTTGACCGCTACAACAGGAACACCGCAATATTCGCGACGTTCTGGTCGGGAATGATTTACAACACGGTGAACTACTACTGGATTTACAACGTGATGAACGTGGATTCCGCGCCCTCCGGCCTAATCTGCCTCGGTGTGTTCCTGCTCATCGCATTCTTCAGCGCGTACAGCGTGTTCGCCGCGTTCATCTACACGCTCGCAAAGAACATCAAGTTCGGTGGCCGCGCCTGGCTACTCGCGCTCTACCCCATATTCTACGCGGGTCTCGAGATGACGCGCACACGCGGGGATTTCGCCTTCCCGTGGAGCCACCTCGGGTACGTTTTCGGCAACACGCTCGAATCCCTGCAGGCGCTCTCCGTCATCGGCATCTTCGGGTACACGGCCCTCATCATCGCGTCGAACATGATGGTCGCGAAGGCCATCGAAAGCCCGTGGAAAATGCCCGCAGGCGGCAACCGCACAAAATTCGTTCTCGCAAAGCTCCCGCTGGCCGTGCCCGCGCTGGTATACGCCGCCCTCCTGGTTCACGGGAACGTGGTGCTCAGCAAGCCCGAGGCGCAGCCCTTCTACGGCGCAGAAGCCCCCGAAACGCCCCTGATGGCGATGATCCAGCCGAGCATCGAGCAGGGAGAAAAATGGAGCAAGGCTCGGTTCGATTCCATTACCGCAAAGACATTTGGCATGGTGAACGACAGCGTGCAGAAGGGAACAAACCTCATCATCCTCGCCGAGACCGCCGTCCCCGACCATATCCGCAGGCAGCCCGCGACCATCAGGGAACTCCACAAGCTCGCGGAACGCCACAAGGCAAGCATTCTCACGGGTGCACTCGACTTCCACCGTAACGAGCCGGACAATCCGCGCAAATACGACATCTACAACGCGTCATTCCTGTTCACTCCCGACAATTTCCATTCGTACCAACGCTACATCAAGAAGCACCTGGTGCCATTCAGCGAACGCATTCCCTTCGACGACATCTTCCCCATCCTCAACTACGTGGACCTGGGCGAAGGCGATTTCGTTCCCGGCAAAGAGACTCCCGTATACGAACCATACAAGTGGACGCCCTTCATCTGCTACGACGCCATCTTCGGCGACCTCGTGCGCGAGGCAATCAACGCGGGTTCACGCCTGATGGTGAACATTACGAATGACGGCTGGTTCGGCAGGAGCACCGCTCCCTACCAGCACCTGAACCTCGTGCGTTACCGCGCCATCGAGAACGGCATGCCCACCGCAAGGCTTGCGAACAGCGGCGTCACGGCGTTTATCGACCAGTACGGGCATTACGACAAGAACACCGAAATCTTTACCGACCGCGTAGTCTCGCGCAAGATGCAGCTCAAAACCCGCGACACGCCCTACCAGCACTACGGCGACAGCGTAGAGACCGCCCTCCTGTGGTTCTTCGCCATCTATGTGCTGGCATGCTTCGGCATTGCCACCATCAACAGACGCCCCGCACCCGCTTGCAAAGCAGCGTAAAATCTATGCACAAATGAGCAATTTTTTGCTATATTTGGCGCGATGGATTTTGGAACACGCGTAAATACCTGGTGGAGCCGCAAGTGGCTCGACACGCTCCTGGAATCGGCCGACGAGCAGGCCGTGAAGCAGGGGCTAAAGTTCATGGAACGCGGGCAGGTAACGAGCATCGACATCATCGACAACCGCGTGATTTCCGTAGTGAAGGGCCCGAACGGCGGGCTCCACAACAACTACATCGTGTTCCCGAAGTTCAAGGACGAGAAGGCCGATGTGTTCATGAACCTGCTGATGCAGCAGCCCGCCGAAATGCTCGCACTCAAGAACGGGGCAATGAACCTGCCGCTCGAACTTCTGCTCGCAAAGAGCGGGCTCACGCTTTTCGACAGCATCGCCGACGTGAAGATGGGCTGCGACTGCCGCGACCCCGTGCCCTGCAAGTACATCGTGGCGACTTTCGTGAAGATTGCCGAGCAGGCCGATTCGAGCCCCAACCTGCTGTTCAAGCTGCACGGGCTCGACCTGGAAGCCTACCGCGAGCACCACACGCTGGAAGCGAACCTCGAAGCCCCGCAGGAACAGAAAATCGTGCGCGCCCTGGGCGGCAAGAGCAAGATTTTCGAACAGGCGGTAGACAACCGGCTCGACTTCGCCGAGGATTCCAGCGACAGCCTGTTTGCAGGCTCGCAGGGTTCCGTTACCCACACGCCCCGGCAGATACTGCCGCAATTCGATTTCGATTCCTGGAAGGACTACTCGCGCATACTGCCCGCCATGCTGCCGAACTACCCCAAGTTCTGCCCCGCCGGGAACTTCCGCAAGAGCTTTACCGACGAGCTGGAAGGCTGCCGCAAATTCTTCGCAAACTACGAGAACTTCGACCAGTTCCTGGAGCACTACCGCGTAAACAACTCCAAGACGTTTATCGCCGAGAACGAGGCCCTGCGCATCTACCACAAGAACGGCTGGCGCTGGCATTTCGACCACCTGAACGAAGGAGGGAACGTCATCGAGACAGGCCTCAGCGTGCCCCAGGTGATGGGAGCCGTGAGCTGGCTCGGGGGCCGCAACCTCTCCTGGCACCACTACACGGCATGCTACCTGTTCTTGCTACTGAAGGTGGCGTTCCACCTGGTACGCACGGGCGCCATATACCCGCAGGTCTTCTGGACGCACAAGGATGTCGCGCAGGTGCGCTGGCTCCCCGCCGAAATGCTGCCCGATATCCTCGGGATTGTCGCGGACCTCGAGGCGGCCGCCCCGCAAAAGTTCGCATTTACCGCCCGCGAAGAGGATTTCGTGGAAATGGCGGAACCCGCGGAACAGGTGCTCTCGCTGTTTATTTCGCAGCTGCTGCGGTTCGCGCACACGTACAAGCCCGCGCTCAAGACAAACCACGGGAACCTGCTATCGTTCTTCTTCACGTGCGTCTCGGGCAGGCTTGCGGGCAACATGCTCTCCGTACCGGCGGGCATCCAGAAGTGGTTTTCCGTCTATTCGAGCCTAGACTTCCGCACGCAACTGCTATTCAAGTGCTACGAGAGCGGCGAGCAGGTCGCACTCGAAGTTTTCGTTATCAATACGGACAAACTCTCACCCCTTTCTACTTTATTCGAAGAGAACGACGCGCGCCTGCTCTCGATTTTGAACATCCTGAACGGCATCGCGGATTCTTTCAAGCCGATGGGCTCCTACATCGAGAACCGTGCGGCCTCCCCCATCATGATGCAGGGAGCCGTACTGCTCCAGTTTTTACAGGATTGCCTCAAGAAGCTCGAAATTTTCGGCATCAAGACCGAAATTCCGAAGAACCTGATGAACGTGGGCAAGCCCAAGCCCAAGATTCGCCTGCAAGGGAGCATGAGTTTTGGCGCGTTTACCGCGAACGACCTGCTCGATTTTGACTGGGAAGTGGCGATTGGCGACGAGAACGTGTCGGCGGAAGAATTCCTGGAACTTGCCGAAAACGCGGATGGGCTTCTGAAATACAAGTCGCAGTATGTAGAGGTGAGCGCCGAGGACCTGCAACGCATCCGCGAGCAGATTGAAGGCCGCGCGAAAGGCGCGAAAGGCCCCGATGCGGGTGCGGAAGGCTCTGCGGGTAAGGACAGCGCGGGTTCCGCCGCAGGTACGGAAGGCGCGAACGGCGAAAGCGCGGACGACGAACCAGTCATCACGCAGGCGAAACTCGTGCAGGCGTGCTTCACCGGAGAATGCGACGGCATCCCGGTCGACATGGCGGGCGAATTCAAGCAGCAGTTCGATTCCTGGCGCAGCGAAACCGAAGTCGCCCTCCCCAAGCACCTGAACGCGACCATGCGCCCCTACCAGGTGCGTGGCTACTCGTGGATGTACAAGAACCTCGAAATCGGTTTCGGCTGCATCCTCGCCGACGACATGGGCCTCGGAAAGACCCTCCAGGTCATCGCGTTCCTCCTCAAGATGCACGAAGAAGGCAAGCTCGCCGAAAAGAAGGCGCTCGTGGTGATGCCCGCGGGCCTGCTGTGCAACTGGCAGGTCGAAATCAAGAAATTCGCGCCAGAACTCACGTTCTTCGCCTACCACGGCGGAAGCCGCGACCTCGAGAAGTTCCACGCCGATGTGCTGCTCACGACCTACGCCACCTTCCGCAAGGACTTCGACGAACTGAACGAACGCCCGTGGCAGGTCATCGTCATCGACGAGGCGCAGAACATCAAGAATGCGGACAGCGAGCAGAGCAGGCTGTTGCGCCGGATGCGCGCCCCCATGAAAATCGCGATGAGCGGCACCCCCGTCGAGAACCGCCTCATGGAATTCTGGACCATCATGGACTTCGCAAACCGCGGGTTCTTCCCGAGCGCCGCCGAATTCCGCGAAAAGTTCGAGACGCCCATCCAGAAAATGGGCAACGAGAAGGTGGCGGAAACGTTCCGGAAGATTACAGCACCCTTCATGCTGCGCCGCCTCAAGACCGACAAGAGCATCATCAGCGACCTGCCCGACAAGATTATCCAGGACGAATACGCCGAACTCACCAAGCCGCAGGCGGCGCTGTACCAGAAGACGCTCGAGCACTTTATGCAGGAACTCGAGATGGAGCAGGCGCTGAGCGAGAAGGCGAACGACGCGCACGCGCTATTCAAGCGCAAGGGAATCATATTGCAGATGATTCTCGCCCTCAAGCAAATATGCAACCACCCCGCGACATTCCTGAAGGGAGCCGCAGCCGCATCGCAAGAGAAGGTTGCTGAACCCGCCGAAGCGACGCCGGCCCTTTCCTCCGGCAAAATGCAGATGCTCCTCGACCTGCTCACCTCCATCCAGGAACAAGGCGAAAAGACGCTCATCTTCACGCAGTTCGCCGAAATGGGATTCCTGCTCGAAAAGACCATCACCGAGGAACTCGGGCTCCGCACGCACTTCTACCACGGCGGCTGCACGCAGACGCAGCGCTCCTCCATGATCGAGGACTTCCAGAAGAACCCCGAATGCAAGGTGCTCATCCTCTCGCTCAAGGCGGGCGGAACGGGCCTCAACCTCACCGCCGCATCGCAGGTCATCCATTACGATTTGTGGTGGAACCCCGCCATCGAAGCGCAGGCCACCGACCGCGCCTTCCGTATCGGGCAGACGCGCAACGTGCAGGTCCACAGGTTCATCACCAAGGGAACGTTCGAAGAAAAAATCAACGCGCTTCTCGAGACAAAGAAATCCATCGCGAACATGACCGTAAGTGCAGGCGAAACCTGGCTCGCCGACATGGACGACAAGCAGCTCGGCGAAGTCTTCGGCCTCGACAACACGCTCGTCTAGCAAGCCTTCAGCACTTAACGCAAAAGGCCGCCGAGGGCGACCCTTTTTAATCATTTCATTTTACGCTTTTGAGAAGCCATCCTTCGTATTTTTTCTTCAATTGAGCTTGCCCTCGGTCACTTAAAAAGTTAATAGAAGATGTTTTTTGCATCCATGAACAAAGACTTCTTTCGCAAAGAAAATGTACATGTCATCTTCTCCTCTGAGTTCTTCATTGCCTGGAAAATACTCAAATCTATCTTTTAATGTACCATACTTTTTGCTTTTACCCTTCCACACGAACAAGGAAATTCTTGGTCCATTTTTTGTCGGTTCCTTTTTCGTCACAATTCTCACTTTATTTTCAATATTATTTAATCTTTCCATTTGCTCCGGCGATAGATTCTCATATACACCGCAAACACCCGACCAGACCTTATTTACTTCTTTGTTCTTGGAGTACATAAAATAATTGTCATCCGCCGGAAGCTTGTAAATCACAAGATCATCATCTAAAGAAAAAGAGTTGTCAAAATGACTAAAGTAATATCTCAAGAACAGCTCAAAAGTCATATAAAAGTCTTCATTATACGAGCACTGCTTGCACCGATTTATCATCGCTCTGTCAAGGGTTGATTGACTAGAACTGATTTCGCTAAATACCGGATCTACTTTTTCTGTTTCCTCGCTTTTCTCACAGCCCAGGAAAACAAGCAATAGTAAAAAGCAGCATTTTATTTTCATGTTGAACCCCACCTCTCCAATCATAGGAAATTTTAGGCGGCTCGGACTTGCTTTCTATTCGGCCCAGTGGTTTCCGTTGTAGTTCTTGGCGGTGTCGGCGTCCATGCCGATTTGGCGCACGAGGTCTTCCATGCTGGCAAATTTCTGTTCGGGGCGCAGGTAGGCCATCAGGTCGAGCACCAGGTGCTGCCCGTAGATATCCTCGCTAAAGTCGAGAAGGTAGGCTTCGATGGCCATCTGGTGGGGCCCGGGCGCAGAGGGCTGCACGCCGATATTCACCACGGCGCGGCAGATGCGGCCATCCGCAAGCCTCGCGGACGCCACGTACACGCCGGATTTCGGCAGGAACTTGTACTGTTCCACCTGCAAATTCGCGGTCGGGAACCCGATGGTATGCCCGAGGCGCTTGCCCACGACTACGGTTCCGGAGAGGCGGTAGGGGCGCCCGAGGTATGTCTGCGCGCGGGAAACGTCGCCGTTCAATAACGCATTGCGCACGGCGGAAGAACTCACGCGTTCGCCCTTGTGCAGCACTATGGAAAGCATCTGCGTGCTGAGTTCCGGGAACGCGGCGGTAATTGTCTCGTAGTTGCCCTTGCCGCCCGCGCCAAAGCAGTGGTCGTGCCCGAAGAACATGGAGCACACGCCGCGCTTCTCAATGAGTTCCTTACGGACAAATTCATCGAACGGGAGTTTCGCGACTTCGGGCGTAAACGGCAGCACCAGAAAATCGAGCCCGAGGCTCTCGATGAACTCGCGCTTTTCTTCGGTGGTGGTGAGGAGCAGCGGGTCGCCGGGGCCGCGCAACACGTAGTTGGAATGGGGTTCGAAGGTGATGACGGTCGGAGTCCAGCCGTTCACTTCGGCGACGGCCTTCAGGGTGCGGAAAAGCGCCTGGTGCCCCAGGTGGCACCCGTCAAAATTACCCATCGTCACGGCTCTTTTCTGTTTCTCGTTCACCGGCATTTGTTCCCTACCTTGTCATTCCCGCGAAGGCGGGAATCTTCCTTACTCATCTTCCCCTAAATATATCTTCGGGCAGATGCGGCCCGGTTCGTAGCGGCACACGCTCAGCACATTGCCATTCGCATCGGCGGCGAACACGAGCCTTTCGCAATCGTCACCGCGGCCCTGCTGCCTTTCGGCGCCTTCCACAGATTCATGCCATGGGACCCAATTGCCCTTGCGGATAACCGCCATCTGGTCATCATCAAGTTTCACGACCGGGAAGTCGAGCACCTGCTCCACGGACTTGAGGTGTTCGCGCGTCAGGTCTTCCCCGCGCACGGCGGATTCCACGGAGACCTTCCCGATGCAGTGGCGGCGAATCTGCGAGACGCACCCGCAGGTCCCGAGAGCGCGGGCAATGTCGCGCCCGAGCGCACGCACGTAGGTACCCTTGCTGCACACGCACTCGATATCGAACGTCGCAAATTCCTTGCCGGAGCAGCCTTCGGTTAAGCCACCCTCGCCCACGACCCTGAGCGATTCGATGTGGATGCGGCGCGGCTTCATCTCGAAATCCTTCCCGCGCTCGGCCCAGTCGCTCGCGCGGCGGCCGTCAATCTTCACCGCGCAATAGCGGGGCGGAACCTGGTCTATGTCGCCCGTGAACTGCGGAAGAATTGCTTCAAGGGCGGCACGGCTCACCGTCAACGCGGCCCCTTGCTCCACGACGTCCCCATCCCATTCGAGGGTGTCGGTCTCGTAGCCCAGATGCAGGCGGAACGTGTAGCACTTGTCCTTCGCCTCCACATAAGGCAACAGGCGCGTCGCACGCCCGGTGGCAGCGATAATCAGGCCCGATGCCCGCAAGTCGAGCGTCCCGGCATGCCCCACGCGCTTAGTACAAAAGACCCTTTTCAACGGGAAAAGGGCCTTGAACGATGTTTCGCCGGCAGCTTTGTCCAGCAGGATGAATCCCGAAGGAGCCAACTAGAGTTCCCCTTTCTGCTTCAGCTCGGCGAGGATTTCCTCGATGTGCATCGCATGTTCCAGGTTCTCGTCCAGCACGAACTTCAGTTCGGGAATCTTGCGTATCTTGAGCGACTTGCCCAGCACGCCGCGGATAAAGCCCGCGGAATTGTTGAGGCCTATCAGGGAATCGGTCTTTTCCTTGTCGGTACCCATGACGGACACGAGAATCTTCGCATAGCTCAGGTCCTCGGTAATCGTCACGCGGGTAATGCTCGCAAGGCTGCTCACGCGAGGATCCTTCAAGCCTTTCTGCAAAAGCTTTCCGATTTCCTCGCGGAACTGTTCGCCCAGTCTGTCTGTTCTGCGGCTCATTAGGCGTCCTTTTCCTCGGCAGCCTTCTTGGCCTTCTCTTCGGCTTCTTCGCGGGCGACGTCTTCAAGCGTACGTGCAACCTTGACTTCCTTGAAGAAGATGAGGCTGTCGCCTTCCTTGATATCGTCGTAGCCCTTGAGGCCGATACCGCACTCGAAGCCACGAGCGACAGACTTGACGTCGTCCTTCATGCGCTTGAGCGACTGGACCACGGTCGTACCGAGTTCCACGCCGTTGCGGTACACGCGAACGTGAGAGGTGCGGTCCACTTCGCCGTCGGTAACCATACAGCCGGCGATAAGGCCGATCTTCGGAATCTTGAACACCTGGCGGATTTCGGCTTCGCCCGAAAGTTCCTCGCGCATAATCGGCTTGAGGAGGCCTTCCACGGCGTTCTTGATATCCTCGATGCAGTCGTAAATCACGCGGTAGTTGCGGATTTCGATGCCTTCCTTCTGCGCCATCTCGCGGATAGAGAGCGAGGGCATCAGGTGGAACGAGACGATAATGGCAGACGCGGTCGTTGCAAGCAGGATATCGGATTCCGTAATGGTACCCACACCCTTGCGGATGATGTTGACGCGCACTTCCCTGTTGGTAAGCTTTTCGAGGGATGCGGCAAGAGCTTCGGCAGAACCACCCACGTCGGCCTTGACGATGAGGTTGAGTTCGGAGAGCTTGCCTTCCTTCTTGTCGTTGAAGGAGTTCTCGAGAGAAACAGTCTTGCGGGCGCGCAGGTCGCGTTCGCGAGCGGCCATGCGGCGCTTGCTCGCGATCTCACGTGCCGTCTTTTCGTCGTCGACCACGATGAGGTCGTCACCGGCCTGCGGCGTACCGTCGAAGCCGAGCACCTGGCACGGGCTGGAAGGCGGCACGGCCTTGAGCTGCTCGCCACGTTCGTTGAACATGGCGCGCACGCGACCGGCGTAAATACCACACACGAACGGGTCACCCACATGGAGCGTACCGTTCTGCACGAGGATTGTAGCCATGGAGCCCTTGCCCACGTCGAGCTTGGATTCCACCACGGCACCGCGGGCGTGAGCGTCCGGGTTCGCCTTGAGTTCCTGAACTTCGGCTTCGAGCGCGAGCGTTTCGAGGAGCTGGTCCATGCCCTGACCCGTACGGGCAGAGACTTCCACACAGCTCGTGGTACCGCCCCACTGTTCCACTTCCACGCCGCGTTCGGCGAGCTGGGCGCGGATCTTGTCGGGGTTCGCCGTCGGAAGGTCAATCTTCGTGATGGCGACAACCATCGGAACCTTCTCGCGCTTTGCAAGTTCAATACATTCAACCGTCTGGGGCATCACCATGGAGTCGGCAGCCACGACGAGCACGATCACGTCGGTCACCTGGGAACCGCGGGCACGCATGGCGCTGAACGCCTCGTGACCCGGAGTATCGAGGAAGGTCACCTTGCCCTGGGCCGTCGTTACTTCGTATGCACCGATGTGCTGGGTAATGCCACCCGATTCGCCAGAAACCACGTGGGTCTTGCGGATCCAGTCGAGGAGAGAAGTCTTACCATGGTCCACGTGGCCCATCACGGTCACCACCGGATGGCGCGGCTTCAGGTTTTCCTGAGATTCCTCTTCCACGCCGAGAGCTTCCTCTTCGTATTCCTCCATGAGCTGGGCCTCGTAGCCAAACTCGTCGGCAAGAATCTGGATGGTCTCGAAATCGAGGCGGGCGTTGATGGTCACCATCATGCCCATCTCCATGCACTTCGCAATCACGCGGGCGGGCATCTGGTCCATAAGGCCGGCGAGTTCGCCCACGGTAATGAAGTCGGAGGTCTTGAGAATCTTCTTCTCTTCGCCGGAACCGTTGTCGTTGTGTTCCTTGCGATAAACTTTCTTGACAGGCTTCTTGGAAAGGTCGGCCATCACGCGCGAGACGTTCTGGCGTACCATTTCCTGCTGCTGTTCTTTCTGCTGTTCCTGGCGGTCACGGCTGTTGCCACGGCGGTTCTTGTCGTTGCCGTGACGGCCATTCTGGCCCTTGCCCTGAGCGTTGCCGCCCTTGCCGGCATTCTGCGCGCCCATCCCGGATGCGCTCGCGTTGAACGCCTCCTGCATGGAGCCGCTGGAGAACCCGCCGTTACGGCCGGTGTAGCCGCCGCGGGAGGAACTTGCATTCTGGCCGCCTTGGCGACCACGGTTGTCGTTGTTGCCGCGTGGGCCGAACGAACCGGTGTACCCCTGGGCATTGCCCTGCGGGCGTCCGCCAGGACGGCGGTTGCCACCCGGGCCGCGGCCACCCTGCTGTTGCTGCTGGCTCTTCGCGATACGCGCGAGGATTGCAGCATCGGGCTTGAAGACCTGGGCCTTCATCGGCGGTTGCTTGAGTTCGGTATTGGCCGTCATCATCGTAGGCGCGGCCGGTGCCGGAGCGGCAGGCTTCGGGGCGGGAGCCGCAACAGGCTTGGGATCCGTCTTGGGCGCCTCTGGCTTCGGCTCGGCCTCGGCGACAGGCGCTGCAACAGGCTTTTCGGGAGCAGCGGGTGCGGGAGTCACCGGAGCCGGCTTTTCGGGAGCCTTCTCTACGGGCTTTGCGACGACGGGTTCTGCAGCAGGAGCCGCATCCGGCTTCGGAGCGGGAGCCGCGGGCTTTTCGACCGCAGGCTTTTCTGCAGCGGGTTTCGAAGGCTTCGGCACAGCGGGTTTCGCGACCTTCGCAGCAGAATCCTTCTTGACTGCAGCCTTCTTGAGGCTTACCTTCACGCCGTTTTTCGTCGTCGATGTCGTCGTCGACTTCTTCTCGGCAGGGGCTGCGTCAGACTCCGAAGAAGACGCCTTCTTCAAGTTCTTCGCACGGGAGTCCTGCTTCTGCTTTTCGGCAGCGGCGGCCTCTTCAATCTTCTCGAAATCGGCGGCATCCACCTTGGACACATGGGTACGAACGGTGACTCCCGCATCACGCAGGAGCTTCATGACCACGTCTACCTTGAGTCCGTGCTTGTTCGCCCAATCGATCGGTTTAATTTGTTCTTCAATACTCATCAATTAGCCTGTTTATAAAACCCTTTTCCTGAGATGCGACTACTCGTTCTCCTGAGCTTCCGCCACAGCCTCTTCCTGAGGTTCGGCAGCAGCGTTCTCCTGCTTGGCGGCATCGCCAAAGAGAGCATCGGCCTTGCGGGCGGCGGCACGGCGCAGTTCCTGCGGGCGCGGAGCGAGCACGAGAGCCTTAGCCTCGTCGTCCTTCTCGGACCATTCCTTCTCGCCGAACACGTCGAGGTCACGTTCCACAAGCTGGGAAGCGAGCTTCACGTTCTGGCCGTTCTTGCCGATAGCCTGCGCGAGATTGTCGTCATTGATGACCACCACCACACGGCGCGTGCCCGGGACTTCGGAAAGCTTCACTACATTCGCCGGAGCGAGGGCACGGGTAATGAACACGTCCATGTTCGGATTCCAGTGCACGATGTCGATGCGTTCGTTACCGAGTTCGCGGACAATCGTCTGCACGCGAGCACCCTTCATGCCGACGCATGCGCCGACCGGGTCGATCTTCTCGTCGCGGGAGTATACGGCAATCTTTGCACGGTACCCCGGTTCGCGGGCGACACCCTTGATTTCGACGGAGCCATCGTAAATTTCCGGGACTTCCTGGCGGAAGAGTTCCTTGAGGAAGTCGCCACTTGCGCGGGAAAGAACGACCTGTGCGCCGTTCTTCGCGGAATCTTCAACGCGGGCGATGACAGCCTTCACGGACTGGCCCTGCACGAGGCGTTCGTGACCAATCTGTTCGCGGGGAGGAATCATGGCCTCGGTCTGCTTGCCCAAGGAAACAATCACGTTGCGGCCTTCGAGGCGGAGCACTTCGCCGCTGATCATCGTGCCGATGCGGCCGCGGTAGGTGTCCGTAATCTTCTGACGTTCGGCATCGCGGATTTGCTGGGTCAGGAGCTGCTTGGCGGTCTGGATGGCCTGGCGACCGAAGGAGGTGGTCGGAACTTCCATTTCGAGGAAGTCACCCGGCTGGGCATCTTCGTTATATTCCTGGGCCTCGGCTACAAGCATGTAGCCTTCGTCCATCTCCTCGACTTCCTCGGCGGTCATGTTCGGGTCGTAGTCCGGATAGTCGTCCACAACTTCAACGCGGAGGAACACGTGAATTTCGTTCGTTTCCTTGTCGATGTCGACTTCAATCTTCTTGTCGATATGCAGGTACTTGCGCGCAGCAGAAATCAACGCCTGCTTGAGGGCTCCCTCGATGACGGAGTCGTCCATGTTCTTGGCATCCATCACTTCCTTGAGCACTTCAACCAAATTGACCTTGGGTTCTTTAATTTTAGCCATTCTAGACCTTCCTATTATATTTGTACATCCACTTTCGCCACAAGCACCTCGGAGCGCGGCACGACGATATCGCCGGCATTTCCCTTGAGGGTGAGCGTCAAACTTTCTTCATCGCAAGCCTTGAGCTTGCCTGTCACGGGCTTTCCGGTGCTGCGGGTCACCCGCAAAAAACGACCGATGTTGCGTGTAAAATCAGCGACCGACTTGAGGGGGCGGTCCAACCCGGGAGACGACACTTCGAGCGTGTAGGCCCCCTCAATAATCTCAGGGTCAAGGTCCAGGGCGTCAGAAAGGTGACGGCTCACGTTCGAGCAGTCGTCAATCGAGACCCCTTCGGGTTTGTCTATGTAAAGGCGCAGCGTCTTGCGCTTCCCGGCACGGAACATGTCCTGTTCCACTAGTGTCACGCCTGCAGCCTCGCAAGCCTCGGCGATAAGCGTATCCAGTTTCTGGTTAACCAAATAGACCTCGTATAATAAACGGCGTTCGTATACGGCCCCGAAATCTGCTCATTTAAGCCGAAAACGGGTCCACGAACGTCAAGACGCACCAAATAGAGAAAAATTTTTTGCCTTAGGCAACCCAAAGAATCAAAAACAAGCGGCAAACGGGGCTATTAACGGGCCAGCACGAACTTCTCGATAACCTCGGTGATTCCCGAATGGTTGTTGTCGTTTACCGTCACGTAGTCGGCAATGTCTTTAGCCACCCGCGAGGCGTTTGCCATCGCGACACCTGTACCCGCCGCCTCTATCATCGGGCAATCGTTTTCCTCGTCGCCCACCGCAATCGTATCTTCGATGCCCACCTTGTAGAAGTCGGCCATGAACTTCACCGCAGCTCCCTTGTTGCTCTGCATATGCGAGAACTCGAGCATTTCGGGCTTGCTGAACACGTCAAAGAGCTTGCCCTCGGTAGTCTTGCGCATCTCGGTGCGGAAATCCACGAGGCCAGAATGCTCGAAGGGCGTAATGATGTTCACCTTGATGGGGGGCTTCACCACGACATTCACAAACTTGCCGTAATACTCGCGAATGTCATTTACAACAACGTAATCCATCTTCATCAGGCGGCAATACGTCTTGAGCTGTTCCGTCTCGTATTCCGAAACAACCAGGTCGCCCGAGTAGGTGTGTGCGTGCATCCCGCGGGCGTGAGCGGCATCCATGATGGCCTTGACTTCGTCAACGGGAATGTACCGCGTGAGAATCGGCTTCTTTTCGCCGCAATCGTAAATGAGCCCGCCGTTGAAACTCACGAGAAAAAATCCCGGCTCCAGGAACCCGTACTGCTCCGCCAGTTGCTTGACGCTCGTGAGCGGCCTGCCTGTAGTCATCACGAACTTGTGTCCCGCATCGATCATCGCGCGGATAGAGCGCATGTCGGTTTCCGAAATGCGCTTGTCGTCGGTCAGGAGCGTGCCGTCAAGGTCTGTGAACAGGATTTTCATCGAGGACAAATATAGAATTAGTCCTTCACGCAACGGACAGAATAAGCGCAGTACTCAAGGACGTGAGGCAGCTCTGCATAGTCGTTGTCGTAGTACAAACTCATTTGGTACGCATTTCTGCTATCGTACGCAGTAGAACTCCAGAAAAACGCGTAGTAGCGCTCACTGTAATACCCAGAGCCACCCCTGCCAGCAGGCAGCGCCGAGAACCCAAAATCATCCGTGCCATTGCCATTGCTAAACCACCCAGACGTTGACTTGAGTTTTGTTCCAGCAGTGGAAGAATCGCCGACTGCAGTGCACAAAGTTTTCCACTCTATTTTGCTGGGTAGATGCCAACCTGTGGGGCAAACGCCACGCACGGGATAAGTCGGCGAGCACCTCTTGTCATATCCGCACCCCTTGCCGTTCGTACTCCATATACCAGCACTATCCATGGCGTCACTCCATAAATAAAGGCGACCGTACTTGGCGCAGTTGCTGGTGTAATCGTTGTAGCATTGGCTATTCGACGTTTCGTAGTTCAGGTTCTCCGCCATCCATACTTGGTCACCAATTTTCACAGTCCTGTAAGTTTGGCCGTCACGTTCGTCCTTAAAGCAGTTCTCGTCTATTTCAACATTACACTGATCCCTTTTATCTTCAGGATCAGACGACTTCGCAGAACTGCTGTTCGTCATGACGGACAGAGCCTGCTCTGAACTTGATGAATGAAATTCGCCATCTCCCCTATTGCTACTAGATTCAGCACTGCTACTGGACACGTTTGTCTCGCCATCGCTCGACTGCAATATAATACTAGACGAAGATTTCGCCAAACTGCTGGACATAACAGAAGAAGACGAATCGCCGGAAGGCTTCGTCGCGAAATCGCTGTCATCGTCGCTACAGGCGACAAGCATCGCCGCACAAAGAAACGCAATGGATCCTATCAGTCGCCTGCGGCTCCTTCCAGGATGACACCATAAATTTGTCATATATCCTCCTTTTATATTTCAAAAATATAATAAAGAGGAATTTAGAGTCAAGAGCAATCAGAAAAACATATCTCCAAAGCGGACGATGACTCCGGCGAAAACGACGCTCACCATGGTCATGAGCTTGATGAGGATGTTGAGCGAGGGGCCCGCGGTATCCTTGAACGGGTCGCCCACGGTATCGCCCACTACGGCAGCCTTGTGCGTATCGGAGCCCTTGCCACCATAGTTGCCCTTCTCGACAAACTTCTTCGCGTTATCCCAGGCACCACCCGAGTTGTTAAGCATGGTGGCAAGCGCAAACCCGCTCGCAAGCCCGCCGGCCAACAGCCCGAACACGCCCGCTACACCCATGAATAGGCCCACCAGCACGGGCACGATCACCGCAAGGATAGACGGCACGATCATCTCGTGCTGGGCTCCCGTCGTCGAGATATCCACGCAGCGCGCGTAGTTCGGCTCGGCGGTGCCCTCCATGATTCCCGGAATCTCGCGGAACTGGCGGCGAACCTCTTCCACCATAGCACTTGCAGCACGCCCCACCGCCTTGATGGTGAGCGCACAGAACACGAACGTCATCATCGCGCCGATAAACAGGCCGCCGAGCAGCATGGGATTCATCAGGTTCAGGTTGTATATCTGCATGAAGTCCGCGTAATTTACCTTGCTCGCGACCATACCGAGCAGGTCGCCGTTCTCAGTAATCGCACGCGTGCCACCATCCAGGAACTTGACGCCCGCGACACCCGAGAGCGCGTTCGCAAGCTCGTTCGCGCCGTTCGCAAACGCGACGGAGCCCACCTTCCACACGCCTTCCGCAGAGGTCGCGAGGTGCCCAAGCCAAATCTTCACTTCTTCCACATACGAGGCGAGCAAAGCCATCGCGGTAAGGGCGGCAGAACCAATCGCGAATCCCTTGCCCGTCGCGGCGGTAGTGTTCCCGAGCATATCGAGTTCGTCGGTACGGGCACGCACTTCGGGGTCGAGGCCCGCCATCTCGGCGTTACCGCCCGCATTGTCGGCAATCGGCCCGAAGGCATCGGTCGCAAGCGTAATGCCGAGCGTGCTGAGCATACCCACCGCAGCAAAGCCCACGCCATAGAGGCCCATCGCCATGTTGTCAAATCCGCCGGAGCAGCCAAACGAGAAGATGATACCCACCACAATCGTCACCACCGGAAGCCCCGTGGAGAACATGCCCACGGAAATGCCGTCGATAATCGTGGTCGCGGCCCCGAGTTTTGCCTGGCCCGCAATGCCACGCGTGGGCTTGTACGCATCGGAGGTGTAGTACTCGGTAAACTGCCCGATAAGGATTCCCGCGGCAAGGCCCGAAAGCACGGAGCCGAATATGCCCATCGATATGAAGTCGAACTTCACGAGCACGAGGAGCGCCACGAGGATAAGCACCGAGGAGCCAAGCGTCCCCGTAAGGAGCGAACGTAACAGCGACTTCGTGTCGGCGGTTTCCTTCGTGCGCACCGCAAAAATCCCCACGAGGGAAAGGACAATCCCGATTGCCGCCACCACCATCGGGGCAATTACGAGCTTCATGCCGCCCATCGGGAGGGCCGCCCCGAGGGCAGCCGTCGAGAGTATGGACCCGCAGTAAGATTCGTAGAGGTCGGCGCCCATCCCGGCGACATCCCCCACGTTGTCACCGACGTTATCCGCAATGGTCGCCGGGTTGCGCGGGTCATCCTCGGGGATGCCCGCCTCGACCTTGCCCACAAGGTCGGCGCCGACATCGGCCGCCTTCGTGTAAATGCCTCCACCCACGCGGGCGAACAGCGCCTGCAGGGATGCACCCATCCCGAAGGTAAGCATGGTCGTGGTGATTTCCACCATCTTCGCGTGCGCCCATTCGGCGTTATTCACCATATCGGTGCTCCAGGCCCCGAGCGAGAGCTTTGCGGCCACATCGGCACCGAAGTTCCACACGTTGTGGTCGTAAATGTAGTTGAGCGCAAAGAACCAGGCCGAAATATCGAGCAGGCCAAAACCAACGACCACGAGCCCCATCACAGCCCCGCTACGGAACGCGATGACAAGCCCGCGGTTCAAACTGCTGATGGCACCGTTCGCCGTGCGGGAACTCGCGTACGTCGCCGTCTTCATGCCCAAAAAGCCACAAAGCCCGCTGAAGAAGCCGCCCGTAAGGAAGGCCACCGGCACGAACGGGTTCTGGATGCCCATGACGGCCAGCACCACGAACACCACGAAAAGTACGGCAAACACGATAGAGACCGTCTTGTACTGTCGCCGGAGGTAGGCAAATGCACCCACGCGCACAAAATGCGCAATCGCCTTCATTTTCTTATTGCCGTCGGGTTGCCGTTTCATGAAGCGGTAGAAGAAGAACGCCATGGCGAGCGCCACCAGCGCTGCGACCGGAACCAAATACCAATAGCATGGAATAGTAAGCATAGAGACCTCTTTTTTTACTAGACCTGGCCGGCATCCGACGACCTTATAAAGAAATCTATACCGAAAAAGCCGAAAAAGGAGTAAAATTTTTAAATTTTCCCTCCATGTTGGAAAACCTCAATTTCCATTTCGCGTTTTACGACTGGCTGCTCGTGTTCATGGTGACCGCTTTAGGCGTTTTCAGCGCCTACACCAAGGACCCCCAGCTCAAGGCCGTCGCCGCCACCATCCCCATCCCCTGCGGTTTCGCCTACATCGCCGTCGGTCTCCCGATGGGGGCAGCTAACGCCATTTCGGGGTTCATGTGCCTCCTGTACGTGCATATCGTGCGGATCATGCACTACAAGGTCAAAATCCCGATTATTCCCTCCATCGTGATCGGTCTTGCCTGCTTTGTCGCCCTCGGGACCTTCCTCATGCCCATCGTCCCCGACACCGAGGCAATGTTCCTCGGGGCGTGCGCATTTGATTTCACCGTAGGCGTAATCCTCTTCCAAAAACAGAAATACAAGTCCGGCGTACGCTACAAGACGCCCCTCCCCGTCTACATCAAGGCCCCGGCCATCGCGGGCGTAGTCGCCGGGCTCATGGTCATCAAGAGGCTCATGGGCGGGTTCTGCACGAGTTTCCCGATGATGAACTCCATCGTGAGCTACGAAAGCCGCTTTTCGCTGGGCGACCAGTGCAGGCAGCTCCCGCTATTCCTCATCGCGGGCCCCTTCATGTTCATTGAGATGCGCTACCTGGAAATTTTCCTGCACCTGAACCACTGGATTGTGCTCCTGTGCGGCTACATCCTGTTCGCCTTCATCTACTGGCCGCTGAACAAGGAACTCAAGCGCAGGAATGCCGTTAACTACAACAATCCGGCCCCGAAAGATCCGTAAAAAAACACAACGGCAAAAAAATTATTAGATATTTTCCGTCATGGATAGTCTGGAACTAAAGGTCATCGCGCGAATCGAAAGCGACTTTCCCGAAAAATTCGGGATTCCGAGGCAGAGCGGGATAGTTCCCGCGCTGCGTTCCACGATCCGTTTCGAACCAGAATTCCGCAACGCCGATGCCCTGCGTGGACTTGACGGATTCAGCCACCTGTGGCTCCTCTGGATTTTCTCGGAGAACGTGCGCGACACCTGGAAACCGACCGTACGGCCGCCCAGACTCGGAGGCAACACTCGGCTCGGGGTATTCGCGACCCGCAGCAGTTTCCGCCCCAACCCCATCGCAATGAGTTGCGTGAAAATCGAGGAAATCCGGCTAGAAGGTTGCGACGGGCCCGAAATTGTCGTGAGCGGCGCAGACCTCATGGACGGCACCCCCATCGTGGATATCAAGCCCTACCTGCCGTACGCGGACGCCATCTCCGATGCGAAGGGAGGTTTCGCCACGGCAGTCGCCGAAGACAAGCTCCCCGTGGTCGTTCCCGCGGAACTCGCAGGCGCTCTTCCTGCAGAAAAAATGGACGCCCTCAGGGAAGTCCTCGCGCAAGACCCGCGCCCGCATTACCAAGACGACCCCGAACGCATTTACGGATTCCCGTTCGCAGGCAAGGAAATCAAGTTCAAGGTCAACGAAAAAGGCCTAAGCGTAGTTTCCATCGCCTAGGCCTCATCACCACCCCTGGTTGCTTCTCCAACCTAACCCCAAAGAGGTGATTTTTACTTAATCTTCAACTTCTGCACCGAGCGAACAGCGCCCACCTCAACAGAAACGATGTAGTTTCCAGACGGAAGCATCGCGGAATCGAACCCGAGCATGCCACCGGCATAGCTGCTGCCAAAGTCAAGGACCTCGTTTCCAAGCAAGCTGTAGACCTTCGCGACAATGCGGTTCGCGGACGCCATGACCGGGACGGACACGCGGTTATCCTTCACGACTACCTTTCCGATGATTCCGGACTGAGCCTGTTGCAAATCAATGGCATCCGTCGCAGAAGATTTCGGCCAAGACCAATTGTGATGGCTGGAACTGGACGCCGCGCTCGACGAACTTTCGGCCTGCTGGCTGCTGCTTGACTTCGCCTCGGAACTGCTCGATGCAGCTACGGTCGCAGGCTTGACCTTGTCGCCCAGGACCTCGATCATCTTCTCGGCGTAGCGCTTACCGAAGTCGCGGTATTCCTGTGCGGTAAAGTGCACGTTCTGGCCATCGCCCAGAGCCTGGTTGAACCCTTCGGAAGAGACTACGTAGAAGTTCTTGGACTGCTGCGGGAGCTTCGCGATGTTGTTGTTCGCGCCGGCACTCACACCGCTGCGCAGCACTTCGCCCGCAAGGAACGGGATGTCGTCGCCGAGGCCCAAGTCCTTGATGATGTTGCTGTAGACCCTCTTGACATTGGAGGACCACTGGCCGTCACCGGCATCCGTTTCGCCCTGGTGGAAGATGATGCCCTTGATGACACCGACTTCCTGCGCCTTCTTGGCCATCTCGATCAAGCGGCCATAGGGATTTCCGCCGTATTCATTAATGCGTTGAATCATCCAACTCTGGCTCTGCTGCGAACTGACATAACTTTTATAGTTGTCCTTGTCGAACAGCTTGATGCTGCAACCTGCAACAGCGACCACAATGACGCCCACCTTGATCTGGGAATCGGTCTTTTCGACCATCGTGCGGCCGAAGTAGTCCGTGGGGCCAAGCTTCGCGCCCTGGCAATGGGCCAGCGGCGGAACGGCAGTAGACCATTTGCCTTTGGTCTTCCCGGAGCAAGAGCCATTGTCGGCCGCCCAGAGAACCTGGAATCGGTCGTCGACAGACTTGTCCTGTTGCCCGATATCGCCCTGGCCTTCCATGTTGGACTGGCCGAAAGCGAGATAGATGTGGAAATTCGGGTCCGGCGCTGCATATACAGCCGAAGCAACGCACGCTGCGAGTGCAATTTTCTTTAGATTCATTTTATACTCCATAACACAGACAGGTAACCAGCCCGTCACCATGTAAAATAAATCATAAACGCTGGATAATCGCGCCTAGAATCCAGATTCCGTTGTATAAAAAAGCAACACCGGCCCCTTTTTAAGGCTCAATAACATCAAAAAAAGATATGTCGACTAGCTAGTTGCAAAAGTTTTATATATATTCCCTAAAAACACTATCCGGAGAAGTTCTATGAAAAAAATTTTCCTGACCGCCCTTGCCGCAGCAAGCCTCTCGCTCCTTTCTGCCTGTGGAGACGACCCCGAACCGACCATGGTCGAAAAGTGCGCCAACGGTCTGAGCAAGGACTGCCTCGTCGGCACCTGGAACCTCCAGGCCATCAAGACACTCGACCTGAGCAGCGTCCACATCGACTTCGGTACAACACCGAGCACGATCGAGTTTACCAAGGACGGCAAGTTCACCTTCACCTGCACCTCCAACACGTCCGAATCCGAAATGGCGGGCCGCGGATGTGCTGGGCAGAGTTCGTTCGGAACGTGGGAAATCGCAGGCGCGAACCTGAACATCAAAATCGACATTTCCCGTTGCGGCGAACCCGTCGAAGGAAACTACACGGTCACGCCGACCATCAACGACACCTACATGGACTTTCACGGACTCCTGTTCCATGTGAACGACATGACGGACCCGCTCACCAACAAGAACGCGACGGAATACTACATCCGCGCGGCAAACTAACGGCGCCAGCGGTTCTTCTCGTAATCGCGAATTACATCCAGGGCACGCTCGAAGAGGGCGCGCCTTTTTTGCGGGATACCCTCTGTATTTTCTATCCGCCGCAAGAACGCCCCGACCGTTTCTCCGGGCTTGCGGACAAGCCCGAGCCTAACAAGTGCTTTTTCCGCAGAATCGAGCCCCTTGACCCAGTGCTGCACGGACTGCGCGTATCCCGCATTTGACTTGCGGCGACGGAGCCCCCGCACGAACCTGAAAGCAACAACCGCAAGCGCGATGCACCCGAGAACCACATAGAGAGCGGCACCCGAAAGGATATTCTGCACGGCATCCTGCCAGGAATTCAAGGCAAGCCTCCATTCCCCATCGCGCAACACGTGGAAAACGCGGGCCGCACGCGCACGCACCCATTCAAACTTCATGTCTAACCAGGAGGGGCTTTCCATCTTCACCACAAAGAGCGGTGGAGTCGGGTCGAATGTCGTCCAGAACGCCATGTTGCGCATCTCTACCCACGCATGCGAGGAATTCCGGCGGAATATTGCATACGGGCGCCCCGGTTCGACTTCCGGGCGGGCAAAACCCGTCACATAACGAGCCTTGATTCCAGCACGGCGCAACAGGAGCACAGACAACGTTGCATAATACTCGCAATAGCCGGAGCGGGTCGCCCAGAAGACCCGAAGCGGGTCTGCCTTCGCGCCCAGCTTGGCGGCAGCCTCCTTGGAATCGTCGACCTTCAAGGAATACGCAAAATGATTCAAGAAATAAGAACGGATAGCGTCGGAATATCTAGAAGGTTTCATTATAGCCGGTTTCTCGGGTATCGTATCGAGTCCCATTTCCATCGCGACTGTATCAAGGAAGCCAACGAGGGGCGCAAAGACCTGCAGGTAGGAACTGTCCGGCGTATCGTTACCATATGTACCCGCAACAAACGGCCCCGTGGAGCCGCTCGGCAACGGCATATAGTAGAACCAGTCACCACGGCGAGTTTCACCCTGCTTGAATATATTCGACCTGAAATATTCCACGGAATCCGCATTCTTCATAGCAACCGCAACGGCATCGTAAGGGGCGAAAATAAATCCGAAATTGTCGAGTGTAGACTGCACCCACACCGGGCGCGTACTATCGGCAGACGACACGGAATCGCGGGTCTCGAACACGGCGTAATCCACCTTGTAGCGCGAAGCGTAGAGCATGCGGTCGTGGTGTGCCGGAAGTTTCCAGATGCCACCCACGTATTTTTCGTACACGGCTGCGCGCATATACTTCGGAGCGAGAGTATCCCACACGCGCAATACGACCTCGCGGTTGTACTTGCCTGCAAAGTTGGATTCGAACGACCCGAGCTTTACCACAGGGTCAAAGCCCATCAGGTTGCGTTTCTCATAGTAGTTCGCCATGCGCTCGGCGCTGTAGCTGCGGTGATGACGCCAGTACTGGAATCCCGCATACGAGATGGCGGAGAAGCCCGCCAAAAGGAGCAGAAACAGCGCATGTTTCCACCACTTGACTCGGGGCCTGGCGTAGGCATGGACAAGGATCAGGAGCGCCACAAGGACCGCCGCAGCTCCGTTTCCATACCCCTGATAGCAGCTCAACAGCATCGCCGCCACGCCATTGAAGAGGATAAAGACATCGTGTCCGCCATTGCCTAGACTTCGCATCTGCAACAAAGCAAGCGACAAGAGATAATATGCGGGAATATACACCAGCCATGGAGAAATTCCATATTCCGCCTGCGGGCTAAGCACCCACCAGATGGCAAAGGGAACAATCAGCCCGTAGGCTATCGACTTGCGGTACACAGGATTGCGCGAGGCATCGTTGCGGAAAAACACCACCATGAAAGCCGCAAAGAAAATAAAGCCCAGCCAAACCAACCCCGAAGAGAATCCCAGGTTGATGCTAGTCATGCCAAGGAGAAGCAACTTCGCCCATTCGCGCAGGGTGAATTTTTTCATAGCGCCACCCCCTCCGCATCAAGCCTATCCAAGTCGACAAACAGCGCGTCTTCCGCACATTCCTTCGCAGCCGACGAGGCTACAACAACCTGCTTATGGACAAGCGGGTTTGATTCCACCTCAAGCCCCAGCCGAAGCACTGGTCCCATCGGGCGGGCCGCGGGCGACCAGACTTTACCTGCAGGCGATCTTGCAGACGAGCCGCGAACCCACCTTTCGAATACTTCCGCACGCGGGATGCGCGCCAAGGCCTCCAGGCAAGCGTCGAAGCGGCTGTCCGCATTCAGCGCAATCTCGCTGTCGCAAATGAAGAGCCTACCGAGGATTCCACGCTCGCACAGCCAATGGCAAACGCCGGCCGCTAGCCGGATCAAGGGTTCCACGCGGTACTTTTCCTGTATCGAGCGCGCGGCGACATCAACGACAAGCACGACACCCGCACCGCGTTCCACCTCGAATTCCTTGGTGAAAGGGCGACCGTAGCGTGCGAACGCCTTGTGGTGCAAATCGCGCAGGGAATCGCCTTCGCGGTATTCGCGCACGCCCACAAAGTCGAGTCCGCGTCCGAAATCCGGCATGAGGAGCGGGGCGAACGCCTGGCCGTTCTTCCCCATCGTGAGATAGGCAAACGAACGCAACGCAATCTCGCGCGGGTACACGAGAAGTTCGGCTTCCCCGCAGACAAAGGGCCAGCAGAGCATTCCCCTGATCTCGGGAACGACAAGCGACACGCGCGGAATCACGAAGGCCCCGCGGCGCGACGTAGCTATATCGCAACGCAGCGTGTGGTCGCTCCCGGGCGCGCATAGCGTCGCGGGCCCGGATTCCTTGCAGACAAGCGAAGTATCTATCCGTTCGCAAGAAAGCGTCGCGTAGTCAAGAGGACTCAGGGCGCGGAACTGGAGCTCGACATGCGCGACATTCCCTTCCACCGCATTCACGACGCGGATACCGCGGCCTTCGATACGGGTCTTGCGCGCCGTCATGAAAAGCGACGGGACAAGCGTCAGCATGAAGAGGAAGCAGACTCCCGAGAAAACCCACGGCAGCCAGAAATTCGCGACAAAGCCCACCACCAGCGAAAACAGGAACAGGCTCGCACAGGCGCGGCCCGCATAGGTGAAGCGTTCGCGCCACAGGTAATAGAGCCGCATCAGGATTCCGGCACGGCGCGGAGTCCTGGGGATAGAATCCAGAAACCACTTGAAAAACGACTGCCTCAAGCTTACCTGGGGATAGACGTTTGCGAGAGGATTCCCGAGAGAATGGCATGCGATGCGCCGGGCGCACTTTCTTTCGCGAACACGCGGTGTTCCATCACCGGGTAGAACACCCTCTGGATATCATCGGGATTCACGAAATCGCGCCCCGCGACAAATGCGCACGCCCTCGCCATCGAAAGCAGGTTGATTCCTGCGCGCGGGCTTGCGGCAAGCCGCACCCCCGCATCGCCGCGCGTCGCCTGCACGAGCGACACCGCATAGCGTTCCAGCGACTCGTCGACATGGACATCCCGCACCTGGGCCCGCGCGTCCAGGACGCCTTCCGGCGACGTCACCGCGCCGAGCTTTGCCAAAGGCCGCCCCGCGCGGTGGCTCCTCACGATGTCGAGTTCTGTCTCCGCCGTGGGGTAGCCGAGCGAAAGCCGTATCATGAAGCGGTCCATCTGCGCCTCGGGAAGCGGGAAAACCCCGTGGAATTCCACCGGGTTCTCGGTCGCGAGCACCATGAAGAGTTCGGGCAGCGCGTGGCGTTCGCCCTCGAGGCTCACCTGCCGCTCTTCCATCGCTTCCAGGAGGGCGCTCTGCGTGCGCGGCGAGGCTCGGTTGATTTCATCGGCCAGGAGCACCTGGGTAAACACGGGTCCCTTGCGAATTTCGAACTCGCCCGTATTCGCCTTGAACACCGCACCTCCCGTCACGTCGGCGGGCAAAAGGTCGGGCGTGAACTGGATACGCGCGAAGTCGGCACCGACAGCCGCCGCCAGCGCCTTCGCGAGCGTCGTCTTGCCCGTGCCGGGCACATCCTCGATCAGCACGTGGCCATCGGCAAGGAGCGCCATCACAAGCAGTTCAACGGAATCGTGCTTTCCAAGCAGCACGGAATCAAGAGCGTCAACAAGTTTTTTCACCATATCCGTAAAATACATTTCTATCCGCCCGCGCGGTTCAGAAATTTTCGCAAAAATGCCCGCCTTTCTTCTTTTCTATATTTTTGGTATGGAAATAGAGAAGCAAACCGTCGCCGTAGGGCTTTCCGGAGGAGTCGACTCCTCGCTCGCCGCCTGGACCCTCAAGCAGCAGGGCTACAACGTCGTGGGCATCACCATGTCCACATGGGACAACTCCATCCCCGGCATGCCCAAGATCGAGGGCCGTTCCGGATGCTTCGGCCCCAACGAGGACGAAAGCATCGCCGAGGCGCAGGAAATCGCGAAACGCATGGGAATCCCGCACTACACCGTCCCCGTCTCCGACGAATACAAGCGCCAGGTGCTCGACTATTTCCGCAGCGAATACCGCGCGGGCCGCACCCCCAACCCCTGCGTCCGCTGCAATCAGACCATCAAGTTCGGCGCCCTCCTGCATACCGCACGCAAGATGGGAATCGCCTTCGACCGATTCGCCACCGGCCACTACGCGCGCCTCGAATTTACCACCCCCGACAGGCCGTTCCTCTACCGTGCCGCCGACAATTCTAAGGACCAGTCGTACTTCCTT
Source organism: Fibrobacter sp. UBA7003 (assembly GCA_002449765.1). Classification (GTDB taxonomy): domain Bacteria; phylum Fibrobacterota; class Fibrobacteria; order Fibrobacterales; family Fibrobacteraceae; genus Fibrobacter. The sequence continues at coordinate 63,814 of DJXN01000012.1, forward strand.
TCGAGACTGAGCATGGACCAGCTTTCCACCGTCATCTTCCCGCTCGGCGGCATGCACAAGGAAGACGTGAAGAACCTGGCCCGCGACCTCGGCTGGAACGACTACGCCGACAAGAAGGAAAGCCAGGACTTCCTCGAATGCGGAGACTACTCCGTACTCTTCGACGAGAGCGACAACGTCCCCGGCGACTTCGTGGATATAAACGGCAAAATCCTCGGCAAGCACAAGGGAATCGTCCACTACACCATCGGGCAACGCAAGGGGCTAAACATCGGCGGCCAGCCGGAACCCCTGTTCGTCGTGAGCATCGACGCCAAGAACAACCGCGTCGTCCTCGGACCACGCAGCACCCTGCAGTGCCACCAGGTCCACGCCGTAAACCTGAACCTAATGGTCGACCGCGACTCTTCCCTGCTTACAGGCAAGCTGTCCGCGCAGATCAGGCTCGGGCACAAGGGCGCACCCGCGCACATCACGCAGCTCGAGAACGACAGTATCTCCGTGGAATTCGAAGAGCCCCAGTTCGCATCGACACCGGGGCAAATCCTGGTACTCTACGACGGAGACGGTGTTGTCGCCTCCGCCGTCATCGACAAGTAAAAACTAGCCCTGGCTTTCGGTATATTCGCCGCCGAACGCCATCCCGCTCACCGAGAGGATCGGCGGGAACTGGATGCGTTTCGCAAGCGCAAGCCCGCGGAAGCGCCTGTGCCATGCGCGCATGTCCTCGAGCGCATCGGCCTTCGTCTTGAAAAGCTTCTTGAAGTACTTCGGGTCCGCCCCGATTTCCCTGCAGAGAGTTCCCTTCTCGAGCAGTTTCTCCGTATCCTCGAGACCATGGTTCTGGTCTACCCAGTAGGCGAATAGCCTGTCGTGGTACGGGTACTTGATCGGATCGCCCTTGCCCTCGTCCACGTTCATCGCCTCGCTGAGTTCCGCACTCGCGGGTACGTCGATGGAAGCCTTCGGGATGATTTCCTTCTTGCGGTTGATATAGCGGGCCAGTTCGTACACCTGGGTCTTCCAGAGGTCGCCGAGCGCGCACATCACGCCGCAGGTATCGCCGTAGAGCGTGCAGTAACCGGCAGTGGCCTCGCTCTTGTTGCCGTTGCAGGTGATACCCGCACCGAGCACGGATGCAATCGAAAGCAGCACGGAAGAAGAACGGGTGCGCGCCTGCAAGTTCTCGTAAGCAAGCCCTTCGATATTGATTTTCCTGTCGCTACGTTCGAACTTGCACTTGGAGAGGCTCCCGCGCACGGCTTCGAGCATGTCAGAAATCGGGGCGACCATGTAAGGCGTCTTCAGGTTCTTCGCGAGATCGCGAGCCGCATTCTTCGTGGTATCGGAATTGAAGCGCGTCGGCATATTCACAAGGTAAACATTCTTCGCGCCAATCGCCTCCACGTACAAGGCCGCAGAAACGGCACTGTCGATACCGCCGCTCGCACCGATGACCATGCGTTCGATATGGAACTTCTTCAGGTTCTCGCGGATCATGTACACGAGCGCATCATGGAGCTGTGCAATCGGCTCCGCGGGCTTCACGGACTTTTGACCCGAAATAAACTTCACGCGGCCCTTCGTAATATCCAGCAGGGCCTCGCATTCGCGGAACTGCGGCATGCGGTAGGCAATTTTGCCCGTCCTGTCGTACACGCGGCAACCGCCATCGAGCGCATAGATGTTCTTGCCGGAATTCTCCGTCCCGACAGCGCCCATGTAGACAATCGCCTTCTTGTTTTCCTTCACGAAATCCGTGCAGAACTCGTCGACGTATTCTTCCTTGACAATCGAGAATTCCTGATAATCAGAGACGACCTCGAAGTCGTTCTTCCAGTCTTCGACACAGCCATTCACATAATGGTTGTACATGAATTCTTCGAGCATCGCACTCGTACCTGCGAGAATCTCGACACCCTTCGAAACCTTTTCAAGTTCCACTTCCGCATCACGGCACCTTATCTGGAAGCCGATTTCGTCTTGTCTGGAGCCGAGCCTGCTGAAATCGCCAGATACCGAAAATTCCGGGAACAGCACCACCTCCGCACCCGCCTTCTTGGCGCGCGCGACAGCGGCCTTCATTGTCTTGAAATTTTCTTCCGGCTTTCCCGGAACCACATTCATCTGCGCTATATAAACCTTCATGGCAAGCCTCTTGTATATTCAATCCAAATATAAAAAACGCTGCCAGCACAAGACCGGCAACGTCATAATCACTCAATGGCGTTCAGCCTCGCCACTATTCGTACTCCGGAGCAATCCAGTCCTCAGGAATCGAGGGATCGTCGGGATCCGAATTGCCGTAGTTGAAGAACGAGCCGGCCTTCCATTTCGAGACAGAGCCTATCACGGCCGGAGTGCACTTGCCGCCCAGGCAGCCGGTCACCTTCATCAGCAGCTGGTTGCCGTAGACATCCCACGTTCCCTGCTTGAGCGCCTTGTTCTCGTTGCCCTTGAAGGCCTTCACCTCGAAGGTGCGGTCGGTGCGCAAGTCAAGAGACCAGGCGAGGCCGCCTTCGTCAGATTCCCATTCGCCCTCGAGATCGGCAGCAGGCACTTCGTTATACTTCAATTCGCTCAACGTGCACGAGACATCTTCCGCTGATATAGTCAACGTCTTGTAATCCGAGCTCACGGAAGCCGACACCAGCGCATACACAGGAGCACTGTAGAACAACGGGCGCATCAGGAGCTTGCCGCGGTGGATGTCGTAATAGCCGGCAGACCAGGATACAAGAGAATCGTTCGTTTGTTTGGCATTTCGGACAACATCGGTCGCCACATAGCGGCCCTTATAGAAGCTATAACCCGTAAAGGTATTCTCGCCGGTCTTGCAAAAGAGTTCCTTCGATGCAAGGCTGTCGCCGTTCCAGACTACCGAGGAATTCTTCTTGACGGAAGTCTCGCCAACATCCTTGTATTCCCCGCCATCCAGGGAATACTGCAGCTGGTCATCCTCGTTCACGATAAATCTCATGGAGTGGTCGGAATCCTTCTCCACCAGCTTTTCCATGGACTTAATCGCATCGTAATCTATCTTGATAGAAGTAATGGCACCCTGGCTAAAATTGAGCACGCCATCCTTGAAATCGGACGGGGCGGCAAGCCATGCCGTGTCGGGAATCCAGAGAGAGAACAGGCCGTGCTTCTCGCCCGTCGCCAGGTAGATGTCGCGCCCGAACAGGCCCTTGAGGGTCATGTTCTTCTCGAGGTCGTCGAGGGTGGCCGCGCGTGCACCCTTGGGAATATCCTTCGAGACAGACGAAGACGATTCTTCCTCCTGCGAAGAAGAAGACTTCCCGGAATCATCGGCAGAAGACAAGATATCATCATCGGTATCGGACGGAGAGCTGCCGCCACAGGCGACAAGCGAAATCGAAGCGGCCAAAATGCCCGCACAAAGCAAATATTTTTTCATAAGAACCTCTTTCCCTTGAATATACTCTTTTATACGGGAAACGACACGGAAAAACGCAAAAAACATCCTACAAAGCGTTTTTCGGGTGATATTCGAGGTCTTTTTCCGCATTTTCGATGCCGGGTACGGCATCATAGAGGAATCCGGCGAGCGCCTGCTCGGCAGAAACGCGCCGTCCGCCAATCCAGTTCCGGAGTACCGCAAGCCTTTTCGCAATCCACCAAGGCAGCGGGAACATCTGGTGGCGTTTCCCCGCGGTACGCAAGATGCGCGCCGCCATTTCGGCCATCGTCATCACCTCGGGGCCCGCAAGCGCATACGTATTCCCGATAGCCTCGGGAGCAAGACCCGCAGCGGCGATTCCCTTCACGAGGTCAACACTCCGGACGGGCTTCTTGCGCGCGGTACCGCCCCCCGGGAGCGGGTAGACCGGGAACCTGCAGACAAAGTCCGCATACATCCTGAATTCAACACCCCCGCCGTCACCAATCACGAGGGTCGGCCGCACGATGGTCCAGTCAAGCCCGGATTCCTTTACCGCAGTCTCCCCCGCAAGCTTGCTTGCCCCGTAGGGAGTGAGCACCGGATAGGTGACAGAAATGCTCGAAACATAAAGCAGGCGACGCACGCCCGAATCTTGGCAGGCAGAGACCACGTTGCGCGTTCCGCCCGCGTTGATGCGCTCGAACGCGGAAGCATCCCTCGAAAGGAGAATTGCCGCCAGGTGGAAAACGCAGTCCACGCCATCGAACGCGGGCCGAATGGAGGCGTAGTCGGCAACATCGCCATAAACAACATCAATATTTCGAGGAAACGACTGCACCAGGGGATCACCGGGGAGCGTCAGGACACGCACACACACACCGCGTTCCTGTAGCTCCCGGCATAGCGCCCTCCCTACGACGCCAGCCCCGCCCGTTACCAGAGCCCGCATCAGGACTCCAACATGTAACGCAAGTCCCTGACGCGCCCCGCAAGGGCCTCGTCATCTTCCATCATCTTTTTGAGGGACTGAATGGCGGCAATCACCGAGGTATAATCGCGCTTAAAGACCTTGCCCACATCCTCGACCGTTTCGGAGGTGAGCTCGCGGCAAAGGAACATCGCCACCTTGCGCGGCAAGGAGGCGCCCTTGTCCTGGCGCCTGGAAGAAAGCACAATCGTGTCGACACGGAAGGAGGCGGCCACGGTTTCGCTGATATTCTTTAGCGTAAGCGTCGCGCCATCGTTTTGCGGGGATACAAGCAACTGCTTGATGCAGTGGAGGCTCAGTTCCACGCCGTTCAGTTTGTGCATGGCGTCGAGCCAGTGAAGCACGCTTTCGATGAGGCGCACGTTCGCACGCGGCGGAATGGAAAGGAACCTGCAGATTTCCTCGCGGTCTTCAGCCACGAACGGGAGATTCTCCGACTTCTTGCGGATAACGTCCATGCGAGTCTTCAGATCGGGTTCCTCGATCCCGACGGCGACACAACTTTCGAGATGGTTCAAAAGAATCGACGTAAACTGCGGCGTCTGATCGTCCGTCGGCTTCTCGCCCGGCATGAGCTTGCGGAACGAACCCGGATGGCGGTCGCAACTCAAGATAATCTGCTTTCCCTCGTGACGGAGCGTGTTGATGAGTTTTGCAAGATGATCTTGGCAATAGACGCTGCTCTTGAGCAACTGGATATCGTCCAAAAGCAGCACATCGCAATCGATATACATTCCCTGGAAGCGTTCCTTCAGCTCGTTCGCGAGAGTCCAGTTTTTCTTGGAAGACGCTCTCACGATATCCATGGTATCGCGCAAGAAGTCATAGGCCTGGCGATAAACGACCTTGAGCGAGGAGTTCCGCGCGCAAAGCCTCGCCGCAACGGCATGGAGCAGGTGCGTCTTGCCAAGGCCAGTCGCCCCGTAAACCAGGAGCGGGTTCATGGCCATGTCGCCCGGATGATCCACGACCGAAAGGCACGCCTTCAGCGCCGTGTTGTTGCAATCACCCTCGACAAAGTTCTCGAAGGTATAGTTTGCATAGAGTTTCGGGATGCGACACGACTTCTTGCGGGTGCGAGCAGTCGCTTCCGCCTGCTTGACAACCGCAGGGGCCACCGCCGGAGCCGAAAGCTTCATTTCGGGAACCGCCGCGGACTGCGCAATTTGACGCACGCGGTAATCGACAAAGGAAGACCCGACAACCGAGGCAAACGCCTTGCGCAAAAGTTCGCCATAGTGGCTGTTCAGCCAAGTTTCACGGAACTGGTCCGGGACTGTCAAATAAGCAATGCCATCGTCGATTCCCTCGAATCCGACCGCATCGAGAATAGCCATTCCAAAATCATTGCACTGCGAACGCATGTACTCCATGACCATCGGCCAGGGCGACGCAGATAAACTCAATAAGGTAACCGTATTTTCCACAATAAACCAAATAAACCAAAAAAACTTTCGGGTTTAAAAATTAGATAAAGGGCCAACAGCGAAACCGGGGCTTTTTCTTTTTTTTTAAAAGCCCCCCAAAAAGGGCCAAAAAAGGCAATTTCCCACAAAAAACTTTTTATTCCCGCTTCTATCCCCAAATCTCGGGAGTTTAATCACGCAGCAATCAAGGTATCATCACTACCGACTGCACAACATATCAACAGAAAAATTTTCAATCATCCCTTGACAGCGAAAATAATGACCATTTGTTCACTACAACCCTGACAAAATGCGTTTTTTTGTCAAATTTCGGCACTTTAGGAAGGCCCGGAATTCGTAAGTTGTTGATATTGTTGCCGTTATGTGAGTTTTATGTATCATTTTTTGCAGAATACGATATAGTATTCATCCACATGCCCCACTTGCCATTCCGGGGCACTATCGAGAGCGTCGAGAACCCTTCCCCAACGGGCATAGTAGCGGAGCGGAAAAACAGCGCGGTCGACCCCCCAGGAATCCGCCTCGGAGAAAAACAGTCCCGGCTCTTCGGCAAAGCGCAGATAGCGTTCAAAAAAGTCTGCCGTCTTGAGAATAAAGCGTCCATCGACATAGACGGAATCGGACGGGTTCACGAAAGCGAGGTAGCCGCCAGCGCGATCGTCATTGAAAAGCCTGCCAGCATGCGGATGAGCCGACATCCATTTCGCCGCATCGACAGGGACCCGCTGGTAGGCGACAAAGGAATCATAAGCGGCAAGGGAACGCGCCCAGAGCCCGAACACAAAAGCCAAGACCGCAACCCCCGACCATTTATAGAACAAATTAACATTTTGCAAGCAACATTCAGCACGAGATATTTCATGTAAAAAAGCAACGGCAAATACGGGTAGGAACAGCGCCATATTGCGTTCTGCGACTAACGCGAGTACCGCCGTCGTCAAAAGAGAAGCAGACAAAGTCCACTCCCGACGGTACAGGATGTTGCGAAGCGACCAAGCACACGCCACAGCGCACACTGCAACCGCAAAGACACATCCTAAGACGTTTTCTCCCGCCGCAAGTATCGAAAACGGGCTACGGTTCTCGGCGATGGACGATGCAAACACGGCCACCGACGGAGTAATGCCGAGAAGCCTATCCAAAAGCCCAAGCGGGTACAGAAACAGACGCAATCCATCCCCGCGCAACAAAGGCATCGCAAACATCGAAAGGAGGAATGCGGATTTCAGAAGGCGTTCGCGCGCGTTCGCACTTTTTACAATCTGCGGCAAAAGCACGGCCGCCGCAAAGAGCGGCCCCAATATATAGAGGCCCTGCACTCGACACCACAGCCACTGCAAAATGAGAATCGCGACAGCAACGGGAACACGGCGCAATCCCGGCAGCAGATTCCAATAGACACCCAGAATCAACAGGCTGAACAGCACCGGCCGTATTTCGAAGCAATAGCGGAACACAAACAAAGTCACTGTCAAAGTAGCGGCAGTCACAGCATTGCATCGGATTGCCTTACGGAACGGCCAAAGGAACAGCGCAAACACAGTTCCCCAAAGCAACGCCTTGAAAGCGACAAGCAACGGCGCCCCGCCGAGAGAATACGCCGCATAGACGACCTGCTGGAAATACTCGTGAACATTCACTGCGGGAAGCCGCACCGGGGACCACGTCAGATACCACTCCCGGGCACAAGCCAGATGCCACCAGATATCCGTATCCGTCAGAGGAAACAGGGCAAACAGGGCAACCGAAACGGGGACCAGGAGCCCGCTACTGATTGCTCTTTTCGTGATGGCACAGAGTTTCAACAGAATGTCCAAGCAGTTTTTCGATTTCGGGCAGGAGCGAGCCTTTCACGCGCTCAAGGTAAAGGCACTGCAGCTGAATCATGCGGTCGCGATGACGCCCAGCGTGTTCCTGAATCCAGTTGCTCACGGCGGCCTGCCTGTTTTCGAGCTGGCTACGCAACGTCTGCTGGATAAAGGTCCGTTGCACTTCCATATAGCGGTGCATATTGAAAGGCAAGCGGTAGGTGCGGATAAACTGCTTCAGAAGGACCAGGAGCGAAAGGTTCTGCCCCTTGTGCAATTCGATGAAGTTCTTCAAGTCATCCAAATGATCCCTGAAAAAAGGGACGATTGCCTTATCGTCTATTTGATAAAGTTCCAACTCGTCCTGTTTTTTCGTCGCTTCGTCGACTGCCATATTCAAAATTTACGTATTAGACGCCCTATGCGCTGTGATTTTCTTTACAATGAACCCGAAATTGGCCTTTTCCGTGTTTTTTAGCACATTTTCCTGTAAAAAGACGCGCCCTTCCGTCCCCGGGTTCAAGCGGTCGGCCGCCGCACCCCGGAAATCCATCAGGCTTTCCACCTGGATCGGATCCATCCCCGCGGGAGTCATGATTTCGAGCGAATCGTCCATGCAGAACGGGTTCTTCACGTTCACGCGGCAGGAATTCGTCGTAGCGTCATAATCGAGGATCTGTGCGGCGACACACCCGCCTTCAGCATCCACATGTGTCGCCTCGTAATTCTGCGGCAGGGGGCCACGTAAAAATCCCGGCATGAACCCGCGGCCGTCCACAAAGCGCATCGCCCTGCGGGACTCCTGCGGAACAAGGTCCTGAGAGCAGGGACTTCCCGATTCCAGGGCAACAACCGACGCATCGATGGCCATGCGATAAGCGCGCACTACTTGGGAAAGGTAATATACCGAGCGCGTGCGGCCTTCTATCTTGAACGAGTCGAGTCCGCCCTGCACCAGTTCGGGAATCACGTCCAGGGCGCAGAGGTCCCGGCTACTCATAAAGTATGTTCCCCAAGTATCCTCGTCCAGGGCCACCGGTGGAAGTTCGGGTCTATCCGTCCGCTGCAAGCTGAATTCGCCTTCGTGTTCGCGGTAATCCTCCACTTGAGGCCCGGAATTGGCATAAAGCCGGTAAGGCATACGGCAGCTGTTGTCGCAGGCCCCCTGGTTCGCATCGCGGTGGGTCACCCAGTTGCTGAGCATACAGCGTCCGGACATTGCCATACACACGGCACCATGAACAAACACCTCCAGTTCAAGGTCCGGCAGCTTTTCCTTTATCTCCAAAATTTCAGACAGCCGAAGTTCACGACTCAGGATAATTCGGCGGACACCCAGATCTCGCCAGAACTTTGCGGCGAGGTAATTCGTGGTATTCGCCTGCACCGAAAGGTGGATTTCCACATCGGGACGTTCTTTACGAAGCCAGCCGACAAATCCAGGGTCAGCGACAATCAGCGCATCGGGCTTGAGTTCTATCGCCGCAAGCAGCGCCTTTTGGAACGATTCGACCTTCACGTTACGGGGAATCACGTTGCTCGTGAGGTAGAATTTTTTCCCGAGGCTCCTCGCATAAGCGATACCTTCCGCCAGGTCATCCAAGCTCCTGAACCCGTTTTCGCGGGCCCGGAGGCTAAAAGCAGGTTGGCCCGCATATACAGCGTCCGCACCATAGGCATACGCATACTTCATGCGCACAAGGTCACCCGCAGGAGCCAACAGTTCTGGTTTTTTCATACAAGCTACCACTTGAATCCGGCGCGGAGGTACACCTTGCGGTCGTCAATAAAGGTAAGTTCACCCATGAAGCTTACGTATTGTCCCTCATATGCAAGTGCGGGCGTGAGAGAATACTGCATTTTCGCCCCGTCGAGAAACTTCTTATGGATCTTCATGTGGTTATGGCGCGGAGTCGTGTCATTTACGGCACTCCCGTAATCCGTCCCCTTCCAGAACCAGGTATTGCGAAGCGACGCGAAGATATGGCCGTCGAACTGCGCAAATACATTCCAATCTATCGTTTGGCTATTCGGACCGCCCTGGTTTCCGAGCGGATAGCCCAGGTGCGCCATCTGCGCCGTATTCTTCACGAAATGCGTATAGACATAGGGCTCGACACGGGCATATTCAGCGACAGTCCCCACTTCGAGCTTTTTCCCCTTGATATAGAAATCATGTCCCGCCTGCAAGCCGGCCATCCATGCCCACTTCGCTTCGATATTGTCGTTCTTGACGAGACTAATCGGAGATTCCATGTCATCGAGGAAGAATTCCGTATAAATTCGTACCTTGTTGAACAGGCGATAATTGAAATCCATCGCCAGGGAGCCATTGTTGCTGCTTTCGGAATAGTTGCCCTTTTCCATAAAGAGCGGAACCGTCGGCACAAACAGCCACGGCTTCATGTTATTGTAAAGCACCGTGAGTTCGCTAATGCCCACCGTCGCATTCCCGAAGGCAAGTTCGTAGCGGTGTCCAAAGAGGTTGCGCGTTTCGTCCTTATTCTTGTCGCTCATGCTCCCGTAAATGCGAAGATCGCCATAGAAGCTAAACACGCGCAAAGGTCCGAAGCGCAAATCGACACTCATCGAATTGAACGGAAGCGAGAACTGATTCAACGTGAGGTTGTTATAGTAGCCAGGGCCCCAGTGCATCACGTCACGACCGAAGTCCAGCCGGAACCAATCGTAATTGAACGACAGGTGCGTGCGATAACGGGCATAACTCGTATATTCGACCCCGGAGTTGTTTTCTTCTTTCTGCACTTCCAGGAACTCGCGGTCCCACGACTTCGGTTTAGCCGCGGAATGTCCTTCGTCGTAAATTCGCGCATCAAGTACAAACTCGACGGAATCGGCAAAGCCGCGCAGGTAGATGCCACCGTCGATTCCTGGCCAAATGGTATCGCCCAAAGCCTCGCCTCCGCGATAGTCGATTCCACCCACAACACTCGTCGCAATTCCTATGCGCGGAGCCCTGACAGAATCATCATCGAATCCGTGGCCCGCAATACCCACGCCGTTCGCATTGTCGTAATAGAGAATCGCGTTCGATTCCGTTTCGACAAAATGCTTGTGGAATTCCGCATCACGTCGCGGATAGGTAAAGAACTGGCGGTCGCTACCGGTTGTCTGCCGATGGTATTCAAAAAGCATCGGGGCCATTTCAAGCGTCCGCAAATTGCGCGTGTGCTCGGGGCCAACGACCGGGGATGCAGCAATCACCTGCGAAGAAATAATTGCCACAAGAGCAAGAGAACGAGTTTTTTTTACGAACATAACTGCAATTTAGTTTTTTAAAAAGAGTCCGTGCCGTTGTCAAAAGCACAACAGGTCTTTTCTGACCGCATTCGTTCCGAACGGAACGAAAGCCCCCAAATATCGAATCGACTTTTTTCAAAACAAGCGAAAAAAAACTTAAAACCCGGACTTTCACTTGGTATTTTTGAAAACGAACAAGCCCATTCAGGATTGTTGTTTGGAAAAGGGATACAATCATGACATCAAGAATTCAAAAAAAGCTCGCGGTTTCTTCTGCACTCGCCTTCGGCCTACTCGCCGCCTGTTCGGACGACGCTCCTAATACCCAAGCGCCGGCAAACAGCGATTTCGAAGGAATCGAAACTAACGGGAATGCCGATAACATCTGCCTCAACGAGAACTACACGGGATTTTACGCCGCTGACGGGATTACGGTCATGTGCTTCGATGCCGCAGGGAATCTCTCGTTCTGGATTGGAGAGGACGGCATTATCGGCGTCCCCGAATCCGAAGCAGGGACGCCCTCCGGAGACACCCCAGCGGACACAGGAACGGCAACCGTCGAACCCACCTCCAGTTCCGCGGCAGCAATCGACTGCGACACTCGCGGAGCAACAATGTTGTATGTTCTGGACGGAATCACCTACTACCGGGCACAGGGCAAGACCTTCTACTTCGACAATGGCTGCAACAAGATTATGTTGGCCGAGGCGGTCGGTTCTTCTTCCAGCGAAGCAGCCGCCATCGCATCTTCTGCCGATGTCGCCGTAGCATCTTCGGGAGACTCCGAAACAGGCTCCAACGCCCCCCCCGAAGCCGTATCCAATGGCAACGAGCCGTCCATCACTTTTGCCGCCACGGGCGCAACCGTCGTAAACGACAACGGCTGCGTCAGCATCGAAGGGAGCAACGTCACCGTCACCTGCGCAGGCAACTACTTCTTCAGCGGAAGCAGCAGTAACGGACAGATCAAGGTCCTCGCCGGCGCACAGGACAACGTGTATCTCTTCATGAATTCGGTCACGCTTTCGAATACGACTTCAGCACCGGTTGTATCGCTCAACAGCAACAAGACCTTCATCGTCGCAAACGAGGGAACAAGCACATTCTCTGACGCATCGACGAGAAATTCTGTTATCTCATTTACAAACGCAAACGGGGCATCCGATACGACCTACGCGGGCGCCTGCATTTTCTCGAAGGATGACCTTACCATCAAGGGTTCCGGCATCATCAAGGTGACCGGCAACTACAACAACGGCATCCACAGCAGCGACGACCTGCGCGTCCGCGACAATCCGACCATCACCGTAACCGCGAAAAACAACGCATTTAAGGGAAAAGATCTCGTCGATATCGAAGGCGGCACGCTGAACCTCACGGCTACAAGCGGTGACGGCATCAAGAGCGACGAATGCACCGTAAGCGGGAACGACACGACCATTACCGAAGGCAAGGGCATTGTCAACATCAAGGGCGGCACCATCAACATCGAAAAAGCCGGCGATGACGGCATCCAGGCTTACAACTACGTGTTCATCAACGATTCCATCTCCGCCCCGAAAATCACGGTCAAGAGCACCGGCAAGGGCATCGTATCCGAAGACAGAATCTACATCAACGCGGGCAACATCGATGTCACCTCGAACGATGACGGCATTCATTCCAACCTGAACGTTTACATGAACGGCGGAAACGTGACCGTGAGCGCCGGCGACGACGGCATCCACGCCGATTCCGCGCTCCACCTCGCAGGATCCACCATCAACGTCACGAAGGCCTCCGAAGGCATGGAAGCGTTCTACATCTTTGCCGAAGGCGGAATCACCGCAACATACGGCACTGACGACGGCTGGAACGCCGCAGGCGGTTCTGCAGACCCAGGCACCTCCAGCGGCTCGCAGTGGGGCGGTTTCGGTGGCGGCATGATGAGCAGCAGCAAGGGCTACATCGTCATCACGGGCGGCTACCACTACATTAGCGCCTCGGGCAACGACATCGACGTGCTCGATGCGAACGGTACGGCAAAGCAGTCCGGCGGAGTCGTCATCGTAGAAATTCCCGCAAGCAGCGGCGGCATGGGCGGCAGTATGGGCGGAAGGCCGGGTCAGAGCGGTAGCAGCGGCGGATGCGCAACGAACGGCGCGGGCGGACTCATCGACACCGACAACGGGTTCACCATTACGGGCGGAGTGTTCCTCGGATTTGGAAGCCAGACCGAGGAATACCCGAACTGCACGGCAACATCGTACACAGCAGGCACGGCCTACGGTAGCGCCAACGCAGCATTCGCCCCGAAGGGCTCGGGAAGCATGATCCTCTATGGCGGCTCAGTCACTTCCGTCGCACAGGTAAACACCAGCGGCATGAAGCAAGTCACCTTCCCCAACGGCCTTGTTTTCTACGAAAAATAGGCAAAGTGACCAAAATCACATATGCGACTTTTTTCAAGGGGGATATCTTCCCAAGAGCATTTAAATTTCTATAATTAAGGATACTCCAAACCAACCCCAAGGTCAGACATTCTAAGCGTTCGCGCTTGCGGTGTCTGGCCGCTTTTTTTATATATTTAAAGTCAAGAAGTCCCCCAGCGAGGTTTCCATGTTTTTTTTGCGCACTTTTCGCACTTTTTTAGCTGTTCTCTGCACCTTAGTCCTCGGCGCCTTTGCCCAGGTCGAGTTTCCCATGGGCGCCGAAGTCGTAAACGTCAAGGCTGACCCCTACAACGCGAAGGGAGACGGCAAGGAAGACGACACGGAGGCCATCCAAAGAGCTTTGAACGACCACCCTGATGGCGACTACATTATCTACCTGCCCCATGGCATCTACAAGATTTCTTCTGCGCTCACCTGGCCTACAGCAAACGGCAAACCCGAAAAGGACTACCGCCGTACTATTCTCCAGGGTGAAAACATGGGTAGCACCATCATCACCCTCCAGGACGATGTCCCGGGATTCGAGAACCCCGACTTTCCGCAGGCAGTCATCTACACAGGCGACGGCCCTGCCCAACGACAGAGGAACGCTATCCGCGACCTTACCATCCGCACCGGCAAAAAGAACCCCGGCGCCATAGGCATCCGCTTCAACGCGGCAATCCAAGGCAATATTACCAACGTGAAAGTTCAGTCCGGCGATAGCGCGGGCGTCTACGGAATCGACATGGGCTTCACCGAGAACATCGGCCCGTTGCTCCTGAAGAACGTCGAAGTCAACGGATTCGACGTGGGTGTCTACACTGCGGGTACGACCAACAGCATGACCTTCGAACACTTGACTCTCGGAGGCCAAAAAAAATACGGTCTCGACAACGACGGTCAGATGATTGCCACGCGCGGGCTCAGATTCAAGGGCAACGCGCCGGCAGTCTACAACCACGGCACGGACGCATCCCTCGTCATTGTCGATGCCACCCTCGAATATGACCCCGGCAAGAATGTCGCCAAGCCGACCACCGCCATCGTGAACGAAGGACAGCTTTTCGCACGGGCAGTCATCGTAAGCAAGTTCAAGTCCAAAATCAAGAGCACCGTCAAGGCACACAACGAGGAATTCAGCAATACCGAGATTATCGAGTTTTCCACGCAGGAAAACCACCAGCTCTGCCACAGCCCCAAGCAGTCCATGAGGCTTTCCGTGACCGAGACGCCGACCGGAAGCGATCAAAAGTCCATGTACTGGACGTCCATCACCGGCGATTATGGCGGCAGGGCAAACGACGGATCCGATGATTCCAAGGCCATCCAGAGCGCCATCGACGACGGCGCAGAAACCATCTTCTTCCCGCCCGGAGGCCGCTGGACCATCAACCGCGACATCTACCTGCGCAACCGAATCCACCGCATCATCGGAACCGAAGGTAAGATTGACGGCAAAGGCAAGTTCATTATCGAGGAAGGCACCTTCCACGACATCACCATCGAACGCTTTTCCACCTTCGGAAGCGGCATCATCAACAACTCCAAGCGCACCGTGCTCCTGAAGAACATGTACGTGAAGTCATTCGAGACATCCGAATTCGGCAACGGTGACGTATTCCTCGAAGATGTCTCGGTAGGCACCATCCAGATGAACTACCAGAAACTCTGGGGGCGCCAGGTCACCATGATCGGCGACACCAAGGGAGCCAAGATTACAAACAACGGCGGAACGCTCTGGATTCTAGGCCTCACCGTCAAGGACGGCAACACCATCCTCAACAACTTCAACAAGGCGTCTGCCGAACTCCTCGGCGTGAACGTCATCGCAAGCGACAAGGCGAAGAACGCGCCCATGTTCATCAACGACAACTCGAACCTCTCCATTGTCGGCCTCAAGGAGACTCTTACCCGCGGGAACCCCTACGTGAAGATTGTCGAGGAATCGAGGCAAGGTTCGAAGGTCTACGTGCTCAAGAACACGGAACTGCCGAAGAACGAATCCGGCGGAATCATGATGAACCTCTACACAGGCTATGCCCCGAAGCAGGGCCACAACGATCCTCCCAAGGCGAGCATGGCCAAGGAACTCATCCTGGTGCAGCCGAACAGGCTCAAGCTCACCGGGACCGTCGAGGATGATGGCCGTGGCGACGGACTCTGCCGCGTACCCGTTGTCTGGAAAAAGGGAGTCGGCCCCGGCAAGGTGACCTTCTCCGATTCCACCGAATACGAGACGGACGTGTCGTTCACGGCAAGCGGTCGCTACAACATCCTCTTTACCGCAAACGACGGCTACCAGACGGGCGCCGATACAGGCAAGGTCTATGTGTTCGACAAGCGCTACACCACGTTTGACCATTCGGGCGACAACATCCCGAGCGGGCGCGGCGCCGACACCTGGATTTCACAGTTCGACAACTATTCCCCGCACGGCACCGACGAAAACCTCCGTGTCGCTCACGACAAGAACGATGCCGGCAAGATCTACCTCAAGTTCGACCTGTCCGTGCTTCCGGGACCGCTATTCGACGTGGCCCTCAAACTCGACTTCGACCCCGATTCCATCAAGAAGCCCGTGCAGTTGAACATCTTTGGTCTCAAGGAAACCGCCAAGGAAATGAACTTCGGAGAAGACAAGCTGGGAGTGGACTGGAAGAGCGACGAACTCACCTGGGAAAACGCCCCCGCGAACCTCGACCAGCCGGGCGGACAGTTCAACATCCGCAAGAACTCCGGTGGAGGCATCGACACGAAGTACGCAGACTTCCTCGGTATCATTACGCTCAATCCGAAGGCTCCCCTCGGAGCCTTCCTCCGCACGCCGACCCTCACCGAGTTCTTCAAGAGGAAGCACCCCTCCAACCTCTACACGCTCATCCTCACCGCCGTCGAGCCCGGCGAAACGCACATCCGCTCCCACAACTCGGGCAAGGATGTCGCCCCCACGCTCTATGTGGGCTACTACGACAACACGCGTTCCGTCGGCGGCGACGCCATGGACGGCGGCTACACGCTTTCGAAGGTCAACATCGACATCGTGAACCTGGAATGCAACTTCGACCTGACCGTGGGCTACCCGCAGTTCGTGCAAATCGAGATTATCAACGAATCGGGCAAGCGCATGCTCACGGTTGCTGCACGCGAAGTCCCCGGCGAAAAGAAAATCAATTTCAAGTTCAAGGCGAAGGCCTTCCCCACCGGCAAATACACCCTCAAGATTAACGGCGAAGCCTTCAACGCCGAACAGAAGTTCTTCATCCTCAACTAACGCGATTCCCCGGTATCCCTATGAACAAGCTTCTTTCTGCACTCATCCTCCTTGCCGCACTCCTTATCGCGTGCAGCGAGACAACGCATACAAACACATCGTCCGTCACCGACGGCAACGAAAGCTTTGCGGGGGAATCGTTCAGTTCGAGTTCCTCGCTCAGCACGCGCCTCGACATCGACTACCGCGACACCATCGACATCGGCGAGACGATGAACTTCTACATGGAAATGGCCACGTGGGACACCGTCAAGGTCAAGAAGGATTCCACCGACAAGAAGTCCGAAGATTCCACCTACGTCGAGAAGGTCTGCCACGACGACATCGTCTGTCTCGACAGTTCGAACACGACCGTTTCGCTGTTCCTCGGGTCGTTTCCGAAGGGAACCCGCATAAACGTTGCCGCAGCGACCAGCGGCACAGAAGGGGACACCATCCGCGTCCGGAGCGAAAAATCCGTCAATCTCAGGACGACCGGACCCGTCTGGAACTCCACGAAAAAAGATTCCGTCTACTCAGACTACATGCATTCCGGCTCCGGAGCCGACATGCTCCAAAACAGCTTCGTCGTGTTCAACGAGGATTTCTACTACCTCGACCTCAAGGCTAAATTCGACACTTCCGCCCACCTGCGCATCAAGGTCGACGTCGACACCTCCTACTACAATTACACCGGAGACTCCTCCCATATCGACATCGACTTGCGCGATACCGTCCGCGGCATTCTCGTCATCGGCGAAGCCCCCAAGAGCATCGAAATCGCCTTCAAGGTCGAAACCGGCTTCAGCGTGAACCTCTCCGTGCAGGGAGATGGGATCAACAAGTATGAACTGATTGACAAGGACAGCAATGTCTACTCCCCCGAGACAAACACGCTCGACACCCTGCTCGTCACCAACGATTCTTCCGCATGGACCCTCAGGCTGAATCCGAGCAACGTGGTAAGCTTCCTCTCCGGGCCTTTCGCCACCTTCGAAGCCGCCACGCGCTTCCGCAGGCTGAACCAGGGAGAATACCTCGCTAACCCCGATTCCATCGTCTATCCCGGCGACACCCTCGTCATCGTGCGTCCGGCAAACGATTCCACCAAGTACTACCTGCGCCAGGACCACTACGTGTGGCTCGCCGACCTCAAGAAGGGAGACTCCATCGTCGTCTACCACGAAATGCAGGGCTACTGCAAGTACATGGAATGCAACGGCACGCCGAAAGCCTACTATGCACTCATCAACGCGAAGGGTGATTCCGTCGGCACCATCAACAGCCTCCAGCACGGCTACAAGGCCAAGAAGGACGGTGCGCTCTACCTGCGCTACCTCCAGCTCAATTCGAAGGCGCTTACCGATTCGAACCTCACCCTCCGGACGTTCATCCAGCGCCCGGGCTCGCTCGATTCCCTCAAGTTCTACAACGAGGCCAAGGACGTCACCTACAAGACCATGAGCGTCGATTCCGGCGACACCGTACGCCTGGACAAGTTCTCCTTCCAGACCGTCCCCTACAAGACGAGTTCCAACGTCAAGTGGTTCGTCCCCTGCGAAGACCTCACCGCCCTCGGCACCGAATCTTATATCAGACAGATGGAAATCTGCAAGGGCGAACAGGAAATCTCCTCGTACTACCTGATTGCCCAGGATGGTGCAGAAGAAAGGACGGCCAGGCTCATCGCACAGAGCATGGCAGACCCCCTGATGAGGGACACTTTGACCGTCCTGGTGCGCTAAAGGTCGGACCAGCCCTTGAAGACCGCCCCGATTTTACTATTTTTGGGGCCTAATCTTGCAAGTCGCGCCAAGCTCTGCCAACCTGCAAGCTGAACCAAAGAGCTTCCTCAAAGAGGTAACTATGTCCTCCTTCCGTGGACCAAAAGGTAAAGTAGCGCGCTCCCTCGGAGTCGCCGTTTCTCAGAAGACACAAAAGGCTCTCGACCGCCGCAACTTCGCGCCCGGCCAGCATGGCCAGAACCGCAAGAAGTCCGCTTCCGTGTACAAGCAGCAGCTCGTCGAAAAGCAGCGTCTTCGCTTCACCTACAACATTTCCGAAGCACAGCTCGCCAAGGCTTACAAGGAAGCCAACCGTCGCGAAGGCTCTGCCGGTGACAACCTGATGATCTTGCTCGAAACCCGCCTGGACGCTCTCGTCTACCGCATGGGTTTTGCCCGCACCATCTTCGCTGCCCGCCAGTACGTCGCACACGGCCACTTCGCCGTGAACGGTGTTCGTAGCTTCTCCCCCAGCCGCCTCGTGAAGGCCGGCGACGTGATTTCCGTGCGCGAACGTTCCAAGGAACACGTGCAGATCAAGGAAGCCATCGCTAACGCCCCGGCTGCTCCGGAATACCTGACTGTCGACGCCGGCAAGATGGAAGGCACGCTCGTGAAGCTCCCGCTCCGCGAACAGATCCCCGTCAAGCTCGAAGAACAGCTCGTCGTGGAATACTACTCCAGGTAGTAAACCATACAAACGAAAGTTTGAGAAAACGCCCGGCGAATGCCGAGCGTTTTTCTTTTGCAGTTTCGAATCGCGCAAGAAGGAGGGAGCCGGTGCTCCCCACAATCAGTCGTCCGCAGCGGACGCGCCCACCGCCTGTTCTAGCGTGGTGAGGCCCTGCAGCGCCTTGTTGATGCCGTCCATGCGGAGCGTAATCATGTCGCATTCCTTCATGGCGCAGCGCTTGATCTCGTCGCCGGATGCGCGGCGGATAACGAGGTTACGCACGGATTCGTTCGGCACCAGGAACTCGTAGATACCGCAACGGCCCTTGTAGCCCGAACCGTCGCACTTCTCGCAGCCCTTGCCGTGGTAGAACTGCATGTCCGGGGAGAGGTGCAGTTCGTCGCGAAGGGAGTCGGAAATTTCCACCGGCTCCTTGCAGTACTTGCAGATGCGGCGCACCAGACGCTGGGCCAGGATGCCCTTGATAGCGGTAGAAACAAGGAACGGTTCCAGGCCCATTTCCAGCAAGCGCGGGAACGAACCGGCAGCATCGTTTGTATGGAGCGTACTGAAGACCAAGTGACCCGTCAATGCAGCTTCGATAGCCATGGACGATGTCTCCTGGTCACGCATTTCACCGATCATGATGACGTCCGGGTCCTGACGGAGCAAGGCGCGGATGCCCGCCGCGAAGGTAAAGCCCGCGGCATTGTTAATTTGTCCCTGGTTGACGCCGTCGATGTTAAGTTCGACCGGGTCCTCCATGGTAGAAATATTGATCGTAGAATCGAGAATCTCGCGGATGGAAGCGTAAAGCGTGGTGGACTTACCGGAACCCGTAGGACCGGTAACGAGGATAATGCCGTTCGGAAGGTTAATCGCCTCGAGGAACTGCTTGAGCACTCGGGAATCGAAACCCATTTCGCGGAGCGGGAACTGACCCGAGTTCGGGTCCAAGATACGCATAACGATCTTTTCGCAGACACCGCGCTTGCGGAGCGAAATAGGGAACGAGCTCACACGGAGGTCGACTTCGGAACCCTTGTAGCGCACCGTGAAGCGTCCGTCCAACGGGCGACGCTTTTCGGCGATGTCCATCTTGGAGAGGAGCTTGATACGCGAAAGGATCTGCGGCATGAGGCGCGCGGGAATCGGAGCCATCACCTGCAGGTCGCCGTCGATACGGTAACGGAGCTTGAGGAAGGTCTCCTGCGGTTCGAGGTGAATATCGGAAGCATGTCGTGCAATCGCTTCGTGAATCAAGGTCGTCACGATTTTCACCACCGCGCGTCCTTCTTCGTCGGTCAGTTCGGGCTCGTCGTTACCGCCCTGGCCGCGTTCCACCGTTTCGAGTTCCTCGCCATCCTTGGTTTCGCCGATAAGTTCGGCAAGGGATTCTTCGGCGGGGCCGTGGCCCGCAAACACGCGTTCGATAGTCTTCTGGATGTCGGCCTCGGAGGCCATCACCACATCCACTTCCATCTTGACCTTGAACTTGACGATCTGGATGACGCGCATGTTGGTCGGGTCCGCCATGGCAAGCGTAAGCGCCTCACGGACAACCTTGCGTTCGTCCTCGTTCTTCGAGATGAACAGCGGCACCACCTTGTAGGTCTTGCACATGTCTTCGGGCAGGTAGGTGTAGGCCTCGGAATCTATGGCGAAGTTTTCGAGCTTCACATAGGGCACTTCGAACTGCCTGGAAAGAATCTCGATAAGGCGTTCTTCCTGCATGTAGCCGAGGTCCACCAAGGTTCGGCCGAGACGCTTGCCGCTCGCCTTCTGCATTTCGAGGGCCTTCTCCAGCTGTTCCTGGTTGATGTAGCCCTGCGCAAGAAGCATCTCGCCGATACGCATCTTGGTCGTCGACTGCATCTGCACGCCGAGGATGCTTGTCAGTGCGTCTTCCGTCACCATACCGAGACGGACCAGGATCTTCGCAAGGGCCATGCCCGTACGCTTGTGTTCAGAAACGGCATGGGCCAGCTGGTCTTCGTCCAGGACTCCCTGACGGAGCAGCAATTCGCCCAAGTTCATTTTCACGTTGCTTATCATAAATGCGACCACGCTTGTGCTTTGACAATTTCAACACGGCCGTCCTTACGCACCATGCTCACGCCGGAACCGGCCTTTACGGAACCAATTCGCGTCAAGCACTGCGACAAGGCGGCATTTTTTAAAAATATATCATTTTTTAAAGAAAATGCACATAATAGTTGATATTCCTCACCACCATTCAACGCAAATTCCAGGGGATCGAGCCCGAACCGGTCCGCAAGCCTGCGAACATCGGCATCCACGGGCAGCAGGCCCTCTTCGATTTCGATTGCGACCCCAGACGAAAGGGCAAGGTGGTTCAGTTCGGAGGAAAGGCCATCGCTGATATCCATGCAGGCCCCGCACACGCCATGCTTCACGAGTTCCGCGCCACAGCGTTCGTCGATTTGAGGGGCGAGGTGGTAGTCGGCGAGGCGCGCGAAATCCGCGCGAGCGTCCGGGCGGTTCATGAGAAGCCAGAGCCCCGCCGCCGACTTGCCCAGCGTTCCCGCGACATACACGCCGTCGCCCGGACGCGCGCCGCTGCGCAGCAGCGGCGAACCGCCTTCCATCTGGCCAAGAAGCGTCGTCGAGAACATGCCGCACTCCCCCGCAACCGTATCGCCGCCAATCAGGGCGATTCCGCGCCGCGCAAAGCCTTCGGAAACGGCACGGCAGATGCGGTCTCGCACCTCGGCATTCCACGCCTTATTCACGCAAATGCCGAATACGGCGAGCTTCGGCACGCCGCCCATCGCGGATATGTCCGAGACGTTCGATACAATATGCTTTTCGACCGCCTGTTCGGGAGTGGACCAGTCCAGGCGAAAATGCGAACCTTCCACCGAGAGGTCCTTCGTCACGAGCCACCCGTCAAAGAGCGCGCAATCGTCTCCCGCGGGCAACCAGTCACGGTTCCCCGGTGCTTTCGGGTCCGGGGCAACGCTGTTTTCTAGAATCTTGCGAACAAAATTAAACTCGCCTAAATTAGGGAACATACCCCAAATTTAAATAACTCGCGCCCCCTCCAAAAAAACATCTTGGCGACAAATGGTGGATAAGTTGGCAATAATCGTGGGGTAAAAAATAAAAGTTCAAAACACCCTAAAAAATCTATTCACAATTCAAAATAAATACCTATCTTTTAATCCGTGGGACACATATTCTTCATAACGCCATCTTCCCCGGGCAGCCTCGACCGCATGAGCCAGTGGACTCTCCGGTGGCTCCTGGAAAACGACATGGCCGAGGACTGCACCATGTACACGTGCAACTCCGTGGAAGAGGCCTCCGGCATCCTGGAGACGGCCCTCATCGTAGGCGAGACCCCGTCTCTCATCATCTTCGACCATGCCGACCGCCCCACAGACGTAAACATCGAGTTCAGCAAAAGGCTCCACAGCAGCATCCCGGAATCGTGGATTGTGGAAATCGTCCCGGATTCCATGCCTATCCAGAAGGACATCGACAACAGCCTCTACTGGATCCGCCGACCGCTCGACGAAGACGAATGGCGCGAGACGCTCGAACAGGTGCTGTGCAAGACACCGACCCCGCAATGGGCGAGCACAGAAATCTAGATTTCCATACATGGAAAATCCGATTCTCAAAATCAAGGGCGTCAGCTATTTTGGCGTACGCGCGCCCAAGCACGTTCTTGCCGACATGGCCGACGTTAAGGCGGCAGGCTACAACGCGGTACTCCACACGTGGAGCGAAGAAGACGAACAGTATTACTACGGAACGATGAAGGACATCGTGGACGGGAGCGCCGGAATGGGCCTCAAGGTCTACGTGAACCCGTGGGGCGTTGGGCGCGTGTTTGGTGGCGAGGCATATTCGGAGCTTACCGCCCGCAATCACGACATGTGCCAGGTGGCGCTCGACGGCAAGCCCAAGGTGGCCGCCTGCCCGAACCATCCGGAATTCCGCGCCTACATGCACAAATGGATTGAATCCGTTTGCGCGACAAAGGTCGACACGATTTTCTGGGACGAGCCGCATTTCTATTTCGAGAAGGGCGGACTGCAGAACTGGAGTTGCAGGTGTGAAAAGTGCCGGGCGCTGTTCAAGGCGCGTTTCGGCTACGAGATGCCCGCCGAACTTACCAACGACGTGTTGAAGTTCCGCGAGGATTCGCTTATTGATTTTCTGAAAGAAATGACCGAGGACGTTCACGCGCGCGGCAAGCGCAACTGCGTGTGCATGCTTCCGCCCTGGTTTCCCGCAGGGCTCGATGACTGGGGCCGTGTAGCCTCGCTCGAAAGCGTCGACGAAGTGGCCAGCGACCCGTACTGGGAACGCGGCGCCACCGAGGAATGGGTCCGCGAGAAGTATGCCGAGACGGCCCGCAAATTGACGGATGTCGCCGCCAAGTACGGCAAGGCCGTACAGATGTGGGTAAAGGCGTACCAGATTGAAGCGGGCCGCGAAAACGACCTCGCGATTGCTGTCGAAGAGAGCCGTGCCGCCGGCATCGACAATATCTTCGCGTGGAGCTACCGCGGCACCGAGACGCTCACCTGGCTAAAAAGCGACAACCCGGACGAAGTCGCCCGAGTGTTTAGGGATGCTTTAAATGACTAGGGAGGGCATGGGCACACCTGCAGTGTGCTTGAATTATTTTATCTGCATCGTCAAGGAACCTGCGCGGGATTTCGCAATGAACGTGCCGCTGTTTTTCACGAGGGTTTTCGCGCTGGCCCGGAGTTCCTGCATTCCAGAGGCTCGCACCATTCCCAGATAGTTGCCGTTCATGTCAAAGACGCGGTAGTTTTCGGCTCCGGTCGCATGCGATAGCGCAGGCCTTACAAAGTCTGTGCATCCGTCAACGCAAACGATTTCGTCTTCTCCGAACACAAAGTAATCCACGTCCATCCAGGAACCGGTTACCGTAAAGCGCAATATGTGTTCGCCCGCGGGGAGGTTCACCGTCGCACGCACCTTGTTGTAGTCGTCATAGTTGTCCTCGCCTTCGTTTTTCGGGACAGAGATCACGTCGGTGATGTTCTTGCCGTCAAGCGACATCTGTAAGCCTGAAGTCTCGTTTGCGGATGCGACAGACGCGTAAAAGGAATATTCGCCCACTTCCTTGACGTTCACGGTGTATTCGAGCCATTCGCCTTCCTGGTTGTAGCCCACGATGTAGCCCGTCGCCTTCTTGTAAATGTCGACACCCGTCCCTTCGCGGTAATTGGTGCCGCCGTGGTCTTCGGAATCGTTTTCGCTGTAGGAATCGTTGCCCGAGCCGACACCCGGGATGTCGAAGTCTTCGGCCTCGATCTTGCCCGGAATTTCAAACGGCTTACCCTTGAAAGGCTTTTGCGGTTCGGGAACCACCGGAGCGCGGTTTATTGCCTTGAGCATCTGTTCGGCATAGCGCTTGCCAAATGTCACGTAGGCATCGTGACCGAAATGGTAGCGGTCCACGCCGTTGCCGTCAAGGCCTTCGGAAGAAGCGTAATAGGTATTATCCATCGTGTTCGGGAGTTTCGACACGCGGTCGGAATAGCAGCAGCCCGAACGCAGGAGCTCGCCCGCCACGAACGGCACCGTATCGGAACTCATGTCGAGCGCCTTGAGGATATCGTCGCGGGTCTTCTTCACAATTTTCGGCCAGTCCGGGTAGCCGCCGTCGGTTTCACCCTGGTGGAAGATGAATCCCTTGATGACGCCCACCTGCTGCGCCTTCTTCGCGATATCGATAATCGTCTTGGTGACGTTGCCGTCGCTCGCGTATTCCTTCGCGTAGTTCTGGAGCCAGCTTTCTGCCGTAGAGAGGTACGTTGCGTACTGGTCCTGGTCGAACAGCTTGATGCTTGCGCCACCCACCGCGACCGGGATAATCCCGATGGTCACGTCGGGCATGCTGTCGGCCATCGTGCGCCCGAACCAGTCGGCAATCGAAATCGTGTTGCCACAGTTGAACAGCGAAGGCACCGCCGGGTAGACCTCGCCCAGCGTGTTGCGGCCCTTGCCACTGCACTTTTGCGAGGCGAAAATCTTGAAACGCGGGTTTTCGGCCTTATCGGCGCTCTGGGCATCGGCAGTGCCACCCATATTGGACTGCCCGTACGCGATGTAGATGTGGAAATTCGGGTCCGGAGCGGCACCAGCAGGCGCGGTTCCGAACGCAAGAAAGCCCGCGGCAAAGCACGCCACGGACATAAACCGGGTGAGTTGTTTAAACATTCCCATACATACTCCTTTCAAACAACATTCTAAATCTACCCTCTAAAATGCGAAAAAGGCGCCCAAAGCGCCCTTATTCCATAGACAGATTGTCAATGAGGTGATTTTTGAAGGGGTTAGCCCTAGTCCTTGAGGCAACGAACAGAAAAACCGTCGTACTTGCCATTGTAGCCCAAGTGCGCACCGCCGTAGTAGTAGTACAAGAACATGTAGTACGCGTTGTAGCTACCGTCCTCTGTAGAACTCCAGAAGTCCGCGTAGTTGCCCTCGCCGTCGTAACTCCCGTAGTAGTCCCTGCCGCCGGTAGGGAGCGCGGAGAAGGCGAAGGCATCCTCGTTGGTGATGCCGCTCTTCGTCGTCCAGCCAGTCGCGAACTTGAGCTTTTGACCAGCAATCGATAATCCACCGACTGCAGCAAACAGTGTTGCCCACTCCGTTGAATCAGGCAGATGCCAGCCCTCGGGGCAAACACCGCGAACAGGATAAGTCGGAGAGCATGTCTTATTATAGCCGCAACCCATGCCGTTCGTGCTCCATGTGCCCACGCTGTCCATCGCGGCTGCCCATGTATAAAGGCGGCCGTATTTGGTGCAGTAGCTTGCACTGTCTTTGTAGCACCAACTGGTGGAATCAGAGGTATAGTCTAGACGTTTATAAGGAACATCAGTATAGGCGTAGTTGAGGTTCTGGGCCATCCAAGTCTGAGTGCCGATGGTGACCGTCTTGTACGTTTGGCCGTCGCGGGAATCCATAAAGCAGTTCTTATCAGTGTTCACATCGCACGATGTTCTTCCAGTCACTGAACTGCTGCTGGACACACTTGTCTCGCTATCGCTCGACTTCGGTGTGACACTCGAAGACGAATCGTCCGAAGGACGAGTCGCGAAATCGCTGTCGTCGTCACCGCAGGCGACAAACATCGCCGCACAAACAAGAACACTAAACCAAAGTGAGCGCATATTTCCTCCTAAAATTAGTCCTGGAGACAACGAACCGAAAAACCGACGTACTTATAGTCGTAGTTGTTCAGGAATGCATCGTCGTTGTCGTAGTACAAGTTCACGAAGCATGCGTAGTCGATATTGAGCTCCATAGAACTCCAGAAGTACGCGAGGCTGCCCTCATAGTTGTAATTCCCATCGTCGTCCCTGCGGCCAGCAGGGAGCGCCGAAAACGAGAAGGCATCCGTGCCGTTGCGGCTACTATTCCAACCGGATGTAGACTTGAGCTTTTTTCCGGCTATCGTCTTTCCACCGACTGCGTTGAACAAAGTTTCCCATTCTGCGTTGCTAGGCAGGTGCCAACCACTGGGACATACTCCTCGTATAGTACCGGTTGGTGAGCATGTCTTGAGATATCCGCAGCCCTTGCCGTTCACACTCCATGTGCCAGCACTGTCCATCGCCGCGCCCCATGTGTAAAGGCGACCGTACTTGTCACAATAATCGACAGAATCGTTGTAGCAGACACTTTCATCCGTTTCAAAGTTCAGGTTCTCCGCCATCCATACCTGATTGCCGATTTTCACAGTCTTGTATGTCTGACCATCGCGGTCATCCTTAAAGCAGTTTTCGTCAGTTTCAACTTTGCATGGCCCACTTCTATATACAGAACCAGACGACATTGCCGAGCTACTGCTCAACGAAGACCCGTCCGAAGGACGAGTCGCAAAATCGCTGTCGTCGTCACCGCAGGCGACAAGCATCGTCGCACAAAGAAAAACACCAAACCAAAGGGAACGCATATTTCCTCCTAAAAACACAATCAAATAATAGAATTTTTTCGTTTTGGCGGTAAAAAAAAAGACCCCCGAACGAGTCGGGGGTGACAAAAGCGTCATTTTCGCGCAGGCGAAAGGGAGATGCCCGCCTTCGCGGGTATGACAAAACGACGAACGAGCGGTCTTACTTGGCGCGTTCGAGGTAAGAACCGTCGCGGGTGTCCACGCGGATCTTGGTGTTGTTCTCGATGAACAGCGGGATCATCACCTTGGCGCCAGTTTCGAGAGTGGCTTCACGCATCACGTTACCGCTGGTGTTGCCCTGCACTGCCGGAGGAGCTTCAACGATCATCAGGTCGACAAATGTCGGCGGGATGACTTCGATGGGGAGCGTAGAACCGCTCTTCGGGTCCTTCCACCACGTGACTTCGACGGTAGCACCGTCAAGCAGCCACACTTCGCAGCCGTTGAGGGCTTCCTTCGCGATTTCCATGGTTTCCTGCGTGGTATTGTCGAGGAAGTACCAGGTGGAACCGTCGTTGTAGAGGTAAGTCATTTCGGTGTAGGTCACGTCGGCTTCTTCGACAGTGTCGCCGCTCTTCCAAGTACGTTCGAGAGTACGGCCAGTCACCAGGTTCTTGATGCGAACGCGGTTGAAGGCCTGGCCCTTGCCCGGCTTCACGAACTGGTTCTCGATGATTTCGTACGGCTGACCATCAACCATGATTTTGAGTTTCTTGCGGAATTCGTTGGTGCTTACAGTACCCATATTATCCTCTTGTTGATTTTTGATAGCTAAATTTAGCAATATAATGGAAGAATCAATGGACGAATCCCCAAAAATTTTCACGCAAATTCCTGCATTTTTAGAATATCTGGGCCCGGAATGCTCCCCTGCCATCGCAAATGCGGCCCCGCACGGCAAACTAGACTTAAGCCCTAAGTTTCCTTTCGTGTGTTCGAGGCACTATGCCGACCTAATCAAGAAGGCAAACGAACCCGAGGCGCTTTTGCGCGAAATCCTACCGCATGTCGACGAGCGCGAGAACGTCGCCGGATTCGTGGACGATCCGGTAGGCGACCTGCCCGCGGGCAAGGCGGACTGCGTCATCCAGAAATACGACCGGAGGGCGCTGATTGTCTCGACCGCCACCTGCGGTGCGCGTTGCCGCTTCTGTTTCCGCAAGAACTACCCCTTCCAGAACATTCCCGACGTGGCGCGACAGGTAAGCGATTGGCTCGACACGCACAGCGACATCTGGGAAGTCATCCTTTCGGGAGGTGACCCGCTCATGCTGGGCCCCGGTGAATTCCGCGACCTGGTGGAGGCGATAGCCATGCATGGTTCTGTCACCACACTGCGCATCCATACGCGACTCCCCGTAATGCGGCCCGATGTGGCGATGCAGCACTTCGAGTTCCTGCGCGAACTGCCCGCGCGCTTCGAGTGCGTGCTTACAGCACACGTAGACCACCCGGACGAACTCGACGAGGAATCCCAGATGGTTTTCGGACAACTGAAGTATTCCGGCTGGACACTATTGAACCAGAGCGTTCTTTTGAAGGGAATAAACGACAGCGCCGAGACGCTCGAGAAACTGTGCCGCAAGCTTTTTGTCCAGGGGGTGCTCCCTTATTACCTGCACCAGCTGGACCACGCAAACGGCGTCGCGCATTTTGAAGTGAGCGACGAGAAAGCGCGCTCGCTGATTGAAGAAATCCGCAAGCGCCTGCCCGGCTACCTCGTGCCGAAGCTGGTGAGAGAAATCGCGGGCGAAAAGAGCAAGACGCCTGTGTAAAAGATGCTCGCCTTCGCGAGCATGACGAAAGAATGTGTCGCGAGCATGACGTCAGTATAGCGGCTTCCGCCGCGGTGACTAATGTGTAGTGTGAAATGTGAGGTGTGCGATGCGAAATCATTCATTACACATTCCACACTCCACATTCCACATTAAAATAAAGTTTTCACGCCGAAGCCGATTATACCGTCGAGGAAATCGCAGCCGTTGCGGAGCGCGTAATACAGGTTCACGCTCCAGTTCCCGCGATACTGCGTAAACCCGATTCCGTAACCCTGCTCGCGCGCCCAGCCGTGTCCCGGAGCCAAACGGCGATATAGCCCAGGCTGGTAGAACGCCTCGATGCTCAGGTCATAACCGTCCTGCCACAGTAGGGCAAACTCCGAAAGCCCGTAGGCGCGACTGCGAAGCATGCGGTACTGCATTCCCTTGAAATCGCCCGGGCCGCCGAGCGCAAACAGGTCGGAGCGACGGAGATCAGCCTCCGTCGGGAAAATTCCGCCCGCCATGCCGGCAAAGCGCGCAATGAAATTGCCGTACAACGGGTAATACGCCATCACGTTCGCCTTCGCCGAGAGGTAGTTGTCGAGTGAATCGGGCCGGTCAATCTTCCATGAAGCGGAGGCATCCAAGCGCATGCCGCTACGGGGCAACACAAACCTGTCGAGCGACACGTAAGACATTTCGAGGGACGTGTGCTTGTCGTCTTCGCTGATGCCGAGGAACACGCCGATGCTGAAATCGAACCCGATATCGCGCGTAATGCCCGCCTCGCCCACGACGACCCTCTCGATAGTCGAGTCTTCAACCGTTTCCTCGTCGAAGTTACCGCGCACCACCACGTTCCATGCGGTCCCGAAAATCCAGGGTTCTTTGTAGCGGCCCGAGAGGTGCCGCGTATTTTCGCCCGTAAAGCCTTCCAACTGCAGGTCGCGCGCCGTCCCCGCGATATTGAACAAATTAACATCCAATTTTCCTTCCCACACATTGCCTTCGCTGGAATACGTCAGTACGCCTTCCGCTTCCGACACATTTGCCTTCCGCATGCTGAACGCGGGCACAATCCTGTTCCTTGCGGGGTCGCGGAAGAGGCGCGTGGGAGCCGTGCGGTTGTAGTACCCGATGCGCGAAAGCCTGCGCTCGCTGCGTTCCAGGTCCGTGAGGGACACGGCCTCGCCCGCCTCGATGCCTGTGAGTCTTGCAAACACATCGCGCCTTGTCCCGCCGGAATCGAGATTTTCGGGCGTTGCCCATACGTAAGCCGCGCCCCGCTGGATTTCAAGTTCCAGCACATTCCTTCCATGCGTTCCACCCTCGTGCCGGACTTCACCCTGCACGCGCGCTGCGACAAATCCCTGGTCCTCGTAATAGCGTTCCAGTTTCGCCGCCAGCGCCTTCCACGCGTCGCAAGGTTGCCCGAGGGCGCCCTTGATTTGCGCCTCGTCGAATGCGGTATGTTCACCCTTCCACGCGATGCTATTGATAGTACATGCGCCCTCGCCCTTCGCGAAAGCGAAGGCCGCCAAGAGCAATATGTACAACACCAATCGATTCATATCCTAATCTTCAAATTTAAAGTTCACACTCCACATCATCCATTATCAAAATACCGCACGGGCCTCGGTTGAAAGTTTCTGGAAAACATTTTCTTCGGAATCACCGAACCGCAGCACATAATGCAGGCCGAAAGAAATATTCTTGTTCACCGAAAGCGATGCGGAAGCCTCCAGCCTGAAGGTATTGCCGTCGCTGTAGCCCGACATCATCTGGTAGGGAACGACGTCGTCCCCCGTTTCCACCTGCACATAGGAGAAACGCACGAACCCATCGAAGGTGTTAATCCGTCGATAACCGAAACGCAACGACGCTTCCCAAAGGTAGGCGTCGAACTCGCGACCCGTAGATTCCTCGCCCGCGCCATAGCGGTAGCGGCCGCCGGGTTCCAGGCTGAAGCCGTCCAAAAAATGGAAACGGTACTTGCCGGACACACTCCTGATATCCCATTCCAGATCCTGCAGCGCATCCAGTTCATCGCTCTCGACAAACCCGGTCAAACCCATGTAATGGTCTTCATTGATCTTGTAGCCGATTTCCGCCTCGTGACGGAATACGGACTCATAATACTCGATAGATGAAAGTTTCTTGTCGAAATTCGCCGACGGACGGTAAACCGCCAAGGCACCTGACGGATGCTCCCATTCCACATTCCCGCTCCATGAAAGCGCACCCGAAGAAACCCGGTGCAGCGCCGAAGGCAACAATGCCGGGAAATACAGTTTATGCCCCGTCGTATCCTCGGATAACGCGTTGAAGGAACCGGACAGCTTGATATCACGCAAGATACCCGAATTTACTCCGAAGAGGCGCCCAGGCCACATTTCCATACTCGCAGTAAATCCCGAATTCGACGCCAGTACCGCCCCGATGGAATCGTTACGCCCCATTCCCTCGTACACAAAGTCGCCATTGTCGACCCCTTCGATAAACGCGCCCGTCAGGCTATCGTAACGCACGTCGCCCGTCCCCTTCGCCACCGCCTTGTAGACCGGCGTGTAGGTCTGTTCTTCCGTTAGCCCCAATTTGTACGAAACTGTCCCGTGGATTCCCGCCTTTTCATCGCCGAAACGGCCCGCCAAATCCCCCGCCCAGCTATTTTCGTCTCCCGATTCTGCAAGGTCGCGGTATTCATACTGCAAAAAATGCGTCAACTCAATTTGCTTCAGGTGAATTTCGGCAGACTGGTTCCACCTCACTTGCCGCAGGGAATCGCTCCATTCTTCACCATAGGAATCGCCACGCCTGTCCACGTTCCAGAATTCCGCAGCCTCGCGCACGTTCCAGGAATCCTTCACCAGCGATATCCCGGCATTCGCCCTGAGCGAAAATTCCTCGTCCACGAGCCCGGCGCTATCGCGTTCGGTATAGCGCACATCCGAACCGGCAAAGGGTCGCACGAACCCACGTTCCCATTTTTCGGAAAAATACCCTTGGAAACGCTCCCCGGCCGCCTCCGTCTGGCTCTGCACATGGATAAGCGAGAGCTCGGTCGCATGCCCCTGCACGTTACGAGTGAGCCCCCCCTTCACGCGCGAAGAATTCCAGCGTTCAAAGTCGCCCTGACGGTAGCCCCACGCGACATTACCGAACCAGCCCGCCCCCAGGCGGAAGCGCAGGGCGAATTCATCGTGGCGATAGCTGCCGTTTGCAAGCAGCGCGCTATCCAAGTCCCATTCGTCCTTTAGCTTATACGAATTCCAGTCGTTATCGCCGCCCTGGAACCCCGAAAAGTCGAAACGTTCCGCCACGTAGTTTCCGTATGCGGAAAACGCCACAGGAAGGGCGCGCATCGCGGCAGAGGAATCCGTCGTCAAGAACCAGCGGAAGGCACGTCCCGAAGGTCCGTTCACTTCTTCGGAAACCGTATTGCTGTCGCGACGGCTCGCCGCAAGCTCGAAATCCGCAAAATAGCGGTGCATCCCCTGCAAACGGATTCGCGCCCCGGCCATCTCGGTACGCATCGGACGACGCAACTCGCCCAGAGAGTCGTCACGAACAAACTCGCTTCCGTCATCGGACTTGAGCATCTTATAGTCGTCATCGCTCCACAGGCCCTTTTTAAGGCGGTCCACATCGTGCTCCAGCCGGAACCCCGACAAATCCAAATACAGGTTCGGATGCCGGAACGCCCCCGCCACGCCGTAAAGGCCCATTACGTTGTCCGCTTCGTAGGCATCATATTCCACACGAATTTCGTCTTCGGGATGCGGCATCCGCGTCCCCCTGAAGTTCAAAAGGCCGCCAGCATAATTCACCTCGTAATCCTTGCCCCGCGAAAGTTTTTCGCCGTTGATCCAGACGGATTCCGATTGCGGAACCACCGAAATGAAGCTTCCGTCACCGCTCAGGGAATAGCCCTCGCGCTGGCCACTCACGCCCGCAAAAGTGCGAGAAATACTCTGGACACCATCCGTTCCGGCCACGGCGCGAACTTCAGACAAATTCGTCCTAAACCCGACCATTCCCCCCAGTGTGGTCCGTTCCACCGAAAAAAGTCCAAGGTCGGAATCCTGCCACGTGAGGTCGCCCAGATGAAGCATCCAGTGTCTGGAAGTCGCCTTGAAATAGACCTGATCCACCTCCTGGAGCGTCGCGGTCGTCTGGTCTCCCGCCTTGCGGTCCACATCGCTAAGCAAAGCATCTATTTCGACGCTATCCCCGATCATTCCCGTAATGGAAAGCCTAAGCTGCTGGTCAACCTGGGTATCGTCGTCCCCCACGGTCACCTGCATGGTCTTGTAGCCATGGGTCTCAAGCGACTGCACAGGCCTCGCCGAATCTACAGCAACAGGGATGCTGTCGCGAAAAAGCGAATCGGGATTCCATACCGGAAGTTGTTCCACATCCAAGGCAAAAGCCTTGCACGCGACAAGGACGCCCGCCCACAACAAGCGCCTCATGGGCCCTACCTATCGGCTTCGATGCGGAACTGCTTGCTCGACAGAAGCTCCCTGCCGGCAACGAGGTCCACGCTCCATTCGCCCGGTTTCAGGAGTTTCGGGGAAATCTCGGTATGGCAGACGCTAAAGCTGGACTGCGAAGACTGCTTGTCTTCGATTCCCTTATGGATTTCTGCAGCCTTCATCACGCAGGGAGCCTTCTGGATAGTGTCCGTGCCCCAGTACCAAACGTGCAGCAACGTATCGGCAGAATAACGGACCGAACTGGAGACGGTAGAATAGAAGTAAAGTCGAGTATTTTCCTCGAAGACGCTGTCGACACCGAACGGCGTTCCACGCACGACATCGCGGCACACAACACTCTGCGCAGGAGTGAGGTCCGTCCCCGTGAAATTCTGCAACGAGAGGTCGTCGGTCAAGAAATCAACGAAGCGGTGGATGAAGAATCCAAAAAAGACAATGACAACGACGAAGGTCGTCTTCCTCAAATTGCGAAGTGGCGGAATGCCTGCCACGGAAAACCCCTGTTACCTGAGCTTGCTCGTGTTCTGCGTAAATGCGGGGACGGCATCCACCAGCTTTTCGACAAGCAGGCGGTTGAAATCGTCGATACGGTTCGGGAGTCTGGAACCCGGGAACACCTGCACCAGCAGCAGGGATTCATCGACAGGCGAAATATAGATGGAACGGTTTTCGCCGGAATACGATACCGATTGGAAATTTTCGCCACCGAGCATCATCCCCACCTGGCGGGCGGAGTCGAACGACGCCGTACTGAGGACGGCAAGCGGAGTCGCATCTATTCCGAGAGATCCCACTTCGGCAATAATGGAACCGTCACGATGGCACAGCACAATGTAGTTGGCCTTCACGCTAGCCTGGTAAGCAAGCATCAGGCGGCGAACCTTGCCAACGTCATCGGAAAAAATCGTAAAATCGCTCATTCAGCAACACTCCTGAAAAATCCGCAAATCACTTCTTCTTCGGGACATACGGACGAAGTTCGATTTCGTCGTCCGAGACCTCCTGGTTCGCCTTGTCGACCACGCGGCCGAATGAAGGCATGCGCGGAGCCTGCGGAACCGCACGGGGACGTCCGAACGGGGACGAGGCAACGTTTTTCTGGAAGAGCCCCGAACCTGCATTGCCAGACGGCATAGCGCCGGCAGTAGGCCTTGCAGCAAAAGAGGGCATCTTGAAAGGTGTGGCAGCGGGGGCTTCCGCCGGGCGCGGTTCGCGCTTGGGAGCGGGCTGGGAAACGGACACCCCTTCCTTGGTGAGGCTCACGTCGTGCACGCCCGTGTTGTTCACGCTTTCGGCGGCCTTGCGGAGGAACCCTTGCTTCACGTTGAACTTTTCAATCACGAGCATCGCGATAGTCTTGAGCGTCGTGACGACACCCTTGCCGTTGTGAGCCGTCGCCGGGAAGAACGGAACCTGACGCGGGTTAAGCTCGGCGTTCATCTCGTCGAGGGTAAACACGTTTTCCATGTCGCGCTTGTTGTACTGGAGCACGAAGGGCATGTCGTCGAGGTCCATGCCGTAATCCTGGAGGTTCTGGCGGAGGTTCTGCAGGCTCTCGATATTCTCGGCCTGGCGCGACCGCTGCGAGTCGGCGACAAAGACAATTCCATCGACACCGCGAAGCACAAGCTTACGTGTACTATTGTAATAGACCTGGCCCGGAACCGTATAGAGCTGGAAACGGGTCTTGAAGCCCTTAATATCACCTAGATTGAGCGGAAGGAAATCGAAGAACAAGGTGCGGTCACCCTCGGTCGCAAGCGACACCATGTCCGTGCGCTTGTCCTGGGGCATTTTCTGGTGGATTACCTGCAGGTTCGTCGTCTTACCACTAAGACCGGGCCCGTAATACACCACCTTACAGCTGATTTCACGCGTAGCAAAATTAATCGAAGACATTTCTAATCCTTGATACTTGTCGCTAATCTAGAAAAAATTATCAGGAACGGAGCCGGAAAGAGCATGAGAAGCAACGATTTAGCCCCATTTAGACAAGTCCAACTCATTGCCGTACAACGGAATAGACGGGAACGGCCGCAAAAAACACGAAATACCGATGCACGGAAGTGCACCGGTACGCAATTCGTCGAACTAGCGTGCGCGATTAGGCGAAGCCGTTAATGACCTTAGCGACCTTGGCCTTGTAGTTGGCAGCGCGGTTGGCATTGAAGCCGGCGCGGCTCTTGTTGGCAGCAACGTCGAGAAGGCGGAACAGCTTCGGCATTTCGGCAAGGGCGGCATCCTTAGAGGTAGCAGTACGGATGGCCTTGAGGCTTGCGCGAATTTCGGCGCGGGCTGCACGGTTCATGGCATTGGCCTTTTCGGCCTGACGCAAACGCTTTTTGCAAGATTGATGTTGAGGCACCTTAAATCTCCGGGTAAAACCTACTTAAAATTTTTTGTAGGGACAAAGATAGTAAAGAATGGGAATTTGTCAAGCCCCCAAATTGGGCGAATTTGCTAAATTTTAGCCATTATGATGCCATTCGTGAACCTGACAGCGCAAAGAGAGGCCTATCGAGAAGAACTCGAGACCGCAGAACGCGCCGTTCTAGACAGCGGATGCTACATCGGCGGGCCGGAAGTGGCAGCCCTCGAAAAGGAACTTGCGGATTATTGCAATTCTGGGAATTCGGACGCCGGAATGCAAGGCTCTTTTGCCGGAAAAGACCGCGCGGAACCCGAAACTCACGCCATCGCGTGCGCAAGCGGCACCGACGCCCTCACCATCGCGCTCATGGCGCTCGGGCTTCAACCGGGGGACGAGGTCATAGTACCCGACTTCACGTTCATTGCACCGGCGGAATGCGTCGCGTTCTTGGGCGGCATACCGCGTTTCGCCGACATCGACCCCGAAACGCTCCAGATCGACCCGGAAAGCGTGAGAGCGCTGATTGGCCCCAAGACACGCGGGATTATCGGCGTGGACCTGTTCGGGCAAGTTGCGGATTTCAACGAGCTATGGGAAATCGCCGTCGCGAACGACCTCTGGCTTTTAGAAGATGCAGCACAGGCATTCGGGGCGACATTCGCTCCGTGGGAAGGCATATCCCCAAACAAGCCCTGGCGCGCCGGCACCATCGGCAGCATCTCGATCACGAGTTTCTACCCCTCGAAGCCGCTGGGCTGCTATGGCGACGGCGGTGCGCTGTTCACCAGTGACCCGAAGTTGGAAGCAAAAATCCGGCAAATCGCGAACCACGGGAGCAAGGAACGCTACCTGCACGAGACCGTGGGCATGAACAGCAGGCTCGACGCCCTGCAGGCAGCAGTGCTACGGGTAAAGCTCCGCCACCTCGAAGAAGAACTGAAGGTGCGCCGCGAGAACGCCCGCAAATACGGCGAGTTTTTCGCGGAATACAACGCGGGTCTTCGCGCTTCCGCGGGTGCGGACATTTCGGGCGCAAGCGCCGGTGCAAAAATCGTGCCGCAATACATCGAGCACGGATGCACCAGCACCTACGCGCAGTACACCGTGCTGGCTGATGACCGAAATTCGTTTATCGCAAAGTTGGACGCCGCGGGAATCCCGCACTGCATCCACTACCCGCAGCCGCTGCACGAACAGCCCTGCTTCAGGGGGCTCGCACAGGGCAGCGAAAACAGGAACGCCATCATGGCGAGCCAGAAGGCAGTAAGCCTCCCCGTCTGCGCCTTTACCGATGTAGATTTTATCATAAACAAGCTGAGGTCCGTCCTATGAGAAACACAGGCCTGATACCCGAAATCGCCAACGACAAGACTCCCCGCAAGGTCTCTGAGTCCGCACTGGAATCGCACGCCATCGTGCATCCCGTCGACACGAACGCGCTGAACAACGCCTTCGGGGGCTACCTGATGAGCCTCATGGACGAAGCCGCCTGCATCGTCGCCTTCAAGCATGCGGGCCGCAAGGTGAACACCGTCTCCATCGACGGCGTGCGGTTCTTCCGCCCGACTGCGGTCGGCACCATCCTCAATATCCACGCGAGCATGAACCGCGTGTTCAACACCTCCATGGAAATCGGGCTCAAGATAACCGAAACCGACCCCGAGAACGGAGCCGAACTCCCGGTCGCGCACGCCTACTTCACGTTCGTCGCCATCGACGACAACGGCAGGCCCACCGCCACTGCCCCCGTGGAACCCGATTCCGACGAAGCCCGCCGCCGCTACGAGCAGGCGCTTGTCCGCCGCGAAGCAAGGATTGAATTGGGGAAGAAACTCGGGTAACAGCGGCGCGGACTGTATACAGGCGGAACCATTATTTATGTTCGAGGCTCTTTCGCGGGCCCCTTCCCATTTCTAAAATTGTGCCATGCGCGGACCCCAAAAAGACGTCAAAGACCGCTCCCTGATAAGCCTCTCCTGGCCGCTTATCCTCACGTTCGCCGTGGGCATGATCCAGCCCATGATGGACAGCTGGTTCCTCTCGCGCACATCCGAAACCGCAGCCGCCGGCGTCGGCGCCATGCTCCCGATT
Organism: Fibrobacter sp. UBA7003; assembly: GCA_002449765.1. Classification (GTDB taxonomy): domain Bacteria; phylum Fibrobacterota; class Fibrobacteria; order Fibrobacterales; family Fibrobacteraceae; genus Fibrobacter. The sequence continues at coordinate 101,518 of DJXN01000012.1, forward strand.
CTCGGGGCACTCTTTACCGCGCTCCACGCCTTCGCGCAGTCCGGCGCAAGCATCGTCTCGCAGTACATCGGCGCCAAGCAGAACAGCCACGCAAACAGCACGCAGACGATGGTCCTCTTCGGGAGCATCTTGCTCGGGGTCGCCCTCACGCTCGTCATCTTCCCGCTTTCGGGGCACATTCCGCAATGGATGGGCCTCACCGAGGAACCCGCGAAATACGCGATGATGTTCCTGAGCGTCGTCTCGTTCGGATTCGCCTTCCGCGCGCTGCAGACCATCCTCACCGCCCTCATCGCCACGCACGGCCTTACCGTATGGAACCTCGTGGGCAACACGCTCACCATCGCCTCGAACGCCGCCCTGAACGTCGTTTTCCTCGAAGGATATTTCGGGCTCCCCAAGATGGGCGTTTACGGCGTGGCCCTCGCCACAGCGCTCTCGTGGCTGATTTCTTCGGGAATTTTGTGGATGGTGCTCAAGTTCAAGGTCAAGCACCAGAGCAGGGCCCGCGACTGGAAGCGCTCCCGCATACTCCTCCCCGACTGGGTGCGCATCGGCCTCCCCGCCGCCGCGGAGCCCATCAGTTTCCAGCTTTTCCAGGTGTTCATTACCGCGATGGTCGTGTACGTGGGCACCACCGCGATGACCGCCCGCGTGTTCGCAGGTAACTTCGCCGCCCTTTCCGTGATTCTCGGGGTTGGCCTCGGCAGCGGAAACCAGATTCTCGTGGCACACCTCGTAGGCGCCCACGACTTTGTGAAGGCGAACCGCCGCGTTTACCAGACGCTTGCCGTGGGCATCACGAGCGGGCTCTTGCTCTCGATAATCGTCGCACTCTTGGGCGAGCACCTGCTACGGCTCTACACCGACAACCCGGAAGTGCTTAGGCTCGGGAAAATATGCCTCTGGTGCGACGTAGCCGTGCAGCCGTTCAAGGCGGTGAACTTCATCCTCACCACATCGCTCAGGGCCGCGGGCGATTCCAAGTTCCCCGCGATTGTCGGGAGCGGCATGATGTGGACGCTCGGGCTTGCGACTTCGCTTATACTCGCGTTTGTCGTGGGGCTAGGACTCCCCGGACTCTGGCTCGGCATGGCGAGCGACGAATTCTACCGTTCGTTCGCAAACATCTGGCGCTGGCGCAGCGGCCGCTGGAAAAGCAAGGCCGTGGTTTAGTCTTTGAGACAACGAACTGAGAACACGAAATACTTACTGAAGTCATCCAGGAGCGCATCATCGTAGCGCAAGCGCATGCCGCCATCGTCGTAGCCGAAGCGCAAGAGCATGCAGTCAGCGTAACTACTATCGTTCTCCGTAGAACTCCAGAAGAACGCGTCGCGGCCCTCAAGGCTAAATTCCCCTCTGACGTTCCTATCGCCAGCAGGAAGCGCCGTGAACCCAAAGGCATCCGTGCCATTGCCACTGCTATTCCACCCAGATGAGGACTTGAGTTTTATGCCAGCGGTTGATTTTCCACCTACAGCGTTAATCAAAGTTTCCCATTCAGCCCTGCTCGGCAGGTGCCAGCCACTAGGGCATACACCCTGAATATTTCCTGACGGCAGAGAGCATGTATAGCCATAGCCACATTCACTCTCCGACTTGCCTACCGTCGCAGCCCACCTGTAAAGGCGCCCGAACTTTTCACAATACTCGGCAGAATCGTTATAGCAGAAACTAGAATCCACTTCGTAATTCAGGTTTTCAGCCATCCACCACTGGTCACCAATTTTTACCGTCTTGTAAGTCTGACCATCGCGGTCATCCACCAACTCGCCGTATTCGCAGTTGTCTTCCGTTTCGGTCTTACAACCGACGACAGAATCCAAAGACTTAGACGAACTGCTGCTAGACTTGGCGCTGGACGAAGACCCGTCATCGCAGTCCTCGCACACGCTCGACGACGAGCCATCCGAAGGCCGCGTCACGAAATCGCTGTCGCCATCGCTACACGCGACAAAAGCAAGTGTCAGGCAAACGATTGCCGCCACCACGCTTCGCTCGTGGCAGGCTCTAGCAAATCCCCGCAGCAACCTAGAGAATAAGTACTTCATATTTCCTCCTATTTTTTTGAAATATAAGAAAATGCAGTTCAAAGGAAAACCGAAAGGACAAGCAGTCACGAGGTTTTACTCCCGCCGCCCCCCCCCACATGCGCCAAAAACAACAAGCATTTTTCTACTGGAGTCCTCGTCATTTTTTGCGTAGAAGGCAACCTTACAAAGCGAATACTTAAACGAAGTGATTGTGCGAGCGTGCGGGGCGTGCCCGAAGCCAACATTTTTACTAAAAAAAGCTAAATTTGACGCATGCCGTTCTACCCTAACGAAGTCATTCAGCAGCTCAAGAGCCAAGCGGACATTTCGCTCGTGATCCAGCAGTTCTTGCCGCTGAAGCGCACGGGTACGAACCGCTACGTGGGCGTATGCCCCTTCCACGACGACCACTCCCCCTCCATGACCGTGAACCCCACGCTCGGCATCTACAAGTGCTTTGCATGCAATGCGGGCGGCGACGTGTTCAAGTTCGTGCAGGAGCACGAGAAAATCGACTTCAACGGCGCCGTGGAATGGGTTGCGAACTTCGTGGGTTTCGACCTCCCGAAATTTACATCGAAGGAAAACGCCGAGGTCACCGAAGAGCGCGCGATGGTGCGCAAGCTCAACGAACTCGCCTGCGAATGGTTCGAGCAGCAGCTCCCGCTCAGCAAGAAGGCTCTCGAGTACCTCAACAAGCGCAACATCAGCGAAAAGACGCGCAAAGAATTCCACATCGGTTACGCTCCCGATGGACGCGAAGGCTTTATCGGCTATGCGGCAAAGAACGGCTTTTCGCCCCGCGACTGCGTGAAGGCGGGCCTTGCCACCGAGAAGAAGAACGGGGGCATCGCCGACAAGTTCCGCGACCGCCTGATGATCGCCATCCAGAACCAGTCGGGAATCGTCGTCGCGTTCGGCGGCCGCGACCTCGCGCCCAAGCAGGAAGGCTTCGAACGCCCCAAGTACATGAACAGCCCGGATACCGCACTCTACAACAAGAGCGAGATCCTTTTCGGGCTCAACCACAGCCGCGCCGCCATCTCCAAGGAGAACGCGGTCATCATCGTCGAGGGCTACTTCGACCTGATGAGCCTCTACCAGGGCGGCGTGCAGAACGTGGTCGCCGCATCGGGCACGGCGCTCACCGAAATTCACGCGAGCATCCTCGCCCGCTACGCGAAAACCGCCTACCTCGTGTTCGACGGCGATGCCGCAGGCCAAAAAGCGACCATGCGCTCGCTAGAAATCGTACTCCCCAAGGGCATCAACCCGAGAATCTTTGCGCTGTCGCGCCCCGACGGTACCAAGATCGACCCCGACAATTTCGTGAACGAACAAGGAGCCGACGCATTCCGCGAAGAGCTCAAGCACGCCGATGACTGGCTCAGCTATCTTGCCCGCAAGACGGACCTCCAGAGTATCGAGTCCAGGGCCAGGTTCGTCACTTACGCAAAGTCTATCGTCAAGAGCATCCAGGACAGCGAACTCAGGAACCAGTACCTAAAGCTCATCGCCGAACGGTTCGACACGTCGCGCTCACTGGATGGCATCCAGAGCATCCGCCCGCAAAGGGCGCCCAAGGTAAGCGTACCGCAGCCGCAACCGGATCCGGAATTCGCGGAATATGGCGAGATGCCCGCAGCTCCGCAGGAAGCCGAAAGTGTCCCGTGGAACGTCCTCGCCCAAGTAGAGACCCGGTTCGCGAATCTCCTCGTGAAAAACCCGACGCTTCTCGACCGTGCCTGCGAATATTTCGACATGGAACTCGCTGCGACCGGCATACAGTTCTTCGAATCCTCCCTCGTCGACGAATTCGTGATGACCGTCATCGCCTTCTACTCCGAAACAGGCACATTTTCCCCGCAGAGCCTCTACGAGCAGCTTTCGCCGTTACAGCAGCAGTTCATGGAAGGGCTTCCTGACGAAGCATGGACCCCGCCGAAAGAAATCTACGAGTTCTACGAGACGCTCCTGGTGCTCACCTCCAGGCTGTGCGACCGGTTCCGCAAAACCATCGACCTCAGCACAAACGAGGGCGTGCAAAAGCGCATCTCGCTGAATACGTTCGTGCAGAACATGCAAAAACTCGAGAACCAGTACCGGAACGGCGCCGTATCCATCGACAATCTCGCCGACCAGCTCATAAAGAGCAAGAAACCCCTTATACAAATCCTAGCCGCCACACAAGGATAAAACCATGTTATCTATCAAGAACCTGAAAGCAAGCATCGAAGACGGAACGCAAATCCTCAAGGGAATCGACCTCGAGGTAAGACCCGGCGAAGTCCATGCCATCATGGGCCCCAACGGCTCGGGCAAGAGTACGCTTTCGAAAGTCATCATGGGCCACCCCGCATACAAGGTGGACGACGGTTCCGTGGAACTCGACGGCAAGAACCTGCTCGAAATGGAAATCAGCGAACGCGCCAATTCCGGGCTCTTCATCAGCACGCAGTATCCGACCGAAATCCCGGGCGTGAACAACGTGGATTTCTTGAAGATGGCGCTCAACAGCAAGCGCGCCTACCTGGGCATGCCCGAAATGAGTGACGACGACTTCAAGAATCTTTGCGAAGAGAAGATGGCCCTCCTCGAAATGGACGAGCGCTACCGCGAACGCGGCGTGAACGACGGCATGAGCGGCGGCGAGAAGAAGAGGAACGAAATCCTGCAGATGGCGATTCTCGACCCGAAGGTAAGCTTCCTCGACGAGACGGATTCCGGCCTCGACATCGACGCGCTCCGCATCGTGGCTAACGGAATCAACCACATCATGGCGCCGGAAAAGGCCGTCATCCTCGTCACCCATTACCAGCGCCTGCTGGACTACATCAAGCCCACCTACGTGCACGTGCTCCGCCACGGAAAGATTATCCTCTCCGGAGGCCCGGAACTCGCCCTCAAGCTCGAAGAACAAGGCTACGACTGGATCGAGGAGAAGTGATGGACGCCATTGCCCGCATCAAGCAACTGGGGATGCCCCGCCGTAACGACGAACTTTGGACATTCTTCCCCGTTTCAAAGATTCCAGCGCCGGAATTCCCCGACGCATGCGCCTGCGAAGAGGACTTTTCGGACGAAATGGATTTTGCAGCCCTCCTGCCCATCGCAAGCAACGCCCGCACGATGGTCCAAAGCATCGCCGACAACGCCGAGGAAATCGCGATGCTCAAATGCAACAACGACTTCGGGCGCACGGTACTCAACATCGGCAAGAACGCGAAGGCAAGCATCGAGATTCTCGACAACAAGGTCCTGCATCCCATATGCGCCGAACGCTTCGACGTGAACGTGGGCGAAGGCGCCGACGTCGAAATCTTCTTCGCGAACCCCGCAAACGACCTCCCGCTCGCCTTCAGGCACTTCCACATCACGCAGGCGGCAGGTTCCCAGGTGCGTTTTGCCTCCATCGAGCGCGGGAACGGCATTAGCCGCGTGAGTATCGACGACTTCCTGAACGCCCCAGGCGCAAAGTTCGAATGCCGCACGCTCAACATGCTCGGCGGCACGGCAGAAAGCCACCACAGGCTGCATATCTACCACAACGCCCCCGAGACAACGAGTACGCAGCTTTCCAGGAACCTGCTCGACGGCAGTTCCCGCGCGAGCTACGACGGCAGCGTCATCGTCGGTGCCAACTGCACCAAGGCTCTATCAAGCCAACTCGTGAACACCATCCTCCTCTCGGGAGACAGCTCCGTCTCCGTAAAGCCCGTGCTCAAGATTTACCACGATGATGTGGAATGCACGCACGGCAATACCGTGGGCGAACTCGATGCAGAACAGATGTTCTACCTCGTGAGCCGCGGAATCCCGCAGGAGACCGCCAAACGGATGCTCATGTCAAGTTTTGCAAAGGAAACGTTCTACCCGCTCCCCGATTCCGTAGGCAAGAAGCGCCTGCTACAGGTCCTCGCCTAAGACCCGCCTACCGCAAAAAAAAAGAAACGCCCCCGTGCATGGGGGACGTTCCTTTGGTAGGATAGATTTTAGGAGGAGTTACGAAAGTGTCTGCAAAAGGTAGAGTGTCACGCCCATGAAGGCGAGCATGAAGTTGGCGAGGAACGTTGTGGAGGCGAGGTCTTTGAAGATTCGTGTCATCATCCGTTATCCCTTTTTGGTTACGGTCACAATATAGAATAGAATATTCCAACTTCAAAGTAATGGAAATCACACTGCGATTTGCGTCACGCGAAATACGAACGGTCCTTGACAAGCGGGAACCAGGTTCCCAATTTTTCGCTACTCCTTCTCGTTCTCGATAATCTTGATGGGTTCGTCCATCATCTTTTCGGCGATGACTTCGGGCGTTTCCTCGGCAACCGCGGCGTTAGATTCCTCGGGCATCCAGGGCTTGTCGAGGCTCTTTTCCCAAGAAACCGTAGGCGCGGGCTGGACTTCGTGCGATGTATCCACCACGGGGAGCCCCAGGAGTTCACGCGCACGGTTGAGCGCGGCGTCGATATTGCCAAGGGCATTCTCTTCGCCAAGCTGTTTCAAGACGCCGGCACGGGTGAGCGCCACCACGGGCTGAGCATGCACGCCACTGAGCAGGAGTTGCGTCCCTTCGCGGTTGCAACGATTCAGCAAGTCTTCAATCATCTGGATACCGGCGGCATCGATGCTTGAAACGCTGCGCATGCGCAAGATAAGGATTTTCGGCTTGTCGGAAATGCGCGCCATCGTGTCCTTGAACTTGTCGACCGCACCGAAGAACAGCGAACCGGCAAGCTCGTACACAACCACGCCCTTCGGCACCTGGCGGCTGAGCTCGTTGTGGGCGGCCTCCTCGTCGTCTTCCTTGAGGGCTTCGGTCACCGTCTCCATCTCGGAAACATCGCTCATGCGCTTGATGAAGAGCACCGCGGCCAGCAGCACACCGACTTCGATAGCCACCGTGAGGTCAATAATCACCGTGAGGAAGAAGGCCACGAGCATCACGATGACGTCGCTCTTCGGGGCCTTGAACATCTTGATGAAGCTCCGGTAGCCGCACATATTGAACGCCACCTGAAAAAGCACTGCAGCAAGCGCCGCCATCGGGATCATTTCGGCATACTTGCCGAGCACGAGCATAATGAGCAGAAGCACCACCGCATGCACAAGGCCCGAAACCGGACTCACTGCGCCGTTACGGATGTTGGTCGCCGTACGGGCAATGGCACCCGTCGCCGGGATACCGCCAAAAATCGGGGAAAGGATATTCGCCACGCCCTGGCCAAAGAGTTCGGTGTTGGAACGGTGCTTGGTAGAGGTCATGCCGTCGGCCACGACCGCAGAAAGCAGGGATTCGATGGCACCAAGGATGGCAATCGTCAAAGCCGGCTGGAACACCTTCTGCATCATCTCGAGGCTGATGTTGGGCAGGTGCGGCATCGGGAAACCGGTCGGGATATGGTTTTTCATGCCGATGGTCACCACGCCGTGGCCCGTAATCGGGTCGTCCCAGCCCAAGACCTTCACCATCACGGTCGCAACGATAATCGCAATCAGGGAACCGGGAACCTTCGTGGTAATTTTCGGCCACAAGATGCATACGGCAAGCGCCACAAGGCCCACGATGACAGCATATATATTAATAGTGTCGAAAGAAGTCGCGTAAAGCTTGATTTTTCCAACCGCATCGGCCGGATCCTTCACCAAAAAGCGGAGTCCGAAGAAATTCGGGACCTGGCCGAGCGCGATGATGATGGCGATACCCGCCGTAAAGCCGACCGTCACCGGGTAAGGGATGAACTTGATGATGGCGCCGAGCTTCGCAATGCCGAAAATGATGAGCAGAATACCCGCAAGGAGCGTCGCGGAAGCAAGGCCGTCGTAGCCGTACTGGGAGACGATGCCGTAGACAATAACAATGAATGCACCGGTAGGGCCGCCAATCTGGAAGCGGGAACCGCCCAGCAAAGAAATCGCAAAACCCGCGATAATCGCCGTGTAGAGGCCCTGTTCGGGACCCACGCCCGAGGCGATGGCGAACGCGATGGCGAGCGGAAGCGCGAGAATGCCCACGATGAGGCCCGACATGAGGTCGCTCACGAAGTTTTTCTTGGTGTAGCCTCGACGCAGTACCCGGACAGATTCAGGGGTAATGGTCGCTTTAACGCCCGATAGGAAATTCTTGAAGGATTCCTTGGCGTGGATATTGGTCATCTGGCACTCCGAGATTGAAGAACGGCGCCAAATTTAGAAAACTTTACAATACCCGTTAAGGGTAAAAAGAAAAAATAATGGAAGACCTTTGCGAAGGCTACAACAGGCCCTTCTTGGCAGACCGCATCAGGTTCTTCACCTGCTTCTTGGAAAGCTGCGGAACCTCGGCGTCCTTCTGGGCCCTAGACTTCGGGGCGCATTCCTCGCAGAAGTGCTTGATGACGGTCCCGTAGCTTGCAGCGCCGTCCATCTTGTCGGCCTGGCGGGAGCGGAACGGCCTCACCAGTGCCTCGCGGTGGCACTTGTCGCAGATACCCATCTTGGGAGCAGCAGGCTCACGGCGCACGTGTTCCTTTTTGTCCTGGTCATGGGTCATTTCCCAGGCACGTTTCTGGGCGGCAATCTTCCTTGCAAATGCGTCATCTAATAGGCTCATATCATCTCCTTGTTTTCTTTAATCTCTTTCAATATACAATCTTGCAGGAAAAGGGAATGCAACGTGATGCACAAAGAAGTGGGTTTCGCCTCGTCCGAATAGAGGCTCCGGGCAAACTTGCCGCGTTCCACCTGTTTTTCCTTGAAAAATTGCGCGTGGCTGGCGAAATCGAGGACCTTGACGCGTCCCGGGAACTCGCTTTCGAAGCCTCGGATGGCCTCGTTAATGACCTCAATCTGGTCGGAAGCATCCGGGAGCAGGTCGCACGGAATGGTCTCGACAAAGATGTCGGACTGGGTCTTACTAACAAGTTCACGGACCAGGTTCCCATAGTTTTCGGCCGTTTTCGCCCCGTTGCCGTGTTCCCCCCTCGTCAAGTCGTGAAGCCCGAGGCCGAGCACGATGCGCCCCGCCTTCTTGCCGATGATATCGGACGCCGCACGCGACAGGAGCTGCGGAAGCAGGAGCGGAATCGGGGAATTGATGGAAAACTGCATGGGGCGGTTGGGCGCCCTGCAAAGGAGCATCTCGGCACAGCGGGTCGCCACTTCGCCCTGTTCGCCGAGCAATTCGTCACCTATGATGAGGATCCTGTTTTCCACGATTATAATCTACTACTTATCGGCGGGTTTGACCACCGAAATTTTCCAAAAATCCGCATTTTTTTCGCGGGAAACGATGCGGCAGCCGTCTGCAACCAGCGCTCCCGGTACATTTTCGATCGGGGAACCCTCGTCAAGGAGTATCGAAAGTTCCCTTCCCGGCGGAAAACCGGCCATCACGAGCCTTGACCGAGCCGCATTCAGGGGGCACTTCACCCCCCGCAGGTCGAGTTCGCCAGGCAAATCCCCCTGCAGGGCTTCCGGCAGAGGTCCGGACTTCGATTTTGCGCAAAAATCGGCAATTTCAGCCTGATGTTCTTCCGGGGACTCTAGCCAGCGGTTGACCGGGACGTCGGGAAGGCGCGCAAGGGCGACACGGGAAAGGGCCTCCGCAGGCGGAACGGGCACCCCCAATCCCCGGCGGAGCCACTCCGCACAAGCAAAGGAAACAAGCCTCGAAAGCGCCTCCGCAAACCCAGCCGAACCGCGGTTCGCCTCCATCCAGCGGACTACCGCCCGAGCATCTGCCTGTTGCCGTTCTTCCATCGTTTCATTCCTTTTATCATAAAAATCTGTTTTTTTCTCAGAAAAATACACAAAAATGATTTTTTTTCAAAAAAGCCTATCCTACCAACTTTTTTAACATAAAAATCGACCTAGAACATAGCAAAGTTTTGGTTCAATTTCTATATTTGGCGCCAAGCATCACAAATGCAAAGGTTTTTGATACGATGAATACATTTCTCCTCTACGCAATGTTCGTAGTATATGTCATCGCCGGTGTGGGTTTGGTGATTTACGGCTTTAGCTGTTATTACAGCATCTACTTGTTCCTCAAAAACAGCCGAACCACGCGACTCACCGACCGCAAAAAGATTCTCAAGTTCTACCGCGAGCACTCCATCAACGACCTCCCGCAGGTCACGACCCAGCTCCCCGTCTTTAACGAGGCGAACTGCGTGGAACGTCTGCTCGACGCTGTCTGCGCCATTGACTACCCCAAGGACAAGCACGAAATCCAGGTTCTGGACGACTCCACCGACGAATGCTACGAAGTGGCGAAGAAGAAGGTGGCCGAACTTGCCGCGAAGGGTTACGATATCAAGCTTATCCACCGCACGAACCGCAAGGAATTCAAGGCCGGCGCCCTCAAGGAAGCCATGGCCGTCGCGAAGGGCGAATTCCTCGCGATTTTCGACGCGGACTTCGTTCCGGAGAAGGACTTCCTCCTCAAGACCATCCCCTACCTGGTGATGGACGACCAGATCGGCCTCGTTCAGGGCCGCTGGGGCCACCTGAACCGCACGGAATCGGGCCTTACGCTCGCCCAGTCCATCGGTATCGACGGCCACTTCGTTATCGAGCAGTCCGCCCGTAGCTGGGGCAAGCTGTTCATGAACTTCAACGGTACCGCAGGCGTGTGGCGCAAGCAGGCTATTTACGACGGTGGCGGCTGGGAAGGCGACACCCTGACCGAAGACATGGACCTCTCCTACCGCAGCCAGCTCGCCGGTTGGAAGATGAAGTTCGTGTTCGACGTGATTGTGCCGGCAGAACTCCCGAACGACATCAACGCCTACAAGGCACAGCAGTTCCGCTGGGCCCGCGGTTCCATCCAGACGGCCATCAAGATTCTGCCGCGCGTGTGGAAGGCGAAGGTTCCGCTCCGCATTAAGATTGGCGCGTTCCTGCACACCACGCACTACTCCATTCACCCCTGCATGCTGTTTACCGCCCTCTGCGCCTGGCCGCTTCTCGCGTTCTTCGAACCGGTCGCGCACTTGCCCAGCTGGGCCTACACCATCGGCTTCAGTTTCATTTTCCTCGCCGCTATCGCTCCTTCCGTCCTTTACTTCGTTGCACAGCGCTGCTCGGGCTACACCGGCTGGAAAATCCGCATGCTGAGCCTCCCCATCTTGATGGCGCTTGGCGTGGGCATCGCCGTGAACAACACGCGTGCCGTGTTCGGTGCCGTGACCGGCGTGAAGGGCAGCTTTGTCCGCACCCCGAAGAGCGGCGGGTCCAAGAAGAAGGCGAAGAGCCACTACGCACAGAAGTTCCCCTGGATGGCCGTCCTCGAACTTGCCGTGGGCGTCTACTGCATCTTCGGTCTTCTGGAATACATCGGCGCACAGAAGTTCATTATCGGACCGTTCCTCGCCCTCTATGCGGTGGGCTTCCTCTCCGTGGGCGTCCTGAGCTTTATGCACTTTATCGGCAACATCATCGAAGTGCACAAGGCCCGCAAGGAACACGGCAACGTCGAAGAGCAGGAATCGTAATCCGCTACAAACGATTTGCATCAGGGCATCCGCGAAGTTCGCGGATGCTTTTTTGCATTTCTCGGACTTTCGCATCGAACATCAACGAATGCGAAGAAAGCGCGTAGGCGTAGTCGCGAAGCCCTTTTCCGTAAGCCCCGAGCGAAAGCGAGACCAGGACTCCGGCAAGAGCGAGAGCCACCATCAGTTCCATCAACGTAAATCCACGGTGCACCGCAGCAACCTCCTGAAAACGTAGGGTTCCGCGCGAACTTCCACCCACTGGAATCCGCCCATGCCGAGCGTCCACGATTGCAAGACGCTAAACCCGCCACCGCATGCAGGGGCAGGGCATGCAAACAAGATGTCGGAGCAACGCTCCGGAGCGGAGATTCGTCGTTCCAAGTAGGATATAGCCTCTACCACAGCATCTGCCCGGGACTTTTCTCGAGCCGACATCCGGGCGAAAGCGGCCGGGAAAAATGAAATGGCGGCAAGCCCCGACGCAAGCACGGCAAAGGCGACAAGGATTTCCATCAGGGTGAATCCGCATGTCCGGTTCATGGTTCAAACCTCCGGCGGAACACCATACGGTCACCATCGAGCACGACCGGCAACAACGCAAAAGACGAATCCGTCACCGGCCCCGGATACGACGCACCCAAAAGATTTTTTTTGTCTTCGATATCGACGCTACCTCCGGGGGATGCAATCACGCCCTCGAAGAGGGCGTGACCGGCGAGCTCGGCGCGGCTGTCGCCCGACCCGAGCGACACCGCGACGCACGGGAATATCCCGTGCGCACGGCCCGCGATGCGGAGCCCATCGCGGCCGTAGAGCCCGCCGGAAAAGCTGAATTCAGACTTAACTTCCACAAACGCATCGCTCACAAGTTCGAGGTAGGCGACCGAGACTCGCCCCCCGAGTTCGACATTGCCGCGCGCAAATATGCGGAGCGTATCGAACGTCGCGCTCCCCTTTACCGCTACATTCCCGTCCACGTCGAAGGAGGCGCTCCGGACTCGTCCATCCAGGTCCAAATAAAGGTCCCCGTCCTGTATCCGGAACGCGGCCGAAGAATCGAGCGTAAAGAAGCGCCGGTTCCCCGACAAATGCCGCAGGCGCAAGTCGCCTGCAATCCCTTCGCGCACCCCACGGCGCAAGTTCTGGACAACCAGCATCCAGTCCTCGAAACGGAACCTCGCGAACTTCGACCCGTACAGGGCACAAACTTTCGATGGCTCCAGCAACGAATCGCCCGGAACCGGAGCGCACACCCTTCCCCACAAGGTTCCCTCTTCGGATTCTATGGCCACTTCCCCATGCGGCAAGCCGTGAAGAAAAGCGACAATCGCCGACTCTGCCGCATAGATGCCACCCGCCTCCCGTGCGACCCTGTCCGCGTAGCGGCGCAGATTTCCCGAGGCATGCAGCAGTCCCTGGAAGAGGATTCCCAGCGAAAGCAAAATAATCAACACGAACGGCAAGACGAAACCCCTACATCCCATTTTCCACCTCCACGATACGGCCGCCGCAGGCAAGCGACACCTTAGAACCGCCGATGGATTCCACCCGGAAATTTCCAAGAGAATCACCCGTCCGAAACCAAGCCATTCGTCCATCTTCCATCTCGACCCGGACAAGCCTGCCGCCGACAATTCCACGAATCTTGAACAGCACAAGGCATGCGGGCGAATCCGGGAACGACGCTTCCGGAGAATCCACCTTCATAACCCGGACGCCATCCTTGCCCCTTGACATACCCATCGGATGATCAACGACGGTGATTTCCGGGGCGACCGACAAGGACGGGGCCGCCATGTCGACTTTTGCAACATTCTCTCCGCTCCCGCGCCAAACAAAGGAAAAAAAGAGAGCAACAGCGAATGTCGCCGCAAAGGCGAGACGCCATTTCGCCCGAGGCTTGATTCCATCGAACAAGTCCAGGTCGTAATCCTTCCAGAACGGGTCCCTGGATGCCGCCTTGAGAAGCGCCTTTCTCTGCGAATCCGAAAATTCCCTTGATTCCACAAAGACCTTCCGCCACGATTCCGCCCGCGAGAACAGGTCATCACGCATCAGGAACTCGTCAAAACGTTCAAGGCGTTCCTCCGCAGTCGCATTGTCGTGCGCCACTTCCTCCGTCCAATGGCACAGCCGCCCCTCAAAAAAGACAAGGATGTAAAGCGTCGATTCCGCAAGCACCGCATAGCGCAAGTTCCCGAAGCCATCGTTTGTCCGCATCAGCGCATCGGCAGCACCGTAAAGCATCGCCGTCTGCGGGAGCACCCGGTCAAAATGCCGCCTGAGACATTCTACGTCTTTTTCGGGAAGCGCCACCAGGAACCGGTGCCGACGCCCGCCCGAACTGTTGAAGCCCACCATCTCCCTGCAAACAGGATTGCGGTCCCTAAGCGTTTCCGGAAAATCTTCACGGAGCCATTGCAGCAATTTTTCATGGGACACGTCCGAATCAAAATTCGTCACAAGTTCCCAAGTCCACAGGCGGGCTCCAACAAAAGCAACACGTTCCAGCATCAGAAATTCACCTCGGGCGTGATGAATATGGCCAGTTCGCTCTCGTCTTCGACCTCGCTCACGTAACTGAAAAGCCTGCCGATAAGCGGGATGCTACCGAGGAACGGCACCGCCGTGCGCACCTCCGACTTGCCCTTCCGTACGAGGCCGCCCAGGCAAAGTGTCTCGCCGTTTTTCAAGGTGACGGTCGTCTTCAGGTTTCGCGTGCTGATATCGCGCGGGCCATCGCCGCTCGAGCGCCCCGCCGTCTTGATTTCGGGCGAAATGTTCAGCGTGATGCTCCCGCCCTGCGTGACCGTCGGCGTGATTTCAAGCGAGATTCCGTCATTGAAACTGCGGTAATCCGTAATCGGGTAGCCGTCGGCGGATACCTGACTCACCAGGTAATAGACCGTGTTCGTCACGTTGAGTTCCGCCTTGTTCCCGTTGAGCGTCGTGAGCCGCGGGCGCGCAAGAACCTCGGCCCTGTTGTTCTCTTCCATCGCGGAAAGTTCCATCTCGAAACGCGCCGGCAGAATCCCGATTTTCCCGAACGCGCCCGAAGCGGAAACGTCCTTCCCCATAAAGTCCCAGAACCCGCGCACGCCCAGGTCGTTCTCGCCCGTCTTGCGCGTAGAACCGCTGTGAAGCCCGATTTCGAAATTGCGCCCGCGCTTGAGCTCCACGATTACGCACGAGATGGTCACCTGCATGGCAGCCCTGTCTAGTTTCTCGAGAATTGCGGTTGCATCCGCGATTTCGGAAGGAGACCCGCGAAGCATTAGAGCATTCTGTTCCTTCACCTCCGACACGACAAGCCCCGAACCCGGCAACAACTTGGAAAGTTGCGGCACGAGGGCCTCCGGCGTCGTTGCCTTCAGCGGGTAAAGTTCCGTACGCGAAAGCACGTTTTTCGCCCCGCGTTCTGTTACAAACAAAGTATTCGAATCGAGTGCATAGGTGTAGCGGCTCCCGCGAAAGAGCGACTGCAGGAGATTCGCAAGCGGTTCGCGTTCAAAACGCATCTGCAAGCTCTCGCGCACGTCTCCGTACAGCACCAGATTGAGGTTCGATACCCGCGAAAGTTCCTTGAGGAACACGTCCAGCGGGGTGCCGTCCAGTTCTACCGTATAGAGCGAGTCGTCCTGAACGATATCCGGCACGGAATTTGCGCCCGCGGGCGAAGCGCCGTTCGCACCCGCGCCATTCGGGCCCGAGCCACCCGCAACACCCGCGGGCGAATTGCGTGCGCGTTCCACACGGAAGCAGTCCGCATCGCGCCTCACGCGGAAACCGTGCGATTCGAGCAGCACCCGGAGCGCAATCCCGGGCGGTACGGATTCCAGCCGGCCGCTCACGGGACCCGCGACATCGGGCGAAGCCACCACGTTCAGTCCCGTATTCGCGGAAAAATCCCGAATAAACTCGCGAACGTCGCGCTCCCGCACGTCGAGCGACACGAGCGAATCCGCGACCCGGAAAAAATTCTCGCCACGTTCCAGCCGTTTGCGGATATGGAAGACCGTTCCGTCGCGAATGAGTTCCAGCCCGAGGGTAGAACACAACGACGTGAGCCCCTCCAGCAGCCCGACGCCATCGAGGTGGAACGTGACACGCGCCTCCGCACCGACGTCCACAAGCACGGGCACCCCGTAGGCAAGCGACACCGAGCGGGCGACATCCTGCAGGCTCGCATCCACGAAATCAAGCGAAACCTTGTCGGGCACGTCGCGCTCAGCGCACCACGCGCGCCCCAGGCAAAGAAGTAAAATAATAACGAGGCAAGCTACCGCGGGCATAAAGCATCCGCGACTTTCCTCCGCATTTTTGCGAGGCACAATCGTCCCCTAGATTTTAACACTATAATAAAAGGGCGTCACTCGACAGCCGACAAAACCCGAAAACGGGTTTAGCCTAATCTACAAAATAAGAACCGGAAAAACAAGTCCCTACAGATTTTTTTCAAATTCCCTTAAAAGGGCACGGCCTTCTTCCCATTCGCCGAGGTTCGAAAGCGCATTGATATGGCCCTTGCGCCCCACGTCGAAAAACAGGGAACCCCAGGAATCCGCAAACTGACGCGCACGCTCGATGGTCACGTACTCGTCGTTCTGGCTTGCGACAACGCACGAGGGCACGGGCAACTTTTCCAGGGGCATCGGCGCGAAATCCTCGACAATATCAATCACGTCGATATCGGCCGGAGCGACAAGGAACACGCCCTTGACTTTTGCCGGAACGGCACCTTCCGTCGCCTTCTTCATCAGCCAGAGGACCGTCGTCGCAACCCCCAGACTGTGCGAAACGAGAACCGTATCGGACTCGAGTGCGGCCACCGTCCTGTCGAGCGTATCGACCCACTCAGCCTTGTGCGGGTGTTCCCAGTCATACTGTTCAACGCGGCTTGCATCGGGCATGTTGTTCGCCCAATAAGTCTGCCAGTGAGTGGGGCCAGAATTGCTGTAACCGGGAACAATCAGATAATGCATCAAGAACCTTGTTGAATTACATGCTCACGAACTTGCGCATGCTTAGGATAGCAGTGAGTACGCTGAGGGCCAGACTTACAAGCAACGTAACCGCGGGAATGAAAAGCCCGACCAGGAACGTCTCGTGGAAAACCTGCACCAGCAAGAGAAGCGGCACCACGACGAACAGCGAGAACTGCGTTGCCGCGCGGACCGTCTTTACGCGGAGGGAAAGCACCAGCGAGAACGATGTCGTGAGAAGCACAGCAGAGACGGCCCCGAGAATCGAGGCAATCGCCGCAGTCGATGGAATCTCGGGATGCGCCAACCAGTAGGCCACCTGCGCCAAGATAGCAAACAGCACCGGGAACGGGAGGATTGCCAGGAGCTTGCCCCAGAAAAGCTTTGCCGGAGCAATCGGAGAAAGCTGCAGGAGTTCGAGCGAATTGCGCTCGCGTTCACCCGCGAAAGAATCACCCGCAAGGGGCGAACCCATCGGGGCCATGAGGCAACCGAGCAGGAGCATCATGTAGCCTTCCATGCCCTGCATAATCTGCCCGCCGTAACGCGAAACCGCAATCGCCTGGCTCGCCGCGAGAATCACCGGCGGGATGATGAAGGGAACCCAAAAACGCGGGTCCCTAAAAATCAGGCGGATTTCGTGTCTAAAGACAAGGAGCATAATTTCGCGACTAAAAATACAATTATTCGTGCAAAGAGCGGGCTAACGTGCGCCAAAAACATTTGTTTTCGCTTGCGAAATTGGCAAGAACATTTCAAAGGAAGACCGCAGGGACTAACAGTCACAAGGGCTTCTTCCCGCCGCTCATCTCACAACCTGCAACAAAAAGCAACAAACGCTTGTTTGCTGGAGCCATCGTCATTGATTGACGAAGGCGCGCGCTCCGCTAAGCGAACACTGGAACGAAGTGATTGTGCGAGCGTGCGAAGTGCCGCCGAAGTCAACAACTTTTACAGATGTCATAATTTGACACCTTAAAAATCTATATTACGTCATACGGGGAGCATTGGCGACATCCCGCAAACAGCCAACAGGAAAATTTGCCAAAAAAAAACAAAATTTTCTGTCAAAACATATTGACTTTTGATTATAAAATATGTATATTATAGATATAAAAGTAAGGTTTGACGAAGAAAAAGCCAAAAAAGTGTTCGAAAAGCATGGCGTCATCATGGAAGATGTCAGGCAAGAAATACTTGCCGAGCGTTTTGACATGGACGATGTCGTAAACCAAGACGGACATCCTGGGCAAAAAATGTTTATTGTACTTGTAAACGGTTACGCCCATTGTGCTCCATTCGTCAAGGAACCTGACGGAACATATTTCCTCAAGACGGCATTCAAAAGCCACCTTTATCAGCGGAGGTACGAAAATGGCGAACTCAGAATTTGACCCGATGGACGAAGAAGAACGTATTCTCATGGAGGCAATTGAACGCGGTGACACAAGGCCTGTACCCAAAGAAGAACTTGAAGCAATCAAAGCAGAAATCCGAGGATCGGCCCACAACATCACCATCCGGATGAAGGATGCCGACATCGAAGGCATGAAGGCAAAGGCGGCCCGTCTCGGAACAAGCTACCAGACGCTCATCAACAGCCTTGTACATCGCTATCTAAACGGCGGCGTCACAATAAACGAGGCGTTTTAAATGATTCTTATATAGACGTCTTGTACTGCAGAATGCAATAGAAAAGAGTATATTAGAAAGGAAACGTCATTTCATTAGGGGTATTCTATGGATAAATTCACGTATCCATATACTCCAGAACAAAAGCATTCTTTCTATGCTTGTTTCTAGGTTTTCTAGGGATTCACAGATTTTACGAAGATAAATTTTGGACAGCATTACTGTGGATGTTTACACTTGGCTTGTTCGGAATAGGTTGGGTGGTCGACCTGATAATCATTCTCAATAAGCCTCGCTATTATGACTCGGACGGGAATGAGTATTATTATGATTAAGTAACGCAGGGAACTCCGGCAAGTTGACAAGATTATCCTCGTTTCTTATATTTTTATTATGAAGCCAAGAACGCGCAACACGCTTACCCCCCCATCAACTGCCCATTTGTGCAGTGATTTTAACAGTATAGTCAGCTTCATAGCATTTCATTCTTTTACATCGAAAGTTCTTCGTGTGCCCCCCCTCTTACGACGGGGGATTTTTCGTGTTTCAAACCCTATAGCGACCCTTTACGAGTCAAAGGAAAAATATGAAAATTCGCAAAAAAATTATTCAAGCATTGGTGGCGCTGGCGGTCATTATGCCGAGCGTAAGTTATAGCGCAGACGCGCAGAACGACATCAAGGACAAATGGATGGCCGAGGCAAAGGAAATCTTTGAGAAGCAGGATTCCACGACCTCCATTCTCGACAGATGCCGCGCTTTCTACTACGGATACCAGAGAGACGCCGAAGCCCAGCGCAACAAAGAAGTCGACTTCCGCCTTGTATATGCCGACCGTATGGTAACCAGCTGGAACCTACTGTTCGACGCGAAGGTGGGGGTCAAATATGAGGATTTCGAGAAAAGCAAAGAAGGTTTGTCCATTAAAGATCCTGCCGACAAGCTGACACTCGAAGCATGGGAATTTGTGAAAACTGAGGTTTACAACAAATTTCCCGGACGAAGCACAAAATACTGGTCGGAAATATACAAGCTCAACCAAAACTTAGACGTACCGCTGCCATTCCAAGACATTTCGGGCTACATCAAGGGTATGCTCGACAAGTCTGAACAATGCAAGAGCAACGAGTGCAAGCTCGTCTGTCTCTACCGTGTAATCGTCAACCGCGAGAAACACACCGTGGAATATCCGCAGGTAATCCCTAACGACGAAATTCTCTATACCGAGCGCATCAAGAATGGCGTAGCCGCATTGCCCGCCGACCTCCTCGCTAAAAACCCGCTACCCGTACTGCGTACCGCCGAGGAGCTCTTCAACAAGCGCATCTCCGACGCAGAAACTCACAAGCTGCCATTTGAGACGCCCAAGAAAAACCGCGACACCGCATTGGAAACACAAATCAAGAAACGCGTTCAGGCTGGCAGCCCCTCCGCCAAAATCAAGGCAGTGGCATTCGGATCCGACGCCACTGCATCGTGGTCCATCCACAGAAACGCATTTGACATACCCATCTCTCGCAGCAAGCAAGGCATCATCATTGTGGAATACCCCGGCAAGCCCGGACTCTATTTGGGCCATGGCCTCACCGCAACCCAGGCACACCAGGGCGGCGGGAAATACGGCAAGTCCGAGGTGAGCCTGGACAATTCGTTCATAATCTGCAAAGAAATGATTTTCGATTCGAATTGGATGCCGATCGATTTGAAATAATTGTCTTCAAAGCGCCAACGCCGCGTACTGCTTCAACGTGTTCCAGATGAAACACGTTGTTTCATAAATGCATCAAATAGCGAAAAATCCGCATCGAACGCACGATAAAGTTCCCCGATTCCGATAAATTTGCATCTTTAATTATATACATTAAGGTAGTTAGGATCGCAAAGTCCATGCGATTACGGGAAGGAGGAATACCATGTTCACGCTACGTTTTTTGTGGATTGCCGCAGCACTGTCCGCCATGTTCCTGGCTGGCTGCGGAACGCCCGTGTACAGGCAGGGGAACCTAACGCAAGGCATTTTCGAGACAAGCGTTCCCGAAAACTTCACCGGTGCAGGCAAGGAATTTGCAGCAGGCTCGTCTATCAAGGGGGTTTCACTTTCGTTCGACTACACGACGGAAGAAGAAATGAAAATGAAAAACGTCAAGAACGCGGAACTCAAAGAAGGCGATTACGACCCTCTAATCAGCGGAAGCGACGATGACAAAAAAATCATGTCCGAAACAAAAATAAAGAAGTTCAGCTACAAGCGAAACCGCTTTCCCGTCTCGGCAGCATTCACGCACCTTTTCAAGGCGAAAGACGAACTTGCATGGGGATATTCCATCGGCCTGGACCCGGGATTCTACGCTCGGGTCATCGGCGGAATCAACAAGAAGAATTTCGAAGTCGGTGCCTATTTCGATATCGAGTTCTATAACGTGGGCGACATTTCGTTCGATTATTACGAATGCAGCGCCCCCACTAAGGAAGGATGCAAGGACATAACCGAAGAGAAGCACCTTGAAGAAGAAAATGTCCGTCAAGGCCGTCTGGGCGCAGGCATCTTCACGTCGTTCTACGTGAACGGCCTAGCGATTTCTTACTCACCGCTGCTCTACGTGCCCACAATAGAACAGGAATACGAGCTGCAAGAGAACGACATGCACGGGAACACCTTACGCACGCGCGTCGACAACCCATTCATACTGAGCCAATACGCAGGCGTATCGAAGTGGATTGACGAGCACTGGAAAGTTTCTCTCGGGGCAACGGTCCTCAGCAGCCTCTATTTCAACGACTTCTACCTTACCGCCAACGCTTCGCTCGGATTCTGGTTCTAAAAAAAATTTCCGATGGCCATCGTTTTAGCGAATGCAATCAGTAAGAGCTCGACGAAGACTCTAGTGTCCGCGCACTCGACAACAAATCATGAACACTCATCGAACATGAAGATTCGGGCATGGGAGGCTTGCCCGGATCCGGCTCATACACAACTTCGTAAGTGCTATGCTTGGCGTAAGGCGCCGTGTAATCAATATACTTGATATTTTCAAGCTCAGATCCATAACTTATCGCGAAATCAGACCAGCAGAGACAATAGGTACTTGCCTGCACGTCAACAAATTTCATGACCAAGGTGTCCCCAGACATCGTCTTGGATAGGGTGCCTCCCTGCCTTCTACAGTTATCTACAACATAATACAGCGTGCCCGAGTATCTTCCGCTCGAATCCGGCTGCATATACGCTTTGGTGGCAAGCGGCGGCACTTCCCCAATAGGATAATCAGCAAAGCAATTCATTGACACCTGGACATCCAATTCCTGCGGCCCCGAAGACGAAGAAACGACTTCCACAGACGAACTAGAATTCACAGTAGTCGTATCGCCCGAATCCGAGCTCGAGGACTTCTCAACGACTACCGAAGACGACAGAGCTTTTTCTGATGAAGAAGATTTCTGTTCAGCTACAGAAGACGACGATTTCGCCTTTTCTTTTGATGATGACGACACATCCTTTGACGAGGAACCTTTCTGTTCAATCGATGACGAAGAAAGCGTTTCTTCTACAGAACTAGAACTGTCAAGTTCTGAATCTGCAGGATTTGAGGATGAAGGCGAATCATCGCCACAAGCAGCCAGCGCCATGGCAAGAGCCGAACTAAAGATAAATGATTTCTTCATGAGAACCTCTTTCTGTTTTCTTCCGTCCCCTATTAAATAATATAATCTTTTTTTCAACGCACTGCATGTAAAAAAAAAAGACGCAAAGTAAAATTAATTATCTTCACTTATATAAAATGAGCAAAAATGGCGGCTCAACGGCCGCCTCTTTTATTACTGTCTCGTGAGCGTCTTGTACCTGATGGGCTTCGGATTGTCGGCATCCTCGCCGAGGCGCTTCTTGCGGTCGGCTTCGTATTCGCTCCAGTTGCCTTCGAACCACACGACCTTGGAATCGCCTTCGTAAGCGAGGATGTGGGTGGCGATGCGGTCCAGGAACCAGCGGTCATGCGAGATAATCACGGCGCAGCCTGCGAACTTGAGGATGGCCTGTTCCAGAGCCTGCAGCGTTTCGATATCCAAGTCGTTGGTCGGTTCGTCGAGGAACAACAGATTGCCCGGCTTCTGCAGGTTCTTCGCCATGAGCACGCGGTTGCGTTCACCGCCCGAAAGCGCCGTGAGCTTTTTCTGCTGGGCAGCACCCGTGAAGTTGAAGAGCCCACAATAGGCGCGGCCGTTCATCTTGCGGTCACCCACCATAATCTCGTCGTTGCCGCCGGTGATTTCTTCCCACACGGTCTTGCTGTCATCGAGGCTATCGCGGCCCTGTTCCATGCTGATGATTTCCACGGTCTCGCCAATCTTGAGCGTACCGCCATCGGGCTTTTCCTGGCCCATAATCATCTTGAACAACGTTGTCTTACCTGCACCATTCGGGCCGATAATGCCCACGATGCCGGAGCGCGGCAAGTTGAAGTTCAAGTCATCAAACAGCACCTTGTCGCCAAAGGCCTTCTGCAGGTGTTCCGCCTGGATAACGATATCGCCCAAGCGCTTGCCGTTCGCAATGTGAATCTGCGCCACCTTGATCTGTTCGCGGGAATCTTCGGCCAAGAGTTCCTCGTAAGCCTTGAGACGGGCCTTGCTCTTGGCCTGGCGCGCCTTCGGGCTCTGCTTGACCCATTCCTGTTCGCGGGCGAGGCGCTTCTGCCTGTCGGATTCGCCCTTCTCTTCGCCACGGAGGCGTTCCAGCTTCTGATCAAGCCACTGGGCGTAATTGCCTTCCCAGGGAATGCCGCGGCCGCGGTCGATTTCCAGAATCCAGTTCGTCACGTTGTCGAGGAAGTAACGGTCATGGGTCACGAGAATCACGGAGCCCTTGTATTCGCGGAGGTGGCGTTCGAGCCAAGCAACCGTTTCGGCATCCAGGTGGTTCGTCGGTTCGTCAAGGAGCAGCAAATCCGGTTCTTCGAGGAGCAAGCGGCAAAGGGCCACGCGGCGTTTTTCACCACCAGAGAGGTTCGTCACCGGCCAGTCACCCGGCGGGCAACGGAGAGCGTCCATCGCAATTTCGATATTGCGGTCGAGGCTCCACAAATCCTGCGCGTCGATGATGTCCTGAAGCTTCGCCTGTTCGTCGAGGAGCTTGTTCATCTCGTCGTCTTCCATGGGTTCGGCGAACTTCATGGAAATCTCGTTGAAGCGGTCGAGCACGGCCTGCTTCTTGGCAACGGCCTGCATCACGTTTTCCTTGACGGTCAAGTTCGGGTCCAGCTGCGGTTCCTGTGGCAGGTAGCCTGCGGTGCGGCCCGGTTCAATCCAGGCTTCACCCTGGAATTCCTTGTCGATGCCCGCCATAATGCGGAGGAGCGTCGACTTACCGGCACCGTTCTGGCCGATGATGCCAATCTTTGCGCCGTAGTAGAAACTGAGTGAAATATCCTTCAGCACCTCCTTGTTAGGCGGGTACGACTTGGTCATCTTGTACATGTAGAAAACGAATTTTTCTGCTTTATTCTGTTCGGCCATAAAAGGTTCCAGTTTGTTTATGGACTCTACGTCCAAGGTGATACGCTATATTTTTTCAATATAGCTTTTTCACGCAACGCCGTTCTTTACTTTTTGAACCGGACAATATCGGTGCGGTTTCCATTGCGGGCAACTACATGGTAGATTCCCGGGGCAAGGCCCTGCACATCGAAAACCGCCGAGCGCACCGTCTGCCTACGCATGACCTCGCGCCCCTGCAGGTCAAGGATGCGCACCGTCGCACCATCAATAAACGTGCTTCCGAGTTCTACAAACAGATGGCTGTCGGCGTAATGGACCGAAGTTCCGTACACGCTTGCGAAATCACCCAGCGCAGTCGTACCCGTGTCGGTTTTCGCCGTATCTTCCTTCGTCGGAATCTTGTCGTCCTTGCCCACCAGGCGCCACATCTGGTTCCATTCCCAGTCGTCGGCCCAGCTCTGCACCACGCGCTCGCCGTCCGTCGTCGCGCGCAGGTACATGTTGCTGTGCTGCATTTTCATGCGCACCACGGAGCCCTCGTAACCGGACTGCTTTTCCATCACCACCTTCTGGTGGGCGCCCCCATTCCACTTGTAAAGACCCATCGTGATGCCCGCATCCGTAGATTCGTTCGGGGTATCGAGAGAAATGTCGCCGAAGTTGATGCGGAACGTCGTCGAAGATAGCGGCGTAACCGTCGCAACAGCATTCTCGCCATTGCAATCACCCAGCGCAAGCTTGTCTTCGGATGTACGGACCATGCAGGTACCAAAATTCATTGACATGATGCGCACCGTATCGGGTTTCGCGGGTTTGGCCTGCCAAACCCGCACCCAGTCCGCCTCGAAATACGCCGGCTTGTCGGAGGTAATCTCGATATCATCGCCCGCCCAGCCACCGATGGCGAGGTTCACGATGATGTACTGAGCCGCAAGCTGCTTGATTTCTGTCGGGCGCGTGTAACTTGCAAACCGCTTGTCGTCAAAGTAAAAACTGAGGGTCGACTCGTCCCATTCCACGCCGTAGTTGTGAAACCCCGCAGAACGGTCCACGTCATCGTCCTTGTGTCCGCCGAAGGACGCCTCGTGATCCCATGCAGAGCCGTGACTGCTATACCAGCTCGGGTCGGTGTAGTGCAGGTAGTAGTGGTGCTGCTTGCGCGACGCAGGAATTTCGAGAATGTCGATTTCCGGAGGCCAACCGTCCTGCAGGGTCCAGAACGCGGGCCACGTTCCCTTCTGCCACGGGGCCTTGAAGCGGCCTTCGATGTAGCCGTACTTGACTTCGAAGTGACCCTTAGTATCGATAGCGCCCGAGGTGTAGTCCACCGGGATTTCCTTGTTGTTGAACTTCGCCTTTTTTCCGTTGGCATTAGGGTGAACTTTCTTTTCGCCCTTCAGCTTGAGCGTACCATCGGAGACAATCACGTTCTCTTCGGCGCAGTAGGCGCGATGGTTGTGCGTCGGGCCCCAGTTGTACGTGGGGTTCCACTTTTTTTTGTCAAGAGAAGTACCGTCGAAGTTGTCCTCGAACACCTTCTCCCAGCCGCTGAAGTTCGCCGGCGGGTCAGCAAAGGCAAGCGTTACTGCAACCGCACCCGCGAGAACCAGGAATTTTCTTTTCATATCCTAAACCAACCTCATCCAAAGTTTATTTCCGACATCCCACCTTTTATTACCTCGCTTAATCTATACTCTTTTGTACAAAAACGCAATAGAGAGCCCCCGCACAAACGCAAAAACGCCCCGATTTCGGGGCATTTTCTAGAAAAATTTTACAAACGTTTATCGCATGCGGCGCGGGAGCTCGGACGCATGCTTCTGGAGCCACACGGCATCTTCGAGAGCGCGTTCGGCCTCGGTAGCCCAGTCGGAATCCGGGAACTGCTGCACGACGTCGCGGTAGCGCTGCGCCGCGCTGTTGAAGTCGCGCAGTTCGCGGTAGATATTGCCCATCTGGAGCATGGCGAAGTAGCGTTCGTCCGGAAAAATTTCCATATTGAGCAGAGCCTTGTACATCTGGAGAGCCGCTTCGAAACTGCCCGCCTTGAAGAGCAAGTTCGCATTCGCGATGGAATTACCGTCGGACGCGGGCGCCGTAGAAGCCTCGGGGGCGGATGCCGTCGCGGGGGCCGCGGCAGGTGCGGCGGCCACGGGTTCCACGGCACCAGCCTTCGCAATGGAATCCTTCTTCTCGGCTTCCACAACCTTCAGCGAATCGGCGACAGCCTTCATCTCGGCAAGTCGGTCCTCGGCAGGGCGGCGGAACTTCGCATCGGGAGCGGCCTTCTTCAGGTACGCCGCCAGGGATTTCTTTTCGAGGTCGCCACGCTTGGTCTTCTGGTAGACAAGCGCAAGGTAGTAGTTGGCGTC
The DNA here is from genome assembly GCA_002449765.1 of Fibrobacter sp. UBA7003. Lineage (GTDB taxonomy): Bacteria > Fibrobacterota > Fibrobacteria > Fibrobacterales > Fibrobacteraceae > Fibrobacter. The sequence continues at coordinate 127,509 of DJXN01000012.1, forward strand.
GTTGCCCTCTTCCTTGTACTCGATACCCTTCTTCAGGTTGATTTCTGCCTTGTCGTATTCGCCCATGTAGTAGCGCGTGACACCGGCATAGAAATAGGCACCCTTGTCGCCGGGCTTCTTGGCAAGCACCTCGCGCCAGAGCGGAGCCGCCTCGCTGTATTTTCCGGCAGCGAGCAGGACCTTGCCCTTCTCGAACGGGTCGGTCGGCGTCGCAGCCTCGGCCTTCGCGGGTTCCACCGGTTTGGCCTCAGGAGTGGCCTTTGCCGGTTCGGCGGCCTTTACAGGTTCGGCCGGCTTCACGGGCTCAGCCGTTTTCATCGGCTCGGCGGCCTTCGTTTCGGGAGCCTTGGTCTCGACCGGGGCAGGTTTCGGTTCGGCGGGTTTCGCCTCCGCAACCGGTTCGGCAGGCGCTGCAGGAGCTTCCGCCTGCTGCACAGGCGCTTCTTCCACAGGTCTGTTCTTCGGGTCCTTCAGGCGTTCCTCGTCGGCCTTCGCCTTCTGCCCCATGAGTTCGTAGACTTTCGCGGCTCCCTCGTAGGCCTTGCTCATCGTGGGCGCAAACTTGTACGCGAGGCGGTAGTTGGCAAGCGCACGGCTATAGTTCTTCGTCTTGACGTAGACTTCCGCAGCAAGGAAGTAGGCCTCGGAATTCTGGGGCTGTTCCGCAAGGATCGCCCTGTATTCACCGAGAGCCATTTCGTATTCACCCTTCGCCTCGAAAATTGCCCCCTGTTCTATGCGGGGGTCAGCGGCAAAGGCGGCGCCAAACGCGAGCGCCAGCATGACAGCAGATACACGAATATTCATGCATAAAATTTAATAAAAATCCACTACGGGGCAGACTTGAAAATCTTCATTTGACGCACAGAGCCCGCCATCGTAAGCCGTACCACATACACTCCCGCACGCAGGCCCGAAAGGTCGACCACGCGGGAGGCGCTGGAGAGCACCTTCGTGCCGTCCATCCGCAGTACGTCTACACGGAACTGGCCTGCCGCATAGATTTCCAGGCGGGATTCGCGGGCAATGTAGCGCATGGGCTCACCATGCAGGGATTTCGAGACCACGAGAGCGTCCGTACCATCCGAGGATTCCGCACTCGACGAGCTTTCCGCTTTTTCGGACGAAGAAGATTTCTCGGACGAGGAACTCGACTTCTCGGAACTGCTGGACAGATCCTCGACCGGTGCCGAGGATGACGAAGAAGCGAGAGTCGAGGATGACGAAGAAACCGGCACAACATTCCCATTCCAGCCCTTGTAGGCCACGAGCGCATCCTTGAGCGGCTGGTTCACATCAGAAGAAGCATCATCAACAGAATTGTCGAAAGTCCACTTGAAATCGCCGCCCTGCACGCGGCCCGCATACCGGACAACGTTGTCCCTAGCCGTTACGGCATCGTCCGCCTTGTAGCTGTACATCACGGAGTTGTCGGTATCGAAGTTGTTGTAGGTATTTCCACCATCGTACGACTTGACCGTAGAAGGCACCTTCGCGCTGCGGCTATCCACGACATACGCATCGAAATCTTCAGAGGTATTGATTCCCTGGCTTGCCGCCGTCGTTTCCACACCCTTTACCTTGTACGAGGTCGCGCCATACGGAATGAACGTGTAGGAGCCTTCAAAATGGTTGCCGTAAGCCTTGATGGTACCGCCCGCTTCCTTACTGAACGTGCCGTTGTTCGTCGGGTCGCGCTTGGTGCCGCTCGCATACACGTCAGTCCCCTGCATCGAAGTGAGCATCGGGTACTTGCAGTTGCGGAAGTAGTTGTTTTCCATGAACACCGAGGAACCCAGCGTAGAGCCCGCACCGTATTTGGCATTGCCGTCGTAGTAGTTGTTGTACACATGCGCGCTGTAGTAGCGCACGCGCGGGTGGCGGCTGTCGGAATGGTCGTACCAGTTGTGGTGATACGTGATGTAGTAGCCATCGTTCGTACCTTCCTTAAGCCCGAGCAGGTTCGACTTGCCGTTGTCCCAGAAATGGTTATAGCTGAACGTAATGTACGTGGAAAGTTTGCAGTCAAGCGCGCCATCGCCCTTCACCTGGTCCTTGTCGCTGCCCGTATCGCCGTAGAAGAAGTCGCAGTTGTGCACCCACACGTACTGGTTGTTCTGCTGCAGGCCAACGTTGTCGCCTTCATCGCTGTTCACGTTCATGATTCCGAGATTACGGATTTCCACGTTCTGCGCGTTCTTGACGCGAATTCCCCAGCCGTTCACCGTAGCATCGGGCCCGACACCTTCCACCGTCACATAGGAGGTTTCAGACTTGCCGAGGTCAATCACCATGTCGCCCTGCACGAGCGAGTCGGAATCCGTCACGTTGCCGACAAGGCGCAGGTCGAGCGGAGTCGTCTCGTAGCCCTTCTTGTAGCAGTTCAATATGCCCTGGAAGCTCTTGCAAGTTGTCTTTGTACCCTTTGAACTTGTAGCCACGTCCATCGTCACGGTATTCTTGGTGCTTTCGGTAATGTAGAGCACCACGGCGCCATCCTTGAGCGTGCCGTCGGCCTTGTACGCACCGGGAACGCGCCCGTTAGCAAAAGCAAAACCGCTGCGGTCGTGCGCCTTTACCGAAAGCGTCTTTGTAGTGGCAGAAGCGCCTTCCTTGCCACCCTTCACGCCCACAACCTTGAGCGTGTAGTCGCCCGCCTTGAGGCCCGGAACGTCTACGCGCCAGGTAGAACCGTACTTGCGGACAAGTTCCGCATCGACCTTAACATTGCTCTTACCATTACCCGAGTAATACACGTTGTAACTGTCGGAGCCGTCCGAGGCCCACTGGGCGTAGGCAGATTCGAGCCAGCCACCGGCATCGCCGAGGGTCACCTGGGCACCCGCCACGGCCACCAAACCGAGGCAAGAAATAGCTATAACCAAACATTTCATACATCCATCCCTTTTTCGGGAACACCGCGAAGACATTCCGCTATTTGTTCTCAAATTGTTTCTCAAAAATATAATTCAATTTCAACTCAACTTGCAATTATTTTCTCTATTTTTAGGTAATTTTACAAAATTACGTTCTCAAATTTTTATAAAAACACCATTTTCAACGCAGATTTTGCGTAGAATATTACAAAAAACACGGAAAGTCATGATACAAAAGCCAACAAAAAACAACGCTTATTCCGGAAGTCGCCCCCTTTTTTGCGCCTATTTTTTTATTCTTGTAGAAAATCAATTTGGAAAAAAGATGAAGTCTAGATTACTTTTGACAATGTTGTCCCTACTTTTTGCAACAACATTTGCAGAAAACGCACCGGACACAGCCAATTTCGATATTCTTCACGGAAGCGCCTACTACTATTCCGTAAATGCGCCGAGTGAAGCCCCTTCCACACTAAGAAACCTCTACACCCCGCACCTCATGTTCGGGCACAACCTCGCCTCCATCAACCTCAACGTGAACACCGGCGGCATTGCAAGCTACGCCTCCGGCAGCCACACCTCCTATATCGCCCTCCAGGGCAGAGAGGCCATGTTCGGCATCGCTACAAAGACCTTCGGCCTGGGCTTTGGGCTCATCATCGACGAAAAAGTGGACCTTTCCAGCGAAAAGGACGCCTACCACAAGGACGAAACCACAGAAATCGTCAGCAAGAACGCGCTCTCCCTCCGTTTCTCCATGCCCCTGCAATCAATCGACTTCTTGGCGTTCTTGAGATTCACGCAAGGCGTCGATTCCGTTGCCATAAATGAGTACGCCGACAGCGAAGGCAAGAACAACCTGGATTACCACAGAAACAACTACGAAATTTCCGGCTCGCTGAGCCTCACAAACCGGCCTTCCGCCAAAAACTTTTTCTGGAGCTCCGGCATAGGCGCAACCCGCAACAACAGGACAAGGGAGACGACCTACAAAAGCACAATCGACCCCGACGACAACTACCACAACCAGACCAATGCACAGGACAGCTACATCTATGCGAACCTCTTCTACAACTTCAGCAGCATCGTCCTGAAATCGAAGAACGCGCGTCTCCATGTCGGCAACAACGCCCGCCTCTACGCCACCCTCTACGACCAGGTCGAAGACAAGGACAGCCATCGCAAGGACTTCTACGTAACCGGATCGCTCATTCTCACTCCCAACATACTCGCCGAATACGCATTCAACGAGAACTGGATGTTCTGGGGTGCGGCAAGCTACACCTGGACCACCTCCGGCAACCACGAAGACTACATCGAATACTGGAAAGACGAAAACGAAACGAAGAACAAATTTACGCGATTCTCCACCAATACCGGTGCAGTCGACGTGAGCACGGGACTCCTTTTCAAGTACAAGAAGCTGACTCTTGAAGCGGGAGTCGCCTCCAATTTATTCAGCAACCCCTTCAGGGGCTTCAGCGGCAACAACGTCCAGTACAACTTTACCGGGATTGTCGAATTTTAATCGGGAGAAAACATGAAAAAGACGCTATTCCTTTCTCTGCTCTTGATTCTAGCCCTTATTGTCGCGTGCACCTCGGACTCCGCCATCACAGGGCCGCACAACAGTTCCACCCCGCATGACAGCGCATACGTCTATTCCAGCAGCTCGAAGAAGGCCTCCAGCAGCAGCAAGGCCATCGAGAGTTCTTCCAGCGCAAAGTCCTCGTCCAGTGAAGACGACGAAATTTCCAGCAGCTCCGCAAGGTCGAGTTCTTCCGTAGCATCGAGTTCCAGCGAAGACGACGAGGAAAGTTCCTCCAGCGCCGAAGAAGAATCGAGCTCCAGCGAAGACGACGAAGAAAGCTCTTCCAGCGCCGAAGAGGAATCGAGTTCTAGCGAAGATAACGAGGAAAGTTCTTCCAGCGCCGATGAAGAATCGAGTTCCAGCGAAGCCGGAGAAGAAAGCTCATCAAGCGAAGAGGATCCGGGTTCCAGCAGTTCGGCGGAGCCGTCATCCTCGACATCAAACGAGGAGACCTCCAGTTCGTCGGACGACGTGGGAAACTCTTCTAGCAGCGAAAAAGTTTAAGAAACAATAACAAAGGACAAGCAATGAATATCAAACTGATTACCTTGACTGCGGCAGTCGCCTTCGCAACCGCCATGGCTCAGGATTCCAGCGAAGACACAAGCGCAGCCCCGCAGACAGAACCTGCCGTGGAAGCTCCGGCGCCCGCACCAGCCCCCGCTCCCGCACCCGCCGCCCCGGCTCCGGCAGCCACTACGCCTACCACCGCACAGGCGACCGATTCCACCACGGAAACTCCGAAGGCAAACCGTATCCACGGCATCGCCTACAACAGGGTCGGCAACCAGGCCGCAGACGCAACAATCCGTGACAACCTGAACAAGCCCTACAAGATGGCCGGCGCCAAGCTTGTCTATATGGAACCCACGAGCAACTTCAGCGCAGTCGCCTTTGGCAACGGCAACACCAAGTTCCTCTCGTTCGATATGGAACAGGGGCTGGGCCTTGCCACCGCGGGTATCGCCAACGGCATGATGGGTATCTCCTTGAGCTACGCCCTGAGCAAGCAGATTACCTTTACCAAGAGCAAGGACGCCTACGAAATGGAAACCGAGGACACCTACACGGTCAACGCGGGTGACATCCTCCGCCTCCGCTTCGCCATGCTCCTCGGCGCCATCGACCTGAACGCATCCGTCTTCTGGCTCACCTACCAGAACGAAACGTCCACTAGCGAAGAATACAAGGACGCCGACACCAAGAGATCTACCGACATCGACCGCGACTACTGGGATATCGGCGGAAACGTGTTCGTGAGCAACGACCCCTCCGCCAAGGGCATCTTCTGGAACGCGGGCGTGAACTTCACCCGCCACGAAAGCGCCTACGAAAGGGAAGCAAAGAACGGCAACTCCACGTCCACCACCGAAACGACCGGGGAAGACGCGAACATCTACATCCAGCCGTCCATCAACATCGGCGCAAGCATCCTCCAGAACAAGTTCGCCAGGGTGCTTCTCGGCATCTACGCCCGCGCACCCTTCGTCTTCTACGATGAATTCGAAGACGAAACGAACAAGAACAAGGATTCCTACTTCACCATGGGAATCTACGCCGTACCCAACATCTTTGCCGAACTTAGGCTCGGCAACTGCTGGAAGGTATTTGCAGGCGCGAACTTCAACTGGACCGTATTCGCCATGGAAGACGAAGAGTTCATCACCGACTACAACGACGAACTCGACATCGTGAAGAACAACACGACAAACATCAGCATGCGCACGGGAACGACGAACGTGGATATCGGAGCCCGCTTCCAATACAGCAACTTCGCCGTGGAAGCCTCCATCGCCAATACGTTCTACTCGAATCCGTTCGGCGGGTTCGCGGATGAAAACTTCAACTTCATTGCCAACTTCGGCGGGTTCATCTACTTCTAACAGGGAGGCATCATCATGAAAAAAACATTTGCCATTCTTCTTGCGTCCTTAGCAGCAGTCGTCCTTTCTGCATGCTCCGCCGCAGACGACAGCACGATAACCTCCCCGCGCATGGGTAAAATTGCGAACGACATCTGTCCCAACCCCACCGCCATTACGGTCACCGCCTCGTACACCACCATCAAGTGTGACGACGGAACCACGTACAAGTGCGATGATCTCGGCTGCGAGAAGGATTAATTTATTATAACCCTACGGCAAGCACAGTTTGCCACGCGCCCGAAAGGGCGCGTTTTTTATAGTTTTTCAAGCTGGGCGTACAGGTCGTAAAGCCTCTGCACCCCGTTTTCGAGTCCGAAGTAATGCCTTATGTAGGGCACGAGAAGCACAAGGAACATCACGTCGAGGCAAAACACGGCAAGTGCGGGGTTAGAGACGAAGAAAAAGAAACCGCCGACCGTCAACAGGGCAAACAGCACCAGGACAATTTCGTGCGCAAGCCTCTCGTGCTGGAAGAATCCGATATGCGTACGTACCGACAGCAGCTGCGCTTCCGTCAGCGGAGCCCCTTCTGCGACAAGGTCCTGGAGCGATTTTTCGTAGTCGGAGAGTTTCTTGAGCATGGCGAATCCTTTTTTGTGCAAAATAATCAAAATATTTCAAAAAAAACATGAAATTTCGTAATAAGAATAGTATTTTAAGGGCATGGAACCGTTACAGTTTACCTCGCTTGTGTCTATGTTCTTTGCCAACTGCTCCCGCAATGACTTTGGCGGGTGGTACAAGCGGGTCGAAGGCCAGTGGCTGCACTACTCGCGCGAATTCCTTCGCGACAGTTCCATCTACCTATCCATCGCCCTGAACAGCCGCGGACTCAAGCCCCGCGAAAGTGTCGGCATCATCGCGCCGAGTTCCCCCGAATGGTTCATCGCGGATATCGCGACGCAAATCAACCATGCGCAGGTGGCCCCCCTGTTCCCGAACATCTCTTCAGAAAATTTCAAGTTCCAGTGCGAGGATTCCAACGTCCAGATTCTGTTCGTGAATTCCGTCTCCGAGCTGGAAACTCCGCTCAAGGAATTCCTTCCACAGTTCAAGCTGGTCATCTGCATCGATTCCAATTCCGAGCTCCCCGAAAACGCCATCTACTGGAACACCCTCATCGACGAGGGCAAGGAGCTCGCAGAAACGAACCGGTATTTCAGCTGGGTAGACGACCAGATCCAATCGATACGCCCCGACGACCTTTTCAGCATCATCTACACGAGCGGTTCCATGGGAGCCCCGAAGGGCGTGGAGCTCACGCACAGGAACATGCTAGTGCAAATCCAGAACCTCCTCGAGCTCTACCACATGAACCGGAAAGAGGACTGCTGCCTCACGATATTGCCGGTCGCGCATGTGTTCGAGCGCATGGCGGTCTACTTCTACACGCTGAACGGAGTGCGCATCTACTTCGGCGACACCCCGAAAAACGTGGCGACCATGCTGACCGAGGTCCGCCCCACCGTGATGATCGTCGTCCCGCGCATCCTCGAGCGCCTCTACGAAAGCATAACCATCATCGGCGACAAGGCGAGAGGCCCCAAGCGGCTGCTCATCCAGAACGCCATCAAGCTTGCAAAGATAAGCGAGCCCGGAAAGAGGCGTTCGCCCATGCAGCGCATCTACGACCGCCTCGTCTACCGCAAGATGCGGGAAGCTCTCGGCGGAAGGTTCAAGCTCATCGTGAGCGGCAGCTGCGCCTTGAACAAGTCTATCCTCCGGTTCCTCCTGAACATCGGGCTTCCCGTTTTCGAAGGTTACGGCATGACGGAATGCAGTCCGGTCGTCACCGCGAACAGCCCCAATTCCTCGAAGCCCGGGACCATAGGCAAGCCGCTCGCCCACCTCCAGGTAAAGATCGGCGACAACAGCGAAATCCTCGTGAAGGGAGAAAGCGTGTTCCGCGGCTACCACAACGATCCCGAGGCCAACAGCAGGGCCTTTACCGAAGACGGTTTCTTCAAGACGGGCGACCAGGGATTCTTCGACGCCGACGACTTCTTGAACTTTACCGGGCGTATCAAGGAACTCCTCAAGACGAGTACCGGCAAGTACGTGTGCCCGAGCCCCATCGAACTCGAGATCTGCCGCCACCCCGTCATCGAGCAGGCGCTCGTCATCGCGAACGACCGGAAGTTCACCTCCGCGGTCATCTGGCTGAACCCCGAAGGCGCACGCAGGCTCCTCAAGTTCCAGAAAGAAGAATTCAGCATCGAGAAGGCGCTTCAGTCCGGGCGCGTGCGCGAGGCAATCAACCGCCACATCACGCGCGTCAACAAGAAGCTGAACCACTGGGAACAAATCCGCAAGTGGACGCTCGTCGGCGACGAACTCACCACCGAATCGGGACTTCTCACGCCTACGCTGAAAATCCGGCGCAAGGTCGCGGAAGCCATGTACGCCGACAAGATCGAAGCGATGTACAAATAAACTACTTGGCGATAGCCTTGAAGCTTCCCGTCGGTGTCGTTTCGCCCGGCGGCAAAATCATCATGACCTTTTCCATGCGAGTGCCGTCCATCTTGAGGACGCGGAAGGTGTAGCCCTTGACCTTGATTTCGGCACCCGGGGAGGGAATCACGCCGAGAGTCGCCTGGATGAGTCCGGAGAGGGTTTCCACATGGGAATTCTCGGGAGCCTCAAGTTCGACGCCCAGTTCCTCTTCCAAATCCGAAAGCGTCATGAGCGGGTCGAGGATGTAGCGGCCGTCCTTCAGTTTCTGCACGTCGTCTTCCTCGTCGGCATCGTCCTCGTCCTTGATTTCGCCGACGATTTCTTCGAGGATATCCTCAAGCGTCACGAGGCCCGCGGTTCCGCCGTATTCGTCGATCACGATGGCAAGCTGGTTGCCCGTCTTGCGCAGTTCGGTCAAAAGATCGTCAATCTTCTTGTGGTAGGGCACGAATACCGGCGGCATCACTATCTTCATGATGTCGAAAGGTTCATCGCCATGTTCGGTATACCATTCCAGGAAGTCCCGGTTCGAGAGGATTCCCACGATGTTGTCCATCGTATCCTTGTAGACCGGCAAGCGCGAATGGCGTTCGTTGTTCAGCACCTTCACTAAATCCTCGAGCGGCGTATCCACGTCGATGGCGCACATTTCCACACGCGGGGTCATGATTTCGCGCACGGGAGTTTCCACGAAGTCGAAAATATTGAGGATCATCTGCTGTTCCTCTTTTTCCAGGCCCTCGGCATCGCCGGACTTGACATCGGAAAGGTCGGCCTGCACGGCATCGCGCATCTCTTCGGGCAAGAAGTTCAGCTTGGAATCGTAGCCGAGAAGGTTCAGCATCTTGACAAACACCACATGGCAGAACTTGGCCACCGGCACAAACGGGAGGCGAATGAGCCTGAACAGCGGCACGAGGACGACAGACAACGTATCGGGCTTGAGACTGGCGAGCAGGTACGGGATGAACACCGTAAGCGTATAGAGAACCGCACTCGCAAATACCAGATACGCAGCGACACTCAAGTAGGGATAGGTGCGCACGAAATCCCACTGCGAATTGGCGAGTACAAAGAACCCGAGAACGCCCGCGCTCACGTTGCCGAAGATACGCCCGATGGAGACGCATTCGTTGAATCCGTGCCAGCGGACGAGCTTCGCTATTTTTTCTTCGCGCTCGCTGCGGTCATGCGGATCGCGCTTTGCGAAGATGAGGCTGAACGCGCACTTGGTCGCGGAGAACGTCGCCGAAGTCAGGATAAAGATGCAGAGGAATACGATAGCGAGGATTTCGGACGTTTCCATTATGCACCTTCCTTGTAGGGGTCGAGCCCCAGGAATTCGCATTCTCGCTTGCGCATCACCTTTCTATCGGCAGCCTTGATGTGGTCGTAACCCGAAAGGTGCAGAAGCCCGTGGACAATCACGCGCTTCATTTCGGCATAGAACGTATTGCCATATTCGGGAGCCTGACGTTTCACCTGGTCACGCGCGATGTAGATTTCACCGAGCATTTCTTCGGCACCCGGGAATCCGTCATCGTGCCACTCGAACGAAAGGACATCGGTCACCTTGTCGAGCCCACGGTAATCTCGGTTCATGTTACGGACAAACTCGTCCGTACAAAGTACGATATTGACGCTCCTTTCCTTGCCTTCTTCGGCAAGGAGCTTGCGCGCCATTTTTTCGAACTTGTCCTTATACGGAAAGCTTTCGATATCGCCTTCGCAAAGGAACTCTATACTGTAAAATTTCTTTTTACTACTAGCAGGGTCTGCCATTAAATGTTATACCACTTCTTGAGATTTTCAATAATGGCTTCGGCCTGGGCCTTGCCACTGATATTGAACTTGCTGCGGGCCTTGAAAGCACCACCAGCCTTCTGGTAGCGGCGGAGGTACACCTTCGGTTCCCCGAATTCGCCCGTTTTCGCGTTTTTTTCCTGACAAAGGAACATCATCGTCTGCCAGGCGCCCTTGGTGAGGACGGCCTTGTCCAGTTCCTTGATCACTTGTTCGCCAGTTTCGGCATCGACCATTTCGACGGTCGGTTCTTCAACTTCCATGCTCATTTTGGACCTCGCTAAAAAAAATCACAAAACACTCACACCAAAGATACATTTTTCTTCCACCTCGGGCAAAATAATACATATATTTGTTTATGGTATTCATCTTGCAAGTGAGGCTACATGTCTTTTTCGCAAAATTTAAAAACATCCGTTATCCTTCTGGTGGCACTCGGCACCATGGCCATGGCAAAGAGCACCACAGGCAGAGTGACCGACCGCGTCGGTGACGTCAAGGTCCAGAGCGCCAAGACCGGGAAATGGGAAGAAAACATCCAAGTAGGCGCGCGCATCCGCGAAAGGGACCAGATCAGTACCGGCGCCGAATCCTATGTGACGGTGCGCCTCCCCGACGGAACCTCCATCACCGTGCAAGAACAATCCCTGGTCCAACTGGACACCCTGGATTCCGAGAACGGCGTCCAGATGGCCTTCACCGACGTGAAGACGGGTAAAATCAAGTTCGAAGCCCAGAAACAGAAAAACGGTGGATACCTCAAGTTCAAGACCGGTGTGGCAACGGCAGCCATCCGCGGAACGGTCGCCTTCATCGGTATAACCCCCGGCGGAAAGGCGTTCGTCTCGGCCAGCGAAGGTAAAATACGCACCACACACAACAAGAGCGGCAGGGAATGTGACGTGAGCGCGGGGCAGACGCTCTTCTTCACCAAGAACAATGACAACTGCAACGTCGTGGAAACGCAGACTTCCGGCGACCCGAGTTTCGTCAATGAGCTCGAAAGAATCCTCGACAACGACAGCCTGTCCATCGAAGAAATCACGAAATCTCTGAAAGATGCGGACGCGAACCTGCTACAGCTACTCTCCAAAATCAGCACGGAGAGCGCCTGCACGTTCGAAAGCCTAGAAGACACCGTAACGGTCAACAAGGTTTCCATCAAGGGATCCTGCCCCTCCGGTACGACCCTGCAGATCGCAGGCGCCTCCCAGAAAGGTACCGGCAACGCGTTCGACATTCCGGCCGAATGGGCCCCGAGTGCGGACGGCGATAAGAAATTCCCGGCTACATGCTCCATTGTAGCAGTCACCCCTTGCGACAAGAACAGCACCGACAAGAATTCCAAGAAAGGCAAGCAGAAGAAACCCGAAACATGCTCGAAGCCACTCACCTTCAACTGCGGCGAACTGCATACCTACTACAAGGCTCCCGTTTCCCCGGACACCGTCGTTGCGGACACTGCCGTGGCAGACACCTCGGTTCAAGACACCTCCAGCACCAAGTCTTTCTCGATAAAGACGGCCTCCCCGGTAAAGGTTTGCGACCCCGGTTCCGTGACCATCGAGGGTACGTTTGACCCGAGCGACCCCGAAGCCTCCCTCTATGTGAAGCTCGGGAACTACACATCCCGGAACCTTGTCCCGCTAAGCGCGAACGGCGAATTCTCTCACACCGTTACCATCAACGACATCGTCGGGAACTGGAACGTGAAGAAGGCGACCGTCGAATACAAGGGCAAGAGCGGAAATCGCAGCGCCCACATCGAACTCGACATCGACAAGACCTGCAAGCAGGTGAACCAGGGACGCCCGATCGTATCGTTCACGTCGAGCGACTCACTCCGCTGCAAGGCGACCTTCATGGTTTCCGGTGCAAAGAGCGACATCGTCCTTGTCGAAAGCGAAATTGACGGAGACCTCATCAAGGAAACCACCTTCATGCAGGACGACCCCATAAAGATCAAGCTCAAGAGCGGCATCCACACCTACACCTTCACGGCCAAGGACCAGGCCGACAACAGAAGCACCCTGCAAAAGAAACTCAGCTGCCATCCCCAAAGCAACACGTCTGTGGAATTCACCGGCGGCGATTTCGAGCGCCTCCGCGTTCCGCCTCCGCCGCGAGGAATGTCAAGCACCTTCGTCAGGAACATGCATTTCAGAATCACCAATGTCCACTCGCTTAACCCGGCCCACATCAGGCGCCTCCAGGTAACGCAGGGGAACAAGTCGCTATTAAACATTAGCAATGGCCAGATTACCGACCTTGACTACGACGTTCAAGTCAACCTGACCCGCGGAGAAACGACAAAAGTGACCGTCACCATAGACATGAAGAATGGCATGAAGGTCGTTAAATCCAAGACTTACGAGGTCCGCTAATGAAGTATTCCTACAAGACCCTTATTTCGACCATTGCACTCGGTTCCACCCTGGCTTTTGCCCAGGCTACCCAACCGGCAGCGCCGGCCCCCGTAGCAGGAGAACCAGCCCCGGCAGTCAAGGAAGCTCCTGCAGCGGCGTCCGCCGACTCCTCGCAGGCAGCGGCAACACCCGCAGCCACCCCTGCTCCCGAAGCTACAACCGCACCCGAAGCAAGCCCTGCGCCTGCAGAAAGCTCCACAGCCGCGGCAACACCTGCCGATTCCCCGCAGGCTGTAACCGACTCCACTGCAAGTGACAGCACAATGGCAGCTCCCGAGGAGCAAGCTGCAGCGCCCGCAGCAGAACCCGCCGTGGCCAAAGCCGATTCTTCGGCAACTGTCAATGCCGATTCCGCAGCCGCAGGATTTGTCGCCGACACGACAACACCCCCGCCGTCACTGCTTTCGGGAACAGAAATCTCAGGCAACGTCCATGGCTTCTTGAAACTGGACAAGTCGCCCTACCTCGTCACCGAAAACCTGACCGTCGCCCCCAATACGAGCCTCATTATCGAGCCGGGCGTCGTCCTCTACTTCAAGCCCGGGACCGGCCTCGTCGTCAACAAGGGCCAGCTGGTCATCGCCGGATCCAAGACCTCGCCCGTCATTATGCGTTCCGCCTTCGACCGTCCGAAAAGCGGGGACTGGAAAGGCATATCCATTACGGGTGACGAGCGCGCCGAAATCCGCCACCTGCAGATCAGCGATGCCGAAGCAGCCATCGCCGTCGAAAACGGCTCGATGGACTTCCAGAATTCGAGCGTCGAGAACACCTCCGTTCGCGGCGTCTTTGCGCGCAATTCCGAAATCAAGGTCAGCGACTGCGAATTCAAGGGAAACCGCGTGGCGGTCCACATATCCAACTATGCCGACGGTTCCATCGAACGCAGCACGTTCACCAAGAACGAAATCGGCATCCTGAATTCGAAACTCGCAAGCGTATCCATCTCCTCGACCGAAATTTCGGACAACGAGCTCGGCCTTCTGAGCATGGACAACAGCATCGTCTCGCTGAGCAACACCAAGATCGAAAAAAACAGGCTGGGCGTTGCTTCGGCAGAAGTTCTCGCTCCCGAAATCATCGAGAACGTCAAGGGCAATGAACTCGACATGAACAACGAGGCCGTGGCAGCCTCCTCGGCGCTCCCGCCCAACCCCGAAATTCCGGGCGTCGAGCAGCGTCCTGTCCGCGAAACCGACAAGATTGCCGACATCGTAAGCGAGAGGGCCGCAGCAGCCGACACTACCGCCAAGCGCTGGACAGTCATCGGAAACGCCATGCTCGGCGGAACGTTCCACCTCGTCACCACAAGCAAGAACGAAACCGGCAAAGATTACATTTCCAACGGGGACACGATCGCTCCGGGCAAGGACTACAAGAACATCTTCCAGGTTCCCGGACTTGCAGGCAGGGCCAGCGCTTACCTCTACATGCAGTCTCCCGACGGCAAGACTATCGAGTTCAACACCGACCTTACGGTGGATTCCTGGAACCATTTCTCTCCCAATCCTGTCAGCCTGCGCTATGCGGACAGCTACAATAACGTAGCCCTCGGCGACTTCCAGCTCGTCGGCGGGGAAACCTACATGGCGAACCTACCGGTGTTCGGTGCCGACTACACGGTATCGCTCCTGAAGAACAACGCGAACCAGCCGCTCTTCCAGCTGAACGGATTCTTCGGAGAAGCCAAGAGGAGCCTCGTGGAAGGCGCTCGCCATCCCTACATCTACAACGACTACATCGACGACGGTGAACTCCAGGCCCAGCGTCTCGCTTCTGGCGGTTTCATCAAGTGGGCCCCGGTGCGCCGCTTCGATGCGAAGTTCGGCCTCGTCTACGCGACCGACGAACTCGAAGACCCGCTCCTGCGCGACGGTGCTAGCGGCAACTGGACCACGAGCGACCCGATCCAGAAATCCCTCACGCTCTATGCCGACGGGAACTGGCTGTTCTTCCCGGGCGACATCGAGCTCAACGGCCAGATTGCCGTCGGCCGCGCCGACACTGCCGACGTCATCCGCCAGCGCGCCATCAACAAGGTTTTCGCCGAAGAAGGAATCAGTTCGGCCTCCTACAACCTCCTGCGCAAGCTGATGAGGAACCCCAACAGGATTGACCAGCTTACCGAAGCGGAACTTCTTTCCATCTTCGGAGACAACACGACGCTCCGCAAGGGCCAGATGATCGAAAAGCTGAAGACCCTTATCGAGAAGGCAAAGCTCGTCCAGACGGAAGAAGAAAACGACCGCGACGACGGACGCGTGCTGGGTCTCAACTGGGGCAGCCAGAATTTCGCCATCGGCGCATCGCTCAACTGGAACATCTACAAGACAAGCATCAACGGCCACATCAAATACGTGGGCGAAGAATTCTACAGCGCAGGCTCTCCCGACCAGCTCTCCGACACCCGTGAATTCGGTGGCCGCATCGAGCAGGAAATCCTCACGTTCTGGGATCTCGGATTCGAATACCAGATTAACGTCGAGAATGCAGCCAAGGGAGACAAGACAAACATCTTCGGCCTGGGCGAAGGTTCGGAATGGGGGCTCTTCGCCGATGACGAAGGTTCGTGGTTCGACAAGCACGAGCTCGACAACGACCGTACCAAGTACATCCACAATATCGGCCTCGACAACACGTTCAAGATTAACAAGGACATCGACGTGACCGCGGCATACAACTTCGAATACAAGAACCAGTACCGTCCGTTCCAGCTGCACGGAGACTACATCCTCGAAGACGGCATCTATCGTGACGACTGGTTCGATGCTCGCAAGGGCAGGGATTCCACCGCGATTGACGACAACGGCGACACCACCTACGTGGATGCAGAACGCTGGGGCGAATACATGAGCCTCGCCACCAAGCCCTGGATTGCGAGCCGCTTCAAGGAACGCCTCTTCAAGCATACCTGGAATCTCGGAGCCTCCCTCCGTGCCCTCAATTCCGTATTCAAGGTCAACGGTCGCTGGACCTACCGCACCGACGGCTCTGTATTCGAACGCGACAGCCTCATCGACGGCATGGAACTTTCGAACACGACCTGGGACAAGCTCGGTTACTTCTTCGGCGGTTCCGACTACTTCGAACAGAGCTACCCCATGTCCGTCACGACGACTCTCAACATTCTGCAGAACCGCTTTGCCGTCACTCCGCGCTTCAAGAGCTACAACCGCGACAACATGGGCGAATTCGAAATCACCGTCGAGGATGAATTCGAGATGCCGTTCAAGAACCGCTTCTTCGTGCTGACCGTGAACGCCTCGTTCCGCTACATGAACACCGACTGGGAAGAAGAAGGCGAAAGCTTCGACGAAACCGAAATCGATGTTCTCAGCAACGCGAACCTCCGCGTGAACCATAACAAGAAGTTCTACACGGAATGGTTCCTGGGCAATGCGCTGTACTACCGTCCGGACAATCCGAGCAACGAATACAACGACTTCTACGTGGGCGTGAACGCACACTACGTGTTCTAAACCTAGATTCAGATTTCAAAAGGCGGGCCGAACGGTTCGCCTTTTTTTGAACGCAGAGTTTTTTATTTTTGACAGCAATGTTCACCTACCGCTTCAGAGAACTGCAGGTCGCACTCGACCGCAAAGGCCAAGTCCGCGAGGCCCTGGCACGAGAACTGCGCGTGCATCCCGAATGCATTTTCAATCTCGAGGTGGAGAGGTTCTCGCTGGATTGCCGCAGGAAGGGCGATCCGAAATGGAACTACAACGTCATCTTCGACGTGGAAAAGCCGTTGCGCGTTTCGGGAAACGCGGCGCGTGGCCTCGTGGAGGCTACGCGGGAGCGCGAGGCGCTCGACGGCGATGAATTCGCACACAGCATCCCGATGGCTTCGCACGTGGACATCGTAGGCGCGGGACCCGCAGGGCTGTGGGCAGCACTCCACCTGCTGCGTCGCGGATTCACCGTAGATTTATACGAGCAGGGCAAGCCCGTAGAGGAGAGGTTCCGCGACATCCGCAGGTTCTTCGTTGACCGCAAATTCAACGCACATTCCAATGTGCTGTTCGGCGAAGGCGGGGCCGGTGCATTCAGCGACGGAAAGCTCAACACGCGCACCCGCAACATCTTCAGCGAGACCGTGCTCCGGGACATGGTGGAATTCGGAGTTGATTCCCATGTCGTCACGTTCGCAAAGCCGCATATCGGAACCGACAGGCTCGTGCTGATGCTGAGGAAAATCCGCGCGGAGATTGTGCAACTCGGCGGCAAGATCCATTTCGACACCGCGCTTGAAGATATCGAAATCAGCGACGGGAAGGTAAACGCCATCAAGATACGCGATGTCTCGACAGCAAACAGTGCCGCTAGCTGGAAAAGTTGCGAAGCGCTCGTGCTTGCCACGGGACATTCCGCCCGCGACATCTACACTATGCTGCACGCACGCGGAGTTGCACTCGAAAGCAAGGCTTTTGCGATGGGCGTCCGCGTGGAACATCCGCAAACGCTCATCAACATGAGACAGCTTGGCAGGGGTGTCGATACGCGCCTCACGGGTTCCGCCGAATACTTCCTCGCCACCCCGACGCTCAACAAGACGAGCAGCGCCTACAGTTTCTGCATGTGCCCCGGCGGAGTGCTCGTGCCCTGCGCTTCGGAACCGGGGACGCTCGCCACCAACGGCATGAGCTACAGCAGGCGCAACGGCTGGGCCGCAAACGGCGCCATCGTCGTTCCCGTGGAAGCAAGCGAGACGCTTTTCGGCGGCCTTGAATTCCAGCGGAAAACCGAATGCGACGCATTCGAAGTCGGAGGCAAGGGCTACGCCGCCCCCGCACAGACCATCAAGGCATTCCTCGCCCACCACGCCGACCGCGAACTTCCCAAGTCGACCTACCCGTGCGGGCTTGCCTCATGCAACATGTGGGACTGGCTCGACAAGAAAATCTGCAAGTCGCTCGCCGAAGGGTTCCAAAATTTCGACCGCAAGATTCCGGGATTCATCGAAGAAGGCCTGATTGTAGCCCCCGAGACGCGCACGAGCTCCCCGCTACGCATCACGCGCAACAACGAGACGCTCGAAAGTATCAATACGCAAGGACTTTTCGTACTTGGCGAAGGCGCCGGATATTCCGGCGGTATCGTCACGAGTGCGGCAGACGGAATTCGCCTCGCCGTGCGTGCAAAAAAATCCCGCTAATGCAGAGGCTTTCCCTGAGCCGGCCCCCGGGACACAAGCCAGAGAACCGCGACCGTATCTGCAACACAAAATCCCAATAGCCATGCGGCCGTGCCGCCCTGGAATCCGTAGCTGTGCAGCCCGACACCGAGCAGGTTCACGCCGAACCAGCAGAGGAACGTAACGATCACGTTGAAGCAGTTGAGCAAGGCGAAGTTGCGCACATTCACCAGGCGACCCGCACGCAAATGCAGCAGGAGCATCGCCCACAGGATGACAAACAGCGCACCACATTCCTTCGGGTCGAACCCCCAGAAGCGCCCCCAGGCAAAATCAGCCCACACGCCGCCCAGAAGCGTGCCAATGATGGTAAAGACCGCGCCAAAGACGAGCGTTCCATACAGGAGCGAATCGAGCGGGGTGCGTTCTGAAGATGCGCGGAACAGCGCCACATGTGCGACAACTCCCGAAAGAATCATGCCCGCAAACCCGAGCGCAATCGTAAACACGTGTATCGTGAGGAACACGGAGGAATTCAATACGGCAGGAATCGGCCGGAACGTATCGCCCGGCTCCAGCACGAACTTCGCAAAGAACAATAGCAGCGCCGCCATGAATGTCACGGGAACCATGAGCGAGAAGGTGCGGCGCTTGCAGAATATAAACGCCCCCGATTCGAACGACATCAAGAGCAGGGCCACAAGCAATACGATTTCGTACAGGCTCGAGAGCGGAGCTCGTGCGGCAACATACGTGCGCAAGGCAAACGCCACTGCGAGGATTCCCGCCGTCGCGATGCAGGCAACGTTTGCAGCAACATCCATTTTCCGCGACTTGAAAACCATATTCAGCGATGCAAGCATGCAGGCGATAAACGCCAGGATAAAAGCTATCAATGCAAAATTCGCCTTGTGGTAAAGCACTTCCGCCGCAAGGCGTGAATTATCCACACTAGTTTCGGAGTCAACCACGACCGAAAACGCCACCCGCTTCGCAATCGATTCGTATTGTTGGACATTCGCAAGCAACCGGCGCATTTCAAGAGTCGCCGGATGGCTGTCATCCCGGCTCGCATAGAGTTCCAGCAAGTTCCGCGCCGGGAGCAAGTCCGCATAGCTCACATAACGGCGGTCTTCGGGCAAGTGCAGCGCCTGGGCCACATCGCTACGGAGCACCTTGAATATTGCAAGGTCTTTCGCCTCTTCCGGGTTGTTCAGTATCAAGCGGACAACATTCCCTGCCGAAATCTTTCGAACATCCTGCTTTTCGCAATACGGGACTCCAGCCCCGCACTTGTAAGTCACGCGCCCGTTCACATCGTCCAGGAACCCGCGGGCAAAAGATTCGAAGGGACGCACCGCAGAATCCACAAGAACAGGAGAATCAGCCTTCAAGCCTACCCAAATAGGAACCGGTCGCGCCGACGCCTGCGAATTGGCGGGCACCATCGCGACAAGGCACGCAACATACGCCAGCACTGGCACGATTTTTGAAGCCACGCGAGTAGCCGATGCTTGAGCAGCGCTCTTTCGCGCACCGCGCACCTTCACCACGTAATGGAACACCGCCCCCAGCAGGAACAGCGCCATGAACGCATACGGCACAAAATGGAACGGGTCGTAATAGGCCTTATACATCGCGACATTCTTGTTTCCCGCCATCGGGACATCGCCACGGAAATGCACATAGTAGGGCCACGCATCCGCAATCTCTACAGGACGCATGCCAAGGCTATCGTCTGCAGCAAAGAACTTCAGGTTCTTCCCCAAGGATACATCCAAAGCCGTCGAATCCGCCGTTACGACACCGAACCCGTTATATTCCCGCTTGATTCCGCTTCCGGCAACGCCACCCGCAAGAAGCACGAGGAGCGCCACGTGCATAAGCCAGAGCCCCGCATTCTTCCAGCCGCGGGGCATCCGGAAGACCATGCTCGCGACAAGATTCACGCACGCAAGAATTGCGATACTCTTGAACGCAGGCAGCGGCACCACACCCAGCGTCCATATGAAATAGCTGTCAAAAAAACGGTCGATGGCAACCGATGCCGAAAAACCGGCCGATTCCGCATTCGCCTGCGCCAGGGTTCCCCAGAACGTAAGCACAAGGAAAGCGACGAGAATTGCGACAGTCACCTTCAGCGAAGCCAACTTTTTCAAAAAATCTTTCGTCCTTCGTCTTTCCACTTTCGTCTAAACAGCCTCCACCCAAACGAACTTGCTTTCGTCGAGTTTCTGTTCGCCATCAAAACGGTAGGCGACAAGCCGCCCATCACCGCGGTAACCCGCCACACTGTAGTCCAGGCAACACACGTTGTCGCGTATGAGTTTCGGGAGTCCGGTAAGCCAGTAGTGTCCGAAGAACACGGGCCGTTCGTTCTCGCCGTAATAGCCATGTCCAAGGACTTCCGCGGGCGCATCGCAGGCCGGCAGTTCCACTCCCGGCTGGAAAGCGAGTTCCCGCAGGCTACTGCCCTTCGGGTCAATCCACCATTTTAGCCGCGCACGCTTGCGAAGAACGTTTTCGCCATCGCGGAACGTGATTCCCGCAGGCAGGTCCATCTCGGGGCCCTTCAGGAAAAAGTTTATCGGGTCAAAGAGTGAATCGGCGTATTCGTTGAACTGGTCGTTCGCGCGGGCAATAAGTTCGTCAAAGTTCCCGTCGGCAAAACTGCGGATGCCCACGGCATCCAGCGCACGTGCGGCCCCCAAGTCAAAGCAGGCATGCTGCGCCCGGAACGAATCCTCTTCAATAAAGAACGGGAGCGTCCTCAAAAACAAGAGCATGTCCTCGAATTCTGCACGGCGCCCACGGTAGCTGTCCACGGTCTTCGCATGAATCGCCACCTTGTTGAAGCTGTGCTCGCGCAGGTAGCCCCCAGGAATGCAGTGAATCACATGAGAGCCGCCGGCGCCGTTCATTTGCCAGAAACAGAGCGCGTTGAACTCGTGGTTCCCCATTAGGGCGACCGCCGAACCTGCGTCGCGCATGGCACGCACCAGGTTTATAACCTCGCGCGACTGGCTCCCGCGATCGATGTAGTCCCCCAAAAATACGACGGAACGCTCGCCACCCGGGTAGCGGAATGCGCCCATGGATTCCTCGTAGCCAAGCTTCTGCAGCAGGGCTCGAAGTTCATCGCAATGGCCGTGAACATCGCCAATAAAGTCAAGGGAATCCGTCATACCTCCAATATAACAACTAATGGCTCCGCCCATGCATGCGCCATGCTTTTTCAGTTGCTATCTTTCTCCACAAACACTTGAACGGAAGGTCCCCCATGGAAATAGGAAAATATAACCGCGCACGCGTCGAAGCAATCATGCCCCAGGGCTACTACCTGGAACTCGAAACGGGAGGCCGCGTGCTCCTCCCCGGCAAGCGAGACGAGTTCACGCTCCAAGAAGGCGAAATTCTCGACGTGTTCGTCTACATGGATTCCGAAGACCGCCCCATCGCGACCCTCGACAAGCCGCTCGCCACCGTCGGCGAATTTGCCGTTCTCGAAGTAAAAGACGTGAACCGCTTCGGCGCATTCCTGGACTGGGGTTTAAACAAGGACCTCTTCCTCCCCTTCAAGCAGCAGCTGGGAGAACTTGAACGCGGCGACCGCTGCGTCGTATTCGTGCTCGAAGACGAAAAGAGCGGACGCATCGTCGCGACCGAAAAAATCAAGAGCTTCATCGACACCGACACCTCGGAACTCCACATCGGCCAGAAAGTCCAGCTCGCCGCCTACGAGGTGACCCGCGACCATATCGACTTCCTCGTCGATTACCGCTACACGGGACGCCTCATGGTCAATCCCGCGACGCCGCGCATCTACATCGGCGACACGATGGCAGGCTACATACAACGTTTTACCGAAGATGGAAAGATAACCCTCAACCTCACTCCCGTGGGCTACAAGGGCATCATGAAAAGCGAAAGCCCCGCGGCCATCCTCCAGAAACTCGAAGAAGCGGGCGGATTCCTGCCCTACGGCGACCACAGCGATCCCGAGGACATCCGCCGCGAATTCGGCATGTCGAAGAAGACCTTCAAGAAAATCCTGGGGACGCTCTTCCGCGAAGGGAAAATCATGCTCGACGACGACGGGTTCCGGAGCATCTAGCACCTTACAACAACAAAGAGAAGGCTCCCCTGCGGGGAGCCTTTCGAATATCGGTTCAAGCCGGATTCGACTAGAAGAACTGGGGCGGCCAACGCGGGTTCTTCGAGGACATGTCTATCTTGTAGAAGTCCCTTTCGAAGCGTCCGTCGTCAAGTCCGTACATCTGCATCACGTGGCGGGCAATCCACTTGCCGAGTTTCATCACGGTGAGCTTCTTGCGCAGGCGACCCTGGCAGTCGCGGTTCATGATGTCCGGGAGGGTGGACGTCGTGAGGATTTCGTCGATGGCCGGGCTGTTGAGCTTTTCGCGGGCCTCGGGGCTCGTGTGGAAGTGCGTCACGCCGAAGCACACGCGGTTCGGATTACCCTTCTTGATATGCTCGCAGCACTGCACGATGGTCGTACCCGTACGCACCATGTCATCGAACACAATCACGTCCTTGCCCTGGATTTCCTCGATGCTGATGTCGGAGAGTTCCGGGTTGAAGGTCATGCTGATTTCACGTTCGCCGGTACGGACCTTGTCCATCACCACGCGCTTGCATTCCGGCAGGTCGAGTGCCTCGTAGACGGCGTTCATGAACGGGCGAGCGCCCTTGTCCGGAGAGACGATCACCAGGTTGTTGCCGTCCTTGCCGGTCTGCACGAAGTTGCTGTTCTTGATGTAGTGGGCATAGACGTCGGTCGGAATCAGGTTGTGGAAATTGTCCTTGCCGAAGATGTCGGCAAACAGGTTCTGCACCTTGATGCTGTGGTTGTGCACGGTCACCACGGCGTCGACACCGGACTTCTTCAGGAGTTCGGCATAGAGGAGGCTCGTGAAGGCCTGGCCATCGAACTTCTTGAGGTCGACATCCGGACGGTCCTTTTCGAGTTCGCCGATGCGGTGGGGGCCTCTGTCCTGAGCGCTGTAGAACAGGTCGGGTTCAACAAGCACCACCTGCTCGGCACCATTGTCCTTCGCGGCGCGGGCCAGGATGCAGTTGCGCATGGCGTAGTCGTTACGGCTGCGTTCATGGTTCGAAACCGAGCAAATCAACACGATCTTACCTTCCAGACGGCGGCCGATATGTTCCATGTCGTCCACGTCCAGCATGTAGCGAGGGCAGAATTCGGAGTTGGCGAAGGTCTTCAGGGAGACCACGTCGGAGATGTCTTCACGGATTCCGATGTACTGCGCCATGTCGATGGCGAACGGATCATCGGTAAAGTTTCCGGTCACGATAAAACGATCTGACATATTTTTGCCTTGATTTGAGAGTTGAACCTTTGAGAGTTAAACCTTTGGGTGGGTAAAATATAGCTTTATTCCTCGGAAGCCCCGACTTCGTCCTTGTTCACGACGCGGATTTCGATGCGGCGGTTCGCCTTGCGGCCCGCTTCTGTAGCGTTGTCTTGCTTGGGATGGCTGGAACCGTAGCCCACGGCGCTCACGCGGTCCTTCGCGATTCCCTTGCTAATCATGTATTCCATGACGCTATTCGCACGGTCTTCGGAAAGTTTCTGGTTAAAGCTTTCGCTACCTTCGCTGCTGGTGTGGCCTTCGATTTCGATTTTGGCCTTCGCGTTCCGCTTGAGGCCGGCAATCGCATTGTCCAGCGTCTTGAGTGAAGAGGGAATCAGTTCCGCACTGCCCGCCTTGAAGTTCACGCCGGTAAGTTCGGCACGGGTGTCGTCAAAGAGCACCGTAATGCCGCCCGTGCTTGCCGTCCTGGATACATAAGGTGTCTCGCCACATTCGAACGGGCCAGTCAGGCTCTCGCAAAGGATCGTATAGGAATCCTCGCGCGGAATCATGAAGGCGGCCTCGCCGTAAGTATCGGTCGTCACCGTAATCTTGTTCTTCGGCTTTTTCTGCCCCACGAATACGAGTTTTTTCTTAACCTGCGGCACGTCATCGTAGTTCGTGTAGGTGACGTTCAGCACGGCGTGCGTCTTGTTGGGCGCAAGCGAACCTGCGTGTACAAGCGCAGTTCCCGGAAGCAAAAAAGCGGCCACAGACACGGCCAAAGCGGATACCTTCATAAAGAACCTCTCAATTTACGCGCCAAAAATAGAATTTTATCACACAATCGTGCAATCATGTATTTGAAAAAAGGGTGCACAATTCTATCTTTGTCAACGGATTTTCAAGGAGTGTGTACACCGTCTTCCCGGACGGTTTCCTGTAGGAGAAATAAATGAAACGTTTGAAGATTGCAGCTGCCCTTCTAGTCGCCGGCATGGCGACCTCCGCATTCGCCATCGATGGCGAATTCAGCCTCAAGGGCAACATCCAGACCCAGGTCACCAAGTCCATCGCCAACGACTCCACCAATTTCAACAAGGGCTGGTTCCGTGCCAACGTGGGTGGCCAGTACAAGAGCGACAACCTCGAAGGCCTCATCATGCTGCGCATCTTCGCGCCGGAATTCGGCAACAAGATCGAAGGCAAGATGTACGACAAGATTCTCGCCGACCTCTACTGGGCGAACTACAAGTGGAAGCTCAGCGAAAACGACGTGCTGAACCTGAAGATCGGTCACTGGAAGACGGACTGGTCGCAGTCCACCCATTTCGGTACCTACGTGGACAAGGAACTCACGGCCCGCGGCCTCTGGATGCGCGACTACAGCCACAACGCCCTCGAACTCGGCTGGAAGCACGGTCTCAGCTACCTGACCGCCATGCTCGCCACAAAGGATGAGTTCGCGAACCGCGGGTACGTCCGCGTGGAAGAAGACATGAAGTTCACCTTCCCGCTCGAAATGAAGGTCGCCTACCGCGGAAACCTCATCGACGTCCTGCAGAACACCGCCTACATTACGCACCGTATCGCCGCCTACGCAAGCTACAACGTCCTTCCGATTCTCCGCTTGTACGGCGAATACTCCTGCGTCTACACCCAGGACGACGACCTCAACAAGGACGCGAAGAACTACATTGCCCCCGAAACGAAGTACTACCAGCCGGGAATCTACTTCCAGCCGTTCTACCTGGGCCTCGACTTCGCCCCCAAAAGCGGTTTCTGGAACATCCTCATGAGCGACCTCATGGTGGAATGGGAATTCATCGACAAGCGCGACAACCTGTACGCCGTCTCGAAGCATACCTACGACGACTGGGCCTGGACCGTCGCCTGGAACAAGAAGATTGGTTCTTCGAGGCTCCAGTTCAGCATCTACAGCGAAAAGGAAATCAGCGACGTGGCTTTCGCCTTCCGCCTGACCTCCACGTTCAAGTAATTAATAGAAGTTCATGTTGAACCAGGCCTTGGTGCCGTCACCGCTATAGGCGATGCCACACGCCAGCGAGGTGTAGCGCGTATTCTTCATGTTCAGGTAGTGGCCGATGTAGGAATAGTCCTCGGACTTGTTGGGGTCGCGTTCGCCGCTCGTCACGAGCTTCTTCTCGTCGTCCCACATCATGTTCACGTAGGTATCGACAATCTTCTCGGGGGTACCATACCACGTGGTGTTGATGTTAGGGCCGGTATTCTGCGCCGATTCATTGCAACTGCCGAAATTCGCATGCCCCTTGCCCGCTTTCATGTCGGCGGCGGCCTGTTCCTCCACGCAGGATTCACGTTCCGCAGTCGCTCGTTTAAGGGGCGGAAGGTCTTCCGTCGCGCGCTTTGCATTTACGACCTCCAGACAGTAATCTCGCCAGTCCGCCGATGCCGCCTCAGAGCTTGTGGGAGCCTTCTCGCTAGAACTTGACGCCGCAGGCTTGCTTTCGCTCGAAGCCGCAGCCTCTTCCTTGGCAGAAGAACTTGCCGGGGCCTTGGCGCTGGAACTTGGAATCGGGAGGTTCACCTCGCCGCGATCGATAAAGTCGTCGCCACTGGTCGCCGAAGAATCGTCGGAACAACCAACGGCAAAGAAAGATGCCACGGCCAACGCCGCACAGATTTTCAGGAAACTAGCTTTCTTCTTCATCAGTTCAACTCCGTTACACAACGAACATAAAGTCCTTTCTGCACATTCTGGTCGGTGCGGTCGATACTCTTGGCCTGCCGCCTGAATTCCCATGAACGTCCCGTGTTTTTCATGATGGAGGTCGAGGACCAGTAATGACCGGTCATGTCGCTATTGCAGTAGCCGTCCCAGTCCTTGCAGCCGCCACGGCCCAGGTTATCCCAGTTGAGCCTCGCTCGGTCCTTCTGGAAATCGCGCCATTCGCCGTCGTCGGGCAGGTGCCAGCCGCTCGGGCATGCCTTTTTCGCCTCGGTATGCGTGTAATAGCGGCCGAACTTCTTGCAGAAAGTCGTGTCTTCGAGCAGGCACTGCTTCGCGCTCGTGAGGCTATATTTCAAGTTCGAGACCATCCACAGCCTATCGTCGCGCTGTTCGACCTTGTAGACCTGGTTGTCGCGCGGGTCGGTGAGTTTCATCGTCTTGCTGTCCACGAACTTTTCGGCATAGAAGTCGCGTTCGGAGACACAGCGCACCGTCACCACCGCCTCGGGAGGGAGCGTGACCATCTTCGCATTGCCACGCTTCACGTCGAGCATCATGGCCCGCGCCCCGTCGGGGTCGGCGACCGCGAAATAGGCGGCGTCCTTGCCCTGGATGTTTCTCGCAGGGTCCGCCATGTCATAAAAGCCTCTCGTCTTCCCGGCAAAGGACTTCACGTTCGAAAGCTTGCGGGGGCCCGTAAAACGGTCCTTGGCAAAGAGAGTCCATTCCTGGATGTCGGGAAGGTGCGTCCCCGCAGGGCACGATGCCATCCACCCCGACTGCTTGTAGAAAGCGTTTTTGTCTTTATCCCTGAAGGCGACTGTCTTCTGGTAAGAAAGATTATCGGTAAACCAGTTCAGTTTTCCAGATGCGATTGCCCTGTAGGTTCTCCCGTCGCGGCTATCCCTCACAACGGGGTCCGCATAAGCAAATTCTGCTACAAAAATAAAGGCCACAGCCAAACGGCCAACAAGTCGAAACATTCAATACACCTCTAGAGGTAAAAACTTTTCCTTAATATATATACAAGCTCGGAAAAAAGGAGCTTCGTCAAAAAAAAATGTTAAAAAACTAGAAAGTGAGGCTCAATCCGAGCGCTCCGGGTCCGCCCCAGACTCCGGCAATCGAAAGTGGGCCAATTCGTACCGATTTTTTATGGAGTTCAATCACGGCGAGGCTTATTCCGGCCCCCGCGAGCGAACCTATCACGACATCGGTCAGGTAGTGTTTGCCAGCCGCGATGCGTAGCACCCCCACAAAGCCCGCCAGCGAGAGCGAGCCCGCCCAGACGAGAGACCTATACCGGGAATTCGGGTACATTTCCGAGAACCACTCGCCCGTAAACACGGCGACCGTAAAGGCTGCCGAGGCGTGCCCGCTAAAGAAGCTCCCGTAGGCCTCCCCCGTGGCTTCCGCAGCAGCATCCGCGCCCGCCCCCCCGGTCGCATACATGTAGGGACGCGGCCAGAACTTCATGGAACGCACGGCAAGATTGAACCCGTTCTGCAGAGCGAGCGCCTGCGCGAACATCAGGGTATAGGCAGCAAAATCTCCCCCGGCGGCATCCCCCCGGAACCAGGAGATTCCCGCAAGGGCCACAGGAGCCGCCCCAAGCACGGCAAACCACGTACTCACATCTCCCGCCGCCTCGCTGTAGCGCCCCGCAATGGCGCGGTCCCACGGCAAAAGGTCCTCGCGCGCAGGCATGTCCTCCGGTGCGGACACCGGCATGTTGCCCAGAAGATAATTCCCGTAGACACTCGCAAAAGCAGAAAAAAAGGTCAGCGGCATGTCCAGCGGAAGCGAGACTTCGTAATGGCGCTCCACGGTTTGCGATGCAGGCGCCCCCGCAACACAACAGGCAAGGATAGCGAAAATGCAGATTTTCAACGAAAAGCGCGACACTCCGTAAAGTTAAATAATTATATTGCATAGCGTATGCAACGCGAACCGATTACCCCGACGATGGATTTGTTCGGCGCCATTTCCGACGAGATGCGCCTCAAGATTCTGATGCTCCTCGACATTGCGGAATTTACCGTCAACGAAATCAAGGATATTCTCGACATCCACCAGAGCAACGCGAGCCGCCACCTCTCGAAGCTTTCCGCCTGCGGCCTCCTCAAGGACAGGCGCGACGGCATCAAGGCCTACTACCGCTTAAGCGAAGAACTCCTGCTCAGCAACCGCGTGCTTTCCGTAATCCGCGACGCCTACGGCGAACTTCCCGACAAGGATATCCTGCGTTGCCGTGCCGAACAGGTGCTCGAAGAACGCACCGACCAGACCAAGGGGCAAATCCACAAGCTGAACCAGGCGGGCGGAAGCCTCAAGGCACAGATTAGCCTGTTCAGCAAGCTCATGATACCTTTTGAGAACGCGGTCGATATCGGCTGCGGCGAAGGCGGCGACCTCTCGCTCATGCTCGCAAGCCGCTGCAAGAACGTCACCTCGCTCGACTACGACCCGAAGGTCATCAGCGGGCTTACGAAAATCCTGAAGCAGAAGGGCATCAAGAACATCACGCCGAAAGTCGCCGACATGACAAAGACAGGCCTCCCCGACGACTACGCCGACCTCGTGCTCATGAGCCAGGTGCTGCACCACGCGACAGACCCGCGACTCGCCCTCAAGGAGGCTGTGCGCATCCTCAAGCCGGGCGGAACGCTTGCTTTCCTTGACCTCGCACAGCACAAGGAAGAATCGTTCCGCACTACGCACGGGCACATCTGGCTGGGCTTTGACCGCGGCCAGCTCGAGTTCTTCATGAAGGAATTCAACTGCAAGATTCTCGAAAGCGAAATTATCCCGAGCGAGAACGAGGTGGACAAGAAACTCCCCGTCATCTGCATGATTTTGACGAAAGAGAACTAATTAACGGATTTTCAGCTGAGTGAAAGATTCGTAGTGGTCTGACGTGTAGTAGATTACGCAGTCCGGCTGGTACACGAGTCTTTTGGTTCCGCGATTTGCTCCGGAATAATCCACGTCGGCTTCGTGGTAAGAACCTTCGGGCAACGTCTCGTGAAAGTTCTCCGGATTCGAGGCCAAATTGTCAAAGTTGTCGCCACCGATCATTACACCGATTGTGGTCAACGGGTTGAAATTCCACTTTTCGAATGTATTTCCCGTCTTGGATTCGTAAAGCTTTTTGCCTTCGTTCTTGCCGACATAGTTCGCGGGCAACTTGTCGAACTTGCACAGGTATGCAGCCACGGAATCCCTGGTCGTGTACAGGCCGGTTTCCTCTACAACCTCGTAGATGCGTTTGGCATCTGCATCGGACGATTCTGCGACACTGCTCGAAGAAACCTTTTTGAAGCTAGGCGAGGAATCATCACTGCCGACAGGCTCTCCCGTCGCGGTGCATGCAGCAAAAAAAAATGCGGCAAGACCGGCAAGTAGAATCTTTATGGAAACATTCTTCATACGATAAATATACATTAAAAAGGCCCAAGCACACAAAACAGCAAGGCAACAGACGATAAAAGAACTATATTGTGGGCGATTACTAAAAACTATTAACTATCAACTGGCAACAAAAAATGGATATTAACGAACTCGCACAACAGCACATCTTGAAGCAGCCCGTCTACGTGACCGGCAAACCCATCGCCTACACCGCCCGCGAATTCGGCCTCGACCCGAAAGACGTGGACAAGCTCGCGAGTAACGAAAACCCCGTAGGCCCGAGCCCGAAGGGCATGGAAGAGGCCCGCAAGGCCCTGGAAGAAGTGAACCTTTACCCGGACGGCGGCAGCTACGACCTCATCGGAAAGATTGCAGAGTTCCGCGGCGTGAAGCGCGAACAGATTGCCGTGGGTAACGGCAGCAACGAGCTCCTGGACATGATCGCCCAGGTGTTCCTCGGCGAGGGCTGCGAAGCCGTGATGGGCAAGCACTCCTTCGCCGTCTACAAACTCGCCACTATGGCGATGAACGCGAAGATTGTTGAAGTCGACATGCCGGCCCCCGCCTACAACTACGACCTCAAGGCCATGCGCGCCGCCGTGAACGAGAAGACCCGCATCGTGTTCCTCGCGAACCCGAACAACCCGACGGGCTCCGACCTCACCGCCAAGGAAATTCTCGACTTCGCCGACAGCCTGCCCGAAACCTGCGTGCTCGTGATGGACGAAGCCTACACCGAATTCATCGAAGACACGCCGGAGCTCGTCCCGGATTTCAAGAGCCGCATCGATGCCGGCAGGAACATCATCTGCTGCCGCACGTTCAGCAAGATTTACGGCCTCGCGGGGCTGCGCGTGGGCTACTGCATCACCCGCCCCGAAATCGTCGGCCTCATCAACCGCGTGCGCGAACCGTTCAACGTGAACAGCATCGCCCAGGCGGCCGCCATCGGCGCCCTTGACGACCAGGAATTCGTGAACAAGGTCCGCGAAATCAACAAGAAGGGCCTCGAACAGCTCAAGGCCGGCTTCCGCGAAATGGGCCTCCCCTATGTGGATAGCCACGCGAACTTCATCGCCGTAAGCGGTTTCAAGGATCCGATGGACGCGTTCAAGTTCCTGCAGATGAAGGGCACCATCATCCGTCCGCAGCCTGCCATGGGCGACGTGCTCCGCATTACCGTGGGCACCGAAGCGCAGAACGAAAAATGCCTCAAAAACATCAAGGCATATCTCGGCAAGTAAAGGCTCACGGAGTCGCGCGAGTCATCTCGAAGCGTGGCTTCTGTAGCCGCAGCGCAGCAGAAAACCTGGTCCGCGAGGGCCGGGTTTCTTTGCGTGGTAAAATCGTGCGCACCCCCGAAACGCCCGCCTACGAGAACGACGAAATTCTTGTGGACGGCACGCCAGTCGAGGCCGCCCAGAAGTTCTATTTCGCAATGAACAAGCCCCGCGGAATCGTCACTACCGCAAGCGACGAAAAAGGCCGCAAGACCGTGATGGACTTGTTCCGCGAAGAATACGCCAAGATGTTCCCCTGCAGGCCCGTACCGCACATATCGCCGGTGGGCCGCCTCGACGCCGCCAGCGAAGGATTGTTGCTTTTTACGAACGACACGCAACGGGCCGACACACTGCTGAGTCAAACCCGCTGTCATTCTGGAGCCGCAGGCGATAGAATCCACAAGCAATCCCACTTGAAAATCTACCGCGTGCAGGTCGCGGGCAAACCTTCCGCTGACGACCTTGCGAAAATGGAAGCCGGCTTCAACGTACCGCCCCGCGTCTTCGGCGAAAAGGAAGAATTCATGCATGCCGAGCGCGCAGCCATCGCGAGCGTTGGCGAAAAGAACTGCTGGCTCGAAATTGAATTGTCCGAGGGCAAGAACCGTGAAATCCGCCGCATGCTCGCCCACCTCGGCTACGAAGTCATGCGGCTCATGCGCATCCAGTTCGACAAATACACACTGGGCAATTTAAAGCCAGGCGAAATCAGGGAAATCAAGCCACTTTAAAACAACTTACTGGCGGCGGTCAACGACAAACCCAAGTGGAAATTATTCCATTCATCGACGGGGTCGCGTTTCGGGTTCTCCCCTATCCGGAATCTATCGTCGCCATATTCTTCGTTATTGGGGCCAGCGGCAGTGACGTGAAATCCCGCAGTCAAGGTGAACCCGACAAGGTAATATTCCGATATGCTCCAGAGTTTGCCCGCCTCGACCTTGAAGCCGACATCAAAATCACAATACTCCATCCCATAATTTTCCCACTGGTTGTCGCTCCACATGAAAGAGAGCGTAGTACCCGCAAACAACCCGTACAAGGCAGAGTTTTTGGACGTGAAGGGGAAAACCTTGAGCCCGAAGCCGAAGAGCGGGCGGACCATAATCTCGGTTTCGGCGTATTCATCCTTGTCGCGGGAATAAAGTTTGTAGCGTGAATCGCCTATCGATACGAAAAGACCGAAATCCAACAAGAAGACGAACCTTTCGCCAGGAGAAAATCCCGCCTGCACACCGAGCATCGGGCCGCCACCTTCAAAAGAGAAGATATCGTACGTGAGGTCCTCGTCATAGACCATCTCGTCGCGTTCCGTATCGTGATACCAATGCGTGAAGGATTCCGTCTTGATGCTGTACGACGCATAATGACCACCCAGGGACACCTCGAAATACGCGAACCCCGAATCATCCAAGGCGAGCGCCGCACAGGCCAGGCAAGCAACTAATAGCACCATCCGTGGGAACATTTCAACCTCAGGGCGGCATAATTCACGAACTTGCCACAGGACGTATCCTCGGGCGGCAGGAATTTCTCGAACTCAAAATCTCCACGGACGGAGCGTTCGTCATATTCCACAAAGCGGAAATTGAGGTCATCCGGTTTCCAGTATTCCGAGTGGCTGTCAATCTCGTACGTGGGCAGTGCAACGACCTTGTCGCCGCAATAGAAGGAGATATCTACAGAAACCTTGTTCTCGCGACCTAGCGAAAACAGGCTGTCGCAAGTGTCCCTGCAAACAATCCTATTCACCGAATCCTGTACTACGGATGTATCCGCCCAGACCGTGTCCCCGGCCTGGTACGTAACGCGTAATTCTAGGGAATCTACCTTGTCGGGCTTATATGCAGCAATGTCTGTCCAGTATTCGGGATCGCCCCATTCATCCACTGGGTCACAGGCCATGCAACAGAATGCAAGCCACGCCAAAACGAGCGCGTAAAACACTGCAAATCTGAACCTGATAGACTTCATCAAGTTCTAATATATAAACAAATTAAATGTTGTGCAACAGGCGCCGGTTAAAAATCAGCAGCAGAAGCTGAGTGCCGCAACCAGCGGGGCATTCCAGTTGATGGCGGTCTCGTTGCTCGCAAAGGAGCAACGTTCGTCCGTGTACGAGAATCCCGGCTGCGGGCCCGGATAATGCGGGAACCTGTGCATGTCCTGCCTGTCGGCATTGATGCCGCCCGCGAGAAGCCCGGGGATAGGTTCCGCGATGCCGTCGGAATGGCTTATGCGATGATGGATGAACTTCGGGGAGCTCCACGCGGAACCCGTCACGAAGCAACGGTCCACCGGATTCTTGCCGAAAATAAAGTCGAGCATGCGCTTTGCACAGTCCGCATAAGCGGCCGACGGGAACCATTCGTTTGCGAGGAACAACGTTAGCGCGTGGTTCGCAATTTCGCCGTTGGAACCCCATACGAACTTGCGGATAGAAAGCCCGTAGGCATCTTCGGCAGCAAGCTTCACGATCTTGTCCGCAACGCCCTTCAGCGTGTTGCGTGCGCGCACCTGCAAGTCAAGGTCCTGCGACTGCAACGCAAGCGCAATCCAGCCCAGGTTCTGCGTATCGCGCCAGCTCATGCCCAAATCGGGCGGGCATTTTTCCATGTCCGACAGCAGATGATTCCTGAAGTGGTCGCAATCATCCCGTTCGCAATCCGCGCAAATCTTGATACTTCCGCAGACCTCGCGGAACAGCATCGCGCGCGCCCAGAAGAACTCGTCATCGTAGCGCTCGTCACCATACCCGCCGCTACCCTCGGTATTGTGCGGGTAAGTGACATCGGGATTCTCGACGGCCCAGCGGTAAGCACGGAGGGATGCATCCAGGCACTGCTTCGCAAATCCAGGATACGCACGGGCAAACACGTGATGCGCCTGCGCAAGAGCACCTGCAAAATTCAGTGTCGATGTGGTCGATTTCCCCAGAATCTGGCGTTTCTGCAGGGCATCGGACTGCGACGGCGAAACAAAACCGTCCCAGCGCACCGGCGACACCTTGAAGAACACGCCACCGTCATCGTCCTGCATGCGGAGGAAAAATTCAAGTTCGAACCGGATTTCCTCGAGCAAGTTCGCACGGAACGAGCCCGCGTCGAAAAAGTCAGCATTGGCGAAAGTCACACGCCGGTCATCCGCGAATTCGGCAGCCAGAAGGAGCGTCGCCACCGAAACGCCGCCATTCACGATATACTTGCCGTAGTCGCCCGCATCGTACCAGCCGCCATGCGCATTCCAGGTTCCCTTCCGTTCCATGCTCGGGTGGAATTCGATATTGTCATCCAGATGGGCCGCAGGCCTCGCCCATTTCCCTGCACGGTCCGGAGTCAGTTCCACGCCGCAACGCTGGAAATAGAACGAGCGGAGCGCCGACGAAAGCTGTTCCAGCACAAGCCTGTCCGAAATTTCGAAGAATTTGGATTCGGCAAGCACGTTCCCCTTCGCGTTGATTACCGAAACACGATACTTTCCCGACTTTTTGATTGTCGAAAAATCCCCTTCCCATACAAATTCGTCCGTATAGGTGCATGGCCCCTTCTCAGCCATCGAGGCACCGAACACGCGTTCCCCGTTTTCGGAAAGGATTTCGAACCAGGGCTGAATCCCCTTCAGGGGATTGTCCACCACGTCGCACGACAGCAAAAACACCTTCGGCCCCCTGGGGGCGTAGCCGACATGGTTGTAGCGGACGCTGAAATTCATGCCCTAAGAATAAATTTTTCACAACCCAAAAGAAAGGGCCTTGACCTCTTTTCCGTTTACAAAAATAACCAGCGCGATTAAATCAGGTCACGGGTCAGGAGTTCGCCGTGGTCAAGCACCAGGCGGCGGAAGGGGCTATTCAGGTAAAAGTCCGGATTATGCGTCGCCATCACCACGGTCGTCCCGCGGGCATTGATTTCCTTGAAAATCTTGAACACCTCGTCGGCGTTTTTCGGGTCGAGGTTTCCGGTCGGTTCGTCCGCAAGGAGCAAGTACGGGTTGTGCACCATCGCGCGGGCAATCGCCACACGCTGCTGTTCACCGCCCGAAAGCGTATAGGGCATCGCAAATCGTTTCTGGCTTATCCCCACCAGGGCAAGCGCATCAAAAACGGCCGCATTTATCTTGCTGCTCGGGGTTCCCACAATGCGGAGCGCGAGCGCCACGTTCTCGAAAACGTTCCTGTCGGGCAAAAGCTTGAAATCCTGGAAGATGATTCCCATCTTGCGGCGGAACGCCTGTATCCTGTTGTCCGGGGAACTCTTGCTGTCGTAAACGCAGTCGCCGGTAAACTTCACCATCACCTGGCCACCGCGTTCCGCATCCGGACGTTCGTCCATATAAATTAACTTGAGCACGGTCGACTTTCCCGCACCCGAATGCCCGGTGAGGAAAACGAATTCACCCTTGTTGATACGGAAGGTGATGTTGTTCAGCGCCTTCCAGTTGTCCTCGTAGGACTTTGTCACGTGGGTGAAGTGAATCATGGTGGACCTCGCGTCTCGCAATTTTTCCCGAAGCTATTCCGTCATGCGGATTTCGATATGGACTTCCTCGCGCCACTTCTTGATGAGCGCGTTCAGTTTCTCGTTTTCGAGATAATTCGCCGCCATCGCCTCGATCTTACCGTAATCCTCTTCGAGCGTGAGTTCACGAATCTGGCGGGAATCGTCCAGGCGGAACAAATGGTAAGAACCGTCGATTTCTACCGGAGCCGACACTTCGCCCACATTCAAGTTCGCAACCGGTTCGACATACGCAGGTTCCATCTCGTTTTTCTGGAACCAGCCCAGAAGCCCGCCAGCAAAGTTGCTCGACTTGTCCGTACTGAACTTTTTGGCGGCCAACGAGAAATCGGCCTTCGTTTTAATCGTGGTCCGGAGTGAATCGGCAAGACGCAATACGCGGGCAGAATCAGCAGCCGTCGGAATCGTACGGAGAAGGATGTGCGCCGAACGGACGCCATCTTCCTTACGGCCGATTACACGAACGATATGCCAGCCGCGGTCCGTCTTGACAGGGGTCGAATAGTACTGGCCGTTCTTCAGCTGATCGAGAGCGCGTTCAAATGCCGGATCCAGAAGTCCGCGCCTAAAGTAACCGAGATCGCCGCCCTTTTCGGCAGATGAATCCTGCGAATGATTCTTGGCCAGAAGTTCGAACTTGATTCCATAATTCAGGCTGTCGATAAGCGCTTCCGCAATACGCTTCACGGAATCCACAATAGCGGGATCCGGTTCAATTTTCAACTGGATATGGCTCAGCTGCACGCAGTTGAACTGTCTCGGCAGGGAATCCTTATAGGCCTTGTAGAAAGCGTCCACTTCTTTTTTCGTGGGGCTCACCGCACCCACATGGCGCTGGCGAACGCGCTGGGTCTCGACATGGCTACGGATCTGCTTTGCAAGCTGGTCGCGGTACTGCGCCATGCTCACACCGAGCTGCGAACGGATAGCCTTTTCAAGCGTCGCCATGTTGATGTTCTGGCTTGCCGCAAGCTGGGTCAGGTGCGCCGTTACGCGCTGGTCGATTTCGGCATCGCTCACCACGATGGAATCACGGTCGATACGGCTCAAAAGGACTTTTTCTTCGATTAACTTGTCGAGAACGTAATCTTTCTGCTCCTGCTCGCTCATCGCGGCTGCCGTAGGAGTTTCCTGGAAATGGTAAAGATTGTTCAAGAACTCCGAACGCATAATGGGCTTGCCGTCGACAATCGCCGCAATGCCTTCCATAAGCACCGGGGCGGCAAAAGACGCCGACAAAAGGGTTCCCAGAGCAAAAACTAACAGACCAAACTTTTTCATTGGCTTTCCTTTTCATTAAACACGTTCATCTTCGAAAAGATAGGACGCTTCATTTTCCATTCTTTCTTGAGGCGATCCATGACAGCCCTGCGATGCTCAATCCACACCATGTTGGACACGTCTTCGGACACCTCCTTGTAAGGACGGACATCGGCAGAATCCAGACGTTCCGTGACCACCGCCATCTTGAGCGCCCCATTGCAATAGCGCATTACGGAGAGTTTCCCGAGAGGATAGCTCACGATATCGGGAATCATGCAAGAATCCGGCGTGGCAGCCACGTTCTCGAACTCCACAATCGAACTAACCTGGGGAGTCTGCGTCGGGACCACATTGAACACGCGGGTTTTCATTTCCTTATAGTAGGCATCGGCACTCGCCCAATCTTTGAAATGGAGGATAGCACCCGACACGGTCGTCTTTCCACGGAGATAGTCATTCCGGTGCGTCTGGTAGTAGTTCAGTTTTTCGCTGTCCCCTATCATCATGGTATCGGCAAACGTCTGCAGGTAGAAATCGACCACCATCTTGCGAATCGTGCTTTCGATCTGCGTCGAAAGGATGGTGTCGTTCATGACATTCGCATCCATCGCCTCTTGGTAGATAACCTCTTCGTCAATCCAGCGTTCCAGAAAGCCCAGTTTTTCACGGTCGGAAATGGAATCCCACTGCGGCACCATGCGATAGACTTCAGACTGCGTAAGTTTCCTGTTTCCAACCGATACCACGACCGGATCATCCTTGCCGAACGGCAGGTTACACGCCGAAAGGCAAAGGAAAACAAGACACGCCAGTATTTTCTCAAATAGTTTCATCGCCCCAAATTTAGCAAATTTGACCCGTCCAAGGCCAATCTTCAACTATTTCAGGCGACCGAAACGCCCCTTGAGTTTGGCAAGGGCATCGTCTTCGATGATTTCTTCGCTATCGTCGCCCTTGCGCTTGAACTTGAGGATTTCAAAATCCTCAATCATGGCTGATGCCTGCAGGTAGAGCTCGGGGTATTCCGCATCGTCCTGCTGCATGCGTTCCATTTTCGAGAGGATTTCGCGGGCATTTTTGAGTTCGTGGTCCTTCATGAAGCGGGCCTTGAGGAAGGGGCGGAACTTTTCACGAAGGTCCTTGACGGAGAGGTCGACTTTATCGCCGATTGAAGATGCAAGCAACTTGTCGCCGGCATCAAGTGAGCTACCGAGCGCGGCCAATCTTTCGAACAAAGTATTTTCCTTGTGGTCAGGCAGGTAGAGCGCCACGATTTTCGAGATGGACTTGTTCTTT
The DNA here is from genome assembly GCA_002449765.1 of Fibrobacter sp. UBA7003. Taxonomy (GTDB): domain Bacteria; phylum Fibrobacterota; class Fibrobacteria; order Fibrobacterales; family Fibrobacteraceae; genus Fibrobacter. Next base: position 165,546 of record DJXN01000012.1, read on the forward strand.
GCCATGAGCGCGGCGATGGCATCGCGGGCATGGTCTCCGCCCTGGCGCATCGCCACCGAGAATTCGCGGAGGATCTCCCAAATTTTCACGAAAGCGTCGGCCCCGAGAAGCGCCGATTCATAAGTTGCACGCACGAGCGCGAGGCGCATCTCTTCGTCTTCGCTGCGGGTGTTTGCGGCAAGATTCTTGAAGTCGCGAATTTTCTTGCCACGGGAATACTCGAGGCCCGAAAAACGCACGCAACGGTTTGCGTCCAGATTGTCGGCAGCGAGCGACTTCAAAACCCACGACTTGAGAGCCGTCTTGAAACCGTCGGAATAGAGGCCGCCCGTCTCGAGCATATTCAGGCGATCAACGATAAGCGAGGAGTCCCCCTCTGTCATCCCCGACCCGGTCGGCGATCTTCCTTCCACGCGCTTGCGGAACGATTGCCAGAAGGCAGATTCTGCCGGGGTCATGAGCGCCGATTCGCCCAAGCGCCAGCCAAAGCGCATGTCGCCAAGCGCAAAGTCGATACCGAACGTTACGAGGACGGGGCGCACCGCCGCAAAGAGCCTGAAACTTCCCCATTCCGGGTTAATCTCGCAAGGGAATTTTTCCGCAAAGCCCTGCTTGAAGATTCTCGCATGAATCCGCAGGTGGTTTTCCATTTCGGGCGTGACCGTCGGGATATCGCAATCGAGCTGCTTGATTTCGGCAAAGACCTCGTAGAGGCTAAAAAGCGGGGCCTTGTGCGGGTTCGCCTTGAGCTTGTCGCAGAAGGCGTCATCGATAAACGCGCGTTTGCCTTCCAACTGCTTTTTTGCAGCCTTGGGCATCTCGCGGATAATGGATTCTGTCATCCATTCGCGCCACTGGTGAATCGAAAGTGCAAGCGTCGCAGGCGTCACCTGCGGGAGCATGTCGTAAGGCAGGTCCAGTGTAATGCCGTCGCAGTCGCGCATCGCATCAAACACCATCTCGCCCACCACCATGCGGCTAGAGCCGTCGAGCCCTTCGATGCGGAACTGTTCGAGGGAGCCGCCGAGAGTGGGCTCCTGCGGTTTTGCAGCCTTCTTCTTGTCGCCCTTCGCCAGGGCATCGAAAGCGCGGTTGCTGAAACCCGAATCCGTATAGCTTACACCCGTTTCGCTCTGCTCCAACCAGAACTTCGCATCGAATTTGAGGAACTGGTCCGTGTGTTCGCGGATGTAGTCCTTGAGCGTCTTGATGGAATTGACTTCATGCGCAATGCGCGTGTAGTAATCCACCAGGGCGTCTTCGCTCGGGGCAAGCCCGAATTGGCGCTTGCGGGCTTCCAACGCATGCAAGTCATCGACCACACGCTCGTTGTGCGTCATGAATGCGAAGGGGCGCGCCATCTGACCAAGCACAACGGCCTCGCGCCAGAAAATCTCGGCACATTCATCGGGGTTCACGCGGGCGAAATCCACGCGGTGGCCGCGGCTAATCACGAGCCCGCGGAAGCTCACCTCTTCCACCGCTTCCACGAAACCGCGTTCCTGGTTCCATGTGGGCGCATACCAGCGGCGCGTGCAGAAAGGATCCGCCACCTGCATAATCCATTCGGGCTTGATTTCAGCAGCCTTGTTCAGGAATATGCGGCTGGTCTCCCGCACCTCGGCACTAAAAAGCCATTCCACGCTCTTGCCGTAAAGGTCACTGCCCGGGAACACGTGCGTCTCGCGCCCGCTCACTAGGCGATAGCAACCGTTCTCGATATCGCGCAGGGCAATACCGCCTAGGAATCCCGAAAGAAGCGCAATGTGCAGGTTGTCGCGATGGAAACTGTCGAGCGGGCACACGCGATTCTCGAATTTCACGTCGAGGATGCGCCCGAACTGTTCGTACAGATCGATCCATTCGCGGCAACGCAAAAAATGAAGGCTGTTCTTGTCGCAGAACTTGCGCAACTTATTCCAGGTCTTGCCATCCCATTCGGCACAGAAGGCATTCCACATGCAGATGAACGTGAGGAAATCGCTCTTGTGCCCCGCGAACCTGCGGTGCAGTTGGCGGATGCGGGTGCGTTCGGGTTCTTCGCTCGGCACCACGCGCGGGTCCTGGATGGAGAGCGCCGAGCAGACAATCAGCGCGGGCTGCAATACGCCGGCATTCCGCGCCCGCAGGAGCACCGCCGAGAGTGCCACGTCCATCGGGAGGCGCGTCATCTCGCGGCCAAGCTTGGTCACATGCCCGCTGGCATTGTCGGCGGTAAGCGCACCGAGTTCAAAAAGCGTCTTGTACGCGCCACGGAACGCCGAATGCGGTGGCGACTGCAGGAACGGGAAGTTCTCGAGTTCCAGCCCGAGGCTGCGCAACTGCAGGACAACGTTCGCAAGATTACTCCGCCGGATTTCCGGCTCCGTAAACTCGTCGCGCTTCTCGAAATCCTCGGGAGAATAGAGACGGATGCAAACACCGGGCTTTACGCGCCCCGCACGCCCTGTGCGCTGCCGCGCAGACGCTTTCGAGATATCCTCGACAGGCAATCCTTGGATACGCGACTGCGCATTGTAGCGCGAGATGCGCGCAGTACCCGTATCCACCACGTAGGCGATTCCCGGAATCGTGAGCGACGTTTCAGCGATGTTCGTCGCAAGCACCACGCGGGTCTTTTCCGTATGCCTGAAAATGCGTCGCTGTTCATCGGGGCTCATGCGCCCATAAAGCGGGAGGATATCGAACGTCGCGGAGTCCAGTTCGTGCGCAAGTTCGCCCGCCAAGTCCTGGATGTCACGTTCCGTCGGCAAAAAGCAAAGCAGGTGGTCGCGGTGGCGCGTTTCCAAATCTAGAATCGCATCGCGCGCCTCGTCGAGCAAGCCCGAATCGCCCTTGCCGCTGGTGTCTCGGCCCGTATTGTCATCCCCGCGAAGGCGGGGATCTCCATTCCCGCCGCCGAAATAATACTCCACATCGACGGGGAAAGTTCTTCCCTCGGCTTCGAGCACGCAACTGTTGTCGTAAAATTCCTCGAAAAGTTTGGCATCGAGCGTCGCCGACGCCACAATCAGCTTGAAATCCGGGCGAGCCTGCAGAACCGTCTTGAAAATGCCGAGCAAGATGTCGATGTTCAGCGAGCGCTCGTGCGCCTCGTCAATCACGATGGCCGAATACTGCCTAAAGAGCCTGTCGCGGCGGAATTCCTGCAACAAAATGCCGTCCGTCATCACCTTGATGGGGGCGTCACTCTGGCCCTGTTCCCAAAAGCGGATCTTCGTGGAGACAAGCGTTTCGTCCTTGAGTTCTTCGCGCAGGCGGTCCGCAATGGAAATCGCCGCCAGCCTGCGGGGCTCCGTCACACCTATTTTGAAACCACTCATGTCATCCCCGCCTTCGCGGGGATCCCCTTCTCGAACACCATCCACGAGATTCTCGCCTTCGCGAGAATGACGAACTGTAGCATACCACTCTAAAAGAAACTTTGGCAACTGCGTCGACTTGCCGGAACCGGTATCTGCCTTGACAATCACTACCTGGTGCTTTTCGAGCATCTCGAAAAACTCTTCACGATGTTCGACAACGGGAAGCTCCGGATACACGATTTTCAAGGTGGACAAATCCATAAGAGCAAAGCGACTACGTTCCACCCAAATATATTAAAATCGGCACCATCTTTTTCAAAAAAGTTTTATCTTTAAGGCAAGCCCCTAGCTACAGAATTGAAAATGAAAAAAATCGTTTTTCCCCTGCTCTTTATCTTGACGTTCCTTGCCCTCACCGCCTGCAAGGAACAAAAGCCCGCCGTCATCCGAATCACCAACGAAAAGACGGCAGTCCCTCCCGCCAAAGCGCCCGCATTCCTCAAGAAGGGCGACAAAATTGCGCTCGTTTCCCCTGCCTACAACACACCCGATTCCAACACCTACAACACCGCCAAAGTCCTTAAGGAATGGGGCTTCGTCCCTGTCATCGGAGAAAACGTCAGCAAACTCTACATGGGCAAATATTCCGGGACGCCCGAAGAACGCGCAAACGACTTCATCAACGCCATCCGCGACACAAGCATCAAGGCCATCATCTGCAACCGCGGCGGTTTCGGCGCCATGCACCTGATCGACCTCATCAACTTCGACGATATCGCGAAGAATCCCAAATGGCTTGTCGGCTTCAGTGAAATTTCCACCCTGCACGCACTGGAAGCAAAGATGGGCAACATGAGCATCCACGGCACCATGAGCGCATTCATCGGGAAGTCCGCCGGACGCGATGCGGGTAGCCTTCTCGTGAAAGACATCCTCCTCGGGAATATACCCACCTACAAGATTCCCGCCAACATCCTGAACCAGAAGGGACACGCCAAGGGAATCCTCGTCGGCGGCAACATGGCATCCTTCGTCCCCCTCATCGGCACGCCCATCGACGTCTACTCCAGGGACAGCATCATCCTCTTTGTCGAAGAGCTAGAAGAAACCATGCGGAATGTCGACCGCATGTTCAGCTCGCTGGAACTCCGTGGCATCATGGGAAACGTGAAGGGCGTCATCATGGGCGATTTCACCGACTGCGATACCGACCTCGATGTCGATAGCGCGCAGGCCATGCTTGCCGAGCGCCTCAAGAAATACAACATCCCCGTCATCAGCGGATTCCCGGCCGGTCACGGAAACGAAAACCTGCCGCTCATCATGGGCGCAGAAGTAGAGATGGATGTTTCCGATTTCGGGGCAACCCTATCGTTCAATGTCGACGGCAAAAAAGAAACCATCTTCACCGACGACTTTATCTTCAAGGCGAACAGGTCCAGATAGACCCTAGATTCACTCCTTGATGTGCCCGCACTTGTCGCAGGTGAGCTTGTAGCTGTTGTCGGGGTCGACGACCATCACGCCGTCGCATTCCGGCACTTCACACGGGAGTTCTCCCGGCATCACTTCGCGGTAGGTTTTCTTCTCTTCCATCGCTAGCCCCCGATTTCCTTCAGGTAACGAGCAAGGGCGTCCTGCCATGTGGGGAGCGGCTTGAAACCGGCTTCCACGAGTTTGCTCTTGTCGAGCCTGCTGTTGAACGGGCGCGCAGCCTTGCTGAGGCCATATTCGGCCGTAGTCACCGGAACGACCTTCGTCGCAAGCCCAGCCTGCCTGTAGATTTCGCAGGTAAAGTCGTACCAGCTGATGAACCCGCCCTCGTTTGTGGCATGGTAGTAACCGTATTTTTCGGTTTCGTTCATGTCGATGAGCAGACGAGAAAGGTCGAGCGTGTATGTCGGCGTTCCAATCTGGTCGTTCACCACGCGCACGGTGTCGTGAGTTTTGCCCACATTGAGCATCGTCTTGATGAAGTTCTTGCCGTTGAGGCCGAACACCCACGCGATACGCACAATAAAGAATTTTTCGAGAGTCCCGCTCACGGCAAGTTCGCCCTCGAGCTTGGTCTGACCGTAAACATTGAGAGGCTTGTAATCCTTGCAGTCGGGCTTCCAGGGTTCCGTTCCCTGGCCATCAAACACGTAGTCCGTGCTGATGTAGGTCATCTTGCAGCCGAGTTTCTTGCAGGCATTCGCGATGTTCTGCGTACCGCCCGCGTTCACCGCACGGACCTTCGCCACATTCGCATCGTCTTCGGCCATATCGACTGCAGTCCATGCAGCACAATGAATCACCGCATCCGGGTTCACTTCCGAAATCGCCTTTTCGACAGCAGCGGCATCCGTAATGTCGAGCTGCACGTAGGGCATCGTCGTCACTGCACTGCCATCGGCAACACCGCTATAGGCGGGAGCCATGTCCGAGCCCACGCCCGTATGCCCGCGCTTCGCAAGTTCATTCATCACGTCGTGGCCCAGCTGGCCACCAACACCCGTCACAAAAAATTTCATAGTAAAACCTCTTGTGCAAAAGATAGTTAATCCTAAAGCCCTTGAACTATGGTTCCTTTCTTTTACTATATTTAACGCATGGCTTATGTTCTTCTGATTCTCGCATCCATTGTCGGCCTTGCCGTATGCGCCTATTTCTGTCGCAAAAACGTTATCGCCATCCACGAGAAAAACAAAAACGAACCCAAGGCCTACAAGCGCGGGCTCAACTACGTCCTCACGGCGCTCTGGTACGGCTACTTGACGGTCTTCTTCGTCGGGTTGACCGTCAACAATTTAGGGAACTGGTAGAGGCCCACAACCTCATTTGTGGCTCTGCAGCCAGCGTTCGTACAGGAACAGCGCAATGAGGTTCTTCCCGTCCACGAACTGGCGGGCAGCCTCCTCGTAAGGCAGCACTTCTGTCCGGATCCACTCGATTTCCTCGGTATACTGCTGGTCTTTCCCGTCCATCGCCCTCAGCTGTTCGGGTGTCACGTCACGCTCTATCGCATACAAGCGAATACGTTCGTCCAGGAGTCCACAACTGGCAGCAAAGCCGTCGCTTTTTCCCTGGTACCAGAAATCCATGAGGTCAATGAGTTCCGATTCCTCGGCATCTATCTGCGCTTCTTCCTTGAGTTCGGAGAGGGCCACCTTGCGGTAGTCCCCTGTCCAGTCGAGGATCCCCGCCGGAATTTCGAGCGATGCCTGCTCGCTAATGGCAAAACGCGGTTGCCGCACCAGAAGCAGGTATTTCTTGCCTTCGCAGCGGAGCACCACCAAGATTCCAACCGCGTTGCCGCGGACCAGCACAATCCCGTGCACCGGGCGCCCATCCGGAAGCGTCGCAGTCGCAGTCAGCTTTATAAAGAGCGGCTGGCGTCCTTTCCGCAAGAAATCGACCGAAGAAAAGTGGACCTTGGTCACGACAAATTTCTTTTGTGACGCTTCCAGCCATTCCCTGTAGATGCGGGATTCCAGGACCACCGGGCGGTCCGCTTCGGCAATTTCAGGAGAGAACGAATATTCTATTTCTTGCATGTTACTTTATCTTGCGGGCCTCGGATTTCCACAGGCCATAAAGTGAATCGGCATCGAGAGAATCGGGAAACACGCGGTTGCGTCCGATATCATAAATGAAGACATCGCGAAGCGCAGACGGGCCGCACGCCGTTTCGGATTCATCGGGAACCATGATTTCGCGGGCAAAGTTCACTTTTCGCCCCACGGAGAATGCGTCAAACGCAAAAGAGTTCATCGATGCGCAATCGGGAATTTCTTCGACATAATAGAGGCTCGTATGCCATAGGGTGTCGGTCCGTTCCTGCACATCGCCTATCGAACTGGAATCGTCCACCCAGCGGTTATTCGAGCAATAGGTCGAATCTCCCAGCGCACACGACTTGCGGATGGGAACCAGGGCCGTATCGGACATGTTCCACACCGTCGGGAAAATCGTATCCGCCACGACCGAGCCGCACTTGTCGACAATCAGGCCACATTCGGATTTTATCGGCCGCCAGTAAAAGACACGCGGAGTGAGGCTATCGACAACCTTCAGAATCGAAGGCGAGCCCTTGGTACGCAGCGGCAAGGCCGACACAGAATCAAAAAGGGAATCCACATAGATGGCGAAGGTGTCCCGTTCGAAGCGTCCACGACGCAGGAGGATTGTATCGAGTTCGCGCCCTTCATCGTTGCGGATGCGGAGTACGGATGCGCCGGAGACGTCGTCGGCATCCAGCAGAAGCTTGACGGTCGTATCGGGATGAAGGAACGGGGACGGGCAATCCTCCCCATCGGATTTGATAATTATCTTCGGAGAAATCACCAAGGAGCCGCCGTCGTTCGAAGCATCGAGCTCAATGCGCTTGAGAGCGCAGTTGGAATAACTCCAGAGGCTATCGAGATTGATAAAAAGCGTATCAGAGACGAGGTGGATGAACGCCCCAGAATCCAAGGTGGCCTTGCGGAAAAAACCCGTCCCTACAAAGCTATCGTCTTCCGCAGAAACGGGAATCGGTCCATCGTCGCCCTGCGTGCAGGCAGCCCAAAAAAATGGAGCAGCGGCAAAGGCGACAGAAGCCGCCGCAATCTTAAAAAGCCGATCGAAAAAACGCCTGCACATTCCCGGACCCATCAAAAATCTATATCTTTTACGAATCTAGCAATTTCGGTCTTCTCCAAGGGATGCGCTTCGGAATAGAAATCCTTCCAGCGCACGAAAAGGCCGTTGCGACGGACCGAAAGGAAAAACGTCGAGCTGTCCCTAGGCGCAAGCCTCCCGACCGTAGTTGCGACATCGACGGAATCTCCGACCTTGAGCGAATCAGAAACTTTCGACGGATACAGCCCGGACATCTTTGAGACAACGTTGTTCCCATGGTCAAGTTCGATGAAGTTGCCCATGGAATCCTTCCCCGCGGCAAGCACAATGCCAGGCAAAATTGGATGCACCGGCGCTTCGCCAATCCCGAGGAGAGCATCCATCGCCAGAAGCGATTCCTGGCCCTCGAAGTCAAAGTCTTCCGTAATCGGAAGCGCAGACCAATCCAGCGGCTGCTTGGGGCAAAGCCCCGGGAACCGGCATCCGTCATCCATGTTCACCCAATAAAACGAGGAATCCGCCCCGAGAACATGGAGGTAGGTAGACACCACAGAATCTTCCACCTGGACAAGAGTCGCCTCCGAGAAATTATCACGGGGAGCCACCCAGTGCAAGCGCGGACGCGAAGACCTGGTCGTCTGCGAAAGGTAGCGCAAAAAACTGTTGGGCAGGTAGAATATGGAATCGGAGAGCACCCAGGAGCACTGGCCAAGACCGTTCTTGAGTTCGAAAGCCCTGCCATGCAATTCCTTGCACCGCGAATCCCAGGTCACCTCTGCCGTTTCGGAATTCCCGGGTAGCGGGAGGAGGTTCACCACCTTCTCGGCAATTCCCAGCTTGATGAAGAGGAACAGGAGGATGCCAAACAAGAGCAGCCGTACAACGGGGATGTTACGGCGGCGTGACTTGTACTTTTTCTTGCAGTGATGCTCCGAGAAGCCTTCCGACATCGGTCAAATCACATCAGGAAGTAGGCGACGGCGCCACCGAGCACCAGGAGTATCAGAATGATGAAGAAGACCGTCTTGCCCGACGAAGATTCTTCCTCGAACGGCATGTTCATGCCCTTGGCGGCTAGTTTCTTCTCGTCCTTGACGACCGCGTTGAAACTCTTGGTAAAGCGACGGTTGTGACCAGTGCGGCGTTCTGCACGGGGCTGTTCGGCATCCAAGGCCGAATGGACATTCTGGGACGCGACCGGCGCGACTTCCGGTTCCGGAACCGGCGATGCAGGAGGAAGCGGTTCTGCCGGGCCATGGCTATGCAGCGAGAAAGACATCATCTCCGCTTCGGCCGCGAACACCTTGAGCGAGCGGTCGAGGCCAGCCTTCTTGAGGCCGTCCGCTATCGTCGCGCTGTTGCTCAGGAGAGCGAGCATGCCCCCCTTTCCCGAAAGTTCACCCTGGAACTGGACAAACGCATTATAGGCATCGCTATAGACAAAATCGAGACCCGTCAGGTCAACGGCGACAAACTTGTCGTCGGGGTTGTCATCGATCAGCTTCCGGGCATCCTTCTTGAACTGCTCCGCATCGAACGCCCCGATAGGGTTCAGGGGTGCAGACAACAAGTCAAAAATGCCGACTTCGCGATAGTTCTTTAATTCCGTCATACGATTGAAATATAGACTAATTTTTTCGTAATGTGACGGATATCGCCAATAAAATGCAAAAAAAGTTAATTTTCGCCCTATTCTTCCCAGTAGGTTCCGCCGGCGGGACGCTCTTCGAGCACCTCTTCCGACGCATCCTCGACCACCGGAGCCGCCGGGGCGGCCTCAGACTGGGCCTGTTCTGCAGCAGGAGCCTCCGGGGCCGATTCCTCGGGATGGGGTTCCTCTTCTAGCAGGGAGCCCTTGTATTTGGACGGGCCGCGATCGCGTTTCGGTTCCGGACGGGGAGCGCGGGCGAACAGGTAAGGGCTCACGCTGATGCTCACGCGGTGAACAGGCGAAAACACCGGGTGCGATTCGAAGGCGTAGTCAACCTTCAGGAACTTCGCAATGACAAGTCCGGCACCCGCAGTAAAGCTTTTGAAGGTGGTGAAGCTCGAAAGCCCCGCACGGACGCTGAGCCCGAAATCGAAGGCGAACTCGATGCCGCCCCGGCCGCCCGAAAGCCAGTCGAGCGGGCTTTCCCAGATGGGGCCCCCCACTTCCTCGTCGGTTTCAAAATCTAGCGCTCGGGCTTCGTGATGGAAGAGCCCGGCCCCCTGCCAGTAGAAATTCAACTTGCCGTAAAGGTAGGCCACCGGCAAGCTGTAGCTTACCGCCAGATAGACTTCGGGAGCAGAATACTCGAACTCCCCCGATTCCCATGTTGTCGCAGAAGAAGTCCAGCCCTTCAACATCGCCGACACGAAAAGGCTGTCGACAGCCCGGAAGCGGAGTCCGGCATCGCCCCGGAAGCCAAAGCCCGTCTGGTCCATATCGCGATACAGTAGGTGGAAGCCCACGCCCAAGTCCAGCCGATCGGTGAGGCGTCGGCCCCACGAAACAGAAAACACCCAGTCGGCAATCGAAAGCGTCTTGTAGTCGCTACCTTCGGGGAGCGGTTCGCCCTCGCGGATATAGGGAATGTCATCTGCAGCGAATCGCGAAAAGGACACGCCAATGCCCTGGCCCTCGGACAGCGGAATCGCCGCTGATGCAAAATCGAACTTGGTATCTTCGTAGTATTCCGTATGCGAGAAAGACGCCCAGGCGTAGTTCACGTTTGCGAGCTGGTACGGGTTGGCCGTGAGCCCCAGGTAATCCCCGTCAACAGCCATCGTCGCAGAACCAAGGGCTGCAGAACGGGCTCCCGGTTCCATGTCAAGCGTCGCATTCGCCCCCACCACGCGGTCGGCAGCAGAGGACACACCCGCAAGCAGCAGGGTCGCAGCCAAAGCGACCACCGCCCATCGGCGGCAGTCCACAAGCGTCGGTGTGTCAAGTTTGCACGCGAAATTCATACCTTACCCTCTAAAATAGATTTTTCGCAAGGGCGTGACCAACAAGGAGCCCCTTTATTATGGTCTTTTGTTTGTTAAATTATGCGGCATGAACCTTCCGGAACACATCGAGCAATTCTTGCAGTATATTGCGGAGCGGCGACGTTTTTCACCCCGCACGGTAGACACCTACAAGAAGTCGCTCACGAAGTTCCTCGAGCACCTGGGCTGCACGCCCATACCCGCGGGCAAAGCGGGCGTCGAGAATGTGCCCGCGCTTTCGGCATTTTCCGAGATGAACGTGAAGGGTTTCGTGTGGGATCTGAAGATGAAGCAGAAACTGGCGCCCACGAGCATCTGCGAGCACCTTGCCGCATTAAAAAGCTTCGGCAAGTACCTAGTGCGTTCGAAGATACTGGAGACAAATCCCGCCGAAGCAGTCCCTATGCCCAAGCGGCCCAAGCGGCTCGTGAACGTGCTCGGGCAAAAAGACCTCGCGCCCGAAAAATTCCCAGAACTGCCGGACCCTCCGACGCTACAGCAGGTACGGGCACGCATATTGCTCGAACTCATCTACGGTTCGGGGCTCCGCATCTCCGAATGCCAGAGCCTCACGTGGGACCGCATCGACGTGAATGCGAAACTCGTACGCGTTCTTGGCAAGGGAAACAAGGAGCGCATCGTGCCCTTGACCGAAAGCTTCATCGAGCGCATCGCGAACTTCAAGCAGATGGAGGCGGAAGCGGGTCACCTACCTACAGCAACAGGCTACGTATTCTTGAGCGAAGACGGCAAGCCGTTCGGACTGCGCACGCTCAGGAACGACATCCACGACCTGCTGCGCGACATCGGCTGGGAGGGGAAAGCGAGTCCGCACGTATTGCGTCACAGTTTCGCCACGCACCTGCTCGAAAACGGCGCCGAAATCATGAGCGTGAAGGAGATGCTCGGACATTCGAACATCTCTACTACTCAAGTCTATACTCACGTGAATGCAGAACGCCTGCGCACCGCCTTCAAAAAAACACACCCGCGCGCATAGTACCCGCGAGCATAACGCTCATAAAAAAAATCCCGCAGGCAAATTCCCGCGGGCTTATTTTTTTAGAAGAAACTTCCCTTTATGCCGACAGCGATGGTCCACTGCTGCAGAATGTCGCCCCAGTCGGGCGCATTCCATTCGCGCATCGGGGATTCATCGTATTCATCGCTCGGGTCAGCCGCATTCGCCTTGTCGTGTATGGGCACGGAGAGTGCGAGGAACACCGGGAAGTCCGCATTCGAGAACTCGATACCATAGGCAAGCGCCACAGACCACGCCTGATGATCGGGGTCGGGACGCGGGTCATACGTGCCCGCCTTCTCGGAACTAATCCATGCAACGCCCAGCGGTACAGACAAGTTAACACCCAGGCTCTGCACGATTCCTGCACGCCCGCGGTAACCGTAAGCCACCGATGCGCCCACAGAAGGCGGAGTGAAGGCACCGAGGTCGTTTTCGCCATAGGGCTTGAAGCGGTACTCGAAGCGGTCGCCATCGTGCTCGATGTTTTTCCAGTAGCTGTCGTTGAACTCGTTCTCGCCCGAAATCAGATGCATCGCGAACGGGTACGTGAACGTAAGCCCGTAAAGCCAGATTCCCTTGTCGGTATCGCGGCTGTAGTCCCAGCCGAGCGTGAGCGAATACAGGCCCGAGCCCTTCTGGAAACTTGCAGGCAAGATTTCTTCGGAAGCATCCGTACCGCGCTTGATATCGTACTGGCCGGTAGGAATCGTGAGCGATGCAGAAAGCGATGCCGCTCCCCCGCTACCAATCGTCTTGCTAAAGTCAAACGAGATATCGCCAAGCCCGCCGGTACTGCGGTCGGTCGGAGCCTGGTTACTGCGGTACTGGACTTCGCCCTGGTGCGAGACGAGCGGGACAGAAACGCCGAGTTTTGTAGACCACGTGGGCTTTATCGAAAAATGCGGGGTGAGCGTAAGGCCCGAGAAATTCTGGCCGACGCTGTACTTGGTAAACACTTCCGTTTCGAGGTAGCCGCCCGAAACGCCCTGACCGATCCACTTGATGCCATCGCTCGCACCTCCACCGGAACCGCCGGCACCGCACCCGCCAATGGATTCCCAGGGGGTAGCGGGTTCGACCGGAGCGTTGTATGCCGCAAGGAACGCGCAGATAGCGACAGCCGCGAGAGATGCGACCGCACCGAATTTTTTGCCAGACTTGAGTAAGGATTTCTTCATTGCGTACCTCACGGAAGTTCCAGCAAATAGCCGTAGTTTGTACCGGTGGCAAGGAACCTGCCATCGGGAGAGCGCCCGCCAATCATGGGAATGGAGGCGATTTCACGAACATCTCCGACCCACTCTACCGCAAGGTCGCTCGGGGCACCCGCATTCAGGCGAACTTCGCGCATCACCGTGCGACCCACGGAACCGTCCTGCACGGATTCCTGCGTGAGGTCGTTCTTGTTGAGCATCTGCGAGCCCTGCGGGAATTCCGTCCACATCACAAAAAGTCTGCCGTTATAGGCAAACCAGTGCGGTTGTGCGGGTTCCGAAAGCGAGTTCTGCCCGCGTTCGATTTTCACCGGCGAAGAGTTTGCGGAAAGTTCCTGGATGTAGGCTTCCCACGTCGTCGGATTCTCGAGCACGTTATAGACAATGAAGTTTCCGTCCGGCGAAATCATCGGAGCGTCAATGCTCCAGCCGGACTTGCCGGAAGGCCTTGCAAGCGTCTTCGCCTTATCAAGCCCGCCGTTCGCAAAATCGACAAACACAATCTTGTCATCGCCGTCCACGTAGGTCAGGCGCACCTTGTCGGTGCCAAAGAAGCCTTCCACCGTAGAATCCGCGGCATCCTCATCAACGGAGGCATCCGGCGAAACCCACAGGTGCGGAGACGCCGTCTCGATAATATTCTTGTCGTAGAACCAGAACCGCTTGCTATCCGACATGCGCACGGCAAAAATACCGTAGTCCAGATTCTCGCAGGCCTTCTTCCCGTCCAGATCGTAGGCGCGGAGCGCAACGGCATAGTCGGCGTGCGTACTCCATTCCGGATCCTGGAACTGGCATTCGCCCGCAGCCGTATCGCGCATCATGTACCAGAGCACCTTGCCCGATGTATCGGAAATAGTCAGACGGTCGTGCTGGATTACCCCGCTTGTCGTAAAGTCCGAATCCGGCGGAGTCACCTTGAGCGTACCGCCAAAGTTCAGCCAGAGCATCGCAGCCGGATAGTTTACCGTATCCTGGGATACGGAGGGGTTACAAATCTGCTTCTGCGTGTTCACCGGGAAGACCGTCCCGATATCGGACTTGCCACTGGACGCGGACTCGACCGATTCGGCCTCGAAAGGTTCCGGCGAGTAGCACGCGACAAGCAGCGCGGGCAGGAGTAATCCAAATAACTTTTTCATCAAAACTCTTTCCCCACCCCAAAAAATTTACAGCGAGACCTTCACCTTTTCGCGCATGGCCATGACCTGCGCCTTGGCTTCTTCTACGGAATCGCGGCGAGCAAGCAACACGCCCAGGCGGCGGTGGCCCTTGAGTTCGGGCTTGCCGAACAGGCGAAGCGCAGTGTCAGGTTCTGCAAGCACATCTTCCAGGCCGCCGAACTTCACGTGGTCGGAATTGCCGTCCACCACAATAGCCTTCGAAGCGCTCGGGCCGTGGAAAGCGATGTTCGGGATAGGCAGGCCCAAGATAGCGCGGGCGTGCAGCGCAAATTCAGACAAATCCTGCGAAATCAATGTCACCATGCCGGTATCGTGCGGGCGCGGGGAAACTTCGCTGAAGAGCACCTGGTCCTTGCATACGAACAGTTCCACACCAAAAATGCCGCGGCCACCGAGAGCGTCGGTAATCTTCTTCGCGATGTCCTTCGCCTGTTCCAGGAGTTCGGGCTTCATCGGCTGGGGCTGCCAGGATTCCTGGTAGTCGCCGCCCACCTGATGGTGACCCACCGGTTCAAGGAAGCTGGTTCCGCCCACATGGCGAACCGTAAGCAATGTAATCTCGTAATCGAACGGCACGAAACCTTCGACAATCACGCGGCTGGCATGGCCGGTGCGGCCCTCGTGCTGGGAAATGTCCCACGACTTCTGCACGTCGGCCTCGGTCTTGATGACGCTCTGGCCATGGCCCGAGGAACTCATCACCGGCTTCACCACGCACGGGATGCCGATCTCGGCGACGGCCTTCTGGAAATCCTCGAAATTGTCGGCAAAGCGGTACGGGCTCGTCTTGAGGCCCAGTTCCTCAGCGGCAAGGCGGCGGATGCCCTCGCGGTTCATCGTGAGCTTGGTGGCCTTCGCGGTCGGGATGACGTTGAAGCCTTCCTTCTCGAGTTCCACGAGCGTGTCGGTCGCAATCGCCTCGACCTCGGGAACGATGTAGTCGGGCTTCTCCAGTTCGATCACGCGGCGGAGTTCGGCTCCGTCGAGCATGTTGATGACGTGGCTACGGTGGGCCACCTGCATGCCCGGGGCGTTGGCATAACGGTCCACGGCGATGACCTCGACGCCGAGACGCATCATCTCGATGATGACTTCCTTGCCGAGTTCGCCCGCTCCGCAAAACAGCACCTTCGTGGCGCTAGAACTTAGAGGTGTACCGATTTCTGCCATAAAAAACTCCTTGGTTTAGGAATAATATAGATATAGTTAGTCCTTGATGCAACGGACTGATAAACTGAAGTTCTCGTCAGTGAAGCTGAGGGTCGCACCGATCGCATTCAAGTACCAGTAGTCAGCGGAATAGTTATCATACTCAGTAAACTCAGCGGCACTCCAGAAGCGGGCGTACCCGCCGACATCGTAGAAAGCGCTACGCATGTAGCCGCCGGCAGGAAGCGCGGAAAACCCGTACGCATCGGTTGCATCAGGCCAATTGTCAAAGCCCTTCGCCTGCATGGCATTCGACGATTTGCCCATCACGCTATACAGCGTTCTCCATTCCGTAGAATCCGGGATATGCCAACCTTCCGGGCAAATACCACGCGCAGGAGTCTTTATGGTACATTCTACATCATAGCCACAACCCTTGGCATTATCCGAAAATACAGCTGCACTGTCCATGGCATCGGCCCAGGTGTAATAACGGCCGTACTTGGCACAGGAATCCATGTAGCAAAGGCTATTCGCCGTTTCGTAATTGAGGTTTTCCGCCATCCATGTCTTGGTCCCGATGGTCACCTTCTTGTATATCTGCTTGTCACGAGCATCTATGAAAAAGTTCTCGGCCCCTTCGATGCTCTTGCCGTCTTGACCATCTTTACCATCGTTGCCGTCTTCGCCCTTGTCGCCTTGTTCTCCTTTTTCGCCGTTCAGCACAACGCCGACGGAATCTCCGCCACAGATGACCTTGAAACCGCTGCTATCGGGCAAGGACTCCATTGTGCAAGAAGTACCAGCTTCACCAGAATCACCTGGAGCGCCCTTATCACCCTTGTCGCCTTTCTCGCCGTCCTTGCCATTGAACGTAACCCATTCGTTGTCGACACAGGCGTAGGCTGCGGCAGAATCCAGCGCATAAACCATCGTGCCTTCGTTTTCCGTGGTGCACTCGGGCAACTTCTCGCCCTCTTCGACAATCTTCATGCCGGTCTCGTGGACTTCGGTCACTTCGGTGACTTCATCGCCGCAGGCTACAAGGAGCGTGGCTGTTAACGCCACAATTCGGGTTAAAGAGTGTTTCAGGGACATGGGTGCTCCTTTGAAGGGGTTAGCTTCTTTTAGAACTTCGTATCGACCGGGTTGAAGGTGAACTTCACGCCGGAACGCAGCCAGCCATCGTAACCATCATCGCCCTTCACGTGCGCGAGGTTTTCGTACTTGCGGAACCCGCCTCCCACATAAAAGCCGAACCAGCCGTTCACCTTCATCTTGTAGAGCGCATCTACCAGGTACTGGGCCTCTTCCACGCCGGAGGGGGAATTCTCTCCGCCGGCGAGGGCCACGTTGTAGTCGGTGAACATTTCCTTGTCGCCCTGGCGCAGCCATGCAAGAGTGAGCGCGAGCGAGTGCTTGCCGTACTGCCAGCCGAAATCGAACCACAGGTCGAGAGCGTCGGCGCCACGGCGGTAGCCTATCGGGTAATCCACAAAGTAGGCGTCGGCGTAATCGGGGTCGTCCTGTTCGCGGTAGTTGCTGCGGTAGTTGCGGCGGCTCGTGTACTTGAGGAGCGGGAGCCTGCTGTTGCCAGCCACGGGGTCGGTGCGCACCACGTCGAGCCTCCAGCTGAACTTGCCGTAGAGCGCGGTCGAAAGTTCGTGATAGTAGCCCACGAGGTAGTTGATTACAGAGCGGCTCGTGCCCTTGTCATCGTCCTCGCCCACCGGGCTGTTGATGTCTTCCATGTTTATCTGGCTATAGAACTTCGCGCCATTGCTCGTCTTGTAGCCGAGTTCCACGGAAGTCGCTGCCGACGTGTAGCCGGTCGCGTAGTTGTCGTGCCAGTATATGAACGGGCTCATGGAGCGGAACTCGGGAGCCTT
The DNA here is from genome assembly GCA_002449765.1 of Fibrobacter sp. UBA7003. Classification (GTDB taxonomy): domain Bacteria; phylum Fibrobacterota; class Fibrobacteria; order Fibrobacterales; family Fibrobacteraceae; genus Fibrobacter. The sequence continues at coordinate 182,886 of DJXN01000012.1, forward strand.
GCCGCCAATCATGCTCTGCTCGGCGATGTAAATCCAGAACTTTTCGGTCTCGATGCCGAACTTGTGGAACATGAAGGTCTTGATGTTGTCGTCGTAGGTGCGGTTGCGCTGGTTCGCCACCTGGTTGTCGCGCTCGGTGCATTTTTGCGCGTAGGCCTCGGTACCCACGGGCGGGCAGCCGGTCGAATGGTCTATCACGTCGCCGTAAAGCCAGGCGTTGAGCGAGCTGAACAGGAAATCGTAGCGGAACATGCCGGCAGCGAATTTCCAGCGCAGGCCGTCGTGGTAGGGTGCACCGCCCACCAGGATGTCGTTCCTGGAAACTTTCAGGTCGTCGAGCGCGAACCGCCCGAACTGCACGTAGCCCACGGGGTTTTCCCACACGGCGTAGGCGTTGTTCGGCACGTTTATATCGAGTTCGCTCGGGTCGTACGTGAAATTCTTGTGAAGGTCGTCCTGGTACCAGGCCTCGAGATCGCGCCGGAGCGGGGCTTCCAGAAGCACGTGGAAACTCTTGTAGCCCGCGCGGAAACTGAGGGTGAAGAACGGGTCGAGGTATTCCTCGTAACTGCGGGCGGTTTCGAGCGGAATCTGCAGGCCGCGCCAGTTGCCCCCGAACCAGTCGGCGGTATCTACCGCGAAGGTGGGGTCGGTGGGGCCGCCGTTGAACCCGAAGTCGAAATCGGTGCCTATCTGGAAATAGCCGCGTTCGCCCGACTGCGGGGGCGCCGGGTATGCATGGCCCGAAACGGCAAACGCGAGCGCACAGAGAGCGAAGATGTGGGCACCGGACCTCATGAACGCTAAAATAGCAAAGATTCCCGAACAGGGACATTCAAAACACGAAAAAGGACTACCCAGGCAGGGAGACCCAGGTAGTCCCTTGTGTGTTGTGGGGATGTGCGTGGAATACGCACACCCTGTGTGTGTGTTATTCTTCTTTCTAGAAGTTCTTCAGAGGCATCTTAGAAGATGTCGCTCAGGGCGTTTCCGCGGAGGAAGGCGGGCACGTCGTAGTCAACACCGTTGCTCTTGAGGGAACCGGCTTCGTACTGCGTGGACTTTGCCGCGGGGGCAGCCGCGAGGGCCTGCTGGCGGATAAAAGTCGGAGTGCCGAGGTTGGCCGGTTCTTCGCGCATGGCGCTCACAGAAGCAGTCTCATGGACTCCGTTCATGTCGTCCACATCCGCGACGGCAGAGAATTCCTGCGTTTCGGGAAGGGAGGCGTTGGGAGTCCCGAGAATGGATTCTTCGGCAGCGGGAGCCGTAGCCGAGAATTCAGGAGCAGCATAGCCCTGAGCGGGCTGCTGCACGGCACCCTGCTGTGTGAACGTCGCCTGCGGAGCGGCAGGAGCGACGGCCGGCATGGCAACCGTGTTGTGCGCAAGGGCAACGAAATTCAGGCTGGTCGGACGCGGAGTCGGCTGCACCGGCTGCGGCGCGACGGGAGCCTGCTGGACCGGGGCCTGCGAGAAGCCTGCAGGGCTACCGATGGTGTTCACCAGGTCGCTCGGGCGGGGTGTCGGAGCCACGTAGGGCTGCTGAGCCACCTGGGCAGAAGCGGACTGCTGAATGCCGGTGTTGCCGCAGCCTGTCGCGATAATCGTGATGCAAACCTTGTCGCCGAGTTCCGGGAGGAGGATATCGCCGATGATGATATTCGGGTCTCCCATGTCGCCTACGGCCTCGTAGATATGTTCCATGGCCTCGCTGTATTCGATCATGGAGAAACTTTCGCCGTGGGAAACATTCACCAGCACGCCGGTAGCGCCTTCCACGTTCACGTCTTCGAGAAGCGGAGAAGAGAGGGCCATGTCAACAGCCTTGATGCCGCGGTTTTCGCCTTCGGCAATGCCCGTGCCCATGAGGGCGGAGCCGCCGTTGGTCATCACGGTCTTCACGTCGGCAAAGTCAACGTGGATAAGGCCATGGCGGAACATGATGTCGCAAATGCTGCGGACGGCGTTACCGAGAATGTCGTCAGTCAGCTTGAACGCGCCTTCGAGGGTCATGTTCTTGTCGGTATTCTCGACCACGTTCATGAGCTTCTTGTTGTCAACCACAATCATGGTGTCAACCGTGTCCCTCAGGTTCTTGATGCCCTTTTCTGCATTCCTGGAGCGGACAGGGCCTTCGTGCCTGAAAGGCTTGGTGACTACGGCTATGGTAAGGATACCGAGTTCACGAGCAGCAGCGCCAATCACCGGGGCTGCACCCGTTCCGGTTCCACCGCCCATGCCGGCAGTGACGAAGATGAGGTCGGCCCCCTTCATGGCCTCCTTCAGTTCCTCGACGCTTTCTTCGGCAGCCTTGCGGCCCACGTCCGGCTTTGCGCCGGCGCCGAGAGTCTTGGTGGTCTTCTGGCCAATGGCAATCTTGTGATCGGCAAGGCTCAGTTCCAAGGCCATGGCATCGGTATTCACGGCGTAGTATTCCACGCCCTGAATGTTCATGCCGACCATGCGGTTCACGGTGTTGCCGCCGGCACCGCCGACACCGAACACCTTCACCTTCGCGTTGTTGAGGGTGGATTCATCCATTTCGATATGGGATGTCCCGTTCATGTATTCACTCATAGTTTTTCTCCCTGGGATTGAGTGGTTGGTTTTTGTTGTTTAAAAGTATGTCTGGACCAAATCCTTGATCCACTGAAGACCTTTCTTGACGGATACCGTAATCTGCTTACCCGTCTCGTTCCTTCTGTTCTCGCGCTGCTTGCGGGCGGCGTAATGCAGGAGCCCGATGCCTGTCGCGTAGGATGGCTTGCGGAACGCTTCCTGGATTCCGCTGAAGAACTTGGGAAGCCCGATGCGCACCGGCTTGTGGAACACCTTCTCTGCAATCTCGTCGATTCCTTCGAGAGCGCAGCAGCCGCCCGTCAGCACGATTCCGCCGTTGATGAGGCCGTCGATTTTGTGCTTCTGGAGGTCATCGCTCAGCATCTTGAAAATCTCGGCGACACGGGCCGTGATCACGCGCGCAAGGAGCTTGCGGGAGCACTGCACGTCGCCACGGTCACCCACGCCGGGCACCGGGAACGTCTCGTCCTCGATAAGGTTGTTGATCTTGCAGGTGCCGTACTTCTTCTTGATTTCTTCGGCCTTCGAAAGCGAAATGGGAACCTGGAGGCACTTGCTGATATCGCTCGTGATACTGTTCCCAGCAAGGTCAAGGGAAACCGTATAGCGAACGGACTCGCCCACGAACACGGCCACGTCGGCAGAACCGGCGCCAATGTCAATCAGGGCGACTCCCAGTTCCTTTTCATCCTCGGTGAGCACGGCATAGGCGGCAGCAAGGGGTTCCAGCACAAATTCCATCGTGTGGAGACCGGCGCTCTTTACGCACTTGTCCAGGTTCTGGATGGCATTCGGGCGCGAGGTAACCACCTGGACTTCGACGCCGAGGCGGCGGCCGTTGAGGCCCTTCGGGTTGCGGATGCCCGGCTGGTCGTCGAGCGTGTATTCGCCCGGGAACACGTGGATAATCTGCCCGGCCGATTCGGGAATCGTGCTCGCCTGGTCCTTGACCGTTTCGATATCCTGGCTGCGGACTTCTCCGGTCGGAAGCGTAATGAGTCCCCTGTAGTTGAACGAGGAGACATGCTTTCCGGCGATACCCACGTACACGTCGTGGACATCCACGCCGACCGTCGACTCGATGGACTGGGCCGCATTCTTGAGCGTCTCGACCACGTGATCGAACTCGTCCGCATTGGTAAGCGGGAAGTCCCCGCATTCCAACACGCGCACGGAGGCTCCGTCCACCATGCCGACGAACAGGTTAATTTTCGAGGCTCCGATATCCAGACCGAATATCAGGTCCTCTTTCCTCATTTCATTCCTTGCTTCATCCATTGACACACCTCTTGTCAAAATTCCTTACATAAGCAAAACCGGCATAACGCATGTCCAATTCACCGGCACAACGCAAATCCTTCGGAAATCCCGCCTTGACCATCTCGTACAGGGCGAAGAGATCGCTGTTCCAACCCGACTGCGGAAACAGCACATGAAACTCGACATCGCGGAAGAACACCTCGAAGGCCTTGTCTTCCGAATCCCAGCCCACCTGGGAAATCTGGCCGAAAAGCTTGGAATCGATCTTGCGCATTTCGGAGAGAAACTTGCATATGCGCTTGATTTCGTCCATGGAACCGGGTTCCACTATCGGAAGCCTGAGCGCAGTCGACATCGATAGCGGCATGGGCACTCCGCGTTCGGAATAGACAGTCGCCTTGCCCCCTTCGAAGAACGAAGCCACGGGATCCGCCTCCTGCAAACGGATTGTCACGGAGGAGGGGAACTTCTTCTCCACTTCCGCCGAACGGATGAGCGGCATCTGCATCAGCATTTTTTCTACCGAATCAGGTTCGAGTTCCGACATGAGCATTCCCGGTTCCACCTGCGCATTCTGGATAACGTCTTCCCACGAGAGCATGCGATTCCCCTCGATATCGATATACTGCAAATGGCGCAGTTCGAGCGGGTTGAATCGCTGCACGTAGAATCGGTTCGTCCAGAGAGCGACACCGGCGACAACTAGCAGGATTGCAACAATCCAGCCACGGCGCACGAACCAACGAACGGCGCCCTTGAAGCCGCGTTTCAGCTTTTGAACGCGGGCCTCCTTGCGCTTGCTCTCGTTGTAGCCGATGCGACGGCCGAGGAATGTCGTCCTGGATTCGGTCAAATGCATTCCTCCAAAATACGGTCTCCCAACTTGTAGATGCTTCCGGCGCCCATCAGCACCACCACGTCGCCCGCCTTGAGTTCCTCCTTCAGAATCGGAAGCAGGTTCATCTGGTCGCCCACGAAACGGGCATTGCGGTGGCCGCGGTCGCTCGCGCTGTTTGCGACAAGCGCGCCTGTCACGCCTTCGATGGGGCGTTCACGCGCCGGATAGATATCCGTCACCAAAAGCACATCGCAGTTCGCGAAAGCCATACCGAAAGCTTCGTGCTGGTCGCGGGTGCGACTGAAAAGGTGCGGCTGGAACGCAACGACAATCCTCTTGTCCGGGAAAGCCTCGCGGAAGCCAAGCAGCGTCGCGGTCGCTTCAGTCGGGTGGTGCGCGTAGTCGTTGAACACCATCACGCCGTTCTTCTCGCCCATGAATTCGAAGCGACGCGTCACGCCCTGGAACGCGGCACACGCCTTGCGGGCCACATCGGCAGAAATGCCTTCCTCGATAGCAAGCGCCACGGCGGCGGTCGCATTGAGCACGTTGTGGCGGCCCGGAATCTGGAGGCGGAATTCGCCCAGGTTTTCGCCGTCGTTCAAGATTTCAAATACGGGATATCCCTTCTCGAAGCGAAGGTTGTCCACGCGATACTTGGCCTGTCGAGTAAAGCCATATGTTATCACCGGTTTCCTGACGCGCGAGAGAATCGCCTGCACGTTCGGGTCGTCGAGGCAGAGGATTGCCTGGCCGTAGAACGGAATCTTGTTCACGAACTGCACGAACGCATCCTTGATATCCTCAATATTCTCGTAAGTATCCAGATGGTCGGCATCGATGTTTGTCACGATGGCCGAAGACGGCATCATCGAAAGGAAACTGCGGTCGAACTCGTCGCTTTCGGCAATCAGGTAGTCGCCCTTGCCCACCTTGGCACCCGAGCCCTTGCCCTTCACCACGCCACCCACGATAATCGTCGGGTCGAGACCGGCTTCTTCCCAGATTTCACCGACGATGGAGGTTGTCGTCGTCTTCCCGTGCGTCCCGCAAATCGAGAGCGTATACTTCATGCGCATGAGTTCGCCGAGCATTTCGGCGCGGCGAATGACGGGGATGCGGCGGTTGCGCGCTTCCACGAGTTCGGGATTATCGTGCGGAACGGCGGACGAATACACGACCAGGTCGGCATTTTCCACGTTCTTCGCTTCGTGCTTCGGCGCAATCTTGATGCCAAGACCCTTGAGGTAGTCGATGACGGGACTTTCACCCGTATCGGAACCCGACACTTCAAATCCATTCGCATGCAGCACCTCGGCAATGCCGGACATCCCGGCGCCACCGATGCCCACAAAGTGGAGACGACGAACACGTTTACAATCATTGATCTGCATTACGCTTCTTCCTTTTCCAAGATGGCCTTCGCGATCTGGTCGGCGGCATCGGGCATTCCCAGCCCCTTCGCGGCAGCGGCCATAGCATTCAAACGGGTTTCATTCGCCAGAAGCTGCTCCACCTTTTCCCACAGGTGGTTCTCTTCGGCATCGAGCTCGACGAGGCATGCCCCCGCCTTTTCGACCACGCGGGCGTTGTGTTCCTGGTGGTTCGCTGTCGCATGCGGGAACGGGAGCAGAATCGACGGCTTTCCGAACGCGAGGATCTCGGCCAGGGCGGAAGCCCCGGCACGGCTGATTATCAGGTCGGCATGCTTCATGTAGGCGTAGATTCCGTCGAGGAACCCGCGGATGGCGACATTCGGCACATTGCCGACACGTTCCGAGATGGCTTCGACATTCTTCACGCCCACCTGCCACACGACAGACACGTCGTCGCGGGCGGCAATCGTCTTGATGCTTTCTTCAATCTTGTTGTTGATACCGGCTGCGCCCTGCGAACCGCCCACAATAAACACGGCCTTCTTGCCTGGGGCAAACTCGGCCGGACGAGCAAGCGAATCGCCATCGGGCAGCTTGCGCACGGGGTTTCCAAAGACCATGCACTTTTCTGCGGGGAAGAACTTCGCCGCATCATCGGAGGTCACAAACACAGTCTTCGCATAGCGAGACCCGACCTTGTTCGCGACACCGGCAACGGCATTCTGTTCCTGCAGGTAGACGGGAATTCCGAGACGGCCTGCCGCCATCACAATCGGGAGCGACACGTAGCCGCCCGTCGCCACGACCACATCGGGATTCACTTTCTTCACGACGCTCTTCGCACGCACCAGCGACTTCGAAAGCTTGAACGGAAGAGCCAAATTCTTGAGGAACGGACCGCGGTGGAGCGGTTCCGCCGTGATATATTCATAAGGCCAGTTAGCAGCCACAAGGCGTTCTTCCATAGAATCCTTGCGACCGGCGAACGTGATGTCCGTATAGCCCTTTTTCTTTAGGCTTTCGGCAATCGCAACTGCCGGGAAAATGTGGCCACCGGTGCCACCGCACACAAACAGGAACTTTTTCATGATTCAGCCCTCGTTATATCAAAACCGCCGAACGTATAGACGTTCGTTTTCTCGCCGCCCACATAGGGCTCGTCTATTCTCTTTCCCGTCCCGGACTTGGAAATATTCAACAGGACTCCTATGAACAGGCCGGAAACAATCAGGTTCGTCCCGCCAAAGCTGAGGAAGGGAAGCGGCTGGCCCGTTGTCGGGATGAGCCCCGTACTCACGCACACATGGACGATAAAGTTCAGGAACAGGGATGTCGTCAGCGCCACCGCCATATACTTTCCGAAGCGAGTCGAAGAATTCCTCGCAATCTCGAATCCCTGGTAGAAGAGCACTCCAAAAACGAACAGCACGCAGAACGTCCCGATAAATCCAAATTCCTCGCCTATGACCGAATACACCACGTCCTTGTGTGCCTCCGGAAGGTATCCGAGTTTCTGGATGCCCATGCCAACTCCTGTTCCAAAAAAACCGCCATTGCCGAGGGCTTCCAGAGAACGTTCCGCCTGGTAAGCACTGTCCTGGTGCATCGACGGATCCAGGAAAGCGGCAATGCGCTTCGAAGAATGGCTTTTCACCAGAAGCATGATTACACCCATCAGGAGCCCGCCCCCCAACGCCGGCAGCAAGTGCTTGAAGTTCACGCCGGCAACAAGAAGCATGGCCACGACAATGCTTGCGAACATGATCAGCATCGAGAAATTGGGCTGCAAAATCAGGAGGATTGCCGCAATCGCAAAAGGAATTCCAGGCTGGATTAAGCTGCACTTCAAGCTCTTTATTTCGGAGCCCGCCTCCGAAAGCTTGACCGCCACCATCACGATTAGCCCGAACTTCAGCACCTCGGAAGGCTGCAGCTGGAAGAATCCAAAATCCACCCAGCGTTTGGCACCAAGATGCGCCTTCCCGAAAATGAGGCAGTATACCGTCAGGGCGCAGCCCCCCGCAAAGATGACGCGCGAGAATTTTTTCCAGACCGAATAATCGATTTTTGCAGCAAAGAGCATGACAAGCAGCGTTACCAGCACCATCATGCAATGCTTCTTCAGGTAGTATTCCGGGGCAAGTCCCATCCTGAGCGCATGCTGGGTACAGGCCGTATAAACGACAACGATGCCAAAGCTCATCAACAAGAGTGTTGACAGCAGAAGCAGCTTGTTTACGCCTGTAGTCTGGTTGCTCATCTTAACTTCTCGATACCTTACGCCTTAGAAACCGGAGCCTGCTTGAGCAGGGCATCCACCACCTGTTCCATATGCATTCCGCGGCTGCCCTTCACGAGGAGCACGTCGCCTTCGCAGACCACTTCGCCCAAAAACTCAATCACGTCCTGCACAGAATCGAAATGGAAAGCCTGCTCCAGGCCGCCTTCCTTGGCGCCTTTCACATATTCCTTCGCATCCTCGCCCACAGCGAGCAGCAGGTCGAAATTCATCTCGGGAACGAGCTTTCCGATTTCGCGGTGCATTTCGCGACTCGCCTTTCCGAGTTCCAGCATGTCGCCGAGGACTGCGATACGGCAGCCGCGCACGTTCATGTTGCCGATGGTCTGAAGCGCCATGCGGGTAGAAGAGGGGTTCGCGTTGTAGCAGTCCGAAACAATCTTAAATCCGTTGCCCTTGCGGAATTCCATGCGCATGTTTGTCGCATGGAAAGCCTTGAGCGCCTTCGCGATATCGGCCTTCGGCACGCGGAAAGCCTCGCCCACGGCAATCGCCGCAAGCGCATTGTAGAGGTTGTGCGTCCCCGGCACGCTCAGTTCGAAATGCGTGCGGCCGACATAGAAATCGGCACAGGCGTTCTCGTTCCAGGTGAGCCTTTCGGGCTTCACGATTCCGCGATGCACGCCGAACGTGACGACCTTCATGTTCTTTGTCGAACGCACCTTGCAGAGGCGCGGGTCATCGGCATTCACGATCAAGGTGCCGTTCGTCTTGAGGCCATCCTTGATGGTAATTTTTTCGCGGAACACGCCGTCCAAATCGCCAAGGCGTTCCAGATGCGAAGCGCCGATGTTCGTAATCACGGCGACATCGGGTTCTGCGGCCAGCGAAAGCGGGCGGATTTCATCGGGACCGCTCGTTCCCATCTCGACGACAGCAGCCTCATGGCTGTGCTTCAGCTGGAACAGCGTCATCGGCACGCCAATATGGTTGTTGAAGTTGCCCTGCGTCGCATGGGTCTTGTATTTCATGGAGAGCACGGCCTTCGTCATCTCCTTGGTGGTCGTCTTGCCGTTGCTTCCGGTAATGGCGACCTTCTTCACCTTGAAGAGCCTCTGGTAGCCCTTGGCGAGCTTGAGCAGCGCCTTGGTGGTATCTTCCACCGGGGCATACATCTTGATGGAATTGCTTTCTACGGATTCCTGGTTCACAACGCTCATCAGCGCACCATCCTTTTCCATTTGAGAGACAAACTTGTGCGCATCGAAACGCGCTCCCTTTATAGGCCAGAACACTACGCCCTTGGCCTTCTCGCGTGAATCCATGCAGAGATTCACTTTCCGCTTCAAGACGCTGGCCGGAACACCCACGGCGGATGTTTCCAGGATTTCCAGCATTTCGCGGACTGTCAAATCAAGCTTTAACATTCTTCCATCGCCTTCACCGCTTCTTCGCGGTCGTCAAAATGATGCTTCGTCTTGCCGACGATCTGGTAATCTTCGTGGCCCTTGCCCGCAATTACGAGCCAATCGCCATCCTTCAGCGCGGCACATGCCTTGCGGATGGCTTCCGCACGGTCCGCCACGACCTCAAACTTGTCCGTACTCATTCCCGCGCGCACATCCTCGATAATCGCGAGCGGGTCTTCCGTGCGCGGGTTGTCGGAAGTGAGCCAAGCCTTGTCGGCAATCGTTTCCGCGATGTGGCCCATGATGGGGCGCTTGGTGCGGTCGCGGTCACCTCCGCAGCCGAATACCGTAGAGAGCGTCCCGCGGCAGAGCTTGCGCGCCGTCGTAAGCACGCGTTCCAGGGCGTCGGGCGTATGCGCATAGTCGACCACGACATGCTTTCCGTCCTTGTTCCAAACCTTCTCGAAACGTCCCGGCACGCGGACGCTCGCAAGCGCAGCACGCATCGAGAGTTCCGGGATTCCGACCGCATTCGCCCAGGCGAGCACAAGCAACACGTTATCCACGTTAAAGTCGCCACAGAGGGGCGTCTCGAATTTTTCCTTCGCAACGGCAGGCAGGCTGAACACGAGGCCGTTCTCGGTATTCTGCACGTCGCCTTCCGGCTTCACGGAGGCCTTCGCATTCCCGAGTCTCGAAACCGCGACGGCATTTTTCCCGAGCGTCTTCAGTTCATCAAAAAGTCTCTCACCGTGCGCATCGTCGATGTTCACCACGGCAACGCCATCATCGGCAAGGTATTTCGTAAAGAGGAGTTTCTTGGCCTCGAAATAGGCATCCATCGTCTTGTGGTAATCGAGATGGTCTTGCGTGAGGTTGCTGAAGAGCCCGCTCCTGAAGCGAATTCCGGCCACGCGCCCCTGGTGCAGCGAATGGCTCGACGTTTCCATGACGAGGTCGGTGCATCCGGCCGCAACAGCCTTCGAGGCAAACGCGAACAAATCCAAAAGGCCCGGAGTCGTGAGCGTCGCGGGAACGGACGATTCGCCAATCTTGTTCTTGATGGTGCCGAGGAGAGCCGTTTTCCGGCCTGCCGATTCAAGCATCGCATTCATGAGGAAGGCGCTGGTCGTCTTGCCGTTCGTACCTGTCACCGCATGGCAGCGGAGCTTCGCGAACGGATCCTTGTAAAATACACGGGCTGCTTCCAGGCGAGCTTCCTTCACGTCCGAGACCTGGATCCACTTGGAGGCAAGCCCTGCAGGGGCAGCCTGTTCGCTCACCACGGCAACGGCACCCGAAGCAAGGGCGCTGCGCGCAAATTCTTCATAGCCATCCGCGGGCATGGAGAAGAACAGGTCCTGCGCCTTCACGCGGCGGGAATCGTCGCAAAGTCCCTTGACAGACAAATTCTGCATCAAAGCTTCCGAAATCATCAACCTCTCTCCTTAAGCTTCAGCTTGCAAATTGTACCCTTGCGTAGTTCTTCCTCCGGCATCGGGGACTGCGCCACGACATGGCCCTTGCCCTCGTATTCCACGTTCACGCGGATGTTGCCCATAATTTCCATGGCGTCGCGCAGCGAAAGCCCCTTCAAGTCAGGCATCTTCGATGCGGCCATCTCGCCAAGGACAAGCGTCACGCCCGCCGTATCGGATGTGTTCTGGCGCTGGGAAATAACGCGGGAACCCACGCCGTCAAAAGCCACCTTGCAGTTCCTGTCGCTTGCAACCTTTTTCGCGCCATCGAGCGGCATTCCCATAAAATCGACATCGCAGGGAGTATCGCGTTTCACCTGCGCCAGGTTATACGAAATCGGCGAAAGTTGCGGATGGAAGTAGATCCCTTCCATAATCCGACGGAAAATAGGGCCCGCCGTGACGCCACCCGTATGTCCGCGGTCCTTGTCCATATTCGGGTCATCGACCAAGACCATGCACACGTAGCGAACATCCTCGATCGGAGCAAGGCCAATAAGCGAAGCAACCTGGCGATTCTTGTCGTACTTGCGCGTCACGTGGTTATACTTTTCGGCCGTACCCGTCTTGCCACCAAAAATCACATTCGGAATCTTCTTGCTCATCGCCTGCTTTGCCGTTCCCTTCTTGTCATACACCACGCGCTGGAGCATCTTGCGGATAGAGGCCGCAGTCTTCTCCGAAATCACGCGGCGAACGGCCGTCGGCTTTTTCTTGTCGACCACGTTGCCCTGCCAATCGCGCCATTCCTTCACAATCATCGGCTCCATGAGCACACCGCCGTTCGCGATTGCCGCATACGCCATCGCCATCTGTATCGGGGTCACCATCACGGCATGCCCGTAGCCCATCGTCATGAGCGTACGCGCATCGCGTTCCAGTTCGAAGGGCTTCAACAGGCGTCCGCTTTCCTCGCCCTGGAAATATTCCGAAGTCTGGATGCCAATACCGAAGCTGCGCGCCATGCGATAGAACCTGTCGGCGCCAACCGCATCCGCGACCCTCGCAAAGTACACGTTCGAGGACTGTGCCATGGCCTCGGGCATATCCACCTCCCCGATGACATGGGAATCGCAAATCGGCTTCTCGTTCTTGAACTTCGGATTGCCTTCCCACCATTCCCAGCAGCGCCCGCCATTGCTCGGGTAAACCTTGTCCGGCGAAACAATGCCGTCTTCGAGGGCGGCGGCAGCCGTAATCACCTTGAAGGTAGAGCCCGGCTCGTAGGGAAGCGAAACGATGTCATTCTTGGCCATGCGCCCCACGCCCTGCGTTCTAGAATTCGGGTCAAACGTCGGATAACTCGCCATCGCGAGGATTTCTCCCGTAACGGGCTCGATGACCACAGCGCTTGCACTTGCCGCCTGGAACTCCTCGACGCCATCCTTCAAGGCCTTCTCGACAATTTCCTGCATGTTGCGGTCGATGGTGAGGACTAGGTTCAGTCCCGGTTCCGCCTTCGCCACTTCCTCGGAACGGCTGTAAATTTCGCGCTTCTGGACATCGCGCACGCCCACGCGTATCCCTTCGATTCCGCTCAACGTGGTGTCGAACACCTTCTCCATGCCCATGTTGCCGCGGCCGTTGAAATCGAGTTTCCCGACAATCTGGCTCGCCAGATGCCCCTGCAAGAATATGCGGCTATAGTCATCGACGCCCTTCGTGGTATCGCGATAGTTGTCGGCAAACACAATACCGTTCCTGTCCATGATGCGCCCGCGACCCGCATACACGTTGCGCGTACTCGTCACGCGATCCTTCGTCTTGGTCTGGTAGACTTCGCTGTTGAGCACCTGGATGTTGAAAGTCTGCCACATCAGCACGCCGACGAGGCTCATCACGACCCACTTGAGGAAGGCCAGCGGTTCCAATTTTACCCTATTGTACACCGGGACCTCCCGCATCCATCACCTTCACGGGGACACCATTGAGCCCGAGCCCCACCGAGTCGGCAAAGCCGCACAGGTATTCGAGCGACGAATACTGATTTATTTTTAGGTCCAGCATCAAAATGTCGCGCTTCAAAAAAACGATCTCGTTCGAAAGCGCATAGGACTTCGAATAGAGCGCATTCACCCTGTTCTGAAGGTACAAGGGAGTCACGAGGCCGATGACAATCAGCACGAACACAACCGCAACGATCAGGAAGGTCGCCCTGTTCGTCTTCGGTACCGGCAATTTATCCGTAGCGCTCATACCCGTTCGTACACCCTCAGTTTCGCAGAGCGAGCCCTGCTGTTCCTTGCAATCTCTTCACTTGTCGGCAAAATCGGCTTGCGGTTCACCTTGCGCAGGCGCTGGTGATTGCCGCCGCACGTGCACACCGGCTGGCGTTCGGGGCAAATGCAGGCCCTCTCGAACTTCGCGGCGGTTTCCTTCACGCAGCGGTCCTCCACCGAATGGTAGCTCATCACCACCAGGCGACCACCCACCTTGAGGCAGTCCACCGCGGCGCTCAGGCTATCTTCAATCTCCTTGAGTTCGCCATTCACTTCCATGCGTATAGCCTGGAAAACGCGTGCCAAAAGGCCGTTCACTTCGCGCTTCTTGTCGGGGAATACCGATTCCACCACGGCCTTCACGTCGGAAGGGAGAATATCGCGGTTCCCGGCCTTCACCGTGCCCGCCATTTCTACAAGGCGGGTTGCAAGCTTGAACGCACGGTCCATATCCGCATTCTTGCGGAGGGCCGCGGCAAGCGTTTCTGCATCGACATTCTTGAGCCATTCCTGCGCAGATACACCTTCACGGCGGTCCATGCGGAGATCGAGCGGATTATCGCCCACAAAGGTGAACCCGCGCTTGGAATCGTCAACCTGGTGGCTGCTGATTCCCAAATCGTAAAGAATGCCGTCGAGAGTATTCGGTGCAATCTCGTTCTTCAGTTCACCGAAGCGCACCGGATGCACAACGAACTTGCACTTTACACCCGCAAGGCGCTTGGTCGCAAACGCAACGGCTTCCTCGTCACGGTCAAACGCGTGGAGCGTTCCGCCTTCGTTTAATTTGTTCGCAATCGCGTAGGAATGTCCGCCACCGCCGAGCGTGCAGTCGCCATAGGTACCATCAGGCCTGATGTTCAGCCCATCAAGGCATTCGGCAAGCATCACGGGGTCGTGATAGAACACGCCATCGGTAGCGCCGGCAAGAGCCGCAGAATATTCGTTTGTCTGTAAATTAGTTTGTCTGAGGTCAGCGTTTGCCATCAAGACCTCCCGACGAACCGATTAGGCGGAACATTTCGTCGAACGACTTCTGAGCAGCATCGGTATCGATCTTGCTCTTGTTTTCGAATCGTTCGGGGTTCCACAATTCCAGAGAGCGTCCACGACCGGGAGTGTAAACCACTTCTGTCGTGAGACCCGCATATTCCAACAATTTCTTGGGAATAAGAATGCGGTTCTGGCCATCCATTTCTACTAGGCTGGCATCGAGCTGTTTCCGGAATTCATCGGCTCGAGGGCGATCTATGAACGCATCGAGTTCGGCCATGAATTTGGCGTACTCAGGCAGCATGTACAACCGGAGGGTGTGGTCCGGGTCGCGAGCGACTACGAACTCAGTCCCTTCGGTAGCCCACAGCTGGCGACGGAGTTCCCTGGGGAAGGAAGACCTTCCCTTTCCGTCTATCGCCGTCTTGGCGCTGCCTATGAAATAGCCTAAATCCATTTGATTCCTTGACACACTTTGCCACAACACTTATAACACATGGTAAAATTAAACATTTTCTACCACTACGGCAATAAAATTTTGGAATATCGCCCCCAGAAACCGGAAAACTTACAGAAAGCATACCTCGTACCGAGGTCCGATTTCATTTTGGTGTTCAGATGAGCATTGTTAATTTTTAGTACACAAAAAAACCGGCATCATTGCCGGTCTATTTTTGGGAAGGCAAGGTTTACGCCCTAGTCCTTAAGGCAACGAACAGAAAGCCCTTCGTACTTGCCGTTGTGAGTCAGTCCCGCATTGTCGAGGTCGTAGTACAAGTCCATGAAGAACGCGCTGTAGCCATCGTATTCAGTAGAACTCCAGAACCTCACTACGTCACCCTCTCTGTAGTAATCAAAGATGTCCCTGAAGCCGGCGGGCAACGCGGAAAAGCCGAAAGCATCGGTGCCGTTGCCACTGCTGTTCCAGCCGCTAGTGGACTTGAGTACCTTACCCGCTGTACTGGAACCACCAACTGTCGTAATCAACGTATTCCATTCCGTGGAGTCCGGCAGGTGCCAACCCTCGGGACAAACACCACGTACCAGATAGTCCGGCGAGCAGGTCATACCGATTACACTGTAACCGCAGCCCTTGCCGTTTGTGCTCCACGTACCAACGCTATCCATGGCTGCAGCCCAGGTGTATAGGCGACCGTACTTGGTGCTGTAGGATGCGTCGTTGTCGTAGTACCAACTAGTAGAATCGAGGGTGTTGCCACTATGGTTATAAGGGACACCGGTGTATGCGTAGTTAAGGTTTTCGGCCATCCAAGTTTGGGTGCCGATTTTCACGGTCCTATACGTCTGGCCGTCGCGGGAGTCGGTCATAGTTCCAGTGGGCACACTTGTCTTGCTATCGCTCGACTTCGGTGTGACGCTGGGCGAAGAATCCTTCCCGTCCGGACGCGAGATAAAGCCGCTATCGTCATCGCTACAGGCGACAAACATCACGGGCAAAAGCAATACAAACAAAACTTTCAAGACACGCATTCGTCCTCCTTAAAAAATGCGTCCAAAAATATAGCGCTTATCGAGTCTCGCGCAAATACTTGATGGCGGCAAGGCTAGCAATGGCGCCCTCGCCCACGGCGACAGCAACCTGCAACGTACCGCCGGTGCAGTCCCCCGCGGCAAACAGGCCGGGAACCGTCGTCATGTAATCCTTGTCCAGCACGACGCTGCCGCCGTCGAAGGCGGCTCCCGCCTTCCGCGCAAGATCCATGGCACTTGCGCTGCCGAGGGCGACAAACAGCCCGTCGAGTTTCAGTTCCTCGCCATCATCGAACTTTACGCCGCCAAACGTTCCCTCGCCCACAAGGCCCGCGAGCTTTCGCTTGTCAATTCTTACTTTGTCTGTGAATTCAGCCGTCGGTTCCGCACCATTCGTAAGGAGCGTCACACTTCCGACCACATTCAGGAGTTCATTGCATTCATGCAGGGCATACTCGCCCGACCCAAGAACCGCGACATCCTTCCCGCGGTAAAAGAACGCATCGCACACCGCGCAGTAGCTCACGCCGTGGCCTTCCATCTCGGCCATACCCGGGAGAGGAGTCTTCTTGCGGGCAGAACCCGTCGCCATGATGCACGCGCGACCACGGTACTCGCCCTTGAGCCCCGTCGCCACGAATTCCTTCCCGTCGAAAAACAGGTCGGTCACCTCGTCCTCTACAAGGTTCGCCCCGAGCCGCTCGGCCTGGTTCTTGCCCACCTCATAGAGTTCTGCGCCCGTCAGCGGTTTCTCCAGGCCGTAATAATTCTCTATCATGTGCGCCTTTTCGAGCGCACCGGCGCCCTTCCCGACCAAGATAACGTCCAAGCCGGCACGCAACGCATAAAGCGATGCCGAAACGCCCGCTGGGCCCTGACCAATAATCAACATATCTGCCATAAATACCTCTCGTTGTAAAAATACGAAATTTCCACACATTTTTTTACACTTGTTTTCAAAAAGCGGTTTTGCATACGGGGCAAATTAAGTTATTTTAGATAATAGAATAGAGGATTTTATATGGAACGTAAAAAGCCCCGCGACATGTTCGTCGAAGCAGGCTACGGCCCGAACTTCGCCGACCAGCTAATCCAGAACGCATTCAGCAAACTCTTCGAGGGCGACCCCATCGACGAGCGCGTGTGCTTCGAGGCCGCCGACGACATGGCATACATCATCGACATCGGCCACGACGACATCCGCTCCGAAGGCATGAGCTACGGCATGTTCATTGCCGCCCTCACCGGCCACGACAAGCTTTTCCAGAAACTCTGGAACTTCGCGAAGAAATACCTGCGCAACGACGACGGCCCGCACAAGGGCTACTACTCCTGGCAAGTCTCCACCACCGACTTCTCGATGATGGACCCGGGTGCAGCCCCCGACGGCGAGGAATACATCGCGGCAGCCCTCCTCATCGCCGCAAAGAAGTTTGGCCGCGACGACTACAAGCAGGAGGCCATCGAGCTCATCAACTGCATCAAGAACAAACCGTTCAACGAACTCGTCGGCCCGATGATCGACCCCGAACGTAAACTCATCAAGTTCTCGCCCGTGCTCGGCAACGACTTTACCGACCCGAGCTACCACACCATCGCATTCTACCGTGCCTACGCCGATGCGACCGGCGACAACGAATGGCTCGAGATTGCCAAAAACAGCATCGAATACCTGAAGAAGGCCGCCCACCCCGAAACGGGCCTCTGCGGCGACTACTCCGAATACGACGGCACGCCCAAAGCCATGCCCTGGTTTCCCGAGAGCAACTGCTTCAGCGGCGACGCCTGGCGCGTTGCGCTCAACCTGAGCCTCGACTACGCACTCTTTGGCGGCGACGAGAGCGAGAAGGAAATCTGCACGCGCCTGCTGAACTTCTTCGAGAACAGGAGGCCCTACCTCTCTGACTACGCGACCGACGGCGGGCCCTACCCGCGCCAGGGCCGCAACGCTACGCCGGGCATCATCGCGATGAACGCGGCCGCGACACAAGTCCTCGATTCCGAAGACCCGCTGGTAAAGCCTTTCGTCAAAGACCTCGCGGCACTTTCCGTCCCGTTCCGCTTCTGGCGCTACTACGACGGCATGCTCTACATCATCGGGCTCTTGGCAACTGCCGGAAAAATTGAATTCTAAAACAAGGAGATCCAAATGAAACAGAGAACATTGCTCATCGGCCTGTCGCTTACGGCAGCTCTCGCTTTCACCGCCTGCGACGACATCCGCACGCAGGAATTTCCCGATGGCAAGGTGCGCATGGAATCCACCTATGTCAACGACAAGAAGCAGGGTATCGAAAAGGAATACTACAATAGCGGAACCCTCAGGCGCGAAACGAACTTCAACGCAGACCGCAAGGAAGGCGTGCAGAAGGAATACTACGAAGACGGCACCCTCCAGGCCGAAACTCCGTATGCCGACGGCTACATCGAAGGCGAAGTCGTCAAGTACCACAAGAACGGCAAGCTCGCTTCCAAGGCCAAATACCAGAAGAACAAGCAGATTGAATTCGGCGAAATGTACGATCCGGACGGTTCTCCCGCGACAGACGGCAGCTACAAGGACCCGCGCGACGGCTACGCCTACCAGTGGATCCGCATCGGCACCCAGGTGTGGACCGCCGAGAACATGAACTTCGGCACCTTCGAAGGTTCCGTGTGCAACCAGTGCAACCACTGGGGCCGCCTCTACAACTTCGAGAATGCGAAGAAGGCCTGCCTCGACGGCTTCCACATGCCCACCAAGGAAGAATGGAAGACGCTCCTCACCTTCGCCGAGACAAGCGGCAAGGTCGGCACCGTGCTCAAGGCCGGTTTCGGCTGGGACCCCATCAAGGAAGGCGGCAATGACTACGGCAACGGCAAGGACGAGCTCGGGTTCGGCGTGAAGGCCGGTGGCGCCCACTTCGCAAAGAGTGACGTCCCGCTGAAGGAACGCAAGTTCGAAGACGCCGGCAAGAAGGCCTACCTCTGGACCGCCGAAGGCGAAGTGCTCGTGTTCTACCACGACAAGGACATCGCGAAGTTCGAGAAGTTCAATCCCGAATTCGGAGCGAGCCTCCGCTGCCTGAAGGACTAGCGAGCGTTCTCACTTCAGTCTTTTCACTTTATAAGTAAAGCCCTCGGTCGCTGCCGAGGGCTTTGCCATTACAATCCTAATGACCAATAACTAATGACTAACAACTACGTCGTATATTCCGCGTTGATCTTCACGTAGCCGTAGCTCAGGTCGCAGGTGAACGCGCTTGCGGATGCCTGACCGATGTTGAGCACGAGCGTTACTTTGTATTCACGCTGGCGAACCACAGCATGGAGTGCCGCCGTCTGAGCTTCGTCGAGCTGGAGCGGGCGCCCGCCTTCAAGCACCTTCACGTCGCCAAAGTACAGGTCGGTGTGTTCGGCCACCATGTTGCAACCGCTGGAACCCGCACTGCTGAGGATGCGGCCCCAGTTCGGGTCTTCACCGAACATTGCGCACTTCGCGAGGTTGGATGTCCCGATGAAGCGCGCCATGCGGAGCGCTTCTTCGTGGCTTTCTGCCTTCTCGATACGCAGTTCGATAAGCTTGGTGGCACCTTCGCCATCACGCACGATGTCTTTTGCGAGGCTCTGCATAATAAGCATGAGGGCTGCACGGAACTCGCCCTGTTCGCTCAAGCTCAGGTCTTCGTAACGGAGTCCGCTCATGCCGTTCGCAAGCAAGATGCACGTGTCGTTCGTGCTCGTGTCGCCGTCCACGGTAATCGCATTGAAGGAATCGGCGATGTCGGCACGGAATTCGGCGAAGAAGTCTATGGGGAGCGAGATGTCGGTCGTGATGAAGGCAAGCATCGTCGCCATGTTCGGGTGAATCATGCCCGAGCCCTTGCAGGCGCCGCCAATCGTAATCACGCCCTTTTCCGTCTGGATTTCCACGGCGTGGCTCTTGAGGGCAAGGTCGGTCGTAAGGATGGCGCGGCCGAATTCTTCGGAAGCGTCGGCGTGCAGTTTTTCCACGAGCTTCGGGATTCCCGCCTCGATCTTGTCCATCGGCATCAGGTGGCCAATCACGCCCGTGCTGCAAACGAGCACGCTCTTCGGGGTAAGGCCAAGGGCCTCCTCGGTCATCACGGCCATGCGTTCGGCATCCTTGTAGCCCTGTTCGCCGGTGCAGGCGTTCGCATTGCCGCTGTTCACTACGACCGCAGTCGCGAAATGGGCATGTTCAAGCGCAGCCTTGTCGTACAGTACCGGAGCGGCCTTCACCTTGTTGGTGGTAAAGACGGCGAAGCAACGGGCCGCCTTCTCGCTTTTCAAAAGCGCCATGTCGGCGTTACCGCTGGCCTTGATGCCAGCGCAAATTCCAGATGCGGTAAAGCCCTTGGGGGAGCAAACGCCGCCTTTTTCCAGCACAGTGTACATAGTATCTCCTAAAAAGAAGCTTTCTTTGCGATTCGGGGCTCGCAACGCCCGTTAAAATTTTTACCTTGTAGAGCATGGAAAAGATCCCGTTTACACAAGAAGCTTACGACCAGCTCGTCAAAGCACTCGAAAATTTAAAAAATGTAGAACGCCCGCGCGTCCTGCAAGAATTAGTTGATGCCCGTGCACAGGGCGATTTGAGCGAGAACGCCGAATACCATGCCGCGAAGGAACGTCTCGCCTCCATCGACAATATCGAAATGCCCAAGCTCCAGGACCAGCTGGCCAGGGCCGAAGTCGTCGCGTTCGACCCGAACTCCGACACCATCCGCTTCGGCGCGAAGGTCACGCTCATCAACGCCAAGACCAAGAAAAACGTCGTCTACCAGCTGGTGAGCCCCGAAGAAGCCGACGCCCTCAACGGCAAAATCAGCTTCAAGAGCCCCATCGGCGCCGCCCTCATGGGCAAGAAGAAGGGAGAAACCGTCGAGGTGACAACCCCGAGAGGCGTCAACAAGTTCGAAATCGTCGACTTCAGCTAAGGTACCCCCAACCCGCATGATTGTCACGCTCATCGGCAAGGACGAATTCAGCAAGGAAGCTCGAATCGGGAAATTCCTCGAGGAAGCCCTCGGCGACCGCAAGGACGACCCGATGTCCAGGCAAATCCTCTTTGCCACGGATACCAACATCCCTTCCATCGCCGATGCCGTCATCACTGCCTGCGATTCCGTCTCCATGTTCGCCCCCGAACAGGTTGTCGTCGTCCGCAAGGGCGAAGCGCTCAAGGCAGACGACAGCAAGGCCCTAGCCAAGTGGCTGAGCCACAATCCCCAGTGCAAGCTCCTCTTCGAATTCGAGAAGCTCGATGCCCGCGGCGAACTGTTCAAGGCGCTCAAGGGCGCAGGCGAAATCGAGAAATTCGAGGAACCCAAGCAGTACAAGATGGCCGAATGGATCGACGCCGCCATCCCCTCGCACTTCAACAAGGCGATTGACCGCGACGCAAGCCGCTACCTCGCCGAGGCTCTCGGCACCGACACCAAGCTCGTCTGCGAAGAAGTCGAGAAGGTGCTGCTTTTCGCTCCGGACTGCAAGAAGATTACGCTCGACCTCGTCCGCACCATGATCGTGCCGCAACGCGAGATGGTATCGTACGAAATCAACGATTCGTTCGGGCTGCGCGACGCAAAACAATACGCCCGCATGCTCAACGAGCTCTTGAACAACGGAGTGAACGCCATCCAGATCGCGGGTTCGCTCTACCGTTACTCCGTCGACCTGCTGAACTTCTCCTCCCTCCTAGACAAGGGGATGACGCCGAAGGATGCAGCCGCCGAACTCGGCAAGAACGACTACATCTTCAACGTGAAAGGCCGCGCCCCCGAATGTGCGCGACGCTGGAGCAAGCCGCTCCTCTGCCGCGTCATCCGCCGACTCGCCGATCTCGATTACGAATTCAAAAGCGGACTCTGCAGCACCCGCATTGCGCAGGAACTCGCGCTCGCGGCCCTCGTTATCCGGTAATGAAACCTGGGAGCGCGAAGCCCTCTCTAAAGCCCTCCCAAACAACGAGAAAAAACTTCGGCAAGCAAACTTGCCTCACGCTTACGCAAGCATAAGCGTTGAATAAACAGAAAAGCCCGCTGGAAGCGGGCTTCTTAAGTTCTTGCGGGACAGCCTAGTTCCAGTCGTCCTGGACTTCTTCGGTAGCAGGAACAGCCGGAGCAGCGGCAGCAGGTTCCTCGGCCGGAGCAGGCTCTTCGGCAGCCGGGGCCGGTTCTGCGGCAGGAGCCGGAGCGGGTTCAGCGGCCGGCTGAGCCGCGGGAGCCGCTTCCTGCGCGGGCTGTTCAACCTTCTTCGCCTGCGGGGCTTCCTGCTGGTCCTTCACTTCGGCAGCGGGTTCAGAGATATCCACGTTGCCGATGTAGTTGCGGATGATACGCGGCGTCACGAAAATCACGAGGTCCTTCTTGGTGACGGACTTGCGAGAATACTTGAAGAGGTTGCCGAAGAACGGGATATCCTTGAGGAACGGGATGCCGCTTTCGGATTCCTGGGTTTCGTTGCGGGTCAGGCCACCGATAATCACGGTTTCGCCGTCGGCCACCACGACCTTCGTCTTCGCTTCCTGAGTGCTGATCACGATTTCGCCCTTGGAGTCGTAATCGTAGGAGTTGTTCTCGGGATGCAGGTCGAGCAAGATGCGGTTGTCGCCCGAAACGTGCGGGGTCACCGTCAGCTTGATACCCGTTTCCACGAGCTGCGTCGAAGATTCACCGCTGTCGTCAATCACGCGGATAGAGACCTTGTCACCCATGAACACCTGGGCTTCGGTATTGTCGAGGGTGGAGACCTGCGGAGACGCCAGCACTTCGGTCGAAGCGTCGCCCATCAAGTTCGAAATCGCAAGCTGGAGATGGTTGTCGAGGAGGCTCGTGGTAATAGCGGTGGAAGCGCCGCTCACAGCAGGCGAGACACCGTTGTTCGGGAAAGACTGAACCACGGCTCCGGCACGGGTAGCATTCGCGGCGGTTCCGTTCGCAGCACTCGCAGTTCCCGGCGTAAGCACGGTTCCATTGCCCATGGTCGCCGTCCAGTCCACACCGAGTTCGCGGGCGCGCTGGCTGTTCACCACCACGAGTTTCGCGGTAATCATGATCTGGAGCGTTTCCACATCGAGTTCGGTAAGGGCATTTTCCATCTGCTCGATTTTCGAATCGGTATCGTAGACGATGATGGAGTTCGTGCGTTCCACGACCGTAATGCGGCCACGGCCACTCTTCATGCTTTCAAGCACCTTCACGAGTTCATCGGCCTTCGCGTGGTGAATCTGGAAGTTCTTGCGGACGAGCGGAGCCGTATCTTCCTGCTGCTTTTCTTCGTCGGCAATCTTCTTCTGCTTCGCCTGGTAAGTGCTCAAGCGCTGCACCACGATGTACTTGTCCTGGATAACCCAGGTCAGGTCGTTGATTTCGCAGATAATGTCAAGTGTTTCCTGCCAAGTCTTCTTCGTGACCTTGAGGCTCATCTTGCCCTTCACATCGGGAGCAAGCAAGATATCGACACCCGCAACCACGGACACCGAGCGGAACACGGCACTGAAGTCCGTATCCACGAACGAGAAGTCGTACAGCTTCTTGTTGGGTTCCACGGAACCCGACGCGGGGGCAGCACAGACCGAGGAGAGTCCCAAAACCAGGGACAGGACCATGAGTATTTTAATCAGCTTTTTCACTTTTGACCCCCAAATTTATCGGGAAGACCCATAGAGTAGCGACGGCTCACGCCAAATTCTTGAATAAGGAAGAGCACGTCTGTTTGTGTGATTTTAAGAACTTTTCCGTTGAGAATCTTGTCGCCTTCCTTGAGCGTGTAGGAGATGGAAGGATTCTTGGATTCCACGAGGAGCGCCATCGGGACATCGGATTCCCAGATGATACCGACAAGTTCGACCTGGTCGATGTTGATGCCTTCTTCGACGAGGCCCTTGATTTCGACGAACGGGTCGCGACGGCCGAAAGAACTGTAAGTAACGCGGTCATCATAGAGGCCATCAAGCTGGCTTCCGGCAACCTCGCCACCCTCGGAAACAATTTCGCCCCTTTCCTTGTCGACCTGTTTCAGGCGTTCAATCTGCACGGCGGAAAGTTCGTCCATGTAGCTCACGGCGCGCTTGTTCACGAAACCGATGTGGCTACCGTGCTGCACCTTGCAGTAGAGACCCGAAACGTCGAGGCTCACCAGGCGTTCGCCGAAGGTAAGGCGCTTCAGCACCTGGGAATTGTCGTTGGGCGCGGCAAAGAGTTCGATTTCGTCGGCGACGACGATGAGTTCGCGGACGACCGGACGCAGGTGGAATGTCTGCGAGCCAGAGACTAGCTTCTTGCTTTCCTTGTCGTGCTTGTTCACGAAAGACTCAAACGACGGCTTCTCTTCGGAAGACTTCATCCAGTCGCGAACGAAAATTCCATCCGGATGGGCGCTCCAGAAAAGGAACCCGTCCTTCTTGATGGTCGTTTCGCGGACCTGCAAAATCAGGGCGCCTTCCTGCACCACGATTACCGGAGCAACACCGGCCTTGAGCTGGACCTTGAGACCGTTTGCGCCCCAGGTGACATGCTTTACGAGAGTGCCTGCGCCAATCTTGAATATCGGGGACTTCTGCGGACCCGCAAGGCCAATCGTGATGACGGCCGCCTTGTCCGGGCCAGAAACGTTCTGGATTTCAATCGGAGTCGTCGCCACCAGGCGGAACTGTTCCATGCCCGAGCCGACAAGCACCGTCATTTCCTTAAGGTTCGGAAGCAGCGCCGAAATCTTGCCACCTTCCCTGATGGCCTTGTCAAGGTTCTTCTGTTCCTCGGCGAGACGCTTTTCTTCTTCCTTCGCAGCCTTTTCCGCAGCCTTCTTCTCTTCGAGGGCGCGCTTCTCGGCTTCCTTCCTTTCGGCAGCTTCGCGCTTGCGTTCTTCGAGAGCAGCCTTTTCTGCAGCCTTCTTTTCTTCGAGGGCACGCTTTTCAGCGGCCTTCTTATCGAGCGCAGCCTGCTTCGCAGCGGCCTTCTTCTCTTCGGCGAGACGCTTCTTTTCTTCGAGGGCGGCCTTTTCCGCTGCCTTCTTGTCGAGCGCAGCCTGTTTCTCGGCAGCCTTCTTCTCTTCGGCGAGGCGCTTCTTTTCTTCGAGGGCGGCTTTTTCCGCTGCCTTCTTGTCAAGCGCAGCCTGCTTCTCGGCAGCCTTCTTCTCTTCGGCGAGGCGCTTCTTTTCTTCGAGGGCGGCCTTTTCCGCTGCCTTCTTGTCGAGCGCGGCCTGCTTCTCGGCAGCCTTCTTGCGGTCGGCAAACAACTTGGAGAGCGTCCAGGACTTTCCGTTCTTGCCGTTGAAAGTCAGCTTGAAGTCAGACTTTTCAAGAGCAATGGCATTCTTGTCCGTATTGATGGCCGAACCGACAGCCATTTCCACCTTCAAGAAATCCGTCCCGTGGAACGGTTCCTTGAAAACGCGGATAGCCTTCACCCAATCGCTGGAGGCGTCCACATCGAACACACCCTCGCCAAGGGCGAAAGTCGTCGCGGAGAATCCGAGCGTGAGCCTGTGGGTCTTGGCGTCATATTTCTGGAAGAACGTCGGCAAATCGGAATCCGACGCAAACTGGAACGTCATCGCGCATTTCTTGGAATCGCAGTTAAAACGCACATCCTTGATCTGGGCTGCATTGGCGGCCACCGCGACGAACAGGAACAAAGCAATTAATTTGTTCTTTATCATTGGGCAACCTTCTTGGATGTATAGGTGGTCAGGTTGAACGAGACCGACACCGTAATAGGCGTCCAGCCGTGCGTTTCAGCCTTCTGGAGTTCTGCAGCAATTCCCGAGTAGCGGTTCAAGCGGAGGTTCGTAATCGCAGTCGGATAGTTGAAGTTTGCGATTTCGGCGAACAGGTAGCCAAGCATGTGGTAACCGGAATTGACCGCGATGGAGTAGCGGTTTTCCACGTAGTGTTCCTTCGGCGAAGAACCTTCGGGGTTGAACCTCTGAATTTGCACGCCGGAGCTGCGGAGCACGGCGTAGAGGTCCTGCAAACGCAGCGGGACCTTTTCCTCTTCGGGGAACATCTCCTTCAGTTTTTCGAAGTCCTTCTCGGCCTGCACCAGTTGCAGTTCGAGTTCGGCAATGCGGTGCTTCTTTGCATTAATTTTGTCGAGTTCCGACTGTGCGGCATCGCGTTCGCGTTCGAGTCGATCACGGTCCTGCACGAACGGATCCCACACATAAGAATACAGGCAATAGCCCGCAGCCAAAAGCAAAAGGACTACGACTATCGCGTATATGTTCTTCTTATCCTTGAAATCTATATTTCCCATACTAGCCCTCCCCCAGATCCTGTTTCAGGACAACCTTGATGGTGAAGCTGTAGGCTTCCTCGCCATCGACCTTCGTCGTGGCGATTGTAAGTAAAGTAACCTTGTCGATACTCACCTGTTTTTCGAGCTTGACCATATACTCGGCCACCTCGGAGAAGTCGAACGTCGTCCCCTTCATTTCGAGGTTGTCCTCGGAAACCTGGTTCAAGCTCGTGAGCCACATGTTGGGAGGCAACACCGAGGATACATTCTCGAACAGCACCACCCAGCGCTTCTTGCTCACCTGGATGCTCTTGAGCGCGTTGATCTTGGTATTGACAATCGCCTGCTTCTGTTCGAGTTCGCCAATCTTGGTGAGCAGCGGACGTTCGCGTTCCACCTCCGACTTGATGCGTTCGACATCGCTTTGCAGACCCGATATCGTTTCGGTCGTGAAAGAGTAGAGCATCATCGCCGCAACGATTGCGACAATCATTGCCACCGTAGGCCATACCACACGGCGGTCCGTGATCCACGAGAAATCCTTCTGCGCCTTGCGGTATTCACCGGGCAAAAGGTTAATAGATATGCAAAGGGATTTCTTCGCTACATTCTTTGTCTTTTTAGCAGCCATTAGAATTTCCTCATTGCAAGGCCCAGAGCGGGCGCCAGGATGTTAGAAAGCGCAAGCGACACGCCCGACTCCCCGACGACGCTCGCGTCACATTCCACATAGCGGAAGGGGTTGACCGTATCGGTTTCGACACCGGAATGCTCGGCAATAAAAGCCCTGAGCCCGGGGATGGAAGCTCCGCCTCCACCCAAGAGAATCTTGTTCAAAGGTTCGGAGTCTTCGGACGAGGAGAAGTAGCGGATACCGAACTCGACCTGCGCCATGATGTCTTCGAAAGAAAGCTTCAGGGCTTCTTCCACTTCGGCTTCGGAATACCCGTCCACGATGCCCAGATCGCCCGTTTCGAACAACTGATGGCACTTCGCGGCATCGATGCCCAGCGTGACGCCGAGCTTTGCGATAATCATATCGATGGAACCGCCGGTCATGGCACGCATGGAGTGGAACTTGCCCCCCTGGATGAACCCGATGCTCATCTTCTTCTCGCCAATATTGATAACGGCGGTCGTCTGCTTCAGGTCGTCCTCGGACGCGGTCACCACGAACGCATTCAGGAGACCGAAAATATCTACATCCATCGCGGTAAGCTTGAGTCCCTTGATGGTAAAGAACTGTGCCCAGGAATCGAGAAGTGCGTTCTTCGCGGCGACTACGTTCGCCTTCACCTCGTCGCCTTCCCTGGACTCGACCTCGTAGTCGATGACGTTGTCCTGGTCGTCGAAGGGCGGACGGGACTGCGCAGTCTGAAGAATAATGGCGGCCTCGTTTCCGTTTTTCGGGACCTTGACGCTCAGGCGGTCCACCAGCACGCCACCGGCGCCAGCACCGCAGTTCACGCAGGCAACAAGGTCCGTATTCGGGTCGCGCGGATGGCGAAGCATCAGCTTGGAGAGGGCTTCGCTCAGAAGTTCGTAGCCATCCTTCTCCTTCTTGCCGTCAGGGCCCGTCGGGGCCTCGTCGCCTTCACGGCGCTGGATTTCTCCGTTGACAATGGCGCCCTCAGGAACGGGCTCCGTATCGATTTCGACGACAACTCGGCCTCCGCGACTGTTATGGTAAACCTTCACGTACTTGATGCTGTAGTGGCCAACATCGATGCCGATTGTCTCGCGTTCACCGCGAATTCGAGCAATTAATCCTAAAGCCAAAGTAAAACTCCGATCGGAAACAGTACTATCCTAATTCTACCTTTATAAAATCGAAATGTCAAGCAAAAAAACGTCTAAGTCATTGAAAATTATATAGTTAGCGCATTTTTCGGGGTGTTTTTCAGCCCTTTTTCGACTTATGGAGCTCAAATATGTACTGAAGCACCCTTTCCTGGGTCCAACCGAAGGCTCCGGAGAAGGATGCTGTCATGGAATAGAGCTCAGGATGTTCAGCGTTTTTTTGCCCCAAACTGCGCAAAATCTCAATTTCCACATCTTCCGGGCCGAAGCTCGGGAGCTCAAAATGAATCCGTATATGCTGTCCGCTTGCACACTCGACCGGCAGCCCGATAAGGATACCGCCCGCCGAAAGGTCGTAGAGCAGGCCGGTGCACTTTTTCCCGTCCGGCAGTTCCGCCTCGACATCGAAATTCACGATTTCACGGCGCCAGCGACGCAGCTGCTGTTTTTCAAGCTGGCAGGAATGCCGGAGCACCAGGATTCCCGGTTCGCACCTCGCAACCCTGATGGTCGTAGAATAGACGGCATCCTCAGGACGGGTCCAGCGGACCTTCACCTCGCGCCCCACAAAGGAGGACGCCGGGCCGAAACTTCCGTCGTACGAGACCCCCCATTCCTTCTCCGCACGCCATACAATTTCGGAATGTTTGAGTTTGGCCCCGCCACCATCCAGGAGCAGGTCCACGCGGTTCCCCACGTTGAACTGGCGCGTGCTGGCAATGACCGAGAACGGGTTTGCCGCATCGAACTTGAGCTTGTCGCGCAGCCGCGCCACGGCTTCGAGCGTCTCGTCGCGAACATTGTCCACGTTACGGAACTCGTAGAAATCCGAAACCGCAGCCTCGAACAGATGCGAGGAGTTGAGCACCGCATCCTTGTTCTCGAACTTGGAGGCTCGGACCAGTTTTTCGAGCGTGCGAATTTCCTTCGGGCTCAGGTTGTATTCCGCCACCTTGAGGTCGAAATCCTTCGTGCCGAACATCTCCTCGTTCTCGCGACGGTCGTTGGAACGCTGTATTTCCACCAACACGAGGAGCAATAGCCCCAAAATCAGGAGCACTACTATCAATAGGAGATGAGACGGCAGAATCATAGGCTACACCTCGGTCCACACCCCGCCGATGTAGGAGGCGACTATGGAAGACGGAATTTCCTTGCCCAGAAGCGGCGTGTTGCGCGTCTGGCCGGCGAACAAGGTCGGGACGACCTTCGTCGGGCGGTCCGGGTCCAGGAGGACCAGGTTCGCCCGTCCGCCCTTCGCGATAGCGGAAGGGCAGGCGCCGGCCAACTGTGCCGGAGCGGTGGAAAGCAGTTCCACCGCGCGCGCGGCGGACAGCCGCGTGCAGAGCGGTTTCCAGATAGCGCCGAGCGCTATCTCCAGCGAAACCGCTCCCGGCACCGCATCTTCGAAATTCACTTCCTTGTCCTGACGCAACACCGGGTCGTGATTCATGCTGATTGCATTCACGATTCCCGATTCGAGCCCTTGCCACAAGGCTTCGCGGTCTTCGGCAGAACGGAACGGCATCGGCACGTTGCAGTGCGAGTCGAGGTCGAACAGGCAGGAGTCGTCCAGGAGCAGATGGTAGACATCCACGTCGCAGGTCACGTCCACGCCCTGCGCGCGCGCCGTCTCGATAAGTTTGAGCGTATCGCCACAGCTAACTTGTTTGAAATGCACCGGCACCTTGAGGAAGCGGGCCATTTCTAGAATCCTGAAGGCGGCAATCGTCTCGGCGATACGGGGAATTCCCTTCATGCCGAGCGTGTCGGCGTAGCAGCCCTCGTGCACAAGCCCGTGATGGCGGAGCGAATCGTCGAGCGGCATAAAGAAGAATCGCTTGCCCGTCATGGAACCATATTCCATCGCGAGGCGCAAAAAGCGAGAGCGGGAGCAGTCCTTGTTGCCGTCCCCGAAACCGACGGCGCCGCCCTGGGCAAGTTCCACCATTTCGGCCAGGTCCTTGCACTGGTAGCCCATGCTGAAGGCTCCCAAGAAGGCGAACTCCATGCCGGACTTCGCACTCAGCTGCTGCATCGCGGTGAGTTTCTGAGAATCGTCAATCGGGTTTGCAGAACTTTCGTACAGCCCGCCGAAGAAGCCGCCACGGCGCATAGCAGAGACTCCGTCCCTGAACGTGTAGATATCGTCGCGGAGCGGTTCCTTGAAGTCGAGGCCGAGGCCGAAGAGCGCAGGAATTGCAAGAGCGCCCTTCGCATCGAATTCGTCGGTCTCTGCGGGAGCGGAATCT
Organism: Fibrobacter sp. UBA7003; assembly: GCA_002449765.1. Taxonomy (GTDB): domain Bacteria; phylum Fibrobacterota; class Fibrobacteria; order Fibrobacterales; family Fibrobacteraceae; genus Fibrobacter. The sequence goes on from DJXN01000012.1 coordinate 213,061, forward strand.
GCCCACGCGCCATCCACAAGGCACATCTTCGTCGGCTCGCCGAACTTCCCGTCCACGAACGGGCGAACGTTGTTCAAAACCACATTACGCATTTGCACGACCTCCAGCCAAAAGGAAGAGAACAGCCATTCGCACAGCCACTCCGTTGGTCACCTGATTGAGGATAACTGAATTTTCCCCGTCGGCAATTTCGCTGTCGAGTTCCACGCCACGGTTGATCGGGCCCGGGTGCATGATGAGCACCTTGTCCTTCGCGCATTCCAGGAGTTCGTGCGTGATACCGAAGGTGTTGCGGTATTCGCGCATGCTCGGGAGAAGCGCATCGTCCATGCGTTCTTTTTGCAGGCGGAGCGCGATGATGGCATCCGCATCCTTCACTGCCTTCTTCACGTCGCTCTCCCAGGTCACCTTGTCCATGAGTTCGGTATTGCGCGGGACCAGGGTGGACGGTCCGCAGAGCGTCACGTGCGCACCCATCGTCGTCATGCCCCAGAGGTTGCTGCGGGCCACGCGGCTGTGGCGGATATCGCCCACAATCGTCACGTTCTTGCCTTCGAGAGTTCCGAGTTTTTCTTCGATGGTGAGCATGTCGAGCAAAGCCTGTGTGGGATGCTCGTGCGCACCGTCGCCCGCGTTCACGATAATCGCATTGCTGTTGTCAGCGAGGAACTTCGGGACGCCCGTCCCCTTGTGGCGGACGACAACGATGTCGATCTTCATGGCCTCGATGTTACGGAGCGTATCGACAAGCGTTTCACCCTTCTTCACGCTGGAGTTCGAACTCGTGAAGTTCACCGTATCTGCAGAGAGTCGTTTTTCTGCAAGTTCAAAACTCGTGCGGGTGCGGGTGCTGTTCTCGAAGAACAGGTTCACAACCGTCATGCCGCGCAGGCTCGGAACCTTCTTTACCGGGCGTTCCAGAATTTCGCGGAACTGCTTCGCGTTATCGAGAATCATGCGGATATCGTGTTTCGATACCCCGCGCAGTCCAAAAAGGTGTTTAATCTCAAGCGCGCTCACGCTATGCCTCCACTTCTACGAGATAAACGGAATTTTCACTGTCAATGGGTTCAATCATCACGCGCACCTCCTGGTTCTGCGCCGTCTCGACCGTAAGACCCACACAATCCGGTGCAATCGGGAGTTCGCGGTGACCGCGGTCCACCAGCACACAAAGACGGATGGCGGCGGGACGGCCGAGGTCCAAAATCGCCTGCATGGCGGCACGGACGGAGCGGCCTGTGTAGAGCACGTCGTCCACAAGGATAACCGTCTTGCCTTCGACGGTCGCGGGCATTTCGGTAAAGCGCATCTCGGTGGAAGCGCTGGGCTTGCGGTAGTGGAAGTCGTCGCGGTAGAATGTCGCGTCAAGGCAGCCCATCTCAATGGGCTTGCCGAATTTTTGCGAGAGCCTGTCGCTCAGTTTCTTTGCCAGCGGGATTCCGCGGCTTGCCATGCCGAGAACAATCAGGTTTTCGGCAGACGGGTGCATTTTTGCGATTTTCGCGGCCATTTCGTCGAGGGCGAATTCCATGGCCTGCGCGGAAAGCAATTCCTGGATACGTTTGCAGTTGTCTTTCATACAGTGTTTTAATCTAGCATTTTTTTTAGAAAAAGAGGAAAACTGCACCTTATTTTTGTATATATACAATGCAAAGAGAAACAACCTATCAACCACTGGAGTTTACATGTTCAATCAGCTGGATAAACCGCAGCCGGGCGAAACCATCGCCATCATGACCACCAACCACGGGGTAATGAAGCTCCGCCTCTTCGAAGACCGCGTCGGCGAATGCGCAACGAACTTCATCGAACTTGCAAAGCAGGGCAAGTACGACGGCGCCCCGTTCCACCGCATCATCAAGGACTTCATGATCCAGGGCGGCGACTTCACCCGCAGGAACGGCACAGGCGGACACTCCGCCAAGGGCCCCGGCACCACTATCGGCGACAAGTACGACCCGTGCCTCACCCACATGCGCGGCGCCCTCAGCTGGGCAAAGACCGCCATGCCGAACAGCATCGGTAGCCAGTTCTTCATCGTCCACGGCGACAACGTACACTTCTTGGACCACGACCAGGTGGGCCCTGGCCCGGCTGACGGCTACTCCGTGTTCGGCCAGCTCTACGAAGGATTCGAGGTTCTGGACGAAATCGCAGGCGTCAAGACCGACCGTAGCGACCGCCCCTTCGATGACGTGATTATCGAGTCCGTGACCATCGAGAAGGCATAATTTTCACGGCGGCGGAGATTTTTTGAAAAAAAAGTCTTCTGCCCCCTTGACAAGGGCCAAATATTTTTCTCTATTTGGCTCACCTTTCGGGGTTATAGCTCAGTTGGTAGAGCGCCTGCATGGCATGCAGGAGGTCAGGAGTTCGACTCTCCTTAGCTCCACTAAAAAGACTCGCTTAAAAGCGGGTCTTTTTTTATGCCCTTCGCACAGACAAACTCCGGCATGCCGTAAGATTTTTGTATCTTTCAGCACATGAGGAACATTTCATACAAACTTATCGGTACCGCACGCAAGGCCTTCGCGCTCTGCCTTTGCGCAGGGTTTACGGCCACATTCGCGGAAGAATGCGACGAAAAGATGATGGACGCCTTCGCCTACGAGGACTGCCTCGCCGAACACAACCTGCCCATCCCGGGAACAGGCGACAAGAAGGATGACGGAGTCCCAAGACTCAAGGTAATCAACCCCAACGAGAAATACAGTCCCTTCAAGCGCGATGCCTACCTCACGTCCAGCTTCGGCGAGAACCGCGGGACGCGCTACCACATGGGCATAGACTATTCGACGCAGATGGAAGAAGGCTGGGTCATCTACGCCCCCGAGGACGGCATCGCAAGCGAAATCAAGACATCCCCCTACGGCTACGGCAAAGCGCTCTACTTCAAGGGCAACAGCGGCAAGACATGGGTGTTCGCGCACCAGAGCAGCTTCAGCGCCCAGCTCGACGAACTCGTATACAAGAAGATGTACAGTACCAAGAAGAACGACATCGTGATTTCGCCCAAGGTCGCGTTCAAGAAGGGCGACACGCTCTCCTTCGCGGGCAGCACCGGCATCGGGAACCCGCACCTGCACCTGGAAGTCCGGACCGCCGACAACAAGGGACTCTCGCCCTGCAAGGAGGGCGCGCTCTGCCTCGACACCATCGCTCCGCAGATTTTCGCGGCAGCGGTCACCTACAAGGACGACGTGGCATTCACGTCGACCGAGGCGCTCGACAAAGGATGCATAGCGACTCCCATCAAGAACACCTTCGAGAACGACGCTCCCGTTCACATCTCCTTCAAGATTGCGGACTACAGCCGCGAGCCCAAGGAAAATCCGATGTCCATCCGCAGGATCGAAGTTTTCCGCTACGACGAAAAAATCTACAGCAAAATCCAGGATACCATTCCCTTCAGCAAGCAGCTCCGCATCCGCGACGAGCTCCTGTGGGCGGAGGAAGCCGACACCGCCGGCGACTGGCACTACGTCAACGTCCCCTTCCCGCCGCAGTCCGAATACCGCATCGAGGTGGAAGACTACGCCGGCAACGTGACCACGAAGAAGTTCTCCATCCGCTCCCACTGCAAAGACAACTCCGAATTCCAGAAACAGAACTTCCAGAAGACACCCCTCATCACCTACCTTTCGAGGCCGGCGCTCGACCTCGGCCGCTGCGATTCGAGTTTCACCTTCGCGGCTCTCGACAAGAACGGCAACACGCTCAGCGAGAATCTCTGCAAGGTGTTCCCCCACAAGTTGACGTTCCTCGGAAAGATTGCGGCAACCTTCCCTGCCGCCACGAAGATCGCCTACTCCAACGGCAATAGCGAGAACACCATCTACATGACCACGCTAAACAAGGGCGCATCTTCCGCCAGCTGGACCGTCAAGGATGAAGATTTCGAAATCTCGCAGAAGGTGACCGGAATGGCCGTAAAGACGAACGACGGGACTCCTGTCCTCGCCTTCACGAAAAACATCACCGACAGCCTGAACTTCTACGAGTTCCACCCCAAGGGACTGCAGTTTACCGGCAAGTGGGAAGTCTGCATCGATGCGCATACGGCCCAGGCCCCGCTCTACTGGCTTGGAGAGACGAGCCGCAACTGGTTCATCTTCAGCAAGCAGACCTCCGGCAAGAAGCGTTGCGCCAGCATGAACGAGCTCCGCGACATCGCAACAATCGACAACCAGGATCCCCCCACGCTCGGGTTCCCCTACTGGGACAACATGATTATCGGGGGACTGCACCAGCCCGCCCTCAAGATTCCAGTCAACTTCAAATACGACGGAATCCCCGACGGGAACTCCATCACCGTAAAATCCGGCAAGAACTGGATTGCCGCCGAATACGACTCCGAACCGCGCGAAATTATCCTGGAAGGAGCGAGACTCCCGGACGAGGGTGAAAAGATCACCATCCAGATAGTCGACGAAGGCAAGCACAAGGCCACCTACACCGTGACCATTCCGGGCATGTAGCGGCTAGGGTTCGCCGCGGCTAGAGTTCGCTGTAAAGCGCAAGCTTGCGGTCGCTGCCGAGCGCCGCACGCACCAGGTCATAGACCTTGGCCTTACGGTCCGGGAAGTCGACCGGATGAAGCGCGATCCGCGGAAGCCCCACCGGCAGGTCCAGAATAAACTTGCCGAACCCGAAGGCCGTGTTCATCAAGGCATCGGGAATGCCCGCAAAACTCGTCACCGGCGAAAAATAGCGTTTGCCGTTGGCCTTCACCACCATGAACCTGTTCTCGTACAGCATACCCATGTTCCGGACCTGATGGGGCAGGAACCTGTTGCTGTACCAGGTGGGCGGGATAAAGGCGGCAGGCCTCTCGCCCCCCGCAAACAGTTGCTTCCATGCGGATTCCGCCTCGCGCAGGAGCCTCCCGGATTCGAACTCGCTAAGGCCGGCAAATTCCGCCTCGCCTCCCGTGAGGTTCATGCTCATGAGACCAAAATAGCTGCGGCCCTGGCTGAATTCGGCCTTGTGCTTGTAACCGTGGAGCGAAAGTTCAAAGCCGTCAGCGACAAGGAGATGCAGCGCCTCCCGGAATTCAGCGACAGTCCGTTCGTCTGCTCCGTCCGTGCAGGGAATCACGAGGACGCTGAACGCACGTCCGCAAAGGTCTTTCAACGTTCCCAAGACCGGAACCACCGTCCGGAAATTCCAGACGCTCAAATCGTGAAAGCACAGGAGAAAACGTTTGCACATGTCGCTGAAGATAGCAAAATACTATATTTCCATCCATGATTGAATCCATCATCCTCGGCCTTTTGCAGGGCCTCGCCGAATTCCTCCCCATTTCCAGCTCCGGCCACCTCGTGCTGGGCCACGAACTCCTTGGCATGAACGAGGCGGGCATGTTCTTCGACATCATGCTCCACGCCGGGACGCTGCTTTCCATCTTCGTGGTGTTCCACAAGAAGATTACCGACATCATCGTGGGCTGCATCCGCCGTAATCCGGACCAGTTGCGCGAAGCAGGCTACATCATTCTAGCAAGCATCCCGACAGCAATGATCGGCCTCGGCTTCAAGGACTTGCTCGAAGGCCTTTTCGAGAACCCGCGGGCCGTGTGCGTGGCCGAACTCTTTACCGGCTTGCTCCTGTTTACCTCCCAGTGGGGCCCGACCGGCGCCAAGCATCCGGATAACGTTGGCGTCAAGATGAACTGGTGGCGAGCACTCGTGACTGGCGTGGTTCAGGGCATTGCCTGCATTCCGGGCATCAGCCGCAGCGGCTCCACCATCAGCGCCATGATGTTCATGGGCGTGAACCGCAAGTACGCCGGCGAATTCAGCTTCCTCATGAGCATCCCCGCCGTGGGTGGCGCAGCCCTCCTCGACGTCATCAAGTGGGCCAAGTGCCAGAGCGCCGAGAAGGTCGCGCAGATGGCCCTCGAGAACCCGGAAAAGGCAGCCCAGTGCGCCGACGCCGGCAGCTTCACTCCCGAACTTTTGGTGGGCATGCTCGTGTCCTTCATCTTCGGCATCATCGCCCTCAAGTGGCTCATGACCTTCTTGCAGAAGGGCAAGTTCCAGCACTTCGCCTGGTACGTCTGGGCCGTGGGTATCCTCGGACTGATTTTTATCTAAGTCTATATGATTGTCTGTAAAAAATGCGGCGAGAAATACGAAGACGATATGCCGCACTGCCTTTGGTGCAACGCTCCGAATCCGGAGCACCCGCTGAATAAAGCCAAAGTGGTCGCACCTTCCGTAGTCGTCACCACACAAGCAACGCCCCCTATGCCTGCTGTAACTTGCCCGGGCGTCACCACACAAGCAACGCCCCCTATGCCTGCTGTAACTTGCCCGGGCGTCACCGAACAATCTGCTGACGAGCCTGCCTCGCCTGTGGCAACCGATACCGGCGAAGCAGATTCTAAGGCCAACAAGACTTTACCAGAATCGGGCGAAACCGTTGCCGTCATAGGGCCCGGGCAAGAACAGGACATCGCCATAGAGCAACAGTTCCGTCAAAAAGGCGTCCTGTGGAGTGTCATTCTGGCCGGAGTTTTCGTCTCGTGGCTATGCCACTACAAGTACCTTAAGAAAACCGACAAGTTCAGCACAAAGTTCTTTTTGCCCCTATTCGGCATTGAGTGCGTGTCCAAATCTTTATTCTACATGCTTTCAAAGGCTAATTATTCTGGATTAGCCTTCGGTCCCTTTTTATATGCCATCATTGTCATTATCGTCTGCCTGTTCTATTGGTTTTTCATCGGAAAACTCGGCCTCGTTCTACTCAAGAAAGCCGTTCCAAACTATGACCAAAAGGCTTTCAAAAAACGGGAACGCATCGGGATAGCTATCGGCATCCCCATCTTCGCTTTAGAATTTATCGCCGGATACCTTCAATACGGCACTGCCGCTAGAATGTTGGGAGTTTGGCTAGGCAACGCCCTCCGGTAGTTTTCCCACCATTTTTGGCACGGTTATTGCATCTTCTATAGCGAAAACAAGGCAGGACCGTTGTTTTGTTTCATTTTGAAACATCTTGGCAGTCTAAGCCGCTCGAAAATTAAACATAACGGAGATTCCCGCCTGCGCGGGAATGACAAAAAGGAAAGGACGTAAAATGGCAACAGAGAAGATGGAATTCCAGACCGAAGTTCGCGACATGCTGAACTTGATGATCAACTCCCTTTACAGCAACAAGGAAATCTTCCTCCGCGAACTTGTTTCTAACGCGGCGGACGCACTCGACAAGCGCCGTTTCCTCTCGCTCTCGAACGCAGACTTACTTCCGCAGGGCACGCAGCTCCGCATCGATATCTCGGTGAACAAGGAAGGCAAGCGCATCGTTGTCGAAGACAACGGTATCGGCATGAACAAGGAAGACTTGATCAACTGCCTCGGCACCATCGCTCGTAGCGGTACCAAGAACTTTATCAAGAATTTGAAGGAAGGCGACAAGGGCAGCGTCGATCTCATCGGCCAGTTCGGTGTGGGTTTCTACTCCGTGTTCATGGTCGCAAAGAAGGTCGAAGTGTTGACCCTCAAGGCCGGCGAAACTCAGGGTTACCTGTGGTCTTCCGAAGGCACGGGCGAATTTGAAATTTCTGAAGCCCCGCGCGACAAGGTGGGCACCAAGATTACCTTGTACCTGAAGGACGACGAAGACGCGGGCGACTTCGCCAGCGAATGGAAAATCAAGGACATCGTCCAGAAGTACAGCGGCTTCGTGAGCTACGGCATCTACTTCCACCCCGAAGCAACGAAGAACGACAAGGGCGAACTGGAAGAAAAGCCCGAAGAACGTTTGAACGAAAAGCAGGCCCTGTGGCGCCAGAGTGAAAAGGAAGTCACCGAGGAACAGTACAAGGACTTCTACAACGTCATCAGCCACGAAGCCGACGAACCGGCCGCATGGAGCCACAGCCACGCCGAAGGTTCCCAGGAATTCTGGAGCCTCGTGTACATTCCGTCGAAGGCTCCGTTCAACATTTGGCACAACGACGCGTTGCACGGCCTCAAGCTCTACGTGAAGAAAGTCTTTATCATGGACGACTGCAAGGATTTGCTGCCGCCTTGGCTCCGCTTTGTGCGCGGCGTGGTCGATAGCGAAGACTTGCCGCTGAACGTGTCCCGTGAAATCTTGCAGAACAACAAGATCATCACCAACATTCGTAAGCACGTGATCAAGAAGGTGCTCGACTCCCTGCAGAACATGGCCGATAAGGATGCCGCGAAGTACAACGCCTGGTGGCGCGAACTTGGCATGGTCTTGAAGGAAGGCTTCTACATGAACTGGGAACATCTTGACGAACTCAAGAAGTTGCTCCGTTTCGAAAGCACCAAGACCGAAGGCGACGCTCTCGTGGGCCTCGACGAATACGTAAAGCGCATGCCGGAAGGCCAGAAGGAAATCTACTACCTCATCGGCGACAAGAATGCCGTGAAGTCCAACCCGATGCTCGAAGCCTTCAAGGCGAAGGGCTACGAAGTGCTGCTCATGAGCGACGGCATCGACGAGTTCATGATGTCGAGCCTCACCGAATTCGGCGACAAGAAGTTCCACGACATCGCCCGCGGTGACGTGGACTTCGAAAAGACCGAAGACGAAAAGAAGGCCGAAGAAGCCAACAAGGGCATTTTCAAGGGCCTCTGCGAAAACTTGCAGAAGGTCTTGGACGAAGACATCAAGGAAGTCCGCGTGTCTAGCCGCTTGAAGGATAGCCCCTGCTGCCTCGTCACCAGCGAAGACGCCATGAGCGCCCAGATGGAACGCATGATGAAGGCAATGGGCCAGAAGAACTTGCCGAAGAGCAAGCGCATTCTGGAAATCAACCCGACGCACCCGATTTGCGAAATGCTCAAGAAGAAGGTCGAAGCGAAGGAAGATTTGGGTGACTGGCCGAAGGCCCTCTACGGTCAGGCTCTGCTTGCCGAAGGCTCTCCGCTCCCGAACCCCGCTGAATACGTCAGTGCGATTACTAAACTGCTGACCGCCAGCGTGAAGTGACACAAGGCGCGAAGGATCTAACCCTGAACATTAAAAAGACCGCGATTCACTCGCGGCTTTTTTTTCATTCTAAATTCATTTTCAGCCTAAGTCAAAAAAGATGGGAGCAAAGAACGCAATAACAAAAACAACAACTAGGATTACTACACCCAAAATAATTCCCTTGCGTTCACGGGGCTTATAGACTTCTGGCGCATATTCCGGGAGACATTCCTTTATTTTAGAAGCGCCTAATCTTCCCAAAATGAAAATAGAAACAAAAAACCAGACCATTCCCAAGATATCGTAGACATTCAAGGTTTCCGGAGATGTCATTTTAGAGCCAGCGGTTAGTGCCTTATCTACCATATTCGTCAGGATATTCCACCCAAGCATCGGCAAGAAAAAACTCTTTGCGCTCTTTTCCAGCTCCTTGCGATGGAAAAACCACGAAATAATCGGCCCGCCAAGAGCCATGCTCCACATAAATTTTCCCGCCGGATGCGCAACGGCTGCGGTTTCCGGCACAGGTTCCGCGACAACAGTTTCCGGGACTTTGTCTTCGTTCATGTTTTACCTCTGTAAGTTTTTTTCGAAATATACAAAAAAAAACCAGGGTCGGAATGACGACTCTTTTCGTTGACAACGCACCCATTTTTTGTTAAATTTGAATTTGCGAATGATTTGCAAATTAGAATACAAGACGAAAACGCGACAAGTCATCATGGACTTCATGGTCAAGAATCCTGACCGGATTTTCAAGGCCTCCGATATAGCCCAGGACCTGCGCTCCGTTTCCCTGAGCACCATCTACAGGAACCTCGCCCGTCTCGAAAAAGCGGGCATCGTCCAGATTGTCGGGGCCGAAGAGAACAAGGAACTCCAGTACCGCTACACTGGCCCGAGCAAGTGCCAGGAGAAAATGCACCTCGTGTGCAAGGAATGCGGCAAGTTTTTCCACCTGGAAGGCCCCGCACTCAAGATGCTGCAACTTTCGGTACAGCGCGTAAGCGGCTTTGAACTGGACCAGCAGCAGTCGGTTTTGCTCGGGCGCTGCGCCGGATGCTCCATAGCCGCGAAGAAACCCCTCCCGCGGAGGCGTATGCACCATGTTTAAGGCCCTGTTCGACAGGCTTCTGGTTGTCCTGGCGTCGCTCTACGTGTCACGCCACCTGGAACACCGTTGCCACGGCGAACATTGCCACGTCTGCCACCATATCCATCGCTGTCTGGAACTGATTACGGTCTGCATGGAAATGGTCGTCGCACCTTTTGAAATCGCGCTCTGCTGCGTGTTTTTCAGGCTCCCCCGCATCAAGGTTCTCGATACGTGCCGAGCCACCCTTGTTTCGCAAAAGGTCCTGTTGTTGAATTGAAGTGCGTCGCACCCAAGATGACGAGCGGTACAAAGCCGCATAACAACATCAACAACATTTGTCCATACGGACAAGGACCTTTAAATGAAAAAAGTTGCATCCATTGCAATATTGTTTTTTGCGTTAGCGATCTTGCTGACCGCCTGCAACACGGAATCCGGGAAAAAAGATTCCGCACCAAAAAAAATTTCCGTCGTCGCGACCATCTACCCGCAGTACGACTGGCTGAAGAACGTGATCGGCGAGCGTGCCGATGCAGTTGACCTGAAACTGCTCATCAAGAACGGCACCGACCTTCACAGCTACAAGCCCTCGGCACAGGACATCGCGACCATCGCCAAGGCCGACCTCGTCGTTTACGTGGGCGGCGAGTCTGACGGATGGATTGAGAAGGCTCTTGAGGTTACCCCGAAGGAAGGGCGCATCGCGTTGAACCTGATGAAGGCTCTCGGCGACCGCGTCAAGGAAGAAGAAGTCGCGGAGGGTATGCAGGTAGAGGAACATCACCATGAGCACGGCGAAGAAGCCGAAGAACATGAGCATGAACATCATGAGCATGCCGAAAAGCACGAAGACGAGCATCATCACCACGAAGAAGTCGAGAACGACGAGCACATCTGGCTTTCGCTGAAGAACGCTTGGATTTTGGTGAACGCGCTCGCCCAATCGCTTTCGAAGGTGGATTCCGCAAATTCGTCAATTTACACAGCGAACGCTATCCTCTACAACGCAAAACTCTGGGAAATGGACAAGGAATTTGCCACGGCTACTTCGGACGCTTCGCAAAAGACAGTCCTGTTCGGTGACCGATTCCCGTTTCGTTATCTGGTGGACGATTATGGCATTAAGTACTATGCCGCATTTGCCGGCTGTTCCGCCGAGAGCGAAGCGAGCTTTGAAACGGTTACGTTCCTTGCGGGGAAGATGGATTCTCTACAACTGCCCGCCATCTTCACGATTGACGGGAGCAACGGGAAAATCGCCCGAGCCATTCTCGAAGCAAGCAAGAACTCCAAGAACGCGCAGGTCTTGACGCTCAATTCGATGCAGTCGGTGACGGACGAACAGATAAAGGCCGGCGTCGATTACCTCTCCATCATGCGCGACAATCTGGAAGTATTGAAAAAGGCTTTAAAATAATATGAACGAAATAATCCCTCTGATCAAATGCCGCCAGCTGACGCTCGGCTACGGAAGCAAGGACCTGGTCCGCGACCTGGATTACGACGTGAATGTCGGGGACTACCTCTGCATCATCGGACGCAACGGTTCCGGCAAGACAACGTTCCTCCGTGGAATCGCAGGCTTGCTCAAGCCCAAGTCCGGAGATATCGAACTCTGCGAAGGGCTCAAGCGCAGTGAAATCGGTTACCTGCCGCAGATGACGCTAGTCCAGAGGGATTTTCCCGCATCGGTGGAAGAAATCGTTCTTTCCGCATTCCAGGGCAAGTTCCGCCTGCTGCCGTTTTATGGACGGGCCCAGCGGGAACGCGCCATGGAATGCATGGCGCTCACCCGCACCGAAAGCTTGCGCAAATCGTGCTTCCGCGAACTTTCGGGTGGCCAAAAGCAGCGCGTGCTTTTGGCCCGGGCCCTCTGCGCTGCCGATCGTTTATTGCTTCTCGACGAGCCCGTAACCGGCCTCGATCCCGAATCTACGGAAACAATGTACCGCGTCATCAATGACCTGCACAAGAAGGGCATGACCATCGTGATGGTCACGCACGACGTGGACTCCGCCCTGGACGATGCTACCCGCGTGATGAACTTCGACCAAATATCAGTTAAAGGAAGATAAAACCTCAAGTCAAGGAGATCCCCGCATTCGCGGGGATGACAATGTACGGTATGCCAATTGATACGCTTCTTTTCTACCTAGACTTTCCCTTCGTGCGCTACGCGATTGTCGTAGGCGTACTCGTATCGCTCTGTTCGTCACTGCTGGGCGTAACCCTCGTACTCAAGCGCTACTCCTATATCGGTGACGGCCTCTCACACGTTGCATTCGGCGCACTTGCCATTGCAGCAGTACTCAAGGTGACAAACAACATGCTCATCATCTTGCCGGCAACCATAGCCGTGGCTGTACTCCTGCTCTGCACCGGGAAAAACGCTCGCATCAAGGGTGATGCCGCCGTCGCCATGGTATCGGTCGGCGCGCTCGCCATCGGCTACCTGCTGATGAACATCTTTTCCACCTCGGCAAACATCTCGGGCGACGTGTGCACCACACTTTTCGGTTCCACGTCCATCCTCACGCTGAAACTGGAAGAAGTCATTCTGTGCATTGCGCTCTCGTGCGTGGTGCTTTTCTGTTTCGTCCTCTTCTACAACAAGATTTTCTCCATCACGTTCGACGAGAATTTCGCACGAGCCACGGGCGTCAACACAGCGCTTTTCAACCTGCTGATTGCCGTCATCGTGGCAACGATTATCGTACTCGCCATGAACCTTGTGGGTGCGCTTTTGGTATCGGCCCTCGTGGTTTTCCCGGCACTTTCGGCCATGCGCGTATTCAAGAGCTTTTTCTCGGTGACGGTCGCTGCGGCAACCATATCCGTGATTTGCTCGCTTATCGGCATCGTAGTCGCAATCCTCGCCGGGACTCCCGTGGGTTCGACCATCGTGGCGGCGGATATCGTCGCCTTCGGGCTATTCTACCTGATAGGTATTGCACGAAACGGCAGTAACTAATTTGTCCAAATATTTCAAGAAAACAGCAATCGCATTCATTGCTGTGCTCCTGTTCGCACTGAACGCCTCCGCGAAGGAAGACCTGGGCGATTGGCCGAAGGCCCTCTACGGTCAGGCTCTGCTTGCCGAAGGTTCTCCGCTCCCGAACCCGGCTGAGTATGTGGCAGCAATTACGAAACTGCTGACGGCTAGTGTGAAGTAATTACGCGCAAAACGTCATTAAAGAAGGCCGCGAAATCGCGGCCTTCTTAATTTTTCGTATCGGATTTCAACAACATTTGTCAAAAAAAACTGGATAAGCGAGCAGAGCAAGGTCGCAACTCTTTTTAGCCAGAACGTTGGATAATCAAGCAAGACAAGGCGCGAGCCTCCGTAGCGTACTAAAGTACGCAAGGAGGCGAGCAACGCAGTATTGCGCCGATTAGCGAACGTTCTTACCCGTGGTACAGATTACCGGACTGGTAATTCGGTTCCGTCGTGAGGTTCACGCCCAGGCGGCGGAACACGCCCACATCGACCTGCGAGAGGATAACGCTGGAATGCACTTCGCAGTGGCGGAGTTCCGGCAGTTTCTCTAGGGCGATTTTCGCGTTGTAGTCCGTGAGGGCACAGACGGAAAGCGCCACGAGGGCCTCGTCCATGTGCAAGCGCGGGTTCTTGTGTCCGAGCTGTTTCGTCTTCAGATTCTGAATCGGCTCAATGACCATCGGCGAAAGCAGGCGCACTTCGTCGGGAATCTTCGCGAGGTGCTTGAGCGCATCGAGCAACATGGCAGAAGAAGCGCCCAACAGCGAAGAAGTCTTCGCCGAGATGATTGCACCGTCATTCAGCTGGATGGCAACCGCCGGGCCGCCAGTTATTTCAGCCTTTTCAACAGCAGCCGCAATCACGGGGCGGTCAACAGTGCTGATCTGCGCCTGCTCCATGATGAGTTCCTGCTTGTAAATCTGGTCCTTTTCCGCATTGCCCTTGCGCACATCGCAAAGCGTGTTGTAGTAACGGCGGATAATTTCCTGCTTGGCCGCCTCGCAAACGGCATCATCGTCGATAATGCAGTTGCCCGCCATGTTCACGCCCATGTCCGTGGGGCTCTTGTACGGAGATTCACCCAGAATGCGCGTAAACAGCGCGTTCAGCACCGGAAAAATTTCCACATCGCGGTTGTAGTTGATGGTAGTTTGTCCGTAAGCTTCCAAATGGAACGGGTCAATCATGTTCACGTCGTTCAGGTCAGCGGTCGCCGCCTCGTACGCGAGGTTCACCGGATGCTTGAGCGGGATGTTCCAGATGGGGAACGTCTCGAACTTCGCATAACCGGCCTTGATGCCACGCTTGTTCTCGTGATAAATCTGCGAGAGGCAGACGGCCATCTTTCCACTCCCGGGGCCGGGAGCCGTCACCACGACGAGTTCGCGAGTCGTTTCGACAAACTCGTTCTTGCCGTAGCCGTCATCGCTTACAACCAAAGGAATATTGCTCGGGTAACCCGCAATCGGGTAGTGGCGGTAAACCTTGAGTCCCAGTCCTTCAAGCTTCTTCTGGTAAGCAACGGCACTCGGCTGTTCCTGCCAGCGGGTCAGCACCACAGAGCTCACGTAGAGGCCATAACCGCGGAACGCGTCAATCAGGCGGAGCACGTCCTGGTCGTAGGTAATGCCGAGGTCGCCGCGGACCTTGTTCTTTTCGATGTCACCCGCATTGATGGCGATAATGACTTCGGCCTTGTCCTTGATTTTTTCGAGCATGCGGATCTTACTGTCGGGCGCGAAGCCAGGCAACACGCGGGATGCGTGATGGTCATCGAACAGTTTTCCGCCAAATTCCAGGTAAAGTTTTCCGCCGAATTTCGCGATGCGCTCGGCAATTTTTTCGGACTGCGTCTTGAGGTACGCTTCGTTATCAAAACCTACTTTAAACATCTTTTTCTACCGATTCAAAATTAAAATTCAACGTTCCAAAAATAAAAAATTTTCAGCACAGCCGCAGTCTGATTTACGAAGTAAAAAACGCCTTTCCTAAAAATGTTTTCGGGAAATTTTTCTTTTTTCTAATTCGTTAAGTATCAAGAAATTAAGCGCACCACCAAAAGAAAAATCGAGGCAAGCGGCAAGCTCACCCCGATAAACAAGCAACAAACAACAGATTTTTATTTCGCGATCTTGTGGACCTTGCCGCCGACGTTCACGAACAGCACGCCCCGAGCGCTGATGCGGATTTCTTGATTCACAGAAGTGATTTCCGAAGCCTTCAGCACACGGCCATTGAGGTCAGCAACAAAGAATTTCGTTCCGACCGCTGCGCCATCGATAAAGAGCGAGTTGCCGGACGCATGGACCTTCACGTTGCCGAGAGAAGCCGTGGCAATCACCTTTTCCGGTTTCTTCACCGTCACCTCGTAGAGCTTGCACGATTCAAACGCATGGAACGTGGTGTCGTTTTCATAACTTACGCCATTGTATTCACCTTCTGCCGTCTTTTTCTCGACCTCGGGCTTCTTCTTCCAAATCTTGAAGTTGCCGGTGAGGTGGAGCATGGCGAGGTAATGCACCAGGCCGTCGTAGTAACGCTGGCTGCCCACGATGGGCTTGGAATCCCAGGCCTTCTGCAACACCTTCTTCACCAGATCCTTGTAGCCCTCTTCTTCAAGCAGGGCGTAGGTAGCAACCGCATTCGCGCCCGCCTGGCCGATGGTGAAATCGCCGTATCCGTTGGTGCCGTCCCAGTTGAAGTGGCCGTGCCTGTAGCCGTCCTTCTCGAAGAAGTCGGTAATCACCTTCGCGATTTTCGTTTGGCGTTCCATATCCACGCCGAACAGGTAGCTGTCCATGCCGTAGTTCATGGGGCAACGGATGGCATCGAACGCATACTTCGTAGAATTGTCGCTAAAGGCGTAGTGCGGAGTCCCGTCGAAGTTGCTGTAGTCGCTACACAGGCCCGACTGCGGGTTTGCGGAATTGTAGATGTGGTCGCGGGTGGCCTTCGTCGCCTTTTTCCACTTGTCGGTGTTGGTGTCGGACCAGCGGCTGAACAGGTCCACGAATGCGGGCAAACTGTAAGAGGCGTCGCCCCAAGTGTTGTTGCCGTCGCTCGGCTGGAACGTAGCAATGAAGGACTGTTCGCTGTACAGGGATTGGCCGTTGCCTTTCCAGCAGGCCCTCAAGATGCTCTGTGCGTCCTTCATGTAGTTCGCGTCGTCCCAGCGGTTGGCCGCAAACAAAAGCGCCATCATGAAGTAGATTTCGCCGTCGGGAGCGTTGCCCCAGTCGCGCACGGAACCGTCGCGGTTCGCCTGCCACGCAAAATAGCCGGAACCACCCGTGGCAGGATTGCTCCACATGTGTTTCTTGGCCCAGTTCCAGAGTTTGCCGAACTGTTCCTTGTGGTTGGTCTGCACGGCAATCATCATGCCGTAGCTCATGCCCTCGGAGCGAATATCGTTGTTGTTTATATCGACAATATAGCCGCCGTCGTTGTCTTCGTAATACACGGTCTTGTCGTTCTGGCCGCCAAAGTAATGGTTCCAGAGTTCATCCAGCTTGTCCTGGATGTCCTTGTCCGTCTTGCCGAGGAAAGTCTTGAACGGGCTCGTGTAATCGCCCGTGTAGTAGGCACCCGTAGACTGAGAACCGTCCTTTTCGCAGTCGGGGCCAAAGTAGGCTCCGCTATCGTCGAAGAAGGTGCCAGTGTATATTGAATTCTCCGCCGCAGTGGCAAAGGACGCGCACAGCAGGGCGACCGATAATACGGATAGGTTTTTCATTTTGTTCTCCCAAGAGTTGATTTAACCTATCCATAACAAACCCAGCTATAATATAAATAAGGGCGGTTCGATTTCACTTATCGCGCAGAAAAAGCCGTTGTTAGGCAAAACAACGCGGAAATGCCATTTTTTCACTAAAAACGCAAAAGTGCCTCCAGGGCAGGAATCTCACTGAAGCCCCGGAGGCACCGTTGTACGGAGATCTTTAGGCGATTACAAGCCCTTCGTTCGTGGCGGTATCGCCCTCGATGTGGAAAGAATTGAGCACCGGATGTTCGCGGTCCATGAGCGAAAGGATCAAGTAGCTCGCCCTAGAATCGTAGGCAAGACGCTTGTCTTCTTCCGACGGGCGCGACGGGGATTCCGGATGGGAATGCCAGTTGCCCAGCGGCGAGAGGCCGTTTGCACGCATGTCCTTGATGGCGG
Source organism: Fibrobacter sp. UBA7003 (assembly GCA_002449765.1). Lineage (GTDB taxonomy): Bacteria > Fibrobacterota > Fibrobacteria > Fibrobacterales > Fibrobacteraceae > Fibrobacter. Next base: position 230,266 of record DJXN01000012.1, read on the forward strand.
CAAGCTGTTCCTTGGGGTCCAGCGAAAAATGCTCGTTCGAATGGTCGATATTCGTGAGCAGGTAGACCTTCTCGATATGCTTGTCGCTACCTTCGATGCGCCCCGCAATCAGCCCGCAGGCCTCTTCGGGGAGGTTCTTTTGGGCATGCGCGAGGATTTTTTCGTAGTTGTCTTTTGAGATTGTGATCATTCGCACCGCCTAGTGTTTCAAATCGCAGACCGCCTGCTCGTAGTCGATAAGCTGCGTGATGGTCGGGTGCGTGCCGCACACGGCGCAGTCTTCGGTATGCGTCGGCAGTTTCACCTTGCGGAATTCCATCGTAAGCGCATTGTAGGTGAGCAGGTAACCCGTGAGCAGATTGCCCACGCCTAGAATGTACTTGACGGCTTCCATCGCCTGCAAGCTACCGATAACGCCGCCCATAGCGCCAATCACGCCCGCCTGCTTGCATGTCGGCACGGCATCTTTCGGAGGCGGCTCCTTGAACACGCAGCGGTAGCAGGGGCCCTGGCCTGGAACATACGTCATGAGCTGGCCCTGGAAGCGGATGATGCCCGCATGGGAGAAAGGTTTCTTCGCCATCACGCAAGCGTCGTTGATGAGGAACTTCGCCGGGAAATTGTCGGTACCGTCGATGATGAAATCGTAATCCTTGATGAGGTCAAGAATGTTTTCGCTCGTCACAAAGGTGTGGTACGTAATCACCTTCACGTCGGGATTCATCGCTTCCATCGTCTCTTTCGCGGATTGCACCTTGGGCTTGCCCACATCCTGCGTAGCGTGGATAATCTGGCGCTGCAAATTAGAAAGATCGACCACGTCGGCATCGGCAATGCCGATGGTGCCCACGCCTGCTGCAGCAAGGTACATCGCCACGGGGGCCCCGAGGCCGCCAGCGCCAATCACGAGCACCTTTGCATTCAAAAGTTTCTTCTGGCCCTTCGCGCCCACCTCTTTCAAGATGATGTGGCGCGAATAGCGCTCCAGCTGTTCGTTAGTAAAAGCCATTAGCAGCCGCCTCCCATGAAGTAGAGAAACTCAACATTGTCACCATCCTTGAGCACAGCCTTGTCAAACGTTCCGCCCTCGACAAACGCCTCATTTACCGAAACCGTCACGTAAAGCGGGTTGTCAATTTTCTCGGCTTCAATCAGTTCTGCGACGGTGAGGCCATCCTTGTATTCTTTCTTGTTTCCTGCAACTGTAATAATCATTTTATACTCCTTGGTTAGTCGCCGACCTTCTTCACGATGAGCGTGTAGGTTCCGTCCTGGTTGTCGTCAAGTTTCAAGATTTCGTGTCCCTCTTCCTTGATGCTGCGCGGCACGTTCTGCACCGGTTCGCCGTCGTTCAGGCGGATAGAAAGGATTTGGCCTTCTTCCAGTTCCTCGAGGGCGACCTTCGCTTTCACGAAAGTAGTCGGGCACACGACATCGGTAATGTCGATGGTATCGTCGATTTTTATTTCTGCCATTGTTGTTTCTCCGTACATTGATGTTTTAAATCTGGCCCAAATATAGAACGCGTTTTCGCACGCGTCCAATACATTGTTTTTATGCTGAATTATCAGTTTTTTCTATAGCAAGTTGCCATCTTATGATTATATAATGTAGTACCACTCCTCGCTTTGGGTAATTTCTTCCGTCTTGTGTTGCTTATCGGTAGAAACGTAGTCCATTTCGAGGCTCTTCATGCTCACGCGGGTATTGGGCGCGACAGAACTCGTGATGAAGGCACTGCCACCGATAATGGCATTTTCGCCTACAACCGTATCGCCGCCTAGAATGGATGCGTTCGCGTAAATGGTTACGTTGTCCTGAATTGTCGGATGACGTTTTTTGCCGGAGAGGCGCTGGCCCCCGCGCGTCGAGAGCGCACCGAGAGTCACGCCCTGATAAATTTTCACGTTATTGCCAATAACCGCAGTTTCACCAATCACAATGCCCGTACCATGATCAATAAAGAAGTACTTGCCGATGGATGCACCCGGATGGATGTCAATTCCCGTCTTGGAATGCGCATACTCAGTCATGAGCCGCGGGAGAACCGGAACGTGCAAAAGGTAAAGTTCATGGGCAATGCGGAAAATCGTTGTCGCCATAAGGCCCGGATACGCAAGGATAATTTCGTCGAGGCACCCAGCGGCAGGATCGCCATCAAAAGCGGCATGCAAATCGGTTTCAAGACATTCGCGAATCCAAGGAATCTTCGCAAAAAATTCCTTGCAGATGCGGTAGCTTTCAATCTTGCGCTCGTCCGAAGTCATGGTACCACGGAGCTTGCAATAATCAAGAGCGATGGCCACCTGCTTGTGGAGATGGTAAAAAGTATCTTCGATAATGACCGCGAAGCTATTCTTCGGGTTGTAAATTTTGTGCGAGCGGTCCCTGAAATGTCCGGGATAAACCACACGGATCAGGTTCTGCAAAATCGTCTGAATCTCGGCCTGGTCGGGTCGATTATAGATGTCAATGTTGTCGATATGCTTGCCGCGATTGTAATCGGCAAAAATCGTCTGGACAGCTTTTTCGACTTCTGATTCCTGGATAAGTTCGTGCATGAGTGCTCCAATAAAGACGATAGAACGGCTCTACGAGCCTATAGACGAAAGACGAAAGGATTTTTTTACATCTTTCGTCTATCGTCTTTAGTCTTTCGTCTAACCTATGCGAACGTCTTCAGCGCCCTCACGAGTGCGTCGATGTCGTCCGGAGAGTTGTACAGCGCAAGCGTCGGGCGAACGGTACTTTCGTAACCGAAATGCCTGAGCACCGGCTGTGCGCAGTGGTGACCTGTACGTACAGCGACACCGTAGGCATCGAGCCTCTTGCCCACTTCTTCGTCGGAATAACCGTCGAGCTTGAAGGCGAGAGCAGAAGCCTTGTTGAGTGCCGTACCTACAAGGTGCAGACCCTTGACGGCCTTCAGTTCCTTGAGGCCATACTGCAGCAGTTCATGTTCCCAGCGGAACACGCAGGGCATCCCGATTTCGGAGAGATACTGGAGCGCAGCACCGAGGCCAACAGCGTCGGCGATGCTTCCGGTTCCCGCTTCGAACTTGTTCGGGATTCCGTTGTAAATCGTGCGTTCGAACGTCACATCGGCAATCATGTTGCCGCCACCGTGATACGGGCGAGCCGCTTCCAGCAATTCCTTCTTGCCGTAAACGACGCCGATACCGGTCGGGGCAAACACCTTGTGTCCAGAGAACACGAAGAAGTCTGCGTCGAGGGCGGAAACATTCACCGGAATGTGCGCGATGGACTGTGCACCATCAATGAGGATTCTCACGCCGTGCCTGTGGGCAATGGCGATGAGTTCCTCGATCGGGGTGACCGTACCGAGCACGTTCGAGACATGCGTCACGGAAACGAACTTGGTGCGTTTGGTGAACAGTGCCTCGTAATCGTGCAATTTGAGCTGGCCGGTAGAATCACACGGAATCACCTTGATAATCGCACCCGTTTCTTCGGCAATGAGCTGCCACGGCACGATGTTCGCGTGGTGTTCCAGGATGGAGACAATGATTTCGTCACCCGGCTGGAGCGTCGGCTTCACGTAAGCGTTAGCCACTAGGTTGATTGCCTCGGTGGTACCGCGCACGAACACGATTTCCTGCGAAGACGGGGCCCCGATAAAGTCGCGCACGATGTTACGGGCGTTTTCGTAGGCATCCGTCGATGCAGCCGCGAGCGTGTGGGCACCACGGTGCACGTTGGAGTTCTCGTTTTCGTAGTAGTACTTGAGACGGTCAATCACCACCTGCGGGCGCTGCGTCGTAGCACCGTTATCGAGCCAAACGAGAGGATGCCCGTTGACCTGCTTCGAAAGAATCGGGAAGTCGCTACGGATTTGCGCAAGATTCTTGGAACCGATGCGGATGGATTCGTTGCGGGAATTGGAGCCGCTGTTAGCGTTGCCGGCCTTGTTCACGGAATCGCCTCCGAGAGAAGTCGGAGCGTCTATCGGACGAGCGTTCTGTGCAGCCTGCGTTTTGGACACGACCTTCGGGGAGTAACCCTGTGCCGGTGCGGGAGCCGCCGGAACATCGCCGAACTGCGACACAAATTCCGCTTCGGGAACCGCAGGGGCTTCCACGGAGTTGAGCCATGTATCGCTAGAATTGCCGCCATAAGCGAACGGAGCCGAAGAAGTCGGCTGGTCGCCATAAGTCGCAAACGGATGTTCCCAGTCGAATGCGGGAGTCTGGTTGATGGCAGCAGCCCCCTGGGCGGCGCTCACTCCCTGAGCCGCCGAAGCGTTCTGCACTTCGGGTGCCGCGGGAGTTGCAGCATAAGCACTGTCCGTCAGGTCGGGAAAGTACTCATTTGCCAACTGCTCCAGTTCAGCCGCATTGGGAACTCCGGCGAGCTCTTCCAGCGATCTGGTATCTGGATTATTCGTAATCATAGTATTCGCCAACCTCTACGTCTTCGAGAACTGCAATGGCATCGTCGGCAAGGATAGCCGCAGAGCAGTACAGGGAAAGCAGGTAAGAAGCAACGCCCTTGTTGTCGATGCCGCGGAAACGCACGGAAAGGCCACGAGAGTGTTCGTTCTTGAGACCGGCCTGGAAGAGGCCAATCACGCCGCGCTTGGCTTCGCCAGTGCGCACGAGCAAGATATTGGTCTTGCCACCCTGGGACTTCGGGTTCTTCACGCCATCCACGAGGAGCTTGTCGGTCGGAACGAGAGGAATGCCACGCCAGGTGAGGAACTTGCCACCGGCGATATCGACAACAACAGGCGGCACGCCACGGCGGGTGCATTCGCGTTCGAATGCGGCAATGGCACGCGGGTGAGCGAGGAAGAAGGACGGTTCCTTCCAGACCTTCGAAATGAGTTCGTCGAGATCGTCCGGTGTGGGGCGGCCATCGGCGCGGAGCGGCTGGATGCGCTGGGAATCAGCCACATTCTTCAGCAGACCGTAATCGTCGTTGTTGATAAGCAGGCTTTCCTGACGTTCGCGGAGCGATTCGATAGCGAGGCCAAGCTGTTCCTGAACCTGGTCGTACGGAGAGCTGTAAACATCTTCGATAGCCGTGTTCACGTTGATAATCGTAGAGATGGAATTGAGCTTGTATTCGCGCGGTTCGGTTTCGTATTCGACGTAGCCTTCCGGAATAATGTCGGTCTTCTTGGTCTGGCTGCAAAGAACATCGAGCGGGGTTTCGCCTTCCACGACCTTGTTCACACGGAACAGGCCCGTTTCGAGACCCTTGAATTCAAGGAACTTGGTGAGCCACTTGGGAGTCAGCGCACCAAATTGCGGCTTGGTCTTGGTGACGTTCGCCAGGTTGTAGGCAGCCTTTGCGCCAAGCGCATTGATGCCGGTTTTCTTTTCTGTAGCTTCATTTGCCATAGTGGTTTACCTCTTGGGTTTGTGTTAAGTGTTGCAGTTCTATAAAGTTTTGTTTCCTATCTGTTTTGTAGGATTTTGCAAGAAAAAATTTTACAGCCATGCCCCTTCGTGCGAGAACATGATGTCCTTCATGGCATCGACGCCGCCCTTCAGGTTGTAGAGCGGCCCCGTGTAGCCCGCTTCGCGCAAGGTGTTGATGGCGAGAATGCTGCGCTTGCCCTGCTTGCAGATGAATACCGTATCCTTGTTCGGGTCCAGTTCTTTTTGCCTGCGGGCCAGCTGCCCGATGGGAATCACAATGGCGTTCGGGAAGCGCAAAATCGCGCGCTCATGCGGCTCACGCACATCCACGATAGTCATCGGGTCGCCATTGTCAATCTTCTTCGCGAGTTCTTCGGGAGTAAAGCCCTCCACCGGAATTTCGTTTTCGGTCTTGAGCCCGCAAAGTTCATCGTAATCGATTTCCTCGACATCGGTAATCGTCGGGTTGCTCCCGCAAATAGGGCAGTTCCTGTTGCGTTCCACCTTCAAAATTCGCGAGGTCAGGTACAGGCTATCAATATGCAGGAGTTTTCCGTTCAGGTGCTCGCCGATACCGAGAAGCAATTTGAGCGCCTCGTTGGCCTGGATGCTCCCCACAATGCCCGGAAGCGGACTGATCGCACCACCTTCGGAACAGGAAGGAATGAGCCCCGACGGAGGAGGCGACGGGAATTGGCAACGGTAGCACGGTCCGCCGTCCAGATTGAAAATGCCCACCTGGCCCTCGAACTGGTAAATCGCGCCGAACACGACGGGAATGCCGTGCAGCGCGCAGGCATCATTAATGAGGTAGCGAGCCTTGTAGTTGTCGGAGCAGTCGACCACCAAATCGTAACCGTCAATCTGTTCCAGGATATTCGAAGAATCGAGCTGCACCTTCTCAGCGATAAGTTCGATATTCTTGTTGATATTCTTTACTTTGTCCTTAACGGAGGCGACTTTCGGACGCTTGATATCGCGGGTTCCGTGAAGCACCTGGCTCTGCAGGTTTTCGAGCGAAACCTCGTTGAAATCGATGACCTTGATGGTCCCGACACCCGCCGCGGCTAGGTACTGGATTACAGGCGAACCGAGCGCGCCCGCACCCGCGACAACGACCTTGGCCGCCTTGATGCGCTTCTGGCCTTTCACGCCGATTTCCTTAAGCATTAGGTGCTTGCCGAAGCGTTCCACCTCGTTGTCATCGAAGGCGACTTCCTTGCGCCTCTCGTCCGAAATGAGACTTTCGACCGCAGCGTTCTGCGATTGATCAACAGGCGCTCCGCCCGCAATCGCAGGCAACAACAGGATTTCAGTCTCTTCGGGAAGCGGCGTTTCCCAGAGGGTTTCCACCGTCAGGTTCTTGCCGTTGACATAAATCTGGATAAAATTCCGTAATTTTCCACCATCATCGTAAAGGACGTTCTTGGCATCCGGATACATGTCCAAAAGGATGGCGAGAGCCTTCCTGACCGTACTCGCGGGAATTTCAATCCGCGCATTCCTACCAAAAAAATTTCTAAGGGTAGCCGAGATGTATATTTTCACTTTTTCCTCCGTACAAAAAAAAGTGGCTTTTTGAACAAAATAACCAACAGGATTATTTTCAACGCGAAATATAGAACCGGATTTTGCCTATGTCCAATACTTAATTTTTATGCGGAATTATCGGTTTTATTTATAACGCCTATAACGGCAAAGCCTTGTCAGCATTTGATATCATTTTTATAACTTCTGATGTCGGCAATCCCCTCCCTTGTCACGGAAACTATCACGTAAACAAGCCCAGGGACCATGTTTTTGGCATCTTCCCTGGACGGGATTGCCTCATAATCGGGATGCGAGTGGTAAAAACCGACTATTTCAAGCCCGCTTCCCTCGATTTCCCGCTCCACCTGGTAAAGAAAGAGAGGGTCCGCCTCGAAATGCGTCCCTCTCCCCTCTCCCTGAATCCGGTTAGGCAAAGCACGTATTTCCGTCACCTCGAACTTGCCATCCGGGGCGTTTTTCCCGAGCAAAATCCCGCAACATTCATGTGGATAACTTTGCCGGGCCTCTTCTGCAATACGTTGCCGCCAGCTCATTTCTTAACGCTAGACACTCGCTTCCAGGATTTTCTTCGCAAACACGTCGCGACCGATGCGGTCGATGGTGTACTTGAAGCGTTCACCGGGTTTCGCGTTCTCGGCAAAGAACGTGATGGCCGCATCGCAGATGTCCAGTAGTTTTTGCTTGTCCTCGACAAAGGGGATAATCGTTTCGCCCTTGTTGATATTGTTGCCGAAAAGCCCGCCGAAGGAGACGATGTAGCCGTGGGTATCTTCCCAGGCATCCGTCGGGCAAGACTTGTAGCAGCGACCGCAGAAGTTGCACTGCGATTCGTCGAAGATGACCTTCTTGTTTTCGACCTTGATGGCTCCCTTGCGGCAAGTCTTTGCGCAGAGCCCGCAGCCGATGCACTTGTCTTCGAGCCACTTGACCTTGATGGCACCCTTGATGCCCACGTCGTTTTCTTCGGCCTTGAGGCAGTTATTCTGGCAACCGGTCACGCCGAACTTGAACTTGTGCGGGAGTTCGCGGGCAAAATAGCGGTCATCGAGTTCCTTAGCGAGCGCGTAGGTGTCGATACATCCGCTAGGGCAAACGGCTTCACCCTGGCACGCCGTGATGGTACGCACGCGCGGTCCGCAAACGCCCGGTTCCACGCCGCCTTCGGCCAGGGCCGCCTTCACGTCTTCTACGTTTTCGAGCTTGATGAACGGAATTTCGACGCTCTGCCTGGAGGTCAAATGAGCGTAACCTTCGCCGTACTTGTCGGCGACTTCCGCGATTTTAGCGAGCTGGGTAGCGGTCAGGTTTCCGCCCACGACGCGCACCCGCAGCGAGAAGTTGTTCTTCTGCTTCTGGCGCATCCAACCGCCCTTTTTAAGAGTTGCATAATCCGTTGCCATATTTTTGTGTCTCCGTTTTTTTCATGCCCGAGAAGGCGGGCATCTCCGTTTAAATCTTCTTAATCGCTTGTTCGAAATCTTCCTTCAGATCCTCGATATTCTCGATACCGATGCTCACGCGGATAGTCCCTTCGAAAATTCCCGCATGTTCCTTCTGTTCCTTGGAACTGTGCGTAAAGATGGTGCTTTCCGGGTGTATCACCAGCGTGCGGATATCCCCGATGTTGGTGGCGATGGTGGCGTACTTGAGCCCGTTAATCAGCTTGAACGCCCTTTCCTTCGTGCCCGCATCAATCGTGAGGATTGCGCCTCCCCTGCCGCCAAGTTGCTTCTGCACCAGGTCGTAATAGGGGCTGCTTTTCAGGGCCGGATAGTTGACAGAAATGCCATCAAAGCCCTGCAAAAATTCCGAGAGTTGCAGCGCATTGCTGCACAGGCGATCCATGCGCAGGCCGAGAGTCTCGAGCCCGAGCGAATTCAGGAAAGATGTCTGGGGAGCAACGCAGCAACCCACATTGCGCCAGATTCCGTTGCGCAGTTTCGCAATGTAGGCGAACTTGCCAAAACGTTTGTATTCCTCGAGGCCCTTGTAGCGGGCGTAATCCCAAGGAAAGTTCCCGCTATCAACAATGAGACCGCTAATCGCAGAACCGCTGCCGTTAATATACTTCGAAGACGAATGCACCACGATATCCGCGCCGAAATCGAAGGGATGCACAAGGTACGGGGTTGCAGTCGTGCTATCGACGATAAACGGGACACCGCCCTCGTGGGCAGCATCCGCAACGGCCTTCAGGTCAACGACATTCAGTTTCGGGTTCCCGATAAGTTCGGTAAACACCGCCTTAGTCTTTTCGTTCAGTTGCTCGCGGACGCTTTCGGCGGTCACTTCGGTAACGAACCGCGTCGTGATGCCGAACGCCTCCAGGTCGTGGAACAGGTCGATAGTGCCGCCAAAAAGCCCGGCACTCGCAATCACCTCGTCACCCGCGTGCAAAATGTTCAAAAGCGAGATCGTCACCGCGGCCATGCCCGAAGAGCAGGCCACCGCGCCAATGCCCTTCTCGAGCGACGCGATTCGGCGTTCAAAGGAATCGTTCGTGGGGTTCGCGATGCGCGTATACGCAAAACCTGGAGCCTTGTTGTTGAACACGGCTTCGAGTTTTTCGGCAGAATCCTGTGAAAAGGCGCTCACCTGATAAATCGGCGCAAGCGTAGAACCGCTACATCGGTCACTACCAAAATTCTGGTGCAATAAAGCAGTATTGAATTCCATTCAGCATGTCTCCGTACATTTTTTTATCCGCAGCCAAATATAGAACGGGATTTCAACCCCGTCCAATACTTAATTTTTATGCGGAATTATCAGTTTTTTCTATAACAAAGCCGCATCCGTTCGTTAAATCACCACCACCGGCTCACGCAGCGACTTGTTTTCGAGCAGGGTCGCGGTATCGCCCTGAGTCACGAACATGCGATAGATGAACACATCCACCTTCTCGCCCACCTTGATTCTCGGCTGATCGAAGGAGCGCCGCGCCGTAAGCAAGACCCCGTTCACGCGGACGCGCAGTTCGATACCGTAACCACGGAAATCCACTTCTTCCACGACGCCTTCTTCTGCAGAATTCTTGTACTTCTGCACTTCAGTTTTCTTGGTGACCTTCACGAATTCCGGGCGCACAATCGCGTTCTCTGCATTTTCGAGAACGTCAAAACGGCGGAAATTACTATAGTCCTTGAAAATGCTAGGTTGCCCGAAGAACGATGCCGTAAAGGCGGTTTTCGGGTTGCTGTAGACCTCGTAAGGCGTGCCTACCTGCTCGATGCGGCCCCTGTTCGTGATGATGATTTCGTCGGCGACTTCGATGGCCTCGTCCTGGTCGTGGGTCACAAAAATGCTCGTGACGCCGAGTTTCTGGATCATGCCCTTGAGCCAACTGCGCAGTTCCTGACGCACCTTCGCGTCGATAGCGGCAAAGGGTTCGTCGAGCAGGAGCAACTGCGGATTGGGAGCGAGCGCACGCGCGAAGGCAACACGCTGGCGCTGCCCGCCCGAAAGTTCGCTCGGGTAACGTTTCTCGAGCCCGGAAAGGCCCACCAGTTCCAAGAGTTCGTGGACACGTTCCTTGATTTCATTTGCGGGCTTCTTCGCAATCTTCAAACCGAAGGCCACATTGTCAAAGACGGTCATGTAGCGGAACAGGGCGTAGCTCTGGAACACGAAACCGATACCGCGCTTGCTCGCGGGCACATCGTTGATGACCTTCCCGTCGATGATGATTTCGCCACTGTCCGGGTTCTCGAGCCCCGCAATCATGCGGAGAATCGTCGTCTTGCCCGAACCGCTCGGGCCCAGAAGGCCAATGAGTTTCCCCTTCTCGATGCCGACAGTCACATCGTCCGAGGCCTTGAAATTTCCGAAATGCTTGTTGATATGTTTGAGTTCGACGTACATAAAATCTCCTATTTCACAATCGTCATCCCCGCTGTCATTCTGGAGGGGCAAAGCCCCGATAGAATCACGGGGATCTAATTTTCAAGGCTATTTCTTTCTTCCCTTATGTTCAATGACGCTTCTTGCAACCAGAATGAGAATGGCAAGCATCACCAGTATCGACGCCACCGCAAACGCAGGCACGTACTGGAACTCGTTAAAAAGGATTTCCACATGGAGCGGGAGCGTGTTCGTCTTTCCGCGCAGGTGGCCCGAAATGACAGACACCGCACCGAATTCGCCCATGGCGCGCGCCGCACAAAGCACGACGCCGTAAAGGAACGCCCACTTGATATGCGGGAAGGTGATGCGCCTGAAAATCGTGAAGCCCTTCGCGCCCATCAGCGCCGCGGCCTCTTCCTCGTCGGTTCCCTGCGATTCCAGCACCGGAATCAGTTCGCGCGAAATGAACGGGAAAGTCACGAAAATCGTTGCAAGCACGATTCCCGGCACCGCAAAGACAATCTTGATATCGGCATCCTGCAACAGCGGGAAAATCGGGCTCTGACGGCCAAACGTAAGCAAGAAAATGAGACCCGCGATAATCGGCGAAACCGTCACCGGCAAGTCGATGAGCGTCGCGAGAATCTTTTTGCCCTTGAACTTGAACTTCGTGAGGCTCCAGGCGGCACACAAGCCAAAAACCGTGTTGATGGCGACCGCAAAGAACGAAGCCTCTAGCGTAAGGAGTATCGCCTTGATGGTGTAATCGTCGGCAACCGCCTTGCTGTACACTGCAAAACCTTGCTTGAACGCTTCGGTAATCACCGTAATCAGCGGGAGAATAAGCATCAGGAATACGAAAAGAAGGCTTATGCCAATCAGCGAATACCTGACCAGCTTAGAACCCTTCGTATCGCGATGAAGTCCACCCTGTATAGCAGTACTCATTAGCTACCTCCCTTGAGAATCTTGGCGTTCCTGTTCTGCACCACGTTCACCAGGAACAACGTAATGAACGAAGCCACCAACATCACGAGGGCAATCGTCGTCGCGCTGGAATAGTCGTATTCCTGGAGTTCCGACATGATGATGAGCGGTGCGATTTCGGTTTCGAAGGGCATGTTGCCAGCGATAAACACGACGCTACCGTATTCGCCGAGGCAGCGCCCGAAAGCAAGCCCGAAACCCGTGAAGATGGCGGGAATCAGTTCCGGCAAGATGACCTTCCAGAAAATCCGCATGCGGCTTGCGCCCAGCACCCCCGCAGCCTCTTCGTAGGCGGGGTCCAGCTTCTCGAGCACCGGCTGCACCGCACGCACCACGAACGGAATGCCGATAAACACGAGCGCCACCGTGATGCCGATGCGCGTAAACGCAATCTTGATGCCGAAATTCGCAAAAAAGCCGCCTACAAGTCCAGTATCCGCAGTGAGCGCCGTAAGCGCGATGCCTGCCACCGCAGTAGGCAACGCAAACGGGAGCTCAATCGTTCCATCTACGATGCGCTTGAGCGGGAACGTGTAACGCACCAGCACCCAGGCGAGAATCACGCCCATCACCGCATTGATAAGCGAGGCGACAAAAGCCGTCAAGAAACTCACTTTAAAACTAGACAGTACGCGCGGCCGCGTAATGACGTCGATAATCTCGCTCGCACTCATCTGGGCCGAAAACACGACTAGCGAGGCAAGCGGAATCAACACCACCACGCTCAAAATCGCCAGGGTCACCCCTGTTGTAAGGCCGAAGCCCGGTATGACAACACTCTTTCTTTTCATAAGCGTCGCCAAATATAGAACGGGATTTCACGCGTGTCCAATACTTAATAATTATGCTGAATTATCAATTTTTTCTATAACAAACGGGGATGCAATTGAAATTTGAAATATTTATATTACCACTGAAAATTTGGAGGCATTAGATGAGTTTGACACTTGAACGCGCAAAAGAAATCAACAAGGGCCACGTGACCGAAGAATCGCTGGTCATCCATTCGCTCAACGTGTGCTACGCCATGGGAGCCATGGCCAAGCACTTTGGCGAAGACGTGGAACATTGGCAGGCAGTGGGCTACCTGCACGATTACGACTACCAGGAATTCCCCGAAGAACACCTGCAGCACACCGAAAAGGAACTGCTCGCGCAGGGCGTTTCCGAAGAAGACGTGCGCGCCATTTTGGCACACGGTTTTGAAATCGTGAACCAGGTGGAACCCAGGACGAACATGGAAAAGAGCCTGTTCACCGTGGACGAACTCACCGGAATCATCCAGGCCTGCGCGAGAATGCGCCCCAACGGCATTCTGGACCTCGAAGTGAAAAGCTTCGTGAAGAAGTTCAAGGACAAGAAATTCGCCGCCAAATGCAATCGCGACTACATTTTGAAAGGCTGCACCCTGCTCGGCATGGACGTGAAAGACGTCGCCGCCATCTGCATCGAGGGCATGCGTGAACACGCCGCAGAAATCGGCCTGGCAGGGAACGCCGGGGCATAATGTCGGATTAATGTCGGAATGAAAAACACATTTGTCGGGGTATTTGTCGGTGTAAATGTCGGGGTAAAAAACGACAAAAAATGGGCGTTCCCCGGCTCGTTTACCCTCGCCGGGTCGGGCTATACTCGCTTCGCTCCCGGAGCCTTGCTTTGCGTCATGGCGGACTCGATCCGCCATCTAGAACCAAATAGCGCAAGTCTCCGCCCTTACGGGTCACTATCCCTAACGCAAAAAGCTACGAAACTGTCGTTTTTGCGGCATCTTTTTTTATTTGCTCTAAAACAGATCCTATCAACGTATTTATCTCTCGTTTTTCGTCTTCAGTAAGCATTGTAGAAACAATATCGTCAATGGTTTTCTTGCCTATTTTACGATTGTAGCGATCAGTTTTACTCAACAACACTATTAATTCTTTTTTTATACCATCGGCATATTCATCTATGGCTTTTGTGGTCAAAGAAGATTGCATGTTGCTTATAAGATTGCGCAAGACGTCTTCCTTTTCGATACCGGTAAATTCAACTTCTTTTAAATAATCCGAAAGTAAATTTAAAAGACTTTTAACATCATTTTTTCCCCTTAAGTAATATGCGTCAACAGGCAAAACTATTGACAGTTTATCAAGCATAGACTTGTAGTCGTTCTCTAACTCTTTTAATTTCTCAAAAGAATATTTCTGAGAAAGAGGTACAATTGTATTTTTCAATTGAGGATAGAATTGTTTTTTTATGCTTTCGATTGAATCGTCATCCATCTTAGGGAAGATTTTCCTTATTTCTTGAAGGTAATAATCTACATAAGCATCTATCATCTTTTCGAAATTTAGACGATTAACTAGAAAGAAAACCTCTAGAAGGTAGTGTATCGATTCGTTTATTATTTTGGTTTCTTCGGATTTGCGATTCTTATAGTGAAGCAGATGCGTGGAAATGCCGCCTATTAGTGTGCCCAATATTGTCCCACAAATACCAATCAACGCAACAATAATTCCTGACATGCGACGCCTCCTTTACCCCTTTGTAGTATAATCTTTTTTTCCTTTGTTCTTTTCCGCGGCCATCGGCATATCGCCAAACTCATCTTTCTGCTTCGGCATTTTATAAATGCGCCCTGCGACATCCTCATTAGCCGTAGCATTCACCGCTTCATCCGCTTCTTTGGCTTTCTTCTTTAGGCTCTTGTAAATCTCGCCCATGAATATGCCGAGAACTTCTTTCTTGATTTCATTATTGTTCAAGAGCAGCGAGAAGAAACTTTCGTTCTGATCGAGACCTTCAATCAACGCATCATCGATGTTGTCGTAGAACGGGAAAGCGAAATCCTTTTCCGTGTTGGATGCCGCACTCTTCTTGAGGTTCTCGTTTTTCATCATGATGTCGCGAATCTGCAAAGCGGCCTTCACGGCAACGTCGGTATCAAACGCAGTTCCGTTCTTGCTGTTGATTTCTGCGATAATCTCGGACAGTTTCTGCTTCTTGTCTTCGGTGAGGCCGAATTTTTCGGCAATAGGCAATTTCAGGAACGGTTTAGAAACTAAATTCGGGGCCTTATGTTCTTCATCCTTTTTCTGGACAAAGTTCCCTATCTTGATTTTCCCCTTCAGCGAGAAACCGTTACCCGCTTGGCGGATATCTAGGTATGCAAGCAAAGCGACAATGAAATTGTATTTCTTGTGCAAGTCAACATCGCTGAAATTCGTCACCTGAATCATGAATTCATAGAAACGCACGAAACTGCGCAACAGCGCGACAAATTCCAGCTGTTCTTCGAGTTCATACTTGTCAACGAATTTCTGCGCACGCACAAGCAGGCTGTTGATTTCAGCCTTCTTCTTGTCCATCAACCCCTTGTACATCCACTCGTTAAATTTCATTACGTCATCGTAATCGATAATGCCATAGGCATCAATCTTCTTTTCGAGTTCGTAGATATTTCTTGGGTTTACCGAGTTGGCAAGGAATGTCGAGGTGTAATACGGAGCAAACGCCGCCTTCATATCTTCGTAATCGTTCTTAAAGTCGAGAATAAAGGTCTGCTTTTTATACGGGGCGCAAATGCGGTTGAGTCTCGAAAGTGTCTGCACGGCGTTGACTCCGCGCAATTTCTTGAGGATGTACATTGCGCAAAGTTTCTTCTGGTCAAAACCCGTTTGGTACTTGTTCGCCACAAGCAGCACCTGATATCCGTCCTTGTCGAATTTTTCAGGCAACTTGTCTTCGGAAAAACCGTTCATCTTGGCTTCGGTGTATTCCACATCGTCCAACTTCACCTTGCCCGAGAATGCGACAAGCGCCTTGATATCGCTATAGCCCCTCTTGCTCAGGTATTCGTCAAAAGCCAATCGGTACTTGACCGCTTCCGGGCGCGAACCCGTAATGACCATCGCCTTGGCATTGCCGTCCAGTTCGGCCATCACGATAGATCGGAAATGTTCCACAATCACTTCAATACGCTGGGCGATATTGGTATCGTGCAGTTCCGCCGCACGGGCAATCTGGCGTTTCGCCTTTTTGGTTTCCAGGGTCGGGTCATCCTGAATAGCCTTGTTGACCTGGTAGAACGTCTTATAGGTGATGTAGTTCTGCAATACGTCCAGAATAAAGCCTTCTTCAATCGCCTGCTTCATTGAGTATGTATGGAACGCTTCGCTGTGGCCATCTTTGTTGATGCGCCCGAACAGCTGCAACGTCGTGGGCTTGGGAGTCGCCGTAAACGCGAAAAACGACACGTTATCCTGTTTGCCGTTCCTGTTGATTTCATCGACAATGGAATCTTCTACGTCGATTTCATCTTCGCCGTCGGCCGCAGAACCCGCCGAAGCCCCCTTGCCGAGAGCCTTGGTAATGGCAGCCATATTTTTGCCCGCAGTAGAGGAATGTGCCTCGTCGATAATGACGGCGAAAGTCTTCCCCTTGAGCGAGGCGACCGAATCTACAATGTAGGGGAATTTCTGGATTGTCGTCGCAATAATCTTCGTGTTTCCTTCGAGCGCCTTGCGCAAATCGTCCGAAGTACAGTCGTCCTTCATGGGCTTGAAAAGCCCGGACTTGTGCTCGATTCCGCTGATAGCCGCCTGCAACTGTCTATCGACCACCACGCGGTCAGTCACCACCACCACGTTGTCAAAAATCTGCTTGTCGTCACTGTCGTGCAGCGAAGAGAACCTGTGCGAAAGCCACGCGATGGTATTTGTCTTGCCACTACCCGCGCTATGCTGAATCAGGTAATTGAACGCAGACCTGTTTTCGCCCACATCGGCAAGGATCTTTCTCAGGCAATCCAACTGATGGTATCGCGGGAATATGACTGTTTCCTTCTTCGTCTTTTTTCCGGTCTCGCTATCCACCTTATCTTCGACCTGGATAAAGATGTAGCGCGAAATCAAGTCGAGAATCGTATCCTTGGTCAGGATATCTTCCCACATGTAGTGCACGGGGTATTCGTCTTCGCAAACGGGGTTCCCCTTGCCAGCGTCCACTCCGTTGCCATCGCCCATATTGAACGGCAAGAAGGTTGTCGTTTCGCCTTCGAGCCGTGTCGTCATATAGACTTCGTTCAGGTCCATCGCGAAGTTCACCAGAACGCCCGACTTGAACAAGAAAAGCCGCGTCTTGGGGTTGCGTTCCGTGCGATATTGTTCAATGGCATGCGAATAATTTTGCCCCTGCGGATTGGACTTGAGTTCAAGCGACATGATGGCAATCCCGTTCAGGAATATCACCAGGTCAATGCGTTCCTTGTCGCTCGCCTCGACTTCTTCGGCCACCGAGAAAATATTTTCCTGGAACTTCTTCAAAAGTTCCGGATTGAAACCCGTAGCGGGTTTGCTATACATCAAGTCCAGGTGCTGGTTCGCAATGTCGAAACCGTGCTTGAGGGTCGCAATCAGGCTGCCGTCCTTTTGGGTCACCTCGCGGTTGAAGCAGTTGAACAGCGTCTCCTCGAAATCGCCCTTGAACATCTTGCGGAGCATTTCGACTTTCTTGGGCTGCGTCTTGGTCAAAAACTCCACGAGCAGTTCGCCATCTATCGCAAAGCGGCGATCGAAGTTCTCATTCGTGCGCACACGGTAGCCGTTATGCTCTTTCAGGTAATTGAGGATTCCGCGCTGATAATCGTAACGTTCATTGATAGAGAACTTCATAGCGTATTCCCCCTGAACAAATCTTCCATTGTGATTTCTTGTTGTGCAACGCTGCTGTTTGCGCCTTCGGCAACACCGTAGGTAGTCACCATTGTTGGTACGACGGCATACTTAGTTTTCGTCTTGGTTCGGAACAATTCAGCCCTGTCGCGAATGAAGTCGGCGTAATCTGCAGATACCTGATATTTGCCCAAAGCGAACTTCATTTCGCACAGGTTTATCGCCCTGTCCGCCCTCGAAATGACCATGTCAATCTGGGCTCCCTTTTCAGAATCGTTTTTGGGAACGTATCTCCAAGCGGAAACTTCCGTCGCTATGCCGGCAATGCCCAGTTTCTGCTTTATGGCATCGACATGAGTCATGCAGACTAGTTCAAAAGTCTGCCCCTGCCAACTTTCTACGCTATGCGAGTTGAAGTGCTTGCTCCACCATTGTTCATCAAGGGAGTTATTCGCCTGCACATACTTGAAATAAAAGAGCGTATAAAAATCAGACAACCGGTAGATGGCGTCCTTGACCTTGTTGCCGAGCTGACTATAACGCAAAACGAAATCGCATCGTTCAAGGTTTTTCAGCACAACTGTCAACATTTTTCCATCGAAATGGACCTGTTTCCCTATTTCAGAACGAGTCATGCCCTCTTTGTGATTGGCAAGCAATTGCACCACTTGTATATAGTATTCCGCATGGGAGAATAACGCATTGTAGAGTTCGTCAAATTCTATTTTCAGCAAAGCGTTCTTGCGGAAAAAAAGACGGTCGATGTTCTGGACAAGGCTCAAGCGGGTGTCCAGCAGACTCCAGTAAAACGGGACTCCGCCCAAAATCATGTATGCCTGGAGAATCTGGTATCTATCCCATGCACACCTTCTGGCTCGGAGATATTGTTCCGACTCGTAAAGCGTAAAGGGGCTCAGATAGATGCTGTTCGTAATGCGGCAATGCAACCCGCCCTGGTTCTCGACGAGCTTATCGATCATCCAGCTGGTCGCACTGCCCGTTGCAACAAACAAAATGTCTTTGCGGCGGGCGGCCCAACCATTCCAAAAGTTTTCGAACTCTTCGACAAAATCCGATTTTGGGGTGTCAATCCACGGCATTTCATCAAAAAAGATGACTTTCTTATGGTCGCTGGATTGCGACTCGATCCATCCGGTTAACGAATCGAATGCTTCGGACCAATCGGCAAACTCTGGCAATTTTGGCAAACGCGCGTAATGCTTGATGGCCTTTGCAAAGTTTCGCAACTGCTTTTTTACGGGCAGGTTATGACCACCGACAAAAGAAAAGTCGTATTGACGGTTAAAGAACTCTTCTACAAGGAAGGTTTTGCCTACGCGGCGACGGCCATAAACAACAACGAACTCCGACTGGTCACTTTTTAAGCAACGGTCGAGTTCCCCTATTTCGCGGTTTCTTCCAATCAGGTTCATCGGCATCCCCATGCTGTTTCCCTAAATATACTCAAAAATCGGACCAATAGTTTCCCAAAAGTGATATTTTTTACGAGATTTGGGAAAATATATGCTAAAAACTACGGATAATTTCCCAAATCTGCAAATTTTTATGAGATTTTGGAAATCTTGCTATTTCTAGGAAACTTCCTTTTTGCCGGTGACGTATTCGAAGATGAGGGATTTCTTGTATTCGTCCAGGGTTTCGAGCTGACGCTGCTTATCGGCGATGGTCGCATCGATCTCGGAACATTTTTCGTCAAGATAGTCGGCGATAGCCTTCTGTTCTTCGTCATCTGTACAAAAAGGAACGGCCATATTTCCAAAATCAAAACCCGTCAACTGATTTATTGTTGAAGTAAAAAAAGATCCAAGATAATACGAAAAGATTCCTGAATTTAATATGTAATAAATGTATTTCGGATATTTAGTTCTAAAAATCATCATAAAAGCACCATAGGTAATACGCCCATTACCAATGTCTTCAATAATTGCGTTTTTACCAATAAGTTTTCGGCTTCCATTCCTTGAACAAATGAGGATGTCACCCTTTTGAACAATCAATTCATGCGGGATTCGACAAGAAACAAAAACATTGTCTTCGAAAGATAACTTACCATCTTTTATATTAGAAGACCGTAATACTAAATATCCCTCATCAGAATCGCAGATATCCGTAGGGGAATAAGTCAAGCCATTTCTTACTTTCCCAAGTTCTTTTAAACGTCGGGTAACCCACCCTTCGGGAATTTTGCCGATCCATTCGATGCCGCTGTCTTTTAATTTGGCTTTAGGATTGAGACCTTTGGTAACGGCTTCGGTAATGACCGATTTCTTGTAGTCGTTCAAAATGTCAATCTGCTTCTGAATATCCGAACAAATCGAATCAATCTCGCCACACTTCTCATCCAAAAAATCCGCAATCCTCTGCTGCTCTGCAAGAGGAGGGAAACAAACTTCAAAATTCAAGAGCATTGGCAAACGAACGGACGGAACTGTAGACTGGGCACTTCCCTTATCCATCACAGAAGGAAACAAGTTACTAATGTAATAGAAAAGGAAATTTGAATTCACTTTAAAATTATATAAGCGGTAAACTCTTTGATGAACGGCATATTTTCCAAGCGCATGGTGAAAGACTCTGCCCGCGCCCGCGCCATCACCAGCCATTAAAATTCCCTCTCCGTTAAATGTAAACTTTGTACTTCTTTCTACTATTGGAGAACGGACATAAAAAGGATATTCGCCATCAGGATCGGCATCTTGAGTATCACTATCGCCAGTCGTTATATCACACAAATAACGCAACCGAATAAAATCCCATTCGGTTGGCATTTGGCCAACAATATCAAGACCACTATCCTTCATCTTACGCATGCTTGCCCCCAACCTTACCATAGTTAGCAGTCAAATAGTTCACAAACGCAGAGCAACTCACCAGCATAAACTCGGCTTCTTCAAAAGTGACATCATTCTCGAATAGTCCTTCGGCATGTCTAATACCATTTTCATCACTTGTATAAGCGTATAGTTTAATTAAGGCTACCTCAAGAACGGGATGAATTTTCAAATTATTTTTCTTAAGAATTTTAAGTGCATCAGGGAGAGTCGCCTTATCGTTGCCAACAATAATCGAGCAAATTGATTCTACCGCAGAAATACTTTCTTTGATGCAATTTTTATAATCCTTATGTTCTCTATCTGCAATAAATCCTACAGCCTTTTTTATATGTGTTCTCGGTCCTTCAAATTCGCCGCTACACGCATCTTCAATAGACTTAATTTCGTTTTCATCTGTAATAGGAACAATCCGACCATCAACAAAGCGATATCCTACATATTCCTGTTCAAAAACGCTATTTATTATTTGATCAATAGGCTCTTTTTGCTGTATATCATGATAGTGATAAGTATAAAGTTTTTCCAACAAATCAAAAACTTCATTATAAGGAGCGTTAGAAATGATTTTTTCTATATAGGGAATTAAATTGTGCATATCGTAATGAAGAGATGCATTGAATCTAATTCCTAATACATATGTGAAAATTAGTTGACACAATTGATTTTCTTGATTATATAAGGGGCTCCCATATCGATCATAAAATTTATCACGATTAAAATATCTGTAGAGACTCACGGAAATAATGTTGAACAAAATATTCCTTGTTCTATCATCCAAATCATCAATCTGCATCTGCGTATTGCAAGAGCCCATTCCATGAGCCTCGCTAAATCCGTTACGGACATGAATCATACTTACACGTTCAGCCATATACTACCCAAACAGTTTTGCAATGCGCTTGTTCACAGACTTATCGAGTTCTACAAATTCCTTCGCCAAGTCCTTGCTCGCCTTGGGCTGCTGATATTTGTAGAAATACCGAGTGAACGGGATTTCGGCACCTGTTTTCACGATAGGCTTCTTGGCACTTACGTCTTCTTCAAAGAAAGCCTTTGCGTCGGGAATATGCGGCAGCACTTCGCGAGCCATGTAATCGTCGATGCTTTCGGTGTACTTGACAATTTCGGTATCCTTCGAATCGTTATCCCAAAGCACGTTGCCTTTCTTGTCTTTCTGGATTTCGGCGTCCTTGTCCATTGCAGAAAGGCCTTCCGCAATCCTGTCGAGCAACTTCTTGTCCACATCGGGGAGCAGCTCCGACAAACGCGCCATAAACGAAACCGGCTCCATAAACTTCTTCTTGCCAGTATTCGCCTTCAGCGTTTCCATGATGGAATCGTAAAGGGGCTTGCCCGCCTTCAGTTTTTTAAGGAGATTTTCTTCCTTGGCGGAAAGTTCCTCTTCGGAATTTTCAAGCTCGTTCACCTTCGCTTCGTCATAGACCGTGTTCAACGCACCCGACACAACCAGGTTCTCGATGCGTTCATCGTCGATGGCGTAACTGCGCTGCAGCGGCTGCTTGACCACGTATTCGCGGTACATAAACTCTTCATTATCGTAAATCTGACAAAGTTCATTTTCCTCGAAGTTTGCATACAGTTCCGTAATCTTCTTGCGATCTTCGGGTGTAATCTCGTTTCGCTTGTTTCCAAGGCTCTTGCGCAACTTGTGGTATATCCCGCTTGCGTCGATGAGCTGCACCTTGCCACGGCGTTTTTTGCTCTTGTTCTTGGAGAGTACCCAAATGTAGGTCGCGATACCCGTGTTGTAGAAAAGGTCTGTGGGGAGCGCGATAATCGCTTCGAGCAGGTCGTTTTCCAGAAGCCAGCGACGGATCTGTGATTCGCCCGAGGCCGTGCCGCCCGTAAACAGCGGGGAACCGTTCTCGATAATGGCCGCGCGCCCACAAAGGTCGTCCATTTTGTCAACCGCCGACTGGATAAACAATAGCTGCATATCGCCAGTAGCAGGCAGGTAACCCGCACCCCAGCGGCTGTTCGCCTTGCTCTTTTCCTTGTAAACGGCTTCCTCGACACCTTCGGCGGCGTCCTTGCCGCCCCACGGCTGGCCAAACGGCGGGTTTTCCACCATAAAGCGCATCTTGGTATTTGTAAAACTGTCCGCTTTCATGGTATCTTGCAGGCGGATGTTCTCGGCGTTCTGCCCCTTGATAAGCATTTCGGCAAGGCAAATCGCGTAAGATTCCGGGTTCACCTCCTGCCCGAAGAGTCGGATGTCTGCTGTCGGGTTGAAGCGCTTCACGAAGTTTTCCGTCGTCGAGAGCATACCGCCCGTACCGCAGGCCTGGTCGCACACCGTAATCACCTTGCCATCTTCGAAAATGTCGTCGCAGCCCTCGGCAAGCAAAATGTTCACCATCGTCTTGATGATGTCACGGCCCGTGTAGTGGTCGCCCGCCTCGGCGTTTTCAGAGAATCTGCGAATAAGGTCCTCGAAAATGTAGCCCATCTTTACGTTGTCTATCGTTTTCGGGTCAAGATCCAACTCCGAGAACTTCTTAATGACACCATAAAGGCGGTTGTGCTTGTCCATCTTGTCGATTTGCTTTTCGAAATCGAGGCCCGACGAATTGCTCATGATGATTTCTTGCACGTTCGGCGAGAACGCGTTCAGGTAGCTCTTGAAATTGGCCGCGATATTTTCGGAATCGTTCAAAAGTTCGGAGAGTGTGTATTCGCTCGTGTTGTAGAACTGGAATTCCGAAATCTTGCACATCGCCTTGTAGGGGTAGTTCGGATTTTTCTTGAACTGCGCCACAACCTTCGCCTTGGTCTTTGCAAGCGCACATTCGAACCTGCGGACAATCACCATCGGGATAATGACATCCTTGTACTTGTCGCTCTGGTAAGGGCCGCGGAGCGTGTTCGCGATGGACCAAATAAAGTTGACTTCAGTCGAAACATCTACCGGGGAATCGTCAAAAACGATGTCGATGACCTTGTTCTTGGGCATGAAAAATCCTTTGCTGTATCAAGGGTAAAAGTAAATAAAAATGAGACTATTCTACGAGAACGGGCTTGAGCTTGAGCGCTTTGGGGTCAAGAATTATTTGATAAATACCGATATTCGGGTTCAATTTCTTTGCAATTTCAATGATTTGTTCCTTTTTGCGCGGCAACATATTTACGCCGAGATAAACCGATTCAAAGCAATCCGGGGTGATTCTGGGATAATGGCGTATTTCTTTTCCGTCAATGGATTCTTCTTCATAAAATTCTTTTGGGACGTCATACGCAGAGCCAACCCAATGTGGATCCTCCGCAATCAACCTCATCTCTTGTTCGTGTTCCCAAACCTTGGCTTTGGTCAACAACATATCTGATGGCGAAGGTCTATCTCTAAAGTAATCAGGTTTATCATTTATATCTCTATATTTGACTTCGTAAGCCTTTTGAGGTGCCGATAGACCAATAAACCTATCCTGGCAACTCCGTAAAACAGCTTCTAGATTTAGACCAACGCAAATGCCTTTGTGGTTGTTGTAGTAAGCCCACATCAGTAACGAATCGCACACCTTTGACAAGCAACAAATCCAAGTTTGTTCCCTGTAGTTTTTCATGTGTGTATATTCCATCTGCGAAACAAACTCTGCTGGAGGCCAATTTCGCGCGTTCTTTGGGGCGTTCGAAAAGTCGAATAAGTCCGGGTGACAATCAAACGGATCGTTGAATTTTGTAGCATTGGTAAACTGAAGCGTACGGTATTTCAGCATCAGCCGACCGCCTTCAAAATCAAGATATTTGTACAGCGTACTTACGGGCATATTTTCAAGATAGTTTTAACAGACCCTTATAAATGTATAAAAAACTACTACAAATGTGAAAATTTTGCGGACGAAAATTTCGTCCACAAACTGTTCGGCTAAAAGCAGGTCTTTACCTTGAGAAACAAAAGAATCCGCAAAAAAATCCCCGCTCCGAAGAGCGAGGATTTTTGCTATGACAATTTGGCTCTAGATTCTATCGCCTCTTCGAGGCTCCAGAATGACAACCTGGCTTACTTCTTTTCGTAAATCTGGTCAAAGATGCCGCCGTTGGAGAAGTGCGTTCCCTGCGCCTTGTCCCAACCGCCGAAGTGCTCGATAGAAATCAAGTTCACGTTCTGGTCGAATTCCTTGTACTGGTCGAGAATGGCCTTGTTGGAGGGGCGGTAATGGTTCTTCGCGGCAATGTGCTGGCCGTCGTCGCTGTAGAGGTAGTTTAGATACTCGGTGGCAAGTTCGCGGGTGCCGCGCTTGTCGACCACCTTGTCCACGATGGCAACGGAAGGTTCAGCCAGAATGCTGATGCTCGGGATTACGATTTCATAGTCGTTCGGGTAGTCCTTGAGCGCGAGGAAGGCTTCGTTTTCCCATGCGAGAAGCACGTCGCCCTGGCCGTTTTCGATAAAGGTGGTGGTAGAGCCGCGTGCACCGGAAGCGAGCACGAGCACGTTCTGGAACAGTTTCTTGATGAAGTCCTTGACCTTGGCTTCGTCGTTATTGTACTGCTTTTCGGCCCATGCCCAGGCGGCAAGGTAGTTCCAGCGTGCGCCACCGGAAGTTTTCGGGTTCGGCGTGATGATGCCAATGCCCGGCTTCACGAGGTCACCCCAGTCCTTCAGGTTCTTCGGGTTGCCCTTGCGGACCAGGAACACGATGGTGGATGTGTACGGGGAGCTGTTCAGCGGGAATTCCTTGACCCAGCCGTCTTCGATGAGGCCCGCGTCGCGCACGGCGTTCACGTCGAATTCAAGGGCGAGCGTCACCACGTCGGCTTCGAGACCGTTGGCCACTTCCAGGGCCTGCTTGCCGGAACCGCCGTGAGACTGCGTGATTTCCACTTCGCCACCGGTCTTTTCTTTCCAGTGCTTCTTGAAGACTTCGTTGTAGTTGGCATAGAGTTCGCGGGTCGGGTCGTAAGACACGTTGGTGAGCGTCTGCTTTTCGACCTTCTTGGCGGATGCTTCGCTCTTCTGTTCGTCAGAAGAAGAACATGCGCTAAAACCGATAGTTCCCGCAATCAGGAGACTTGCCGCAATGGCGGACTTGACAAAATTCTGATTCATTCTTGTACCTCGCTTGTTTATTGTTTTTTGTTTGTTGTTTTTTTGTGCGCCGAAATATAGAACCCGTTTTTGCCATTGTCCAATACTTAATTCTTATGCGGTATTATCGGATTTTTTTATAAGTATCGCACCACAAATAGTCCCACACTATCATTAGGTATAAGAAAATAGTATAGCACCAAATATTGAGCCACGAAACCGCAATTTGTATTTTATAGCATCACCCAAAAATCCAAGAGGTCAATATGTATTCTACCCACTACATGGATTTGCTCATGCAAAATTCCCCGTGGAACCTGATCTACTTTATGGCAATCCCGGTAGTGCTTGCCGAAACGGTCGCCATTACGGAACTGCTCTTGCCTTTTGCGGATAAACGAAGTAACCTAGTAAAAAAGACAAACCGTGTCTGCGGAATTTTGGGCGGCATCGCCTTTGCTATCATCGCTATTTACTTTATTCCAAATATCGTCGTGCCGCTTGCATCTAACGGCGAATTCCGCACCTGGGTCGACGCCATTGCCATCGGTTCCTACGTGATTGCCGCCGTCCCCATGATTTTGCTTGCTTTGCTCAACGTGCGCGCATTGTGGCGAAAGGCTAGTGAAGCGCGACGTTCACTTGTCCGCATTCTGCTGTTGGCGGCGTTCCTCGTATTCTCTCATATCGCCATGATTTTCGGCATGGTGGATCCGGGTATTGCCGGCTACTCTCCCGACAAGGCCGTTCCTGCGGTATCAGCCCCTGCGGTAGAGATGGACCACCATCATCACCACCATCACTAAACACTTTTATACACGACAAAGAAAATGTCCGAAGTCAAAAAATTCCTTGCAAAAGATTTCTACACGGTCGATGCTCAAAATTCGACACTGCTCGATGTCCGCGAACCCAGCGAATCCATAGTACGCCCTATAAATGGTGCGCTGCAGGTTCCGTTCTTTGAACTATCCAAGAAGATAGACAGCATTCCGAAGGACAAGCCCGTTTACGTGTTCTGTTCTACGGGAGACCGTTCCGAAGAGGTCGCCGAAATCCTCGCCGACCGCGATTACGACGTGTACAATGTAGAAGGCGGGCTTGACGCCGTCCCGAAAATTCACTATGTGGATGCTAAGGGCCTCAAGTGCCCAGGCCCAATCGTGAAGGTGGACGAAGCGGTTAAAAGTGTATCCGTCGGTGAAGAAGTCCAGGTGGAAGCGACCGAGAAAGCATTCTTCTCGGATGTGGATGTCTGGTGCCAGCGTACCGGCAACGAGTTGAAATCGCTTACCGAAAAAGATGGCGTCATTTGCGCGACCATCGTAAAGCGCGACGCGCCCCAATCTCTCGAAAAAAGAGATTTTGAGCACGGCAAGACATTTGTCGTTTTCAGCGGCGATTTGGACAAGGCGATAGCCTCTTTCATTATGGCGAACGGAGCTGCCGCCATGGGACGCCCAGTCACCATGTTCTTCACCTTCTGGGGAGTAAGCATTTTGCGCAGGCCCGAAAAGGTGCGCGTCAAGAAATCGCTCATCGGAAAAATGTTTGGATTCATGATGCCCCGCGGTTCCAAGAAACTCGGACTTTCGCGCATGAACTTTGGCGGAATCGGCGCCAAGATGATTCGCGCGGTCATGAAGCAGAACGGCGTTTCTTCGCTAGAAGAACTGATTGAAAGCGCAAGGCAGAAGGGCGTGAAGTTTGTCGCCTGCCAGATGTCGATGGAACTCATGGGAATCACAGCCGAAGAGTTGATTGACGGCGTGGAACTTGGCGGTGTTGCGACCATGCTCGGTTCCACTGAAAAATCCGACTTGACCTATTTTATTTAGGCGAAGCATGCATTATGTATGATTTCGACACCGTCATAGACCGTCGAAATGACGATTCTATAAAATGGAAAGTCGCCGAAAACGAGTTGCCCATGTGGGTGGCGGATATGGATTTCCGGACTGCGCCCGAAATTCTGGAGGCTCTCCGAAATCGCATGGAACTTGGCATCTTTGGTTATACGGACATTCCCGATTCGTGGTATAAAGCCTACATTGACTGGTGGGAAAGACGGCACGGCCTTAAAATGGAACAGGAAGGCCTGTTCTTTTCAACGGGTGTCGTCTATTCCATCTCGGCAATTCTCAAGCATCTGGCGGCCGCAAACGAAAAGGTCGTCGTACAGTCGCCTGTTTACAACAACTTCTATAACTGCATAGAGGATGCTGGCCTTCGCGTGGCGGAAAATCTTCTCCTGTACAAGGGCGAAACCTACTCCATTGATTTTGTAGACCTAGAAGAAAAGTTCTCAGACCCGCAAACAAGCCTGATGATTCTTTGCAATCCCCATAATCCTATTAGTAAAATTTGGAACGCTGAGGACCTGGCAAGAATTGGGGAACTTGCAAAAAAATATAGCGTGACAGTCATCGCAGACGAAATCCACTGCGATATCACAAAACCGGGAACACGCTATACGCCTTTTGCCGCCGTGTCGGAGGCTTGCCGTGAGGTGAGCATAACCTGCATCGCCCCGACAAAGACTTTCAACTTGGCCGGGCTCCATACATCGGCAGTGTATGTACCGAATCCTGCTTTGCGGAGAAAGGTTCGACATGCGCTGCACGCAGACAAGTTCAGCGCGCCCAATTCTTTTGCGACAGTGGCTACCGTCGCCGCCTTTGAGCAAGGCGAAAAATGGCTTGATAGCCTGCGTGAGTACGTTTTTGAAAACCGTAAACTCGTCGAAAACTTTTTAGCAAAAGAACTTCCGGAGATTTCTGCCGTGAAGGGCGACGCCACCTATCTCGTGTGGCTAGATATTTCTTCACTAAAAGAAACGGGAAGGAATTTCGCTGCCTATTTAAGGCGAAAAACAGGCCTGTTCCTTATCGGAGGCGATGCCTATGGTTCTGGCGGAGAACATTTTTTGAGAATGAACATCGCCTGCCCCAGAAGCATTTGCCTTGACGGGTTAAATCGCCTTAAGCAGGGCGTAAAATCCTTTGAAACTGAAAATTTAGGATAAATTATGTCTTTGAATCGACAAACCGCTCTTGAAATTCTGAATGCGAACGCGGATTCCTTACCGAACTTGATTGAACAGGCGTACCAATTGCGTACAAAATACAAGGGAAATCGCGTAAGCATCCAGTTGCTCACCAATGTCCGCAGCGGAAATTGCACGCAGAACTGCGCCTATTGCGCCCAGTCGCGGGATTCCGAAGCCCCGATTGAAAAGTACCGCTATGTAGAGGATAAAAAACTCTATGGCGACAACGACCTCGTCGACGAAATGCATTTGGCGAGGCACTGCATCGGGCTCAGCGGCATCCGTTTTGCGGACGATGACATCGAAAAACTTGCCGAACGCATCCGCAAGATGAAAAAGAACGACACGCAAATCTGTTGCTCCATCGGGTTCCTGACCGAAAAACAGGCGCTGATTCTTAAGGAAGCGGGCCTCAACCGCATCAACCACAACCTGAACAGCAGCCGTCGTTTTTACCCGAGCATCTGCACGACGCACACTTACCAGGAACGCATCGACAACCTGAAAATGCTGAAGGGTCTCGGTTTCGAAATTTGTTCCGGTGGCATCATCGGCATGGGCGAAACGCCCGAAGATGTCGTCGATATGCTTTTCGAACTGTTTGAAATCAATCCGGATTCGGTGCCCATCAATTTCTTGCTGCCGGTAGAAGGCACGCGCCTTGCTACCCGCGACATTTCGGCACTCACTCCCGAATACTGCATCAAGGTGCTTTGCCTTGCGCGCCTGATGCTCCCGAAGTCGGACATCCGCTGCGCCGCTGGCCGCGAGGTGTATTTCAAGGGGCACGAAAAGACACTCTTCAAAATCGCTGATTCTATTTTTGCCTCGGGCTACCTCACCGAAGGCGGCCAAAGCCTCGAAGAAACATTCCGCACCATCGAGGCGGCAGGCTTCACCTGGCAAGTAGAAAGCGAATCATCCCACTAGCTTCAAAAAATACCGGTGAATGCTCGTGTCGCTATTGAGTTCCGGGTGAAACGAAAGTGCAATCTGGTTCTTGTAGCGAACGGCAACGATTTGCTCGGGAGCATCTGCAGTATTCGAACTTGCTGTACGCGAAAGGACTTCGACGCCTTCGCCGACCGATTCAAAGAAGGGCGCACGAATAAAGGTCTGCGGGACCTTTCCGACGTGCGCGACTTCGTTTTCCGTAAAGAAACTGCCAAGCTGCCTTCCGTAAGCATTCCTGCGAATAATGGCGGGGAGTGTCGCGAAATGCGCCTTGTTTTCGCCTGCAATTTTTTCGGCAAGGAGGATTACGCCGGCACATGTTGCAAGCACAGGCAGGCCTTCGACAATCTTTTTTCGAAGAGGCTCGAAAAGCCCTAAGTCGTGGAGCAGCTTTCCTTGCACGGTGCTTTCTCCACCGGGAAGTACGAGGCCATCCAAATGGCGGTCAAGGTCGCGCAACTGCCTGATTTCAAATGCTTCGGCGCCGAGCGATTTGAGGATGCGTTCATGTTCAATGAACGCCCCCTGCACCGCGAGTACGCCAATTTGCGGTTTGTTAATTCCCATTACTTTCCCCTTTCGGCCATCAGCAGTGCGATTTCCTGTTCGTTGATACCGACCATGGCTTCACCCAAGTCTTCAGAGAGCTTGGCGATAAGCTTTGCATCGGTGTAATTGGTAACTGCCTGCACAATGGCGGCGGCACGCTTGGCGGGGTTACCCGACTTGAAAATTCCGGAGCCTACGAAAACGCCTTCGGCACCGAGTTGCATCATGAGGGCGGCATCGGCGGGGGTGGCGACACCACCGGCAGCGAAGTTCACCACGGGGAGTTTCTTGTGGTCGTGAACGAAGCGCACCAGGTCGTACGACACCTGGAGTTCCTTGGCACGGTTAAAGAGTTCGTCTTCGCGCATACTCGAAATGCGTGCGATTTCCTGGTTCATCAGGCGCATGTGTCGTACGGCCTGGACGATGTCGCCCGTACCCGGCTCGCCCTTGGTACGGATCATTGACGCGCCTTCTTCGATACGGCGCAGCGCTTCGCCCAAGTCCTTCGCGCCGCAGACGAACGGAACGTCAAATTCGCGCTTGTTGATGTGAAAAATGTCATCGGCAGGAGAAAGCACTTCGCTTTCGTCAATGTAGTCAATCTCGATAGCCTGCAAAATCTGCGCTTCGGCAAAGTGGCCAATACGGCATTTGGCCATGACCGGGATAGAGACTGCATCCTGAATGCCCTTGATCATCTTGGGGTCGCTCATGCGCGATACACCGCCCGCGGCACGGATGTCGGCAGGAATGCGTTCCAGGGCCATCACGGCGGCGGCACCTGCGGCTTCGGCGATTTTGGCCTGTTCGGGGGTTGTCACATCCATAATGACACCGCCTTTGAGCATCTGGGCAAGATTCTTATTGAGTTCGTAACGGTTCTGGTCAGCCATATAAATCTCCTTGAAAGTGATTGTTTTGTTTACGGCGCTTAATTTAAAACATTCGCTTGACCTGCACAATATTCAGTTTTTTACTATTTTTATAAGGTCAGTTAAATATCAGATTTACAAATTCAATAAGGTCAGTTTCATGTTCACTTACGATATGTCCAAGGCGGGAGCTAACAGCCTCTACCATTACCTTTACCAATGCATCAAAAAAGATATCGTAAGCGGAAACGTCCTTGCCGGAGAACAGCTCCCTTCCAAACGCAACCTCGCGCAGAATCTCGGCATTAGCGTCGTGACCGTTGAAAACGCTTACGCCCTGCTCCTCGCCGAAGGCTACATTTACTCGCTCCCTAAAAAAGGCTTCTTTGTTGCAGACATCAACGCAACAGCGGAACCTCGTGCTCAACGCAAACGCAAGATGCCGCGTACCCGCAGGCTCCGCGCAGAACTCACCGACGAGTCAGAACATATCAACCCGAAATACATTGCCGACTTTGCAAGTAACGGTTCCGATATCGAGGCGTTCCCCTTTACCACTTGGGCAAAAATCACTCGCGAGGTCCTTTGCGAAAGGCAAAATGATTTGCTGCAAGTTTCTCCGGGAATGGGTTCGCTGGAACTTCGCCGAGCCATAGCCCGCATGCTCCGCGAATTCAGAAATATCCAGGTATCGCCCGAACAGATTGTCATTGGCGCCGGAACTGATTACCTTTATGGCTTGCTAGTACAATTGCTCGGATTTGACAAGTGCTATGGCGTAGAAGACCCTGGTTGGAGCAAAATATCGAAGCTGTATAGCCAATACGGTGTCAAAGTTCGTCACGTCCCTATTCTGAACGATAACTTTGTGGACTCGGTCGCAGATTTCGGCGTTGACGTGATGCATATTTCCCCTGCCCATCATTTTCCGACAGGAAAGGTGATGCCCATTGGCGAGCGTTACCGCCTGCTCAGCTGGGCTACTGAATCGCCGAGACGCTACATTGTAGAAGATGATTATGACAGCGAATTTCGCATGACAGGAAAGCCTATTCCTGCGTTGCAAAACATCGATGTTTCTGAGAAGGTGATTTACCTGAATACATTCTCCAAAACGATGACATCTGCGATTAGGCTTAGTTATATGGTGCTCCCGCCGCATCTTGTCGAAAAATTTCATCAGAAACTTTCGTTCTACTCTTGTTCCGTATCGAATCTGGACCAGTACGTCATGGCTAAATTCATCGACTTGGGGTATTACGAGACTCACATCAACCGCATGCGTAACCTTTACCGCGCCAAGCGCGACGCACTGCTGTCGGCAATAAGAAAAAGCAGGCTTTCAAGCGTTGTTCGCATTTATGAAGAAGATGCCGGTCTGCACTTTATTTTGGAAGCGTCGATAAAATGTTCTGATTCCGATTTTTGCAGGCAGCTGCGCCAAAAAGGCGTTAACATCAAGGCCCTTTCGGAATACTATTTCGAAGCGCAGCCCTCTGTGCACAAGTTCGTCATTAACTATTCCTCGGTGGATAAGAGGAATGTGCAAAAGGCGGTGCAGGCTTTCGCATTGCTCTGTAAGTAAAGAACGCCCTCGGCGTTTAATAACGTCGAGGACGTGTTTTGCGAGTCAAGATGCAAAAGCGACTTACTTTTCGTTGCGCAATTTCTTTGCTGCCGCCACGAGATTCTTGAGGCTTGCCGTTGTTTCGGTTTCGCCGCGGGTCTTGAGGCCGCAATCAGGGTTCACCCACACGTTCTGCTGCGGGACCTTCGCTATGATCTTGTGGAGCGCATCCACAATTTCCTGTTCCGAGGGCACGCGCGGAGAGTGAATGTCATACACGCCCGGCCCCACCTGCGTTTCGAACTTGGCTTCGTTCAGGGCGTCAAGCAACTTGAGGTCGGAACGGCTCGCTTCGAAGGTGATCACGTCGGCATCCATGTTGTCGATGTCGCGCACGATGTCGTTGAATTCGCTATAACACATGTGCGTGTGAATCTGCGTTTCGGGCTTGACCTTCGCATGCACCAGGCGGAATGCCGGAATGGCCCAGTCGAGGTATTCCTTGTGCCAGTCGCTCTTGCGGAGCGGCAGCTTTTCGCGGAGGGCGGCTTCGTCAATCTGGATAATGCGAATGCCATTCTTTTCGAGGTCCAGGACTTCGTCGCGGATAGCAAAACCGATTTCTTGCGCTTGCACCTTCAGCGAAACATCTTCGCGCGGGAACGACCAGTTGAGAATCGTCACCGGGCCCGTGAGCATGCCCTTCACCGGTTTCTTGGTGCAGCTCTGGGCGTATACGGACCATTCGACCGTAATCGGGGCGCTGCGGCTCACGTCGCCCCAGACTACAGGCGGCTTCACGCAACGGGTGCCGTAGCTCTGCACCCAGGCATTCTGCGTAAACACGAATCCGTCAATTTTGGAACCGAAATATTCCACCATGTCGTTGCGTTCGAATTCGCCGTGCACAATCACATCGAGGCCGATTTCTTCTTGCAGCTTGATGCATTCGGCAATTTTCTTGCGGTTGAATGCAACGTACTGTTCCTTGGAGATTTCGCCCTTGCGGAATGCGGCGCGGTTTGCGCGGACTTCGGCCGTCTGCGGGAAAGACCCGATGGTAGTCGTGGGGAATGCGGGCAGCTTGAATTCAGCCTTCTGCACTTCGCGGCGTTCGAGGCGGCTCGGCTTGCGTTCAAAGTCTGCGGCGGTGAGGGCGGCAAGTTCTGCCTGCACCTTGGCGTTCGCCTGCACACGCGGGGTTGCAAACAAGGCCTTATTCTTTTCGAGAGCGGCAGCATCACCGCTTGCGATCTCGGCAAGTTCCACAAGCTTTTCCTCGGCGAAGGCAAAGTGACGGAGCGTTTCGGCGGGGAGTTTCTGTTCGGCAGCAACCGTATACGGCACATGCAACAGCGAGCAAGAAGTTCCGACTACCACGTTTTCGGCACCGACAGCACTCACGATTTCGGCGAGCAGAGTATTCTTCTGCGAGTAATCGGCACGCCAGATGTTCTTGCCGTTCACGATACCGGCGAGCAAGAGCGTGTTCTTCGGGAAACCGGACTTGACAAGTTCCAGCGACTTGAGGCCTTCCACAAAATCAAGACCGATGGCATCGAAACCGAGGGCAACCACATCCTGATACACATCGCGGATATCGCCAAAGTAAGTTTGCAAGGCAACCTTGAGGCCTGCGGCACGCACCTTCTTGATAAGTTCCACATAAATAGACTTGAAAAGTTCCTTTTCTTCGGCGGTCACGTCGAACACCAAAGCGGGTTCGGCGAAGCTGATCCATTCGGCACCGGCAGCGGCGAGCAATTCGGCGACCTTCGCGTAAGCAGCGACTGCAGAGGCTACAAAATCCTTGGCCTTCTTTTGACCATTGTAGCGGGCCAAGCGGAGGAACGTGTAGGAGCCAATCAAAGTCGGCACGGTCTGAATTCCAGCAGCCTTCGCTTCGTTATATTCCTGCACCGGCTTGGAATCATTCACCTTGAATTCAGAAGCGTCATCGATTTCCGGAACAATGTAGTGGTAGTTCGTGTTGAACCACTTCTTCATGGGGAGCGCCTTCACATCGCCCTTTTCACCCTGATAGCCGTGAGCTGCGGCGAAATACTTTTCGAGATCGCTAAGCTCGAGTTTCTTGTAACGTTCCGGAACAATGCCGAACAAGAACGCGGTATCGAGAACGTTGTCATAGAACGAAAAGTCGTTCGAAGGAATAAAGTCGATACCAGAGGTTTTCTGCTTCGCCCAACCGTACTGACGGATTTCGGCGGCGACGTTCTGGAGCTCCGCTTCGGAGATTTCGCCCTTGAAGAATTTTTCGCTTGCAAACTTGAGTTCGCGGGCCTTACCAATACGCGGAAAACCGATTACAGATGTTTTTTTATTGCTCATAGTGTTTTACCTACCTTTTTTGTTTGTTTTTCGATTACGCCGCCAAATATATCTCCTTTTTCACCATCGGTAAAATACTATTTTTTACGCATTCACCATAGCTTAAAACTATGGTACAAACAAAAGCAAACCCGATAACTGGCTATAAGAAAGGTCTATGACTTTACAACAACTTAAATACGCCATCGCCATCGCCGACACGCGCAACATTACCGAAGCATCGAAGCGGGTATTCATATCGCAGCCGAGCCTTACGGCAGCTATCCACGAGCTCGAAGAAGAAATGGGCGTTACCATCTTTAACCGCTCCAATAAAGGCGTCACGATTACTAACGAGGGCGACGAGTTCCTCTCTTACGCAAGGCAAGTCTTGGAACAGGCAACCCTCATGGAAGACCGCTACAAGGGTGGCAAAGGCGGCAACACCATCTTCTCCGTGAGCTGCCAGCATTACTCTTTTGCCGTCAACGCATTCGTCGATGTCATCCGAAAATTCGGTGGTCCGAGCTACGATTTCACGCTCCGAGAGACACAAACTAACGAAATTATCGACGATATTGCCAAGCTAAAAAGCGAAATTGGCGTACTTTATTTGAGCGACAAGAACGAAAAAGTCATCAAAAAACTCATTCAAAAGAACAATTTGGTCTTTGAGCCACTCTTTGCGACCCCTTTGCACGTGTTTATGTCGTCCAGGAACCCTCTCGCTCGAAAAGAAAAAATCACGCTGGAGGACTTGAAACCGTACCCGTACCTGACCTACGAACAAGGCGATTTCAATTCGTTCTACTTCGCCGAAGAACCTCTAACCGCCATTGATTTCGACTGTCCACGCAATATCAAGGTTCGCGACCGCGCGACGCTTTTCAACCTGCTCATCGGTTTGAATGGCTACACCATTTGCTCGGGCGTCATCAGCCACAAGCTCAACGGTCGAAACATTATCGCGAGACACCTCGATGTTCACGACAAAATGACCATCGGTTACGTGATGCGAAAAGGCGTAACGCCATCGCGCTACGCCAAAGCCTACATTGCAGCCCTTTTAAGGCATTGCAAATAAAAAAAGGCCCCCGGCGCGGGTTACGCCAGGGGCAGGTTTTTGGAGATGTAATTACTGGATGCTTGCGGTAAAGCGAGCAGCAATGGCAACATCAGAGAGTTCCTTTTCGCTGTAGGCGCTCAACTGAATTTTGCTGTGCTTGCCGAATTTCTTGATGAGGCTCACCGTCCACGCGAGTTCATCGGCACCGTCCTGAATTTCATCGCGGTCACCAACGTATTCAAGTTCCGCATAGAGGCTATTCAAGATGCCCGCAGTCGGGATTTCCACACCCACGAAGAACGGAACGTAGTCGGTACCCTGGGCGTATTCAGACTTGATTCCGTTCGGAGCCGAGAGGTTTTCGCCGTCACCCGTGGTGATGTAGGCAACTTCGCCGTAGAGGCCTAGATTCTTCGCGAAATAGTAGCTTGCTCGGCCAGCAATGCGGTGCGAGACTTCTGCCGTATGCTGGATCGGGTCGAGAAGGTTTCCACGGTAGGCGGCGCTGATTTTCGCATCGCCGAGTTTCACCGTTTCTTCGGCGCGGAGGTAACCGGTATCGAACTTGTTGTCGTATGTACCGAGCAACAGGCTGAAGCTAGAAATTCCCTTGTCGAAGCCGAAGCCGAGAGCGTCGTGCTGGTAATCGCGGGCAAGGAAGCCGCGCTTGTTCAGGTGCACATCCACGTAGGTACCGAAGTTACCGGCAACAGTCCAGTCCGTACGGAAGCGACCGAATTGCGCACTGAAATCGCCGAAATCAGTATTCCACTTGTACTTGGCGTAGTAGGTATCGGCGCTGATCTTGTCGAAGCTGAAGTTCTTGCCGTCACCGTCCTTGACCTTGTTGCCAAAGGTCGGAGAGAAGATGCGAATGTTGATTACCGCCTCGAAATCGCCGGAAGTGTACTTTCCGCCGATGTTTGCACGCAAGAAGGAATTGTCGAGCGTGTTGTCGGCATCGTTATCGTAAACAGCCTTAATGGCCTGCGCCTGCACGTTTCCGGTGAGTTTGAAAGCGGGTTCCTCTTTCGCTTTTTCGGGCGCGGCAGCTTCTGCCTTCGGGGCTTCCTGGGCGAAAACGTTGGAGGCAAAAAGGGAAGTCGTAATGACCGCAGCGGCGGCGAACTTTGCAAAATTCTGGTTCATTCTTAAACTCCTTGGTTATGGTTATTGTTTTGTTTTTTTGTGCGCACAAATATAGAAGGGGTTTTTCGCATTGTCCAATACTTTAATTTTATGCGGAGTTATCGGTTTTTGCTATAAAAAAAGGTCCCCGCTAGGGGACCTTATATTTTACTTTATCACAACCTTCCTGTACGTGTCAAAAACTGTCCACTTCTTGAAGAATTCCTCACGGTCAATTTCACCCGCTTCGGCGTATTCGCGAAGCAAACGAGACACATCCTCGTCGGAGTGGACCTTGATTTCAAAGCCACGTCCGTTAATGACCGGGAAACCGTCGTAAAGGTACGCATCTGCTTCCGTGATTTCGGAAATGCGCCTATCGCGCACCTTCACGGCAACGCTGTCACGCAAAATGATAATGTCGAAATCATCGGGATAGCGGTAGCTCTCCCCCACTGTCGGAATTTCGTCACCTACGGTGTAGTGCTGCCTTACGGGCTGTTGCTTCACCACAGAGAGTGTCGCCGTATCGTAGAAGAACTCTTCGAAGATTTCTCCGCGACCATGGCGTTCGCCTTGCACGAATTCGGCCTTTTCGCCTGCAGCAATCTGCCTTTCGTAAAGGCCTTCCACAACACCACATGCCGATGTCGCATGGGTCACGCGATCAATCAAAATCAGTTCGCCCAAAGTCTTGTGCTTTTCGAAAAGGTCCACGACAATGGCTTCAGCAAACACAATCTCGACTACGGCAATGCCGTTCTTTTCAAGCGCATCGGAATTGATATGTTTTCCGTTATTAATATCGACGGAATAATCAATTTTATTTATGATTCCAGGAATCGTCTTCGTTCCGAGTTTCACAAGGAAGTCCTTGCCGAGCGAAAGCGGTTCATCGTCCATCCACAAAAGCGACGCCTTGATTTTCTTGTAACTGCCGATGTCCACGTCTTTCGCCAGCACGCAACCTCTGGAAACGTCCACTTCGCGGTCAAGCGAGATGGTGACAGGTTCACCGGCGTGAGCCTCTTCCACATTCTTGTCGCCGCGCAGGATTCCCTTGACAGTCGCCTTCTCGTTGCTCGGAAGGCTCGTAAGCGTATCGCCCACATGGATTGCGCCCGCTTCGATTTGCCCCTGGAACCCGCGGAAAGTGCGATCCGGGCGGCATACGCGCTGCACGGGCAGGTAGAAACCTGCTTCAGTTTGTGCGTCGTCTATATCAATGGTTTCGAGATAATCCAAGAGAGCCTTGCCCGAGTACCAGGCGATATTCTTGGATTTCACAGTCACGTTGTCGCCTTCGGTAGCCGAAAGCGGAATCACGTAGACGCTGTGGAGCGAAAGTTCAGCCGCAAGTTCGTTGATTTGCGCGAGAATTTCTCCGAAGCGTTCCTGGCTGTAGCCCACAAGATCCATCTTGTTGACCGCAAAGACAAAGTAACGGATGCCCATGAGCTTGCAGATGCGGGCATGTCTGCGGGTCTGTACCAGCACGCCCTGCGAAGCATCCACGAGAATCACGGAGAGGTCCGCAAACGAGGCGCCCACCGCCATGTTGCGGGTGTATTCCTCGTGCCCCGGGGTGTCAGCCACAATAAAGCTGCGGCGATCCGTCGTGAAATAGCGATACGCCACATCGATGGTAATGCCCTGTTCGCGTTCGGCCATCAAGCCGTCCAGCAAAAGGGAATAGTCGATTTTTCCGCTGCGGCTACCCACCTTGCTGTCGAGTTCCAGAGCCTTTTCCTGGTCGGCGTAAAGCAGCTTAGAATCATAAAGGATGTGGCCGATGAGCGTGGATTTTCCGTCGTCCACGCTGCCGCATGTAATAAATTTCAACAAGCCTTTCATTAGAAATAACCCTCCCTCTTGCGGCGTTCCATGCTGCCCGCGGCTTCGTTATCAATCACGCGGGAAGTGCGTTCCGAAGATACCGCGCTCAAGGTTTCGTCAATGATTTCGTCAAGCGTCGTGGCGGTCGATTCAATGCCACCTGTGAGCGGGTAGCAGCCCAGCGTGCGGAAACGCACCGACTTGATTTCGGGCGTTTCGCCTTCTCGCAGCGGAAAACGGTCATCGTCCACCATGATGATGTTGCCATCGCGCACCACGACCGGGCGCGGGGCCGCAAAGTACAGCGGGACAATGTCAATCTTTTCGCGCTTGATATATTGCCAGATGTCCTTTTCGGTCCAGTTCGAAATCGGAAACACGCGGATGCTTTCGCCCTTGTTTATTTTCGTGTTGTAAAGCTTCCACATTTCCGGGCGCTGGTTTTTCGGGTCCCAGGCGTGCGCGGAATTGCGGAACGAAAAGATGCGTTCCTTCGCGCGAGACTT
The DNA here is from genome assembly GCA_002449765.1 of Fibrobacter sp. UBA7003. Taxonomy (GTDB): domain Bacteria; phylum Fibrobacterota; class Fibrobacteria; order Fibrobacterales; family Fibrobacteraceae; genus Fibrobacter. The sequence goes on from DJXN01000012.1 coordinate 269,439, forward strand.
TTCTTCGTCGCGCCTGCCGCCACCAAATGCCGCAGTGAAGCCGTACTTGTTCAAAGCCTGTTTCAAGGCCTGCGTCTTCATGATGTCGGTATAAGCAGAGCCGTGATCAAAGGGGTTAATGCCGCGACTGACGCCGTCCTGGTTGATGTACTCGATCATCTCGATGCCGAGCTTTTGCGCCGTGCGGTCGCGAAACTCAATCATCTCGCGGAACTTCCACGTGGTGTTCACGTGCAAGAACGGAAAAGGCGGCTTTTCGGGGTAGAAGGCCTTCATGGCCAAATGCAACATGACGGAACTGTCCTTGCCTATTGAATACAACATCACCGGCTTTTCGCATTCTGCAGCGACTTCGCGGATGATGTAGATGGCTTCGGCTTCCAGCTCGTCGAGGTGTGATAATTCGCTCAAATTAAATCTCCATTAAGATTCCGAGCCAAGCCCGGAATGACGATTGTTGTGAATTCTTTTAATACTTATTTGATTTCTTGGGGTCGATATCGATAGTCTTGACGCTTCCGTCGTTCAGTTCAAAAAACCACCGCACGATATCGTTCTTTTCGCCCTTGACTTTTTCGGTATGCACCTTGCAGCCCTTGCCACCGATGTCTTCGCCGAGAAAGAAACTGATGGCGTGAACAGGGCATTCCTTGATGCACGATGTGCAACCCCAGCAGTCCTTGGGGTACTTGATAAACGCTTTCTTTTTCTCGTTTATCTTGATTAACGTGCCGGGGCAAACGTCGTGGCAGCGCCTGCATCCGATGCACTTGCCTTGATCAATGATGATGCTCATAGTTCCTTTGCCCTTCTGCGGTGAGTTCGCGCAAGATGATTTTAATTTGTCCATTTTCGAAACGGGAATTCACGTACTTGCGGAAACGTTCGTTGTCTTTTTCGGGATAGTCGGTGTTTTCGGCGAAGCTGTGCCAACGCGTTTCGTGGCGGGCAGCCAGGTGCGCAATCACGCTCTTGCAGACCGTCAAGCGCTCCTTGAGTTCGTAGATGTACATGACTTCTTGCAAGTCGTCTGCATGCAGGCCACTCACACGAGACTCGATATTTTCTATTTCCCTGAGGGCAACCGCTAGTTGATTTTCGCTATAACGATAGCCTGTCTTGATGCCGCCTGCATAAGCGTCCATAGCCGCCTGCATTGCTTCTTCAAGACTTTCAGCGGTGTCCGCGCCGTTCTTGTTATTGAGGAACTTCTCGATTTCTGCGACATGTTCTGCAACCTCCTCTTCCAAAATTTTCCCCAGCGGGTTCACGCCCGGCGCGTCAGTTCCCTGAGCTTGCCGAAGGGCCGACAAACTCTCTATATATTCCGCCGCGCTTTTCGCCGCAATCTCGCCTTCGGCAAGCGCGCCCGTCACGTACTTTTGCGGAGCGCCACCGGCAACATCGCCCGCGGCATAGAGACCTTCAATAGTCGTCGCGCGCTTGGTATCCACCCAGTAACCGCTTGCGGTGTGGCCGCCCACGATGTAGGGTTCCGTACCTTCGATTTCCACATTCGCCTTCGACGGCGTGTCGTTTTCAATCCAGCGAATCGTCTGCGATGGAGCCATGTTCAGGTAAGCCTTCAAAAGCGATTCTTCCTGCTCGGGCGTAATCCCGACGGTGCGCAGGTAGCACGGCCCGCGGCCTTCCAGATTTTCGGCCACCGTCCCGTAAACGCGTTCGGAGGTAGAAATCCCGTACTTGGTCTCGTAAACTTCTCCAAGCGCATTCACCTGCTTCGCACCCACTCCCTGTGCGAGCGTGCCCGTCGGGGCAATCGTGTCCTTGCAACGGAGCGCTATGAACCGCATTTCGAACGTGGTCATCTCGGCGCCATGACGGATGCCCATCGCATAGCCCGCACCCGTATTGAACGGCGGGTACCACATCTTGTGCCGCGAAAATCCCGGATTGTTCGGGCGGTAAAGTCCGGCGGCACCGCCCGTCGCGATAATCACCGCACCCGCCTCGATGGCGTAAAAAGTATCGTTCTCTATCCCGAAACCGAACGCGCCGTCAATTCTGTTATCGTGAACAGAAAAATCGAAAATGTTCACGTGGTTCAGCACCTGAACGTTCGGAGCCTTCGCGACTGCCGCAGCCAAAATCGGCTTAATGTTCTCGCCGTTGATTTTGATGTTGCGGTTCCCGCGGGTCACATACTTGCCGTCCTTGTCCTTCAAGATGACAAGCCCGAGTTTTTCCAAGTGCGCCGTGACCTCGTTGAACTTCTCGGAGATGGAATAGAGCAAATCCTCGCGCACGATTCCGTCGGCATCCTTCTTCGCGTATTCCACATAATCCCTAGGCGTGCGACCCTCGGTAATGTAGGCATTCAGCGCGTTCACGCCCGCCGCGAGGCAGCCGCTCCGCTTGATATTCGCCTTCTCGACAACTAGAATTTTGAGGCCAGCGTCTCTATTTTCCGCGGCATTTTTTCCCGCGGCATTTGACGCGGCAGTAATAGCCGCATAACAGCCGGCCGTCCCGCCGCCTATAATCAACAAATCCGTTTTAAGCCGTTCTATCTTCACAGCATCTCCGTACAACTTTTGGTGCTGCCAAATATAGAACGCGATTTTCACCCCGTCCAATACAATGTTTTTATGCGGAGTTATCGAATTTTTCTATAAGAAAAGCCCATCGGGCGTTCCCGACAGGCTTGAAAATGTTCAATATGAGAGGGCGCGATTACACGACCTTGGTCATGCCACTCATTCTCTCTCTGAGCCAAGCGCCAACTTCCTCGACAGGATGCTGACGGATGTTCTTGTTCACCTTGATCAGTTCTTCGTTATCCACAGCGGTGGTCTTGCCTTCGCCGTAGATAGCGCCGATGTCGTCCTTCTTCACTTCGTTCTTCATGAAGTCGGCGAGCAGAGGCACGCACTTGTTGGCGAACAGGTAGCAACCGTATTCGGCGGTGTCGCTGATCACGCGGTTCATTTCGTACAACTTCTTACGAGCGATGAGGTTGGCGATAAGCGGAGTCTCGTGGAGAGATTCGTAGTAGGCACTCATCGGCTTGATGCCCACGGAGCACATGGTTTCGAAAGCGAGTTCCACGCCGGCCTTGATCATGGCAGTCATGAGAACGCCGCGGTCGAAGTATTCCTGTTCGGTGATGACCTTGTCGGTAGCTTCGACCTTTTCGAATTCGAGCTCGCCCGTTTCGCCACGCCACTTGAGCAAATCCTTGTCGCCGGCTTCCCAGTCCACCATCATGGTGCTGGAGAACTTGCCGGAGATGATGTTGTCCTGGTGTTCGCAGTAGAGCGGCTTCATGATCTTCTTCATCTTTTCGGCGAGTTCCGTGGCGCGGATCTTGGCCGGGTTGGAGAGACGGTCCATCATGTTGGTGATGCCGCCGTGCTTCAGGGCTTCGGAAATGGTTTCCCAGCCGTACTGGAGCAGCTTGACCGCGTAAGCCGGTTCAACGCCGAAATCCTTCACCATCTTGTCGTAGCAGAGGATGGTGCCGGTCTGGAGCATACCGCAAAGGATGGTCTGTTCGCCCATGAGGTCGGACTTCACTTCGGCAACGAAAGAGCTTTCGAGAACGCCCGGACGGTCGGCATGGAGGCCAGCGGCGTAAGCCTTGGCGTAGTCCCAACCCTTACCTTCGGGGTCGTTTTCCGGGTGCACGGCGATAAGGCAGGGCATACCGAAACCGCGAACGTATTCGCTACGGACTTCGGAACCCGGGCCCTTCGGGGCGACCATGATCACGGTGATGTCCTTGCGGATTTCCTGGCCTTCTTCGACGATGTTGAAGCCGTGGCTGTAAGAGAGGGCGGCGCCCTTCTTCATGAGCTTCATGATTGCCGGGATCACGTTGTGGTGCTGCTTGTCCGGTGTGAGGTTGCAAACGAGGTCTGCATCCGGAATCATTTCTTCGTAGGTACCGACCTTGAAGCCGTTTTCAGTAGCGTTCTTCCAGGACTGGCGCTTCTGTTCGATGGCTTCCTTGCGGAGCGTGTAAGAGACGTCGAGGCCGCTATCGCGCAGGTCAAGACCCTGATGGAGACCCTGGGCACCGCAACCGACGAACACGATCTTCTTGCCCTTGAGGGCTTCAACACCACGGCTGAATTCAGAATGTTCCATGAAACGGCAGTGGCCAATTTCTTCGAGTTGGCGACGCATAGGGATAGAATTGAAATAATTCATTTTTTGAACCTCTGTTAATTAGAATGTTTCCGGGGGGAAAGATAGTAAATTAGACGAAAGACCGCTTCGCTGGTAGACGAAAGACGAAAGATTATAAGTTTTTTCCACGCAAAACGCCTTTTTTCCTCTTTCGCCTATAGTCTATAGGGCCAATGGCCCGTTCTTTCGTCTATAAAAGGGGGAAGTCTCCCCCTGTTTTCGGCCTCGTCTCAGCCTGCTCCGCACGCGAACAGGTCCTCGCCTTCGGCTGCGAATTGTTCGCTTAGCGGCCAGGCTATCGCCGAGTCCTACACCACCCCTTCTGCGGGCTTCAGTCGCCAGCCCGCAACGCCCCGGCATTTCTCGCCTACAGTCATGCTGACGAAGGTCAGCATCAGCTTTTCAAGTCTTTCCGACCAAACAAAAAAAAAACCGTTCACAACAAATGAACGAATTCAAAATCCAGGACAAAAATCAGTCCTTGAGACAACGAACAGAAAACCCGTAGTTCTTATTGCCGTCGTACAGGGCCGCGTAGTCGTAGTTGTAGTACAAGAGCATGTAGTACGCGTAGTTGCTATTGTACTCCGTAGAACTCCAGAAGTACGCGTCGTAGCCCTCGTTGTCGTAATCCCCACCGTTGTACCTGTAGCCGGCAGGCAACGCCGAGAACCCGAAAGAATCCGTACCGTTGCCGCTTTCGCCTTCATCTTCATTCCAGCCGCTAGTGGACTTGAGAGCCGTACCGGCTGTGAAACTGCCGCCCACGGCCGTGAACAGCGTGTTCCATTCCGTGGTGTCCGGCAGGTGCCAGCCCTCGGGGCAAATGCCGCGTATAGTACCGGTTGGTGAGCATTCCGAACCATAGCCACAGCCCTTGCCGTTTGTACTCCACGTACCAGAACTGTCCATCGCCGCGGCCCAGGTGTACAGGCGGCCGTACTTGGCGCAATTGGCCGGATCATTTTCATAGCACCAACTGGTGGAATCGGAGGTGTAACCACTATAGTTATAGGGAACGCCGGTGTAGGCATAGTTCAGGTTCTCCGCCATCCACACTTGGTCGCCGATGGTCACCGTCTTGTAGGTCTGGCCGTCGCGGGTATCGGTCAGGGTACCGTAATTGCAATCACCCCCCGGCAATTCGCTACAGGGAGACGCCTCGCCTGTAGCACCGCTCGACTTCGGCGTGACGCTGGAGGAAGACTTCGCTGAACTGCTCGACTTCGGCGTGACGCTGGAGGAAGACTTCGCTGAACTGCTCGACTTCGGCTGGTCGTAGGACTGGAACCACTCATCTCCGTCACATTCATAGTTCTCCCCGAGGTCGACCACATAGACCTTCTCGCCGATGACGTCCATGCTGCACTCGTAGGTTTCCAGCTCTGCCTTGTCGGCCACCTCGGCAGGCAAGCCACCGGACGGGCGCTGGATAAAAGAGTCGTCGTCGCTGCAGGCCACGAGCAGGGCCCCGGAAAAAAGGAACGCCAAGGACAATCTGTTTCGCATACGGGTTTCCTCCTGTTTTTTTACAAAATAGCAATTAAGTTGACATTTCTCGGCACGGGACGCACTAGTTTATCCCGCATCGTCATGCCAGTGGACACACTTGCCACTACGTGGCTGCGGTGTGACGAGGGTTCTCGACTGCGGGAAGTCGCCATGCGGGTGAATTGCCATGGACCCTATCGCCTTCGGCTCCAGGGTGACAGCGGGTGTGTGACGGTCGGCAACCTAGGGGCTATTCAGCCCCGTCCTTGAGACAACGAACAGAAAACCCGCCGTACTTATATTTGTAGCCCAGGTACGCGTAGTCGCCGTAGGTGTGCAAGTTCATGCCGTACGCGTTGTGGCTACTGCCCTCCGTAGAACTCCAGAAGTACGCGTCGTAGCCCTCGTAGTTGCAACTCCCATTGTTGAGCCTGTAGCCGGCAGGCAACGCCGAGAACCCGAAAGCATCCGTGCCGTTGCGGTCATTATACCAGCCACCGGTGGATTTAAGGGCCGTACCAGCTCCATGCCACCTATAAGCGTAATCTTCATCCTGCACTCCGCCCACCGCCGAGAACAGCGTATTCCATTCCGTGGTGTCCGGCAGGTGCCAGCCCTCGGGGCAAATGCCGCGTATAGTACCGGTTGGTGAGCATTCCGAACCATAGCCACAGCCCTTGCCGTTTGTACTCCACGTACCAGAACTGTCCATCGCCGCGGCCCAGGTGTACAGCCGGCCGTACTTGGAGCAGTAGCTAGCATCATCGCCGTAGCAGTAGCTATTCCCCGTCTCGTAGTTCAGGTTCTCCGCCATCCAGGTCTGGGTGCCAATGGTCACAGTCTTGTAGGTTTTGTCGTCGCGCAAATCTTTCAGCGTTTTTGCGGTTGCATCGTAAATGCTACCTGCGCTTATGTTTTCAGAAGAACTGCTTATTGCTCTGACTTCACTACTACTAGATTGCAGGGCTTCGCTTGAAGAGGATTGCTTCGTTTCGTCCGCTGTGACGCTGGATGAAGATGTAGCATCGTCATTCAAGGTCCAGTCGCCGTCTACGCACATGTAGGCGTTCTTTTCGTCCTTTATGTAGGCTGTCGCACCCTCGCGCTTGCTGCTGCAAACCGGCAAATCGTCAAAAGATTCCGCAACGATGTCGGAATCGGACACAGTATTGTCGCGTGGGGCAAAACTGCTGTCGTCATCCCCGCAGGCGGCAAACAACATCGCCATAATAAGCATAAATCCTATCGCCGCAATGCGGCTCCCACCTTGGTGGCCATGCGCACTAGGCAACAAGTTGCCAAGTGCTGTCCGCCAGGATGACAGCACAAGAAACTTCTTCATAAACGCCTCCAAACAATATTTATCTAAAGAAAATGTAATTTATTTTCACCCCAAAAAAGCAAAACAAGCCCAAAGCATCAACACAAAAGCCGCCCGCACATCACGAACGACTAAATTTTTCACCCGAAAAGAATCCCGAAAGTTCCAGGCCTTCGTCCAGATCGTCAAACCACACGCCATCGCAATCAACGCGGCAATTCTCCAACTGCTTTCGCGTAGCCTTCCTCAGCGGTTCGTAATCGCGGATAAGTTCCCGCCCGATTCGTCCGTCTTTCAGTTCGACACAAACAGCGTCTTTCTCAACCCAAAGCCTTTTTACGTCTTTTTCCGTAATTTCGTTCATCCGTTCGTTCCAAGCCGTTTCTTTCTCTCCGCACGGGCAGCCTTGATTTCGGCCTCGATTTCTTCTTCGCTCAAGTTGTCAACGCCATGTTCATGGGCCTGTTTCTGCGCCTCATTAAGGTAGTAAAGCAAATCATGACCCTTATATGTCGGAGGAGTTCCCTTCACCTCAAACGGAATTCCGTTTTCGACAAGAGCACGCTTGAAAAAGATACGCACAGCCGTGGGTATATCCATCCCAAGGCTTTCAAACAGGTCGGAAACCTGCTTTTTCAAATCTTCTTCAATCCTTATTTGCAAAACCGACATCGGCATAGAGACCTCCTGCACTATCATATCAAAATATAGTCAAAATAACTGCAAAAAGCAATACTTTTGCATAGAATCACTATTTTTCGCCCCCCCCTCACCAAAAAAATTATACCATTTGATATAATACCAAATGGTATAATTTATAAATCTAGGCCGAACTAATTGTAATTTAATATATCCAACACCCATCATTATTCATATCAATTTTGCAATAGTTTCTGCATTTTTCATACGAATAACGCAACAAAACTCACAATTTTTGCACCAATAAGGCCAAAATCGTGTTTTTTTAGCAATTTAGCATCCACCTATCCAAAAATGCCATCTGCTCGGCGGTGTGGAACCAGTGTTCGCCGCCGTTCATTATGGTCAAGGATGCGCCGATTTTCTGGGCGAATTCGCGCATCGTATCTAGCGAGGTCAAGTTGTCATTCGAGCCGTACAGAATTTTTGTCGGGATGCGCCATTCAATCGGATTTTCTCGCACGTAGCACAGGTATTCCCACGAAAGCGCTTCGCCGAAATTCGTCGGCACGGTTTTCTTTTCACGAAGTTCCTCTTCGGAGACCCCCGCCCACTTCATCATGTTGCAAATCAGCTTCTCCAAGTTGACCATCGGCGAAATAAAGTACGCCTGTTTGACGGGCTTATTGGCCAGCGCATTCATCGAGAAGAACGCCCCGATGCTATTTGCCACAAGGGTCACTTCGCCGTAGCCCGCCGAGACGGAATCAAAATAAGCAGGAAATTCCTTCTTGGCGTCCCACGGGGTTTCAGCCTTGTAATCAAACCCGAGAACATCGGCATCAGGGAATAAACCTTTATAATGCAGCGCCTCGTCGGCGTTCCCGCCCTTCCCGTGCACGTAAATGACAAGGCTTTTCATACCCGGCTAGTCCTTGAGGCAACGGACAGAGTAGGCGTTGACCTTACTGCGGAAGGACAGGTACGCAAGGCCTCCGTCGTAGTCCAAGAACAAGTTGTACGCGTCGTCTTCATCGTCCTCGGTAGAACTCCAGAAGAACGCGCTGATGCCAGCCACGCCGATGTTGCCTTCGTAGACCCTGCCGGCAGGCAGCGCGGAAAAGCCCACGCCGTCCGTACCGTTGCCATTATGATACCAACCCGTCTGCGACTTGAGAACCTTGCCCGCATTGCTCTGACCACCCACCGCATCAAACAGAATTGCCCACTCGTCACTCGTGGGCAGGTGCCAGCCTTCGGGGCAAACGCCCTGCACCTTTGCCGGAATCGTACAGGTCTTGCCGTAACCGCAGTCCTGCGGATTGTCGGCATCGGTCGCCAGTTTCACCGAGTCAATCGCTGCCGCCCAAGTGTAAAGGCGTCCGGCCACGGCGCAGTTTTTAGGTTCTTCATTGCACCAGGACCAATCGTATTTAGCATCGTCAGAACCACCCTGCCCTGGATCAAAGTTCAAGTTCTCGGCCATCCAGGTCTGGTCTCCTATCTTTACGGTCTTGTAGGTTTGTCCGTCGCGGGAGTCAGTCATGATGCCATAGGCAATATCCGGATTGAAGCGACATTCTTTGGGAATATCCCAATTCCACCTATCTTTTTCCCTTTCTTCTTCCAGAAGTTCCGAACAATTCACCTTGTCCTCGCTACTACTGAAACTTGACTCCGCTTCGCTAGAGCTAGACTGCACATCAGCAGAACTGCTGGACACGCTTGTCGAGCTGGAGCTCGACTGCGGTGTGACGACTGAAGAAGACGACTCCGCGACGCTAGACGAGGACTCTGCCAAGCTACTACTGGATTCTTCGCTTGCGCTCAGAATGACGGATGAAGAACTACTCGACTTCACCGAACTCGACGAAGCATTGTCCATACTGCTGCTTGACGAACTTTCCGGTTCGCATAAAACCCAGTCACCTTGCTCACACCGTGCATAATAAGTAGGCGTGTAACCCATCGGCGAATGGGGAACCGAAAACACCATAAACCTCCACGATTGCACCTGACCTTCGTTTTCCGCATCGCATTCCCAATCGTCAGGAGCAACATAAAACTCATCACCTTCCCAACCGTCAGGAGCAGCACGAATCACATCACCTTCCGTTAGATTTTCCGGAGAAGTTGCAGAAGGTCCAGACCACTTACCATTTTTACATTTGTAAAATACGGTATTGACTCTATACGTTCCATACAAAGCATCTAACGTTTCTCGGTACTGATACAATAAAAATTTGCCCTCGTACTTTTTATCACAAGTACGATATTCACTTGGAACAAAGAATTGTTCCGAAGAAGAACTTGAAAAGACCGCCTCAGAAGAAGACGATTCAACTCCCGGATCATCATTCGGCCCTGCCGATGCAGACGAGCTATCGTCGTCGCCACACGCCGCGAGCGTTAGCGTCAAGGGCAATAAAAAAGCAGCTAGAGATTGCCACGTCGCCTTACGGCTCCTCGCAATGACGTTTCGCATAAGAACTCCTTCGCCTCAACGGCCTGTTATTTAATAGAAATATAACCTTTCTTACCCCACTTGTCCAGAAGGAGCGGTTTTACCCTTCGAATTTCCAGCCGCAATCGTTGTGGTAAATCATCTGGCGGGTCATGCCGCCGTCGATGCAGATGTTTTCACCGGTGATGAAGCCGGCCTTGTCGCTCGCGAGATAAAGCACCATGTTCGCGATGTCGAGCGGGTTACCGACGCGGCCTGCGGGCTGCTGTGTGGCATCGGGGCCTTCGTAGGTCTTGAAATCTGTATCGATCCAGCCCGGCGAAATGGAATTCACGCGCACGCGGCCCGCAAAGCTCACGGCCAGCGCATGGGTGAGCGCTGCAATCCCGCCCTTCGCCGCCGTATAGCTTTCCGTTTGCGGTTGGCTCATGCGGTCGCGACTCGAGGAAATGTTTATAATACTTGCACCCGGTGCAAAATGCGGAGCGAAAAGTTTCGCGAGGTAGAACGGGGCCGTCACGCCGACAGCCAGCGCATAGCTGAATTCTTCGTAACTGCATTCGTCAATGCCCTTCATCAGCGGGAGCGCGTTGTTTACCAGCACATCCACGTGCCCGTACTTTTCGATGACAAAGTTTGCAAATTTTTCGAGGACATCCTTTTTCGACAAGTCCCCAACAAAGCAGGGATTCTCGCGGATGTCGATGTAGGCGACCTTCGCACCCTCTTTCTCGAATTCACTCACGACGGTAGCGCCAATCCCGTGCGCCCCGCCCGTCACCACGACCACTTTATTTTCAAACGATTTCATGAGAGAAAATATACACTAAAACACACCGAAGCGCGCGCCCCTGCTTGACGCACGCGCCTTTTTATCCTATTCTTTCCGCAAATGCTCCAGTTTTTCGATGTCTAAAGGCATAACATGAATATCACAAAAATAGTTTTAGGCCTTTCTGTTTCCGCAGTTCTTTGCCTTATGGCTTGCGGTGACGACAACGGGGTCTCCTGTCAGAAGCCCGTTTATTGCTACAACACAACACTGGGCACTACGGTTTGCGACGAGCGCAAAGAACACCTCATCGAGTTGAGGAACGAATTGCTGAAAATGAGCCCATACGAACCCGCGGTAATATTCGAAGACTGCGCGGATAAGTAGCGTCGCACCTTCAAGACTTAATCAATCAGATCGTTCTGGAATCTTGACAGGTGTTCGAACGGCAAGATTTGCCGACCTCTGAACAGCCCGCAGCCATCGTTAATCAATTGGTTGTTGATGGCCTTGAACATGTTCACGTCGATTTTCGCAAGGTCAATTCCCTGCAATTTCACCAGGCGTTCATACGCCTCGTCAAAGTAGACGCACTCGCCGCTCGGAATCTGGTCGTGCTTGGAGCGGCGTTCCTCTTGCGACTTTTCGTAGCCAAAGTGGTTCGCCTCGCCTATCTCGGCATAATCGTCCATGTCCTTCGTACGCAATTGCACTTCCGTGTAGCAGCGCGCAAGGTTGTCGTAGAACGTGATATGCAATGACTGGTAGCCCGAGCTCCTGGGTGTCGCCACCGAATCATGGTAATACGGCCTCACGGAATCCTTTAGCAAGTCGGAATGCCCGCTGTCATCCAGGTGCTTGAAAATCTCTGCCGAAAAGCCACGCTCTTCGAGGAACTCGGGCAACGCATTCGCAATCTCGTACAGGTATTTCCGTTCCACCTCGCTCCGGTCATCGCCCTTCTTGATATGGCAAACGGGCATCGAGATGACGATGCGGTAGGCAATCAGGTCGCGGAAATTCAACTTGCTCTTGATCTCGGCTTCGGACGGGAATGCGCCATTCTGCTTGTGATAATTGTAGATAAATTCAAGGATATAGCCGTTGTACTTTTCTTCGGCGCGAATCAGGGACTTGATGCGACCCTTGAACGTGAACGCAAGGAAGGGATATTCCCTTGTCATGAACTTGTAGAATTCCTTTATGCGCTGGGACTGCGAGGTCAAGAAGTCGTTGTGTTCCAGCAGTTCGATAATCTGAATCAGGAAATTCGAGTGTGCAAGGTCAATGCTGTTGCGCGTTCCTTTCGCGCTGTTCCTGAGGTCGTTCGAATACTGGTGAAGAATCTTCAGCACCGTGTTTCCAGAGAACAGATAGTCGTTCAAGCAAATCATCTTTTACCTCGTGAAGCAGAGCTTCATATAGGGGTTCACAAGGCGAAATATAAAAACGTTTCCTGTCCGCCACAGCAGATAAAACATCTTCAAAAAATTTATTACAAAACGCTTTACACGGGATGAAAAGCACAACAAACGCTTTTACATTTTATTCATAAAAATGCATGCAGGTCTGCGAAATAATGTATATTCAAGACAGGACTTATCGTAGTTCTTTATGCGCGGAAAAAAAATATTTCGTATATACTTATGAAGAAATTGAAATACACATTGATTGTTCTCTTGCTAGTCGTATCATATATTGGCTCGTTCCTATTCTTTTATATTCCAAATCAAAGACTTGGAATTCTCACCCCTCTTTTCTTCGCAACCACTGCATGGGCGTTTTCTGTTGCTTTTTTGAGTATAATGATTTACGCTGCGGTTACAGGACGATTAAGAAAAAAGAAATCATTTTGCCAATCGCTTCAGGATTATATCGCGGCACCACCAGAAACAGATGAATTTGACAATTCGTTGAAAACCATGAAGAAATAAGGATCTTTCTATGCGTTTCTACGTGCCCACGGATATCTACGTTGAAAAAGACTGATGCGCTAGGGGCTCTTTATGTTATTATCTTTTCAAGGCCCCTGATGAAGAGCGTCCTGAAAATATTCCTGTTTGCCCTGGTGTTCGCAGGGTTTGCCTTTGCCGAAGCACAAGACAGCGACGAGCCTTCGGTTTCCAAGTTCCGTGAACGATTCTCGCTGCGTTTCTTGTGCGATTACAATTTCGTGGCTATCTGGAATTCCGCCTACAACAACTCGATGCTCAATTCGAACCGCCCGGTCGATGTGGGCATCGGTGTCGGTTACGACAGCCTGTTTACCACATTCGGAATTTCGTGGGACGTGTCCGCCGATTTCAAGTACAGCCTCCCTTTTACCACCTCGAATGGAAAATCAGACACCCAGGCTTTCGAGACAGGACTCGACTTTTTCCCGGGAAACTGGTGGCTTGCGGCAAAGCTCCGCTTTTACAGCGGCTTCACCACAGAAGTCGAACGCGGCGGCGAAAAGGAACGTGAATTCATAGATCTCTGGTTTGCGGACATGTATTTCTCGATGCTCTGGATGGCGACAGCGAAAGAAATTTTTGCACCCAGAAGCGCCTACTTTTTGGATCGCCGTCAAAAGAAATCTGCCGGGAGTTTGATTATTGGCGGGCGACTGCAGCGAAACATTGCCGAAGACAACGTCGGGGTTCTCGGCTACGAAAACGACAAGCGCGACATCACCTCCATCTGGGGTGACGTCGGGTACACCTACACCTTCGTTTTCAGCAACGGATATTTCTGGAACCTCTGGGGCGTTGTCGGTATCGCATACGGCCGCGAATACGCAGATGACGGCAACCTGCTATTGCCCGAATCGGACATAAAAACCGCCTTGGGCTACATCGGGGAAAAATGGGCTTGGAACATCGTTCTTAAATGCGGATACTCCGCCATTGCGTTTGGCGAACATCTGGAGCAAAAATACGTATCTGCCTTCGAAATCCTTGTAGTGCGCAGGTTCTAGTTGGCAAAATATTCCAACCTCGATTTACTATTTTTTTCGCATACTCTCATAACTTCAGGACCATTCTATGCGTTTCTATGTACCCACGGATATCTACGTCGAAAAGGACTGCGTGAAGAACCACGCGCATAACTTGCTTACGGTTGGAAAGCGCGCATTCATCATGACGGGCAGAACTTCTGCCAAGAAGAACGGTTCCTTGAACGATGTCACCGCCGTCCTGGACGCGGGCCATGTGCCGTACCAGGTTTTTGACCAAGTCGAGGAAAATCCTTCTACCGATACCGTGGGGAACGCCACTCAGCTGGCACGCGATTTCGGCGCCGATTACATCATCGGCATCGGGGGCGGTTCCGCCATCGACGCGGCGAAGGCAGTTGCATTGCTTCTTGCGAACCCGAGCCTCATCGCAGACAACTTGCACAAGGCTCCCGAAAAACCGCTCGGCCACGTGCCCGTCGTCGCCGTACCGACTACCTGCGGAACAGGTTCCGAAGCAACACCGGTCGCCATCATCACGAACCACAAGATTCAACTGAAGAAGAGCATCCCGCACAAGATTTTCCCGGCGCTCGCGCTTGTTGACGGCAAGCACCTCGCCTCGGCCAAGAAGACGCTGATTATCAACACCGCGGTCGATGCCCTCGCCCACATGGTCGAAAGCATCCTGAACGTCTATTCCAACGCGTTCAACCGCATGTGCCCGGAATACGGCCTCAGGCTCTGGGGCGAATTCAAGGACGCGCTCCTTTCCGACTCCCCCGTCGACGAAGGCCTTTACGAAAAACTCATGCTCACCTCGACTATCGCGGGCATGTCCATCGCGCACACGAGCACCGCTGTACCGCACGGCATGAGCTACGACCTCACGCTGCATCAGGGCGTGCCCCACGGCCCCGCCGTCGGCTATTTTCTTGCCGCCTACGTGGAAATCTGCGAAAAGAAAGTCCCCGAAGATGTCAAGCGCATCTTGGAACTTTTAGGCCTCAAAGGTACCGCCGATTTCGCCGCGATGCTCGAAAGGCTCATCGGCAAATGCAAGGTTACGCGCGAAATGCGCGACAAGTTCGCCGCCGCCATGAAGGCAAACCGCTCCAAGCTCGACCTCGTTCCCGGCGGAATCACGCCCGAGGAAGTTGACTACATATACGACAAGTCGCTGGTTATAGACTAAATCAAATTTGATCTTCAATCGACAAATGTAGTGACCGTTGTCATGTTTGTCCACAAACGAGTATTTTTCTTGAACTTTCCCGTTTTTTGAGTATATATTTATCAAAAGCCGCGGTCAAAACGCGGCTAGAGGTGTTGTATATGGGTAATTCAAGGTTTTTCGCGGGTGCGGTACTCGGTTCGTCGCTCGCAGTCTCTCCCGCACTCGCCATCGATGTAACCGTCGATGCAGATGCGGGCATCAAGAAGATTTCGCCATACATTTACGGGCGAAACATCGACAAAATCAGCGATACGGACGCCGCAAGCGACGCGGACGAAGAAGCGTTTATCGCCCAGATGCTCGATGCGGGCATCCACATGATGCGCGCGAACAACGGCAACAACTCCACGCGCTACAACTGGAGCCACAAAATGACGGTTCATCCGGACTGGTTCAACAACGTGTACGCGCACGACTGGGACATCACCGCGAAAAAGGTGCTTGACAAGATGCCGGGAGTCGACGCAATGTACGGCTTCCAGCTCACGGGCTACGCGGCAAGCAGCACCGACCACAACTTCCCCGACTGGAACTGGAAACAGGAACACGGCTCATATCCGTCGAGATCATTCGACCTCGCGGGTGGCGGCGAAGTATCGGAAGACGGCCAGACGCTCATCAAGGCTGGCGACGCCTCACTCTACAACATGGAATGGCCCGCCGATTCCACCGTGGGAATCATCCCGCACTGGAAGGATGAACTCAAGTACGACATGAGCCGTTTTAAATACTGGAGCATGGACAACGAAATTGAAATCTGGCGCGGAACCCACAACGATTTGGACTTGCCCGTAACCGGAGATTTCCTCGTTGAACGCTATATCGACGTGGCCAAGAAGGCGCGCGCCGCCTGGGGCGATATCAAGCTCACCGGCCCCGTAGTCGCCAACGAATGGCAATGGTGTCACATCAATGCCTACAACGACGAAAGCAGGCCCAAGATCGACGGCCAGGAATACTGTTGGCTCGAATTTTTCACCAAGAAAATCGCCGAAGCGCAAAAGGCGAGCGGCACGCGGCTCCTCGACGTGTTCGACATTCACTGGTACCCCACCGAAAAGGACTACGAAAGCCGTGTCAACTGGCACCGCGTTCTGTTCGATACCACCTACTACTACAAGGGCGGTAACGGCGTGCGCTGCGCCACGGGCAAATGCGACTGGAGCGACAAGGAGAAGGGCTACAGGTCATACATCTTCGTGCGCATCAACAACTGGCTCGAAAAGTACTTTGGCAA
This sequence comes from Fibrobacter sp. UBA7003, assembly GCA_002449765.1. Lineage (GTDB taxonomy): Bacteria > Fibrobacterota > Fibrobacteria > Fibrobacterales > Fibrobacteraceae > Fibrobacter. The sequence continues at coordinate 285,690 of DJXN01000012.1, forward strand.
GGATCACGGCATTACGCTCGGCATTACCGAAACCGACCTGAACGATTCTGATCCTATGGTGACAGCGCTCATCTATGCGTCTTTCCTCGGAACCATGCAGGACAACGGTGTCGAGATTTTCACCCCGTGGACATGGGGCGACGGCATGTACGAAACGGTGCACCTGTTCAGCCGCTACGGCCACCCGAACCGCGTGCAGTCCACCTCCAGCAACGACTCGCTGGTGTCGGCCTACAGTTCCATCAGCAACAAGGGCGACTCGCTTACGGTTATCTTCGTGAACCGCGCCGAAAAGGACGCCCAGGACGTGAACCTCAGCCTCGCGAACTTCGCCTCCGATGGAACGGTAAAAACACTCACGCTGCAGAACCTCCAGGGCGAAACGTTCGTTTCTCATACAGAAAATGCGCTACAGGCAGGGACAGCCACTGCCGCCGGCAACAAGGTTTCGCTCAAGCTCCCTGCAAAGTCTATCACCGCAGTTCTGCTCACTACTGCCACGCCGAAACAGGTCGTCGACGGAATAATTCCCACGGGCAAGGCTCTCGCCGGCAACATGCTCCACCGCGATAACGGTGGCTGGGCTATAAACAACGGCTTGGGCAACGTGCATAGCCTCCACGTGTTCAACAGTCGTGGCCAAAACGTATTGCAAGTGGAACACCCCGCCCGCGGCAGCATTCGACTCGCCGGCGAAACTCTCGGCAAGGGCGTTTTCGTCGTGCGTGTCAAGAGCGCAGGCGGCATGCAAATTCAGAAAATCGATGTGAAATAAATTATATTTCTGTCAGGATTACAGCAAAGGATTCTGACATGAAAAAACTCATACTCACCATAGCCGCCACCCTCGCGCTTCTCGGCTGTGCACAGATTGACGAAACGGAACGCGGCGTTGTTCTCCAGTTCGGCAAGTACAGCGAGACGTTCGAACCCGGCCTCAACTTCTACAACATTCTCACCAAAGAGATTGTCCGCATCCCCGTCAGCACGCAACTCGAAGCCGTCAAGATTGAATCCGGTTCGAAGGACCTGCAGACCGTCTACGTGGGCACGAACGTAAACTACCACGTTGACCCGCTGAACGTCGACAAGATTTACTCCAAGTACGGCACCCGCTACGTTTCCACGGTTCTACAGCCCAAGATCAAGGAAACCATCACGGGCATCACCCCGCAGTACGTTCCCGAAGAGATGCTCCAGAAGCGCGAAGAAATTCGCAGCCGCATGGAATCGGCACTCAAGGCCAAGCTCGATTCCGCGGGCGCACATATCGTCATCGACGGCTTCACCATCACCGAATTCCAGTTCAGCCGCGCCTTCAACGAGGCCATCGAGGCCAAGCAGGTGCAGGAGCAGGAAGCGCTCAAGGAAAAGAACATCAAGATCAAGATGGACTACCAGAACGAGCAGCGCGTCGCGAAAGCAAAAGCAGATTCAGCGGTCATCGCGCTCCAGATGGAAGCCCTCAAGAAGCAAAATGGCAAGGAATACCTGATGCTCAAGTGGATCGAGAAGTGGGATGGCAAGCTTCCGCAGGTAAATGGGAACGATAAAGTCATTCCGATGATTAATATGCAGTAAAAAATATGTTATATTAAAAAAAACATCCAAACAAAGGATTCCATATGCACGCATCTTTCATCGCATTCGTCGTCCTCGGCATCATCATCGTGGCAATCGCCGCATACCGTATCGGCGTCCACGTATCCAGGGCGGCCAAACAAGAATCCCCCGAAGCGAAAAACAAGATTTCCTTCGAAGACTGCTTGGCCAAGAACGCCAAGGCATTCAAGTACGGCTCCTTTACCGACGCCCGCGACGGCGAGACCTACCGCACCGTGAAAATCGGCAACCAGGTCTGGATGGCCGAGAACCTGCGTTTCAAGACGAACGCAAGCTTCGCTCCCGGCAACGAGGAATCCAACATCAAAAAATTCGGAAGGCTCTACACCTGGACATCCGCCCTGGACATCCCGGCGGAATTTGCAGACCAGTCCCCCGCAAAGGACCTGGCCATGTACGAGAAGATGAAAGACGCGAACTTCCAGGGCATCGCCCCGGAAGGCTGGCACATTCCGAGCAACAAGGAATGGGAAGAGCTCATGGCCAATATAGACCCCAAATCGACCGGTTCCGAGCTCCGCAGCGCATGCGTATGGCAGAAACCCGGCAAGGATTCTCTCGGGTTCTTCGCGCTGCCCGCCGGTTACCGTTTCAACGACGGAAGCTTCCGCCATTTCGGCAGGCGCGCCCGCTTCTGGAGCAAGGACGAATACGGCACGGCCAACGCCTACCGCATGAGCATCACCGAAAACTCCATCGACATCGAAGGGGTTTACAGATCCGACGCCCTTTCCGTACGCTGCGTGAAGAACGCCTAACGAGATAAGCATCTGGCGCACTCTGGACGCAGTGATTTGTCGCTGATTTTAAGAAAGCCCGACTTTTACGACAGCTTCAAGTGCATCGCCTCGCGGTGCACCGACACATGTTGCGTGGGCTGGGAAATCGACATCGACGATGCATCGCAGGAGGCATACCGCAAGGTGGCAGGGGCTTTTGGCGACAAGCTGCGCCAAAACATCGAAGACGGGCATTTCAAGCTTTTACCCCGCGACCGCTGCCCGTTCTTGGACAAGCAAAACCTCTGCGAGATCTACACGCACTTGGGCGCAGGCGCCCTCTGCGAAATCTGCCGCGAGCATCCGAGGTTCGTGGAAGTCTACGGCGACATCATGGAGCGTGGACTGGGTTTATGCTGCGAAGAAGCGGCACGGCTGTTGCTCGAAGGCAAAGGCCCGCTCGCCTTCACAAGCGAGGAATGCGATGAACCCGAAGACGAGATGGACGAAGATGACAGAGAAGTCCGCGACGAGGTGATGTTCGCCCGCGAACAGATTTTCAAGGCGCTCGCCGACACATCCATCCCTTTCAAGGAAAGGCTCCACCAAGCATTCGGCTACACAGGCGACAAACCGCTCGCACCTTTCGAAAGCACAAGCGCCATGGTAGAATTCCTAGCGCAACTGGAAAGCTACGGCCCCGACTGGGACGCGGCTCTTGCACGCATCAAGGCGAAGGTCTACGCCGCACAAGAAGCAGGACGCCTGGATAAGGATTCCACGATTCTCGAAGACCAGGGATTCTTCTCGGAAACAGAAAGCGCGAGACTACTCGCCTACCTCGTCTACCGCCATTACTCCAAGTGTCTCTTCGAAGGACGCGAGCAGGGCAAGCTCATGTTCGCCCTATTCTTCTGGAACCTAGCACGGTTCTTTACGCGCGAACTCGCGGGCAATGCGACAGCCGACGCGCAGTCCATCAAGATTGGCGCAATCAAGATTCTTTCCAAGCAGCTGGAATACGCCGAAGAAATCATGGAGATCGTCGAGATTTCGCTTGACGGATAAAGGACTAAGAAGCAGGGCGGTCTTTTTCCATCACGCACTTGCGCCACTTGCCGCTCTTCCAACGACGCCAGAAAATAATCGGCGCCGTACTGTAGACTGCAACAACAGCAATCCAGGCGTAATGGGCCGGCAGGTGATAGACGTAGGCGGCAACATACAGCGCCCCCGCCACGCACCAGTTCATGATGGCGCTAGCAAACATCACCCACAGCGTATCGCCTGCACCGCGAAGCGCTCCCGCATAGATAACAAGCAGCACCTCCACGAAGATATAGAAGGTCGCTATGCGCAGCATGAAGATGCTCATGGGGCGAGCGGCATCGAAAATCGCAATCGCCCCGGACGATGCCTCCGCCATGTCGGGCCTGAATATATCGGTCAGCACTCCCGGCAAGAATACGAAGAAAATTCCCATGACGAGGGAATACCCCCAGCCGAGTTTCAACCCGGAATAAGTTGAGCGCGATGCGGCGGCGCCGTCCCTCGCTCCCACGTAGCGCCCCACAAGGCTTGTCGATGCGACTTCGAGCCCCATCAGCGGAACGTAGGCCACCATGTCCCAGTTGAACATGACTGAGGATGCCGTCGCCGATTCCGATCCGAGAGCATGGAACATGAGAATAAGCATCTGGAACGCCGACATGTTCAGGAACATCTCGACACCCGAGGGAATCCCCTTCTGCAGAAGTTCGCGGGTAAGCGCCCCGCTAAACGCAAACGAGCGGCGCGTGCTAAAGCGGGCATTGCACGACCTGCCCCAGAATTTTGCAAACAAAATAACAGTCGATACCAGATTGCCAATCAGCGTTCCGTAAGCGGCCCCTGCAACGCCCAGTGCCGGAATAGGCCCGCAACCGAATATCAGCAAAAAATTGCAGGCCACATTCACGATCATCCCGACAAAGGCTGCCTGCATTACAATCTTGGTTTCGCCAATGCCACTAAAAAAGCAAGGGGCCACATTTCGCACAAGCGTTATGGCGCCGCCAAACATCAAGATGTTGAAGTAAGTTTTCTGATATTCCAGCTGGTCGGCCGACAGGTGTTCGAGTCCAAACACCCAGTGCCCAATGGGGATGGTCAAATACAAAAGCGGCACCGCGACTATCGAAACATAGAGCGCCTGCATAAAGACCTTCGCACAGTCCCCCTGACGTTTTGCGCCCAGGCGTTGCGCCACCATCGCAGTCGTGTAACTAATGGCTCCGGTAAAAAAGGTCGTAAGCGCAAGCTGCACCGCGCCCGCACCAAGCGCTGCGTTCATTTCGGCAGGTCCGAGCTTTGAGAGAAACAACCTGTCGATAAACGTCATGAAGGTATCGAACGACATCGACAGGAGCATCGGAAGCGCCACAACAAGCACATCCTTCACATCACCGTTTTTCTTGAACTTCGGCGGCCTATAGAACTTGTTCAGTATCGCATCGACCATAAACGCGCGTAAATATAAAAAAAGACAGGGCCTTGCAGCCCTGCCCTCCGTTTTTTTGAGGTGTATAAAAAAACGGTTTTGGGGGATGCGTCAAATATAACAAATAAAGTTTGTTTTCAATGACTAACCCCGTTTTTTCGCAAAATAACTTATTACGAATTGCTTACAGCAACATTTATGGGATTTTTCGGCAAAAACAGGCACCACGGACATCCGGTCCATCCAACGGAAAATTCGTTTTTGCTACATTTGGCCTACTATGTTTTCACAATTGACCGACTCTCTAGAATCTACCCTCAAGAACCTGCGCGGGCAGGGCAAGCTCACCGAAGAAAACGTTGCCGAATCGCTGCGCGAAGTGCGCCGCGCCTTCCTCGAAGCAGACGTGAACTTCAACGTGACCCGCGACTTCGTGAAGGCCGTCAAGGAAAAAGCCCTCGGTAGCGAGGTTCTCAATTCCGTGACCCCCGGTCAACAGATTGTGAAAATCATCCACGACGAGCTTGTGGCCGTCATGGGTGGCGAAACCAAAGAAATCAACCTCTCCGGCCCCGCTCCGGTCGGCATCATGATGGCGGGCCTCCAGGGTTCCGGCAAGACGACCTTCGCCGGCAAGATCGCCCTCTGGATGCGCAGCAAGAAGAAGAGGAAGCCGCTCCTCGTGGCAGCTGACGTGTACCGCCCGGCGGCAATCAAGCAATTGCAGGTACTCGGCAAGTCTATCGGCATCCCGGTCTACGAAGAAGGCCAGGGCGACCCGGTGGAAATTATCAAGCACGGTTACCAGTACGCCAAGGACAACGGCTTCGACCTCGTGATTTACGATACCGCGGGCCGCCTGCAGATTGACGAAGAGCTGATGCAGGAACTCGAGAAAGCTAAGGAAGCCGTCCACCCCGACGAAATCCTGTTCGTGGCCGACGCGATGATCGGTCAGGAAGCGGTGAACGTGGCCGAGACCTTCTGGCAGCGCCTCTCGTTTACGGGCGTGTGCCTCTCGAAGATGGACGGCGACACCCGCGGCGGTGCGGCCCTCAGCATCAAGAAGATGACGGGCGTGCCCATATGCTTTATCGGCGTGGGCGAAAAACTCCCCGACATCGAACTGTTCCACCCCGACCGCATGGCGAGCCGCATTCTCGGCATGGGCGATGTAGTGAGCCTCGTGGAAAAGGCACAGCAGGTCATTGACGAAAAGGATGCGAAGGACCTCAAGAAGAAGATTCTCAACAACACGTTCGACCTGAACGACTTCCTGAACCAGCTCCGCACCATCAAGAAGCTCGGCCGCATCAAGGATATCCTCGGGCTCATCCCGGGTTTGAACAAACTACCGCTCGACCAGATTGACGAGAAGCAGTTAGTTTATGTGGAAGCCATCCTCAGCTCCATGACCCCGAAGGAAAGGAAGAAGCCGCAGATTCTGGACGGAAGCCGCAAGAACCGCATCGCGAAGGGTTCGGGCACCGAGATTTCGCGCGTGAACGCCGTGCTCAAGCAATACGACGACATGAAGGAAATGTTCAAGAAGGTGGGCGACATGGCCCGCAAGCAGAACAACGGCGGCCAGATTGGGTCTAACTATACGCCGCCTAAGGTCAAAAAGAAGAGAAAATAACGACTAGGGAGGGGTTCTCCCTCGTAGGCAATTTCGGCGTTTTAGCGTAAATAATTACAAAATGACCTAATTTTACACTATATGAAAAAATTTTTCGTATAGTGTTTTCTTTTTTGTAAGAAAAATGGTAGATTGTAGACAGCAATATTTTCAAAAAACGAAAAAACAACAAAAAAGGAAAATAAATGGCATCTACCTCCTATTCCGCTAACGCGCTCGTCACGGCCCTCAAGAAACCCCGTGACAAATTCACCAAGGAAGATATCAAGAAGTACATCTTCGACAACGGCATCCGCCACCTGAACTTCATGTATGCAGGCGGAGACGGCCGTCTCAAGACCCTCAACTTCGTCATCAACGATGCCGACTACCTGGACGAAATCCTCAGCTGCGGCGAACGCGTGGACGGCTCCTCGCTGTTCAGCTACATCGAGGCCTCTTCTTCCGACCTCTACGTGGTGCCGAAATTCTCCTCCGCATTCATGGACCCGTTTGCGGAACTCCCGACCCTCTGCCTGCTCTGCTCCTTCTTCAACAAGGACGGACAGCCGCTGGAATCTTCCCCGGAATACACGCTCCACAAGGCATGCGAAGCCTTCAAGAAGGAGACCGGCATGGAATTCCAGGCCATGGGCGAACTGGAATACTACGTGATTGCCGACGACATGGGCGAATTCCCGGCAGTGGACCAGAAGGGCTACCACGAATCCGCACCGTTCGCGAAGTTCAACGAGTTCCGCCAGCAGTGCATGCTCTACATTGCACAGGCGGGCGGCCAGATCAAGTACGGCCACAGCGAAGTGGGCAATTTCACGCAAGACGGCAAGCTCTACGAGCAGAACGAAATCGAGTTCCTCCCCTGCGCCGCCGAAGATGCCGCCAACCAGCTCACCATCGCCAAGTGGATTATCCGTAACCTCGGCGCACAGCTCGGCCTCGACGTGACGTTTGCCCCGAAGATTACCGTTGGCAAGGCGGGTTCGGGCCTTCACATCCACATGCGCATCATGAAGGACGGCAACAACCAGATGCTCAAGAACGGCGTCATCAGCGAAACCGCCCGCCGCGCCATCGCCGGCATGATGAAACTCGCCCCGTCCATCACCGCGTTCGGCAACCAGAACCCGACATCTTACCTGCGCCTGGTGCCCCACCAGGAAGCCCCGACCAACGTGTGCTGGGGCGACCGCAACCGTTCCGTGCTCGTGCGCGTACCGCTCGGCTGGGCATCGAAGACCGACCTCTGCAAAATCGCGAACCCGAACGAGAAGGGCACGAGCTACGACACGCACCAGAAGCAGACCGTGGAAATGCGTTCCCCGGATGCATCCGCCAACGTGTACCTGCTCATGGCCGGCCTCTGCGTCGCCTGCCGCTACGGCCTCTCCCTCAAGGACGGCCTGAAGGTGGCCGAACAGACCTACGTGAACGTGAACATCCACAAGAAGGAAAACGCGAAGCTGTTGAGCAAGCTCGACACTCTGCCGGACAGCTGCTGGGCATCTGCCGACTGCCTTGCCAAGCAGAGGAAGGTGTACGAGGAATTCGGCGTGTTCAGCCCCGCCATGATCGACGGCATCATGGCCCAGCTCAAGGCCTTCAAGGACAAGACGCTCCGCGCCCAGGTCACGAAGTCCAAGACCGCCATGCAGAAGCTCGTGAAGACGTACTTCTACTGCGGCTAATACATCGCGCGCAATTTCAAAACAGGGTTCCGGTTTTTACCGGGACCCTTTCTTTATTCGATTTCCACCTTGATATCCACGCCAGGGAACACGGGTTTCGGCGCGTTCACGACAGGCGAAAGGATTCGGCGCACCGCCGAGAGGTCGTTCGACTTCAGGTACAGTTTTACCCAGCGAACGTTCTGCACCACGGGGATAAACGCATCCACCGGGCCCATGACCATCAGGCTCTTTTCGGCGCGGCAAAGCGCTTCCACGCGGGCGACAGCATCGCGCAGGGCGCCCTCGTCACGGCTCCCGAAGGAGACCTCCACCATTTTGCAGAACGGCGGATAGAATGCATCCTTGCGGTCGCGGGTTTCCATCTCGGCAAAGCCCGCAAAATCGTGGTGGAGCGCGAAGTTCATCACCGGCTCGTTCGGGTTCTGCGTCTGGATTAGCACGCGGCCCGTACCCCCGGCACGGCCCGCTCGCCCCGCCGTCTGGCTCAGCAACTGGAACAGCCGCTCCGTACTGCGGAAATCGGGCATCCCGAAACCGCTGTCGGCACCCACGACGCCCACGAGTTTCACGCCCGGAAAATCATGGCCCTTCGCGACCATCTGCGTGCCGAGCAGAATGTTGTATTCGCCCTTCCGGAACGATTCCAGAATCTTCTCGACCGAGCCCACGTTCTGCGTGGTATCGCGGTCCATGCGCACAATCTTTGCATCCGGCACCCACTCCAGGATTTCTTCCTCAAGCTTTTCGATGGCTCCACCGACGAACTCGTATGTTTCGGCCCCGCAGGCACGACACGGCGTGTTCACCGGGTAAAGCAGCCCGCAGTAGTGACACAGCAGGGAATTGTACTGCCTGTGGTAAACGAGCGGCACATGGCAGTTCTTGCAGTAGAGCGTCTCGCCGCATTCCCCGCAAATGCGGACCTTGGAATACCCGCGACGGTTCATGAGCACAATCGCCTGGTCGCCATCCGCAACGCACTTCACGAGGGCGTCGCGCAAATCGGGCGACATGAGGATTCCCTTCTGCTGGCGGACCTTCCCCATATCGACGATGCTCACCTCGGGCAGGCTCGCCGACGTCGCGCGTTTCTGCAACTTGAGGTATTTTAATTTATCTGTACTTGCGTTATGGAAAGTCTCGATGCACGGGGTCGCACTCCCGAGTACCACGAGCGCCCCGTACTTGTAGGCCAGGTGGAACGCGAGTTCGCGGGTATGGTAGCGCGGGGCGGGGTCCTGCTGCTTGAATGAGGAATCGTGCTCCTCGTCGAGAATGACGACATCGAAATCGAACGGTGCAAGTATCGCGCTCCGGGTCCCGAGAACCACACGCGCGCTCCCTTCCAGAATCGAGACGAAGGATTCGCGCCGCTTCGGGGCGGAGAGCGCCGAGTGCAGCACGTGCACGGGCACCCGCAAAAAGTCCTCGAACCGGCCCGCCGTCTGCGGGGTGAGCCCGATTTCGGGAACGAGAATCAAGACCTTCTTGCCACGGCACAACGCCTCGTAGGCAAGTTCCTGGTACACGCGCGTCTTGCCCGAACCGGTCACGCCATGCAAGAGCGAGCCCCGGAAGCCCGTACCCGAAAGGTCGGACACGAGCGAGTCGAGCGCCACCCGCTGTTCGTCGGTAAGCGGAGGCACGTCGGGGCGCGCGGGCATCTGGGCAGCCGCACCTTCCTCGCCAGAACGTTCCGTCTCCCGCGCCGCAAGCGCATCGAGATACTTCCCGAAATCGGCAGGCCAAAAGACATCCAGCGCCTTCATCGGTGTGCATATATAATAACGTGCCACCCACTCGAGCGATTCCATGTACCGTTCGCTAAAAACGTAGCCCGACGCATGCGGGTAGGCGCACCGCACGTTGAACGCGGGCCTTTCCGCATGCACCTTCGCGACAACCGCAAGCGATGGCGCCTTGCGTGTGGCAAACTGCACCCAGACCACGCTCCCCCGCCGGATTTCAGGGCCAGCGAACAGCCCGGAGGGCACCCCGTAGGTATAGACGGAGGGCGCCTGCGGGATATAGACCTCGCAGAACCGCTCCAGGGTTTCCGGGGCGCATTTGACCCGAATTTGCTCGGGCGCTTCCGTTTTGGGTATGCGTTTTGCCATTTTACCCCCAAAGATAGGTAAAGACAGCCCTATTTCAGCCCCCTTTATTGCCAAAAAATCGCCATTTTCTTAAACGTTCTCTTATCTTTTTATTTAGATTATGATATACGAACCTTAACCGGTTCGTCCACCTATTGGAGATTTTTATGAGCTTATTGGACGCATTTAAACCGAAATGGCAGAATTCCAACCCCGAAAAGCGCATGGAGGCCGTCACCGAGATGGATCCGCGCGAACAGAGCACCCTGGAACGAATCGCCCTTTCCGATGATGATAGTAGCGTAAGGACCGCAGCCGTAAAGAAGTTGACGATTATCCCGTCACTCGCTGCAATTTCGAAGAAGGACAGCGAGGCCGGCATCCGCCGCCTGGCTGAAACGCGCTACTTCGAAGAGGTCGCCAAGAAGCTCAAGGATTTCCGCGAACCCGCAAACGAAGAGGTCCTCCATTTCATCGACGAACTGAAAGACACGCGCTACGCCGACGAACTCGCCAAGTCCCTGCCCAGTTCCGAGCTCCGCCTCGAACTCATCAAGAAGACGGGCAAGGTGAACGTGCTCGTCCTCGCCGCGAACAGGGACGCCAAGGAAGACATCGCGAAGGCTGCCGTCGAACGCATCGAGTCCGAAGCTTCGCTCACCGACATCTCCAAGAATTCCAAGCATTCCTCCGTCCGTAAAATTGCCGCCGAGAAGCTCCGCGTCAAGAGGGAAACCGAAGACGGCGGCCGCAAGGCTGCAGCTCTCCTTGCCGGCAAGAGGAACGCGCTCGTCCAGCAGGCCCACCATTTCGCCGCCCAGAAGGATCCGCTCGCCGTCAAGCCGCAGTTCGACGCCCTGATGCAGGAAGCTAGGACCTTGGGCATGGGTCCGGACCAGGCGACCCTCGACGAAATCTACGCAAGTTTCATCAAGTTTGTGAACGAGGCCGACGCAGCACGTATCGCCGCCGAAAAGGCTGAAGCCGAAAAGGCAGAAAAGCGCACGCACCTCACCCAGACGCTCGAAGAAGTCGAAAGCATCCTCGATAGCGAGAACGCCGCCGAAAAGGCAGACCGCATCGCCGAAATCATCGACGAATGGAACGCACAGAAATCCATCATGGATGCCGCAAGCGTGAAGCGTTTCAACCTGGCACTCGTTCGCAGCCAGGAGCTCAAGAAGCAGGATCAGCCTGCCGAAGGCGAAAACCCTGCAGCGGCGACGGACGAGACCCAGGCACGCACCCAGCTGCTCGACATGCTCCGCGCTCTCGCCGACACCGACGCAAACGAAACCACTTCCAAGCACCTCCACGGAATCGTCCGCGACTGGGAGAAGCTCCCGCTGCTCGAAGGTGAAGACCCAATCCTGCAGACCTACAATTCGCTGCGCAACAAGCTCAAGGAAAAGATTTCCGCATTCGAGGATTCCGCACAAAAGACCTTCGAAGAAAATTCCGCCAAGCTCCGCGCCCTCATCGACCGCGTCAAGTCGTTCGACGAAAACGACGACTTCAAGGTCATCAGCCAGAAGCTCCGCGAAGCCTTCCAGGAATGGAAGACGATTGTCGGCGAGCAGAAGTTCAAGTACCACGACCTGTGGCTCGAATACAAGTCCGCCACCGAACGCTTCCAGGAAATGCGCCAGTGGGAATCCTGGCACAACGAAAAAGACCGTGCCACCGTCCTCGAAGAGATGGAAATGCTCGCGAAGGAGCCCGGCAGCCAGGATGTCCTCGACAAGCTGCGCGAATACAGCAACAAGTGGAAGAACATCGGTCCCGTCTCCGCCGCGAAGTTTACCGAATTCCGCGACAAGTTCCAGACCCTGTTCGAACAGATTAAGCAGAACTGCGCCCCCTTCATCGAAGAGCGCATGGCCGAACGCGTCAAGAACCTCGCCGACAAGGAAGCCCTCTGCCAGAAGGTAGACGAACTTGTCGCAAACACCGAGATGTTCTGGAAGGACAAGTACAAGGCCATGCAGGAGATCCAGGAATCCTGGAAGAACATCGGCATGGTACCCAAGGAAAACCTGAACGCCCTCATGGAGCGCTTCAAGGCATCGACCGGTGCATTCTTCGCCCAGTACAAGGAAAGCCTCAAGCAGGAAGACCAGAACCGCGAAGCGAACCTCGAAAAGAAGCTCAAGCTTTGCGAACAGGCCGAGGCGCTGCAGGAATCTTCCGACTGGAACGCAACTTCGAATAAGTTAAAGCAACTGCAGGACATGTGGAAGGCGACAGGGCCCGTGCCCAAGAGCAAGTCCGAAGAAGTCTGGACACGCTTCCGCAAGGCATGCGACTCCTTCTTCGAAAAGAAGCGCGCCCACTTCGAGACGCTCGACGCCTCCAAGCAGGAAAACCTCACCAAGAAAACGGCCCTTTGCGACAAGCTCGACACCATCGACGTAAGCAACATTACGCCCGAAGTCGTTGAACAGGTCAAGGCCATCGACGAGGAATGGAAGTCCATCGGCATGATTCCGAAGGAATCCATCGAGAGCATCAACGAACGCTTCAACAGCAAGATGAACCAGTTCATCTCGGCCCAGGCCGCGACCGACGAGGCCCTCAGCAAGCAGCTCGCCAAGATCAAGGCTCAGAAGCAGGAAATGATCGAGAAGGTGAAGCAGTTTGCCGAAAGCGCTGGCAGCAACCAGCTGGCCGACGCCGTGCGCGACCTCCAGAAGGACTGGCGCACCATCGGTTCCTGCGGCATCGAGGATACGGAACTCTACAAGGCGTTCCGCGAAGCCTGCGACGACTTCTTCACCCGCCGCCGCGACCAGCTCGACATCCAGGAACAGGCCCGCCAGAACAACCTCCAGAAGAAGGTGCTGCTCTGCGAACAGGCAGAAGCCCTCCTCGAAGGCCTGAGCGACGCGACCGTCGGCGAGGCCATGAACAAGGTCAAGCACCTGCGCCGCCTGTGGAAGGACGTGGGAGCAGTGCCGCGCGAGCAGAGCGACAAGGTCTGGAAACGCTTCAACGGAGCATGCGACAAGGTGTTCGCGTTCGGCCGCAAGGACGAACCCGCAGCACCGAGCAATCCAGCATAAAGCGCGGTAAGCAACGAAACAGGATTTAGGGATGGCACAACCGCCATCCCTTTTCTATTTTTGTGCCATAATGAAGTTCCCCCCTTGGACAAGCGTTTCAGAAGCCGCCAGGCTCCTCAAGGAAGGCGAAGTGGTCGCCATCCCGACAGAGACCGTCTATGGGCTTGCGGGGAACGCATACAATCCCGAAGCGCTCGCGAAGATTTTCGCCGCGAAGGAACGGCCCACGTTCGACCCGCTTATCGTGCATATTGCCGACATCGCGGAACTGGAGAACGTCGCCCGCGATATTCCCGATGCCGCATACCGGCTGGCAGAAGCCTTCTGGCCCGGGCCGATGACCATCATCCTCCCCAAGAAGGACTGCATCCCCGACCTTTGCACGAGCGGGCTGCCCTCGGTGGCGGTAAGGTTCCCGAGCCACCCCGTAGCGCAGGCGATTATCAAGGAATCGGGACTCCCGCTTGCGGCCCCGAGCGCAAACCTGTTCAAGCACGTGAGCCCCACCACCGCGGAACACGTGGCTGCGCAACTCGCCGACCGCATCGCGGGCATCGTCGATGGCGGCCCCTGCAGCGTCGGGGTTGAAAGCTCCATCATATCGCTCGCGGGAAAAACGCCCACGGTACTGCGCCCGGGTGCGATTACGCCCGAGATGTTCGCGAAGGTTCTCGGCAATGTCGCCGTCAAGGAATCCACATCCAAGCCCGGGCAGGCCATGCAGGCACCGGGCCAGTGCGACACGCATTACCGCCCGCAGGTGCCGCTGTACTTCGGCGAAGTACCCGCAGGCTACAAGCTGCCGGAGCGAACCGTACGCATCGCGTTCGGTAACCAGGCCGGAGCAATCCCCGCCACAGTGAACTTGTCTGCAACGGGTGATATGACCGAGGCGACCGCAAGGCTATACGCCTACATGCACGACCTGGATACGCCCGATTACGACTTGATTCTCGTGGACCCGATACCCAACAAGGGAATCGGCATCGCCCTGAACGACCGCCTGAAGCGCGCCAGTATCAAGGCTCTCCCGTAAAAAAAACGGCCAAAACGAAACATTTTCGCGTTTTGATCGTTTTTATAGGTAGGCGAGTCCGCAACGGCAGGGGCTTGCGTTTACGGAGATGGTTTAGTTATATTATTTGAAAGCACAGGAGCATGGCATGACGACGAAGGAAGATTACGAATGCTGGGCCGCCGGAAAGATCATTGCTGCTGAGGCTAAAGGTGAAGCTCGTGGCGAATCCAAAGGTCATGCAGATGCTATTGGCATCCTGAAAGACATGGGGTTTCCCGCAGAACAGATTGCCGAGGTTCAAGCAAGGCTTGACGCTAAAGCAACGAAATAGCCGCCTTACATCGGGAACAGCTTGTAGTGTTCCCGCGTATAAGTGCTCGTGTAGGCGTTGAAGTGCCACCATTCGTGTTTCAGCATCACCCAGCCGGCGGCCTTCATGATACGACGCAACTTGTTCCTGTTGTCAACCTGTTCCTGCGTCAGGCGCCCGCTTTTGAGCGCATCCGCCTCACCTACCGCGCCCGCGCAGCGTTCAAACGAATCGAAATCCGTTCCCATGTCGAGCGGCGTCCCCGTGCTATCGGTAATGCTCAGGTCCAGCGCCAAGCCGTAGTTGTGCAGGCCGCCCCTCACCGCCGACGAAACGAAGTTGGTGTACGGAGTCCCCTGCACCGTTTTCTTGAGCGCTGCCTGCGCATAAATGGGGCGCGCCGCATCGAAAATCACGAGCTTCGAGCCGGGCATCTCCTTTTCCATGATGGCAAAGGTCTTCTTGAGTTTTGCGTAGGCATCCCTGTGGACAAAGGCCCTCTGCTCGCCGCAATACAGGTCGTGCCCCGTTACGTTGTTGAAAGTTCCGTAGCGCAAGTCCATGACAAGCAGGGGTTCATTGGTTATTTCCACGAGGTCCTTGTTAGACGATGCGTATTCGATCCACTTTTGGACCTCCGCACAAAAGCGCTTCGGTTCCTTCGGCTTCGGCGGTTCGAACCTGGCGTCCGTCTCGTGCGCCATCACCGACGCTGCAAGGAGCGACAGACAAAAAAGCAGCGCTTTCATCATATTCCAAGCAGCACTTCCACGCCGAACTGGAAGTACAGTCCCATGCCCTTCGCCATGAACGGTTCGAGCCTGTAGCCATTTTCCGAATTCTTGTCGCCGTCCTTCGTGACCCAGGAACGTTCGCGGGCGTTCTCGGAACCCAGGAACTTGAGCGCATCCACGTCGAGGTTCCCGAACAAATTATCCAGTTCCAGGTAGAATCTGGATTTGCGGAACCAACCCTTGTCGCGGACAATATCGAGATTCACGCGCACATCCGTACGGAAGAAATCGGTAAATTCCTCCAGGTCGCGGAGCCTGCGCGTCCCGAGTATCTGGTTTTCCTGGTCCGAGGGCTTGATATCGTAAAAATAGAGCGGACGGTGCAACGCCGCATGGTGCGTGAGGATAATCGAGAACAGCGAATCCTTGCGCGGGTAGTAGCGGAAATGCGAAACGATATCGAATCTCGAATTCGCTTCCCACGGGAGCGAACCGGTACCTTCGAGTTCGTATTCGCCATAGACGGAACTCACGTTCGTTGACATCGAGAAATGGTGCGAAGTCTTCCAATCCACCTTCGCATTCGCACCGAGCACCCAGGCGAATTCCACGGGAGTAATGTCCCTGTACTGCGCATAGGCCTTGGGCAGGGGCAGCACCGGGTCGAAGTAGTAGCGGCCAAAGCCGCTCGCCCGCGCAATCAGGTACTTGGAATTGTAGCCAAGTCCCACCTTCGCCGAAGCGCCCGTTTCAAGCCTTCCCGTCAGGTTTCCGTCATCGTAGAGGTATTTCCAGTCACTGCGGTAGGCCGCGCTGCTGAACAGGCGCCAATACGTGGAATCCTTTTCGCTCAGGTTCTTCTCGAAATCGAGCGAGACCGTCGGGCGCGCATTGTGGTCAATAGCGTCGGCCACCGCACCGAGCGAAAAGATTGTCTGCGAATAATCCGACTTCCAGTCAAAGCGGCTCACGCCCGAAAGCACACCCGTCGTATAGTCGTCTTCCTGCTTGCCTCCAAAGTCCAGGTAACTGCGGTCGACAAAATGCTGCTCATAGAGCAGGGCACCGCTCACCTTGGAACCGAGCAGTTTCGCCTTGAATTCCTTGTCCGCACCGGCGCTAATGACCGTATGCGTCATCTCGTAGGCGTCGATAAAGGCAGCCATCTCCCTCGACGAGACGGAGTTGCGGAATCCGGTCGTATCCTGCAGGGTGTCGCCCACGTTTTCGCGCACGAATCCCGCATGCAGGCTTGTCCCGAACTTGGAATTGTATTCCGCTCCGATGACCAGGTAATCCTGGTTCCCCTTGATGATGTCGACTTCGTTCACCTGATCGTACGCAGTAGTCGTGTCCTGGCTGATGGAGTATTCGTCGGTACTGTACAGGGCCCGGAGCGCCCAGGTGTTGCCCATTGAATCGGAGCCGTTAAGTTGTGCATAGAAATCCATCGCCGAAAGATCGAAGGGGTCGGAGGATTTCACGCGACAATCATCCACGCAGTCGCCATCGCGCTTCCTGAATTCGGTGAAGAACTTTTCGCCCAGGTTCTTGAGCATCTCGCCATCGAGCCTGCGGAACGCGAAACGGAAGCTGTCCCAGAAAAGGAACGGGGAATCGAACTGGATTTCCTGCACCGTGAGGCCCGCAGCCCCCTTGAGTCCCCACTCGCCCTTCGTCTGCTCGGGAATATACTGCACCGAAGTTGCAAGACCCTGGCCGATCGGACCGCTGCCGTAGTGGTCATGAATCTCGATGCCGCTCAGTATGTGCGGGTTCACCACCGAAAGGTTGCCGGGGAACCCGACATCGAGGTGGCGCATGTTCGGGATGCGGAGCCGCCCCAGGTGGTAGGCCACGTCGCCCGCGCGGGAGCCGTCGTAGTAGAGCGCGCTGCTGAAATCCTTCTGCCCGGAAATTCCCGGCATCTGCCCCAGGTGTTCCGTCAAGTCAAAGCGCATGCCCGCCGCATCTTCGAGCTTATCGACCGACACCTTGCGTTGCGGTTCCCACTTCTCCGGTTCGCCGCCACCCACAATCGTACTCGAACCGAGGTCGCGGAGGTCGGTCGAGAGCGTCACGACCATGTCGAGCAGGTCCGCAAAATCCTGCAGGTCCACATACACGCTGTCGTAGCCTTCCTTCTGGAAAACAAGCGACGCGTTCTTCGAATCCACGGTAAATTCGAAACGTCCATTCGAGGATGTCTTGCCGAGTTTTTTGCCGGAGCGGTAGGTAATCTGAACTCCGTCAAGCGGCAGGTCCGAACCCATTTCGAGGACCACGCCCACGACAGGCGTAGGGGTCGCCGCAAACAGGTTCGCCGCCAGGAACAGGGCTATAAGGAGCAGGGATCGAAATCTCATGGATACTAAATTAGAATTTTATGCCGCCGCAGTCCACCAAATTTTATATTTCTCTGCGTATGCTCGATATTTTTCTAGTGCAGATGGAAATCGCGCCGAACGACAAGGCCAGGAATTTCGAAAAGGTCGAAACGCTCACCCGCGAAATCCGCAAACGAACCGAGGATTCCGTTCCCGGGCTCATCGTGCTGCCCGAAATGTTCGCCACAGGCTACCTTCCCTTGCACCCCGAGAGGGCCGCCGAAGACTTTTCCGACGAATCAAGCGGAGAAACGGCAAGTTTTTTGAACAAACTCGCAAGCCAGACAGGGTGCGCCGTCATGGGCGCAGGGATATCGCGCAAAGGCCCTTCGCTCGCGAACCACGCAAGCGTCTACCTGTCCGGAAACCCGCACGAATACGCAAGCTACGACAAGCGGAAGCCCTTCTTCATGGAGCAGGAAAAATTCACCGCCGGGCAGGACATTAGTTTGTTTAAAATACAGGAATGGAACATAGCGCCGACCATCTGTTTCGACCTACGATTCCCGGAGCTCTACCGCGATGCGGTCAAGGCGGGAGCGAACCTCCTGACCGTGCAGGCCGCCTGGCCTGCCGAAAGAATCCTGCACTGGGATACGCTATTGCAGGCGCGCGCCATCGAGAACCAGGCCTATGTCGTCGCCGTCAACTGCGTCACCGCCGATAGCAAATACAATGGGCATTCACGCATTATCGACCCGTTCGGAAACATTGTCGCGAAGGCCGATTCCAATACGGAATGTATCGTGTCCGCACGCATCGAAATCGAACCGCTCCTCCGCTACCGCGAGAGTTTTCCCGTCCTGAAAAGCATCTGACGCGTGACATAAATCACAGCGCGATTTTAGGCTGGAATAATACACTTTGGAGCACCAGTTTCGTAACTCCTTATTTATCAACAGATTATATTTTTCTTGCAAAAGGGGAGTGTGTGATAGACTTTACACATTGTTTCTTACCAAAAAAAATGACATGCTTTTGCCACAAAAATATTCTATTTTCTGGATGTAAAACAAAAACACCCAGAGGTTCCTATGACATCACCAGACATGAACAAGCTGAACTACGCTAGGGCCCTCATCAAAGCCGGACTTGCCCGCGATTTGATTCTGAAAATTACGCTGATTTCCAGCTACCAGTACATGCAAATCCAACGCGAAGTCCTCGCTGCATAACGCCCGCGCCGAATGCAACTCGTTCTGACTATTCCCGCGCAGCCCGCCACTCAGATGAAAGAGAGGCAGGCTGCGCTTCTTGCATGTTATAGGGACGGCACGCTCCTGCTCGACGCCCGCGATTACGAGAAGCCCGCCAGGTTCTACCTCACCCCGAAAGATGTTTTCCCCTGGGAACAGTTCCTCGCAAAGATGCTCTGTGCCTGGCAACTCGGCGACTACAGTGATGTGCCGCCGCAATTCAAGCCGCAAAAACGGATTCCGCAGTTCGTGGTGGACGGGTTTCCCGCCGAACCGCTCGAAAACAAGCTCAAGATTCTCGCGACACTCCGCACGCAGGGATATTTCCCTGCACTGACAGCCCGGAAATAGTTCTATTGCTATTTTTCAAAGCATGGATAGCATGCAAGATATCGCAAGCAAGCGCTGGTTCATGGGAAAGGGACGCAAGATCGATTCCATCGAGACCGTGGACCGCGTCGCCATCGGGGAAACGTTTCTTTCCATCGTCCGCGTGAACTTTGCCGCAAGCGAAAACTGCGAGTCCGACCTCTACGCCGTCATTGAAGACGAGACCCGCACTACAGACTTTTTCTACGACGTGTTTTCGTGCGAGAAGGCAAGATACGGCACGCAATCCGGCGAGTTTATGTTCATGCAGACAGAGCATTTCCCCGTAGATGTTTCCCTGCACGAACTTTTCAATATAGCCCCGCTCGATGCCGAGCAGAGCAATTCCGCATTCGCATCCAAGCATTTTTTCTTCAAGCTGTACCGCAGGCTTTTACCGGGCATTCACCCCGAAGTCGAAATCATGGAACAACTCGACCGCAAACGCTCCGGCGTGAGCCCACAGCTCTACGGCACATGCTACTACGCAGATGCCACGGGGAAACGCTACACCCTCGGGATTCTCGAGGAACGTGCAACCGGCATGCAGGATGCGTGGGCGTATTTCAACGGCGTGATGGACGCGCCGTGCGCCGAGGCACTCGGGATAGCGACTGCGAAGATGCACCGCGCCCTCAGGGGACTCCCGGGCACGCCTGCGCAGAATCCCGAAATACCATTTGACAAATTGGAACATCTTTTGAACTGCGCAACGGGCAGTGAAATGCGCGAACTCGCCGAAAAGGTGAAAGCGACTTTGCCGAAACTCAAGCGCATGGCGAAAGATGCGTTCGGAGCGCCAACCGGCAGCGAGTTGTTCGCACCGCAGCGCATCCACGGGGATTACCACCTGGGGCAGGTGCTGGTTGCCGCCGCAGATTTCAAGATTCTCGATTTTGAAGGCGAACCCTCCCGCACGCTCGAATACCGCAGGGCACTCCGCTCCCCACTTGTTGATGTCGCAGGCATGTTGCGCAGTTTCCAGTACGCGGAAGCAACATCCGGGTTCGACTGCACCGCATGCGAACGCGCGTTTCTTGAAGGCTACGCACAAGCCGCGCACGTAGATGCAGGCAACGCGCAAATCGACCTCGACACCCTCGAGCGTGCAGCCACCCCGTATATCCTAGCAAAGGCCGTTTACGAAGCCTGCTACGAACTCGAGTTCAGGCCCGGATGGTTCCACATCCCGGCCCGCGCGCTCATTAAACTCGCCTGCTAGACCGCAGCCGCCGCAAATTTCTATATTTGCATTCGCTATGACAGTCGAAGAAATGGAAAAGCGCCTCCGCGACGAGGCCTCGGAACTAGCCGCCAACGAACCGCTCTCGAAGCTCATGCTCGAAGAGCAGGTGTTGAGCCGCAAGAACTTTGCCGACATGCTATCCGTAACGCTCGCCTGTCAACTCGCGGGCGAAGTCATCGACCGTGCGGAACTCGAGAAGATGTTCAACGCGCTGTACATCAAGTACCCCGAACTGCTCGTTTCCGCCTGCAAGGACCTGAACGCAACCGTACTCCGCGACCCTGCCTGCACCAGCTACCTCGAACCGCTCCTGCTGTTCAAGGGTTTCCAGGGTCTGCAGGCCTACCGCGTGGCGCACGCCCTCTGGACGGAGAACCGCCCCTTCCCCGCCAAGATGCTCCAGAACATCGTGAGCCGCAAGTTCGGTATGGACATTCACCCGGCGGCAAAAATCGGGCACGGCCTGTTGATTGACCATGCGACAAACATCGTCATCGGCGAAACTGCCGTCGTCGGCAACAACGTGAGCTTCTTGCACGGCGTGACGCTCGGCGGTACCGGCAACGAAGTCGGCGACCGTCACCCGAAAATCGGGAACGGCGTGATGCTCGGCGCACACGCCCAGCTGCTCGGCAACATCCACATCGGCGACTGCGCGAAGATTGGCGCGGGCGCGGTTGTGCTCTGCGACGTTCCGCCGCACACGACATACGCAGGCGTCCCCGCCGTCGAAGTCGGCCACCCGACCGACGACATGCCCAGCTTCAACATGCAACAAGACTTCACGCGCGACTGCGACTAAACTAGACGAAAGTACGCTGCGTCGCAATGCGGCTCGCTACAGACGAAAGACGAAAGGAGGCGCAGGACATGAAAAAAACGGACAAGATCAAGTTCATCGGCGAAAAGCTGGACGAACTCTTCCCGAACCCGCCGATTCCGCTGGACTACTCAAACGCCTACACGATGCTTGTCGCCGTCGTATTGAGCGCGCAATGCACCGACATCCGCGTGAACCAGGTAACGAAGGTGTTGTTCAAGAAAGCGAAAACGCCCGCCGCCATGGTCAAGCTCGGCATCGACGCGATTGCAGAAATCATCAAGCCGTGCGGATTCTTCAACACGAAAAGCAAGAACATTTACAACCTGTCGAAAACGCTCGTCGAGAAACACGGCGGTGAAGTCCCCCGCACATTCGAAGAACTCGAATCACTCCCCGGCGTAGGCCACAAGACGGCAAGCGTCGTGATGAGCCACATCTTCAAGATTCCCGCCTTCCCCGTCGATACGCACATCCACCGCCTAGCCAAGCGCTGGGGACTATCGGACGGCAGTAGCGTGGAACAGACCGAGGCCGACCTCAAGAAAATTTTCCCGAAGGAAGAATGGGAAAAACGCCACCTGCAGATTATCTACTTCGGGCGCACGTACTGCAAGGCTATGGGTCACAAGCCCGAAAACTGCCCCATCTGCAAAATCGTAGGCAGCAAATAATTCTATTGAAAGAAACAAAGATGCCCGGTCAAGCCGGGCATGACAAGTCCTAGTATCTGCAAACTGTTAGCGCTCGCCCTTGAGCAGTTCCTCGAAGTAGACAATCGTCTTCTCGAGACCCTGGCGCAGCGGGATTGTCGGTTCCCAACCGAGTGCGGACTTGGCGAGGTCGATATTCGGGCGGCGCATCTTCGGGTCGTCACCCGGAAGCGGCTTGTACACAATCTTGCTCTTGGAACCGGTGAGGTCAAGCACTTCCTTCGCAAGTTCAAGCATTGTAAATTCGCCAGGGTTCCCGATGTTCACGGGTCCAATAATCTTGTCCTGGTTCATCATGCGCACAAAACCTTCGATGAGGTCATCCACATAGCAAAAACTGCGGGTCTGGCTGCCGTCGCCGTAAATCGTGAGATCTTCGCCCTTGAGCGCCTGCACAATAAAGTTCGACACCACGCGACCATCGTTCATAAGCATGCGCGGGCCGTACGTATTGAAAATACGCACGATGCGGATGTCCACGTTATTTTGCCTGTGGTAATCCATAAAGAGCGTTTCAGCAACGCGCTTGCCTTCGTCGTAGCAGCTGCGGATACCGATCGGGTTCACGTTGCCCCAGTAGTCTTCGGTCTGCGGGTGAACAGCCGGATCACCGTAGACTTCGCTGGTGGAAGCCTGCAGAATACGGGCCTTCACACGCTTCGCCATGCCAAGCATATTGATAGCGCCCATCACGCTCGTCTTGATGGTCTTTACCGGGTTGAACTGGTAATGAATGGGGCTCGCGGGGCACGCGAGATTAAAGATGCGGTCCACTTCCAGCAAAATCGGTTCCGTCACGTCGTGGCGAATGAGCTCGAAGTTCCGGTTATCGCGCAGGTGAGCGACATTCACCATACGACCCGTGAAATAGTTGTCAAGGCAAATCACCTCATGACCGTCGTCCAGCAGACGTTCGCACAAGTGACTTCCCAGGAATCCTGCACCACCGGTAACTAAGCAACGCATAGGGACCTCTCTTTAAAATTACTCGTCGGAGTCTCGCTCCAGTTCTGCGGCAGAATTGCCATGGAGCGCCACCAGGCGCACACCGTTCAGAGTCAGGTACGGGTCGTAGGTATCGATAACCTTGCTGTGCCCCATCACCATGCGGCCCCAGCCACCCGTCGCAAACACGGGAACCTTCTTCTTGCCCATTTCGTCCTTGATCTTTGCCACCAAGGTTTCAAGTTCCGCCATAAAACCGTACAGAAGACCCGCGCGGATGGCATCGTCAGTATTGTTTGCAATAACGTGTTCCGGCCACTCGATGCTTACCGGCAACAGGCGCGCCGCCTTCTCGGTCAAGACATCGAGGCTTGCGCTAATGCCCGGAATAATTATACCGCCAGCGAAGCCGCCGTCCTTCATCACGTCAAATGTCGTTGCCGTGCCCATATCCACCACGATGGCATCCTTGTAGCCACGGTCACGGAGTGCGATAATGTTGCACAAGCGGTCGGCACCGAGCGACGCCGGGTTCGGGTAGGCAATCGGGCAACCGAGGCAGTTCTTGGAACTTACCACCTGCACCGGGCGCTTGAGGAGCGTCTGCAGGGCCTTGATCCAGGGGCGCTCATGCGCGGGCACCACCGTCGAGAGGCCCACATGCGTAATCTCCGTCGGCTTGATTTTCGAAAAGCGCACAAGTCCGCCAATGCGGTTCATCACCTCGTCGCTCGTCGTTTCCTTGCGGGTAGTAAGCCTCCAGTGGTCCACCACCTTGTCGCCCTTGAAAATACCCAAAACCGTGTGGGAGTTGCCCACATCCACGACGAAGCTAAAAGTTTCGCGATTCGACTTCCGTACAGTTTTATCCAAATTCTTTTTCATGCGCAAATCAAAAAACTAGATTCGCATCGAGATGTCGAGAGCCTTCACGCTATGCGTGAGCGCACCGACAGAGATGTAATCGAGGCCGAGCGTCGCGATTTCCTTCGCGCGTTCGAGCGTCATGTTTCCAGAGCCTTCCACCAGGCACTTGTCACCGCTTTCCTTGATAATCTTCAGGGCCTCGGCCATCATCTCGTTGCTCATGTTGTCAAGCATGATGACGTCTACGCCCTTGTTCAAAAGAGCGCGCAGCTGGTCGAAGTTTTCCACTTCCATCTCGACCATCAGGCCCTGCGTGTTGTTCTTCTTCACCACTTCGAGTGCTTCGAGAACGCCACCTGCAGCAGCGATGTGGTTGTCCTTCACCAGCACCATGTCAAAGAGGCCCATGCGGTGGTTGGAACCGCCCCCCACGCGAACGGCATACTTCTGCAGCGTGCGGAATCCGGGAACCGTCTTGCGGGTATCGAGCACCTTCGTCTTGCCGCCCTTCAGGGCTTCCTGGAAGGTATGCGCGACCGTCGCAACGCCGGAAAGCTGCTGGATAAAGTTCAGGAGCGTACGTTCACCCGTCAAGAGTTCATGCGTCGTGCCGTCCATTTCGGCAATCAGGTCGCCCTTCTTCACCACGTCGCCATCTTTCTTGTGGAGCGTCACCTTCACGTTCGCCTTCAGTTCCTGGAACACGAGTTCAATGACCGGGAGGCCCGCAAGCACGCCATCTTCTTTTGCAATCAGGCGGGCATGCTGCTTCTGGTCGGCAGGAATGGTCCATTCGCTCGTCACGTCGCCCGTGCGCACGTCTTCGGCAAGCGCGAGGCGAATCATCGTGAGAGCATCATTAACTGGGAATACCGGAGTGGAATTGTCTCCGTACATTATTGCGCTCCTTTACCGGTCAAGACAACGTAAACAGTACGCACCAATATCTGGAAATCCAGAAGCAGGCTCATGTTCTCGTAATAATACATGTCGTACTTCAGTTTTATCTGGACATCTTCGATGCTCGTATCGTAATGGTGACGCACCTGCGCCCAGCCCGTAAGGCCCGGCTTCATCTTGAGGCGGCTGATGTAGAACGGAATCTGTTCGCGAAGCTTGCTGATAAACACGGCACGTTCAGGGCGCGGCCCCACCATGCTCATGTCACCCTTCAAAACACAAAGAATCTGCGGCAGCTCGTCGATGCGGGTCTTGCGCAGGAACTTGCCGACCTTCGTAATGCGCGGGTCGTCCTTGGTGGCCCACTGGGCGCCGAACTTTTCGGCATCGGTGCGCATAGTGCGGAACTTGTAGACCGTAAAGGGCTTGCCATACAGGCCGATGCGTTCCTGCGAATAGAAAACGGGGCCGTGGTCCTCGAGCTTGATGGCGATAGCCGCAAGCAGACAGACCGGCAAAGAGCATATCCCAAGGAACGCTCCGAACAGCACATCGATAATGCGCTTCACCCGCACCTGCCAGGGCGGCATCGTAAACGCAAAAAGTTCCTGAAGTTCGAAACCATGGACCAAGTTCGCCTTGAACTGGCCATTCACCACGGGATAGAGTCCCGGTACAATATAAATATGAAGTTGAAGTTCGCAAATCCAGACGAGGACGCGCATAATCTCCTGCGGAGAAGAACTCTCATGCGCAATCACAATCCCATCCACACGGTGCTTTTTCACAAGCGCAGGGAGATCGGCATACTTGCCGAGTACGGGGAACCCGGCAAATTCATGATCCATCACCTGGTACCTTTCATCGACGAAGCCCACCACGCGCTGTCCAAAAGCCGGCGTGTTCTTGAGATCCTCGGCAATCTTCTTGCCCGCATCGGTAGCGCCAAGCACGAGGATGTTATTCGCGCCGTAGCCCAAACGAAGCAAGCCGCGCAGGCAGAAGTAAATGAACATGCGGAATCCGGCAACAAGCACCATGGCGAGGCCGCCGTAGATAAAAATCCACGGGAAGCGCGATCCATACAAGTAGCCCTCGTTCAACGGCTGGTTGGCAAAGATCTTGCCTACAAACTCCGTTCCGAAAAGGCTGATGATAATAAGAACAACGCCTATCACCACCGCCCGCAACACGCGCAAAATCTGGTGCGTCCGCGACATCAGGAGCCATGAACGATAAAGCCCTGCGCAGGTAAACAAGACGAGCCATGCCACGTTCAGGATCAACCCCATGTTGGCGTAATCCGAGAAAAGCTTGGACGGGTCGTACTTGTCGGCAATCCAGCCGCTATGGAACTGGACCCAGAAAGCCAGCACAAAGCATATCGAAAGCGCCACGAAATCCGAAAGGATAACGAGAATGCGTTCCAATGTCGCAGCGCGTATCATAGCTATATCAAACTACAAAAATTGCAGTCCAGAAGGCCATCCGTTACGCGAGGAAGCGGATAACCTGGCTCTTTTCGACGATTTCGGGCAGAGCATCGATGGCGTCCACCGCCTTCGAGGCCTTGCAGTCTAAAGTCTTTTCGGTGATGACCACGATGGAAACCTTGCCCGGGTCCTTCACGTTCTTCTGGATAATGGTTTCAATGGAAATGTTATTTTCGGCGAGGATGCTGGTAATCTTCGCGAGCACGCCGCAGGCGTCACGGGAAGTGAAGCGCAGGTAGTAGCGGGCGCTCGTCTCGGAAATAGGCACGAGAGTCGCGGAATTGTCGACGTTGAACCAGCCCATGGGGAGCGCCTTGCGGCTGCCCTGGTCCACGGAGCGGGCCAAGGAAACAAGGTCGGCTACGACAGCGGAAGCGGTCGGGAGGCGGCCAGCACCGGCACCCGTCTGGACGGTCTCGCCCAGGTTGTCGCACTTGAGGTACACGGCATTAATCACGCCGTTCACGTTCGAGAGCAGGTTTTCGTTAGAGACAAAGCACGGATGCACGCGGGCGTCCACACGGTCGCCGTCGCGGTGGTAGATGCCGAGGAGCTTCACGCAGCAGCCAAGTTCCTTGGCGAATGCGATATCCTGGGCGGTAATTTTCGAAATACCCGTCACATGAATCTTTTCGAAGTCCACGCGCTTGCCGCTGCAGAGGCTAGCAAGGAGGGCAGTCTTATGGGCGGAGTCGATGCCTTCGATATCAAAAGTCGGGTCAGCTTCGGCAAAGCCGAGCTTCTGGGCGTCCTTCAGAACCACATCAAAGTCGAGGCCTTCGTCGGCCATGCGACTCAGGATGTAGTTGCAGGTACCGTTGATAATGCAGCTCAGGTGTTCGACGGTCGAACCGAGCAAACCTTCCTGCAAGCTACGGATAATAGGAATGCCACCGCCAACCGCGGCTTCGAACAGCACATGCAGGCCCTTTTCGGCTGCGAGCGGGAAAATCTCGTGGCCGTACTTGGCAAGGAGGGCCTTGTTCGCGGTCACCACATGCTTGCCGCTTTCGAGGGCAGCGAGAATCCACTTGCGCGGCATGTTGTAGCCGCCGGCCAGTTCAACGAGCACGTCGATATCGTTACCGGCAATCATCTCGTCGGCGTTGGTCGAAACCTTGTAGCCCTTCGCCTTGTACGGGGCGACTTCTTCTTCGGACTTCGCGCAGATGCAGGCGAGTTCGAGTTCGACACCGAGCTTTTCCTTGTACTCGGCAATCTTCTGTTCAAGAATCTGAATGACACCGCCACCGACGGTTCCAGTACCAATTAAGCCAATACGCAGCATATTGCGTCTCCATTTTAAATTTTTCGGAGACATAATATAGAAAAAACGGCATGCCCCGTTCTACCGAACAAGCCCCTCCTTTTTTCACCGCCCATTAGTAAAGATTTGTTTACGTTCAAGAAATTTGCACATTTGTGTTTTTTCCTACCAAAACAAGCCAGGTGCATTTTTTTCTAAATTTTTACGCATGGAACAGGAAATATCCAATCCGGCAATCAGCAACCTGCTCAACGAGCAGAAGCTCAAGAACATTGTCTATCCGGCACGCCTCTTCAGGACGCGCCTCAACGAGGAATTCCTAAGGGCGAACCGCACCCGCAGGCCATTCCTGTTCATCAAGATTTACTCGCACCAGTACGACTTTTTCGGCTGGGGGAGCCCCTCGCGCACCGTCGAGCGTACCTGGCGCATCAGCGTGCTCACCATGTTCTCGCACCTCAGGTTTATCGATGTCCTCGGCTACCTTTCCGACAGCAGCGGTCTCGGCATCATCCTCCTGAATTCGGACCTTTCGACGCTCGAGTCCATCCGCAAGGAAATCCTCCACAAGCTGAACGACGCAGGCCTCATCCAGGCCCTCAGGCACAAGCCCAAGTCGCCCATCTTCAAGGCATATATCTACACCGGGCTCCAGGAGAAGGACAACCTGGAACTCGAGGACAAGATCAAGGACTTCAACAGCACGAACGGAAGCTTCTTCTCGCTCGAACGCCTGAACCTCGACCACATCTGGCAGCACCCGCACAAGATACGCTACCGCCACGTTGTGAAACGCATTACGGACATCGCCTGTTCGAGCCTCGCCCTGGTTGTCCTTTCCCCGCTGCTCCTGTTCTGTGCGCTCGCGGTAAAGATCAGCGACCACAAGGGACCGGTCATTTTCAAGCAAACGCGTGTGGGCCGCAACGGCAAACTGTTTACGATGTACAAGTTCCGAAGCATGTACGTGGATGCCGAAGAACGCAAAAAAGAATTGATGGCCCAGAACGAGACGGGCGGCAAGACGTTCAAGATGAAGAACGACCCACGCATCTATCCGTTCGGCCGCATCCTCCGCAAGTTCAGCCTCGACGAACTGCCGCAGCTCGTGAACATCATCAAGGGCGACATGTCCATCGTGGGCCCGCGCCCGCCGATCCCTTCCGAAGTGGCTGAATACGAACCCTGGCACCGCATGCGCCTGTCCGTGACGCCGGGCCTGACCTGCATCTGGCAGGTGAGCGGCCGCAGCAACATCTCGTTCGAAGGGCAGATGCGACTCGACAATGACTATATCCGCCGCGACGGCAAGCTCGGAGAAGACTTCAAGCTGATCCTCAAGACGTTCAAGGTCGTGTTCAAGGGCGAAGGAGCTTACTAATTAATTGATGATTGATAATTGATGATTGATAATTGATGGTTTCTGGGGTTGGGGAGTAAAAAGAAAGGATGTGTGTATGTTTAAGAAATCCCTGACAGCGGCCTCGGTCGCCCTTGCTGCAGCATCAATAGCTTCAGCCGCAAATATCACGGTAGATCCCGCCACCACGGCACAAAAGGTCGTGGGCTTCGGTGCAGGCGCCGCCTACTACCAGAGCTGGATTACCGCCATGAGCTCTTCGATGCAGAAGGACTTCTATGACACCGCTTTTAACGGTCTCAACCTCTCACTCCTCCGCATCGGCAACTGGAAGCAGGAAGACACCACAAGCATCTCCGCCGATGCCGCCATCGTGAAGGCTGGCAAGGAACGCCTCGGCAACCGCCTCAAGATCGAGATGTCCAGCTGGTCTGCACCGGGCAGGCTCAAGCCGAGTGGCAGCGTGAACGGAAACCAGGGCCATTCTAAGGCCGACAAGACACTCAAGACTTCGAACAGCGACCCGTACGGCAAGTTCGTCTACAGCGAATTCGCCGGCTGGTGGAAAAAGAGCCTGCAGGCCTACGCCACCGCGGGCATCACTCCCGATTACATCAGCCTGCAGAACGAACCCGACATGGAAGCCGATTACGAAGAAACCCTCTTCGAGCCTACCGAAAGCAACGGGATTGCCGGTTACAAGCAGGCGCTCCAGGCCGTACGCGATTCCATCAGCACGCTTGCAAACCCGCCGAAGATTATCGGCCCCGAACCGCTCGGTATCGGCTACAGCAACTTCGAAAAGTACGCAAAGGCGCTCGACGACAAGAACCTCGACGGCTACGCCTACCACCTGTACCATGCGGGTGACGGCAACGACAACTCCGGCACCAACTACCTGAATCCGGAAAACTTCCGCAAGGCGATGACCGCCATCGGCAAAAACTACGGCAGCGACAGCAAGCCCATCATCATGACGGAATTCTGCACCATGGAATCTGCCGTGCGCGAGCAGGACATGCTCGGCCTCGCCCACATTATGCAGGTCGGCTTCACGAGCGGCAAGCTCAACGCCTATATCGCCTGGGAGCTCTTCTGGGGTGAACAGAACGGCCAGCTCATCGGCGTTTGCCCGGGCGAAGGCTGGAGCAGCTGCAAGGAAGCCAAGCTCTACATCAACCCCGAATACCACGCCATGCGCCACTACTCGAAGTTCGTGAACCCGGGTTGGCGCGTCGTGAGCAGCACCGCCGACGGCAGCAACGTCTATGCAGCCGCCTTCCGTAGCGCTGACTGCGATTCCATCTCCGTTGTCGCCATCAACAAGGGCTCGGCCCAGAACCTGAACTTCTCCGTGAACGGCTACAACCCGGTCTACGCCGTGCAGTCTACCGAAAGCGGCGAAAAGAGCAAGACAGTCACCGCAGGCGCCATCATCGACGCCCCAGCAAAGTCCATCACCACGGTCGTGTTCACCACAAGCAACACGGCAGCGCTCCAGTGCGAAGACTCCCCCATCGACGACCCGTACATTGACCCCAACCAGAACTTCGGTGATTCTCTCGTGATTGTGGACTACGCGAACGAAACTTCTGCAGCGGGCTGGAAGAGCGACGAGACCCTCGGCAAGGTCACCTTCGAGACGACCGCGCTCGACGGAATTTCCAAGTACGTGAAGGTTCCGCTCGCCGGCTGCGCGCAGGACGACTGCGGCTACCAGCACGCCCTCTTCACAATCCCCGATGCAGCCGCAGTGAAGGAACCGCTTACCAAGTGCAAGGATCTCGTGTTCACCATGCGTAGCATCGACGCCGAAGACGCCTCCGTAAACATCGGCGGCGCGGGCGGCAGCACCTGGAGCAACTACCAGTACGGAAACACCGCCCCCGCGGGCTCCTGGGCCGAAGTATCCGTCCCGCTCGCAAACGAAATTGACTCGACCGGAGCCCCCTTCGGCTCCACGCAGCTCTCGTTCAACAGCGACAACGCGGGCATCTACATCGCAAAGATTGTCGCCACCGGCTGCGGCACCAACGCCATCAAGGGCATCCGTACGAACTTCGCCGCAAGCGACATGAATGCCGAAGCGAGGGTGTTCGACCTGAACGGAAACCTCCTCTGGAGCGGAATCAAGGGTCAGGCCCTGAACGCCGACGGAACTCTCCGCCTCGACCTCAAGAAGGGCATGTACATCGTGAAGACGAGCGCCTCGACCATCAAGACTGTGAAATAAGACACCTTCGGTGCATAAGAGAAACGCCTCCGCAAAAATGCGGGGGCGTCGCTGTTTAAAAAACGGATTTAAACGTCATTACCCTTCTTCGAGGGCTTCCTTGTACTCGTCGACAGTCGCGATATACTCGTCAATCTTGTCGTCCTTCGAATCCAGGTACGAAAGAATCTGGTCGAGGTGTTCCTTCTGGAAAACAGCCTTGAGCTGGCGGCTCGCATGGCCCTTGTAACCCCATTCCTTGAGGATTTCGTCGGTCACCACGAAGGAATCGTTCATGGAGACGAAGCGCATCGGTCCGTATACAGCCCAGTTGTGCTCCATCTGCATGCATTCCGGTTCAGGAAGGTCAGGATTCGCCATGTAGCGCTGGATATGGCGCGTGCGCACATCCTTGATCTTGTCGATGCGCATGTAGCCCATAATCAGGTACTTGTTGCGGAGTTCGGAATCGCTCAACCCCTCGTAACGGGTGCCGAACAGGATGTAACGGCTCTTCGCCTTCAAGATGGCATTAATCGCCTTCACATTGTAGCAGCTCATCAGGCCGTAGGTACTGGTCTCGTAGTTGGGCTCGTAGAGGAAGCCCTTTTCGTTTTCGTTCAGCTGGTCACGAACCGGCATTTCGGACTGATGGCTAGTTTCCACGTAAAGCAGGCTACCGGCGGCGTTACCACGGTAATCCTGCCAACCTTCGAGATTTATTTGTGTCTTCGGCATATTTTCAACTCACCTATGATAAAAAAAACACAAGCGGACCTAAACAGGTTCGTCAGTTACATCCGCAATCTACATTTTTATAGACTACAAGGCCACCGATTCAGCCGAAATTCCCTCAATTCCGAACAAAAACGCCCCTTTTTCAAAAAATTCGGCAGTATCTGAGGTCAAATAGGCCGTCTTTCCGCCCTTCGAGAGGCGGGCATCCATCTCCGGATGCCGTTTGAGGTAGTCGATTGTCTTGGCGGCAACAATATCCCCCTGGAAAACGAGCCGGACCTGCGGTGGCAGTGCGGCCCGAATTTCGGATTCCAGAAGCGGGTAATGCGTACATGCCAACAGGACTGCATCGATTTGCGGGTCGGATGCCATAAGCGCATCCACGTCCTTCTTCACGAAGAACCTAGCCCCCTCCGTCCCGCGCTCGCCGTTTTCCACAATCGGGACCCACATGGGGCAGGCATGCTGAGTCACCTTCAATTCCGGGAAAAAATGCCCGATTTCGATAAGGTAGCTTCCGGACGAGACGGTCCCCGCAGTTCCAAGCACGCCGATATGTCCTCCTCGGCTGAACTTCCCGATTTCCTCCGCAGTCGGCCGGACAATTCCAAGCACGCGCCTGTCAGGAAACTCGTACGGGAGGATATCCTGCTGTATGCTCCGGAGCGCCTTCGCCGATGCCGTATTGCACGCAAGAATCACGAGGGGGCAACCGCGGCTAAAGAGTTCGCGGACAGCCTGGAGCGTATAGCGGAAAATCGTTTCGAAAGTGCGCGAGCCATAAGGTGCACGCGCGTTGTCGCCCAGATAGACAAAATCGTATTCCGGCAGGACCCGTCTCAAATCCTTCAATATGGATAGGCCGCCAAAGCCGGAATCGAAGACGCCTATCATACGGCGGCCTCCATCCGTTCACGGACAACGTGCATCACGTCCTTGCGCGGGTCAAGCGTCCCCTTCTCGGCAGCAAGCGCCTTCACGTCCAGGGGTTCAAGAACCGTCGCCGTCACCTTGCAACGTGCGGAGCTCTTGCGGTGTTCCCAGGCAAAACCGGAACCCTTGATATAGATGGGGAGAATCGTCGCTTCGGTTTCGATGGCCAACCGGAACCCGCCGCTCTTGAACGGCACCATGTTCTCGTCCTTGCCACGCGTCCCTTCCGGGAAAATAAACAGCCTCGGGGCCTTCCCCTTCGCCATCGCTTCACGAATCAGGGCCGCGCCGCCGCCCTTTTCGCGGTTGATGAGCACGCACCCAATCCGGTGCATCCAGAACCCGAGGAAGGGAATAAAGCGGAGTTCCGCCTTCGCGATAAAGCCGATAGTGCGTTCGATGGCAAGGAAAATAATCGGGATGTCCGCATACGAATTGTGGTTTCCCATCACGAACACGGGGCGCGTCCAGTCGACCTTCGAAAGAATCGCCTGGTTCTCGACATCGAGGTCGATTTTCAGGACCTTCATGCAGAATCGCGCGAAGGCCTGGATTTTCTTGTCGACCCAAAGATTCACGCTGCGATGCCGGAAGAGGATAATAAAAGGCAAGACCAGCATGTGCAGGAACATGTAGGCAAGCACAAACAAGACCACTTTTATTTTGAACAAGATAAGAGGCATGAGACAACCTTGCGAAAAACCGGGCGTCCGAGGCAAGAACCGCGACTTCTTAAATTTCCGAAGCCGCCCCTTCCAGAAACGCCGTTTACAATATAATAAAAATAGGCAAGCCTCGGCTCGGGTAACTCCCACATAGTAAAGCCGACGTTCCTCATCAAGTTGCCGTTTTCGTTCCGCACGGTCGCCTTCGCAGGTTCCCGGCGTGAGCCCCTCGCCCAGTCCCGCATAAAAAACGACAGCATACTGCAACCCCTTGGAAGCATGAACCGTTTCTACATGGATGCCGTCCTCGACCGTCAAGCCCTCCCCGAGTTCGTCGCCCGCAACCGGGAGCCTTTCGTCACGCAGGGCCTCCTCGTAGTAGAGCCGCTGCCGGTTGTAACGCACAAGAATCGCGAAATTTTTCCACGAAAGGTCATAGGCCTCGCGAAGTTCCTTTATCTTGCAGACGATCCTGCACATTTCCTCCACCGGGTTTTCGCTTGTCCAAACTTCCGGTTCGCGGTTCTCCTTGAAAATCGGATTGCCGCCAGAGCCGTTCGAGTTTCCCGCACGCAGCACCTTCCGCAAGCGCAGCGGCTTGTTTTCGAAAATGCGATTCGCCAAGTGCAATATGTTCGAAGTCGAACGGTAATTCCATTCCAGGCGAATCAACGTGCTCTCCTTGAAGTCGTCGCAGAAACGGTTGATGTTCCCGATATCGGCCCCGCGGAATCCGTATATCGCCTGGTCGTCGTCGCCCACTACGAACAAACTTTTCCTGTCGCCGAGAAGCGCCTTGACCATCCGGTACTGCGACGGGTTGATATCCTGGTATTCATCCACAAGAATTTCCGTCCACATCGACTGGAAATGCGACCGCGCTTCCGCATCACCTTCCAGAAGTTGAATGGCAAGGTAGATCAGATCTTCGAACACCACACGGCCCGACTCAAGCACCGGTTCCCGGAGTTTCGAAAGCTTGCGCTTCAGCGAAACCGGGAGGCTGTCGTCAAAGAGCCTTTCGCGTTCGAGACTTCCCGACTTGATTCCCAGGCGGGCCGCCATATCCATGAATTCGCGCCCGGAACCATCCTGCGGCACGGGAGCCTCCCGCATCCCCACACGCTCGTAGGCCATGCGTCCACCGATTTTCTGGCGCAGCATGAACAGCGCAAGCGAATGGAAAGTGCAGAGCCGTACCGCCGCATCCGGAAACAGCTTCTGCACGCGTTCGCGCATCTCGGCAGCGGCCTTCGCCGTAAAAGTCAACGCAAGGATATTTTCAGGCTTTACGCCCGACGCAATCCGGTACTGGATTCGCTTCGTCAGCACGGATGTTTTTCCCGAACCAGCTCCCGCCAAAATCAAGAGTTGCGCGCCCGACTCATGGTCATGTAAAACCGCCGCACGCTGGTCGGAATTGAGACCTTGCAAGATGCCCTCGGCATCCATAGTAACCTCTGGAAAGCGGACGCCCCCTCGGCATCCGCGCTATCTACAAAAGCAGGGACGGCTA
This sequence comes from Fibrobacter sp. UBA7003, assembly GCA_002449765.1. Classification (GTDB taxonomy): domain Bacteria; phylum Fibrobacterota; class Fibrobacteria; order Fibrobacterales; family Fibrobacteraceae; genus Fibrobacter. The sequence goes on from DJXN01000012.1 coordinate 320,685, forward strand.
TCCCTGACGGCCTTGAGCGTCCGCCCCTCTTCCCAAGAGGAACACGAACGCCCCAAACAAACTCAAGAGCAGGCTCACGAAATACGCAAGCAGCTGGATCACTACCGATTCGAGACTCGCCACGCCGGCACGAGCAAACAGCGACTGCGCCAGGAGTTCACGGGGCCCGAATCCGCCGATGGATATCGGGAGCGCACTCACGATGGCGACCAGCGGGATGTAGTAGAAATACCACGAAATCGAAAGCGCCACCCCTACGGCCAGGCCGCAGTAGAAGTGGACAAAGATGCGTAACGACTGCGTCACAAGCGACAAGAACGAAATCTGCCACCACAGCTTGACCGAACGGAAATGCTGGAAGCGTTCGAACATGTGGACAAGCCTATCCCCGAACCTCTGCGGCAGGAACTTCGAGATAACCCGCGTCAAGAGCCGCCCGAGACGGCGACTGCAAAGGCAGGCGAACATGGCGCAGAAGCCAAGGAATATCCAAATCGACGGCCAGATAAACGCCCGCTGAGCCTCGTCATGGACAAAGAACAGGGCTCCCATCGCAAGGGCAAACAAAGTAACAAAGAAGAGGCCAAAGAGACGATCGAAAACCGTCGCGGTGAACCCGGCCCCCACGCTATCCTGCCCGCCCTGCATACGGATATCGTAGACCTTCTTCACGTCGCCGCCCACGTTGCCGGGCATGAAGTTGTTGAAGAAGAGGCCCACGTAATAAAGCTTAAGCAGATGCCCATAGCCCAAGTGCACCCCCTGCCGTTCCAGGAGCAGCTTCCACTGGAGGCAGGCCGTAAAGTTCGAAGCGGCAAGGCAGACAAGCGCAAGCACGAACGGGAGCAAGCTTTCCCTCGAAAACAGCCTGTACAGGTCGCCGATGTCCCAGTCCGGGGAACTTACGATGTTCCTATAGACAAAGTACGCAGGGACAAGCGTCACCACGAGCTTGAGCGCAAAGACCAGCGCCGATTTTATTTTGGGATTGAGAGCCATGGGATCCTAGGGCTTGCGGCCAATCACCCCGATGGAAAGCTGCGTGTAGTGCATTACCGGCACGGAGACAAGCGCATCGAGCAAGGCATCCTTCGCCTTCTGGTAGGCCGTACCGTTCAGCGGATACTTCGGAAGCTCGATTCCGAACTTGAACCCGAGTTCGCGCAGCATGCGGTAAAAGAGGTTCGGGCGCATCCAGTCGCCGTAGGCGTACTCGCACTTGAACCCGGCATCCTTCATGAGTTTCTTCAGCTGCGGCATGGTGAACTGCTTTTCCCACCCGGCGAACCACTTGTCCATCGCAATCAGGATATGCTTGATAACCGTATAGGGGTGGACCGTCTGCGGCACATCGCAAAGGCAACAGCCGCCATGCTTAAGGATGCGGTAATTTTCCCGGATGAGCGGGAGCGAATCCTTGAAGTGTTCGGCCAGTCCCTGATGAAACACCAGGTCAAACGTGTTGTCCGGGAACGGAGCCTTGAACGCATCGCCGCGTACGAGCTTCAAATTGTCGTAAAGGTTTTCCTTAGCACGGAGCGCGTCAACAATCTTCAAACTGTTTTCTGCAAAGTCAAGAACATACACGTCGGCGCCCAACCGAGCAAGCTCCGCGCTGTCGCGGCCAGTGCCCGCGCCCACCTCGAGCACCTTGAGACCTTCGAGTTTAAAATTCTTCTTTATAGCATGCAGCACAGACGGAGACGAAGGGTACACCTTGTTCATGTCGTTCTTGCGCTGCCAAAAACGGTTCCATACAGATTGATCGGGTTCTCTAATTGACATAACGCGCAAAATATACGAAAAAAGAAACAGGGAAACGACCCCGCAACGGCCAAGCAAAGCCCAGGCGGAGCTTTCACGGTCACTTTTCGAAACATAATTTTACAAAAATCATGACATTTGTTAAATTTAATGACAAATAATTCAACATTTTAGGAGAAACACTCGCCTTTTCAGGCAAAAAGCGGACTTGGACCAAAATTTTACACTTTTGGCACGCAACTTGCTAATAAAAAAAGCGATATTTAAAGGGCAAGGAAAGAAAATGCATATAGACTCTACCGATACTACCCTCAAACGTTACCTTGAAGACATCAGAAGAACTGCCCCCCTCTCCCGCGACGAGGAGCAGATCCTTTTCCAGAAAGCTAAAGAAGGTGACAAGATTGCCCGCAAGAAACTGATTTCCGCGAACATGCGTTTCGTGCTGAAGGTCGCTATCCAGTACCGCGGCTGTCCCATCCCGCTCCCGGACCTGGTGAGCGAAGGCGCCATGGGCCTCGTGCGCGCCATCGAATCGTTCGAACACACCCGCGGCCTCAAGTTCATCAGCTACGGCGTTTGGTGGATCAAGGCCTACATCACCCGCGCCATCAACGAGCAGGGTAACCTCATCCGCCTGCCGGCAAACCAGCACCTCCGCGTGCGTAAGGCTTTGCACGAGCAGTCCCGCGGCAAGGAAATCAACGAGGAAATCCGCGAGCTCATCCAGATCGGCCAGCGCGGCGTCTCTTTCGACAGCCCGCTGAAGGCAGACTCCAAGGCGACCTACGCCGAAGTGCTGCCCGACACCGGAGCCTCGAACCCGGAAGCGGATTCCGAAATCCAGAGCGTCGAGGCGCTCGCACGCGACTTGATGGAGCAGCTCCCCGAACGCGAAGCGAAGGTCATTACCGGCATCTTCGGCATCAACCAAGAAGCTCCGCAGACGCTTCGTGAAGTGGGCGAATCCATGAACATCTCCCATGAACGCGTCCGCCAGTTGCGCGACCAGGCACTCCGCCGCATCCGCAAGTACAACAGCAAGGAATTCCTGCAAGAAAAGAAGGATGCGTTCCTCGCCGCAATCAACAAGTAACCGACGATTACAAGCCTTTTAAGAGCCCGCGCAAGCGGGCTTTTTTATGAGACTAGGGAGGGGTTCGCACGACGGCCCCTCCCTAAGACCCACCCGACACGCACCTAACTGCATTCGCATTTAGGTGCTCGTGCACACCTTCGGTGTGCATGAAAAAAAGAAAGCGCCCCGTGAGGGGCACTTTCCTAAGAAGGAGAAAATATTGAGCGGTATCCGGAACCTTTAACTTATCAGGAGGGGAGCAATGATAACGTCTTGTGAGGATTTACCCTTCAACCAATCTCAACGAATCCAAATTTATCAAATTTTCTTTATGCGCGTTCTTCCAAAATGCTTATTTTTTTAGCATTCCTTCATCACGTTTTTTTCCGCAACAAAATCCAGCGCGAGGGGCTTTATTCCTCGCGGAAAATGATCTTGCACTTCGGCACAAAGCGGAAGCCACCGCGACGATGGCGTTCGATCTCGAAGAACTTCTTGACACCTTCGCCAGGCGCCCCATCCTTCTCAGCCGTGCCGTTGATATGCGCAATGACGCGGTTCAACCGGCTTTCGAAGTTCGGACGCAGGGGGTCCATGCAAATGGACGGGTCGCGCTTGAATTCACGGTTCTCGTATTCCTCGCGGCCTGTCGCCATATATTCGCGCAGGAGGTTGCGCAGGATGCGGGCGGGAACGTTGCGCATCAGGTGCTTGTTGTTTACCGAGATGGAATCGTCGCTCTTGTAGTAGATGACTTCAACGGAATCACTCATAGCGCCGAGAAGCTGTTCCTGCGCCTTCTGAATCGGCTGCCAGGCCGCGAATTCCTGCTTGACCACGGAACTCATCAGCTTGAGGAACGGTTCCTGCGTAATGACATTCGCCTTGAACCGGACATCCAGGATGTTGCTCGGAGTGCCATAGTAGCAGCCCTTGCGGAGCAGGAGCGTATTCGTCTTCGCATCGCGGACATCTTCCAGCGCAAGGACGCAGCCTACCTCGCGTTCAGGCTTGTTTTCCCATTCGAAGCCGAGTTCATCAAGGCAATCACCGAAGGTAGCAGTCCGTCCCACTAGGCGGTCTCCGACAAAGACGTTTCCATCGCGCATTTCTGCCGGGACACGATTTTCGAGAGCTTCAATAAAGGAGGTCTGGGTCGCAATGATATCCATCTGTTCGTACGCGGGCGTGTTAAGCAGAAGCGGGCCCACGCGGAACATTCCAAGAATCCAGCGAATGGGGTTAGAAACCAAGGCGCCTGGAGTCTCAAAGCGGAAGGAGATGTGCATGTTGCGCATGTCACTTTCTACTTTGTCGGACAGCACCGAGAAATGCGTCAGGAACGGATAACGCTTGGGAATAATCTCGAGGCAAAGGGCTCGAACATCCTTGGTCTGGTAGAACTGGGAAATGAAAGGCAGGTAAGAACGCAGCACTCCACGTGCGGGAACCGCTTCAAAGTCGGCGCAACGTTTTACAATTCTTTCCACGAAATCATCGGGGTTTTCGCCACGGTCATAGAGCCAGGACACCAGGTTATCCAAGATAAACCGGTAAGAACTCTCGTCCATGTAGGCACCCTCAAAGAAGAGGTCGTTCACGAGCTTCGTGTCGAAACGAGAATCGCGACGGAGCAGGGTCAAGATATCTTTCACCGGATACGATATCAACAGCTCAAAGTGCGCCAGTTGAACAAAGAAATTCGAGATCAAGGTTATCCTCCGTTTTGGATAGAAATCTTCCAATTAAAGATTTCGACTACAATTTACAAAAAAATAGACTTTTGCAAGCCGATTTGGTTATATTTGGCTCATGAAATCCGCTAAAATACACCTTTTGCCGGATGAAATCATCAACAAGATTGCGGCAGGCGAGGTAATAGAACGCCCGGCTTCGGCTGTAAAAGAGCTCATGGAGAACTCCATTGACGCTGGCGCTACCCGTATACAGGTGCAAATCGAGCAAGGCGGGAAAAAGAAAATCCTCGTTTCGGACAATGGAAAGGGAATGGACCGAGAAGACCTCCGGCTATGCTACCTGAGGCACACGACTTCCAAGCTGAACAAGGCTGACGACCTGTTCCACCTCCATACGAACGGATTCCGTGGAGAGGCAGTGGCGTCCATCGCCGCCATTTCTAAAATGACCATTTCCACCAGCACCGACAGCGGCGAGGGCGGAAGGCTCATCATCAAGGGCGGAAACGTCGAAGGCGAGGAGGATTACGCCTCGAGCCACGGGACGACATTCCTCATCGAGGACCTGTTTTTCAACACTCCCGTCCGCAGGACCTTCCTCGGAAGCGAGACCTCGGAGTGCACCAAGATTCTCGACGTCGTGCTGAAAGCGGCCATCGCGCACCCCGAAATTCGATTTGACTACAAGGTCGGGGACAAGTCCGTGTTCATCGGGGTTCCCGGCGAACTGCGCAGCCGCCTTGCCGAAGCCATAGGTTCGGGAATCGCAAAGAAGCTCTTGCCCGTCGACTATACCGAAGCGGGAGTCCACGTAACGGGGTACATTTCCCCAACGACCGAAACGAACGGCAAACGCCACCACCAGTTCCTATTCCTGCGCAACCGGCCTATCGAAAGCAAGATGATTGCGAAGGCGGTCTCGCAGGCCTACGAGCCCTACGGAGCGCAGGTCAAGCCCGTTTCCGTCCTCTTCCTCGACATGCCCGATACGGATTTTGACGTGAACGTGCATCCCGCCAAGCGCGAAGTCCGATTTGCGAACCAGAACATCGTCTTCCTCGTCGTAAGCCACGCCATTCGCGACACGTTCCAAAAAGATTTGGAAGCCAACTCCCCGTTCATCGACCTGAGCGAAGAATTCAAGAGTGATGCCAAAAGCGAACAAACTTTGTCCACAACCGCGGCTGGCAGTCCGACGGACAGCGTCCCCCAAAAAGCGACACATTCGCAATACCAGATTCCGGCCTTTAGCGCAAGCCTGAACGAAAGAAAGAAGGCAAAATCCTACAATACGCGCGACGACGTGCAGGACCTGTTTTCTCAGCCCGAAGCAGGGAAAATCATTTCGCTTGAGCCCAGCGCCGGGAACGTCCCGCCTCCGGAACCGGAGCCTGCAGCATGGAATCCGCCGACGCTTTTCCAGATTGCGGACACCTACATCGCAGGCGAAGATAGCGACGGCCTTTTGATTATCGACCAACACGCCGCCCACACAAGAATCCTTTACGAGCAGGCGCTCGAAACCCTGCAAAACGGCAGTTCGCTCGACAGCCAGGAACTCCTGTTCCCCGAACTCATCGAACTTTCCAAAATCGAGAAACAGATTCTCCCTTCCGTAAACGACCAACTCCGGAAGCTCGGATTCTACGTGGAGCATTTCGGAGGCGACACCTACCAGATCCGCGCCATCCCGAGCGGGCTTCCGCTTTCGAGAGCGGTCAAGGCGGTCCACCAGTTTTTCGAAAGCTGCATAGACGAAGGCGACAAGGGCGACCCGCTCAAGATTCAGGATTCGATAGCCAAGGCCTGGGCCCGCACCAACGCCTATCAGGCAGGCGACAAGCTCAAGCCCGAAGAAATGGCAGCACTGATGGGGCAGCTGATGATTACGGAAAATCCCCTCAAGTCCCCTTACGGAGCGCCGACCCTCATGCGCATTACGCTAGAGGAGCTCGCCAAGAAATTCAGACATTAGTTTTTCGGGGGAGAGCCCTTTCGAGAGCCGTTCCCGAAGCCTGCTCGCAAGCGCCCGCGCATCTTGCCGAGCGCACGATTCCAGAGCATTTGCCACAGCCTGTGCCGAAGCCGAACGGTTCTCGTTTCGGCTGTCGAAATAAAGTTCCGGGACCTGCATGCCACCGGACAAAATGTTCGGCAAGGCAAAAAGATCCGTCTTCACGAAATGCTTCCCGACAAAGTATGTCAGCGAATCCAGGACGTCGCATACAACCTCCGGCGTTCCCGAAAGCGCGATTTCGAGGGACCCCGTCCCCGGGGCAGTCAAAGCAAGGGAGAAACGCGCAAAGAAAGTTCCACGTTCATCGGCCGATGACGGCGCCACCGCCACAGAAATCCGATCCTTGACATCGCCCGGGGCATATCGTAGAAGCATGCTTTCGAATGCCTTTGCCAGCGAAGGCCGCGACGCAAGTACAACCGCATTTCGATGCGGATGCTTCAGGAGCCAAAGCGACGCCGATGCAACAAACAGCGGCATGTTGCGCTGCGCCTGCCGTTTGCGGCTGCCCGGCAGCAGCAAGAGAGCGCCGTTGCGCTCTGCCGAAATCCTTCCCGTGAACGGGAATTCAAGGATTTCGGCACGGCAACCCTGCTGCGCGTAAAAGTCGCGTTCAAAATCAAAGAGTACCGCAAGTTTCGCATGGCGCAGTTTTTTCGCCCTGGACCGTTTCCAAGCCCACACCTGGGGCGGTGCCACATAGAGAACCGGTTTCCCGCATCGCTGCGCCACCCGGTTCAATTCCATATTGAATCCAGGATAGTCGATAGCGACAAGAGCAATGCAATCCTTGTCCAAAAGGGCTTCTGCAAGGCGATCGCGCATGCGACGCAAACGCACAAGGTGCGGGATCACATCGCCAAATCCAGAAACCGGGAGCAGCTCATAGTTCACAATCGGTTCAAGCCCTGCCGATTGCATGCGCACTCCCCCCGCACCCACCACGCGAAAGCCTAATTTCACCGTCTCACGAACTAACGGAGCTCCAAGCGAATCGCCCGAATCTTCGCCCGCGCAAAAAAGGACGTAGGCCATGGGTGTTCTCCATCAACGTCTAGATTTAGGAGATACCCAGAACTTGAGCACTCCCATGTCGTGAACGAGCCAGTTCATCAGTTCCTGCGAGTATTCAACGCGCTTCTTTCGCAGAACAATCACATGCTCATTGAGCGTTTCGGTTTCGACATGGAACACAAGTTCGCTACCGCCATTTTCTTCGAACGGTTCAAAGCGCTGCATGCCTTCTTCCAGTTTTTGAAGGAATTCCTCAGTCAGCATCAAGGAATCCAGGCTCACATGAACATACTTGACCATGCGTCCGCGGACATAGTCCAACTGGAAGACTTCCTCCACCGCAATCTGGAGTTCCTCTGTCAACTTGCGTTCCTTATCCCGCTTGTATTCCAGCAAACCCTTGACCAGAATACGGTCATCCCCAGAAATCTTGTCGCGGAAACGTTCCCAGTCGTCTTTCTTGAAGAACAGCTCGACTTCGCTGTGGAAGTCACGGATAACGCCGATACCGATGGCACCGCCACGTTTTGTGTCGATAGACTTCATCGAGGTGACTACGCCACCCACGATAACCGTACTCCCCACCTTGCGTTTCAGTTCGTCATACGCAAGCGAAGATGTCGTAAATCCCTGAAGTTCAGGGCGGAACTCGTTGAGCGGATGCCCCGAAAGGAACAGGCCCAGCACCTCGCGTTCCTTGTTGAGCATTTCCATATCGCCCCACGGCTCGGCATCTTCCAGAACCTCGGCCGTATTCGCCATGGATGCGCCTGCCCCGCCCAAATCAAACAGGGACATCTGTCCCACGGACTTGTCCTGCTGGTATTTGGCAGCCACCTCGATAGCGCGGTCCACTGTCGCCATGAGCACCGCGCGATTTCCCGGAAGGCAATCGAGAGCGCCCGCCATAATGAGGCATTCCAAGACCTTCTTACTCAGCGGAGGATGTTTCTCCTTGAAGCTGCCCTGATATTCGGCCACGCGCTTGCAAAAATCAAAAATATCCTTGTAAGGGCCGTGTTTCTCGCGTTCGGCCACCACATCCTCGACAACGGCGATACCCACGTTCCGGATTCCGCCCAGACCATAAAGAATATTGCCATCCTTGTCGGCCGAAAACACGCCGAGAGAGACGTTGATATTCGGGGAAAGCACCGGCACGCCGATGCGCTTACATTCCTGGATGATGGTGACGATATCTTCCGTCTTGCCCATCTTGGATGTCATGGACGCCGCCATGTATTCAGGGCCATAGTTCGCCTTGAGATACGCAGTCTGATAAGCCACGTACGCATAGGCGGCCGCATGGCTCTTGTTGAATGCGTATCCGCAGAACGGGAGCACGGCATCCCACACCTTCTGAATCAGAGCCTTGTCGTACCCCTTGTCGATACACTTCTGGAAAAATTCCGGCTGGAGTTTTTCCATCTTTTCGGGCATCTTCTTGGCCATGATACGGCGGATGTTGTCAGCGCCGCCCAGCGTGTAGCCTCCCAGCACCTGAGCAAGCTGCATCACCTGTTCCTGATAGACGATAACGCCGTAGGTTTCCGAAAGGATGGGGTTCAAGTCCGGATGGTAGCAGTCAATCTCTTCGTTGCCCAGCTTGCGCGCAATGAAGTGCGGAATCTGGTCGATAGGACCCGGACGGTAAAGCGCGTTCATAGCGATAAGGTCGCCAATACGGTTCGGCTTGAGTTCGCGCAAATACTTCTGCATACCCGGAGATTCAAACTGAAACACCGTGGTCGTCATGCCCTTGCCCAAAAGGTCGAACGTCTTCTTATCGTCGAGAGGGATATGCCCCATATCCAGGTCGATGCCACGATTCTTCTTGATCATGTTCACCGCATCCTGGATGATAGACAAGTTAATAAGGCCGAGGAAGTCCATCTTCAAGAGGCCGATCGTCTCGGAATAATGCTTGTCGTACATCACCACCGGGGTATCGGCGGGGGCAGCACGGTAAAGGGGAGCAAGGTTGTAGATGGGGGTCGGCGTAATCACCACGCCGCACGCATGCACGCCCGTCTGGCGCGGCAAATCTTCGAGTCGGAGCGCGATACTCCAGAGTTCCTGGTAGCGCGAATTGCCCTCGATCAACGCCCGAAGCGGTTCCGGGCTATAATCCGGAGCAACCGGGTTCCCTTTCTTGTCGAGGCCCGTCCAGGCATCGTTGAGGCTAAAGTTGAGCACGCGTTGCGGGAAACAGGCGATAATCTGGTCGGCTTCCGTATAATGGATGTCCAGAACTCGCGCCACATCCTTGATGACCTGCTTGGACTTGAGCATGCCGTAGGTAATAATCTGGCCCACACAGTCGGCACCATACTTGCGCGTCACATAATCGATGACGCGGCCGCGGTCACGGTCAGCAATGTCCGTATCGATATCGGGCATGGACACGCGTTCGGGGTTCAGGAATCTCTCGAAAAGGAGGCCAAACTTGAGCGGGTCGATGTCGGTAATGCCGATGATGTAGGTGACGAGCGAACCCGCCGCAGATCCACGTCCCGGTCCCACGGGAATTCCGTGTTCGCGCGACCAGTTGATAAAGTCCCACACGATGAGCAGGTAGCCAGCAACGTTCATGTTGCGGATACAGTTCAGTTCCTTGTACATGCGCTGGCCCACTTCGGTGTCATGCGTCGGGAACTTGAAATCTTCGTCAGGGAAACGCCATTTGAGGCGTTCGTTGCAGAGGTGGATGATGTAGATGTCGGAATCGGAGCCCGGCTTGCAATCCTTGGCCGTAGCCTTCGCGATGGCGGCCCGGTCCTCGTCGGTGAGGCTTTCCGCATCCTTCTCATTTTTCTCGCAATACTTCTTGAGCTGCTTTTCGTAGAAGGTGGGGTATTCCGCATCGTATTCGGCCTTCATGATGGCCTTGATTTCCTGGTATTCTTCCGAGGCCAGGAATTCCTTCGGAATTTCGAATCGGGGCCAAAAGTCGTCGCCGATACCCGTCACCACCTCGAAATTGCAGCGTTCCGCAATGGAAACCGTATTCTCGATGGCTCCTGGAATATGGCCGAAGAGTTCGCGCATCTCGGCTTCGGTGCGGAAATAGAACTTGTCGCTCGGAAAGCGCTTGTCTTCAAACGTCTTGAGCTTTTCGGTCAGGGCGATACAGCGGAGCGCCTTGTGCGCCTGAGCATCCTGCTGCTTGATGTAATGGACATCGCCCACGGCAACGATTCCGCGGCCAAGTTCCTCGGCCAGCCGCACGTTGAAATCGTTCACGCGCCCCTGCAGTTCGATTCCGTTGTTGCAAACCGAAAGGTAGAGGTGGTCTCGATCAAAAATCTTGTCGAGTTCGAACATGAAGTCGCGAGCAGGAGTTTCGCGGGCCGCCGCAACGTTCTGTCCATAACGGCTAAAGTAGTCTCCAGCAATAGCTATGAGGCCCGCCTTGTGTTCGGCGACGACGCTCAAAGGGACAGACGGAATCTCCGCCCAACGGTCCGATTCCTCATAACGGAAACTGACGATACGAAGCAGATTGTAATAGCCTTCCTTGTTCTCCACCAGGAGCGTCAGGCGTTCGTAAGTGGTCGTATCCTTCTGCGTCGAACCGGGAGAATCGACATAGACATGGCACCCCAGCACCGTCTTGATGGGCGGGAGCCCCTTTTCCTTGCGCTTCTTGTTCAGGGCCTTCCCGCGTTCCTGGAATTCCAGGATACCAAACATCGCGCCATGATCCGTCAACGCGACAGCCGGAGCGTTATCGGCCGCTGCGGCAGCAAAAATATCATCTAAGCGGGCGGACGACTGTAAAATCGAGAACTCGGAATGTACTTGGAGATGAACAAAAGCCATACCCGCAATTTAACAAAAAAGCACTTACAGGAACTCCTTCAAAATATCCCTTCATCAAAAATTGTATTTTTTACAACATGAAACGCGCACTTATTACAGGCATTACCGGCCAGGACGGTTCGTACCTGGCAGAATTTCTTCTCGAGAAGGGTTACGAAGTTTATGGGCTCGTCCGCCGCAAAAGCAAGCTCGACTTCAACAACGCCGAACACCTCAAGGGCAAAGTCACCTTCATCTTCGGCGACATGACCGACTCCGCATCGCTTTTGCGTGCCATGGAAATCGCGAAACCCGACGAGATATACAACCTCGCCGCGCAGTCCTTCGTGACCACCTCCTGGGAAACCCCGCTCTCCACCGCCGATATCAACGCCATCGGCGTCACGAAACTTTTGGAAGCGGTCCGCCTCGTGAAGCCCGACACCCGCGTTTACCAGGCATCGACCAGCGAGATGTTCGGCAAGGTGCAGGCTATCCCGCAGAACGAGACTACGCCTTTCTACCCGCGCAGCCCTTATGGAGTTTCCAAGCTCTACGGGCACTGGATTATCAAGAACTACCGCGAGAGCTACGGCATGTTCGCCTGCTCCGGCATCCTCTTCAACCACGAATCTGAACGCCGCGGCGCCGAATTCGTGACCCGAAAGATTACCATCGCTGTCGCAAAGATCAAGGCAGGCAAGCAGGACGTGCTTGAACTCGGGAACATGGACGCAAGCCGCGACTGGGGTCATAGCGCCGACTACGTGCGCGCCATGTGGCTCATGCTGCAGCAGCCCGAGGCCGACGACTTCGTGGTCGCCACCGGCAAGACGCATACCGTCCGCGAGTTCGTAACGCTCGCCTTCAAGGCCGCCGGAATGGAAATCGAATTCCACGGCAAGGGCGTCGACGAATACGCGACCCTCAAGGGTACCGACAAGGTAGTCGTGAAGGTGAACCCGCAGTTCTTCCGCCCCGCCGAAGTGGACCTGCTCATCGGCGACGCAAGCAAGGCGAAGAAGGTCCTTGGCTGGGAACCGCAAATCAGCTACGAAGAACTCGCGAAGCGCATGGTCGAAAGCGACATCAAGCTCCTTGCCGAAGGAAAGATTTGATGAAAGTCGTCATCGTCGGTGCAGCCGGATTCGTAGGCAAGTACCTTACCCGCGAGCTTGAAGCCGCAGGGCATAGCGTGGTGACCGCGGATCTCCCCGAGGTGAACCTGCAGAACGCGCCCCAGGTGGAAGCGCTCATTGAAGGAGCGAAACCCGACGCCATCGTGAATCTCGCCGCCATCAGTTCGGTAGGGGCCTCCTGGAAGTGCCCCGCCGATACCATCAGCGTGAACGTGAACGGAACGCTCAACCTGCTGGAAGCTATCCGCAAGCATGCGCCGCACGCAAAGACGCTTTTAATCGGGAGCGCCGAGGAATACGCCATTCCCGAAGGGAACAAGGCGCTCAAGGAAACGGACCCGCTCGAAGCGAGCAACCCCTACGGCATCTCGAAGATTGCGCAAGAAAACTTCGCACAGCTCTACCGCAAGAAATACGGCATGCAAATCGTGTGCACGCGCTCCTTCAACCACACCGGAGTCGGGCAGACGACAACGTTTGCGCTCCCGAGTTTCGTGAAGCAGGTCGCCGAAATCGACAAGTCGGGAAAGCCCGGCAAGATTCTCGTGGGGAACCTGAGCGCCTGGCGCGATTTCTCCGATGTGGAAGACGTCGTACATGTCTACCGCATGCTGCTCGAAAACGAAAACGAGTTCGACACCTACAACGTGGGCTCCGGAATCGCAAACAGGATCGAAGATTTGCTGAAAGACGTGATTCTAAAATTCACGCCTGCCGAAATTGAAATCGTCGTGGACCCCGAGAAGGTGCGCCCGGTAGAAACTCCATACCTGTGCGCCGACAACACCCGCATAAAGAAGTATTGGAAAGGCACCGACATACGCACGACCCTCAAGAAGATGTTTGACCACTTCAGGGCAGAGGCATAGGACTTGCATGGGTAACGCCCCGAAAATCGCGATAGACGCCCGCATGGTGAGTAGGTCCGGTATAGGCACCTGCATCCAACACTGGCTTCGCGACGTGGGCTACAGCGTAGCGCTCGGCGACCCGAAGGACCTCGATGCCTACGGCGAAGTGCCCACGCACATTCCATTCATCAGCGGCATCTACGGCTACAAGGAACAGCTCAAGTTCCCCTACTGCAAGTTGCGCAAGCAAAAGCCCGACGTTTTGCACATCCCGCACTGCAACGTACCGCTCTTTTACCGCGGGAAGATGATGGTGACGGTCCACGACCTCACCCACCTTGTGCACCCCGAGTTCTTGCCGATGAAGGTAGTGCACCTGTATTTCAAGTTCATCTTCTGGTTCATCTGCAAGCGCGCGAACCGCATTCTCGCGGATTCCGAAAGCACCAAGCGCGACCTTCTGCGGTTCTACAAGGCAGACGAATCGAAAATAACTGTTGTCCCGCTGGGTTACGGGAAGGAATTCGTCCGCAAGCCCAAGGAAGAATTTGAATACCTGTACGAGAAATTCAATATCCCGCGCGACAAGAAGATTCTTTTGTACGTCGGGAACTTGCTCCCCCACAAGAACCTGAACATGCTCCTGAAAGGTTTCGCCCGCATGCAGGGGAAAGAGAATTGCAGGCTCGTGCTTGTCGGCAAGGCATTCAGTGGCCGCACGCAGGACACCCGCGAAAAAGAACTTGGACTAGAAGGCCTCACAATACACGCCGGCATGGTCAGCCAGGAAGACCTCGTGAACTTCTACAACTTGGCCGACCTGTTCGTGCTGCCCTCGCTCTACGAAGGTTTCGGGCTCCCCGTACTCGAAGCATTCGCCTGCGGCACTCCCGTCGCCTGTTCCAACACGTCGTCACTCCCCGAAGTCGGCGGGAGCGTCGCAAAATACTTCGACCCGAAGGATGCCGAAAGCATTGCCCGCACATTGGAAAATTCCATCGACGACAAGGGCAAATACGATGGCGAAATCGATGCCTGGGTAAGCAAGTTCACGTGGGAATCGAGTGCCAGGCAAATTCGCGAAATTGCTACAGAGCTCGCCGCAGAAAAAGGTTAAGGGATGCAGCAGGGTTCGGCAAAAAAAATTCTTTCGAGCGTATTGAAGGCGGCCATCAGTATCGGTGGCCTCGCCTACATATTCTACAAGGTCCCGTTTGCCGATGTAAGCAACCACTGGACAGCGCAGGCACTCCCGTGGATTGGCGTCATCCTCTTCTGCACGCTGTTCAGCATGTTCATCCAGGCGAACCGCTGGCGCGGGCTTTTACTCGAAGAAGGCAAGAAAATCAGGTTCCGCACGTTCTACGCCTACATCGCGCTCGGATATTTTTTCAACAACCTGCTCCCCAGCGGATTCGGCGGGGATGCGGTCAAGACCATCGCATTCGGAAAGCGATTCGGGAACATGGCGAACTCGGTCGCGGCAGTCGCCATCTCTCGCGTGATGGGTCTCATCGCGATGTTCATCTGCTTCTTTGTAACACTCCCGTTCGTTATCGCCCGTTACGACATTCCCGCCATGTATACGGGCGCCGTATGTGCAGTCGCTCTCGTTTCCGTCCTCATCATTGTCGGCGGGCTATTTTCGGATAAAATAAGAATCCCTAAAAAAATCGCAGGGCGCATCCCGTTCCTGACAAAGTTGCAGGACGCCTTCTCCATTTACCGCAATTACAAAAAGGCGTTCTTCCTTTCGGGACTAGATTCTATCTGGCTGCAGATTTCGTCCATCGCCATCCATTACGCATACTTCCAGGCGGTAGGCGTTCCGGTAGATATCGCGACCATCACGGTGTTCATGACAATCACCATC
The DNA here is from genome assembly GCA_002449765.1 of Fibrobacter sp. UBA7003. Lineage (GTDB taxonomy): Bacteria > Fibrobacterota > Fibrobacteria > Fibrobacterales > Fibrobacteraceae > Fibrobacter. Next base: position 335,919 of record DJXN01000012.1, read on the forward strand.
ACGGTTTCGATGCTCCCGATTTCAATAAACGGCATCGGTATCCGCGAAGGCGTAAATGTTAGTTTATTCACAGGCCTGCTCGGCATCCCCGCCGACATCGTCCTTGCCGCAGCACTCCTCGGATACATCCCCATGGTATTCCAGGCCGTGCAGGGGGCCGTGGTTTTCGGAGCCCTCGGGAAGCGAAAATAGACGCTTTATCTCCCAAAACTTGTTCTTAAACACCTTTTTCTGACGAAAAATAAGTTTTTTGTTCTCTTCACCTCCTTTTTTCTTATTTTTCTTTACAAACAAAAAAGGATGGACAACATGAAGTTATTGAAAAAAGCCTCCATATTCACATTCTGCACCCTGGCATATTTGACCGGGTGTTCCACCAACGATGATTCATCGCCCATAAGATCCAGGGATGATTCTTCAATCGAAGAACCCCAAGAAACCAACGTGGATGTCGTTGTCGGCTGCGAAGAAATCACGGACGAAGCGGACAAGGCCAAAATCGAAAAAATCAAGAGCGACCTTACCGATGTCTACTCCACCTTCGGGGATGGCGACCTGAGCAAGGCGCAAGAAATGAGCGCCGCGACAAAGTCCTCCATCGAGGCAATCCTCAAGAAGTATCCCGGTAACTGCGAAGCGCAGCTCGCCTACACGGCATCCATCATCTCGGATATCGCGAACAACAAGAAAATCAACAACCTGGTCGATACGCTGCTCGCCCGCACGGGTAAGCCCGGCGCATCGCTCTTCTCGCGCGACATGATGGGTTCTTCCGAGGTTTCCTTCAATCTCGCCTTCCATTCCACCGACGAACTTCGCGGCATTTTGGTAAGCGACGTTCAATCCACCATCGCAACCGCCATTCCGTCGCTGGATTCCTCCATCCGCTACATGACGAACATCGCAAACGACGACGCGTTCACCTGCACCTACACCATCGACGAGCGCGATGTTGAACTTGACCGCGGTGAATTCGCCCCGGTACTTGCCGCGTTGTACGCCGCCAAGGCGACACTCACGGCAGTTGTCAGCATTAACCTCGACATCGACGAGAACGGCAAATACGACTGGATTGATTCCCTTATGGAATTAGGCGCCAAGGTAAACTACTACGACAACCACGGTATCGAGCGCCTGTTCAAGTTTATCGGGAAAGACAGCAAGTTCACCTCTGTCCATGATTCCTGGAAAAAAGAATACAAGAACATCCCGAACATGATAGACAGCGCGATTAGCTACGTGCAGTTCGGCCTGCAGTACGGACTCGAAGAAGCAAAGAACGGCCTCAAGACCCAGGAAAACGACCTCTACATCGTGGGTGACGGCGAAGAAGCCGACCTGAGTACCGCCGACGCCCAGAAGATTATCGATTCCCTGAGCACCATCAAGACCCAGCTCCGTACCGGCTTCGACATCCCCTACGCCGAAGGCAAGACCATCAAGATCGCGCCCTACAAGTGGTTTGAAAACACCGACGGTATCCAGAAGTTCCTGCCGTACCACGTGGTGAACGACAAGTCCGAATGGGTGAACCCGGACGGCGGTTTCTACTGGTCCGAAGACCTGGAATACCATGCTTACGCCCAGAGGTTCATGCAGGGTTACGTGGCCCAGGAATACTACAAGTTCAACCCCAACATTGAAAGCAACCAAGTCAGCGGATGGGAAGACGACGAGACCTCGGGAACAATCTTCATGGATGTCTACGAACCTGAACGTATCGAAGCAGAAATCGGCTACGTTGCTGACGGTTGCAAGATCAAGTTCGTCGTCAACAGCTACGTGGAAGGCGACCCCTGGGCCATGATTAATAGCGACGAGCCAATAACAAAAACCGAATGGAAGATTCCTGACGTGACGCTCCCCGCAGGAATGTGCAAGGACGACAAGGGCACCATCAAGTACGCCGTCGCCTTCTACGAGAACGAGGTTCCCAACTTCGGGTACTTTACCGACAAGGACGGCAACAAGACCGAGACTATCCAGGGCCTCCTCAACGGCAAGATGGTCGATTCCGAAATCGAGAAGTACACCTTCGAAGACCTCCGCAAGTTCATCATCTTCCCCGATGTCACGTTCGGTGGCATTTTCCCCGACATGACCGTAGACTCCTTCTGGGATGAATTCATCAAGGGCGCCATCGACGACGACTTCGACGAATACTACGAAGATGAAGAAGACTGGGACGAACAAGAAAACGAATTCGCCATTGATTAATCAACAGTGAAAGCAATCTTCAAATCACTATGCGCCATAGGCTTGACAAGTCTCCTTGCAACGCCATTGGCGTATGGTGAAACAAAAGGCCTCGCCCACTGCGGCGGGCTTTTTTTGCTGGATACCGATACCAAAGAACTGAGCGGTACTTTCTGCAATGTCGCGGACACGGCACATTCCGACAAGTATTCCGTTTTCGCCTCGTTTTCGCATTACCGCATAGACGGGCTCTGGAAAGACGGCTGGGAACTTTCTTTAAGCAGCAACCGCACGCTCGGTTCGGCGGGTATCCAGGCCGACTTTCGGAACATTACTTTCTCCGTAGCGGCAAGTGGCCTGCCGGCGCTAAAATCAAGCGTCACCATACACACTGCGGATTCTTCGCTGTACGCGACAGCACTTGTCGAGCGCGGAGCTCCGGACCTTGCGACCATCCACTGGGAATCCGAAAACGAAAACGACGAGGTCCACCTGATCGAAGGCGACTGGAATTCGCAATACCTGCGCAAGGGATTTACAGCCGGAGCAAGGTTTGCAGGCAACGAACTTGCCGCAGGCCTGCAGCACATCGGCACGACTCCGTACAACGCAAAGCGGGAATACTTTATCAAGGATTCCTCGCGCATCTGGCTCTGGAACGCCCAATACGCGCACCATTTCGAAACGAGCAAGCTCGATTTCTACTATGCGGGAATTTCTGCCGACGTGAACATTTTCGGGAACACCTGGCGCGACAACAGCACCAAGCGTTTCATGTTCGTCCCGCTAGACGCAAGCCTGCATTACGGCAGTATTCAGTGGGAAAAGGAGACCTTCGGGCTCGATGCACGCGGCATCAAGGCCGATATTCACATGGAGCGGAACAAGAAACGGTTCTTCGAGACGTTCGCCCCGAACCGCCTGCTTCCCGTGTCCATCATGCAGACGCTTTCGTTCTCATTCTTGCAGAAGAACTTCCTGGTGGATGCAGACATCGACCTTTCCGCAGTTACGCTGGGAGGGCACGTTAACCCGCAATTCGAAATCACGACGCACACGAAGGTTTCCCCGCGTATCGACTTGCACGGATACTACACCTACGACGAAATCGAGGTCGACAAGACATCTTCGACAACATCTTTCATTGGCTACAGCGCGCAGAATGAATCCTGGTCGTGGATGCTCGAGAGCTACGGGCTCGTCGCCGGGCTCGGGATTACGCTGGAGCGCGAAACCCAGGGAATTCTCCGCAATCTTTCGCTTTTCGCCAGCGCGACGCAAATCGTCCCGTTCAAGACGGACTATACCGAGCGCACGGAAACTCCATCTGACAAAAACAAAAACGCCGGACTTGAATCCGGCAAGATTTTCCGAAATGGGTTTGCCGCCCACTTCGGCGCATCAATCAGTTTCTAGGGTTTTAACCCCAGACTTCGGTCTTGAGCTCGCGACCCCACATGTCCTTGAGCACGTCTTCGACTTTTTTGCCTTCGAAGAGGAGCGCGTGGACGGAGTTCACGATAGGCATCTCGACACCGAGCTTGTCGGCGAGCGCCTTGGTGCTCTTGCAGGTGGGCACGCCTTCGGCCACCATCTTCATGCCGGCGAGAACCTGCTCGATGGTTTCGCCACGCCCGATGTGTTCACCCACGTAGCGGTTGCGGCTATGCTGCGAGAGGCAGGTCACGATGAGGTCGCCCATGCCGGCGAGGCCCGCAAACGTTTCGGACTTTGCACCGAGAGCCTTGCCCAGGCGGCACATTTCGGCCTGGCCGCGGGTAAGGAGGGCTGCACGCGTGTTGTCGCCAATCTTGTACTTGCCGCTCGCCTCGAGCCCGTAGAGCACGCCAGAGGCAATTGCAATCACGTTCTTCACAGAACCGCAGAGTTCCACGCCCACGATGTCGGTAGAACTGTAAACGCGCAGGTAAGAGCAGCTCATCACCTTCTGCACGAGCTTCGCGGATTCCTCGTTCACGCAGGCGGCCACAATCGCGGTAAGGATATGGCGGCTCACTTCTTCGGCATGCGAAGGCCCGCTGAAGGCGACCATCTTGTCGTCGGTGAGCCACGGCACGTTCGAGAGCAGCACTTCGCTCATCAGCTGGTTCGTACCTTCGAGAATGCCCTTGGTAGCGCAGACAACGATGGGTTCCTTGCCCTTCGCCGGAGTCCACTTGCCCAGGTTCTTCGCGACTCCACCCATGAACTGCGACGGCACCACGATAAGCACCATGTCGCAACCATCGAGAGCGGCATTCATGTCGGTCGTGTACTTGAAATCCGCCGGGAAGATTACGCCGGGGAGTTTGTCCTTGTACTGATGCTCCGTCGAAAGCAGATCGACTTCGGCCTGCGAGTTTGTCCAGAACGAAACTTCGCACTTATTTTCATAGACCACCTGACCGAGAGTCAGGCCCCAACCACCAGTTCCAAGTACAGTTACTTTCATGATAAAAATCCTTTTTTCAACAATCTACAATATTTATGCCTTCGGAGTCTTGCGCTTGCTGCCAAAACCGTTCTCGGTGCCGTTCAAAAGGCGCTTGATGTTCGATTTGTGCTTCACAATCACGAAAAACGCCACCAGAAGGCAGGTAATCATGAGCCCGAGGTTGATATCGTCGGGCGGGAAGGGCAACTTGAGGAAGCCCATCACGGCAAAAACGCCGAGCGCGACGCACGCGCCGATGCTACCTACCGAAACATACTTCGTGCTGAACGTGAGCACCACCCAAACGCCGAGGCAAGAAAGCGCCGTAATCGGGCAGAGCGCGAGGAACACGCCGAGCGCCGCAAGCACGCCCTTGCCACCGCGGAAACCCGCGAAGCAGGTGAAGCTGTGGCCAAGAATCACGAGGATACCCGCGACAAGCGGAACCCAGTGGGAATAGTCCGCACCACCGGCAGCGACCTGGGATTCGCACATGCGCATGGCAATCCACGGGCCGAAGAAGCCCTTGAGCAAGTCCATGAATACCACAGGGAGCGCCGGCTTCCAGCCGAGCACACGGAACGTATTGGTGAGGCCCGCATTCTTGGAGCCGTAATCCCTAATGTCGAACGACTTTCCCTTTGCGAGCTTTGCTATCCATATGGCGCTGGGGATCGACCCCAGCAAGTACGCTATTGGAAGACTCAGTAAACTGTTCAAGTTCTTCATCCTTTCTGAGGGTTAACTTCTGGTCAAAATTCAGGCGCAGGGGCGCACCCTGCAGCTGGAATTCCTCGTAAAACTTCTTGAGCAAGTAACGCTTGTACGATTCGTCTACCAGTTCGGGCGTGCGCGTCTCGATAGCGATGACGGGCGGTTCCACCATCACCTGGCAAGCGCGGGTAAGCGACACCACGCGGGCGTTGTGGCTCGGGGGCGCCTTCTCTTGCAAGAAGTTCGCAAACGATTCTGCCACGCGGTCACGGCCAAGCACACGGCGGCAGTTGGCATACACCGTCTGGATGGCCTGCACAATACGGTTCACGCGCTGGCCTTCCTTGGCGCTTGCAGAAATAATCGGCACATACTCGAGCATCGGCTCGCGTTCTAGCATTTCCTTCACCATGCGGTCGAAGGACTTTTCCGTCTTGTCCGGGTAGATATCCCACTTGTTGAGCACGAGCACCAGGCCCTTGCCCGCCTTGCGGATTTCGGTAATGATGCGGAAATCCTGCACCTCGAGCCCGCGCGTGCAATCGACCATCAGTACCGAGAGGTCGGAGCGGCGGATGCTTTCGAGCGTGCGCATGTTGCTGAAGATTTCGACTTCGTCCTCGACCTTCGCCTTCTTGCGGAGGCCCGCCGTATCGGTCACCACGAACTTCTGACCATCGACAACAAAATCGCAGTCGATGGAATCGCGGGTCGTACCCGGAATGTCAGAGACCACCGCGCGGTCTTCGTTCAGCAGGCGGTTCAACAGCGTGCTCTTGCCCGCGTTCGGGCGGCCGAGAATCGCGAAACGGATGGGGCGTTCTTCCTTGCGCTCGCCACGCACCGGCGTCGGGAGAATCGAGACAACCTCGTCGAGGAGCGAGAGGCAGGCATAGCCCGTAAGCGCACTGATGGTGCGGGGCTGACCAAAACCGAGCTTCAGGAACTCGTAGCTTTCCTGTCGGTCGCCCTGCTGCTCGCTCTTGTTCGCCACAAGGATCACCTTCTTGTCGAGCTTGCGGATAAGGCGCGCGAACTGCTGGTCGAGCTTGGTAATGCCCACGCGGACATCCACCATGAAGAGCACGAGGTCGGATTCCTCGACCGCATTGAAAATCTGCGCACGGACGCTATCGGCCAGCACGTCGATGGAATCGTCGGGCAAGAATCCGCCCGTATCGACCACCGTGAACTCGTGGCCCTTGTAGTTCGCCGTCTGGTAATGCCTATCGCGGGTAACGCCGTCACGGTCAGAAACGACAGCGGCACGCCGCCCCAGGATGCGGTTGAAAAGCGAGGACTTGCCCACGTTCGGGCGTCCGATAATGCACACGACTGGTAATTTCATCGTGTGTAAATATAGAAAAATGGCGGCTAGATATTAGAACGAAGCAATTTGCTCGGCAGTGTAGCAAGCCCTACGGACATTTCTTGAAGATCCTTGCCGATGTACTCGTACAAATATACAGTTCAAGCACCCTGTTCGTGAACGACGCTTAAAATGTAGTCAATCAACATCCGCCTAGAGGTTGATGACGAAATTTGCTTTCGCATCACGGTTTTGGTATCCAAAAGAAATCCGTAGATTTTTCTATAGCCTTCCGTGGCTTGCGTATTCCAATCGGCTTCGGCGTAACCGATGTATTTGATGCCGTTGCCGTCCGGCACATTTCCCGGTAAAATAAATACGTTGAAAATCTTGTCTGGATCAAACTTGTATTTTTCCGGGCATTTATTCGTAGGTCGTGTTCGTGACTTGTCTATAAATTCAGCGTAAGTGATTTGCTTTTGTATGGAATCCGTTCCGGGGATAGAGCCATGGTCTGCGACAGAAACCTGCGAATTATCTTCGGACACATCTGCGCCGTCAATTTTCATCGCTGCGTACGAATAGTATTTAGAATCAAGAATAAAACAACGCTTAACCCCTGTGCTATCGTCAATCATTATCGTGTCGGGCCGGAGAGGTGCATTGCATTTCAACCTTTCTCCGCTCGACCACACCCACCTTGATTTAGGATAGTAGAATCTTTCCATTTCCGAGCGGCTCACCGTTCCATACACTTCGTTAACCATGCTTTCCCATACCGTATGGAAAGAATTTGTCCCGTAAGTTGCAGAACTTATTGTGTCTTCGCTGTCGAAATTCTGGATAACGTTTTTCATGTGAACGAAGAGTTCGGCGTTCTGCTCTAGATGGGTTTCCGAAATTTTTGAGTCCAGAAAACTGACGTAATAGGCCCTGTTCTTCTTGACATCCGCTTCGTTAATAAGTCCTTGATCCGGCATCGCCGCCGTATAGAGGAATCCCAATAGTTCAAATGACTTGTAAACGCAATACTTGTGCAGTTCCGTAATGAGGCGGTCCTGCTTTATGCGGCTCTTGTGGACGATAAAATCAAGGAACGCGATGCCGCGTTCAGAAACAATCGGCTTGATTCTTTTGATGGTGCCGCTCCAGGAAATTTTCCCGGGCAGGCCATCGCCCATGATTTTTTCTTTTTCGGTGTAATAGGAACCGCGATTAAGGAAGTCTTCTATCAGGAACAGGATGCTGCCAATAGGGAAATCGTGACGCAGGTCGTTCTTGTTTATGCGGCAAACCCGTTCGCCCTGCAATTTTTCGCAGTCGCTAATTTTACGAACTAGTAAAAGAATTTCGGAACGAAGGGTTGGCGTGATTTCGACGTTATCACTTGATGTAATCGAGAAACCCATAGGGAACGTCACGCATCTGGCATCAGGCGTGATATTCAAGCCGACAAAGTCCGAACCCTTTTCGGCGACAGTGATTCGCAATCCGTTCATTTACTCGTGGTTCTTTATTTCATCGTTGGCGTTTTTCAGCGATTGAGCAAAATCTTCAACAAACACCTTGTCGAACGCATCTGTACCTGTAAAATTCTCCACTACGCCGCTCAAGTTTTCGGATTTGAAAATTTTTCCGGTATCGCGCTTGAAAACATCTGCCCACAGGTATTTCAAGACCTTGTTTGCAAACTTTTTCCCATCGATTTTTTCGCCTTCGGCTTCAATAAAGAACAGTCCCAACTGCTTGTCATCGGCATTGAAAAAGTCTCCATCGGAGATTTCGCTATTTATCGCTTTGCGGAAAGTTTCCCAACGAATATCAGTATCGCCGATTTTAGACTTAGCTTGATTCTTATGGTCTTCATCATTCCATTTGCAGATATTCGGAACAAGTTCCATATCCCAACGGCGCTGGAATGCGTTATCGAGCGTAAACACATTCTGGTCGCTGGTATTCATCGTTGCGTAGATGGAAAGGTTTGGCGGGAGGCGCAGCCCCGTGCTAGACGAGAAATGGATTCCTGAAACATCAATTGATTTTGTATCGAGTTCATCATCGCCTTTTACGTCACGGATGTAAGCGTTGACATCAGCATTCATGACGAAATATTCGCTCCAGCCTTTTCCGTAATGATTTTCGAAACCATCTGTCCCGACAGGTTCCTTTGATGTATCTCCATTTTTCAGACGGTCCAGAAGTTGGAATACATCGCCAAAAATGGCTGCGGCATTTCCGCGGTTGATTTCTTCAATAACGAGGTAGAACGGTCTGCTCGGATTGTGCAAAGCCTGCTTCAAAATCTTTGCAAAAGGTCCCGGTTTGAACTTGTACTCCACAACGGATTTTCCCTGAGAGTCCTCATGAACTTCGGGAAGGATTTGACCGATAAAGTCGGCGTTGGTGTATTCGGGGTGGAATGTGGTGCGGACGACTTGATTTTCTTCGCTGAATGTCGGGTCTTTAACCTTTTCATCCTTCAGCATTGTGGTAATCGTATGGCTCTTTCCGCACCCCGGAACACCATAATAGATAATTTGGGTGGGGGTGAAATTTGGAATCGGCAATGTCTGATGACTATTTTCTAATTTATTTAGATTGTCTACAATATGATTCGCTGAATTTTCATTCACATCAGCCGTTCCATGATAAGCGACTTTGACATCGTTATCTTTTTCTGCACACTCGAAAACCTTTATCGTTTTGGATATTTCGCCATTATATGTTGTTGGAATGCGATTATCTGTATTATGCTCATTAGCCCATTTTATAATTTCTGCGGGAGAGGCTTTGATTTGCTTAAGTACTTTTGAGTATTTAAATCCAAAATAATGTACCCCAGGGTATCCATTTTCCACCCATTCTTGACGCAAAATTGTTGCCATTTTCTGAATTATTTGCTCGTTATTTAATCCATGAACAAATGATTCGTCAAAAATTGGAAATTCCAAATATTTCTGAAAATCGTATTTTTCGCGCTCTTTGATTTCCCACGAAGCCCAATCAGTCCATTCAGTTTCTGGCAACCTAAGGCTTTTCCACTGTTCTTTATTATAATTAGAATCTGCATCTACGCAATAGAAATTTAGGGTATCAAAATGGTCTACAAAAAGACCATAACATGTAAGCCTAGTGTTAAAATGTTTCTGAATTCGTTCAAAAGAATCTGAATTTTTGGTTGATAGTCCAACACTTGTATGAGGTGAATACTTTATGGAACGTCTTCCAAAATGAAACTTATTCTCGTCCTGAATTTTTGTAAACAAAAGTATGATTGGTATGTCACGAAATGTTTTTACTTCATTTTCACAACGTACAACAATCGTGTCAAACCTACTTGCCAGCTGAATTTCTTGATTTTGCGAACTCTTATAAGATTCACTCGCCGTTACAAAAAATTTTTGTTTTCCCAAAATACACGACACCTCTGCCAATGGAATGGAATTAAAAAACATTCCCTTTAACAGATTTTCATACCCTTCGGCCTTAAAGTGATACGGAGGCAAGTCTCCACTTCCTTCGTGAGATTGCCCAAGAGCAGTTTCCCAAGACGGACATTCGCCATTCCTAGGCGTGAATATCAGCGATCCTTGATCCAATCTCATAATTGCCTCCAAATGTGAGCGATTAAAATTCCGACAATGTTTACGTCCCAGCCGTTGCCTGCTCTTTTAGACAACTGCGAATACGATTGTCCGTCAAAATTGATTTCGCAATTCTTTTTATCACGAGATATATCAAAACCCATCAGACGAAATTGCTCATGAACAGACATCTTTCGAACTATTTCCTTGCCTTTGTCTTTGCCAGACTTTTTGGGAGGTTCAATAACACGAAGACTATTATGTTCAGGCTGAGTAATTGTTATGCTGTACCCATCTTTCTTGATTTTCTTGTTATACACATCAAAACACAACGGCGTTTTTACGACAAAAGAATCAATGTGATGTTTCACCTTCAAATGAGCAATTTGATCATCCGACAGATAAAGAAATTTCTCAGGGGAATTGTCTAAGAAATCTGCCATTTTCAAATCACTTTGGATTTCTGGAGGCTTTATTTCAAAGTTTTCTGGTAGTCCTCCTAACCGAGCGAACATCCAAAGGCGCTCTCTATTTTGCGGAACCCCATAATCCTTCGAGTTCAGAACAACCTTTGCCAATGTGTTTTCTTCCGTCGTGCCATATCCCATTTCAATCAAGTCTTTTACAAGTTGATCATGGATGGGCTTAAACTTTCCAGAAGTAAAGCCTTTAACATTTTCTAAAAGGATGTACTTCGGCTTTTTTACTCGACATATTCGAATGATATGTCCAAGCATTGCCCCTCGACCATAGGGATCTTCGGTTCCCAATTGCATTCCTGCGGAAGAGAATGGCTGGCAAGGAAAACCGCCTGTAAACAAATCAAAATCAGGCAATTCATTAGGGTCAATCTGTGTGATGTCGCCCCAATTCTTTATAGGGTTTCCTTTCACGTCACGATGATTCGCATCAAATAACTTCGAAGCGTATTTATCGAACTCTGAATAACCAACAACAGTGTAATCAAAATTCGTCAAAGCTTTTTTTGCTCTTTTCAATCCAAAGGATGCTCCACCATAACCAGCAAAGCCTTCAAAAACCCTGATTACATTCTTCTTCTGTCGAGTCTGGGCCATATCGCTCCGTGTTGAAAGTGAACGAGTTCACTCTCACGGGAGCGGTTCTGGCCGTTTCGCTTGGCCGGGGTGCGGACAAAAAGAAAAGGCGGGGAGCCGACTCACTCCTCGCCTAAAAGCGCGACATTTTCAAAAGAATACAATACACCCGCAAAAACCCGAGCGGATACAGTACGCCCAGGGTACACTACGCCCATGCAATCCACGGGCGATGGCGAGTCATTGTCTTATTCTTTGTGTTTGAAAGTGTCTAGTTTTCAGTCGAAGAACAAGAGCGATACTCAGCGAGCGTTCGCCCTCGTTCTTGCAGACACTTCCAAGCTTTTTCTGGATATAAAAAAGGCGTGGAGTTGAATGCACTTACCGACTGAAGGCCTAGACTGCCCGAACACAATAAGCACAAACAACTCACGCCCCAAAAGGCCGCTTGCATACAGGCAAACTGCTATTTAAACAATAGACCATGTAGCAAAACGATGCGGCAGGCATACGCCGGTCGCAGACGTGAGCGTTCGCCTTATTCTCCATGTTCGTGAAAGTGTCTAGTTTTCAGCCGGAGAACAAGAGCAAAAACTCTATTTTCATTCAAAATATAGATTATTCCGCTGTCAAAAGATGTCGCCTCGCCCGGAAGGCGAGAAAAAAGCGTAAAAACGCAGAATTCAACCGCCTGCAGGGGTCAATTTTCCTCAAAATTGCCAAAATTTCCGCGAAAATCGCCGATTGTCATAATATGACATACGAGGAATGTATATTTGTATCGAGAACACTTTACCCCGCCTTTTTTTGCTTGTAGGCGGATTGGAGTAGAAGATGGCTAGAAAGACCGAAAAAACGGATAATCTCGCACCTAATCCGCTCATGGAGTCGGGCGTAGAAAAGATGATTCGAGTCATTCGTGACAAGCAAGTGCTGCTTGACCGCGATTTGGCGATGCTTTACGGGGTGGAAACGAAGCGTATAAATGAGCAGGTAAAGCGCAATATTGAGCGTTTTCCCGAAGATTTTTGCATACAACTCTCTCTAGAGGAATCGCAACTTCTAAGGTCGCAAAATGCGACCTTAGAAAAAAAGGGGCAAAATTTAAAGGGAAAGCACACAAAATACCGTTCTTTAGCTTTTACCGAACAAGGCGTTGCGATGCTGTCTTCGGTTCTAAAAAGTGAGTCTGCAATCAAGGTCAACATCGCCATCATGCGGGCTTTCGTGCAATTGCGTCACCTTATGATGGGTAACGGAGGCCTCGTCAACCGGCTTTCAAACGTGGAAGCAAAGGATCTGGAACAGGACGACCGCTTGACAGGTCATGACGAGCATCTGCTTGACCATGACCGTAAATTTGACGAACTGTTCGAGGCGATGGACCGTGGCGAGCTCAAATCCAAGGGTTTATTTTATAACAACCAGGAGTTCGATGCCTATGTATTTGTCTGCAACCTGATTCGCCAGGCCAAAAAGAGAATTGTGCTGGTCGATAGATATGTAAACGAGAAAACCTTGACGATGATGCTCAAGCGGGAAAAAGGCGTTTCCGTGACTATTTACACCTACGACAAGAGCAAGGTTCTTGAGGTGGACTTGGCGACTTACAACGAACAATATCCCGACAGCCCGATGCAAGTCCTGCCTAGTTACGGAATGCACGACCGATTCTTGTTCATAGACGATACAGCCTACCACTTCGGGGCTTCGCTCAAGGACCTTGGCAAGAATACGTTCTTCTTTACGCAAGAAGATTTTACGTTGGACGAAGTGCTGAAGGAATCGCAGAAAATTCAGGCAGAAAAAGAAAGCTAGGCGTTACAAGGTAACAACGCAGATTAGGATTCTGCGGGCGTTACTCCAGCGTAAATCCCCGCCGGAAGTTCTCGATGAGGCAGCAGCTGATGCTCACATCGGTCTCGTATTCGGTAATGTCTTCGCGCTTGACCCACATGGCTTCGGAGAGTTCTTCTTTTTGCATATGGATGGTGTCGTCGCCATCGAGTTCAGCAGTGAAGCCCGCGATAAGCGAGTCGCTGAAGGGCCACGGCTGGCTCCCGAAATAGCGGATATTTTTCACGCGGAGGCCCGCCTCTTCCATGACTTCGCGGTGCACGGCCTGTTCAAGGCTCTCGCCCACTTCCACGAAGCCAGAAATCAAGAAAAGCCTCGGGTTCGGATTGTCGATGTTGTGGGCCATCAGGAGTTTGTCGCCATTGCGGACGGCCACAATCACGACCGGAGAGATGCGCGGGTACACGGTGTTCCTGCATTTAGGACAAACTACCGCGCGTTCCTTTTCGCTACGGGTCATCTCGCTTCCGCAGCGGCCGCAGAACCTGTTGAGCGATTCCCAGTGAGCGATGTGCGCGGCGGTAGCGCCACCCATGCGCAAGAGCGGATCGCCCATGTAGCGGTACGTGCGTGCCGGGCAAAGGACATAATCGTCCGACGCGGATTCCACCAGTTCCTTCGAAATGCTTAAATCCGCCAGGAAATACGCCGTATCGTCAATGCTGAAAAGGTAATGGCACGGGATATTCCCCTGATTGAAGTCTTCTACCCTAGGAATTTCAAAGGAATCACCGTTCTTTTTGAGAAGGCTCTTATCCCCGAAAAAGACAACAAGAAAATCCGACGGTTTCGGGCTTTGAACCCGGAACTCGTTTTTTAAAATGTGCGGGGCAATTTCGTGAATCACGGTTTATTCCAGATACGTGTACCCGTAAAGGCCGCCGCGATAGATGTTCAGGAATTCCTTGCCTTCTTGCAGGCTAATCTTCCCTTCCTTCACGGAGCGCGACACCCAGTTTTCCATGGTGCGCACAAGGGCCTTGTCGCTGAAGTTCACGTAATCGAGCACGTCTTCCACAGATTCGCCGTCAATCACCTTGTCGATTTCGTAGCCGCCCTTGTCGTTGCAAACGATATGGACTGCGTTCGTATCGCCAAAGAGGTTGTGCAGGTCACCGAGGATTTCCTGGTAGGCGCCCACGAGGTAGACCGCGATGTAGTACGGTTCGCCATTCTTGAGTTCATGCAGCGGGAGCGTGCGGCTCACATCGCCACCACGGACGAACATGTCGATCTTTCCGTCGGAGTCGCAAGTGACATCCTGGAGGGTGGTTTCTACCGTCGGTTCCTCGTTCAGGCGCTGGATAGGCATGAGCGGGAAAACCTGGTCCACGCCCCAGCTGTCAGGCAGGCTCTGGAACAAACTGAAGTTGCAGAAGTACTTCTGCGCGAGCAGGCGCGGGAGTTCGCTGAGTTCGTAAGGCGGATGGCGCAAGTCCTTCGCCAGCTGGTCCACCTTGCGCACGATGCTCCAGAACAGGCGTTCGCACATGGCGCGCGTCGGCAGGTCGTAATCGCCCACCTTGAAACCGTTCAGAACGTCATCGTTCAGCTGGATGGCATCGTGCCAGCTTTCGAGCAGGTTCTTCGGGGTGAGCCCCTTGTAGATGCCGTACAAATCCTTCAATGCATCGGGAGCGTCGTCGTCAATCTCGTGCGTATTCTCGTCGAAGAACGCCTGGCCGGCGGTTTCCAGCACGTTGAACACCAAAATGGAATGGTGCGCCGCAAGAGCACGGCCCGATTCCGCAATGATGTTCGGGTGCGGCACGTCCCCGTTTTCACAGGCTTCGTACATGGCATACACCACGTCGTTCGCGTATTCCTGGATGGAGTAGTTCACCGAGCTCGCATTGGAACTGCGGGTGCCGTCGTAATCCACACCGAGACCACCGCCCACGTCCACGAATTCAAGGCTCATGCCCATCTTGCGAATCTGCACGTAGAACTGCGAGACTTCGCGCAGGCCCGATTTGATGTGGCGAATGTTGGTAATCTGGCTACCCAAGTGGAAGTGGATGAGCTTCATGCAGTCTTCCATCTTCTCCTGCTTGATGTAGTCCAGCGCTTCTAGCAGTTCGGAACTGTTGAGGCCGAACTTGCTGTGGTATCCGCCAGATTCTTCCCACTTGCCGCTGCCGGAGCTGGCGAGCTTGATGCGGATGCCGATGTTCGGGCGCACGCCGATACGGCGAGAAAGTTCCACCACCAGGTGGAGTTCGTTCATCTTCTCGACGACGATGAAAATCTTCTTGCCCATCTTCTGCGCGAGGAGGGCAAGTTCAATGAAGTCCTCGTCCTTGTAGCCGTTGCAGATAATCAGCGAATCAGGATTGTCCATATTCGCGAGCACCGCATGCAGTTCCGGCTTGGAACCGGCCTCGAGACCGATGTTGTATTTTTTGCCGTGACTGACGATTTCTTCGAGCACGGCGCGTTGCTGGTTCACCTTGATCGGGAAAATGCTGTAGTAGCTCCCGTTGAAACCATATTCCGTGCGGGACTTGTTGAAGCACTCGTTGATCTTCTCGATGCGGCTGTCCAGGATATCCGGGAAGCGAAGCAGCATCGGGGTGGAGACGTCGCGGAGCGAAAGTTCCTGCACCAACTCGTAAAGGTCAATGTCCGGGCCGCCTTCCTTGAGCGGGTGAACCGTTGCGTGGCCCTTCTCGTTGATGTCGAAGAAGTTCACGCCCCAACCCTTGACGTTGTACAAGTCACGGGAATCGTCAATGCGCCATTTTTTCATTGCTCTGAGTCTCTCTAGTCAACGAGAACAGGGTTGAAGTTTTCCTTCCACGGGAGGCCGTACTTGGTGAGGGCTTCCATGAACGGATCCGGGTCGAATTCTTCCACGGTATGTACGCCCGGCTTGTTCCACTTGCCGGTGAGCACCATCATGGCGCCGCACATAGCCGGAACGCCAGTCGTGTAGGCAATCGCCTGGCTGCCCAGTTCCTTGTAGCATTCCTGATGGTCGCAAACGTTGTAGAGGTAGTAGGTCTTCAGCTTGCCGTCCTTGGTGCCCTTGAAAATGCAACCGATGTTCGTCTTGCCCACGGTGCGGGGGCCGAGGCTTGCCGGGTCCGGGAGGAGCGCCTTGAGGAACTGGATAGGCACGATGTCCTGACCCTGGAACTTGATCGGCTGCGTGCTGAGCATGCCCACGTCTTCGAGGCAGCGCATGTGGTCGAGGTAGCTCTGGCCAAACGTCATGAAGAAGCGGATGCGCTTGACGCCCGGGATGTTCTGGGCCAGGGATTCGATTTCTTCGTGGTGCAGCAGATACATGTCCTTCTTGCCCACTTCGTCAAACACGTATTCGCGCTTGATGCTCATGGCCGGGATTTCGACCCAGTGGCCCTTGCCGTTTTCGTCGGTGTCCCAGTAGCTACCCGGAGCAGAAACTTCGCGCAGGTTGATTTCGGGGTTAAAGTTGGTGGCAAACTTGTAGCCGTGATCGCCGCCGTTGCAGTCGAGGATGTCGATTTCTTCGATGGTATCGAACTGGTGCTTGAGGGCGTAGGCGCAGTAGGCCTGGGAAACACCTGGGTCAAAGCCGGAACCGAGCAGCGCCGTGAGGCCGGCCTTTTCAAACTTTTCCTTGTAAGCCCACTGCCAGCTGTAGTCGAAGTAGGCGCTGAAGCCCTGTTCCTTGCAGCGCTTGTCGTAGACCTTGCGCCATTCCGGATCGTCGATGTTTTCGGGCTCGTAGTTCGCCGTATCCATGTAGTTCACGCCGCATTCGAGGCAGGCGTCCATGATGGCGAGGTCCTGGTACGGGAGCGCGATGTTCATCACCAGGTCGGGCTTGTATTCCTTGATGAGCTTAGAGACATTTTCGGCCTTGTCTGCATCCACGGCGGCAGTCGTGATGACCGTCTTCGTGTTCGGGCGCAGTTCCTGTGCCAGCTTCTCGCAGTTTTCGCGGTGGCGGCTAGCGATGCAGATTTCGCTGAACACTTCGCTTGCCGTGCAGCACTTCTTGATAGCAACCGTGGCGACAGCGCCACAACCGATAATCAATGCTCTTGCCATTTTTTGTTTATTCCTCACGTTAAGAGTTAATCCATCGGGATGGCGATCCCGGTGGTGAATGTTAGCTTGATAAATTTAGGAAAAAGAAAACCGGGTTTGCAAAACCCGGTTTGAAATTGAAGTAAGAGAACGGTCTTTTTTACTTCAGCACAAAGAGTTTCGAGCTGACCTTTCCTTCGTGCTTGATTGCAAGGATGTATGTTCCGTTCGGAATACCCTCAGCACTCCACCTCACCGACTCGGCACCCGGCATGCCCCTATCCACCGAGAAGGAGGCAACCACGGAACCATTCGTTTTCATGACGGAAACATTGTAGCGACCCGGCTTGGTCACCGCAAGGCCAATCTCGTCACGAGAAATACTCATAATCTTCACGTTAGAAGCCACCGGCGACGCCACAGGCTTTTCAACCTTGATTTCTTCGCCACGCTTCTTCGCAAGGAGCCTTGCAGGATCGTTAGGCGAGTAAGCAACATGGTAGACAAAGCTATTCTGGTGGACAATCACTTCCTTCGCAAGAACCTGGCCAAAAATCTTCTTCGCGCCGGAAGGCTGTCCCAGCACGACCTTGCTATAAGGAGCGATAATCGTACCATGCCACACCGAGCTGATATCCATTTCGTTGTTGCTGTGCTGAATCAACTTGAAACCACGCGCCACCGCATTGGACATAGACTGGAAACGAACTTCAACAGACTCATTTTCCACATACTTACCACGCCAGATGACGTTGCCGTTCAGATGGAGAACCGTCTCGTAAGAAGGATGTTCGAACATAAAGGTCGAACCCGATTCGAGCTGGATATTGCCAACATAGATTTCACCGGTCCCGATGATAAGTTTACCACCGCCTTCCACCTTAAGGAATCCAAAGTTGTTATGACCTTCTTCGCCAGAAATGGTAAACGTCTCACCATTCTTGACAATCTTCTGCTGGTAGCTAATCATGCCGTCTATAGACTCGACATTCTTTTTCACTTTGAACGGCCAGGTAGCAGGATTCGGGTAGAAAATACGCTTCTGGTAGTCCGCTGCATTGCCCTGGATGGTCACGCCATAGTAATCCCTATCCGAAACAAACATAGCGACATTGCCAACCTGGGCCTTGTCACGAATAAGGACTCCGCCCTTGCTATAAATAGCCTTGACAAACGCACGAGAACCTTCGTTGACCGTATTTATCTTTCTTGTTCCTTCCGAAGCAACCTTGCAACCAAAGGAAATATTATCTTTCTTCGTCAAATTTTCATTGGGAGAGTCGAAACAAGCAACATTGTCATTGACGGAAAGGTAATCCAAGGCATAAAGTGTAACGTCATCAGGAATATCCTGCGGATCGCCCACAGGGAATCCCTGTCGAACCCACCCAGGGTCATCAAAATCCATAACCATGCTGACCGTTTCGGCATAAATCTTGTCATAGTCCGAAACTCCGTCGCCTGCCGTGCTATACTTGTTTTCGTTAGTCTTGAACCTATAGTATTCATCAAAGTCCACGACACCATCGCCATCGCTATCGAGATCAACAGGATGCAGGGCATCGGTCGTTGCAAATCCGGTCGGTGTATCATAGGTCACGTATCCCGAAAGCATTTTCTTGAGAGCGTCCCAATAAATGTACGATTCACTTCCAAAATTATCAAGATTGACAAGGTGGACCAGAGTATCATTCTTTCCATCAACCGTAAGCGCAAGGCCATCGATCAGCAGCGCATGACCACCAGCAGGCGTGCTAATAGAAATGAAAAGCGGTTTTCCCTTCTGGATATCATTACCCCTAATCAAGTTGTAGACTTTTTCGCCACTCAGCGGCTCCTTGCTTAGGTTGTGCACAACTGCATTGGCGCCATACATAATTTCGTTGATAAGCTTCGCAGAAGTTCTGTTATCCTCTCCTTCGCTCAAATTCGGCCTAAAGACACCCGTTTTCGGGTCGCCACCATCCAAGACCACCTTCGCCTTGTAAATCATCTCGTCCTGGGTCATAGCATTTTCTATGGTATTCCTGTTGCCAAAGAAATAGCTGTACATATTGAACACCGCAATGCCCCAGCAGCGACCAATAAAGATTTCACGTTCTTCGACGCCCGTGTAGAAGTGATAGTGACCATCGAACGTAGATTCATTCCAATGGAACTGATCAATCAGCGAGCCGAAGGAGGTCATCAGCATGCGTGTATCCTTGTATGCACCGTAAGATTCCACATTAAGGTCGACAAGAGCCTTGGCGGGTACATCCCTAAAGGTCGCGCTCCAAGAACTCCTGAACCTCTCTGCTTCGGTGAGGCCCTCCGTCTTTTCGTCATACATCGTCTTTGCCACAAAGCGTTCGTTCTTCTTTAGCTGGTGGTCAACAGCACGCGGCTTCGCGACGTAATTGTAAGTCAAGTCATGATCCAGTGGACTTTCCGTATATGTATAGTGAAGGGATTCTCCATCGACGCCCATGTCCCAATTAACGATGAAGTCCCTGTCAACCTTGAAGTTTCCAAAATTGTTCTTCCTCAGAAGAATGCAGAAATCCTTCGATCCCTGAGGCATATCCAGCATAACATCGAGGACGTAGCGTCCCTTGCCCGTGTCATTAAGATTTATGATGGCATTGTCAATACCCTTGATGTTCTTATCGACGCAACCGAGCGTGCGGTCAATAATGAACTTTTGCCCCTCTTCAGCAAAGAACAGGTAGGCCATACGAACCTTTCGCGTCTGATTCTCCGGGTTATTGATATGAAAATGCAAACCCGCCTGGTTTGGTATATAAGAATACTCATCCGTGATATTTGCCGTCACCTGATGAGCGAAGCCCATGGATGCACAGGCCAGCATAGTTAGAAGTTGTTTTTTCATTATTAGTCCTATGATTTTTTAACATACAACTTTGTTGTATTTAGTACAACGTTATGTGTTATTTAATAAGAGCAGAAATATAAAAAACAATTCCGGCTAAAAAACAAACTTCCACATTTATTTGTTTATAAAATTTTATTATAAGAAAAAAAATATCTTTCCACAATCAAAGCGCCATGACTGGCAGAACAAGCGCACCCCCCCTATTAGGATCTTTCTCACCAACAAATCCCTAATATCAGCCCTAAAAAAAGGCATTATCCCCCAATAAGCAACAATATGCTTGATGGAATCGGAAGCGAATACTAAATTAATCATAAACTAATCGGAGGTTTCATGAACAAAGAAGTCCTATTTACACTGTGCGCGGCTGCCGCCATGGCATCTGCGCAGACAACCGCCAACATCGACGATTTCGAAGATGGAAACGGGCTCGCAAGCACCGGAGGCAAGAACGACGCCTGGTACGCTTTCAACGACAAAAACGACAAGGGTGCTTCGTCCTACACGAACACGGAAGACGAATTTGGCCTTGTCGTTGTTTTGCCGGAAGCTGCCGCAGGCGGTTCAAAATTCGGAGCTGGCTTGACCGGCATCAAACTTGTCAAGGGCGACAACCCCTACGACCCCTACGTAACGCTCGGTTTGAACGTCGCGGGTGGCCTTTCCGGCTGTACCGCTATTTCGTACAAGTATAAGGGGGCGGGCCACAATCTGAAGGCCGTGATGGACGGCGACGAAAAAGGTGCGTTGACCGAATACAACAGGCACTCGAAAGCCATGGCGGGCAGCGCAAGCTGGAGCACGGCATCTGTCCCCGTATCGTCGCTCACCCAGGAAGATGGCTGGGGAACCACGATCCCCCTGAAGATGGCGAACGTCGTGCAGCTGGCCTGGGAAATCAAGGGCGAAGCGACAGCCGACTATCTCTACATCGACGATGTGAACTGCGCCGGCTACGTCGGTGGCGGCAGCACCACACCCGACGTTCCGAAGTCTGCCGTTGTCATCGATGACTTCGATGACGGCAACACCACAGCCGAAAAGCTCGGAAAGACCGCCTACTGGTACCTGTACAAGGCCGGCGGATCCTTCACCAACACTCAGGACGCAAACCAGTCCTGGGATATGATTGTAAAGGAAGGCACCAACTCCTATATCGAGATGAAGGGCATTTCTGGCATTACACCGGGCGACACGGCTTACCCGTCCGTCGGCATGGAAGTCGCCTTCGATGCCGGAACACTTGCCAACTGCACCGCCATCCAATATGACTACAAGGGTTCCGGACACCACATGCGCAGTTCCGTGACAGGAGTCAAGGCCGACAACGGATACGAGCACGTAGCAACCGACCAGAGTGCCGCAGCCGCCTGGAAGACGGTGACCGTCTCCACCATGGCACAGCCTGAATGGGTTGCAGATGTCGCCCCGACAAGCATCGTCGCCTTCTCCTGGGCCAAGGTTTCAAAGTTGACCTGGGTAGTCGACGAGAAACTTACCGCAGCGAATCTCGGGACCTCCCTGGCAATCGACAACGTGAAATGTGTCGGGACCTTGCCTGCCCAAGCTATCCAGGCCATTCCCGCTGTCGCAAGCGCGAGCTTCAAGGCCTCCCTCCAGGGCAATACCTTGCAGGTCGCTGTTGCCAAGGCCGGCGTCGTAAAGGTCCAGGTTGTCGACATGATGGGCGTCACTATCGAAAGCCACAGCGAAATGGTCGCCGCAGGCAACTTCGCCCATACATTCAAGGCAATGCCCAACGGTCGCTACGTGGTCCGTGTGCAGCAGGGTTCGACGGTCAAGCTCCTGAACATGCAGGTCAAGTAAACCGCACAGCCGCGCCAAACGCTGTCAAGGATATCAAACAAATTAAAAGCCCCGGTTCGTTTAGAACCGAGGCTTTCTAGTTTTTGAAAGGGATTCGATTAGCAATTTGCGCAGAGCGCATTACTTTTCGCCTCAGCCATAAAGACATGCCAGCATGTCTTTGCGGCATTCGGTTCCTAGTAATTTTCAGCAGTGACTTCGAAGAAGGACTGCGGGTGGGCGCACACCGGGCATGCAGCCGGAGCCTTGGTGCCGACGACGATGTGGCCGCAGTTGCGGCATTCCCAAACCTTGACTTCGCTCTTCTCGAACACGGCGGCAGTCTCCACGTTCTTGAGGAGGGCGCGGTAGCGCTCTTCGTGGCGCTTTTCGATGGCGGCGACCATGCGGAACTTGTTGGCGAGAGCCTTGAAGCCTTCGGCCTCGGCGGTCTTCGCGAAGTCCTCGTACATGTCGGTCCATTCGTAGTTCTCGCCATCGGCGGCAGCCTTCAGGTTTTCGGCGGTATCGCCGATGCCTTCCAGTTCCTTGAACCACATCTTGGCGTGTTCCTTCTCGTTGTCGGCAGTCTTGAGGAAGAGTTCAGCAATCTGCTCGAAGCCATCCTTCTTAGCACGGCTGGCGAAGTAGGTGTACTTGTTGCGGGCCTGGGATTCACCTGCGAAGGCGGCCTGGAGGTTCTTTTCGGTCTGGGTTCCGGCGTACTTGTTTGCCATATTGTATCCTTTTGTGAATTGTGTCTCTACATCGTAATATAGATTATTGGATTGTCCGAGAACGCCAACACACAAAAAGCGACCGGTTTTATCCGGTCGCAATGGATTTAGAATATCCAGGGTTCGAGCCTTAACAATTTACCCGTTCGCCTTCTTGAAGGCTTCAACGTTCGCCTTGAACTCGGCGAGGTATTCCTTGGCCTTCGCGGCAACTGCCTCGGGCACGTAGCCGAATTCTTTCTCGAGCACGCCAGCCGGAGCGGAAGCGCCGAAGCGTTCCAGGCCGCAAGCCTTGCCGAACCCGCCAACCACGCGGTCGAAGAGAACCGGGAGGCCGCTGGAGAGAGCGAACACCGGAGTCCAGGGCACAATCACCTGGTCGCGGTACGCCTTGTCCTGCTTGAGGAAGAGGGCCGGGCTAATCATGGAGACAACGCGCACGGCCTTGCCTTCGGCACGGAGGAGTTCGGCGGCCTGGTGTTCCAGGAGCACATCGGAACCGTTCGCGACGAGAGTGAGGTCCGGGTGGGTGCCAGCTGCGGTATTGTCGCTCACGATGTAGG
>DJXN01000004.1:0-42855 GCA_002449765.1 Fibrobacter sp. UBA7003
TTTTAAGTTCCGCATTTGGGCGAACGCCAACTTTCCTTTCCGTGCACCAGGTACCAGTAAGGTCATATTGCCTGCATCGGTGTCGGATGTATCGTTCGTTTATGCCTGTAATCTTTGAGATGAGGATGGATCCATTCCCTTTTTGATAGAGTTCAAGGACTTTATCCCATTCTTCTTTTGTGTATTTCATATATGAAAATCCCGAAAGTTGTGTCCAACTTTCGGGGTTCACATCAAAGCCGGGGCTTTTGTTCCAAAAATTTGCCGTTTTACTTGTGGACGACCGTGTTCTTGACTACTCCGTTCGAAATCTTCACGCCGTTCCAGACGATAGCATCGCGGATTTCGACTCCCGAAAGTTCGCAGCCCTCGCCGATGGCGACAAACGGACCAATCTTGCAGCCGTGAATCTTCGCACCCTTGCCGATAAAGCAGGGCGGAATGATTTCAACACCAGGAGCGGCCATTTCCTTGGAATTGTCGTTCCTCTTGAGGATATGCGCGTTCGTATCGAGCAAGGTTTCGACAAGGCCACAGTCGAGCCAGCGCGAAACGGGGGCAGTCCTGAACTTGCAGCCCTGCTCGATCATCATTTCGAGCGCATCCGTAAGCTGGAATTCGTTCTTGGTGCGGATATCGTTGTCCATCAAATACTTGAGCGCATCCTTCAGGGCCTTCACGTCCTTGATGTAGTAGATGCCGACAATCGCCTCGTCGCTCACGAATTCCTGCGGTTTTTCGACTAGACGGTCAATCAGGCCGTTCTCGCCCACCACCGCGACACCGAAACGCTTGGGGTCTTCGACCTTGTAGGTGTAGAGGATGTTTTCCTGAGCGCCGTTCAAGATGGAGAGGTCAGCCTCGAAAAGCGTGTCGCCCAAGATAATCAGGAGCGGCTCATCGTCGTTTACGTAAGGAAGCGCAAGGCTAATCGCCTCGCCCAGGCCCTGCGGATTTGACTGGAGCACCGTGCGGACGTTCCCCCATTCGGGTTTAGTCTTTAGGTATTCGTCCATCTTTTCGGCCTTGTAGCCCGTAATAAAGATGGTTTCGGAAGGTTTAAGGCATGAAGCATCCTCGACAATCCAGTCGATGATGGTCTTGCCAGCAAGCGGCAAAAGGCACTTGGGGCGGTCTTCCGTGTAGGGACGAAGGCGGAGTCCATTACCAGCAACAGGCAAAACTATTTTCATAAAAATATCCTTACTTAATTGAACCCTTCTCAAACATACTAGTGAGCAAAGATAGTAATTTGTAGTAAATTTGTCCACAAGAGAACACATTTACCATCCATTGTATGACAAGCACACCCAAAAAATGCAAAAAAGCGTGATTTCGCCGGCACAAATTCCTTTTTTTCGTCCAAAAAAAGGAATTACAACATGGAACGCCGTGTTTATTTCTGACTATATCTTGGCGGGGCGATTTCGGCAAGGTTCGTGCGGAGGAACCTAATACCCTCGGGGGAAGCGGTTGCCGCAACAGCAGCGGCGTCCGTGGCCCTAGGCCCACCATTATTGAGCCAGTTCTTGCATAAGTTCGCCGTAGAAGCCACTGCGAACAGGTCGGGTTCGTTTCCTTGTTGGCTTCGGAGTGGCAGAAACCAAAACCGACACGCCGTTCACCGACGATGGAGTCCAGCGGGAAGCCCCCCCCCCGTTGCCATAATCATAGTCAACCAGGAAATACCCCGGCTTGTCCGAGACAGGCAGGCTAAGCCGAATACCACTGGTGGAAGTTGGAATTGTCGCAGAGGTCATTTGCCTTCTGGATAAAGACACCATCATACATATCTAAACGGCCATCGGGCGTCGGAGCGAACACAAGATTCTTTTGAACCATCCCCGGAGTGTAGTAGACCGGATTGGACCAATCTCCCTTGGCTCCCGTTTTGGAACGGAAATTTCCACAAGTATAATGATAAGGAACGAGGTCGGCATGCCGGTAGGCATCATAATGGAGATAACCCTTCTCAAGAATCATGTCGCCACAACTGGTACTCCCGCCCTTGGTACAATAGTTTCCGTCGCCCGTGCTTACGTATTCCTCGGAGAAATTCTCAAAGTCGGGTGTTCTATCAAGCCCAGGGCAACACAAAAAAGACCTTGCAATTCTTTTTATTCATCATGGCTTAATATAAAATCTACAACATTTTGTAGCATCCCCCTATATTCTGCTTATTTACCCCAAAAAAAAGAAAAACCTCTCCGCTGGGGAGAGGTTTTCGTGGATGATGCAGGGGTCGAACCTGCGACCCGCTGATTAAGAGTCAGCTGCTCTACCAACTGAGCTAATCATCCATAGTCGCTTAGGACGGGGTCAATTATAGAAAAGAAAAAAAGGGCTGTCAAGGGGATTTTTTAGAAAAAAAAGCTAAATTCCACTACATGAGCCTCAATTCGAACCGCGTAGATGCCTACCTGGCGTTTTTGGGGGTGGAACGGAACCTTTCTCCGGCCACCATCCAGAGCTATCAGGAGGATTTGCGGCATTTTGTAGGCTGGCTCGACGAAATCGGGCTCGATCTGAAGGAACTGACCCCCGAAAAGCTGGACGAGTTCCTGACATTCACTGCCGGGCAGGTGGAATACTCCCCCACATCCATCGCGAGGCATTTTTCGAGCCTGCGCGGGTTCCTTAAGTACATGCAGAAGGAGGGCGAATACGACTACAGCACCGAATCGATGCTCGAACGTCCCAAGCTCGGACACTACCTCCCCCAGTACCTCACCCGCGAGGAGGTCGACAGCGTGTTCGAGAGTGCGGCAAACGGCAAGAACCCGCTGAGGGATACGGCGCTTTTCGAACTCATGTACAGCGCGGGGCTACGCATCTCGGAAACGCTCGGAATCAAGCTTTCGCAGTTGGATCTCGATAACGAGTGGCTCATCCCCATCGGGAAGGGCAACAAGCAGCGTCTGGTGCCCCTCGGGAGCAAGGCGAAGGAAAACCTGCGGGCTTGGATCGAAGAAGGCCGCCCCCTCACCCACCCGACTACAGACAACGTTATATTGAATTCCCGCGGCAAGCCCATGACCCGCATGGGAGCCTGGAAAATCGTGCAACAGCACACGGCCCACCTGACCAAGCAGGTGTCGCCCCACACCTTCCGCCACAGCTTTGCTACCCACTGCCTGGAGGCGGGCATGGACCTGCGCGTTCTGCAGGAACTGCTAGGCCACGCCGACATCAGCACCACGCAAATCTATACGCACATCGACAAGGAATTCATCAAGCAGGAACACCGGCTGTTCCACCCGCGCGAGATTGAAGAACGGACTGGCACCCCAAAATAGGGGGTTATATAGTCAAAGTCCCCAAGAAACCGCCATAGACTTCCGGCCAAAAAACTATACTTAGCCTTGTATGGGAAAACAAAGGAGTCTTATATGGGAAAAACTTTTTTCTCTTTTTTCCTTGTGGCTGCTGTCGGAGCCGCAATAACACTTAGCGCCTGCGGCGACGACGATTCCTCCGGCCGTAAGATCATCACCGAAGTCAATTCGATTTACGAACTCGGAACTTGCGGTGAAAGCAACCAGGGCGACACCGTGTATGCCAAGGAGCAGGAGACGGAGTATTTCTGCGACGACAGCAAGTGGCATCGCGTCGAAATCGCAGACACGTCTAGTTCGTCGAGCAGCGTAAAGAAGAGTTCTTCATCGTCGGCAAAAGGCAAAAGCAGTTCGTCGTCCGCTTCGGAGGAAGACCTCAAGAACTTCGCTAAGCTATGCGAAGCTTCGGGCGGCAAGGAAAAGGACGGTATCTGCGTCTGTAGCGAAGAAATCTGCGATGTCGGTTCTGTCTGCAACACCATGACCAAGAAATGCGCGAACCCCATCAGCACAGCCGAAAGCGAATGCGACGACAGCTACAAGAACTCCTGCTCCAACAGCCCCATGGGCATCGGCATTGTCAAGGAATGCATAAAAGGAATCGTCGTGAACCGCTCGTGCGGCACAGTCTCTTGTAACGAAGAGGGCACGGACTGTGGCGAATGCCTCGACGACGTGCAGACCTGTACCGAGGACAAGAAGTTCAAGGCGACGGTCACCCGCTGCGAAAAGGGCAAGAAAATAACTGAAAGTTGTGACGGGAAATCCTGCGACCCGCGCGACAACGGTTGCGGCGAGTGCACGAACTACGAACACACATGCACCAACGATGACGAAGGAAAGGGAACCGTCTACGAGTGTGTTGCAGGCGAAGCCAAGAAGGCCGTTTCCATATGCGGCAACAAGTCGTGCCGTGCCGACAAGGCTATCTGTGGCGAATGTCTTAACGGCGAACTGAGGTGCGACAACGACATCAACAACAACGCCATCATGTACAGGTGCGTCGACGGGCAATGGGAAAGGCTCCATAACAAGTTCGACCCGCTCGACAAGGAGTATTACCAATGCCCCGTCGCTTGTAGAGAAGGCACCGATCCACAGAAGATGGAGAACGAATGCGACACGGATCAATGTTCGAATTGTGATCCCTGCTGGGGTGAGCCAATGGGCGGAGCGCCTTCCAATCCAAACCCCTGCTACAACGAGGAACGTTGCAAACAAATTCTCAAGGACGAAGACCCCGACTACCCGCCGTTCAGGAGTTTCGAGACGAAACAGAAATGGAAGGACCTGATTCCTAGTAAAAAAATGGCAGCGAAAGAAGTTCACGGCTACAACTGGACGAATCACAAACCAGTCTCCGCTCCTGAAGAACGCGTGGAAGATTTTGAATTCGACCTTACTAACGAGACGCGCCGCGTATCGTGCAACGCCCTGGGAACCTACTTCGGCTTATGCCACAACACCCTGCAGACCTGCATCAACAATGTTTACCATGGTGAGGGATTTATGGTGGTCTGCGCTAGCGGCGAACTTGTTGACGCTGATGGCAACAACGACGGTATTGCTTGCGAATGCGAAAAAACAGCTAGCAACGCCAACGGATGTTGCTACACCAGAAGCGCCTGCTTCAAGCAGACCAACTGGTCGAGAGACCGCTGCGCTAAGCCCTCGGGCAACGAAAACGACGATTAATTTCATCGACATTTCAAGCAGAAAGGAACCGCAAGGTTCCTTTTTGCATATTGACGTATTATCCACGACAAACAGCGCAACCCTGGGAATTTATCCCTAAAGGGAATATATGTTTATAATGGATAGCTATGACTTCTAGAATTTTAAAAATTGCGCCTGTGGCCCTTTTGTGCGTGGCCGTGAGTAGCGTTTTCGCCCTTGGCCTTGCCGACGGTGCGGCAAAGTTCCTCGGCAGTACAACTGTCGAAGGGCCTGTCCCTTCTGACTTCGGGACTTATTGGAATCAGATTACCCCAGAAAGGCAATGCACTTGGCGAACCGTCGAACAAACTCGCGGCACCTTCGATTTTTCCGAATGCGACATCCCCTACAACTGGGCAAAAAAGAACAAGGCTACATTCAAATTTCATGCCCTATTATGGGCTTCGGGAAACCCTTCTTGGCTTAGAGACCTTAGTGCGGACGAAACAAAAGAAGCCATTACCGCGTGGTTCGATGCCGTTGCGGAGCGTTATCCGGATCTAGAATACATCAACGTGGTCAGTGAAGCCAGGCGAATCCATTCACAAATAGGCAGCAACAACAAAATTATCGAAGCCCTTGGCGGCGACAACGAAGACTATAAATTCATAACCACCGCATTCAAGATGGCCCGCGAACGCTGGCCCCAAGCAATCCTCATTTACAACGACTACAACACAATCCAGTGGGAAAGAAATGAAGGGATCGACCTAATCAATACGATCAAGAACAACGGGGCCCCAGTTGACGCCTACGGACTTGAAGGCAACGATTTGATTGTGATGGGAACCGGCCCCATGAAATGCTACAATCCAGACTTGCTCAAGAACGCCCTTCAGGAGATTTACGAGAAAACAGAAACGCCTCTACTCATTTCTGAATACAACATCAGCAATGAAATAGACAGTATTCAAAAAAACTGCTTCGCGGAACATATTCCTGTTTTCATGGAAACCGAATATGTAGTAGGAGTCACCCTATGGGGCTATCTCTATGGGCAATCCTTAATGCAATGCATCACAAACCCAGGGATTAACTGTTGCGGCCTCATCAGGGATGGTGAAGACCGCCCGGCAATGACATGGCTCAAGGAATATTTCAATTTCCAGGAAGATACCACCGCAAGGGATTCGACTATTGCCGATTCCACGATTGCAATCGGCAGCAGCCTCCACCTGCAGGCGAATACCCTCCAGGCGTACGACGTATTCGACCTGAACGGCGTCCGACTCGGCCGCCTGCGCGCCTACACCATCGACGACGCCGTTTCAGTGCTCCAGAATACAAGCGACATCAAGGTCCAGGGCGTCTACATGCTCCGCTCCGTGAAGAACGGCACAGTAAAGCAAGTGCGGATTGCACGTTAATTTTTGATTGTTTTTTCTCGGGCTACAAAAGTGCCGTCTTTTCGATTTGTCACATCAGCGATGAGTTTTTTTCGAAACCTAGGTATGTTCCGTCTTTTTTGTACAACATCCCATCGCTGCTCGGCATTATATCTCCATGCGACAGTTCTTCTTTTGCCGCATATAAATCCTTCGTGCTAAAGCGATACAAAGCCATTCTAGAACCTACAGCGTAACACAAATCCATCGCTCCGGCACATGTATGTTTTACATTTTTTTCTTCAAGCATTTTACAGAACTTCTCTAATTCTTCATTTTTCTCCCTCACTAGCGCATACAATTCACTGCAATGAATTCCGTCCTGGGATTTGCAAAAATGCTTGCTAGTCATTCCATCATAAGCAAAAGCATTCATTGTTAGACTTTTTTGGTAAGTAACAGCAATTAAAGTATCCCCATAATTCTCAACTGTTTTCTTCACAATGTCACGCTCCTTTGGGGACAATCCGCAGGGAACCGCAAAACCATTTTCATAACACATTTCAAAGGGAATCAAGGAATCAACCTCATTTCCCCTATAGAAGTGCTTAAGACTCCTTTCAAAAATAGAGGCCAGCAGTAAAGCCATTTCAAAATCTTTGGCGAAATTATTTTCATCGATGCTAACATAGTAACTTTCCGGCACCCAAGTCGAACCTTCTTCTTCTAGGAATCGCTCTATTGAAAACTTCTTGGATACAACCACTTGAGCATAAAGATGATTGCAAGTCTTTCCTTCTTTTGAAGCACAGGTCGCTTCAAGAGAACCATCCTCATTGAGAATTATTTTTGACATTGTCGGAAAGTCTTCAATGACAGATTGCGCGTAGCTTATGGATTGCAGTTTAAAACGAAGTCCCTTCAGAGAGTCTTCACCATTCATTTTCTTCACCACATTCACAAGCAGTGCAGAATCTAAGGAACAAGGATGACGAGTTATGACTCCGTCAACGTCTGAAAAGCAAACCTTATAAGTACATTGCTGTTTTGCACTATCAGACTTTTGCCTTACATTGAGCTTTTCAATATCTTCAAATATTTTACTAATTTCATTACCAAACTCGGCGTTTCTGTCATCAAAAAACTTTTTAAAAAGAACTGAATCTAAAACACTATAAGTCGTAACGGATACAGGCTTTGGGTTCTCATTTGTACCACAGCCAACAAAAACCATCAAAACACCAAGAATTAACATTCTAAAAAACACTTCAGACCTCGAAAAAAAACCTTGAACACCTTACAATTTACTATTTTTGAGCCGTTCAAATTATAAACCAAGGATTAACAATGAGCAAGAATTACAAGATTGCAGTGCTTCCGGGCGACGGTATCGGCCCCGAAGTGATGAAAGAAGCTGTCCGCGTGCTGGACGTGGTTTCCAAGAAGTTCGGCTTCGACGTGAACGCCGAATGGGCAAACGTCGGTGGTGCCGCCTACGACGAAAGCGGTTCCCCGCTGCCGGAAAGCACCCTCAAGCTGGGCGAAGCTTCTGACTGTATTCTTTTCGGTTCCGTGGGTGGCCCGAAGTGGGAACACCTCCCCCCGAACCTGCAGCCGGAACGCGGTGCCCTCCTCCCGCTCCGTAAGCACTTCAAGCTTTTCTGCAACCTCCGCCCGGCCCGCGTCTACAAGGAACTCGCAGGCGCTTGCCCGCTCCGTGCCGACATCGTGGGTGACGGTTTCAACATCCTCACCGTCCGCGAACTGACGGGTGACGTTTACTTTGGCCAGCCGAAGGGCCGCGAAGGCGTTCCGGGCTCCAAGGAAGAAATCGGTTTCGACACCATGAAGTACAGCCGCTACGAAGTCGAACGCATTGCCCGCTTCGCCTTTGACGCCGCCATGCTCCGCAACAAGAAGGTCGCCAGCATCGACAAGGCCAACGTGCTCACCACGAGCGTGCTCTGGCGCGAAGTCGTGAACGAAGTCATCAAGGACTACCCGGAACTGACTCTCGAACACCTCTACGTGGACAATGCCGCCATGCAGCTCCTGAAGCGCCCGCGTGAATTCGACGTGCTCCTCTGCCCGAACCTCTTCGGCGACATCCTCACCGACGAATGCGCCATGCTCACCGGTTCCATGGGCCTCCTCCCGTCCGCTTCTATCGCCGAAGGTTCCTTCGGTCTGTACGAACCGGCCGGTGGTTCCGCTCCGGACATCGCAGGCAAGGGTATCGCTAACCCGCTCGCACAGATTCTCTCCGTGGCTTTGATGCTTCGCTACACCTTCAAGGAAGAAGAAGCGGCCAAGGCTATCGAAGCTGCCTGCGAAAAGGTCATCGCCCAGGGCTTCCGCACTGGCGACATCTACCAGGAAGGCTGCACCAAGGTGGGCACCACTGGCATGGGTGATGCTATCATTGCAGCCCTGAAGTAATTAATTGTCGCGGTCGTCGAAGGCCTGAGCATCCTCGGGTTCCTCGACGGTCCACTCTCGAATGTGGTCGGCCAGTTCTTTCTGGCCGGCCTTTTCTAGTTCATCCGAAATTCCGTTCAGGACTTCTGCATCCTCTGCAGGCAAGTCCTTCTCGTACATGTCGATATACTTTTCGAGAAGCGCGTAGCGCTTCATGCCGAGAAGCAACTGCATGAATTCGGTATCGACATTGCCGCCGCTGCGGAAGCTGGAATGTTCGCTGAGGAGCGTATCGGCCTGTTTTTCATCAACCAGCTGGCAAAGGCGAGCTAGGTTGATGACCTTCGGGAATTTTTCGTACAAAAGATTTGCAATCTTGAGGCAATCGGACTTGCGGCCTTCCTTGTCGGCAATAGCCGCCATGAGGTCGAGATAGGCTTCTTCGTCTTCGGCACCGGGGTCGCGCACGTCGCCGAGCCACTGCTTAGCAAGCTCGATGTTGCCTGCGACAAAGTACTCGTTCGCGATATCGATTAGCGTCGCGTTGCTCTTGTCCGGGTCCTTGAGGAGGGCGGCCTTCGTATAGCGTTCGCAATCGCCGAGCGCATCTGCCATGTCGGTAATGGCATCGATGATGTCTTCGCGGTTCTGGAGTTCGACCTCCGTAACCGTCGCGATAAGTTCATCAATGAGCGCCTTCGCGCGTTCGTCAGGCAGGACTTCGTTTAGGGAGAGGAAAACGACGGAACGGCCTTCCCCACCCACGTGACGGAGCGCCAGGTCGTGAATCAGGTCGGCAATGTAGTCCTTGTCATCGTACTGGCTTGCAAGTTCCACGAAGAAGGTTCCCGCGTCGTAGAAGAGGCTTTCCCAGTCGTCGCGTTCCTCGTCGTCTGCCTTGAACGAGAGAAAGTCCGTGCGGAGCGTCCAGGCAAGCAGTTCGAGCTGCAGGCCGACATCCTTGAAATCCTCGATATCGTCAATCGTCTTCGCGATAGTCTCGTACAGTTCATCCGGGCGGTGCAGGAGCCTGCTTTCTCCACTGATGACCTGCGAGAGCGTTTCGCGGATGCGGTCTTCCTTGCCACGGAATGCGGCAGCTCCACTATTCGATTTCCAGAATTTCTTTTTCTTTGCCATGATTACAAATGTAGAAAGTTAATCCTTGATACAGCGGACCGGATAACCATATTTGCGAGCATCTGGTTGCTGAAGCAAGCTCGCGGGAATCGATGTGTTATATGCAGAAATAACCGGATAATAATCCGAGCTCGCAATATCTTCCCCTGCCGGCGCTCCCGCAATAAACATCTGGACAAGTTTCTCCGAAGCAAGCCAGATATTAAAATTATCCTGCGTATTCACAAAGCTACCGTCAGGATCTCTGCGGCCCATAGGAACAGTGGAAAAACCGGATGCATTGCTCGCGACGCGCCAGTAATCGAAATCCCATGCGACAACGGATTTAAACGCATAGGTATAGGTGAAAATTTCACTAACCGAAGCGCCCTCCACCAATCCAGCATAAAGAGCAACAGCAGACTCCTGAGCGTACCTTTCGATTACATACGAAAGGAGCGCGTTCCAGTCCAATTCAGACGGGATATGCCACCCTTCAGGGCAAATTCCCTGAGTGACCGATCCCAAGGGCATCTCGATGTTATTGTCTGCAAAGGAAGTATCCTGATCCATAGCCGCCAGGAATGTGTAGAAACGCCCCGCCTTTTCGCAGTTCTGCGGATTGTCCATATAGCACCAGCTATTTCCCTTCAGGTTCGGAGTATTCACGCTATCGGCGTAGTTCAGGTTCTCCGCCATCCACACCTGGGCCCCGATTGTCACCGTCCTGTACGTTTTCTGGTCACGCGGGTCTGCCAGGGTGCCATATTCAACGTCCGGATTGAAGTAGTCGTCCTTCTGGAAATCCCACATGTTCGTTACTCTCCAGCCAGAATCCGAACAGATGTAGTACTTGTAGAACTCCACGGGTCCCTGGATAATTTCATTTGTCGCCTTCGAGCAATCCTTGTCGATTGTATTCCTCTCGATTTCTGTCGCCTCTCGCCAGCGACCATTATCGCAAATGAAGCGTATAAAATAGGCAAAGCCTGTAAAATTCCCCTTGATAATCTTATTTTCAACGCACTCGTTCCCGTAAGCATTGTATTCCGCATAATTCGAAGCACGCCATCCATCTTTGTCGCAAGTGTAATACCCGTTGCCTTCATAGACGATTTCGTATAGGTTCAGCTTATCGCAGACGGGCAGGACATCTTCGGCATTGGAACTGTCCTTAAGGCAGCGTACCGAAGCCCCCGCAATCGAATCGTCACACAGGAAGTTCAGATGGTAGTTTGAGATAAAAGCCTGATAACAGCCCGCCCTTGATGTTGCAAGGTAAGCATTTACCATCCTTTCCCGATAGGAACCATCTACAGAACGGTAGCCTGCCCCCGGAACGCCAAAGGAAAACGCATTATTTCCGGATACGTACCACGTCTGTCCATATCCCTGCAGGCTCTTGGCCGGCGGGATGTCGGGCTCTACAGCGGCGACATAGTCTATCAGTTCTTCCCACTCATGCTGCGACGGAATGTGGAAACCCGCCGGACAGAGATTTTCGGTCCCGCCAGCATACAAGCGGCCCAAGTTTTCGCAATTGGAAACATCATCGCCGTAACACCAGCTGGAATCCGTTTCATACTGCAAGTTTTCCGCAAACCAGACCTGAGTCCCAATCTGCGTCGTTTGATAGACGCGCCCATCCCTAGGATCGGTTATCGAACTAATGACCTCTTTTCGCGGAGAATCTGGTTCCTTGGTTCCTGACGAATCATCACCGCAGGCAAAAAGAACAAGAACAGCAAATAAACCAACAACGCACTTGCAAATGTTCATATATCCCCTAACGTTAGAACTTTTTCCGTCTACTTCTTTTCCCGAATCCGCTTGTACAGGCTTTCGGCCTTCTCGGTATCGCCCGCGTTCGAGAACACGTGGCCCACGTTCTCGGCACCGATGCGGCCCTGCGAACTGCCCGCAAGCCAGGCCTTCATGTAGCATTCGAACGCTTCGTCGTAGCGCTTCTGGTTGAAGTAGATCTGCCCCAAATCCAGGTTGAGGTCGCCCTTGCCCTTGTTGTGCCGCAGGCCTTCTTCCAGCGTGAAGATTGCCATCCACGGGGAATTGTTCTGCACGTACATCTGCGCGAGGTAGCGGCGGGCAGAAACGTTTTCGGGGTCCATCAGCAGGCCGTTTTCCATCTCGTTCAGGGACTGGCGCGTGGAATCCATGCTGCGGTAGTAATAGGCAAGCGTGAAATGCACGTCGGCACCCGCGGTAGCTGTCATCTGGAGCGCATTCTGCAAGGTCTTGATGGCGTACTCGTAGTCGCCGAGCTTCTCGTAGACTTCGGCAAGCCCGTACCAGGCATCCATGCGGTCGGGGTTCAGCTGCAGCGCCCGCTCGAAGTTCTTCTGCGCGAGCGTCCAGTCGCGGCCCTTCAGGTAGCATTCCGCAAGCGCAAAGTGCACGTGGTCCGATTCCACCCCGAGTTCGATGGCGCGCTTGTAGGCCGCAATCGCATCGCCCGGGGAATCCGCAAGGTAGTAGAGATCGCCGAGTAACATCCATGCCTTCTCGAAATTCGGCAGGAGTTCTACGGTGCGCTTGTAGGCCACCATCGCGACCTGCTTGCGGTCGAGTTGCACCAGCGCGTTGCCCAGGTTGAACCATGCGAAAGGCTCGTAACGGCCCTCGTCGATGGCTGCACGGTAGAGCGGGACCGCTTCCTTATATTTTCCCTGGTCGTAAAGCTCGTTCGCCTTGAAGAAATAATCCTCGGCAGCGAAAAGCGGCACGGCAAGCAACAGCAAACACAACAACCTACTTAACAAAGCGGAACTCCTTTGTGGCCTTCTGTGCCACGGGATATCCGCCTAGCTGTGCGGGACTGAATTTCCACTGGCGAACTGCCTTCAGGGCCTCGTTCTCGAAGCCGTAACCCGGCGGGTCGAGGCTCATCACGTTCGCCTGCGCCACGTCGCCATACACGTCGATGACAACCATTACCTTCACGTAGCCCGAAATGCCGAGTTTCTTGGCGCGTGCCGGGTACGTCGGCTGAACTTCCTTCAAGACCTGCGCCTGTTCGTCCACCTCGCCCGCCTCGTACACTACGTTTTCCATCGAGCCCGTACCCACGGCCACGCCGTCACCCGCGGCACCGCGCGCAAGCGAAAGGTCCATCTGGAAATTCTGGCTGCGGCTTACACCCATGTTCGAGGAAATCTTGAACGGGTTCGGGTTCACGATGGTGCGTATAACCTTCTGCTTCACCTCGGGCTTTTTCTCGCTCACGAGCACCTCGACTTCCGTCACGGTGTCGAGTTCCTTCTCCGTCTTTACGCCCCTGTCGAAGAACAGCGCGTTCAGCACCGGCACGGCAAGGAAGAACACCGCGCTCACTGCAAAGGAGAGCACGAAAGCCGCCGGGAACCGGAAATATTTAGCGAGAAAGTCGAGCACTATTCCTCTTTGTTCGCGGAAATGGAAACCTTGCGGACTTTAGCCAAATTGCATTCGTCGAGAATGTCCACCACCACGCCGTTGGGGGCGTCGCGGTCGCTCACGATAATCACGGGGCGGTCGGGCGCTTCGGCCATCATCTGGCGCAATACCGTATTCAGGGTCGAGAGGTTCACCTGTGTCTCGTTGATGTGGATTGTCCCCTGGCGCGTTACGCCAATCAAGATGCTTTCCTTCGCGAGTTCCTTCGCGGAGCTTGCCTTCGGCTTCGTCACATCCACGCCGGTTTCGCGCGTGAAGGTCGACGTTACCACGAAGAAGATGAGCAAGATGAAAACGATGTCGAGCATCGGGGAAATGTCTATCTTGCCGGAATCGCTAGAACGTTTACGTATGAAACTCATTTTTCCTCCCCTGCAATTTCATTTGAAGCGGGATTTTCAAACACAAAGGATTCGTACTTGAGCGCTTCGCTCCACGCCTGCTTTTCGACCTTCTCAACGCAACCCGAGAGGAAGTTGTAGGCAAGCATCAGCGGGAACGCCACGAGCAGGCCCGCCTGCGTGGTAA
Organism: Fibrobacter sp. UBA7003; assembly: GCA_002449765.1. Taxonomy (GTDB): domain Bacteria; phylum Fibrobacterota; class Fibrobacteria; order Fibrobacterales; family Fibrobacteraceae; genus Fibrobacter. The sequence continues at coordinate 13,892 of DJXN01000004.1, forward strand.
GCATGGCCTCGGAGATGCCGTCAGCCAGGAGTGTCGGGTTTCCGAACCCGAAAAGCTTGATGGTATCGAATGTATGCGCCATGCCCGAGACCGTACCGAGCAGGCCGAGCATCGGGGCCAGTGCCGCGCATGTAGAAATCGTCTTGAGCGAGCGCGAGAGGTTCACGGATATGCGGTGGCGCGTCTCTTCCATCGCGTTACGCACGGCAACGGGGCCTTCCGCCCGGTGGTCGCGCACGTCGCATGCAAGCGCGTAAAAGTAGCCGTAGGGCCTGCGGGCAAGTTTCGCGAACGCGACATCCTCGCCCTTCTTTTTCAGGTTATTCCAGAACCCGCCGAACACGCCGTTCACGCTGCCGCCCTTGAGCATGAAGTAGTAGCCGTAGCGCTCGAGCATCAGGAACCAGCCGAACCACCCGATAACGAATATGGGCGCAAGCACCCATCCTCCGCGGAAGAGCACGGCCATGGCGGCTTCGATTACAGATATTTCGCTTACGGTTTCCACAGGGATTCCCGCTTACTTTTCCTTGATCCAGAGCGCATTCAGCACGGCGAGCCCGGCACTTTCCATACGGCTGCGAACGGCGTCGGCGCGGTTCACGAGGAAGGTATGGAGCAGTTGCAAGGGAATCGCCGCAATCAGGCCCGCTTCCGTGGTCACGAGGGCAATCGAGATACCGCCGGCAAGGAGCTTCGGATCGCTTGTGCCGTGCATCGTAATCACGTCGAAGAGTTCAATCATGCCCATCACGGTACCCAGGAGCCCAAGCAGCGGGGCGGTCGCCGCAATCACGGAAATCCAAGTGAGTCCGGATTCCAGTTTCGGGACATCGGCGGAGAAGAGTTCCTCGAGCGCCTTCTCGGCACCCTCGCGGCCGGCGTAGTTCTTGGAAAGTACGGTGCGCAGCACCTTCCCCACTTCGCCGTGCGTCTTTGCCGCAAGCGAGCGTGCCGTATCGATGTCGCCCGCCTTGAGTGCCTTCAGCACGCGCCTGTTCGCGATACCGCCGAAGCCCCTCACCATGAGCCACACAAAGCGCCAGAGGGCTATAAGCAGGCCGATGGCAAACAGCGCAACAATCGGGTACATGATAATGCCGCCGTCCTTGAAGAACTGCCTGAGCTTGTCCTTCCAGGTAGTTTCCTGGTGGTTCGCGAGTTCAGACGAAAGTTCCGTACTCAGGAGCACGTCGACCGGCACCATCACGAACGCGGAATCGTTCACGTTCGCAAACACCTTCGCAACATCCTTCTTTGTATCGGGAGTCAAATTCTCCTGCCAGTTATACACGCGTTTCTTTTCACCCGCGACAGGGAGCATCAAGGCAGCCGGATGCAACCCGTTGATATCGACAGCGTTCGCCATCTGCATCGCGAAAAGGCCGCCAAGGCGCATGCGGTCGCCCTGCGCAACGGCAGTGCCGAACACGAGTTCCGCCTTTTCCACATTCATTTCGCGTGTAAAGGCCAACTCGGCACGCGCGGCATCGAGCACGCCCTTCGCAATCCGGAGCGGGTCGTCGCGGTAAAGCGACATTTCCTTCTTAACCTTGTTCTGGATCTCTACGCGTTCGGCCACCTTGAACTGCACGCCCTGTTCCTGAAACTTCGAGAGAGTTTCCAGACGTTCGGGGCCGGCCGCAAGCGAGAGAAATTCGGCACGCGCCTTCTCGGCCTGGAGTTTCACCTGTGCCAAATCTTCGCGGGCGACTCGCACATCCTCGAACAGGCGGGCGCGCTCCGACATCAGGGCGTCGACCTTCTCCTTGCTCTCCTGATACTTTTCATTGAACATCTCGCGTTCCTGGTTTGCCGTCTCGCGGTCCTTCCAGCGGGCGGCGACAGCCATGTCACGCTTCTTGCGGGCTTCTTCCAAATCGGCCTTCGCACTATTGAGCTCGGCGCGCTTCTTCACAGCATCGATATCGGATGGCTGCTGAGCCACAGCAATCGACGAAAGCGAAAGGACTGCCGTTACGGCAAAAGCAAGGGTAAACTGTCTAATCATCATTCACCCTCCTTCGGAAAAACGACCGGTATGGTCACGAGCCTCGGGGCAGTCTTCCCTTCGGCGACCTTCATCACGTCTTTCAATACGGTGCGCATCGCGAGGTCATCCGATACGTTATTCCAGACGTATCCACCATCGGCGGTACGGGCAAGCCAAAGCACGTCGTTGCCGTCGTTGCTCACGAATATGGATGCCACAGCGCCATAGCGCAAAAAGGTTCCGGGTACGCTGCGGGTATCCACCTGCAAGAACCCCTTCCACACTTCGGTCGTATAGCCAAGACGGATGCGGTCATAAAACACTTCGAGGGTTCGGTTCAATGCGTCGTCCGCCTCGATAACTCCCTTGTGCAACTGTTCTGCGATTTCTTTCACGCTCTTCACAGTTTCCTCGTTCCGGTAGGGGAAGTCCGATTCGAAAACCGGCACCAGGGAATCGATAACCTTAGCGAAAGATTCGTTGTACTTGCCCTTGCGACTCTCGTACCAACGGATTGTGCCCATCGTCTTCTGGCGAATTTCAGAAATATGCTTGAGTTCCGCCTTCAGGGAATCCATTTCGGCCTTGAGAGCCTTGCTCTGCGCCGAAATCGCCTGGACCTTCTTGCGTCCGACTTCGACGAATTCCGCATGACGCTTCTTTTCGGCATCGTGCATGTTCTTTTCGCGGGCGGTTTCCGCCTCGACCGCCTTTATCTGGCGGCGTACGCTTTCCACCGTCTCCTGCGCCTGGGAGAACACTCCAGCTAGGCACAAACTAAGGAATATCTTAGAAAACAAATGAAATTTCATAGGCCAAAAAATACAAAGAACCGCGGCCCCTAGACCACGGTTCCAAGCGAAAAAGTGGAGAATCGACGCTTACTTCTTGGAATCCTTGAAGTACTGCGCGGTGTTCTTGGCACCCGCCTTCTTGAGGGCCTTGATCAGGCGTGTGTAGCCTTCGTTCGTGGCCCAGTCGAGCACGGAGTAACCCTGGCCGCACTTGGCGTTCACGTCGACCTTCTTGTCGATGAGGAACATCATGGCGTCGTAGTTGCCGTTCTTCACGGTCCAGTGAATCGGGAGGTAGCCATCCGGGCCACGGTTCTCGAGCGGGGCGCCTGCATCGGCGAGCACCTGGAGCATGTCGACCTTACCGGCCTTGGCAGCGATAAGAACAGCGGTACCGAGCGAAGCCGGATCGGCACCTTCCTTCTTGAGCTGCTGGAGGAGGAGCGTGACAACGTCCTTGTTGCCCATCATCACGGCGTTATCAAGCACCGTTTCGCCAGCGCTGTTGCGCACATCGGCCTTGGCACCATGGTCGAAGAGGTAGTTAAGCACCATCACGTTGCCCTTGTTCGCAGCGATAGCCACGGCATTGTTGCCGTTATCGGCGAGAGCATCAATCTCAAAAGAAGCCTTCAGGAACACAGTCATCATCAGGGTGTCGCTATTGAAGGCGTAATTAACGAAGTTTCCCGGCGTAAAGGCTATCTGGTGCTTGGTCAAAGCCTTGCGAACAGCCTGCGGGTCACTCTTGGCGAGGAATGCCTGCACGGAAGCCGGGTCCTTGAAGTTGACGTCGTCGCCACAGGCGACCATGGAAAGAGCGAGGCCAAGGCCACAAAGTCCGAGTAATGTTTTCTTCATTTTATACTCCAAAAGGTGTTTTTTGTTCTTATGCCACTAAAATTACACTTTTTTCACCATTTTATTCACAAAAAAAAATTTTTTTCTAAAAAAAATTAAATTTGTATCCATGAGTAAATTTTTATTATCCATAATTATGGCATCCTCCGTTGCCGCCATCGCCGACACCGTCTATATCGACAACTCCATGGCCGCAGCCACCCGAAGCGACACCGAGAAATACGAAGAACGCGTATCCGTCGGTCCTTACGTCGAATTCATGGACGTCAAGGCCGATAACGTCAACTACAGCTACAAGGTCAACAATCGCAAATACGACATCAGCGTCGACAACACCTACCTCTACGGCGCCGCGGGCAACCTCCCCCTCAACGACTGGTTCGGATTCTACGCCATCGCAGCCTACCAGTACCTAGGCATCCACTACGAGGACCGCGACCTTGAACGCGCCTACAAGGCACAGGAAGCCCTGGAAATCGAATACGACGGCTGGAACGTCCCCGTCGAAGTCTCCGACATCAAGGGCCGCCACCAGATGCACATCGTTCTCATCCAGTTCGGTTTCGACGTCGGAGTCCCGCTCATCGCGAGCTACAACTACCAGTTCATGACCAAGCTCTTCCTCGCCGGCGGCGTCATTACCGGAAAGACTTTCTTCCAGAACGATTCCAAGTTCCTCGCGCCCGCCCTCTGGGGCTACGGCTACAGCGCCGGGCTTCGCATCGCGTTCCATTCCGTGACGCTCTCCGGCGGCGTCCGCAACTCGCACGAATACTTCCACACCTACTATGAACGCCCCATTTCCGACACCAAGGACGGAGACGAATTCATGCTGGATTTCGACGCCTACTTCCAGCCGTTCATAAACCTAAGCATAGCGTTATTCTAATGCGACAAGGGAGGGTTCCACCCTCCCTAAGACCCTACGCTAGGGCTTCTTGATTTTCAGTTTGTCACCGGCCTTGATCTTGGTATCCTTAAGGCCGTTCCACTTGACGAGGCTATCGATGGTCGTCTTGTAGCTCTTTGCGATATCAAAGAGCGAATCGCCCTGCTTCACCGTATAGAAGACGAACCCCTTCGGAGCCGCTTCGGTCTTGCTCTCTGCATTCGCCTGCTTTGCCGTAGGCTTGCCGCGGACAATCAGGGTATCCCCCGGGAAAATGCCGTCGCCCTTGAGCTTGTTCCAGGCCTTGAGGTCTTCGACGGTGCAGTTAAACTTGAGCGAAATGCCATAGAGGTTGTCTCCCGACTTTACCACGTAGGTATTGCCCTTTGCGGGTGCGCTTTTCGATTCGCGGCCCGAACGGCCCTTGTCGGACCTGGATGCTGCGTCCGACTTCGAAGACGACTTTTCCGACGGAACAAACCGGGGCTTTTTAGGCGGCACATAAGCCGGAATTACAAGGGAATCCCCCACGGAAAGGCGCTTCACAAAGCCGCCGTTTGCTTCCATCAGGAGAGCGGCGGGAATCTTTAGCGCGGCCGCAATATTCGCATAAGTATCCCCCGAAACGACAACATAACGTTCTCCCTTCTTCAGCACGATTTTCCTGTCTTCTGCAGAAGGCTTGAGTTCCGGCTTAGACACGAAAATCGTATCGCCCAGTTTCACGACAGATGCGGCATCCATGGAATTCCAAACGCGGAGGCTCTCCTGGGAGATGCCGAACTGCCGGGCTATGGAGGCCAGGTTGTCGCCGAGTTTTACCACATAGGTGCGCACTTTCGTCGGCTTCTTGCCCGAGGACCTGCGCGGGGTCACCTTGATCGGGATCAGGAGCGACTTGCCCTGGCGGATGCGGTCATTCTTCATGTCGTTCGCCTGTTTGAGTTCCGAAACGGAAATGCCGTACTGGCGTGCGATGCTCCCCAGGTTTTCCCCCTTCTTCACCTTGTGATGGTGCCAGCTGGAGAAGTTGTTTTTCTGCATCCGGTCGTAACCTTCTACGAACACGGCGCGCTTACCGAGCGGCAGGCGAAGAACGTAGGAATCGACATTCGGAGGCGTACACCATTTCACGAGTTCCATGTTGAGCGTGCGGAGCGTATCCTCGGGAACCTTGAGCAGCTTGGCCACTTCTTCCAGCGGGAACGAATCGAAAACGGTGACCGTATCGAATACGGGGCGGTAGGTCTGCTTTACCTTGAGCTCGTACTGCTCCGGGTAATGACCAATGACCATCGCGGCGAGGATTCTCGGCACGTAGTGCATGGTCTCGTTGGGCAACTGGAGATCCCAGTAAGTAATCGCCTGCGAGGTATCGCGCGTAGTATCGGCCCTCATTTCGCGAAGCAGCTTGCGGATGCGGCCTTCGCCACAGTTGTAGGCGGCCATCGCGAGGAGCCAGTCGTTGAATTCGCTGTAGAGGTACGAAAGATACCCGATTGCGGCTTCCGTGGCCATCTCGGGATTACGACGCATGTCGACCCAGAAATCCACATTGAGGCCATAGCGCTTGCCCGTCTCCGGAATAAACTGCCAAAGGCCCGACGCCTTCGCACGGCTATAGGCCTTCACCTTGAATCCCGATTCCACGAGGGACAGGTAGATAAGGTCCTTCGGGAGCTTGTGCTCTTCGAGCTTCGCATAAATCAGCGAGTCATAGGCGGTCTTGCGGCTCAGCGAGCCCTCGATAAAGCCCTTGGCCTTGGTCGTGAGGTAATAGATTTCCTGCAGCACGCGCTCGTTGAACTGCACGGGCAACGTAAACTCGCTTACGTCCATGGTATCGAGGAAGCCGCCGAGACTTGAAAGCGCGGCGCTGTCGGCAAGCATTTCATCTTCGCCGTCCACACCCTCGATGGAAACTTCATTCTGCGCAAACGCATTGGAGCTGTCTGCACCGACCACTTCGTTCGGGAAAACCTCGTCAAGCGCGCGCACCAGCCGCACCGACATCTGGAACCTGTAGACGGAATCCTCCTTGGGACTCACATTCGCATAGAGGGAATCGTAATGTTCTGTCACAAGGTGACGCAGAGACTTTTCAAGGTAGTGTCTCGCCAGGTTCCATTCCTGGTTTTCCATCGCCTGCAGGGCATACTGGTAGTTGGACCAAGAAGGACGGATGGCCAAGGAATCCGAGACGGAAAACTTGAGCGACCATTCGGCAAAAGATACGGAATCATTCGCAGGCGGTTCCACCACCTGCACGTCAGTCAACGACGAAGCAGCCTGCTTGGGAGAACAGGCGAGCAGGACGATTGATGCCAGAAGGGCTACAGCATAGCCCCAAAAGACCGACCCACGGATCACTGATCGTAATCCAGGTCTTCTGCGTAGTCAGACCAAATCTGGTCGCGCTTAAAGGACGGCTGGTCGAAATCGACTTCTTCGTCGACTTCTTCCTCTTCCTCAATTTCCTCTTCCTCTTCTTCCTCGCTGGCAAAAGGAACCGGAGCGTCAAATCCATCCCCCTTGGGACGGCGGCCACAATGATAAGCGTAACTCAACATATTACCTCAACGTTCAGTAGGCGACTTTCTCCACCCCGTACAGGATTACCCCGCACATCACGAAAGCGGCGATTACCTGCAACAAGATAATAATCCGGTTCAGGCGGTACGCCTTCTGCGCCTTGCGATGCCAGGAGGGTATTTCTGATTTCGGTGTCGATACTTGTCTCACGAGATGCAAATATATACATATTCTTTGCAAAACAATAAAAAAAACGAAAAAAAAGTTAAATTTTTTAAGGATATGAAAAAAATCCTGCTCACATGGATGGCTCTGGCCTCAATCCTATATGCCCAGATCGGCCTCGGACGCGGCCTGGAAGGCATCAGGGTGCCGACGGCCAAGACGCTCGGCGAGGGTTATCTGTTCATGTCCGCCACCTACGAAACGGTGAGCGACGGCCGAGCCCTGTCCATGAACGGGTACTCCACGCCCGACGGGACCGTCACCCTGATTGACAACGACGCCCCCTCTTCGGGAGGAGGAATATCGGTCGGGTTCGGCCTTTCCGACATTCTGGAAATCGGCTTGTCCCTCCCCTTCTACTACGACGGCGAAATCACCGGTACCGACCTGGACGGATTCGGAGCGGGCGACCTACAGGCCTACTTCAAGTACTCGTACCCCCTGGAACTTGCCCCCGTCACGCTCGCCTTCTCGGGAGAACTCTTCGTCCCCACCGGCGCAAAGGACATCGGATTCCGGCCGAGGCACCAGTGGTATATCCACGACGACAAGAAATCCTATGCCTACAGCGCAAAAAAATGGGCCATGGCAGGATCCGGAATCGTTTCCGTCACCTTTTCGGACATCCTCTACTGGAACACTTTCTTTGGGTTCCTCCACCTGATAAACGGAGAAAACAACGACCTCGTCTGGGGCACGGGAATCGAGCTGTTGCCGCACAAGACTGTTTCCGGGATTCTTGAAATTTCAGGCGAAACAGGACTGTTCGAAGGTGACTTTATCGACGCACTGACCGACCACGTGCTGCGTGTAACCCCTGCCGTAAAGATTCACCTCCCGAACATGCTCGCGCTTACGCTAGGCTTGGATGTCGGCATCGACTTCGTCAGGGACCCAACCCTCGAGAACAGCGTCAACGTCCGCCGAGCCCTCGGCGACGACAGCCACATCCAGTACAACATCCGCGGCACCCCAGAATTCACGCTTCTGCTCGCCGCTACCAAGGTCATAGATTTCAGCCGCAAGGATAGCGACAACGATGGCGTCATCGACCGCGAGGACCTGTGCCCCAAGACGGAACTGGGAGCGAAGGTGAACTCTCGCGGCTGCCCCGTGGACCTCGACCAGGACGGTATCATCAACATCATGGACCTGTGCCCCGAGACGCCGCGCGGAGTCGTTGTAGACTACAGCGGCTGCCCTGTGGACACGGACAAGGACGGCGTTCCCGACTACCTGGACATGTGCAAAGACACGAAGCACGGGACCGCAGTCGACTCCACAGGATGCATGCAGGACACCGACCATGACGGCATAGACGACTACCACGACCGCTGCCCCAATTCCCTTTCCAGCGACAAGGTAGACGACGACGGCTGCCCCCTCGACGACGACCACGATGGCGTCCTCAACGATCTCGATTCGTGCCCCGAGACCCCGCGCGGATACTCCGTCGACAGGTTCGGCTGCCCGCTAGACTTCGACAACGACGGTATTCCCAACGATGTGGACATGTGTCCCAACAGTCCCGAAGGGGAACTCGTCAACGAGGACGGCTGTCCCGCCGACTACGACCGGGACGGCGTCCCTGACAGCAAGGACCAATGTCTCGAGACGCCGAGGGGATTCCCCGTCGACCAGAACGGTTGCCCCACCGACCACGACAAGGACGGTGTCGTAGATGCCCTCGACAAGTGCCCCAACACCCCGGCCGCAGCCCCCGTCGATTCCATCGGCTGCCCCATCGATTCCGACGGGGACGAAGTTCTCGACTACATGGACAAATGCCCCGGGACATTCCCGAACATAATTGTCGGCAAGGACGGATGCCCGCTGAAACCCAAGAACAACCTGAACGCGCTCGCGTCCAAGGTCCGCTTCAAGGGCAATTCCGGCGAACTGCTGAACTCCACCTACACCGTACTGAACGACGTCATCTACCTCATGAGGCGATTCGACTTCGTCCTCGAGATCCAATGCAGCAGCCCCGCCGGAGAAGAAATCGCCGAGCAACAGGCACAGGCAATCGCGGACTACATTGTGAGCAAGGGAATCCGCAAGAACCGCATCCAGGCCAAGGGGTTCGGCACAAAGCTGCCGCAGGATCCAAAATACAAGCATCTCAACACCAGTGGCGTCCGGTTCCTCCAGTTCGACACGACGCCTCCCGCATCCGAAACAAAATGATAAACACGACCCTCTGCTACATCGAGCAAGACGGCAAATACCTGTTGCTCCACCGCGTCAAGAAAAAGAACGACATCAACAAGGACAAGTGGATCGGCATCGGCGGAAAGTTCGAAGAAAAGGAATCCCCCGAAGACTGCATCCGCCGCGAGGTCATGGAAGAGACCGGGCTTTCGCTTGTGCACCCGAAATACCGCGGCATCGTCACCTTTATCAGCAACGGAATGCAGGAGACAGAATTCATGCACCTGTTTACCGCGACAGAATATGCAGGAAGCATCAAGGAATGTGACGAGGGCGTCCTCGAATGGGTGGACAAGCGGAAGGTGAAAGAACTCCCCCACTGGGACGGCGACCTGATTTTCCTCTCACTTCTGGAACGCGGAGAACCGTTTTTCTCGCTCAAGCTGACCTACGTAGGCAGCACACTCACCGAGGCGCTCCTGAACGAAGTTCCGGTTTCCGTTTCGGATTTTGTATAAATTAAATCAGCAATGAGATAGCGACAAGGTTACCACTTCGCCAGCGCATTCGCGATAATCAGGTCCTGCAGTTTCTCGATGGCGCGAGTCTGGCCGTGGCGGTCCTCGGTCTCGTTTTTCTGGATATCGTAGACGCCATCCGCCGACAGTGACTTGTTCTCGTAGATGATTCGATCCTTGACGTTGTCGTAGAACTTGACGCTCACACGTATGGTCACACGATAGGTTTCCACATCGCTGTTGCTGTTGTAGTTTTCGGGCTTGTTCGTGTAGCTCAAAAGCGTTATCTCGAAATCGGCGTTGGCCTCTTCGTTCACCATGCGGATCCCGCCCGCATTTTTCTTGAACATGTCGACAACAGCCGTATGGATGTTGTTTGCCAGCAACGGGTCAAGCGCCTTGTCATCGACATCATGAATCTGGACAGTCTTGATATGGCTCGGAAGCGTGGAGGCGGTAAAGCTGTAGCAGCCCGCCAAAAGACAGGCCGCAGCGGTTGCCGCGACAAAGAACAACAATCGGGAAATATTCCTAGATAGCATATCCCAAATTTAAAAACAAATACGCAAGGCAAAAGAAGAAATACAAAAACACTCCCCGCAGGGAGTGCTTTCGAAAAGGCGTTACGGTAAATCCTAGAGCGAAATCTTGAACGACCTGCTGCCGACCTTCACGATATACATGCCCTTGGCTCCGGTGTAAACCTTCTGTTGGTTTCCGAGAGCGCGGGTCGTGCCCACGACGCTGCCGAGGCTATTGAACACCGTGATGGTCATGCCCTGGGCACCTGCAACTACGATGTAGTTGTCAGAGGACTTGTAGACCGAAACCGCAAGCAGGCCCGGATCCACAGGCAAAGCGGTCGTAGAGGAAGATATTCCACCCCAGTGGTGATGGCTGGAAGAACTTCCCGTGGCGGCTGCACTGCTGGAGGACTTCGCCACATCAGAGGAGGAGGCGACTTCGCTGGAAGAAGATTCCGGTTCAGGCTTATCACTGATAAGGCCGTCCACGTTCCACTGCTTCACGAAGTTCCAGATATCCGAAACATCTGCATGGGAAGGGCTGTGACCACGGCCGGGGAGCTTCAGGTGCTTGATATAGACACCCTTGTCGCAGGGTCCCCAGGTGTACATCGTGGCACCCGAATTTTCGGCATTGGGATAATTCTTTTCTTCCTGTGCCTGAGACGGGCAGTGGAACTGGTCACGGTAATTCTTGATGAAGCCTTCAACCTGGTTGTACTGCAAAACATCGTCGTTGGTTCCATGCGGATGGATGATAGGAACAGGACGCATCGCCTTGGACGCACCGAACACATTTGTACCGGAAGTAGGCGCAAAGGCGGCAATCTTGTCAGCTATCTTGCTCATGGAATGGTAGGTGAACATACCGCCCATCGAAAAGCCCGAAAGATACACGCGCTTTTTATCAATTTTATAGTCGGTGTACATCTGGTCGATGATTTCGAGCATCCACTTGGTATCCTTATCGCCCTGGATATCCCAGGTGCTCATGCCCGTACCACCTCTCGGGTAAACGACCACAAAGCCCGCCGTATCGGCTACAGTTTCCCAGTGGGTGTTGGACTGTTGGTAGTTGGGATCTTGGTCCATGCCGTGGCACGAAATGAGCAACGGGCTATTTTCCTTAAGGCCCGACGGGGCATAGACGTGGATTTCTCGACCAGAAACGGACTTTTTCTGGTAATCGTTTAGGGATTTTCCGCCGCCACCATTGCCCCAGCCACCCCATTGGGCGAAAGAAAGCGTAGCCGCAGCTAGCAGAAGTATTGGAAACTTCATCTCTGTACTCCTCTGAATGTTCCGTTTGTTTACATGGTGTTTACCTCCATAAACCTTACCCGTTTATAATGTATATCCATAATACGGGAGTGTGACCGTCACCGCATAAATAGCGGTGTAAACACGTACAACAGATGAATTCCTAAACATTGGCTTTTTAAGTGTTTTTTAACGGTTCTGGAATTGGCTGCTTAAAATATTTGCTAAATTTTTTGCGTAAAAATTTCCTAACCGAGGCATAACATGCTTGACATCAAGAAAATCCGCGAAAATCCGGAATACTACATTGCTGAAACCGAAAAGAAGTACACCACAGTGAGCCTGAAGGACGTGCTCGCCATCGACAACGAACGCCGCCCGCTCCTCACCGAAGTGGAACGCCTCAAGAGCGAACGCAACGCCGAATCCAAGAAGATTGGCGACCTCAAGAAGAAGGGCGAGAACGCCGACGAGGCCGTAGCAGCCATGCGCGCCCTCGGCGACAAGATCGACGAACTTGACAAGAAACTCAAGGACCTCGACTACAAGCAGACCGAAATGCTCATGCACGTGCCGAACATCGCCCCGCGCTCCCCGGAAGGCAAGGACAGTTCGGACAACGTGGTCGAGAAGGACGGCCCGATTCCGTTTGACTACTACACCAAGAACGACGACTTCGCCCGCGTGGACCACAAGACTTTGGGCGAACGCCTCGGCATTTTTGACTTTGAACGTGGCGCGAAGATTTCCGGTAGTGGTTTCCCGGTCTACCGCGGTCTCGGTTCCCGCCTGGAACGCGCCCTCATCCAGTTCTTTTTGGACGAACACATGAAGAACGGCTTCGAAGAATTCACGCCGCCGTACCTCGTGACCCGCAATACCATGCGCGGCACGGGCCAGCTCCCGAAGTTCGAAGAAGACATGTACCGCTGCGACAAGGACGATGACCTGTTCCTTATCCCGACTGCAGAAGTTCCTCTGACCAACCTTTACGCCGGTGAAGTGATTCCGGAAACCGAACTCCCGAAGCGTATCTGCGCCTACTCCGCCTGCTTCCGCCGCGAAGCTGGCTCCTACGGTAAGGATACCCGCGGACTCCTCCGCCTGCACCAGTTCAACAAGGTGGAAATGGTCTACTTCGCCCACCCGGAACACAGCTACGAAGACCACGAAGAGCTCACCCGCTTCGGTGAAAAGCTCCTGGAAAAGCTCGGCCTCCCCTACCACCGTCTGGCCCTCTGCAAGGGTGACCTCGGTTTCGGTGCCGCCAAGTGCTATGACCTGGAAGTCTACGCCCCGGTCGAAAAGAAGTGGCTCGAAGTGAGCTCCTGCAGTAACTTCGAAGACTACCAGGCCCGCCGCGCCAACATCAAGACGAAGATTAACGGCAAGAACACCTTCGTGCACACGCTGAACGGTTCCGGCCTCGCCACCCCGCGCGTGATGGTAGGCATCTGCGACAACTACCAGCAGAAGGACGGCTCGCTGTTGATTCCTGAAGTGCTGAGGCCGTACATGGGTGGGCTTGAGGTTATTAAACCGAAAGCCTAACCATGTGTGAAGATTTTTCGTCAAGAAAAATCTGAGTGCGAGGTTTCGCAAGAAACCTTGCCTGCTCGTTAAGGTGGGCTTGAGAAGATCGAACCGAAGAAGTAATGCGACAAGGGAGGGTTACACCCTCCCTAAGACCCTCCCGGCACTTAATAATCCGCGTCTTTCAAGTTTGGAACTTGTGGTGGGCGCGGATTATTTGCGTGGGCACCTTCGGTGCTATGCGACTAGGGAGGGTTACCCCCTCCCTAAAACCCTCCCGGAATACGATATAAACTTCGGCAAGCACAGCTTGCCTCGCGCATACGCAAAAGCGTATGCGTTTTTTTATACCCTAAGCAACGATTTACTTGCCTATCGTATCGGTCGGAGCCGCCAGCGCTGTCGAATCTGCAGCAGCAGTCGCGTTCGACTTCTTGTTCTTGAGGCAACGGACCGAATAGGCGAAGGTCTTCTGCTTGCTGTAGTCGCCCAGGAATTCGTCATTCTCGTAGTAGAGGTTCCAGTAAGGGGCGTGCGTCGGCGTATTGCTTTCTTCGGCAATCCAGAAGTCGGCATCCTTCCCCATGTCGCGGAACTCGCCCTTGGCATTACGAGAACCGGCCGCCAGCGCCCCGAATCCAAAGCGATCCATGCCCGTAGGCCAGTCCTCGCTGCGATTCCAGGAGACCGTTTTCTTGAGCAGGGTACCGGTGTTTTCTTCGGGATGCTTGTTGTGCTTCTTGATAAAGCGGACAAGGGTTTTCATTTCGGCATCGGTCGGGATATGGAATCCAACGGGACAAACGCCCTGGTGCTCCTCCTGAATCAAACCGGAAGCAGAATTGTTCTCGTATTCGTGCGAAAGAGCCATGGCAGACACCCAGGAATAGAGCCTACCGTAAACATTGCAATTTTCGGTCTTGTTGTCATAGCACCAGCTGTCTTCGGAATGGTAGTTCAGGTTCTGTCCCATCCAGACCTGGCTTCCGATAGCCACAAGCCTATAGATGCGGCCATCGCGTTCGTCACAGAGAGTTCCCTCCGAAGCATCCGCACAAACCGACGACGACGATGCCGCCTCGGACGAAGATGATTCCTCAGAAGACGAACGTGGTCCCCTACGCTCGGAAGACGAGGACGACTCGGGAATAGAATCACGCTCCGGTTCTACAGAAGCAGAATCCTGGACGGAAGCCACGTCGAGAGAGCCGTCGCGGTAAACCATCGGCACGGGGAAAGGTATCTGCCGGACCACCTGCTTCGGAACGTCCGGAGTAGTTTGAGCGGGGGCCGCTGCCGGAGCCTTTTTCTGTTGCGGTTCCGGGTCCTGCCTGCACGAACACACGCCCGCAACAAGCAAGAGGAGCAACAGTCCGACCAATGTCTTTAAACACGCATGCACACAAAAAATATATATAGAATTTCAGGTCGCGAACGGACGAAAAATAGATTTTTACAAAAAATTTCCCTAGTGAAATGGATAATTTATTTAAAATCGGGAAGTTTCTCTATCTTTTTGAATCGGCCAGTCGCATCGTCACGTTCAAAATACCGGACCGCATCCCCGAGAGCAAGCATCACGAACTTCGGGGTCAACACCTTCAGGTAGCGGTTGAGCTGCACCTGCAACGCCTCCCAGGTGTATTCGCCGGGAGCCTTGCATTCCACCAGCAGCCACGGCTTGTCTAGCGCAGCTCCTTCGCGAAAATTGCTGACGATGATGTCCACGCGGTCATCCGTCTTCGGGTCTATGGCACACAGCCCGAACTCCACTGTAATCAAGTGGGCCGGCACCTTGATTTCGTTCAGCAAAAATTGGACAGTCGCCTGGCGCACGTGCTCTTCGGGCGTGTCGGGGACATCCTTCCTGCGGATGGGGTCGTATATCGTTCCGTGGGTCATTCAACACCCCCTGCAGAATCTTCATTGGCAAATTTATCTGAAAATTCCCTTGCCTGTTCGTCAAAATTCTCCACAGTCACCCGAGGCAAAAGGGAACTGCTTAACCAGAAGTCCTCTTTGAACCGTTTTTCACCCCAGTCGTACGGGAAATCCTCATACTCGACCGACAAATAATCAAGCAGGTTCTTGGATGCCTGGCGTTTCGCCAGAAACAGCGGATAATGCTCCTTGACAACCAGGTGTTCTACCCTATACCGCAAAAATGCGCTCCAAATATCCAGGTCCGGCCAATCATACCATCTAAGGTCCACATATTCGACAAACTCTACCGTATCGCCCGAACTTGTCTCGCAGGAGTAGGTGAACCTGACATACGAGGTTTCGTAATCACGGCGCGGAAAATCATAACGATCACAACCATAATCGAATACATTTCCTTCGATTTCCTTCACGACGCCCAGCGTATCGTCCAACACGGCCAGAGCAATGCCAACAGGCATCAAGTCTTTTGCCAGGACAAATTTCCCCTTCACCAGGAGATCTTCCAGCGAAGCCTCTATTTTGCGCCATTCAGATTCAACCTCATCAAAGCCATTTACCTCACGGACACTCGAATCGTCTCCGCAAGCAACCAGAAGCAGCAAAAAGAAAAAAGCCAAAAAACGTTTCATCAGTCCAACCCCGGCAAGCCCGGCGACCCGCCACCCGACTCGTTACAACGATTTACCTTTTCGCACGTCATGTAGCCGTTTTTCACGTCCCAGTCAATCTTCACGTCTTCGGCGTCTATGCGCAAATTGAAGTTACGAATCTTGGTCAGCACGCAGTCATCGCCAAAGGTTTCGTACTTAAACTCGTCACCATCGGCAATTTCGAATTCATCCTTGCCCAAGGCCCTTATGTTCCCATACGAGTCGTCATGGATGACGATATTCGTCACGTTCTTGCAGTCAAAGCTGTCACAGTTGTACAAGTCCACAAAGAGCGTAGAGAGTATTTCGGTATTTGCCACGCCCTTTTCGCATACGGCCGCCGACGGGCAAGCGATGAGATCCAGTTCAAGGCTAATCCCGTGGACTCCTACCTCGTAAACATTAAGGACTTCGGCCGAATATACGAGTTTCGCCCACTTTTTATCGGAAGAAGCCTCCTGTTTCAGGCTATCCATAAAGGCGATTGAAGTCGTACGGCTTGTCACCTGGGTCAAGTCCTTTTCAACCTCGATATCGCCACACGGAAGCAGACCGCAACTGCCAAGCAGCAACAAAACCGGCAACAGCGCGATATACTTGAACAATCCTTTCGCCTTCATAGATGTTTGACAATAATAACAAATTTAACGTGTCGGCAACGGGATAGATACAATTTTCAGATATAGCCGCAAAAAATCTTGACAGATGACACCACCCGAATTATATTTAGAACCGTGAACAAATTCTTTGGACAGAACACCGCATCAGCGGCAATGGCAGCAAGCCCGGCAGCAGCCCGAGCTATTATGGGGCTGTCCAGAGAAACCAAAGTCTGCAAGGCATAACGCCAAAATCCAGATAGCAAGTTTCAAGGGCAGCCCCGAAAATGGCTGCTTTTTTTATTTACCCCCTTTTTAACCACTAACCACAAGGAACAACGGAAATTCTTGAATAATTTTATGCTATAATTACAGCGCAAAAAGAATTTTCGATACCTATACAGGAGCATAAAATGCGCAGAAGACTTTTGAGCGAAGGTGCCAAGGAACTCTCTTACGAAATCCGCGAGATCGTTAAAAAGGCAAACCAGCTCAAGGCACTCGGCCTCCCCATCCACTGGGAAAATATCGGCGACCCCATCGAAAAGAAGTGCCAGTTGCCCGACTGGATCAAGGAAATCGTGGTCGACCTCGTCAAGACGAACCGCAGCTACGGCTACTGCCCCTCCAAGGGCATGCTCGAGACCCGCGAATTCCTGGTAAAAGAGAACAACAAGCTCGGCGGTGCACAGATCAACGTCGACGACATCCTGTTCTTCAACGGCCTCGGTGACGCCATCGCCACCATCTACGGCCTGCTCTCGATGAACACCCGCATCATCGGACCTGCCCCGGCCTACTCCACCCACAGTTCCGCCGAAGCGGCACATGCCCACACGGCCCCCATCACCTACAGCCTCCAGCCCGAAAATCACTGGTATCCGGACCTGGAAGAACTGGAAAACAAGGTGAAGTACAACCCGAGCATCGCAGGCATATTGATTTTGAATCCGGACAACCCGACCGGCATGGTCTACCCGCTCGACATCCTCAAGAAAATCGTGGATATCGCGAAGCGCTACAACCTGTTCATCATCTGCGACGAAATCTACAACAAGATTACGTACAATGGAGCCCACGCCTACGCTCTCGCCGAATACATCGGTGACGTTCCGGGCATCGCGCTCAAGGGCATTTCCAAAGAATACCCGTGGCCGGGCGCTCGTTGCGGCTGGGCTGAATACTACAACCGCGACAAGGACGAACAGTTCGACGCCTTCTGCCGCGCCATCGACAACGCGAAGATGGTGGAAGTCTGCTCGACCACGCTCCCGCAGATGACTATCCCGCGTGTTCTCGGCGACCCGCGCTTTGCCGAACACCGCACTGCGCTGAACGAGAAGATTGGCCGCCGCAGTGCCATCATCAACGAAATCCTTTCCGACATTCCGGAACTGTACTTCAACCCGACCTACGGCGCGTTCTACAACACCATCATCTTCCGCGAAGGCACGCTCAACAGCCACCAGACGCTCAAGATCGACAACCCGATTATCAAGAAGAAGGTGGAAGAATGGTGCAGCAAGACGACGAACCTCGACTACCGCTTCGTGTACTACCTGCTGGGTGCGAAGGGCATCTGCGTGGTGCCGAGCACGAGCTTCTGCACAGACCTCAAGGGCTTCCGCGTGACGCTCCTGGAAGAAGACGAAGAGGAACTTCGCGAAGTGTTCACTACGATTCACGACGCCATCGTGGAATACCTGCACTCGTAGTCGGTACAGACAAGTTAAGAAAAGTCGCTCAAAAGGGCGACTTTTTCTATTAGATTTCTGCGTCTACAGATGTGGGCTTTATCGGGATCGGCGCGAACGGCGGTTCCAGTTCTATGCTGATGGGGCAATGGTCCGAGCCCTGCACTTCAGAATGGATGTCTGCATTTACAATGTTCGGGGCGAGGCCTTCGTCCACGAAGGCGTAATCGATACGCCATCCCACGTTGCGAGCTCGGGCTCCAAAGCGGTTCGACCACCAGGAGTAGCGGTCGCGTTCGTCGGGGTGAAGTTTGCGGAACGAATCGACAAATCCGTTTTCCACGTACTTGTCCATCCAGGCGCGTTCGATTGGCAAGAAGCCGCTCACGTTTTCATTTTCTTTCGGGCGCGCGATATCGATTTCCTTATGGCAGGTGTTGTAGTCGCCAACCGTGACCACGTGCTTGCCATCGGCAATCCAGCGCCTGCTGTTTTCGAGAAAAGCGTCATAAAAGCGGAGCTTGTAGTCCAGACGATCCTCGCCGGACCCTCCGTTCGGGAAATAGATGCTGTTGAGCACCCAGTCCGGAAAGACAAGCTGGAGCACGCGGCCTTCTTCGTCAAACTCCTCAATATCGAAACCGTAATTCACGGAATCGGGTTCAATCTGCGTGAATATGGCCACTCCACTGTACCCCTTCTTGCGACGGCAGGGATTCCAGTAAGAGAAGTAGCCCTCGCGATTGCGAATAGAATCGGGAACCTGGTCTTCGTCTGCACGGACTTCCTGCAGGCAGAGGATATCAGGGCTGGTCGCATTGAACCAATTTTCAAACCCCTTCTTTATCGCCGAGCGGATTCCGTTCACATTCCAACTATATATATTCATCTTGTACCGTCTATACCCAAATCAATCCTAGATAAAGATAATTTTTTATTTGGTCGAAAAAATGACACTCCGGAAAAAAACAGATTAGCCCCCAAAAAACGAGTCTTTCTTTGTAAATTTTCATTTTCACAAAAAGCGTTTTCCCCCAGACAAACGAAAAAAACGCTTTTTTTTCATGAAAAAAAATAAAACAGACGTTTTTTTGATTAGAAAAATTATATTTGAAGCATGAAATCGAAATTTTTCGCCATCAAGCTTACTGCGATTCTCGCTTCCCTGACATTCTTTTCCGGCTGTGCCGGTTCGTCCAACGGCGACGACCTCGAGGTTCCGACCAACCTCCCGCCCATCTGCCGTGACATCGACTTTGTAGCGAACCCGGACATGCGCGAAATGTGCGGTGTCCGCAAGGCCCACAACAAGGCTTACAAGAACATCCCGCAACAGCGCTACCTCATCAAGCCGAGCGAGACATCCATTGTAAAAACAGGCAACAAGCTTGAACTCCGCTTCCAGAACTCGCTTCCGCTCTACCTGGACGGCCCTATCGTAAACGAGATCCTCTTCAACCAGGAAAAGCGCCTCGAAAGAATCAAGAACAACTACGACTACCACGAAATCTACAACAGGGAATCGAAGGAGAGGACCCGAATCTTCAAGATGGGAATCCCGACCGATCTCGGCGGTACGCATGAATTCTGCTTCCGCATCCCCGAACTGAAGGGCAATGCGAGAACCCGTAACAGGGCTATGGGTAATAACATCGAACGCATGAGCTGCGAGGATTTCGAGAATATTATCGCAGCGGACAAAGCCTCCAGGGGACTTTAGCCCGAACGCGAAAACGGTTTATCACCAGCTTCCGCACCGATAGTGCGGAGGCTTTTTTTCTAGATTTGCACTCGGTAAAATCGTGACAAGTACAAACAAGAACATACACAACGCGCTAAGGCAGAACCACCTACAGGCGGCCTGTTCCTCTATCCAGGGTTTCTCGATTTCGGGTCTTGCGACCTACCTTCAGTTCCCGGAACTGGATTTCTGCGTCGACATGGGCGAATGCCCCCTTACCGCCATTCCGCTAGACCACGTGTTCCTCACGCATGCACACGGAGACCATGCCCGCTGCCTCATGCGCCACAACAGCCTACGCAAGATGATGGGTGTAGAACGCGACAGCGTCTACTACCTGCCCGAAGAAATCAGCGAAGGAGCGAAAGCGTGGATCAAGGCGGAGGCCATGTTCGAAGGCGTCGGCGAACAGAAATTCCGCTATCCCGAGATTGTCCCGGTCAAGGCTCACGAACGCATTGCGCTGCGCTACCGCAAGGATCTCGTGCTGGAAGCTTTCGAAGTGAGGCATTCCATTCCCGCGATGGGAGCGACTCTTTACCTGCACAAGAAAAAATTGAAGGACGAGTTCCTGGGAAAATCCGCAGCGGAAATTATCGAACTGCGCAAGAACGGTGTTGAAATCACTCGCGAAGTGTTCGACCCCCTCTTGAGTTTCACGGGCGACTGCATGGGCGACACTCTCCGAGACAACCCGCAGGTATTCAAGTCCAAGGTCCTCGTCACCGAATGCACCTTCCTCGACAAGGACGAAGAATCCATGGCCCACAAAAAAGGCCACACGCACCTGAACAACATCGTAAAAGCCCTGAACGAACAGGGAGACGAAGTCAAGTGCAAACAGATCGTGCTCACTCATTTTTCAATGAAGTATTCCGAAAAGCATATCCTAGAAACCCTAGAAAAAGAAATTCCGGAAAGGTTCCGGGATAGAGTCGTCGCATTCATTTAAGGTTCAAGACAAAGGCTACAGAAAACGATGGATGATAATCAGGAAAAGATGGAAACCAGCGGGAACGAAGGACAGAAACGCGAAAGGGAAGTCGTCATTCCCGAATTCTACCGCGATTTAAACGAGGACCCCGAACTCAAGGGGCTCTGGCACTACGTTTTCCGCACGAACGGCGACCGCAAGCCCATCAAGACCGCAGACGGCCTCCCCCACAAGCTCGACTTCAACTGGAAGGACATGTTCCCTAACGAAAACGGGCACATCGAAGTCGAAATCGGAAGCGGCAAGGGCAACTTCATGACAGACTATGCCCAAAAGCATCCAGACTACTTCATCATGGGAAGCGAATGGGACTACACCTGGGCCGCATTTGCCATCGAGCGCATGGAAAAGCGCGGAGTCATCGCACAGGGCAATGCAGCCATGCTGCGAGGAGACGTATTTTATTTCTTGCGCGATGCCGTCAAGGACTGCACCGTCGATGCGTTCCACATGTATTTCCCCGACCCGTGGCCCAAGGAACGCCACCACAAGAACCGCCTGCTGCGTCCCGACTTTTTGACCGAGGTCGCGCGCTGCCTCAAGCCCGGCAAGCGTCTGTTCTACTGGGGAACCGACCACAAGGAATACAACGAGATTGCACTCGAGACCTTCGACGCCTTCCCCACCTGCAAGGTCATTGAGCGCAACACCGCAGAACCCACCGAAGGAATCACAACCGGCTTCGAGCGCAAATACCGGAAAGAAGGCAGGCCCATCTACCGGAGCGTCATCGAATTCGAAAAATAGCCTTCACGCCCTGCGACGGGATGTCATTTTTCGACACCGCATTTTTTCTAGTTTAGTAAACGTATGTTAAAGCAACTATCCATCAGCGGTTTCACGCTTATCAGCCACGCCGAAGTCCCGTTCCGCAACGGCTTTACCGCCATTACCGGCGAAACTGGCGCAGGCAAGTCCGTTTTGCTCAAGGCTCTCCGCATGGTCTGCGGCGACAAGGCCCAGGCTTCGATGGTCCGCGCCGGCGAAAGCAAGGCCGTCATCGAAGGCATTTTTGACATCAGCCAGGAACCGAAGGTCAAAGAAATCATCGAGAACCTCGGAATCGACAGCGACGACGAACTCATCATCCGCCGCGAAATTCTCGAGAACGGCAAGGGCCGCACGCGCGTCAACGGAAACGTCGTCAACCAGGCCGACCTGCAGGAAATCGGCGAACACCTCATCCAGATGCACGGGCAGAGCGAGCAGCTGTTGCTCCGCGACACGCGCACCCATACGCAGATGCTCGACGACTATGCGGGGAACGGCAAACTGCTTGAAGCATATAGCGAAACATGGGCCAAATGGAACGATATCCTTGCACGCATCCGCGAAACAGAAGAACATGCCAAAGACCTCGCCGCCCAGAAGGACTTTCTCAAATTCCAGTTTGACGAGCTTTCGAAAGCGGCACTGCGCGAAGGCGAAGAGGAGGAACTCGAAGAAAAGGTGAGCGTAGCAAGCAAGGGAGAAGCGGAAAGGCGCATTCTCGATGAGATTCAGGGCATTCTCAGCGGTGACAACGGGCTCCTCGACCAGGTGCAGATTCTCCAGGCCCGGATGCGATTCCTCGCCTCGAAAATTCCGCATTACGAGGAACACCTGAACTCGCTCGCCGAGGTGGCCGACCCGTTCGAAAGCGTTTGCAAGGACCTGCTCAGGCTCTCTCCCGCAAAATCGCTCTCCCCCGCCGAAATCGACCGCGCAAACTCCAGGATTGCAAACATCCAGAAGCTGAAGCGCAAATACCGCACGGACGTAGCGGGCCTCATCGAACTAACGGCCAAGCGCAAAAGCGAACTGGAGAGCCTCGAAAACCTGGATTCCGACCTCGCCGAGCTCGCGAAAGAAGAAAAGAAAATCCTCGCCGAACTGGAGAATCTCGCCAAGGAGCTTAGCGCCAAGCGAGCCGAAGCCGCATGCCGTTTCGATTCCGCCGTGCAGACCACCATCCAGAACCTCGGGAT
Organism: Fibrobacter sp. UBA7003; assembly: GCA_002449765.1. Lineage (GTDB taxonomy): Bacteria > Fibrobacterota > Fibrobacteria > Fibrobacterales > Fibrobacteraceae > Fibrobacter. Next base: position 36,761 of record DJXN01000004.1, read on the forward strand.
GCCCAAAGCCGTATTCAAGACCCACATCGAGTCCCAACCGCTTAGCCCGAACGGGACCGAAAAAATCGAGTTCATGCTGGCTCCGAACCCGGGCGAAGGCGAGAAGAGTCTGCAGAAGGCCGTGTCGGGAGGCGAACTTAGCCGCGTTTTACTTGCAATCAAGAGCGTCATGGCCGACCTCGACAAGGTTCCTTTGCTAATTTTTGACGAAGTGGATTCCGGAATAAGCGGAGAAGTCGGCAACACCATCGGCGATGCCCTCCGAAGCCTCGGGAAGCACCACCAGGTCCTTACCATCACACACCTGCATCAGGTGGCAAGCCGGGCCAAGAACCAGCTAGCAGTGAGCAAGGACGAAATCGAAGGTCGAACCTTCACGTCGGTCAGGGAACTAGACCGCGAGGGACGAATCGAAGAGCTGGTGCGCATGCTTGGCGGCGACTCCGAAACAGTTCGGGAACACGCAAGACAACTTTTGGAGAATAACCAATGAACGAAAAGCCATCCGATGTTCGACTCCGTTCGCGCGTCTGGAGCGTCCTCAGGGCGCTGGTCTTCGTATGCGTCATCTTTTTCATCTGGAACGGCATGGCGAAAACAGCCTGTGCCTTTGTCGCGATTGCCCTCATCATGGGCTGGGTGAATCTCTACCAGCTGCGTAGCCAGGAAATCGAGAAACCTTACTACAGGCTATGGCTGAATGTCATCGACGGATTCCTGTCGTTTGCCGTGATGACAAGCATCTTCGTGCGAGATTTGATGCAGAACGAGCATGCCGAAAAGCTCCTGGGCGTCGGCTGCGCCGTCCTGCTTGCAAGGCTCATCGCCCACACGCTCTTCTCGCTCGGAGTTCTGCGCGAAGGCAAGTCCCTCCCCCGCAAGAAGCGTTGGAGCAAGATGGCAAGCATCGCCACCACCATAACGATGGCCGTTTATCTGTTGAATCTCGAAGATTACCAACAAATTTGCATGGTGGCGACCATCCTGCTGATTGCGGCCTCCACCGTCGCCTACGCCTATTGGTACTACCGCGACCCTGCACACCGCAAGCCCCTTTCGATTGCAAGCCAGCTCACGATGAGCCGCATCGTGCTGACCCCGTTCTTCCTCTGGGTTTTCTTCTACGACAACGACCTCGACTACAGCAACAACAGCCTTGTTTTCAAGGTGCTTGCGCTTGCGATGGTTCTTGGGTTCATGCTCACCGATTTTCTGGACGGGAAACTCGCCCGCGCCATGGGCGAAGTGAGCACGCTCGGCAAGTACCTCGACCCGTTCAGCGACAAGATTTCCAACATGACGATATTCATGTGCTTCATCGCCACGGGATACGCCCCCGTTTGGATGGTGGCGCTCATCTACTTCCGTGAATCCAGCGTGGAGACGCTCCGTACGCTCGCCGCAAGCGAAGGCCTCATCATGCCAGCACGCAGGAGCGGCAAATGGAAGACCGCGCTCCAGGGAATCGGCATCGTGGCGATCCTCCTCGGCGCCATCGACCCGGTGAGAGCGTTCGTCCCCGGCCTGGGTGACATCTGGGACATCTTCCCGAAAATAGTCATGGGAATCATCACCGCCATCACCATCATCAGCGGAATCGACTACTTCGTCTCGAGCAAGCACATTCTCAAGAAATTCGTGTAAAATGCGTTTTTTCGCTTATTTAGGCGAAAAACGCACCCGTCCCCTTGACAGAACAGGCTCAAATTTCTATATATGGAGCCAACCTCGACGCGGGGTGGAGCAGTTGGTAGCTCGTCGGGCTCATAACCCGAAGGTCGCAGCGTTCAAGTCCTGCCCCCGCTACTAAAAAATCCGGTTCAAAGCCGGATTTTTCTTTTTTTATATTTGTAGCCGATGTTTGCCGAACTCCTCAAGATGACCCGCCCCAAAAACATCGTGATTGCGATAATCACGCTCGTGGTCGGGTATATGCTGCTCGGGTTTCCCAATTCGCTTTTCTTACCCGACGACTGCAATTCCGACTTTGATTGGATTGGCTGGTCTACCGTTATAGTGGAAGCGTTCGGGTTCGCATTCGCCATCGGGTTTGCGAACATCCAGAACGACATCCTGGACCTGGAAAGCGACAAGTTGAACCGCCCCGAAAGGCCGCTCGTAACCGGGAAAGTTTCGGTAAAGGCCGCACGCATAACCTGGATTGCCTTGTTCGTACTGATGCTCCTCTGCGGACTTGGCGATTCAAACTCTTCCTCTCCGTTTGAATACCTTCCGCTCGGCTTCTTCTTTTTACTCGGGGTGCTCCTGATAGCCTACAACAAGTGGCTCAAGCATATCCCGCTTTTGAAAAACATGACAGTCGCGTTCCTGTGCACGACACCCCTGCTCTACGCCCTGATGGATTATCTCATTCTATCCAATCTCATCCTACCAGGAAACGACTACGCACATGAACACATCTGGGCGATTATCCCAGCGATTCCGTTCGCATTCCTGCTCACGACCGCGCGTGAAATCTACAAGGACCTGGAAGACGAAACAGGCGACCTGAAGGCGGGCATCATGACGTTCCCGCTTATCGCGGGCTCGGCGACAGCACGGAAACTTGCCGGAGCAATCATCCTCTTCACCTGGATTTCGCTCCCGCTCCCGGTATTCTACATGGACAAGGTGTTCGGACACAACTACCCGCCGCTGTTCCTGATTATCACGGGAATTGCGCTCACACCGATATTCGCCGTAATCCTATTCAGTGCCCACCGCAAGAACTACCGCCGGGCACAGTCGCTCACGAAGGTGGCAATGTTCGCAGGCCTCATTGCGCTCATCTGCAGCCTGTAGAATTTCGACAGAAGCATTTTCCCGCATAAACCACATTACATATTCTGTAATACACTTTCCGCATTTAGAAAAAAAGTGTAAAGAAATCGGCCGAATCTGGCGAATTTGCAAAAAATTTCGTCATTTTTTTACCTGCTCCGCACCACGACCGATTCCTATATTTTTCCGCGGCCGCTTCCCCGCTTGCACCCGCATGGGTGGGCTACGACCCCGAGGTAAGGGAAGCAAAACATTCCGAAGAGGCGTTATGCTCGAAGAATTGCACGAAGAATGCGGAGTCATCGGCATTTACAATGGCGAAAATGTCGTCCGCAATGTCACCATGGGTCTTTACGCACTGCAGCACCGTGGCCAGGAAAGCGCTGGGTTCGCAGTCACCGACGGGGACAAGGTCCGCGTCCGCAAATCCATGGGTCTGGTTTCAACACTCCTGAGGGAACACAATGTCGACGAGCTGCAGGGATTCGCAGGCATCGGGCATGTGCGCTACAGTACCACGGGAGCATCCACGCTCGCAAACGCGCAGCCGATCCTCGTGAGCTGCAAGTGGGGGCAAATCGCGGTCGCCCATAACGGCAACATCACGAACGCGAACGAGCTCCGCGCCGAGATGGAAGCCGAAGGGCACATTTTCCAGACGACATCCGACTCCGAAATCCTCCTGCATGAAATCGCGCGCACCGAGGCCAACGACCTCGGAGACGCCATCAAGAAGGCCATCACCAAGTTTACCGGCAGCTTCTGCCTCGTATTCATCAGCAAGGACACGATGTACGTGGCCCGCGACGGTTTCGGGTTCCGCCCCCTGTCCATCGCCCGCATGGGCAAGTCCTGGTGCGTCGCGTCCGAGACCTGCGCTTTCGACTTGCTCGGCGCCCACTACATCCGCGATATCCAGCCGGGCGAGTTCCTCACCATCACGCAGAACGGGCTGCATTCCGAAAGGTTCACGCACAAGGACCGTCTCGCCCACTGCATCTTCGAATACATCTACTTCAGCCGTCCGGATTCCAAGATCTTTGAACAGAGCTGCGACAAGATCCGGCGCAAGATGGGCAAGCAGCTTGCGAAGGAATGCCCCGTCGACGCGGACATCGTGATTTCCGTGCCCGACAGCGCGACGACGGCCGCACTCGGCTACTCGCAGGCAAGCGGCATCCGTTTCGAAATCGGCCTCTTGCGTAACCACTACGTGGGCCGCACCTTCATCGATCCCACGCAGAACGTGCGCGAGCAGAAGGTCAAGCTCAAGTTCAACCCCATAGAGGGTGTGCTCAAGAACAAGCGCGTGTGCGTGGTGGAAGATTCCATCGTTCGCGGGACGACTCTCAAGATTCTCTCCCGCATGCTGCGTGACGCGGGCGCTCTCGAAGTCCACATCCGCATCGCATCGCCCCCCGTCGCACACCCCTGCTTCTTCGGCATGGATTTCCCGAGCCAGGGAGAACTTGCCGCAAGTTCAATGACGCCCGAAGAAATTGCGAAGATGCTCGGAGTCGAAAGCCTAGGCTACCTGAGTGTCGAAGGCATGAAGGAATGCACCGGCGAAGGCGAGAACTACTGCGCGGCATGCTTCGACAACGACTACCCCGACTACATCGGGACAGACGCAACCAAGACACGCTGCGGATAAGTTAAAAACTAAACCTGGCTAAACGTCCACTTCACGTGGTCCATCATGAAGTCGTGCCCGTCAAAGACAAGGCCGAACTGGTCCTTTATCTTTTGCACGTCGAAGAGCATCGGCTCGTCGCCCCAGCCGAGGTCCTGCTCGACAATTTTCGTCTTGCTTTCCGGACGGAGCGAAAGCATCATTTCCGCAATTTCCCTCCAGCTGATCCAGACGGAACCGAGCCCGAGGAAAATTTCCTCGTTCTTGTCCGACTCGAGAACCTTGAGGTAGAGCTGCGCCTGCTGGCTCGCGTGGATGAACTGCGTGCCGTCGTTCTTGACGATATGGATGTCGCGGTCTTCCTTTACCGCCTGCGCCATCTCGAAGAAGCGGCGGTCGGGCTGCGAGCAGCCATCAGGGAAAGCGGGATTCCCGAAAGTGTAGCCCGGACGGATGATGTTCCTCTGCATTGTCACTTCGGGGAAATTCGTGCCATAGCCATGACGGAAACCGAGCACGAAAGCCTCGCCTGCAGCCTTTGTCGCACCGTAGAGGTCCATCGGCAAATTGCTCGTCACTTCGCGCATGGACGGGCGCATACGGCCCATTGCGGCAGTGCTGCTCGTCTGGATGAACTTCTTGCAACCGGCCTTGGCGGCCATTTCCAGAAGCATGACGGTCGCGCGCGTATCGTTCATGAGCATGGTGCTCGGAGTTTCGCCCCACCCAAGCGCAATATGGATACAGGCGTCGCACCCCTTGAGGCCTTCGCCCATCTTGTCGAAATCCGTAAGGGAAGCCTCGACAAAACTCACACCGGAATGGCTGCGCAGCGAAGGAACCTTGTTGGGATGCCTTGTTGCGATGACGACCTCGTGGCCCTTGTCGAGAAGAGCCTTGACTACATAGTGTCCGATAAAACCTGTACCGCCCGTGACAAAAACGCGCATACTGACCTCTTTTTTGTATCCTGAAAAATAATGTCTTTTAAGGCAAAAGGCAACATTATTTTACAAAAAAACGGCATTTTTTGGTACATTTTCTAAAGCATCCCTTGCCATGGCTGCCGTCCAATGGTATATTTGTTATCATGAAATTCGTAGCAAGCATCAACTTCTGGTGGTGGCAGGCCCAATAATCGGAGCCTGGTATTTTTGGTACGGTTTTCAAAAGACGCAGGCTCCTCAAAGGGAGCCAATTTTTTTGCAAAGATTTTGGAAACCCGACAAAGAACCTGGAACTGACGCAAACTACAACAAAGAAAGGAATAAAAAATGAGAAACTCTCTCAAGCTCGACGGTCCGGTCAAGACTTATCTTGAAGAAAACGAACTCCCGAAGGCATGGTACAATGTCCGTGCCGACATGAAGAAGAAGCCCGCTCCGCTCCTGAACCCCGGTACCGGCAAGCCGGTGACTTTCGAAGACCTTCAGCCCGTGTTCTGCGACGAACTCATCAAGCAGGAACTCGACAACGACACCCGCTTCTTCGAAATTCCCGAAGACATTCTCACGTTCTACAAGATGTACCGCCCCTCCCCGCTCGTCCGCGCCTACTTCCTCGAACAGGCCCTCGGCACTCCGGCACACATCTACTACAAGTTCGAAGGCAACAACACCTCGGGCTCCCACAAGCTGAACTCCGCCATCGCTCAGGCCTACTACGCCAAGAAGCAGGGCCT
>DJXN01000004.1:42931-284693 GCA_002449765.1 Fibrobacter sp. UBA7003
AGGGCCTCAAGGGCGTGACGACCGAAACGGGTGCCGGCCAGTGGGGCACCGCCCTTTCGATGTCTACGGCATTCTTTGGACTCGACTGCCAGGTCTACATGGTGAAGGTCTCCTACGAACAGAAGCCGTTCCGCCGCGAAGTCATGCGCACCTACGGAGCCTCCGTGACGCCGTCCCCGTCCATGACGACTGACATCGGCCGCAAGATCAACGCCGAATTCCCGGGCACCACGGGTAGTCTCGGCTGCGCCATCTCCGAAGCCGTGGAAGCAGCCGTGAAGCAGCCGGGTTACCGTTACGTTCTCGGTTCCGTGCTGAACCAGGTGCTCCTCCACCAGTCCGTGATCGGTCTCGAAACCAAGGCCGCTCTCGACAAGCTCGGTGTGAAAGCCGACCTCATTATCGGTTGCGCAGGCGGTGGCTCTAACCTCGGTGGCCTTATTAGCCCGTTCGTCGGCGAAAAGCTTCGTGGCGAAGCCGACTACGATATTCTCGCCGTGGAACCGGCAAGCTGCCCGAGCCTCACTCGCGGTAAGTACGCCTACGACTTCTGCGATACCGGTCGTGTTTGCCCGCTCGCCAAGATGTACACTCTCGGCTCCAGCTTCATGCCGTCCGCCAACCACGCTGGTGGCCTGCGTTACCATGGCATGAGCACCATCCTCTCTGAACTCTACGATCAGGGCCTCATGCGCGCAACGTCCGTGGAACAGACCAAGGTGTTCGAAGCCGCAAAGCTCTTCGCCCAGACCGAAGGTATCCTCCCGGCTCCGGAATCTAGCCACGCTATCCGCGCCACCATCGACGAAGCCCTCAAGTGCAAGGAAAGCGGCCAGGCCAAGAACATCGTGTTCGGCCTCACCGGTACGGGTTACTTCGACATGGTTGCCTACCAGAAGTTCAACGACGGCGAAATGAGCGACTACATCCCGACGGATGAAGATATCGCCAAGAGCCTCGCCCAGCTTCCGCAGGTTCAGGGTTAATCCCTAATTTGTCATCCCCGCCTCCGAGCGGGAATCTTTCAGAATTGAAAAGGCCCCGGATCCAAAGTCCGGGACTTTTCATATTCAAGGAGTTCCTTAATTCTTGCGGCCCGTCACGCGGTAGCGGTACTCGCGTCCGTTTTTCTTGACGCGGACAAACAGGGACTGTTCCTTCGAGTCAAAGTAGAGTCGCGGTTTCTGCGAATCCACAGCACGCTTGCCCGTAAGAACCGGGTTAACCGTCGTCGAATCGTCCCCGGGGCCTACCGACGTAGAATCGTCGGCGACCGCGTACCATTCGGCGTTCTCGATGCTTGCGGTCGCATCGGTCGGAGGCGTCGTGAGGTTCGCGCCATAGTTCGCATTGTTCAGCATGCCATCGTCGACCATGCCATAGAACACGCCCTTCGTAAGTTCTTTCGTGAAGTTGTTCTCGAGGTCGCCGCGCAGCTGTGCCGTGCCGGAAAGCTTCTTGCCGTTTACCGCCCACATCACGCCATAGACCTGCGCGTAGTCCGTCACGGTGGTGTTCACGATAATCGAAATCGCCCCCACCTTCGCGTGCCCGCTGATGGTACCGCTCACGAGCCAAGCGTCTTCTTCGAGCACGGCATCGTCGGAAATTGTACCCGCGGTTACGAGCGCACGCCCGCGGACAGTCGCGTTCCCGCTAATTGTCCCGCCGTTAATGACCGCGAAATCCTCGATTCGCGCGTTCCCACTAATCGTCCCGCCGTTCACGACCGCGTCGGGGCCCACGTACACGCTCGCATCGACCTTCGCCTTGCTACTCACGAGGCCACCGCCGTTGCTATGCTGCTTGTAGCCGCTCGCATTCGAAGGCTTCCAGAAATCCTTGTTGTAACCCTCGGGAGCGCCGTTTACGACTTCGATCATGTACGGGTAGCGGTAAATACTGTAGTAGAACTGGTCCCAGAGAATCGTCTGCATCTCGGTCGGCGTTGCGGTTACGGCCAGCCATAAGGCCTTGTCGTTTGCCTTCGTCTCGATTTCCAGATTGAATCCCGTGCCATGCTTCATCTCGCTGTAGCGCGGCGTACCGTCACTGCCTTCCGCAACAAGGCCGACCGTCCAGCCCGAAGCCGGGTCCGGCAACGCATCCGGCGCATAGTTGCACCACCTGTACGTCTTGCCCTTGTAGTAATCCGTATTGTCGCCAAAGCAGGTGTAGCCGTTCACAGTCGGCTTATCCTGCACGATTCCGCGGAACTTGACCGTGACCGTCCCCGCCTTTTCGGGGTAGATGCGCACCAGGTTGTAGCCCCAGCGCTGCGGAGCCCAGTAGCTTGGCGAAATGTAATGGCCATCGTCCATCTTGTTCAGCATGGTCACGCGCGGGTGCCTGCGGTAATTGTCGCCCCAGCCCGAAGCCTCGCGCCTCGTCGCAAATTCGTAATCGCCCCAGGACTTCCTGTACAACGCCTTTTTCGCGGGCGCATACTCGAGCGTAGCGTTCTTCATCGCGAACTTGCCGAACTGCTGGTTCAGGCTATCGAGCGACCAGCCGTAAACCTTCATCATGGCCGTAAACGGAGTCTGCTCCATGCGGCCGGCTTCCCCATCGCGGATGGATTCCATCCATATACGGTTCACCTCGTGCGCGCCCTTGTTGCCGCCGCCGAATTCCTCCTTGAGGTGTTCGAAGAACTGCCAGTTGCAGTAACGGTCACGCGTAGAGCCATAGTAGAGGAACGGGTAGTTGATAAGGTATTCCGCGCAGTGGGCGTCGTTCGGGTTGTACTGGTGCGCCATCCAGTTCGCATGGCATTCCGCAAACCAGCCCGAATGGCTGTTGTTGCCCATCCAGCCCGCCACTCCCTGCAGGCCGTGCGCAAACTCGTGCGATGTTCCCCAGTAATCCTTCAACGAGCCCACGCCAATCCACATGCCGGGCCCGTATTCGCCATTCAGGCCCTTCACGTAGTCCTGCCCGCCGTAGAGCGCCGCCATCACGGAGTTGTCGAACACGTAGATGTTGCTCTTGAGCTTCCTATCGGGGCTACTCGGGAACGGGAGCATCCATCCGAGCGAATCGATGTAGAACGAGAAAACCTTCTCGAGCGACTGAAGCACGCCCTGCGCATCCGCCGTAGGGATAGACACGTTGTTTGCCTGCCCGTCATCCGTCTTGGGCTTCTTGCAGACCTCGAAATGCTCCGATTCAGCAATCAGCGTAAAGCCGTTGCTTGCGCACTGGTTTACCCACTCAATGGCCGCGGCGTTCGAAACCAACCCCGCCACGGCAAACCCAACCAACATCCTGTTCAATTTCATTGCGTACTCCAATTAATACCGCACAAAAATTCCGACACACCCGCATCGGCTACTAGTGAATTTATCCTTTTTTGCGCAAAAAAAGAAGGGCTCCGGAATATTCCGGGCCCAAAAGCGTGTAAAATCCGTGCAGAAACTACTGGTTGCGCCCCAGTTTCTTGAAGTCGGGGGTGAGCTTCGCGCAGGCGCTGTCCTTCGGGGCGCTGCGGTACAGCACGAGCTCCTTCTCGAAGAACCCCTTCGTAGAGGCGCTCACGCTCCACTTGCTCCCCGCGGGGCAATTTTCCAACAGTACCTTCGAAACCGCAGTAAAGCGGCCGCCCGTTACCTTGTAGTCAAATGCGCTTGTCGATAGCGAGTCGGGAATCTGCAGGGCCGCCGCATTGCCAACCGCCTTGCTCTTCGCGTAAAACGCCTTCTGGGCTTCCATGTACTCGACGGCCTTCTGCTGCATTTCCGCGATGGAATCGGAAACCGACGCGGCCTTCACCGTCTCGTGGCAGCTACGCACTGCAAAAAAGGCAACCACAACCGCCACCACGACAGCAACCGGCAGGGCAATCTTCTTGAGCGGGACATTCCCCACCTTCGCAATGACTTCGCGCAGGGATTCGCCCGACTCTTCCGGGGCGGCCTCGCCCGTTTCCCACTTGAGCAGCCTGAGCGCCACAAGGACATGCACGAACTGCTTGGGCAGGGCAAGCCCCAGCGCCGCGATTACAAGCAGGACAATCGCTATCACCATGAATACGGCCAGGGCGCTTTCGGCAGACGGAAGCAAGCCCTGAACCTCCTTAAGGAGCGAAAGAAGCTGTTTGTCCTCGGCAAAGTTCTGCGAGGCGAAACGCCCGGTGAAGTTGTTGTAGCGGGCAAGCCCGAGCTTTACACCGTCGGTAGCCATCACGAGTACTGCCGAGAGGGCGCGTTCAATAAACAGGAACACCATGCCCACAAGCGCTATCACGCAGGCAATCAGCCGCGCCGTCCGTACCGGAGTCAAACCCGTATTTTTCGCATTATCAATCATCAACTGTCAACCATCAACAATTAATCATCAATCATCAACTATCAATCATCAATTATTTTCCCGCCAGTTCTTTCGCGAGTTTCTTAGCTGTGGTAAAGTCAGCCTTTCCGGTACCGAGCTTCGGGACCTTCTCCACCGCATACGCCACCGCAGGCAGCATAATCGGGGGGAATCCGCTTGCGCGCAGTTCCGAAAGCACGTCCTTCGGGTCCTTATCACCCTGGTAAAGGAGTACAATCTTCTCACCCTTCGCGGAATCGGGAATGGAGGTCACCACGTAGTCGCAGCCCTCGAGCACCGGCGTATCCTGGATCTTCTTTTCCACTGCACCGAGGCTCACCATCTCGCCACCGAGCTTGGCAAATCGGCTGTAGCGGTCCACAATCGTGAGGAAGCCGTCCTCGTCGAGGTAGCCCTTGTCACCCGTACGGTAGTAGCGCTTGCCGTTAATCATCGTAATCACGCTCTTGGTGCGTTCCTCGTCCTTGAGGTAGCCCACCATCACCTGGCAGCCACCGATAAGGATCATACCCGCCTCGCCCGTAGGCAGGGGTTCGTTCGTATCGGGGTCCACAATCAGGAACTGCGAGCCCGGGAGCGCCATGCCCACCGTGCCCGGCTTGTTGTTCACCTGCATGGTCATGTAGTCGCTGTGCAGGTTGTTCTCGGTATTGATACTTGCCACCGGGGCGGTCTCGGTACAGCCGTAGCCCTCGTAGATTTCCTTACCGAACTTGAGGCGGAACGCAGTAGCAAGTTCGGGGCGCAGGGCTTCGGCACCGGCGATAATCAGGCGCACGTACTTGAGTGCCATCGGGTGCACGTAGCGGCTAATCGTAAATGCACGCAAGAACGTCGGGGTCGCCACGAACGCAGTCACGCGGAATTCCGCACAAACTCGCGCCATCGTCTTCACGTCGGTCGGGTCGGCCACGGTTACAATCGGGCAGCCTTCCGTGAGGTTCAACAGCGTAGTCACGGTAAGGCCAAAGCTATGGAACAGCGGGAGTTCCGAAAGCATCACGTCGGCGCGGGTCACGTTGAAAATACAGGCGAGCTGCTGGATGTTGCCCATGAGGTTCCTGTGGCTCAGCATCACGCCCTTCGGGGTTCCCTCGGAACCCGAGCTGAACATGATGGCCGCAATGTCGTCCAGCTTGACTCGCTTGCGGAAGCAGAACTTGATAAGCCAGCACGGTGCAATAATGCAGAAGACCAGGTAGAACGCAATCTTCGCCTTCGGGATAACCTTCATGAAGTCTTCCGCATAGAAAATGCGGAGTTTGTCGCTTGCAATCTGCGAGTAGTCGTTCCCGCGCATCTTGAGCTTTTCCACGAACTGCCTGCTCGTAATCACCGTCTTCACGTCGGCGCGGGCGGCACAGAACTTTACGTTGTCCACAGACGAAGTGTAGTTCAGGTTCACGTTCGTCTTGCCCAAAAGCCAGAGAGCGAGGTTCACGATGACGCCTGCCGGAGAAGGCGGCAACATGATGCCCACGTTCTTCTCGTCGGGGCCAAGAATCTTCTTCAGGTGCCTGCTGAATGCGATAACCGCGCCCATCAGCTTGAAGCCGGAGAAGTGCCCGCCATCGGGATTGTATATGGCAGGGCCGTGCTTCACGTACTTCTTGTAGGTGCGAATCCAGCTGTCGCCGATAGGCTTCACGAACGAGACCGCATAGTTCCAGGCGCTTATGGAAATGTTGCGGATGATGGTGCGGACCTCGTTTGCCGGTGTAGTTGCGGGAATGGACTCGCCAAATGCGACGGTCACGGTACGTTCCGCAGAAGCGCCGTACATGTCGGAACCGCTATAACTGTAGTTGGAGCCCCACAGGCCCTGGATGTAGAACGGCACGACCTGAGCGTCGGTGCCCTCTACCGCCTTCGAATAGTCGATGCTGAACGGTTCAACGTGCGGGGAACGGGCCACCTCGCCCGTCGGGAAAATCACCACCGCGTGGCCCGCCATGAGCTTCTCGTGAATCTTCTTCATGGCGTCTTCGGGATGGCGGTTATCGATACGGATGCTCCCCAAGCGCTTGAGCATGGAGCGCAGGTACCACTTCTCGAAATGGTCCTTGTTGCTAGCGATGCACAGCGGGCGCGGGCAGGCCATCTGCACCATAGCCCAGTCAATAAAGCTGTGGTGGTTACCGACCAGGAGCACCGGACCGTCGTTCGGGATATTGCCCACGTTGAGCACGCGAATCTTGTAACGGCTAAACACCAGGCGCAACAGCGAGCGGACAAGCGCCTGCGGAAGGTTCAGAATGGACCAGTAGAACACGCCCACCGAAATGAGCGCGAGGCCGATAAAGTAATACGGCGGTTCAAGAGACGTGTAGCGGACCAGCGAGGAATAGATGAACAGGAACACCACGAGCACAAGGGCCTGTATCATGTTCGCGAGCGCAATGACCCAGCCCGAATTATTGGGACGGGTGTTGTACTGCAAGAGCGCATTCACCGGAACGAGGAACATGCCACCGAAGATACCGATTGCCGTGTAGAGGATAGAGAGCGCCACCGGATGCACGAAGAACGGGATAAGGAACATGCAGAGCGATGCACCGATCATGCCAAGCGGCACAAAGCCCGTCTCGATAAAATCCTTCGAGTTATGCGCCGCAATGATGGATCCCACCACGAGGCCCACGACGGCAAACGCGAGGTAGTTCTGCATGGTGTTGACCGTCTGCGAACCCGAAACATCCTGGAACACAAGCAGGAACACCTGGGCAAGAGCCCAGAACATCGAGAGAGCGATAATGGAGGCACGGAGCGTGCGGTGACGCCAGCCAAAGCTCAGGCGGCGGCGGGCAACGGAGAACTTGATGTTCTTGTCGTTGTACTTGACCTTCGGGATAAGGAAACTCGCGACCGTACCGAGCACGCTCACCGTAACGAGAATCCAGGGAATCACGACAGACTTCGAAATAATGACCCCGACAGCCTCGTAGCGCACGAGCGCCTGAAGGTCGATAAGGTTCACGCCAACGATGGCAAGCCAGCTCGAGGCGATTATGCCAATCAGGGAGAAAATCTGCAGGAAAGCGTTCGCGTAGCTCAAGTGGTGGACTCCGAACATTTCACGGATGATCGCGTACTTTGCCGCGCTATGGACCGCAAAACCCGAAGACAGGCCGATAGAAAGCCAGAAAGCCACTCGCGGGCAGTTACAGGTGACAAGGACCGCCTGGGCGATAACAAATAGCGTCATGAACAGGGAGGACCACGCGAGCACCTTGTTCTTCGAGAATCGGTTCGAGAAGAAACCGGCGGGCCAAATCATCAGCACGTAAGGCGCGATGAAGAAAATCTGGAGCATGAACGTCTGCCAGGTCTGGCCGGTGGTTGCGCTCGTAAACGAGCCCGAGAGAATCTTTTGGGCATAGATAAACACGCCCATCTGAACAAACACTGTCGCGAGAATCGATAAGAAATAGCGGACAGAACCTCTAACTTTCCACATGAAAAACCCTTAATTTGACCTGCGGGGGCTTTTCCCCGCAGGATTACAATTCGGGTGTAAATTTAGAAAATAGCACGTTTTGCCTCAACGGCTAGGCATCAAACGTTCGATTTCATCGGGCTCTTTCGGGATATTTTCCGAAATATTGCGGAATCCGCCCTTGGTTATCAGCAGGTCATCCTCGATGCGGATGCCGATTTTTGCAAAAATGCGCTTGCCGCGGAAAACGCCCGAAAATTCGCCATAGAGTCCCGGCTCGCAAGAGATAAGCATTCCGGGTTCAAGGGTGACATCGAGCGAACGGGAACCGGGGTCGCCCTCGTGAATCTGTTCCCCGATAAAGTGGCTCACCCCGTGCGGCCGCCTGTCGTACAATAGTTTATACGAGCCCTTCGCGCCGCGCACCAGCCGCGTTTCGAGTTCCTGCATGATAAAATCCCAGGGGACATTCCCGATTTCCCTCAGCGACACGCCCGGGCGCACGAACTTCTGGTATTCCTTCGCCGCATCGAGCACTATCCGGTAAAGCAGCTTCTGCAACGGATTGAAGCGCCCGTTGACAGGCAAGGTGCGCGAAATATCGCTGTGGAGCGACCCGATTCGCACGCCGAAGTCCAGGAGGACCATCTCGCCTGCACGCAGGGGCTCGTCGTTTTTCACATAATGCAGGCAGCAGGCGTTCTCCCCGCAAGCGCAGATTGTCGGGAACGCAAGGTCGCCGTCGCTGTGGCGCTGCATCTCGTAGTCGAGCATGAGCGAGAGGTCGCGTTCGGTACGGAGCTCGCCAAAACGCGAAAGCACTTCGCGAAACGCCCCGTCCGTCACCTTCTGGGCCGCCTCGGCATCCACAATGCGTTCCGGTTCCAGCGGCAGACGCAGTTTCCAGTGCAGCGGAGCCGCACTCCGGAGCACAACATCCATGCCGCGCAAGGCCTTGAGCATCGACTTGCGGAATCGGTCATTGTGGTCGTCGCGGAACTTTTCGAAGAAATACGCATAGGCATGCCCACCCTTCGGGAGCCTCGTCGCCCGCATCGCAATCTCGTCCCAGAGTTCGGATTCGGGACGCACGTCGGCAATCCCCGTCACCTTCCGGACCCCGCTATCGCCTTTCAGGAAACCGAGACGCCTTCCGTTCCAGAACTCCCTGAACGGGTCCTTCGGGGGCACAAACAGAATTTCCTCGTCCGTTGCAGGGTCCAGAAGCAGGTAGCAACCCGCCTGGTTGATGCCCGTGAGGTAAAGAAACGCCGGTTCCTGCACAAACTTGTTCCAAGTCTGCACATAGGCCTCCTCCGAGCCCGGATCGGCCGGTATTCCGGCAAAGACGCAGAACGAGTCGAGAGCCTTCAACATGGCCCTACGGCGTTTTTTGTACAAATTTTTGGAATTGTAGCGCGGGGAATCGATAAAAACCTGCGAATAGGGTCGAGAAAAAGCCTTTGTTGCCATTTTTTCCTCAGGAAAAGTAAAATTTCGCCATAAATTTACCATTTTAGCGCTCTTTCCGTTTCAAATTATTATAGATTTTAGGCATCACAGACTAGAATGGAGCCTGAACAAATGTCACTTACAAAAAAATGGAAAGTTATCCTTGCATCCCTTTCGTTCGCACTCTTGACCGCATGTGCCGGCTCCTCCGGTGGCGGTAGCGAAGGCTACAGCGGCGATGACGGCGATGAAGCCGCATCTGTCGAAGGCGGAAGCAGCAGCAAGCCTTCCAAGCCCAAGGAAGTTATTGACGAAAACAAGCTGAAGAAGACCGAAGACGAAGCCATGGCCGCCAACGAAGAGAACCATAAGCTCCGCAAGGAAATCTTCGATGCCAAGAACAAGTTGGGCATTCCGGTGGAACGTCCCGACGCCGAGTAGGCCATTTGGAACATTATTCCATCTCAGATAACCTGAAACGCATGATTTCGGGTGAGAACGAAACGGTTTTCCGGTTGCTGGAGAGCCGTTTTTGTGTTGAGATACTCACGCGCATGCACGGTCTCACCATCCGCGAAAAGGAAGGGGCTGACACAGCAGGCCTCCTCGCCGTGCTCGACCAGCTCAAGATAGCGGCAAGGAACGGGAACCCGCTTTCGGCAAGCGACGTTTCGCGCCTTCTAGGTGCCCCCTCGCCCGCCGTTCCCCCTCTTGGCGAATTCTCGCCCGCGCCCGTCCTCCGGAACAGGTTCGGGGTCCCGGTCGCCGCGAAAACGCGCGCGCAGGCCGAGCTGATACGCGCGGTCGGCGAGAACGACATCGTTTTCGCGAAGGGTCCGGCGGGCACCGGCAAGACCTTCCTCGCGGTCGCGCTTGCGGTTGCAAGCCTCGAAAACCACGAAGCCGAAAGGATATGCCTCGTGCGACCGGCCGTCGAAGCCGGAGAATCACTCGGTTTTTTGCCCGGCGACCTCAAGGAAAAGATCGCCCCCTACCTGCGCCCCATCCACGACAGCCTCGCCGAGCTGCTCCCGACCGAGAAACTCCGCCGCTACGAGGAAACCGGCGCCATCGAAGTCGCCCCCCTCGCCTACATGCGAGGCCGAACGCTCAAGCGGGCATTCATCATCCTCGACGAGGCCCAAAACACGACCACGGCCCAGATGAAGATGTTCCTCACGCGTATCGGCCCCAACAGCAAGGCCATCATCTGCGGGGACACATCCCAGGTCGACCTTCCCGCCGCCCAGGAATCGGGACTCGAGCACGCCATGAGGATCCTTTCCGGAATCCGCGGCATCGCACGAATCGAATTTGAAGCAACAGACGTCCTGCGCCACCACCTGGTAAAAGACATCCTGCTCGCCTACGAACAAAGAGATTCAAAGGAAAAGAGAAAATGAAGAAGAAGCAGAAGAGAATCCATCTCGCTATCGGTTGGTTGCTGATAACGGCACTTGCCATCCTCCTTTTTCCCGACAAGAACATCGCGCTACAAGCCGAACACCCGCACCTCGGGCAGCTGAGCACCCGCACCATCGTCGCAACGCTCAATTTTGACATTCCCAAGTCCCAACAGGAAATCGAGACCGAACGCCAGCGCGCCGAAGAAAAGGTGAATGCCATCTTCGGGTACAACACCGACGAGACAAACCGCATCAGCGAGGACCTCAAGCAATATCTGCACAAGCTCGCCCAGTACGGCTACCTCCAGTCACAAATCAGCGCTAGCGGAGCCAATAACGAAAGCAACGATTCCATACAAAAGAAGGTGCAACAGGCAAGCCGCATCTACGAAACGCTCAAGCAGAGAGTCTCCATTACCGCCATCCGTCCGCTGAGCCAGAACGCCAAGGCCCGCGACTCCCTGTTCGCCACATTCAACCGCATGCTCGAAAAGGGCGTATCGAACACGCTCATAGCGAAAACCGAAACCGAAGTCCAGCTTTTCAACAACAACTACAACCTCCAGAATACAAAGTATATCATCTACAACAAGCCGACCGTTTCGCTCATCAAGGATAGCGACGAAAGCACCGTCGAAATCAGCGAAATCCAGCCGCTGCAACGAAGCATCGAAGAAGCGTTCAACCAGCTACAGCGTGCCTTCCCTACCGAGCAAGCGCTCCAGAGCGCATTCTACGAAGTCCTGTACGTATTTACGCTTCCCAACGTGTTCTACCTCGAAAAGGAGACCCAGGCGCGCAAGCAAGAAGCGAGGAACAAGGTCACCCTCATCAAGGGCATGGTCCCGCGCGGCGTGGAAATCGTCTCGCAGGGCACCCCCGTCACCAAGGAAATCCTCGAAAAGCTCGAAGCGTTCCAGCAGGCCCAGCAGAAAGAAGAGAACGCGCGCACCCTCACGGCTCCCTATGGCCAGGCGCTCGTATTCTTCGTCATCATTTCCGTATTGTTCGCGTTTTTCGCGTTCTCATCCGCGACAAAATCCCTCAAGACGCCGAGACAGCTGTGGAGTCTCATGGTCATCCTGGCGCTTCAGCTCGTCGCCTACTGGATTGTGCACAACTTCTCCGGCAGTCTCAGCAAGCTGGAAATGGTCGTCATTCCCGAAGGCATCGACTTCATGTGGGTATACCCCTTCGCAGTCGCCCCTGTCATCGCGATGGTCCTCTACGAGCAGCGCGTAGGGATTGCCTTCTCCGCGTTCTCGGCCATGTTCTTCGGCATCCTCAACGGCTATGACCTCGCCGCAACGATTACCGTGTTCGGAGTCCTTTCCATCCTCACCCAGCCGCTCGCCCGCATCCGCTACCGTATCCAGTTCGTATGGTCCATCATTGCAGGAATCGTCGCGCTCGCAGGCGCCATCTGCATCATGTTCCTGCTCAGGAACCGCATGGGCGGCATTCCCTTCTACCAGACGCTCATCGCAGGCAGCGTGAACATCATCATCTGTTCCGCCATCGCCTCCGTGCTGTTCATCCACCTTATCGAACGCATCTTCGGCATCACGACCGTGCTCACACTCATGGAGATGTCCGACTTCAACCGTCCGGCACTCAAGCGTATCTCGGAGCTCGCCCCAGGCACGTTCCACCACAGCATCCAGGTTTCGAACCTCGCCGAAAAAGTCGCAGACAGCATCGGTGCGAATTCGCTCCTGGTACGTGTCATGGCGCTCTACCACGATATCGGCAAAACCATGCGCCCCGAATACTTCACCGAGAACCAGAAACAGGGCGTGAACCCACACAATAACATCGAGCCCGACCAGTCCGCAAAAATTATTGTAAGCCACGTGGAACAGGGTGCGGTGCTGGCCAAGGACTACAAGATTCCCGACCTGGTCGCCGCAGGCATCACCGAGCACCACGGGACGACACTCATCCAGTACTTCTACCATAAGGCCGTCGAAGCCGCCAAGGAAGAGGGAAAGACCGTCGACGAGTCCGTTTTCCACTACAAGGGTCCCAAGCCCCAGAGCAAGGAAACGGCCATTCTCATGCTTGCCGACATCATCGAAGCAACAAGCCGCTCCATGACGGACCAGAACCCCGAAATTCTTGAATCGATGATCCATTCGACCATCCACGGCAGATTCGACGAAGGGCAGTTCAGCGAATGCGACCTCTCCATCAAGGAGCTCTTCAAGCTCGAGAAGGCGTTCATGCACAGCCTTGACGGCACATTCCACACCCGCGTCAAGTACCCCGGCCAGAAATAGCCCCGAGCATCCAAACGGACTGCCCAGGCATCCAGAAGAGTATCCCCGCAGCAGGCGGGGATTTTTTTTGAAAAAAAAAGAAGAAAAAGCGCCCTTTTCACTTGACAAGGTGCAATATCATTTATATATTTGGCTCGTTGACTGATTTATCGGTCAAAACCACTCTGGGGTGGTAGCTCAATTTTGGTTAGAGCACCGGCCTGTCACGCCGGAGGTTGCGAGTTCAAGCCTCGTCTATCCCGCGAAGAAGTCCTCTCGAAAGAGAGGACTTCTCGTTTATTGAGCGAAGTGAAACAACCGCCCCCAGCCTCCCAAAACTAAATTTCACCTCCCACGTCCTCATTCAAGGCAATCGCTAAACACAGAAAAGCCCGCGCAGTGCGCGGGCTCTGAAACTTTGCATTACTGCCTAGGGCTATCTTTTCTTCTTTTTCTTCTTGCCCTTCTTGTCTTCCTTGGCGGGCTTTTCCTCTTCCTTCGGCTCTTCGACCTTCGGAGCCGGCTTCGGAGCATTGCCACGCAGGTCCTTCATCTTGAAGGTGACATTGACTTCGGCAGTTTCGACCTTGGAGTAGACCCCACCCGGATCCTTCACCTTGAAGGTGAATTCATCGAGGCCAGAGAATCCGCGGTTCGGCGTGTAGGTGAAGCTACCGTCGCGTTCGTTCAAGTCGATCTTGCCGTTACGCGGACGCTGCACCAGCTGGGCAGACACGGGCTTTTCGCCATCGGCATCGGAGACGCCTGCGAAGAGGCCTTCGGAAGCAGGAACCTTGAGGGTCTCGCCTTCCTGGACCATGTAGGTCTGGCTCTTTGCCACCGGCGGGTCGTTGACGGCCGTCACCGTGAACGTAGCCGTCTTCGAAGCCTTCGCGCCATCCGGGTCAGACACCGTGAAGGTGATGCGTTCCGGCTTGCCGTTCCAGTTCTCATGCGGCTGGGCTACCGTAATCGTCCTCTTGTACTTGTCGTGCTTCACGTCGAGGAACTTGTTGCCGCTCCAACTCCACTTGAGCTCTTCGTTCCTGTGGTCCTTGTCGCGAGCATACTGGTCAAGCTTGATGACAGCGATTACGCCGCCATGGTCATCTTCCTTGATGGTGTAGTCAGGAATGTCGCGCATCACGGGGACTGCATTCACATGCTTCACCACGAACTTCACGACAGTCTTGTCCATGCCACCGGCCGGATCCTGGGCCATGAACACAAGCGTTTCTTCGCCAAACCAATCCTGCTTCTTGGGCTTCACGACAGCCTCGCGGCCACCGGAAATCATCACATCGAGGAACTTGGCTCCCGTCACCTTCCACTTGATTTCGTGAGCCTTGTGATCGGGGTCGGATACATACTGGTCGAGTTTAATCGGCTTGAAGGACTTGCCTTCGAGCGTTTCCTGGCCCGGAATTTCCTTCACGACCGGCGGATCGTTAACCGGCTTCACCGTAAACTTAACATTGACGGAAGCCTTTTCGCCCGACGGATCAAATACGTTCACGGTCACGGTTTCGGTTCCGTTCCAGAACTTGTTCGGAGTTTCGCAGGTCAGCACGCCCTTGTCGCTAATGTTGAAGATGAGCTCATGCTTCACAGGAGCCTCTTCAGGTTCGGCATGCTTGTGCTTCTTGCCCTTCTTGGCAGGGGCATCCTTTGCACCCGGCTTGTCGTTGTCGAGCGTCCACTTGAGTTCCTCAAGTTTGTTATCCGGGTCGTTCACCACCTTACTGAAGTCGAACGGCTGGAACTGCCTCTTTTCTTCGATGACGAACGGCTGCACCGGTTTGAGCGTCGGCGGGTCATTCACCGGGGTCACCTCGAAGGTCGCGTTCGAAGATGCCGTAGCACCGGAAGGATCCTTCACAGTGAACGTGATGGTTTCCTTGCCGAACCAGTTCGGATTCGGGGTCACAACCATCGCGCGGCTGCCCTTGATATCAACCTTCAACTGCTTGTTGCCAGAAACAGACCACTTGAGTTCAGACGGCTTGTTATCCGGGTCCTCGGCAGCCTTGGAGAGGTCGACAGGCTCGAAGCGTTCCTTTTCCTTGATCTTCTGACCGGCAATACGCTTAATGGTCGGCGGGTCGTTCACCGGAGTCACCTCGAAGGTAATCTGCACGGATGCCTTCGCGCCTTCCGGGTCAATCACATCGACCTTAACCTTCTCGGTACCGCTCCAGAACTTGTCCGGAGTCGTGACTACAAGTTCCTTCTTGCTGTTCACGGAGGCCTTCAGGGCACGCGTGGAGCCGATTTCGAACTTGAGCGCTGCGAACGGGTGGTCCGGATCGGAAACGAACTGGGAAAGCTCAATCGGCTTGAAGTGTTCCTTTTCCTGGATAGACTGGATAGGAATCGGCTTGATCACCGGGGCGTCGTTCACGGACTCCACGAGGAAATTCGCAGTCTTCGAGGCCTTCGCGCCTTCCGGGTCAGTGACCGTGAAGGTGACATTGCGTTCACCATGCCAGTACTTGTCGGCAATCTTGATATGGGCAATGTTCCTGTTGTCGATTTCGACCTGGAAGTCGTCAGCAGGGACCGGAGCCGGAGCCGCTTCTTCTTCCTTCTCATCCTTGCCGCCCTTCTTGCCCTTCTTTGCAGGCTTCTTGGACTTCTTCTCCTCTTTCTTGGGAGCAGGAGCCGCAGCGGCCTTGGCAACAGTAGCAGTCCACGTGAGCTGTTCGGGCTTGTGGTCCGGGTCACGCACGAACTTGTTCAGGTCGATATCCTTGAACTGGCCTTTCTCCTTGATTTTCTGGTCCGGAATGTCCTTCATTTCGGGAGAGTCGTTCACGGAGGTAATCTCGAAGGTCACCGTCTGCGACGTTTCTGCGCCGTCCGGGTCCTTCACAATAAGCACCATCGTCTCGGGAGCGCACCAGAAGTACTTATCCGGAGCAGAGACGGTAAGGATGCGGCTCGGGGAAATTTCAGCCTTGAGCTGCTTGTTGCCCGAAACCTTCCACACGAGTTCGTTCGGCTTGTTATCCGGGTCCTTCACGTATTCGTCGAGCTTGATCTGCTTGAACTGTTCCTTTTCCTTGATCTTCTGATCAGGAATCTTCTTCGCGAGCGTCGGCGGGTCGTTCACGCGGGTCACCTCGAAGGTCATCTTGTGGTTGGCAGATGCACCTTCCGGGTCGGTCACCGTGAAGGTGAGCATTTCGCGGCCGGACCACTGCGGATCGGGCACGGAAACGATTACCGTGTTATCCTTACGCATGTCGACCTTCAGCTGCTTGTTGCCGGAAACAGTCCACTTGAGCTTGGATGCGGCGTGGTCCGGGTCATGAGCAAGGTTAGAAAGGTCGATGGTCTTGAAGCGGCCACCCTCGCGGATGGTTTCGCCCTGCGGGGCCTTGTCCGAAATCTTCGGAGAGTCGTTTATGGAGCGCACCTCGAAGCGGGCGGTCTTCGAAACCTTCGCGCCTTCCGGGTCGGTCGCGGTGAACGTGATGTTTGCCGCACCGTTCCAGTACTTGTTCGGGATTTCGATGGTGGCCACCTGCTGGGCATCAATCTTCACCTTCAGCATATCGCCTGCAGGCGCATTTTCTTCTTCCTTCGCGACCTTCGCGCCCTTCTTGCCCTTCTTGGCGGGCTCGGCACCGGCAAGCTTCGCGGGCTTCACGTCAAAGCTCCACTTGATTTCAGAAGCCTTGTGGTCCGGATCCTTCACGAGGTCGCCAAGCTTGATCGTCTGGAACTGCTTCTTTTCGTCGATGGACTGGTCCTTGAGTTCGCGCACGAATTCAGGAGCATCGTTCACGGATTCCACGGTAAAGGTCACCTTGCGAGAATCAGAGGCGCCTTCCGGGTCGGTAACGGTAAACGTAATCGTCTCGGAGCCATGCCAGAACGGATTCGGCTGCGTGACAGTCACCTTGTGGCTGCCATCCATCTGCACCTTGAGTTCCTTCGCACCTTCGATCTTCCACTTGAGCTTGTTCTTCGGGTGGTCGAGGTCTTCCACAAAGTTGTCAAGTTCGATAGGCTTGAACTGGCCCTTCTCCTTGATAGTCTGGCTTGCGATATCCTTCATCACCGGCACATCGTTGATGGACTTCACGGTAAAGGCCACCTGGGTCTTGGCAGTAGCGCCTTCCGGGTCCGTCACGGCGAACGTCACCTTCTCGGTGCCGTTCCACATCTTGTTCGGGGCCTTAATCGTAGCCTTGCCATCCTTGCTGATATCAATCTTCAGTTCCTTGTTGCCAGTCACTTCAATCTTCAGCTTCTCGAACGGATGGTCCGGGTCCTTGATGATGGAAGCGAGGTCAATCGGAGCGAATTCCTGCTTTTCTTCGATGGTCTGGTCGTCAATCTTGCCAATCGTCGGGGCATCGTTCACGGAGGTCACGGTAAAGAGGGCCGTGCAAGTTGCCTTGCCGCCTTCCGGGTCTTCCACCTTGAACGTAATCTCTTCGGCACCGTTCCAGTTCTTGTCCGGAATGACGATGCGCGCCATGCGGTTCTCGACCTTCACGGAGAGCTTCGGGGTGTAACCCTTCGGAGCACCCTTTGCGCCCTTCACGTCGAAGCTCCAGGTGAGTTGTTCGGGCTTGTGGTCCGGGTCGTTCACGATGTCTGCGAGGTTGATAATCGCAAACTCGCGCTTTTCGGGAATGGTCTGGTCCTTGATGGGCTTCGTGAACACCGGCAGGTCATTCACGGATTCCACGGTAAACTTCACGCTACGGCTGTCAGCAGCACCTTCCGGGTCGGTAACGGTGAACTTCACTGTTTCTTCGCCATGCCAGAACTTGTTCGGGGCGGTGACCGTCACCACGCGCTTGCTGTCCATCTGGACCTTCAGGTCCTTGTTGCCGGAGAACGTCCACTTGAGCTTGGAGTTGTCGTGGTCCTCGTCCTTCACGAAGTCGTCGAGGGCGATGGTCTTGAACTGTTCCTTCTCCTTGATCTTCTGGCTCGGGATATCCTTCATCACCGGCACGTCGTTGATGGACTTCACGGTGAACACGGCGTCGCTCTTGGCAGAAGCGCCTTCCGGGTCAGTCACGGTGAAGGTCACCTTCTCGGAGCCGTTCCACTTGGCATCCGGAGTCTTGATGGTCGCCGTTCCGTTCTTGTCGATATCAATCTTCAACTGCTTGTTGCCAGTGACCGTCCACTTAAGGTCCTTGAATTCGTGGTCGGCGTCGCTTGCAAGTTCAGCAAGGTTCACGGAATTGAACTGCTGCTTTTCTTCAATCATCTGGTCCGGAATCTTCTTGAGGGTCGGCACGTCGTTCACGGAGGTCACGGTGAACACGGCCTTCGAGGAAGCCTTCGCGCCTTCAGGGTCGGACACGGTGAACGTGATTTCTTCGGCACCGTTCCAGTACTTGTCCGGAATGCTAATCTTGGCAACCATCTGGGCATCGACTTCAACCGTAAGACCGGCGTCTTTCTTCTTGGAGCCAGCGGCAGGCTTCACTTCGATATTCCAGGTAAGATCGGAATTCTTGTTATCGAGGTCGCGAACCATTTCGCCAAGCTTGATGGGCTGGAACTGTTCCTTTTCCTTGATGGTCTGCGGCTGCACCTGCTTCACGAATTCAGGAACGTCGTTCACAGATTCGACCGTGTATGTAGCAGAACGTTCGTCAGTAGCACCCTCCGGATCGGTCACCTTGATGGTGAGCGTCTCGGAACCGTTCCACTGCGGAGAGGGCGGAGTCACCTTCATCACGCGGTTGGCATCGACGCTAACCTTGAGTTCGTGGTTACCGGTGATAGACCACTTGAGTTTTGCCTTTTCATGGTCAAGGTCCTCGACATACTTATCAAGTTCAACAGGCTTGAACTGGCCCTTTTCCTTGATAGTCTGTTCAGGAATATCCTTCATGACCGGAGTGTCGTTGATGGACTTTACCGAGAGTTTCATAGTGGTCTTCGCCACTCCCCCATCCGGGTCGGTCGCCGTGAACGTGAGCGTTTCGGAACCGTTCCAGAGTTCGCTCGGAGTCTTGAACGAGACCTCGCGGGTCTTCGCGTTGATGTTGACCTTGATATCCTTGTTGCCGGAAACTTCGACCTTCAGCTTCGAAATGTCGTGGTCCGGGTCAGAGAGGAACTCGTCAAGAACGATGGAGGAGAGTTCAGTCTTCTCTTCGACTTCCTGGTCCGGAATCTTCGTGAACACCGGCTTGTCGTTTATGGAAGTGACGGTGAGGGTAACGGCCTGCTTGATGGAAGCACCTTCCGGGTCGGTGCAGGTGAAGGTCGCGACGGCAGAGCCGTTCCAGTACTGGTCCGGAATTTCGATGGAGGCCACGCGGCTTTCGTCGATATTCACGTTGAGCGTGCCGGATTCCGGTTCCTTGCCCTGGTGCTTCACGTCGACATCCCAGGAAAGTTCGGAATTCTTGTGGTCGGCATCCTTCACGAATTCATCGAGCTTGATCTTTGCAAACTGCTTCTTCTCGTCAATCGTCTGGTTCGGAATCTGCTTGGCAAACTCGGGCTTGTCGTTCACGGAGTTCACCGTGAAGCTGGCCTCGGATTCGGCACAAGCGTTGGCCGGGTCGCAGACCTTGAACTTGAGCGTTTCGGAACCGTTCCAGAACTTGTTCGGAATACTAATGGTTGCAACACCGCCGGCGATCTTCACCTTCAGGTCCTTGTTGCCGGAGACTTCCCACTTGAGCTGTTCCATCTTGTGGTCGGGGTCCTTCACGAGCTGCGAAAGCTCAACCGGCTTGAATTCCTGCTTTTCCTCGATTGTCTGTTCAGGCACATCCTTCGTGAATTCCGGCGGGTCGTTGATGGACTTCACCGTGAAGGTGGCCTTCGTGCTAACAGCCGCACCAGCGGGGTCGGTCGCCGTGAAGGTCACTGTCTCGGAACCGTTCCAGAATTCGTTCGGGATCTTGATGTTCGCAGTACCGTACTTGTCGATATCGAACTTGAGGTCCTTGTTGCCCGCGATGGTCCACTTGATCTTCGACACGTCGTCATCGACATCGCTCACGAAATCGGTCAGGGAGATGGACTCGAACTCGTTCTTCTCTTCGATGGTCTGGTCAGGAATCTTCTGGAGTACCGGCGGGTCGTTGATGGGCTTCACTGTAAAAAGGGCCGTCTTCTTATCGCTCGCATACTCGCCGTCAGTCGCCGTAAACGTAATCTTTGCAGCACCATACCAGTTGGTATCGGGGATAATGATGGTCGCCACGCGCTTCGGGTCGATTTCCACATTCAGGTCGCCGTCGGCTTGATCCTTACCTGCCGGTTGAATGTCGAATTCCCAAAGAATCTGGTCCTTCGGGTGGTCAGGGTCGGTCACGAAATCGTCGAGCTTAATCTTCGCGAACTGCTTGCCTTCGTCAATCGTCTGTTCGGGAATGTCCTTCATCACCGGCGGATTGTTCACGGACTCGACAGAGAAATTCACCGTCTCAGAACCAACCGCACCCTTCGTGTCTTTCGCCTCGAAGGTGATGTCTTCGGAACCGTTCCAATACTGGTCCGGCACCTGGAGGTTCGCCACGCGGTCGGCCGAGATAGTCACCTTGATACTCTTGTTGCCCGAAACGGACCACTTGATCTGCGCAGGCTTGTCCATGTCATCGGACACATAGCTGTCAAGCTTGATCGGAGCGAACTTGCCACCTTCGTTAATCGATTCGCCGGGAATCCCGTTCACAGACGGAGCGTTGTTTTCCACAGCCGGAGCGGAATCGGACGATTCCTGCGCTATAACAACAGAAGCCAAAATTCCAGCCGATGCCAGAAGGGCTGTTACAGGCCAATTCTTTCTATTCATCATTCAATATCTCCCTTTATACACTTACACAAGCAATCCATCGCTTTTGTCGCGAAACAAAAACAAAACACGCTTGCCATATCATGCGTGATATCGGCTCCAAATATAATGTATTTATTTTACAAAAATCGCGTTTTTTCGCAAAAAAAAGCATTTTGCTTTAACAAAAAAAACGAAAAAACGACATAACTCGTTGATACTCAACAAGTTAGCCCTCAAAAACGAGGTCTTCTTCCAACTTGGAATAGTGAGGTAAATCTTCATCCGGTCCTGCATCCTGTTTTTATTTAGTTCCCCATCCCGTTTTTACAAAAACTTTACATTTAATCGGGACAAAAAGTTCCGAAAATTAACTTTCCGAGTTGACGAAACAATGACAACACGAGTGCAAAAAATTATCTTTGCCTCAAACAACAAACAAAAGCTAGGACTAAATATGAAATTCGTATTCCTCTGCGACGCCAACTACCTCAAGGGCGACCTGGTAAACTTCGTGAACAACTTCCCCACCAACCACGAGCTGGTGACCATGACGAGCGATGACCTGCTGCAGTCCAAGTCCGTCATGGAAGGAACCTTCGCCATCCTCGCCGAACGCGCCACGTGGCAGAAGAACTTCAGCCTGTTCCGTTACTTCGGCCTGCTCCCGATGCTCGAAGTGCTCCCGCTCGGTGTCGTTTCCCGCGGCCGCCGCGGCGAACCGCTCAAGGGCAGAAGCCAGAACAGGAACCAGGAAATCTATTTCAACCCCTCCGCAAGCCCCGAAGAACTCTACATGCAGGTCGACAAGTTCGTTGCCGCCCCGCCTAGCGGATTCTCGTACCCGAGAGGCTCCGCAAAGGTCTAAGCCCCCATGCAGCGGGAGGTTCTCGACTACCTGTACGCTCAGGGCGAGTTGGTGCTTGCGATATTCCCCGGAAATCCGGCACCGCGCGAAGCCCTCGAAAAATATGCGCTGGCCCTGAACGCTGGCGCATCTTTTGTTCTGTTTGACTACAGCAGAAGCAACGACGGGAACACGGGTATCGCGCTTGCGGATCTCTACACGAGGGCCCTCACAAACGATGAACTCCAGACTTTGCAGGCAAAGGCCGCAAGTGGCCTTGTGTTCGGCGGCTTCAGCGCCCCTCCAAACTCGGAAGAAAGCTTCAGGCTGTTCTACCGCAACCTTCAGCAAATCAAGGCCATCACGCCGCACGTTGTCGGCCTGTTTTCTGGCAAGTCCACGGAAAACATTGACTCCAATCTGGTCCATATCGCAAAGCTGATTTTAATCGGGTGCGAAAATGCAGATGACGCGAGCGCGCTCGTCGAAGACAGCCCCGCATTGCAGAAAGGATGCATTCTTTGGCTCAACGACAAAGCCCCCGACAAGAAGCGCTTTCCCAGAACCTTCAAGGCCGTCCGGCGTGGATTTTCCAAGTATATGCCGGCAAAGCTTACCTTCGGCGAAAACCCGCAGGCCTTCGCCGAAAATACCGCCTGGATTCTCAAGGGAGAAATCCTCCGCAAGAATCCGATGGACGGCATCCCGAAGCTATTCTGCATCCTTTTCCCGCTGCTGCTCGTCGCGGCCATCCTGCTCCCCTTTATCTACCCCACCAATGTAGATGCAAGCCACTCCAACATGCGCGACCGCATTCCCGAAAGGAACAAGATTGCCATGGCACCATCGTTCGAATACACCTTCGACGGCAAGGAGAACCTGTGGCGCATCGCACGCTACGCCCTGGGCCGATTCAACGCAGTCATTTCCAACGAAAAGATGATTCGCGACTACCTGGACGAAACCATTCAGGAGAACGGCTACAAAGGCGGAGGATGGGAAAAGAATATCATGGGAGTCCCGCCGCAGGGAACCGTCATCAAGTTTACAAGGCCCACGGACCAGGCCAATTCCTCGGCAGATTCCATCGGCGCGGCATGGAAATACTGGACATCGATTTTCTCGGACAGCATCGCCTACATCACCGAATTCTATCACGAACGCGCAACCAGCCAGAACCGCAAGCACAACGGCATCGATGTCGCCGGACGCCAGGGCGCCCGCATCCTTGCCCCCTTCTCCGCAAAGGCCTTCACCAAAAGGGATGAACGGGGCGGAATCGTTATCGGTCTCGTCCGCGAAAAGGACGTGATGCTGTTCATGCACTGCGACCAGCTCCTTTACCTCGACGGGCAGGAAGTCATGCAGGGCGACCCCATCGCGACTGTAGGCATGACGGGCCACACCACGGGACCGCACGCGCATATCGTAACCGGGCTCGTAGACAAAAGGGGCGGAAGCCGCATCGGCAACGTTTCGTACAAAGTAATAGACCCGATTACCTGGTACTACAAGTTCAAGCCAACCAGCAGCAGATAGCCCCCTGTGACAGCAATCACGCGAGCAAGCAACCGAACCCGTGACGAGCGTCACGGGCAATCTTTTATTTTTCTTTTTTGCCCGCCAAGTAAGTAAATAATTACAAATTCACCATCGCCAAGACGTCCGCATTTAAATAACTTTGTTTTCAGTTTAGGGATAGAAGGGAATTGGTAATCTTTAAGGAGATTTATAAATGAAGTTTGGATATGTGGCCTCCCTACTTTTTTCTGCAGCACTGTTGGCCGGCTGCTCTGGAATCAAAACACCTTCGGCGGATCTCGCCAGTCACGACTCGCGTCATGACATCCCCGCTATCGACCAGATGATTGTCGATATGAAGCAGGACTACATTCAGGCATGCTACCTGCCGGTCGCCAAGAGGGAACCGCCCGTCAATGCCTGCCAGACGGAACTCTTCCAGATGCTCGAACGCCGTTACCACCACGACTACACCCAGAGGCACGTGGACATGGCGAGCAACGACCTCTTCTTCAAGGACGTGAACACGAGGATTTCGGACCTCGTCCGCAAGGATCGTGAAGTCGGCAACGCCGCCCGCAGGGCCTTCAACAGCACTAGTGAGATGATGGCCTACTACCGCGAGGCCTACAAGTTCGAGACGAACTAAGTAAAATCCGGGGTCAATCGGGGTTGCGCAAGACAGCGCGGCCCCGTTTTTCTATATTTGGGCCGCATAAATCAAACTCAAAAGAGACAAAATCATGGGAAAATCACTCTATCAGAAGATTTTTGAAAGCCACACGGTAGCAAAGCTCCCGAGCGGCCAGTGCCAGCTCTTTATCGGGCTCCACCTCTGCCACGAAGTCACGAGCCCGCAGGCTTTTGCGCAGCTCCGCGAAGAAGGCCAGAAGGTTCTGTTCCCGGAACGCACTTTCGCCACGGTGGACCACATCATTCCGACCACCTTCCCGGAACGTAACCGCCCGCTCCAGGACAGCATTTCCGAAGAGATGTTCTCCCACATTGAAAACAACACCAAGAACAACGGCATCAAGTTCTTTGGCCCCGCCACCGCCGAACAGGGCGTTATCCATATCGTGGGCCCCGAAGAAGGCGTGACCCAGCCGGGCATGACCGTTGCCTGCGGTGACTCCCACACGGCAACGCACGGTGCCTTCGGTGCTATCGCGTTCGGTATCGGTACCAGCCAGGTGGCCGACGTTCTCGCCACCCAGACGCTCGCCATGAGCCCCTTGAAGACTCGCCGCATCAAGTTCACCGGCAAGCTCAAGCCGGGTGTGACCGCCAAGGACGTGGCCCTCGCCTACATCGCAAAGCTCGGCGTGAATGGAGGCGTTGGCTACGCTTACGAATTTGCCGGTCCGGTCATCGAAGAAATGGGCATGGAAGGCCGTATGACGGTCTGCAACATGGCTATCGAAGGTGGCGCCCGCGTCGGTTACTGCAACCCCGACGAAAAGACTTTTGAATACCTCAAGGGCCGTCCGTATGCCCCGAAGGCTGACAAGTGGGACGAAGCCGTTGCTTACTGGAAGTCCGTCGCTACCGACGCCGACGCCCAGTTTGACGACGAAGTCGAAATCAACTGCGACAACCTCGAACCGATGGTCACCTGGGGTATCACTCCGGCTCAGGCCATCCCGCTCAACGGCAACATGCCGAAGATCGACGAATTCGAAGGCAGCGAAAAGAAGGTCATCTCCGAAGCCTACGAATACATGGGCTGGGAAGAAGGTTCCAAGATGATTGGCCGCCCGATCGACATCGCTTTCGTGGGTAGCTGCACCAACGGCCGCCTCTCCGACTTGCAGGCCGCCGCCGAAATCATCAAGGGCCACAAGGTCGCCCCGACTGTGAAGATGTGGGTCGTTCCGGGTTCCATGAAGATCAAGGTGGAAGCCGAACAGCTCGGTCTCGACAAGATCTTTAAGGAAGCCGGTGCCGAATGGCGCGAAGCAGGCTGCTCGCTCTGCCTCGCCATGAACCCGGATAAGCTCAAGGGTCGCCAGGTCAGCGCAAGCTCCAGCAACCGTAACTTCAAGGGTCGCCAGGGCAGCCCGACGGGCCGCACCATCCTCATGAGCCCCGCCATGGTGGCTGCAGCCGCCATCGAAGGCAAGATTACCGACGTCCGCAAGTACATCAAGTAACGCTAAGGAGATTTAAAAAATGAATTCTATCGACATTGTTAAAGGTTCCGGCGTTCCTGTACGCGGCAACGACATCGATACAGACCGTATCATCCCGGCACGCTTCCTCAAGTGCGTCACGTTCGAAGGCCTCGGCGACAACGCCTTTGCCGACGATATCGCAGGCCTCGCCGCTCAGGGCAAGGTCCACCCCTTCCGCGATCCGGCCTACAAGAACGGCTCCATCCTCGTCTCGAACCAGAACTTCGGTTGCGGTTCCAGCCGCGAACACGCCCCGCAGGCTCTCAAGCGCTGGGGCATCCGCGCCATCATCGCCGAAAGCTACTCCGAAATCTTCTTCGGTAACTGCGTGGCCATTGGCGTTCCTTGCTACAAGGTGAGCCACGAAGTGGCCGACAAGATCCTCGCCTGGATCGAAGCACACCCGAGCGAAGAACTCGTCACCAGCACCGAAAGCCGTACGCTCAAGATGGGTGACGAAACCATCGAGCTGATACTTGCCGATGGCCCCCGCGGCCAGTTCCTCGACGGTTCCTGGCACGCACGTTCCGCCCTCATGGCCAACGCCGACAAGGTGCAGGAACTTGCCAGCAAGCTGCCGTACATGCAGTTCCTTAAGTAGACGAAAGAACGGCGCAGAGCGCCTGTAGACGAAAGACGATAGATTTTTCTCAAAGATCTTTCGTCTATCGTCTAAAGCGAAGCGTTCTTTCGTCTAAAGAAAAAAAGCGTCCAGTTTAAAAGCCTGGGCGTTTTTTTTTATATTCTTTTTATAATTACCCATAATTCACAAGGCATTTTTGATGACTAGCGATATAAAAAAAAGTTTTTTGTTTACAGTGGCCAGCATAATTGTCTTCATTGAAACGATTATTGTCGATTTAATATACATGGGCGATAAAAGGGTGGTAATTTTTCTGCTGATCAGCATCGTTCCCTTTTCTTGGCTTACGTTTGCAATTCTGAAATCAAAATCAATAAAAGACAATCCACTTATAATAACAAAGCCCTTTAGTTTTCGTGGAATAGGCAAGCCTGAAGAAGACTCTCTTTTTTGGAGTATTATTATATTCCAAATAGCGCTATTCTTTCATTGTATAATCAGCATCGCAAAACCCGACATTGATACCAAAATACTTTCTATAAGCGTTTTATTAAGTTGGTTTACAATTGGAGCATTTACTCTTTTATGCATAAAATCATTTAGGCGATGGAAAAAGTCAAAAAACCTGCAAGACCTACTTTTCGACTGGCCTTTTAAAAACAAATCGTTGCCGAACAAATTAGAATAAATCAAATCCAATCCAATAAAGAAAGACCTTTATCACTACATTTCAACTCATGCTCCCCTCACCCATCGACAACATTCTCGTAGAAAAGGCGAAACGCCAAATGCACTTGCGAAGCGGCGAGAACATTGTCAAGACGTACAAGATTTCTTTGGGCAAGAATCCTGTGGGAGCGAAAGTCAAATCCGGTGACAACAAGACGCCCGAAGGCGACTACACCATCGTACTTCACAACCCCAAAAGTGTCTTTCATTTATCGCTCCGGATTTCGTACCCTAATGCGGAACAGATTAAGGCCGCAAAAGAAGGCAACTACGAGCCCGGCGGCGACATCATGATTCACGGCTTCCCGAACAAGGTTCCCGCATTCCTCTTTAAATTCTGGCACAAGTGGAAAGACTGGACCGCCGGCTGCATCGCGGTCACCAACGACGAAATCGAAGAAATTTACGACGCAGTCAAGGACGGAACTCCGATAACCATCAAGCCTTAGAATGCCGGATTTTAGGGCGGAGCCTTTCCCCTACCCCTTATACCTTGATTTATACCCGTGATTTTCCTTGGGGCGGAGGTCATTGGGGTACATCACGTCGGTGTAGATGTCCTCTTGCAGCTTTTTCACGAGCTTGTACACTTCTGCGTAATCGGCGATGCTGTCGATGGAAATACCCGCGTTGGTAGAAGTCCTCCGGCCATTCAGCGTTGCGGGATTTGCCTGCGCGGAGGTCGTGATGATGTCGCCCACGCCGAACCACTGGTCGAAAATGCCGCGGTGCAGGTCCACGTGCGAAAGTTCCGCAAACGGCTTTGACTTGTATGTCCTGGCGATGATACCACCGGACGCGTAGATTCCCTTGTCCGTAACGATGTAGGCCGTATTGCGGTACCGCCGAAACGAGAGCAGAGCCCCGCCAAGGTAGAGCCAGACCGGCATCATGTGCAGTGCCATGAACGGGATGATAAAGAAGGCCGCCTCGTCCGCCTTGTCCGAAGAGAATGCTGCCCCGATAAAGAACATGTCAAAAAGTCCCCAGACAATCGCAAACGGGAGCAGCGGATTGAAGATGCATTCGAAGATAAAGCACCTTTTGTCCGGCTTGCCGGCGTAGAGAATCTTTTCGCCTTCCCCAATCAAAAGCGTCAGCTCGTTGTCCATGCACCACCTCGTAAAGAACTATTTCCCCTACTAATATAAACAATTTAACGCACTTTATAAAAAATAAATCTATATTCGGGGAAAATTCGTTAGGAGGACGAATGAAACGAATCATTCTACTAGCCCTTTTGTTCTTTTTAGCCGGTTGCGGCGAAGACAGGGCTTTCATGACACCATCGGAGAACGTCGTCGTCATCGACGTGAACTCGAGGGAATACTTTATCAACGGCAAGAAGGTCGGAGATTCCGTGAAGGATTTTCTCCAAAGCGGGGACTGGAAAGTCCAACCCATTCTCGATTTTTTCAGCCAGTTCAAGAAAGACAAATCAAGACCGCTGGACGAAAAGGAAGTCCATGTTCACGTTGCCGGGAACTGCACCTTCAACGCTTTCGGCAAGGTGCTGACGACCTTGAACTTCGAACCGCTTGTCGGCAAGGTTCTGTACGTCATCGACAAGGACTTCGCCTCCCCTATCCAGGCAATCAACCCGGCCTGGGATTCCGACGTTCAGACATGCAGGAATGCCACCAAGGACAACGTCATCAAGGTTTCCCACATGGTGATTGGGGAAAAGGGCCTGACGGACGAGGAGATTCTTGCAAAACGGCTCAATGAAAAGAAACTGGAAGCCGAATGCGCCGAAGATTTTATGATGATCAGCGTGATCGTGAATCTCTACGACAAGACAAGCCCCTTCATCGTGAGCCTGAACGAACTCGGTTTCCTTGGCGGAAAAAGGATGTACAATATCGCGAGCGAAGAGGAATTCTGGAAATTTATCAACGAAATCAAGTCGCGCGAATCCCTCCAGAACAAGAAGGACAAGAACCAAATCCTGTTTGTCGTCAACAGAGAAGCCCCTGTGGCAAGCATGAGCCATATCATCAGGAAACTGAACGATTACGGCTACAAAATCACGTTCGCATACACGATTCTACAATCTTTCCCCTAAAAGAAAAGCCCCGCTCGAAGCGGGGCGAAAGTTCAACTCTGGGAAGAATTACTTGGCGTGGCGCTACTTCGTAGCGCTAGCCAATCGGCTCGGTCATGCCGGCAAATAAATTTGCCGTCGCGACGCTCGCCTTACTTGGCTTTCTTGGCGGACTTCTTGGCCGGGGCCTTCTTGCAAGCTTTGCAAGCGGACTTGCAGAACTTCACGTAGGCAGCGAGGGTGTCGCAGAACACTTCGTCCGGGGTATTGTCGCCGTTGATGCGGCTGATGATGGACTTGCTGTACTTGCCGAGCACCTTGGCGGTGGATTCCTTGTACACCTTGAGGCGGTTCTTGATAACGGCTTCGTCGGCGTCGTCCTTACGGCCTTCAATCTTGGCGCGGTTCAGGAGGCGGGCCACGATGGTCTTCTCGTCCTTGATGTCGAGCACGAAGATGTGCTTCACGTCGACGACGGATTCGATGAGCTTGACCTGGGCAACCGTGCGGGGAATACCGTCGAGGAGGAGGGTATCCTTATCCGGGTTCACCTTGTTCGTGTTGATGAGGCCTTCGATGAAGCGGCCGAAAATTTCGACAGTGGCTTCGTCCGGAACCAAGAGGCCCTTGCTGGAGTAAGAAGCGAGGAGCTTGCCGGATTCGCTGGAAGGAGCAATGCCACGGAAGATGTCGCCCGTGGAAATGTGCTTGAGGGAAGTGGTAGCAGCGAGCTTCGCGCCGACGGTACCCTTGCCGGAACCCGGTGCGCCGAAGATAAGAACTGCAGGAATTTTAGCCATTGTTAACCTCTTGGGTTTGATTGTTGAAATTTTTCGCGGACAAAGATAGCATTTTTACGACTGGATTTTCTCGCACTTGAAACTGAGCTTGCCGTTTTCGACGCCGATGCTTATCGTGGAGAAGTCCGTGAGGGTACCAAGCAGGAGCCCTTCGGCAATCGCGTCTTCCACGAGGTTCTGGATGGAACGGCGGATGGGTCGCGCGCCCAGGGTGGAATCGTAATTGTTGTTCACGATAAATTCCTTCGCCTCCTGGCTGATTTCCAGCAGGATTCCGCGATCGGAGATGTTCTTCTGGAGGAACCCCATCTGGATGTCCACGACGGAAACGAGGTCCTTCTTGCTCAAGGCACGGAACACAATCTGCTCGTCGATGCGGTTCAGGAATTCCGGAGAGAACACGCGCTTGACCTCTTCGCGGATGGCGTTTTCCATGCGCTCGTAGTCGTCGGTCTCCCCTTCCTTGGTGAACCCCATGCCGCCGCTGTGGCGCACTTCGCGCGCACCCGCGTTACTCGTCATGATGATGATGGTGTTCTTGAAGTTGATCTTGCGGCCGTAACTGTCGGTAAGGATTCCGTCGTCAAGAATCTGGAGCAGGATATTGTAGATGTCCGGATGCGCCTTCTCGATTTCGTCGAGGAGCACCACGGAATAAGGCTTCTTGCGCACCTTCTCGGTAAGCTGTCCGCCGCCTTCCTCGAAGCCCACGTATCCCGGAGGAGCACCGATAAGGCGCGAGACGCTGTGCTTTTCCATGTATTCGCTCATGTCGATGCGGATCATGGATTCCTCGCTCCCGAACAGCGAGAGGCTCAGCACCTTCGCAAGTTCCGTCTTGCCCACGCCGGTAGGCCCGAGGAAGAGGAAACTGCCCATCGGGCGCTTGCTGCTGCGGATGCCCGCTCGCGTACGGCGGATGGACTTGACAATCGCATCGACTGCGGCGTCCTGCCCGATAATGCGCTGCTTGATTTCTTCGCCGAGGTGCAGGAGTTTCTGCGTCTCTTCGCCGCCGAGGCGGCTCACGGGAATGCCCGTCATCTTGCTGATGCAGTCGCGGATGTCGCTCTCGTCCACGACAGGGGTCTCCTGCCCTTCTTCCTGCAGCTGCTTCCTGCGTTCCGCGATGGAACTCTGGAGTTCCTCCTCGCGGGCACGGCACTTGGCCGCATTCTCGTAATCCTGGTTTGCGACTGCCTCTTCCTTCTTCGAAAGGACTTCGGCAAGTTCAGATTCCATGTCGAGCAGGTCCTGCGGGACCTTGATGGAATTGAGCTTCACGCGCGCGCCTGTCTCGTCGAGCACGTCGATTGCCTTATCCGGCAAGAAGCGCTCGCTGATGTAGCGTTCGGCAAGCGTCACCGCGGCACGGATGGCCTCGGGCGTGTAGTGCACCTTGTGGTGCTGCTCGTACTTCGGGCGCAGACCCTCAAGAATCTGGATGGAATCTTCCGAGTTGGGCGGGTTCACAAGAATCGTCTGGAAGCGGCGTTCCAGGGCCGCATCCTTCTCGATGTACTTGCGGTATTCGTCAATCGTCGTCGCACCGATGCACTGCAGTTCGCCACGCGCAAGCGCGGGTTTGAAAATATTGCTCGCATCGAGGCTGCCTTCCGCACCGCCTGCACCCACGATGGTGTGGAGTTCGTCGATGAAAAGAATCACGGAGTTGCTCACGCGCTGGAGTTCCATGATGAGGCCCTTCATGCGTTCCTCGAACTGGCCGCGGTACTTTGTACCCGCAACCATCGCCGCCACGTCGAGCGTCACGACGCGCTTGTTCACGAGCAGGTCGGGAATCTTCTTCTGCACAATCTTCTGCGCTAGGCCCTCGATAATCGCGGTCTTGCCCACGCCGGGTTCGCCAATGAGCGCCGGGTTGTTCTTCTTGCGGCGGCAGAGAATCTGGATGAGCCGCTCGATTTCGGATTCGCGCCCGATAATCGGGTCGAGCTTGCCCGCACGCGCCATCGCGGTGAGGTCGCGCCCGAAGTGGTCGAGAATCGGGGTCTTGGACTTGGAACCGCCGCGCATCTCGCGCCCGCCCTGCTGCTGGCGAGGCCCCTCTTCGGGGATATCCTGCGGGGCGTTGCCGTCGCCATTATGCTTGAGCTGGTCGAGCGTCTGCTGGAAATTCTCGTACGTTATGTTGTACGAAGACAAAATGCCCACCGCAGAGGAATCTACCTGCTGGAGAATCGCGAGCATCAGGTGTTCGGGGCCGATGTACTGGTCGCCCTCTTCCTTCGCAATCTTTGCGGCATTGAAAAGCACCGCCTTCGCGCGGACCGTAAACTGCAACAGGCCGTCGCGCGGGTTTCCGCCGATGGTCATGAGCCCGCCGTTCGAGGAGAGCGAACGCTGGATATCTTCGCTCAGGTCCACGAGGTTAATCCGGAGCGCCTTGAGGGTCTCGACAGCAAAGCCCGAATCCTCGCGTACGAGACCGAGCAAAAGGTGTTCGGTCGAAACGCAGTCGCTCCCGAGGTTACGCGCCGCCATGCGGGCGGCCTGGAGCACGGCCTTCGCCTTCGCAGAGAAAATTCCGTTATTATCAGCCATACCAAATCTCCTATCCGATATCCTGAATCAATCCGTTATGCATTACCACGCGGCGCTTCGCAAAACTCGCCAACTTCTCGTCGTGCGTCACAATCAAGAAGGCCTGGTTGAACTTCTCGTTGAGCTCGCCAAAGAGTTCGTTCAGCTTCGCGGAGTTCGCCTCGTCCAGGTTGCCGCTCGGTTCGTCGGCCAGCACCAGGTCCGGGTGATTCATCAGCGCACGCGCAATCGCAATACGCTGGCGCTCGCCGCCACTGAGTTCGCGCGGCAAATGCCTGAGGCGGTCCTTGAGGCCCACCGTTTCCAACAGCATCTCGCCACGTTCGCGGCATTCCTTTTCGGACTTGCCCGCAATGCGGCCCGGGACGCACACGTTCTCGATGGCGGTAAACTCGCTGAGCAAGTGGTGGAACTGGAACACGAACCCCACCTTGAAACGGTGGTACGCGTCGCGCTCTTCGCTGTTGAACTTGCTGAGCGGCTTGCCCTTGAAAAGAATTTCGCCCGAGGTCGGCGTGTCGAGCATGCCCACGAGGTTCAGGAACGTAGACTTGCCCGAGCCGGAGGAACCCGTGAGCGCCACGAGCTCGCCCTCTTCCATCGAGAAGTTCACGCCCTTCAAAATCTCGAGCTGTTCGCCCGTCTCGGAGAATACGCGCCTGAGGTCGACTGTCTGCAATAAACTACTCATGCCTAATCGCTCCTACAGGGTCAAGCCTGCTCGCCTTCCATGCCGGGAGCAAAGTCGCGAGCACGCATAGCGCAATGCCAATCACGAAAATAAGGACCACGTCAATCAGGTGCACAGAAATCGGGAAGTACGGAATCACGTAGACATCACCCGGGAGCGTGATGAAGTGGTAGGCCTCCTGCAACTTGCAGAGCACAAGCCCGATGGTACCACCCACGATGGTGCCGCCCACGCCAATGAAGCTGCCCATGAGCATGAACACGCGCATGATGCCCGCCTTGCTGAAGCCCATGCTGCGGAGGATGCCGATTTCCTTCGTCTTGTCGATGACAACCATGATGAGGGAACTGATGATGTTGAACGCCGCCACGAGGATGATGAGGCAGATGACCGCCGCCACGATGAACTTCTCGTAGTTCATCCACTTGAGGAGCGTGATGTTCTTCGCCTTCCAGTCCATCGAGTAGTACGGGTAGGTAAGCCACTGGCTCATGTCGTAGGCCGCCTCGCCCGCCTTCCAGTGATCCTTGATGCGGAACTGGATTCCCATCACGGCGTCGCCCATGCCGAGCAGTTTCTGCATTTCCCTGAGCCCGATGTAGGCCAGGTTGCCGTCGTACTCGTAGGTGCCCGTCTCGAAGATGCCGCTCACCACGCACATCATCATCTTGGGGCCCGAGCCGAGCGCCTCGTCCGGGCTCTGGAACAGCTGGAGCACAAGCTTGTCGCCCACGACCACGCGCAGGCGGTTCGCAAGTCCCGAACCGAGAATGATCCCCGGACGGACCTTGCCCGTCAAGTCTTCGAGGCTATCGACGGAATACTCGCCCCACTTGATGTACTTGTAGATGTCGGTCACGCCCTTCGCGCTCTCGGCGTCAATGCCGTAGATAACGATACCGTCGTTCACCTTCTTTGAGCTGATGCCCACCTTGTAGATGATGAACGGCGACGAGGCCACGATGTTCGAATCGCGGTTCTTTGCCTCGCGGGTAAGGCTGTCGTAGCTCGCGATGGGTTCGCCGTTGTACGACATGATTTCGAGGTGGGCGTCCTTCCCTATCATCTGGGCGGTGACCTCTTCCTCGAAGCCGTTGACCGCAGCAAGCGCGACCACCAGCGCGAACACGCCGATAGAGACACCGAGCATACTGAAGATGCCGATAAGCGAGACGAAGAGGCTCTTGCGCTGAGCCCCCAGGTAACGCCAGGCTATTAAAAGTTCAAGTTTATTCATTCTTAGACGAAAGACGAAAGACGAAAGACGAAAGATTATGACTTTTTAGCGGCTTTCAATCCACTCAGCATTTTGGCAATCTCTATAGTCTTTTCATCTAAATCGTCCATTTGTTCCTTAGTAATATAGTTTAACAGTTGAGCAATTTCCATTTGGCTCTGCACTTCCATCAAAGATCCAAAACTTATTTCCAAAAAATGAAGAACCTCTTTACTCGAAGAACGGCTCATTCCTTCAGCTATATTCGACGTTACAGACACTGCCGCACGACGGACTTGACTTACAAGAGCGAATTTTTCTTCATTAGGAAAAGAACTACATAACCTATAGACATCCATAACCCATAAGAGGGACTTCTGGTAAACTTTTAGCTTTCTATACGCAAACATAGCCATCTTAAAAAGTCTATCGTCTTTCGTCTATAGGCTCGTAGAGCCGTTCTTTCGTCTTAACTAGCAGGTCTCCGGCTTCATGAGCGGGAAGAGTTGAACGTCGCGGATGGTCTGCTGGTTCGTAAGCAGCATGACCATGCGGTCGATGCCGAAACCAACGCCGCCCGTAGGAGGCAGGCCACTTTCGATAGCGTGCATGAAGTTTTCGTCCATCGGGTGCGTTTCGCCTTCGCCACCGCGGCCGCGGCGCACCTGGTCTTCCAGGAGCTCACGCTGACGGATGGGGTCGTTAAGTTCGGTATAGGCGTTGCCCAGTTCCCATCCGTTAGCGTACGGCTCGAACTGTTCGATGAGTCCTTCGATGGTACGGTGCTTCTTGCAGAGCGGGGTGCTCTCAGTCGGCATGTCTTTGATGAACGTCGGCTGGATGAGCTTGTCTTCCACGGTGAGCTCGAACAGTTCGAGGATACCGCGGCCGCGGCTGAATTCACCGTCCAGGTGTCCGCCGAGTTCTTCCATCTTGGCCTTGATTTCGTCGTCGCTCATCTCGTTCACCTTCAGGCCGCCGAACTTCTCGATGGCCTCAATCATGCTGTAGCGGGGCCACGGTGCCTTGAAGTCGATTTCCTTGCCCTGGTAGTCAATCTTGGTGGTGCCGTTCGCCGCAATGCAGGCGCGTTCGTAGATGTTCTCGAAGTGCACCATCATGTCGTTGTAGTCGGCGTATGCTTCGTAGAACTCGAGGCCGGTGAATTCCGGGCTGTGCGTGCGGTCCATGCCTTCGTTACGGAAGTTCTTGGAGAACTCGAAGACCTTTTCCATGCCGCCCACGATGCAGCGCTTCAGGTAGAGTTCCGGGGCCACGCGCAGGTAGAGCGTCATGTCGCAAGCGTTGTGGTGTGTGGTGAACGGGCGGGCGTTCGCGCCACCGTAAATCGGCTGGAGCGTCGGGGTCTCGACTTCGATGAATCCCTTTTCAATGAGGTATTCGCGGATAGCCTGCAGAATCTTGAAGCGCTTGATGAACACGTCCTTCACGTCGTCGTTCAGCGCCATGTCGATGTAACGCTGGCGGTAGCGGGTATCCACGTCGGCAAACTCGTTGAACACGACCTTGTTGCCGTTCTCGTCGACCTTCTCTTTGGCGACAGGGAGCGGGCGCACGGCCTTACTGAGCATCGTCACCTTCTTCACGTGCACGGAGTACTCGCCCGTCTGCGTCTCGAACATGAAGCCGTTCACGCCGATAAAGTCACCGAGGTCGGTCATCTTGACGACTTCGTAGTTCTCCTCGCCCACCTCGTCGCGGGCGCAAACCACCTGGAGGCGGCCATAGCGGTCCTTCAGGTGCATGAAGCACATCTTTCCCTTGCGGTTGAAGCGGACCACACGGCCAGCGAAGGCGACTTCCTCGCCCGATGCCATCAGGGCTTCCTTGTTTTCCTTGAGCATCTTGGAATCGTGCGTGCGGTTGAACTTGTGCGGATAGGCCTCGATGCCCATTTCCTTGAACTTCGCAAGCTTCGCCAAACGAGCTTGCACCTGGTCATTCATGTCTTGCATTGCCATAATCGGTATCCTGTGATACAATCACGTGAAATTTTGAACGTGGTAAAGATAGAAATTTACGGTTTCTTTCATATAATACATGATCAAAACACGAATTGTTTCGCCTTTGTAAAAATCTTTTTCAGCACCATTTTGGCTCATTTTGGGGGTCTAATCCGTTTTAAGGATAGAGGCACTGCAATTCCGCAGTGTCGCCTACCCCCGTCGGCACATGTCGACGGAAAGGACATCTTCATGTCTAAAAAAAACAACACAGATAATGAACAGATTGTCGACTCGGTTATCCGCGACATCGCGTACGAATTCAACACCATCGTAGACTCCGTGAAGGACGACGAGAGCGGTTTCATTCATGACCGCTACTTCCGTTTCGCTTTTGCAGAACCCAAGCGGATGGCAGAACTCCTGACACTGTTCTCGTACCACAACCCCACGCTCAAGGCTTTCCTCGACACCATCGACCTCGGAAGCCTCCGCGGGGCGCGTGAGAACCATTCCACCGCAAAGCACACAGGCTCCGCAGACCTCGTATTCGAAGCGAATATCAAGGACGGTGGCGTGGCGGGCCTCTACGTGGGCATCATTGCCGAGCATAAGTCTAATAAGGATTCCTTGGTCATAACGCAGATCTCTGAATACTATCACCACCTTTTCCTCGAACGCAAGAAAGACGTTCCCGTGATGGCCTTTATCGTCTATAATGGTGAAGATGGCTGGGATCCGCTTTCCGAGAAGCGCTTTCCGGACTATCCCGAGTTCTATCACGACATCGGCTACCCCTTCAAGGTGGAATATCTGGATGTGGGCCATGCCATTGACGACGTGGATTTGAAGGGTGTTTCTCCCATCACCCTTGTCGCCCTGACGGCAATGAAGTATATTTGGGATGTGGAGAAATTCTCCATCTCTTTCCGCGAGGCGGCAGCATTCCTGCTCAAGAAGCAGAATACTGCCGAAGGGCGGGATTTCATCAAGCAGTCGCTTTCGTACTTTTTCTGGAAGTGGCCCTACAAAAGCGAGGCAATCAAGATGGACAGACCTGAAATCATCGCTAATAAGGGTTACGAAACCTTCGGTGAGCACTTCTTCAACAAGGGTGTCGCAGATACCATCAGTGTCCTCAAAGACATGGGGATGCCCGCCGAGAAGATTGCCGAAGTGCAAGCCCGGCTTGATGCAAAAAAATCGCAATAGCAAAAAAAATCAAGAGAATTTATTCTCTTGACCAACATTCATCAAAAAATATTGAGCAGGAAAATAATTTTTCCGCTCAATAATTATAAAAAAATGCATCGGGAACCTTCCTGCAGTCCGGCATCACCAGTCGGCGCGTGTTTTCCGATGCTTTAAAAATTATAGATTCTTTTCAAACAGGGAGCAAGAGGATTAGTCCTTGACGCAACGGACAGGGAAAGCCCATCTCTTTTCAAGCAATTCCAATGAGACTTTATCATTGGAACGTATTGCAAAAGCAAATACTTTGGTGGGATTATTGTCCCATATACTATTTTTATTTTCGCTAGAACTCCAAATAAATGCAGCAGACCCAAAGTTTAAAAATCTTTCGCCTTCTAACAATACATAATCACGAGCACCTGTTGGAAAAAGAGAAAAACCAACGGAGTCATCTCCATTTTTTCCATTATTCCACCCTTCAGCGGATTTAAGTTTTTTACCAATCAAGGTAATTTCGCCAACCTCACTGAGTAATGTTTCAAAATCGTTCTTACTTGGTAGACGCCATCCCGTTGGGCATACTTTCCCCAATACATCCCAAACATAATAGCGGCCATACTTTTCACAATTATCTTCATTCCCATCATAACAAAAGCTTTTTCTAAGCACCCAACCATCTTTGGGCTTGTAGTTAATATTTTCAGCCATCCAAACTTGACTTCCAATCGTCACAGTTCTGTATTTTTTTCCATCACGGGGATCCGTCAAAGTATTCTTCATTATATTATCTGGGCTAGATTTATTCTCCGCCATTCCAACACCTCCATTCTTGGTCGATGATGTTGGAAGAATTTTCCCAAAAAAATCATCCGCTTCATGCTCGACATCTTCCAACAAACCTACGGCATCGTCTTTTCGGGTGGTAAAACTTGCCACCAAATTGTTCATCGACGTTTCATATAGTTCTACTGTAAGCGTAAGTTGCTTACCAAACTTGCCCACTCTTGCCTGAGCCACATAATCAGCGGCAATATTCTTTCCTGTTTCAACAAGACAACTTCCCTCACATTCTTCAAGAACTTTTCCTGGCGGAAGCATTGCATTGATGTTTTCTCGAGTCATAATGATATAGCCCATATACGCAGGTAAGACTACCTTAGCCCTATCTCTAAGTTTGTCCGTAAGGAATACTTTTTCCGAGCGTCCTATAACATCCTTTTCTGACACAGTTTCCAACACAGCAACATGAGTCGCTGCAAAGGATATTTCCGCAAGCAGAGAAACAAACATTACCAACAACACTTTTGAAAAATATTTTGATTGTTTTTCTTTTATCATAACGATCTTCATCGTTTATTCTTTTTTTTTAAGGAATGTTATTGGGCATGATGCCGACTTGTCGAAGAAGATCTATTGGGACAGCGATTGCTTCTCCAGATACAAAATATTCCAAATTCGCATCATATACATCATTGCCCTCAATATTTGCGTCAATGAATGTTGCATTTGGGTCACCAATCATTGTTGTTTCAACAAAATCCATGTCGCTATCTTGCGGATCAGCAAGCCATCCCACAAAGGCATGACCAGGAACAAAAATGACAAAAGTTTTAAAACCTATACGTTCCAAAACCGAAGCGAACAACACGGCCGTTTCAAT
Organism: Fibrobacter sp. UBA7003; assembly: GCA_002449765.1. Lineage (GTDB taxonomy): Bacteria > Fibrobacterota > Fibrobacteria > Fibrobacterales > Fibrobacteraceae > Fibrobacter. The sequence continues at coordinate 81,569 of DJXN01000004.1, forward strand.
ACATATACCTTGTTTTTTTCGAAGGGTTTCCGTAGGATAGTTGACCCTTTGGCCCAAGCTTCCCGCACCGTCATTTTCTACATATTTAATATTTCGCGATTGAAGGACTTCAAAGACAGCATTAATGACCAACATTGAATTTATTGCCTTCGAATAATCTGGGAAATAAATTTCTTGATATACGGCAAGTTTTCCATCTGGAAGCTTTTTTGCTACTTCGTCAACAATTCTCGATATGGAATCCGCCATCGGTGTTACCCAAACGCCAATCCACATTCTCTTGTCCGGAATCGCTTCGTTCGAAAATATTTGCATTGGGTGGATAGTTATGGATTTAGACTCTGAATAGAATAGTATCTTGTGATCATTTTCAAGTGCGTAGACTTCTACCTGACGAAAAGTCGGCTTAGGAGTTTGCAATGAATATAAAGCAAAATCATCAAATTTAAATGATGGCGAAAGAACAATTTTTGAATTAGGTTCAACAACTCCCGTAGTGGTTATTGTATCAGTAAAATCAGGAATCCATGTTTTGACCATAACCTTCTTAGGATTACAGACATCAATGGTTGTGTTACAAGAATCTGTTATAAAAATAGGGAATGGGGACTGAATTGTTATGGAATCACCATTTTCATCAGCAATAGGAAAATCCTTATACATTAGCGAATACTGATTTGCGTATGCACCATAGATTTCATCCATACCATCATCCTCTGCATACAATGTTCGTATCACGCTTTGTCTGTAAATATCGCTATAAACACTGTCATAGAGTTTGATATAAAGTGAATCATAATCCGCCTGTTTTAAACTATCAATAAGTGCTTGTCGAGCAGAATCAATCCATGCTTCGCTGAATGAACTATCAAAACGGGACTTATAGGCCGAATCTATATAGCTCTCCCCATAGAGGCTGTCAATGAGTGTCTGCCGCACCGAGTCCAACCATGCTTGACCAAAAGCCTTGTCAAATAGCTCTTCATTAACAGAATCTACATAGGCATCTCCGTAAAGGCTATCAATAAGTGCTTGACGAGTTGAATCCATCCAAGCCTCGCCAAAAGCCTGATCGAAAAGGTTTTTGTAAACAGTATCGATATTGGGAGCTGTTTTCACGCTATCCCAAAGAGAAGCAGAGATTTCTTTTCGTATTGCGTTTGCAAGGGAATCTAAGTTCACAACGGCGTCCCTGCCATCCTTACCATTTGTGCCTGGCAACCCATCCCTACCATCGCGTCCGTCAGCACCAGCTATTCCATCCTTGCCATCGGCTCCCGAACAGGCCACCATGCAAAGGCTTAAAGCCACAGTAATCAAAACTAGAAGTTTATTGAAAAACTGGAAGTAATGTTTTTCCACAGCCATAATAGCCTCCATTGTTTAAACTTATGGAGTTTGTCCCTGTCAGCAACGAGCCGAGCCATTTAAAAACAAGAAAAGGCGTAGATCGCTGCATTTACCTGCGTGGGGCTCTCGACTGCCTTTAAGCGATAAACGCAAACGACCCACGCCCCAAACGGGCGACAATACTGTAAAAATACAGTTTGCCGAAACACGCAAAAACAAACCGCAAAAAGCGGCCTGACAAACGCATTTACGTGAGCGTTCGCCTTGTCTACGCTTAAGGAAATTGTCGAGATTTCACACAGAAGACAAGAGCAAAAACTCTATTTCACTCAAAAAATAACATAAAATAGCACCAATTGATATGTTTTCGTCGTAAAAAAGGCCGTAATGAAAGAAAAATCACACATTTTACTTATTTTTACACATTCCAACTTGGAATAGGTGCACTCCAAAATTTCTATTTTTCTGCCCGAAATTATGTGGCGGCAGCCCCTTTCAAAAAGGAAAATTTTTTATGGCAGGCTCTACTTACGAAGTTGAAGACAAGACTCTTATAGAACAAATTAAATCCGACGCTCATAGCGCAGCCTTACAACTCATCGAAAAAGCGCACCTGACAAGCGGCCAAATCGTCGTTGTCGGCTGCAGCACGAGTTCAACACTCGGAAACAACATCGGGAGCCATTCCGTACCAGAAGTCGGCAAGGCTATTTTCGAAGGCCTACAATCCGCATTCAAGCCAAGCGGCATCTTTATCGCGGCTCAATGTTGCGAACATCTGAACCGCGCGATTATCATAGAGCACGCCGCAGTCCCGAATGCAGAAATCGTGAACGTAGTTCCACAACCCAAGGCGGGAGGCTCATTCGCCACCGCCTGCTACGCCGCATTCGAGCATCCGGTCGCAATCGAGCACATCAAGGCCGATGCCGGACTCGACATCGGCGGAACACTCATCGGAATGCACCTCAAGGAGGTCGCCGTCCCCCTACAGCTTACGCAAAACCACATCGGCAAAGCAATCCTGCTTGCCGCCCGCACACGTCCGAAATTCATCGGCGGGGATCGCGCGCACTACGACGAAAGCCTCAAGGACGGCTATCCGAAATTCTAGAGTTCCTTGTGACGGTGCATGGCACGGATATTCTTCGGCAACACTTCCTTGTGCCACTTGATCCACTCGTCATAATAGATATATTGCCGTTCGCGCTGGCGAAAGACTCGGCCATGAACCGTGCGGCGTCCATTTTTGACTTCCACAGGAATCACCACATGCAGGCACTCATGATAAACGACGCCCGCGACAGCGTATAGCGGACAATTTGCGGCATCGTAGCCACGGCTGATGCTTATCAGGTGGAAATTTTCGCCCGTTATCGGATCCTTGCGTACGGAATGGAAGCTCAAGCCCCCCACACGATTACTCCAGGTAATACGGCAAGTCAGCTGTTCATCGAAATACGTATGGTTGATGGCGGCGAGCACGTCGTCGAGATTGAAGTAGCGGCCGCGCGGCTTGATTGGCGGAAGACGGCATGTGTTTTCGAGCGGGGAATCGCCCCGGTCCACCAGCACCTGATCGACAACTTCCCAAAAACGGGCAACAAGGTCCTTGACAATGGCCTTGTTCTTCTGCGTCTTGCGGCGGACTGCATGCTCCGCCCACTCGGCAGCAAGTTCGCGAGCAGCGGCAAATTCCGGCGCACGCATATATTCCGGGAGCAAGACTTCCGGATGCCCGAAAAGAAAGCCGGCCTTGCAGCGGATGCTCCTTTTCATGCGGCTGTTATACTTGAAATGGACAAGGCCGTTCGCAGAACACTTTCCCGAAGGGCGCGGAGCAAGGGATTCCCCCTGGACATCGGCCTTCGGGGCCATGTTCAGTTGCGCGAAAAAATCCAACTGTCCTTCCGTTTCGTTCAACCTAAAATTCCTTCGTATGCATTTAGCGAAAGCAACCCGCCGAAAAAGCTTTCGGGAAGGTCGAGCGCCGCATAGTGTTCAGAAATTCCGAGCAGGGCCTCCTCGATGTTGTCCGGCAGGTACACAATATAGCTTTCGTTCAGCTCGGTCTGGAGGGTTTCCGGCTTGCAATAGCAAGGTTCCGTCTGGCTAAAGTACATCCGGCACGAGACGGGGCGGAAGGCGTATTCTCCGCAGTCCCCCTTTGCATCGGAAAAGGGACAGGGCGTCCACATCGAAAAATAATCGTGAAGCGCCATGTCCTCGGCTGCATCCTCGGAATCGACCTCGCCCAGCCTTTTTACAAACAAATTATTAAAATTCTCCGAGCGGCCCAGACACGCCTCCATGATGGTGATGAGGTCGCCGCGCTTGCGGATTTCCTGATACAGGTAAATGAGTTCGAACGGTTCCACCGACATGGGATAATGGTGGCAACAGTTTCCGCAGGCGGGCCTGCACTGGATAGGCTTTTCCTGCTGCGGCAACACGGCCTTGAGATACTGGTCGTAGGCAGCGTGGTAGGCCTTCGTGAATTCAACTATCCGGGGGAGCTCCTCGCGCAGGTTGTCGGGACCGACAGCCTGCGGGCGCCCGAGCCTTGCGGCGAGGGCGTCCAGGCGATCCCTTTCCGCCCCGAGGAGCGAACCCATTTTCGCCTCGGCAATGCGGTATGCCCTCGTGGGGAAATAGTCTCTACAAAGTTCCATCGAGCACAAATATATCATTAACACATGAAATTTGTCCTTTTTTTCGAAAAAAAAGAAAGATTTGACATATAAATGAGTCGATTCTTCCTCATGCCCGAGCCAAAATCTTCCAAAGAAATTTATTTTTTGCTTATCGAATTCATTCAAAAAATTTGTTTTTTGGAAGTTGGATTTATGAAACGATTTAAAAGATTCTGGTTGTGTGCGACTGCGGCCCTAGCCATAGGGATTGCCGGTTGCAACCTGTTCAACCCCACGGAAAATGCCGACATCGACGACGACGATGTCGATGCCCTCACCTACGAGGCCTACATCCATTTCCGCAATGCAGAATACACCATCGCAAGGGAATACTTCGAAAAGGTGCTCAAGGCGGATTCCACCGTCTCCGAGGCGTGGTACGGCCTTGCCAAGTGCGTGCTGAACCAGCAGGGGCTGAACGTCTTCGAAATGCTCAAGTACGCAAACGCAAAGGATGGCCAGAGCGCATTCCTGGAAATGGACGATTCGACCGCAAACCACTACAAAACCGCAATTACCGCAGTCCTGGAAGTCCTCGACCCGTTCATTGAAAGGGATTCCACCGGAAGAACCGACGGAAAGGTGACCTTCAAGACCATCTCGGCAAGCTACACGGTACTCCACCTGACCAAGGCCGCCATCATGGTCCGCAACAACATCAACGACATAACAGGCCTGTTCAGTTTCTCGGACGGAGCCATGGACATCGACTGGAGCTCCCTGAAGGGTATGGGCGAATCCTCCGTTGAAATGTTCGAATCCATGGGCGACATCGGACATGCCATCAAGGCGGACCCGAGTATCGCGACCGAAGTCCTCAAGAGCTATGTTCCTGAAGCGGCTCTGCTCAGCGACTCCGGCCTCACGGTTGCGACCGAAGCCATGGCGACCTACATGATTACCGCGAGCGAAGCGGTCACAAGCAACGAGGACGCCATCATCGCTTACACAAGCATCGGTGACATGATGGACGGAGACGGAGACGGCTGCATCGACGAAGAAATCGCCGACAACTTCGACAACGACGGCGACGGCCTCGTCGACGAAGACATGCGCCAAAACCAGGCGATGGTTCCCGAAACGAACTTCCTGCAGCACCGCTTCGGCCAGATAGCATCTGTCAAGACCGCTGAAGGCTACGAAACGGTCGACATCGACATGAACGGAAAGGCCGCCGATGAAGGGGAATTTACCTTCGCCATCGAAGGTTCCAACGACCGCGACGCCCAGAACAACCACCTGTTCAAGGCATTCGCTGCGAACTTCGGTTTCGCCGAATCGGGCAATACGCTCGCAGAGAACATGAATCTTGCAAAGAAGGATAGGGACGTAAACAACATCAAATACGACCTCGCCTGGCGCAAGGCCAACATCGGCGGATGCTGGGCCAACTACGACGAAGAAATGTTCCTCAAATGGTTTGAAGGGAGGGACTAAGCGATGAAAAGAATTTTAGCGACACTCTTATGCCTCGGACTGGGGGCGGCGGTCTTTGCCGCCAAAGCCCCGACTCACCACTCGATGCGCGGCGAATCCATGGGTAACGCGCATGTGGCCGTAGTCGATGACAAGGAAGCCATCTACTACAACTACGCAGGCCTTTCCCAGATTAACCGACTAGGCAACTACGACAAGCGCCCGGAACAAGGCTACTACCCGCGCAACTTCATCGGCGATGCTCGACTGAACTTGGGCGGCGCGGGTCCGTTCGAAACCTACTTCTCCACCTACAACGTGGCGAAGGACCTGCAAGCCCTCTACCAGAACGTGGCCGACGCGGCCGAGGCTCTCGGCCTAAACCAGAACCAGCTTCTGATGGATACGCTTGCCTCGCACCCGGAACTCATCCATAAGATTAATTCCTACGACCACAAGTACCTCACCATGAAAATCAAGATGGATGCGGAACTCGCCATCCACGGATTCGGCGGTGCGGTCTGGGTGGACGGAAGCGTCGCCCCCTACCTCGACGGAGGCCTCATCCTTCCCTTCCTCGGCGTCGACACATTCTACGTCGACGGCGTGGTGCAGGGCGGTGTCGCCTACGGATTCACCGATAACCTCTCCGTGGGTATCGGTGCAAAGGCGGCGAAGCGCCACAAGGTGGAAGTCATCACCATCGACATCTTGAACTACGCCTCCATACAGGATACTCTCGAAGACCGCTACGACGACGCGACCCACAGCATCTTCGACTTCGAGTCCATCTCGTTCGGTCTTGACTTCGGCGTGCTCTACCAGCTGACCCGTGAATTCCGCGTGGGCGCATCACTCCGCGACGTGTACTTCAAGGAACTCGCCGGCGACAAGATTACCCCGAACCTGAGCGTGGGCTTCAACTATTCCCCGAGGTTCTTTAACAAGAACACCGGCTACGCACGCAAGTTCAACTTTGCCTGCGACTATGCAGACGCATTCAATTCGGAAAAGAACTACAAGCCCCTCTCCCACCTGAATTTCGGTCTCGAAGTGGAACAGACTCTGCTTGCCTGGCCCGGCTACAACAACGAGCTTCGAGCCCTGAGCCTCCGCCTCGCCGGCGGATTCAAGGGCGGTTACCCCTCCGCAGGCGTAAGCCTCGAAGTGCTCCGCGTCGTAACGCTCGAATTCGCGACCTGGGCCGAAGAACTCGGCTACTACACCGGTCAGGACGAAGAACGTATCTACATGGGACAGATTAGCCTCGGCTTCTAGCCTTTTCTAATTGTTCCAGCCTTAACTGACTAGCTTAAGATAACCCCCCGGTTTATGCCGGGGGGTTTTCGTATCAAATGACTTTGCCGGAAGCACCTGCATGCTCAGCGGGCAATAACAACCAGGGGTTACTTTCTGGGAACTAACTGCGGCCAGTAGTTTTCAGGCTTTTGATTCAAGTAAGTGAGGCGCGTCCAGGTATCGTCGCGGAAGCAGCCGCCCACCATGAGTTCGTCAAGTTTGCCCGTAAAACCGCCCACCTCGAAGTAGGCACGGACGCCGACAGAATCGCTCCTGTCAGAAGGTTCCAGCGAGAACGTAACCTTCGAATCGTCCCAATCGGATTGTTCCGGCGAGGCCGAAACCTTAGCGTCGTTCAGGTAGAACACCGTCTGTTCAAACGCACGCCTGCTGAACGCCACGTAAGTCCATTCGCCCGCCTTGATTCCGTCCGTGCCCGAAGCCCAGGAAACCTTGTAGCTCATAGTATCGAGTGCATCGGACGAATCGGCAACGTGGTAGACTTCCACGACAAAGCCCTTTTCGGGAACATAGAGCAGCGCGTATTCCTTCGCCTTCTCGAAGATGGTCTGCTCCTTGTCGAGCGCATCGAGTTCCACCCACGTCGAGAAGCAGAAGTATCCGTCTTCATCAAAAGACATGTTCACTTCGCGCGTCGTATCCACCCTGGCGGAGCTCTTGACATAGAACGAGCCTGCGGAATCCATTTCTATTCCTATTCCGACAACGCCTTCGGTTATCGCATCGGCATCGACCGAACCAAAAGCCGTGCCGTCAAAGTCCCCCATCTCGGCATAATCCGTCTGGGGAGAGACCGCATAGCCGAAATGCCACACCAGTGAGTAGCTTCGGTTCGTGGGGAACACATCGGACGCATAAGCCGGGTCTAGCAGCCCGTCATAAGAGAGTTCCAGCGAATCGGTCACGTTCAACGAATCCACCCTCACCCAAAGCACGGCCTGTTTGGATTCCACTCCGTATACGGGGGTCGCCAACTCGTGGAAGGATATCGGGAGCTTCTTGCTGCGGGAACCGTCCTTCGAGACACGCACGGCCTCCCAACGGCCCGTCATGTGCAGCAGCGAATCAAAATTGCAGTTTTCCTCTGTCAGGCGAAGTGCCACAGGGATATCGGTGACAACAGAATTCAACGAATCCACGCCCCCAGGGAGCGCAAGCGGAGCCACCCAAGTAAAGAAGACAGAATCATGTGGAATTATGACATCCGGTTCAATTAAGCTCGGGTACACGACTGTGAGCGTATCGCCCGGAACAACCTCGACATCCAATACAGAACCCCAGTAATAACCGTCAAAGTAAATCAGCAAATCAAGTTTACCAGCCGGCAAGCTGTCTACCACCAACTCATGATAATTACGAAGAGTCGTTTCTCTACGGATGGTCGTTCCCGGAACAACAACAACGACCTTATGTTCATTATAAGAATCCACCAATTCAAGCTTTACCACGCCCGGCGCACGCAGCGTATCGTTCACGGCAACGGAGTCATCTTCGGCAACCTTCACTCCCCGCACCAGCAGACGCTTGCCCGACTGTACGTGGTAAGCCTCGAGAGCGTAAGTCCCATCGGGCACGGAATCCAAGCGGTAGTGGCCGTCCTTGTCGGTCTCTGTAGAATATACGGCAGGGAGTTCCGCATCGGTCATGGCATCGTAGCTCTCGGGCACGCACTGAACACGCGCATGTGCGGCCGGCTTGCCGCCGTCCAACATCAAGATTCCCGCGAGTTCCGGAGAACCCGTTTCGGCGCTATTGCCTGCCGACTGACTATTGGAGGAACAACCCCAAAAGGCCGCCAAAGAGGCGACCGCAACAGTCAATATGGTTCCACGGAACTTCATCGATACCAATATAATTAAGTTTTTTTCAAAAAGAAATATTTATTGCAAATACCTGCATTTTATGGAGCCTGCCGTGGTGTATTCCACCACGATAACGCGAGCAGCAGGCATCCTTGCCGGTTTGCGTTCGCCAGCAAACAGCGGGCGCCCTTGCACGTCGAATATGCGGTAGTAGGCAGTTTCGGCCTCAGTCGCCCTGTTCACGCGTTGAGCAATCGAAGTCGTTCCGCTGCTGGATTCGACAACTTCGCCCGAAGAAGACTCCGTTTCGGCACTTGAAGAAGATTCGGGAGTATTCGGGTCCGTCACCACGATGCGGCCGCTCTTGACAAAGGTGGAATCGTTGTTGGTTGCCGTGACGGTAAAGGCGAACTCGCCCGCTTCCGCAGGAGTCCCGCTAATAGAAATCTTACGGTTTTCCTTGTCGATGCTAGTCGTAACACCCGCCGGGAAACCTTCAGGCACGACCGTCTCGGCGCCGCTCCAGGTGTAGCAGAAATCTACGATCGGCTCGCCCAGGTTAATACTCTGGCTGCTGGAACCAGCCCCGCACTTCACGACCTCGGGGTAAGCAGCCCCTTCAACCGTGAAGGTCACGAACGAAGACATCTGCGAAAGGCCCGAATTGTCCGTCACCACGGCGACCGCGGAATACACGCCCGGTTCAAGCCCGCTCGCGTTTACCTGGTAGGGAGCGCTTGTCGCAGAGCCGACCAAAGTATTGCCCACGTAGAAGGCGACACTTTTCACGGAACCGTCGTTGTCCTTCGCGTCGGCCTTCAAGGCAACCGTCGCACCCACTTCGAACTTCGCACCCGACGCAGGGGCGGTCATCGAGACCGTCGCCGCCTTGTTGCTCAGTCCGAAAGCCTGGTTGTATTCGGGCATCTTGCCGTAGCGGCCACCCACACCCGCGAGGCTCGGGATTTCTTTCGGGAGATTTGCCACGGTACGCTTTTCAAAACTGTAGCTCGGGTTGAACGTCGCCGCATTCGGAACGCCCTGCGTCACCGTACCGTTGTAGCGGTGCTGTTGCTTGGTCCCGCTCCCGAACGTGACTCCGCTAAAGTAAACGTAGCCGTTGTCGCCCCATTCGGCCAAATAACCCTGGCCGTTATCAATGTAGCTGTTCTCGTAGCGCACGTAGGCCTTCGCGTTTGCGCTGTGGCCGTTCGCACCCGCGATAAAGAAGCGGTTGTAGTCCACGTACTGGTTGTACAGATGCACCTGCGAACCATTGCTTTCGCCCGTCACCTTCGGCACGCGACCATAGGTATTGTGCCAGTAGTTGTTCGCGTATGTCAGATGAGCATCTTCGACAAGTGCCATGTAAGGATCGGTACCCCAGCAGTTGAAATCATTCGCGCCGTCAAAATCCAGGTAGCTGATAGTGGCGTCGTCCACGAATTCCATGTCCATGCCGTCACTGATCCACTTGTAGCTGATGTGGTCGGCCCAAAACTTTTTAACGTGGTTCGATGCGGAGCCCACCGTCTCGAGGCCGTCGCCGCCTTCAATCAAGTGCGGGTTCACATCGTAAATGGCGAGGTTGCGATAGATATGGTTTCCGGACCCTTCGTAGCTACGCACCACGATGGAGGCTCCACGCAGGTTCGCACCGCGACCCATGCCAACAAGGCTCTTGTTAGGCTTGGTGGTAATCCAGTTGCTCCACGCCTGCAGATTGTCCGATTCCTTCACGATTTCGAGTCCGGATTCGCCGAGGCTCGCGCAACTGTTCTTTTCGAAGGCGATACGGTAGAACTTGTTCGTCTTGCCCGTCACGCGGTTCTTCTCGCTGCATGTCGTGCGGCACCAGGTACGCCCGGCCGCATTCGCCTCGGTCACCGCATTGCGCATCCGTCTGAAGTCGTAAATACCTTCGGGCACAAGGATTGTCACCGCATCGTTACTCTGCATATGCTTACGAATAGTGGCGGTATCGCTCGCGATGACGATGTTACCCGCATCGCCGCCGGTGGTATTGGCGCCGAAGCCTTCGGCCTTCACGTTGAATGTGAAAAGCAGGACGGCCGTCGGGTCGGTTTCCGCGCCGCTCCAGATCCACTTGGCCTGCGTATTCGCGGCAAATCCCGTAAGGGCAGCCCCGCTCGGGAGCTTGTTGCTCGCATAGTTCAGGGTTGTCGCTCCACCCCACTGGCTAAGGTCACGACCCTTGTTTTTCCAGGAGTTATTGCCGACAGTCGGCTTTGCCTTCCAGCCGCTGCCGGAATAGTAAGATTTATCCAGATCGTCAATCTGCACCATTACGCCGGGAGCACCCTGGCCGTTCACGCCCACGACAGAAATCGCGTTCTCGCCGGGAAGGAAGGTCATCGGCACAAAGCGCACGCGGCCCGCCTGGTTGTCTTCGGCAAGGAGTGCCCCGTTATGGTAGAGCCTGTAGCCGCCATCCGCCACAATCCAGATTCCCGGGCCCTCGCCCGCATTGTATGTCGCGGCCACCAGCTGCGAACCCACCTTGTCGCCACCACCATAGGCGGCGTCGCCCGGAAGCGACACCACCTCGGAGGGGCTTATCGCCGCTGAGGCAATCCACACTCCGCACGCCACGACACCAAACACTTTTTTCATCATAATACACCCTTTCCCGGACAACGCAGACATTTGCGCAACTTTCTCGGGGACCATATAAAATCTACCTCGAAAAAATGATTTTGCCCACTTATTTATTACTCGGCCCCTCTTTTCCGTTGTTTCCAGACAACGCAAAACTTTTTTTCGTTACCCGCTAAATAATCTTTTTTCTTACATTTAGGGCATGGGCGAAAAGAAACCGTCAAAGAAAATCTTCGAATACCTGGACTACAGGGAATTTCTGAAAGATTACTACAATGCCAAGAAGGAGGCGAACCCCGCCTTCTCGCTCCGCGTGTTTTCGGACAAGATCGGTTTCAAGGCCAAGGACTTTATAAGCCGCGTGATGAACGGCGACAAGAACCTTTCAAGCCAGAGCATCCCCAAGGTCGCAAGCGGGCTTCGGCTCGGCAAGCACGAAACGGAATTCTTCGTCGCACTCGTCAAATTCAACCAAGCCGAAACCACCGAAGAAAGGAACACCGCTTTCGAAGAAATGCAGACAACGCTTAAGGTTGTCCGTTTCGCCGAAAAGCAGCACCTGCTCGGGCACGCCCAGTACATGGTGTATTCGGATTGGCGCCACCTTACCATAAGGAGTCTCATCGGCATGTTCGGTTTTGACGGCGACTACGAGACACTCGCCAAGCAAGTTCACCCGCACATCACCGCCGAAGAAGCGAAGAAGTCCGTAAAGTTGCTCGAAGACTGCCAGCTCATCAAGAAGGGCAAGGACGGCAAATACGAATTGACAGAAAGCGCGATTACCACCGGAGACCGCACGTCAAAACTCGCACTCCGCGGTTTCCACCAGAATTGCCTGAAGCTCGCCGCCGATTCCATCGACCGCGACCCGCCGGGCACACGCCATATTTCAGGGCTCACCCTCGGTATAAGCCAAGAAGGCTACGAACGCATCGTGGAACGCATCAACGCCTTCCGTAAAGAAATTGCGCTCATCGCCGAAGAAGACGCCGACGCGGACAAGGTTTTCCAGTTGCAGTTCGCGCTGTTCCCTGTCGGTGGCAAATAAGAATCGTCAGAACATCACCCGGTAACGGATTTGCTTGTCGAAACTACGACCCTTGAGGTCGCGGTAGGCCTTGCGGGCGGGTGCCGGAGAATCGTGGCGGACTGCACGCGGGGCAATCGCAGTCGTTCCGCTGCTGGAACTTTCCGGCGCAACCTCGCTGGAGCTGGAAACCGGGTCGCCACACGGTGCTTGGTTGCAGACAACCTGCATCGGCTCAAAGATGAGATTCCCGAGAATCGCCTCGCCGGAAATTCCCGATGCCGTCAGGTACAGGTCCTTGATGCCGCGCAGGCCCATGTCGCCCGAGCATTTCGCCGCAGACCAGCCGCCACCCATGAGAGATCTATTTGACAGGTCACATGTGAAGACAGCAGTCCCGTCCTTCTTGCCGTCGCGAATCACGATCTTACCCGACGAAGCATTTTTCACCTGAAGGAAAACATTGCCGATATCCTTGAGCGAATCAAGCACCACGTTCTCGAAAATCGCGTAACCGCCGTCCTTGATGGCGAACTCGTCGTCCTTCGTGAGACGCACGCGGATGCCGTTGTCAAAGCCGTTCGCGGGAATCGTATCGCGGATAATGCGCAAGAAGTCGATGCGGTCGAGTTCCGCAAAATTTCCGTTCGGCGAAGGCTCGATTTCGATGAAGTTGCCGCCGCGCTTGAGTTTCGCAGGCACCATCACCACAGAATTTTCGGGGAAAGAGCCCCAGGAACCCGTCGGCGGGAGCGTCACCGTCTGCGACTTGCCATTCACCGTCACCTTGTGCGTCGCGGCCGCATCGCCACCGTTCGCGTAGCGGTAACGCAGCAGGTAATCGCCCGCCTGCATGATGTTCATCGGCAGACGAATCTTGGAACCCTCGGTATTCACGTACGCGAGGTATTCCCCGTTCGAGGCCGTATTGCTGCGCGTAATCGCAAGGTCGCCCGAAACAGCGCGGGTCAGCACGCCGTGCTCGACTTCGGCACTCAAGTAACGCCCGAGGAAGGGCTGTCCCATCTCAGCCCAGTTATCCTCGGTGAAGACGACATCACGTATATGAATGTGATTGTACTTGTCTCCGTTCAAGTCGTAGTAGTGGTGTACAAATCGCACGCGGTTCAGGTCCTGGAAGGCCTCGCCGCCGCCCGGGCCCACGTAGCGCCCGTACCGTTCCAAAAGAATCGTGCCGCCACCGTTCGCCATGGTGTAACCGGCGCGGTCCTTGTACGGTCCGGTTACTTTGTCTGCACGGCCGTAAGCCGTCTTGTACGTTGTCTGCTCGATGTTTGCGCCCTGCTGGCAGCACTTGTCCCATGCGGTGAACAGGAAATACTGCCCGCCATGCTCAATCAGGCTCGGGCCTTCTTCGGCGCCGCCGCTCGCGCTGCTGGTACGGCGCGCAATGTTGTAGACCGTCTTGTCGTCGCTCGCCTGGTAGCCTGTCGTTGCATCTAACTTAATCAGCTGAATGCCAAGCCCGAACGAACCGAAAGCCATCCAGTAATTGCCCTCGGTGTCACGCACCACGTCGGCATCGATGGCATTGTACTTGTCGCTAGTCGTCGTGTGGAAAACGTGGCCGTAGTCGGTCCAGCCGTAGCCCGATGTGCCCGGCATAATGGACTTTGTGGACTGGTAGCCGATTGCCGAAGAACGCTTGCCAAAGACGGACACGCAGTAATACACGCGGTACTCGCCGTTCATGTAGAAAACGTCGGGAGCCCAGATGCCTTCGGTGCCCGGAGCATAGGTGTAGGCCCACTGCGGAATGGCGCTCACGGTCGACTTGTGGTCGCGCCACGTGTAAGCGTCTTCGCTTGTCCACAGTTGCAGATTGTTGTTGGTGCTCATGAGGGCGTAGCCGTCCTCGAACCGCACCATGCTCGGGTCGTGACCGGGTTGCAAATTATCCTTCGCATACCAGTCGGCAGCGGAGGAAACCGACACTCCAAACGCAAGCCCAAGGCCAACACGCCCGAACATAGCACGCACGCCGAAGCGTGATCCCATTCCAAACATAAACAGCTCCCTTTTATTGCATCCACCCATCCCAAATATAAATACCGGCACGCCAAAAGTCAACAATTTTTCGATTAAATGTCTACATTTTTACACAAATAGCAAAAATTCGTTCGTTTTTTTACAAAAATTACAAAATAAAAAGTCAACAAAATAGGTAATAAAAAAGTCCTGACCGAGGCCGGGATTTTACAAATTTTCGAGCCAGTCAGCGATAATCACTTGCCGATATCAATTTTCTTTCCATTGAACACAACTTCGTCCTGCACGAGGTCATCAAAATCGGGCTCACGTTCCTTCGAGATTCCTGCCTCCTCGCCCTCCTTCATCAGGTGCACCACGCGCTGCGGGAACGGAATCTCGATATTATGTTCGTCGAGGACATCCTTGACAATCCTGGAGTACTTGCGCCGGAGCTCGTAGTATTCGAACGTCCGAACCCATACCCATACAGTGATATTTATCGAACTGTCGGCGTATTCGCTCACAAAGAACTTCGGAGGCGGCACTTTCAGGAAGCTTGTCTCGCGCTCCACCATCCTGCGCATGGCACAAAAGACAACGTCCAGCGAGGTATCGTACGAAACGCCCACCTTGATGTCGAGCCTGCGAACGGGATTGCGGGCATAGTTTACGATAGGCGCGCCCCAAAGCGACCTGTTAGGCGCAGAAACAGCGATTCCCTCGAACGTCTCGAGCGTCGTATTGAAAAGCCCGATGGCACAAATCTTGCCCTTGATGGAACCACATTCAATATAGTCGCCCGCCACGAACGGGCGCAGGAACAATAGCAACAAGCCCGAAGCAATATTCGCAAGCGTATCCTTGAGCGCAAGGCCCACAGCAAGGCTTGCCGCACCGAGCATCGCCAAAAGACCATTCGTATTCACGCCAAGAATATTAAGCCCGAGCAAAAGGCCAAGCGCATACGTCGTGTACTTGACAAGGTCCGAAATCAGAGGTATCGCCGCACGGTCCAAGCCATGCCTTTCAGCACGCTTCAAAAACAGGCGGAAGGACTTGTTAAAGAACCAAACAACGACAATAAGAAGAACCACGAGCAGCAACTGCTCGATTATCGAATCCTTCGGTATGAGTTCCCTTATTTTTTCCACGTTCACAAATCTAACAATAATTTAAGGAGAAAAATCGCGCAGGAGCCAAACCTATCGTCCCATTATGACTCCGCTCACAAACTGCAGCACGTCCTGTGCGCTATATTACAAAAACGACAAGGGAGGGTTCCCCTCCATAAAAAAATCCCTGGCCGAAGCCGAGGGATTTTTCATAGGAAGATCCCCGCCTACGCGGGGATGACATCTCTATAATTACGTATGTGCGTCGACCCATTCGGCGTTCTTCTTGCAAGCCTCGACGGACTTTTCGAAGGCGGCCTTTTCTTCGTCGCTCATCTTGACTTCGAGAATCTTCTCGACACCGTTTGCACCGACCACAACCGGCACACCGCAGTAGAGGCCCTTCACGCCGTATTCGCCGTTCAGCTTGGCAGCGCAAGAGAACACGCTCTTCTTGTCGAGGAGGTAGGCTTCGGCCATGTGGATGGCAGAAGTAGCCGGGCTGTAGAAAGCGGAGCCGCGGCCGAGGAGGTTCACGATTTCGCCACCGGCACCGGCGGTACGCTTGGCGAGTTCGGCAAACTTTTCCTTGCTCATGAGCTGAGAAACCGGGATACCGCCAACAGACACGCATTCCATGATGGAAACCATGGTGTCGCCGTGGCCGCCCATCACGAGGGCCTTGACGTCTTCGACAGACACGCCGAGTTCGTCGGCGACGAAGCAAGCGAGACGGGCAGAGTCAAGCACGCCAGCCATACCGATGACCTTGTTGGCCGGGAGACCGGACTGCTTCTGCATGTTGTAGACCATGGCGTCGAGCGGGTTGGTGATCACGATGACGAATGCATCCGGAGCGTTTTCCTTGATGGCTTCGGCAACGGTCTTGATCACGCCGCAGTTCTTGTCCAGGAGGTCGTCACGGCTCATGCCCGGCATACGCGGGAAACCGGCAGTCACGATTACGACGTCTGCGCCCTTGATGGCGGAGTAATCGGTAGAGCCCTGAAGATCCACGGAGGAGTTGATGACAGAGCGGCCTTCCATAATGTCGAGAGCCTTGCCCTTGGGCATGCCCTGAGTCTGCGGAATATCGATAAGGACCACGTCGCCAAGATTCTTCTGGGCGAGCACGAGAGCCATTGTACCACCGATTTGACCAGCACCAACGAGTGCAATCTTCTTTCTAGCCATGATTAACCTTCCTTTTAAGGTATAGAATTATTACGGCGTAAATATAGCAATATTTCGGGCCAATGCTAGACCATCGCGGCAACGAAATCGGCTTCGCACATCAGTTTTTCGTCGAGGAAGGCCTTGCCCGAATACTTGAAGATGCCGTGACGCACGGAAAGGAGCTTCACTTCGAGGCGAATGTCCATACCAGGGAGCACGGGGTTCCTGAAACGGCAGTTCTCGATGCCCATGAAAGCGGGACGCTTGCCCACCACTTCGGCTTCGCGGGCAATCATCGTGAGGAGTGTCGCTGCCTGGGCCATGGATTCCACCTGCAGCACGCCGGGCATCACCGGATTGCCGGGGAAATGTCCCTGGAAGAACTTTTCCTCGCCCGTCACGTGGAAAAGACCCGTCAGGGACGGAAGGACCTCCTTGCCGTCGCCCAAGTCGAGGCTCAGGATTTCGTCGACAAAGGCGAACGGGAACTTCTGCGGGAGCAGTTCGTGAACCACGGCGGCATCGTAAAGGATTCCGGGTTTATCAGACTTCTTGAGGGTTTCCAGTAGAGACATAAGGCAGGAGTTTCTCCATGATTTTATGGTGAATGGTATGGCCGCCGTTCAATATTTGAACGCGGACCTTTGGTAAAGCAGGGACCGCGAAGGCAAGATCGCCCAGCAGGTCCAAAATCTTGTGACAGGCGGGTTCTTCCGCCATGCGGTAACGGGGGTGTTCTCCCGCGCTACCCAGGAGCATGCCGCAGGATTCGTCTACCCCGGCGAGGAGACCTTCGGCGCGGGCCTTCGCGTAATCTTCTTCGAAAATGAACGTGCGGGCCGAAAATGCGCGGTAGAGGTCTTCCGCGGAATACACCGAGAGGGTCGCAGCCGAGCGGAACGCAGCGCCACCCGCAGTCGCATCGCGGGTAATCTCGTATTCCACCTCGAAGCAGTCCGCAGGCGATACGCTCACGCGACCACGCGGGAACTCCAGGTCAAACGACACGGGAACATCGTAAAAGCAGAGGGGTTCGGGAATACCGGCGACTTTCCTCAAGGCATGGAAGAACGGGAGAGCGCTACCGTCCATCATCGGGAGTTCGGTGGCATGCACATCAAACCGCTGGTTCGGCCACATGAGGAATACGGGCGCCAGATGCTCCGTCGAGGCGAGGGAAAGCGGGCCGTGCAGGCCAGGTCTCGAGTAAATCGCCGTGCGCGCCACGCGATACCCGAGTTCGCCATAACAATGCAGGGAATCCGTCGAATAGAAAAGTTCATCGCCAACATACCAGCATACGCGTGGCGCACGGTTCGGATCCTTCTCGAGGATATCCACGCGGACTCTAGCCTGCGGGTACGAAAGCGAAGGCGACGCAAATTCTAGACTCTTGAAGGCCGGCATGCTACTTCTTCCCCATCTGGCGGAGGCGCACCATCGAGCGGCGCCACTGCGTAATTTCTTCGGCGGGGAAACCGGCAACAGTCCGGCCAGCCGGGACACTCTTTGTCACTCCCGCCTTCGCGGCGACGCGCGCCCCCTTGCCTATGGTCAAGTGGCCCGCGGCCTTCGCGCCTCCCGCGAATTCCACGCCGTCCTCAACCACCACGGAACCGGCAACCGCCGTCTGCGAGGCCATGTAGACGCCACTGCCCAATCGGCAGTTGTGAGCGATTTGAACAAACGAATCGAACTGGCACCCGTCCCCAATCGTGGTGGGGTTCAAGAATCCCGCGGCCACCACTGCATTCGCCCCAAAGCCGCAGTTGTCTCCGATGCGCACGCCAGCAAGGTGTGGGACCGGCCGGCGCCTGCCCTCAAATTCATAGAACCCGAACCCGCGCGAACCTATAACGGCGCCCGCCTGGAACACGCAGTTCCGGCCTATCTTTACGTTCGGATAAACGGTCACATTTGCTTCCAGAACACAGCCGTCACCCACTTCAGCACCCCGCATCACCACGCATCCCGGACCCACGACCGCATTTTCGCCCACGCGACCTTCGACGACGGCGCTCGCATGCACACGCGCGGTATTTGCGACAGCCGGCGCATGCGCAGGTTCGTCCGCAGCAAACTTCTCCAAAAACATCACCATCGAGTGGTAGGGGTTTTCGACAGGGGCGACGCAGAGCACCTGCTTAAACAATTCGCACGCGTCATCGAAAGCATCGCGCGGCACGAACAACAAACCGGCCCGCACCCGCGGCAAGAGCGACGACGCGAAGCCATTCGCATTCGTCTCGTTCTTCGCAGAAGCGCCCATCCAAAAGCTGGCATCGGCCGGTCCGGCCGAGTCTATAGACGCAAAACCCGTTATTTCGAATTCCGGCGAGACGCGCGTTTCCGCATCGGCCCGTAGCCATTCCAGGACAACCGATAGCTTGACCGGACGCATCAATCCTCCAGCCTCAGCATCTGCACCTGCGCGGCAAACTCAATCGAAATCTTTTCGCCCAGCCTGCCTCTCATGTCTTCGCCGTCAAGTTGCAAGAACTCGTCCGGACGCACCGTCATTTCAAGAGAATGAACCTTGATTGACTTGAGAAAATGGCATTTGAAAATGTAGCCGAGCAGCGGGATGTTCCCTATCGCAATCGCAAGCAAGAAGGCGGGCATATTAGGCACGTCGACCACCTCCAGGAATCCATCCGCCATATTGGCCCTGAAAAAGGGATTCGCGCCACTCGCAAAGCTCGGGATATTCCCGACAATCAAGGTACGGTGGCCCTTCAAGTCGAGGCTATGCGACTTGCCGTACTTATCGACATAGCGGAGAGAGCCCTGCGTAAGGCGGTAGTTCCTGTCGGCAAAGAAACGGCGGACGTAATGCAGCTTGTTTGCCACCACGGAAGACGAAGAAATCGCTCCGCTAGCACGGTCCTGGTTGAAATCATGCGCGATGCGGGCGTCGATACCACCCGAAAAGTAGTTGGCGAGCGCATATTTCCCGTTGACTTTCCAGATATCGAACGGAGTCGCAGGAGCACGCAGCAGCCGACGCACCAGGAACAAAAGCCCCTGGTCCACAAAAGGCTTGTAGAGCTTTAGCACGCGTGCAAGGTCGTTGCCCGTCCCCAGCGGAATAAGCCCAATCTTCACCCTGGTCGCGAAATCGGAGGCAAGCATCGTCGACAAGACCGCGGACACCGTTCCGTCGCCACCGACCGCGATAAGCGTTTCCGTATGGGAAAGCGCATCAAGAATCTGCGCTTCCATGCCTTCGTAGTGGGTGAACTCGGCCTTCCATTCTTCTGCAGCAAAGCCCATGGATGCCATAATTTCGGGCAAGAAGTTAAAGATAACCTTGCCCTGCCCGCCTCCACTGATGGGATTGATGAGAAATACGAACTTGAAACCCATCAGCCGTTCCCGCGCAAGAGCTTGTCCTTTATTTCGACATAGCGGAACATCCCGCCGCGGACATTCTCGATTTCTTCAACAGTCAGTTCGCGGACCACATGGGCGGGAGAACCAAGGACCAGGGAATTCTCAGGAAATTCCTTGCCCTGGGTAACGACGGCTCCGGCCCCCACAATGCAATTTTTCTTGATGTGCGCGCCATCCATCACGATAGCCCCCATGCCAATAAGCACATTGTCGTCAATCGTGCAGGCATGCAGCACCGCGTTGTGCCCCACGGTCACCTCGTTTCCAATAACTGTCGGGACATCCGTCGAAACATGGACCGTCACGTTATCCTGGATATTCGTCCGCATACCTACGCGAATCGGAGCTAGGTCGCCACGGAGCACTGCCCCGTAAAACACGGAAGAATCATCCCCCAATTCCACGTCGCCAACGAGAAATGCCCCATCGGCCACAAACACGCGTTCCCCCAGTCGGGGAGACATTCCGTCAATCTCGACAAACCTAGACATAACCCCAATCTACATTATTATTCCGCAATGGAGACCACGCCGGGACTTATTCGGCCACGGGAATCGCAGAAATCTTGTTCCATTCCGCCGCATCAGCGGGGCGAAGGAGCTTGGCGCCGGCATATTTGCGAAGCATTGTGACGGCCTTGACCGTATCGCCCTCGTCGAGGGCACCCTTCGCATCTTCGAGGATATCCTTCTGGGCGCTACGCATATCGGCAATGGCACCCTGGCGGTTCTGGCGCAGCACTTCCATGGAATCGCTCACGAACCCGAGTTCCCAGGTGCTGTCGTAGCATGCTTCCACTTCCGCATACTTCTGCGGATCTTCCTGGGCGGCCTGATAAAGCGCATCACAGCGGGCAAACGTTTCCGCGCTGGAACGCTTTGCATACTGGTAATACTGGTAGCCGCCGACAATCAGGGCGATGACCACCAAAAGGAACACGCCGTCTTGCCAGCCCATGATGGGGCCGGTTGGCATCTTGGGGCGACCGTTTACAGTCTCCCCCGCTTCCAGCTTTTCTTCTGCTTCGTCAAAGGGGCTCTTGCCATTCAAGAAACTAACCATATTCTAACCTACCTTTTACTTTTTAGACATGGCGTCAAAGACGCGCGCGTACAGATAAATTTGTTTTAGCAGACTCGCAAAGCCGTTGGAGCGGGTCGGCGAAAGTCCGACGTTCAAGCCAATCTGCTGAAAAAACACGGGGTCGAGCGAAAGGATTTCGCTTGGCGGCAAATCGTTGTAGACCCTGAGGGCTAGCGCTCCGAGGCCCCGGCTGATCAGCGGGTTCGTCGTGCCGCCCTCGACATCCATCTCGAAATGGAGAACGGCGCCATCGAACTTGGGCACAAGGTACATCGTGGAGGCGCACCCCTGGATAATGAATTTTTCCGCCTTGAGCGAAGCGTCCATCCCCTTGTGGGCGCGAGCGAGATCGAGCAGGAATTTCCACTTGTCGTCCGGATCGGCAAACGAAGCGAACTTGGCCCTGACATCCTCGACTCTTTCTGCAATATTTCCCGACATCATCGATTCCTACCGAATAAACGAGCGCATTTTCCAGATAACAGTGGGGCACGCCCAAAGCACCGCGAAGAAGATGCGGAGGAGAGTCTGCTTTTCGCGCGGCAGCTTCGAGAGTTTCTTGGCGGCACGGTCGAACTGCGCATCCGAAATACTGTTGAATCCGGGTTTTGCCCGAGCAATCTGCAGGTGCTGCCGACCGAGGGCCGCCATCCAGCGTTCCTGAACTTCGGCTTCGATCTTTTTGCGGTTTTCGCCGGCGTCATCGAGCCAATTTTTTACGGACTCGGCAACAATCTTTCCACAGAGCAAGGCTTCCACGATACCCGAGCGGCTAATGGGGTTCATGCAACTTGCGGCATCGCCCGCCTTGAAAAGTCCGCACCTGGCCATGGGTTTCGTCGACTGCCCACACGAAATCGTGCCTCCATAGACGGCCTTCACCTTCGCATTCGGATAATCCTTAGCGATAAAGTCCAGAAGCTTTTTGCGCAGGGGTTCCTTGTGGCGCACGTTCTTGCCGAGAACAAAGCCGATATTCACTTCCACGCCGTCGCGCGGGAAAATCCAGCCGTAGCCATCAGGAAACTCGCTTCCGAAAAAGAGTTCAATATGCTCGCGGCTGTGTTCGATGCCTTCCGCCACCGCGAAAATCGCGGGTTCGAGGTCGGTATCGCCCGACTCGATGCCCTCGAGGCATTCGATTCCACGGGTAAGCCTGCAGCTCGGACCGGACGCATCGACAACCGCAGCCGCAGAGACCGTTTCAAGCGCGCCGCCCGCGACCGAGACCGTCACATTCCAACCATCCGCCGTCTTTTCCAATTTCTTGATCAGAGCGTCGTAACGGCATTCCACGCCCGCAGCGCAACAGCCATCCGAGATGGAGTGATGGAACCGGGCTCGGTCCAGGATGAGACCGCAATCCTTGCTGTAGAATTCCGCGCGATAACGCTTGGGCGATGTGAAATAGATTCCAGAAAGCGAACCGCGGACAAAGGAAGGGTCCACGGGCCAAAGGGCGTTAAGCCTGTCCGTAGAAACCGCTTCTGCACAGAAAATGGGTTCCTTCCAAGGCTCCTTCTTATCCAAAAGGAGAATCCGTCTGGCACCGCCGGTCAATCTTCCCAGGGTGCAAGCCGCCATGAGACCGGCAGGACCGGCCCCGCAAACCACCACATCGTACCGATTTGATGCAAAATTTGCCATTTCGGGGTATAAATTAGCTTTTATTTATAAAGTTTTTTTCTTTTCTATTGCTATTTGTCATTTTTTTTAATTATTTTAGGGCTATCCGTTATTTGGTTTTTATCCTTAAAGGGAATTGTATATGAATATGAAGATGATAACGAAGTTCGGGCTCTGCCTCGTTGGCGCACTGGCGATCAGCGGTTTTGCCCAGGATTATTCCGGTCAGGATCTAAACACGTCTTTCCGCGACAAGCGTATCGACGGGTTTGATTTTTCGAACGCCAAAGCAAAAAAGAACGTGACCGACTTCCAGCGCAGCGCCGGTGAAAAGATAAACTTCCAGGGCGCTCAGCTCCCGGAAGTCTCCTTCCGTAACGCAGTGATTAGCGAAGCGAACTTCAAGAACGCGAACCTTAAGAAGGTGACCATCAGCGGCGCCGATATCCGCAATTCCAACTTCAAGGGCGCAGACATGGAAGAGGCCGACCTCTACCGTGCAACGCTCCTCGGTAGCCAGTTCCCGAACGTAAACTTCAAGAATGCCCGCCTCGACGCCATGAAGGTGGCCGACGAAACGGACTTCAGCAAGGTGGACTTCACGCAGGCCTCCGTCATGGACGTGGACCTTACCCGTGCCGACCTCAGCAAGGCAAACCTCACGAACGCCAACTTCTCCCGCTCCCTGATGGGCGAAGTGAACCTCAAGAAGGCGACCATCGTGAAGACCGACTTTACGGCCTGCAACCTCATCGCCGCGAACTTCAAGGGCGTTGACCTCATCAACGTGAACTTCGCCAAGGCGGGTCTTTCCCAGGCTAACTTCAGCGGTGCCGAGTTCCAGAACGTGAACCTCCAGGAAGCGGACCTCTCGCTGACCGAATTCAACGACGTCGACCTCTCCAAGACACAGCTCCAGAAGGCCAAGTTCGCCCAGTCCACCGTGAAGAACATGAAGTTCACCGGACAGGACCTGACCGGCGTGGTCTTCGACAAGGGCTCTGTTTCCAAGAGCAACTTTGACAAGGCGAAGCTCAGCAAGTCCTCCTTCTTCGATACCGAAGTGAACAAGTGCGAATTCCGCGGAACCGAACTTACGAAAGCCGTGTTCGATGGCGCCTACATCAAGAAGAACATCTTCGACGGCGCAGACATGGACAAGGCCAACCTCTCGAACTCCACGATCGAGCAGACCGACTTCATCGGCACCCAGCTCAACGGTGCTAGCTTCGCCGGTGCCAAGCTCGTGAAGGTGCGTTTCACCAACGCCAAGATGAGGAACGTCAAGATCGACGCCGACACCAAGATGGAGAACGTCGACTTCTCCGGTGCCGACCTGAGCGACGCCAAGATCGAGAAGTTCACCGCCAAGAAGGTCATCTACGACAGCCGCACCAAGTTCCCCGCCGGCTTCGACCCGCGCCAGTACGGCTTTACCAAGCCGGGTGAAAAGGCCGCCGAAGTGGTCGTGCAGGGTTCCGGCAAGAAGTCTTCTGTTTCTGACGACGCCATGCCAAAAAAGAAAAAGAAGAAAAAGAGAAAACACAGCGACGATGACGACGAGTAGTCAAAACCTCTAACGGATTTAAGAAGCCCCGCACCAATGCGGGGCTTCCTTTTTGGGGTCAGGGAGGTTACTTCTTGTCCATGAGCCAGGAAATAGCTTCTGAAAGGCTCCGGATGCGCACCACCTTCATATTGCCGAGGTTCTCGGGCAGGCGGCCATTGGCAGGGACGACAGCCTCCACCATCCCCAACCGGATGGCCTCCTTGATCCGCTGGTCCAGAAGGCTCACGCTGCGGACCTCGCCTGAAAGTCCGAGCTCGCCGACCGCGATGGTCTGGCGGCCGAGCGGGATACCCAGGTGGTTGCTCGCGATGGCAAGAGCGAGCGCGAGATCGGACGAGGCGTCAGTCACCTTCATGCCGCCCGCAATCGTCGCGAACACGTCGGATGCGCCTATCGACACTCCGCCAAACTTCTCGAGCAGGGCGAGGATAATCGTGAGACGCTTCGGGTCGATACCCGCGGCCACGCGCTGAGGCACGGCAAAACCCGTCTGGTTCACGAGCGCCTGCGTCTCGAACAGGAGAGCGCGCGTCCCTTCCATCGTGCAGCAGACGACGCTTCCCGGCGTAGGCGGGATATTCTCCTGCAAAAAGACCTTGCTCGGGTTCGCCACCGACTCCAGCCCGTGGCTCGTCATCTCGAAAACGCCCACCTCGTCGGTCGCGCCGAAACGGTTCTTGATGGTCCGCAGCAGGCGGTACTGGTGGTTGCGGTCGCCCTCGAAGTAGACGACCGTATCGACCATGTGCTCGAGGATGCGCGGCCCCGCTATTTGCCCGTCCTTCGTCACATGCCCGATGAGGATGGTGATGCAGCCCGTATTCTTCGCGAACACCATGAGGTCGAGAGTGCATTCGCGAAGCTGGGCCGCCGACCCCGGAGTGCCCGAGAGGTCGCCCTTGTAAACCGTCTGTATGGAGTCGATGACCATGACCTGCGGTTTGACCTCTTTCGCGTGTTCCACGATCTTCTCGAGGCTCGTCTCGCACAGGAGCAGCATGTCGGAACCAGAAATGTTCAGGCGTTCGCTCCTGAGTTTCACCTGGCAAGCGCTCTCTTCCCCGCTCACATACAGCGTCTTCACGCCGGCGGCTGTCATCGTGGCGAGAGTCGTGAGCACCAGGGTGGACTTGCCTATCCCGGGATCGCCACCGATGAGCACCAGGGAACCTGGCGCAAGCCCGCCTCCGAGCACGCGGTCGAATTCCGTATTGGCGGTGCTCAGCCGCCGCGTGTCTTCCGTAGCCACATCCTTGAGTGCCACGACCTGATGGACCGGACCTCCAAGCCCGCGCCCGCCACGCGCAGCCCCCGTATTGACAGGCTCTACCGCATGTTCCTTGAGGGTATTCCACGCCCCGCAGAACGGGCACTTCCCGACCCACTTGGGCGTCGTGTTACCGCAGTCCGTGCAGAGGTATTCAATTTCTTTCTTCGACTTGTTTACTGCTACCATGTGCACTAATATAATAAATGCGAACGACAGAAAGTGTCATTCGCATAAACAATGCACAAAAAAGCAGTCTTTTTACAGGCTCTGTCGGACTAAACTGTACACTTGTGCCCGGCTAGCAAAAAATCCTCAATCCGTAAGCCCTTCCAAAACTGTTTTTCGGCTGCATGACCGATGTTTTTACGCTGAAATGACCGTTCGGCGGTCCGCAGCGTTTCCGTAGCCGTACAGAATGACTGGACAGAGCCAAAGAGTCTTTCTTTGGGGATTATCAAGAAATACTTGACGAGTTCGGCGTCCAGCTGCGTACCGGCAACATCCTTGATAATCTGGAGTGCGTCTTCGTGTATCTTGGGCGCCTTATACGAGCGACGCATGGTGATTGCCTAATGAACCCAAACGAATACAATATGTTCTATACAACAATACGTCAAAGTCTTTTCGCGATACGACTATTTCTTGGAAGTTGGTGTATCGCGACGAATATGGCCGTGGCGATACACTTGACATGACAACGAAATTTAAATAATTTGATAAAAAAGTCGTTTATGAAATGTCTGTCGCTTCCTGTTTCCGTAATCCTTTTGCTTGCAGGTCTAGCTTTTGCCCATGAAAGCAACCACCGGGGCAACCGCAGTATTTGCGGATTGTCTTCAGTCTGGTCCTATGATAACGACGAAGAAGCTCAGAAAAAGATGGCTCAATCCCAGAAGCGAGAAGACAGTTTTGTCAAGTATGCAAAAAAGTTCTACCCAAGAACAAAGGCTAGGCTGAATGCAGTGCAAGACTCGTCGCAGAACGCACCAGTTTTTGGCTCTATCGTCAAGAAAAAGATTCTTGACAAGGACATCGAAGATGTTTTTCCAGAATATTCCAAGTCGTTTGCGAAATGGTGCAATGATAAAAAACAGGAATATAAAGCGAATGTCGCCAAGGCATCGTTAGAGACGCAGGAAACTTTTGAAGATTATAACGAAATTTCTACAGGATTCGGTTCACAATGTTTTCTGCTGCATATGGTGATTGACGTTAAACAGAAATATGATGTCGAAACGAAAAAATGGATTGCTCCATCACCTGAAGAAAAACGCAAGACATTTTTTAAGTTCCTTTATCGGGGAGCATCTGCGGAAATCGATTCTGCGAAATCAGATTCTGCCGTTGCATTATTTGAAAAGGATTTTTTTCTTCCAGGGCCTACAGGAAACCGCATTTTCTTTGATGACGGCTGGACTCCCGTGCTTACGAAGAAGGAATTATTGTCCGTCAGCGACTCATTTGGGGATTCTTTGGCGTTTGTCCCTTTTCAGGTTGGTGGCCCGCTTCCTATAAATAAAAATTTGAGCCTGAAAAAGAAAATTTTAACCCATTTGGAAAATGGTGAATTTGATTCTATTCCGCCACTGATAGACGAAAGCATGCACTATGCCGATACGGTGCATTTTCTTTTGTATAGACAGCTGTATTCCGAAAAGGAGTATTACGGCCTTTCGTTCTTGACTCGCCGATTCGATATGATTCTGAATAGAGACCGTAGCCGTTATTACCGCCCTGAAACGGTGGTTATGCATCGCCCATTAAGTAAAATCGATAAATGGATTTACGAAAATCTTGACAAGCATATCGACCAGACCCGTCTGGATTCGGTGCTTATCATTGCCAACTACAGCCGCCGTGAAGACTATATTATTCGCGAACAATACGAAAGATTCAAGGAACGGCACTTGCCTGACCGTTCGGGTGTTGTCAGGTACGTAAGGGATAACAATGTGAAAGCAGTGGAATATGAAGTAAAGTTACCCAAGAACAAGAGGTGATAGGGGCAGGAAATAAGTTATATTTTATAATATGAAGCATCTGCCTATAGTTCGAATATTCCTTCTAGCGGTCCTGTTGTTCCTTGTTGGATGCAATGATTCAGCATCCGGTTCGGCGGAAGAGAAAAACCCAACGCTATATACTTCGGTGGTTCTTGGAAAGTGTGCGGACGCTTCCTCATCCAGTTCGTCGGATATTGAGAAGATGATTTCGTCGCTAATTGTTGGTTATGGTGAACATTCAGCTGTTTATTTGGGCGATTGCAGAGGTTGCTTTGACTTGACTCTTTACGCTTTAGATTATTGTGACGTTTCCGCTGATGTAGCTTTAGATTTTGTAGATGATACTCTGTTTATTTCTTATGTAAATGTGCAAGAGGCTTCCAAGTGCACCTGTTATTCCTCCCATGATTTCAAGGTTCCATCAGTGAATTATAGGTATGTCAAATTTAATGAACAAGTTTTTAATGTTGTTGCATCGAACATAAGGGGTGTCTGCTCAAATAAAGGGGAATATAAAGAAGGTTATTGCGTCGAGAACGGACCGACGCATTTGTAATTGTGATTCTGCGTTAGGGATAGTGACCCCTTGGGGACAAGACTCGCGGAGCGAGGCTTGGTTGCAAGAGCCGCGCGGGCGTGCCGCAGGTGCGCACGGGTGGCCTTGCAATATAGCCCGACCGCACATATATGTGCGGGAACGCCCAAGAGACATCGGTTACGGTGGTCTTGACCACGCTGTGAGCCGTAGGCGACTCGTCTTAACGAGTCGTCGGAGGCGAGAGTGAGCGCCGACCGGAGTGTCTTACTAGAGTCTAACGCGAACGGTCATCATAGGGCAACCGGTGAAAAGGCGATGTAGAACTTTGGTGTTGAAGCCCCCAGTAATGTTTAAGATTTTAAACACAAGCCCTTTATGATGGTCAAAATCGCCATTCTAAGCCACGGACTTATCCACAACACGAAAGTCATACTTTCCCGTTGTTTGGCTCTGTCGGGTTATTCTGTACAGGCGCCCTCGGCTAGCAAACTTTTTGGGTTTCGTAAGCCCCTTCCAGGCTGTTTATTCGCTGCGGAACCGTAGTTTTTTCACTATCCGGCCCGCCCTGACCGTCGCAGCAAGTTCACAGCAGTACAATCTGGCCCAGCAGAGCCAATTTGCCATTTTCGCAGCGTTTTCGCAGTTTTGACCCAAAAGTACGGTCTGGCCCAACAGAGCCTTTTTACAAAAATCTACTTCGCCGCGGGCTTGGAGACCACGGGGCGGATGCGCTTGCCGCAGAGGGTCACCACGATGTGGGCCTGCGCGAACATGTAGTAGGCAGTATCGCGGCTGTTGTTGAGGGTGGACTTCGGGTCGTAATCGTCCTTGGTCACAAAGACTTCGGCAACGCCCGAAAGGCTCACGTCAAGCGCGCAGCGTTCGCACGGGAACCCAATCACGTAAAGCTTGGAGCCGGGAGGAACCTTCCCGCGGGCATAGTGCAGCGCGTTGATTTCGGCATGCACCATGAAGGGGTACTTGTTCGCCTCGAACTCGTGATGGCTCAACAGTTCGCCCGTATCGGCATCGAGCAGGTCGTAGGCCAGCAGCTGCTTTTCGCGGGTGTACGGCACAGTCTCGTCATCAAAACCTGCGGGGGCGCCGTTATAGCCGGTACTGATGACGCGGCCTTCGGCACTCACGAGCACCGCCCCCATCTGGGTATTCTGGTCTTTACTGAGGCGCGCCTGGGCGCACATCATCTGGGTATATACTTCATCACGAAGCTTGCTGCGGGATTGAGAATTGTTCATGCCTAGAAATATAAATAGACAGGGAAAACAGGTCAACCGAACACGAAAAAAAGCCCGTCGACATAGCGACAGGCTCTCTCCAAAGCGGAATTCCTTATTAAGCCTCTACGGACTTGCCCTTCTCGACAGCGTCGGCGAGGGTCATGCCGGTGAATTCCTGGGCGCTGAACCAGCGGCCGCTCTTCTTGTCGTCGAGCATCACGGAGACCATCGAGCCCGGGATAACGCTTTCGGGAGCATTGGGGGCATTCGGGCCGCCAAGGTCCGTGCGGAGCCAACCCGGGTCCATCACGTTCATCATCACGTCGGTGCCGTTGAGCTTGCAGGCGAAATCCTTCACGAACTTGGTAAGGGCGGCCTTCGCGCAGGCGTAGCCCATCAGTTCCGGCTCGTTCGCGATGCCGCTCGTGGTGAGCTGCATGCGGCCAAAACCGCGCTGGATCATGCCCGGCAAGAAATGGTAGGCAATCTTGATCGGGGCGAAGAAGTTCACGGCCATCGCGTGGTGGAAATCGTCCATCGTGTTGGTGAGATAGTCGGTGAAGTAGTGGCTCATGAGACCCGCGTTGTTGAACACGAGGTCCACCTGCACGCCCCAGCTGTCGATTTCTGCGAGGGCGGCATCGATTTCGGCTTCGCTTTCGAGGTTGCAGCCCACGGCACGCACCTCGACGCCGTACTTCTTGAGTTCTTCCATCACGGGTTCGGCATGCGCCTTGTCGCGGCCCTGCAAGATGATGTTTGCACCGAGTTTCGCCATTTCGATGGCGGTGAGACGGCCTACCCCACGGCAGCCGCCGGTAATCAAGGTCCACTTGCCCTTCACGTCGATCATTTTCAATCCCTTTGCGCATTTGCGCGGTTTTCTAAAAAATAGACTTTTAAGGCCTGACTCGGGGAGTTTTTGTGCGGAAAAATGTTTACAGGTGTAAAAAGACGCAGGAACAACGCCGGAATGTATAGAAAAAGCCCCTGCCGGGGTGACAGGGGCTAATTTCGTAGGCGCTTGACCCGAGGTCCTTACGCTTACAAATATAATTTTAGCATTTTTTTTGGCAAAGCGGTTGTAAAATCTTACTTTACACGAAAATTTGTTCTCACGGTGTTCCCCGCCGCATAAAAAAAGACCGAAGCAACGACTATCCGTTTTATTATCTTTGAAAATGCTGTATGAAAAAATTTTTTCTTTTTGCAATCATTGGCATTCTTGCGGGAGCGTGCTCAGCACCTAAGGAAGAGTCGAGCGCAGGGACCGACGGCATGTATGAAGATGTCCCTGTTCCTTTTGAAGCAGACGATCCTTCCCTACTGAATTTGGCCGTCGCCGTCACCGACAGCTATTTCGTGATTGGAGCACGGCGCGGGTTCCAGCCGAACACCTATTACACCGTTTTGACGGAACTCATCAATCCCTCATCAGAAGATTATCAAAAGAGAAAACCGGAAGTCCTATACGTTGCCATCCAGAAGGAAGCGGAAGACGACCCCGGCAAAAAGATATGGGCGCTACATTCCGATTCCAGCAAAGCCTACATCACCGATTCCACCGGAGCGTTCATCGCAATGACCGGCGACGGATTTTCGGGAGAGCGACCTCCGAATTCACTGGAAACTATCCGCAACCGGGACTTTCCACACGCAGAAATCAAGCCGTTGTCCCCGTTCAATTTAATCGCCAAGGACCTGGCTATGGTGCGTCAAGCTAGACGGTTCAACGATTTTCCCGATAGCGACTGGATTGTCCTGATACTGGAAAGCGGCAACAACAAGCGAATTCTACGCGAACTTCTCCCCCTTATGCGGGCAATCAATATTGTCGGTTTCAAGCATATCCAGGTCGGGAGGAATCTCGGCAACCTCGATACCGCAAGAAGCGTCATTGGAACTTTCCGCCTTTACGATTTCGAACCGAAACAGCTCCAACAGATATACGACGAGCTTTACCGCCCCCTGAACCTGAAGATGCCGAGACAAGTCCCATCAAAAGACTAGTTTATCTTTTACACAACGCAACAGCCTGTTTCTTGCATTTGCGCCAGGCCGTAGGTATATTTGACTCTGTAATCGAACAAAGGAGATTTCATGACGACCCAAGAAATTTTGAAGAACATCCGCGAAAAGCACAACCTCACGCAAGACCAGATGGCTGAACGCATTCACGTGACCAGGCAGGCCGTTAGCCGCTGGGAAACCGGCGAGACTCAGCCGAACACCGAAATGCTCAAGGTGCTTTCTCGCGAATTCAACGTTTCCATCAATACGCTGCTCGGCGCGCCGCGTCAGCTCTTTTGCCAGTGTTGCGGCATGCCCCTCGGCGACGACGCGATGATCAGCCGCGAAGTCGACGGCAACTTCAACGAGGATTACTGCAAGTGGTGCTATGCCGACGGCAAGTTCGCCTACGCCGACAAGAATACGCTGCTGGACTTTTTGCTTTCGCACATGCCTAACCCAGAAAACATGCCGGAAGCAGAAAGACGCAAGTTCTTCGACTCGCACCTTTCGCAACTAAAACACTGGAAACAGCAGGCCTAAACGCACATCAATTTTATATTTTTTCGGCAACCATGATTCTTCTCGTCGCCGAAAAGCCCTCTGTTGCAAACCAGCACTACCGCCCGATGCTCGAGCGGATCGAGGGAGAGAAGTTCACGCAGGGCGACGGATGCCTTATCGGCAAGAACCACTGCATCACCTGGTGCGTGGGCCACCTGATTACGCTCGCGCCGCTCGACGCCTACCCCGGTTACGAGGGAGGCTGGCGGCTTTCGAACCTGCCGCTTTTGCCCGAAAAATTCCGCCTGATGGAAATTGAGAGCACCCGAAAACAGCTCGCGGTGGTGCGCCAGATGATGGAACAGGCCGACGTGCTCGTGAATGGCGCGGATGCCGGCCGCGAAGGAAACCTGATTTTCGATTTGGTGCTCGACTTTACGCCCGCTTTCAAGCAGAAGACCATCAAGCGCCTGTGGGTGAACAGCTACGTGGCGAAGGATTTGGACAAGGCGTGGAAGAACCTGGAAGACGCTACGCAGCGCGTAAACCTGAGCTACGCCGCCCGCCTTAGGCAACGTGCCGACTGGATGGTAGGGCTCAACGCGACGCGCGCCTACACACTCACGGCGGGCCGCGGGAAGATGATTTCGGTAGGGCGCGTGCAGACGCCGACCTTGAACCTGGTCGTGGAACGCGATGCCCTGGTGGAGCAATTCAAGGAACTGTACTACTACAGCGTCGTCGGCACATGGAAAGGGTACCAGGCGCAATACGTCAAGCAGGAAACAAAAGAGGATGGAAGATCCCCGACCAAGCCGGGGATGACAAATGACGGTTTAAAAGTCGCGGTTTTCGAGAAGGAAGCGGAAGCGAACGCGGTCGTGGAGCGCTGCAAGCCGCCCGCACCGGCGACCATCGCGAAAATCGACACGCAGCAGAAGAAGCAGTTCCCGCAAAAGCCCTTCGACCTCACGGAACTGCAGAAAGAAGGCAACAAACGCTTCAAGTTCAGCGCCCAGCAGGTATTGGACTGCGCGCAGAACCTCTACGAAAAAAAGCTGCTCACCTACCCGCGTACCGACTCGCAAAACCTGCCCGACACCATGAAGCAGGAGGCCTACGCGCTCGCCCAGAGGCTCGCCAGCCCCGAACAGAAGGGCGTAATGCGCAGCGAAAGCGAGAATTTCGTCTTCATCAACTCGAGCAAGGTCACCGACCACTTCGCCATCATCCCGACCGGCGAAACACCGAACGGGCTACCTGAAATGGAGCAGAAGATTTACGATTTGGCGAAGGAACGCTTTGTGCAGGCATGGCTCAAGCCGTACGTGTGGAGCGAGATGGACGTCATCCTGAGCGAAGCGTCAGCGGAGTCGAAGGATCCAGACCCGAAATCAAAAAATCTAGACCTGTTTAGACTGAAGCTGAAGCGGAACGAGGATTTGGGATTCCGCGCGCTGGTAAAAGAGACGAAAGACGAGAGACGAAAGACGAAAGGAAAGAAGGGCGATGCCGGCGCGGAGGCCGGAAAAGCTGACGGAGGCGCCGAGGGCAAGGGCGACAGCGACGAAATCACGAACCTGGTCGAAGCCTTCCCGGAATGGAACGTGGGCGACACCTCCCCCTTCGACAGCGTAGAACTGCAGAAGAAAAAGAAGAGCAAGCCCAAGTACTACACCGAGGCAACCCTCCTTGCCGCGATGAAGACTGCGGGAAAGCAAATCGAGAACGAGGAACTCGCCGAGGCCATGAAGGACCGCGGGCTCGGAACGCCGGCCACGCAGGCGGGCATCATCGAGACGCTCAAGAAGCGCGGGTTCATCGAGGCGCAGAAAAATTACCTGGTGAGTACCGCCCGAGGCCGCGAAGTCATCGCGCTCATGGACGAGAAGGTGAAATCGCCCGAGATGACGGGTGAATGGGAGTACAAGCTCTCCCAGGTCGAGAAAGGGCAGCTCACGCCCGTGGAATTCCGCGACGGCATCGTGAAGTACGTGAAGCAGCTCTTTGCAGACTTGCATGCCCGCTATGCCTGCCAGTTCGAGCGCGAGGCCGCGACCGAAAAGCTGAACTGCCCCAAGTGCGGCGGAGCGCTCGACACCGCCCCGTGGGGCTACGTGTGCCCCAATGCAGAATGCGGCTTCAGGTTCGGGCACACCGTGGCAGGCAAGATGCTCGCCCATTCCGAAGTCAAGGCGCTCCTCGCCGGCGAAACCGTCGGCCCGCTTTCCGGATTCAAGAGCAAGAAGGGCAGCGAATTCTCGGCAAAGCTCACGCTCGACAAAGACTTCAATATCAATTTCGCCTTCGAAAGCGACGGCAAGTTCCACGGGCAAAAGACGGATTACAAGTGCCCGCTGTGCGGAAACCCGCTCGAAGAGAACAAGAACGCGATATTCTGCACGGGAACTACACAATCCAAAGATCCCCGGCCGGAGCCGGGGATGACAAATGGAAAAGAGCCGGGGATGACAAACGACTGCAACTTCACGCTTTTCAAAACCATCGCAGGCCATACGCTTACCGCAAAGGAAATCGCGGCACTGTTCGGGAGCGGGCACACGCCGCTCATTCAAGGATTCAAGAGCAAGAAGGGCTCCGAATTCGCGGCCGCCCTCAAGTGGGGCGAAGGCGCCGACAAGGGCCGCGCCGTGTTCGAGTTCCAGCACAGGGACCTCCCCTGCCCCGTCTGCGGCGACAGCCTGCGCTTCCGCGGCAGCACTTCCCAGCAAAGCGGCCCGCAAGGCACAACCGAAAGCGGCGCCTACGTGTGCCCGCAATGTGGCTACGGCATCCCGCAGGTGTTCTACCAGCGCAAATTCAGCGACGAAGAAGTCGAAGGCCTACTCAAAAACAAGTTCACGCCCGTCCTCGAGCCGTTCAAGAAGAACGAGACCACCTTCCGCGCTGCACTCGAACTCCGCGATGGCGGCAAGCTCGCATTCAACAAATTAACCGTCGAAGTCATCAAATAAGCCCCTCTTGCCGGCCTTAAAAAGCATTTACACCCGTTTCAGCCATATTTATTCTATATTTGGACTCGTATGCCCAATTGGTGGAAGAATTTCTCCTGGGAATGGCTTTTCGACTCCATTGCCGAAAGGTCACCTTCGTTTGTGAAGGTCATTGTCGTTACGGGAAAATCATTCCTGTACTATCACGGAATGACCCGAGCGGCAAGTCTTACCTACACCACTCTCGTGGCGGTTGTCCCGCTTCTCATTTTGCTCACCTCAATAACGCTCGCGGTGGGGTTTGGCGGGTTCATGTCCGACTACCTGCCCATCATCATCGATGTTCTTAACCTGGACTGGCCTACCGAACAAATCATCGACATCGTGCAAAACGCCGAGCACATTCCTATCGGCAAACTCGGATTCATCGGTGCCCTTGGCCTTTTCGTCACCTTCATTCTCGCTTTCGGCAGTTTGGAAACAAACTTCAATGTCGTATGGGAAGTCAAGACCTCGAGAACGCTGTTTAGGCAGATCCAGGTCTACACGCCCTTCCTGCTCATATTCGCCGGTTTCATCGGAATGTTCGCAGGATTCGTGAACCATGTGCAAGACGTCCTCACCATGATAGTCGTCGACGGCTTCCACTTCTCGCCGGAACTGCTCAAGGTCCTCATTACCGCATTCTGGTATATCGCGTTTCATTTTGCGGCAATGCTCCTCATTTTCCTGATGCTCTACGCGCTCCCGGCCAGAAGCCTCAGACAAAGGGAAACCGGAGTCAAGCCGCCCTATCGCAAAAGCAAGCTCTTCGCCGTTTCGCTCATGGCAACCATCATTGCATGGATCGCCATCAACATTTACGTGAAGATTCTCATGCTCATCCAGACAGCGATGGTAACACGCATGTCCATTTTCTACGGCTCTCTCGCCTTTATCCCGTTGGTGCTGTTCCTCTTTTTCGGAGTCTGGTCCATTATCCTATGCGGCAACAGCCTCGTGTGGACCATCTGCTACTGGCCGGAATCTTCACAAAAGAAGTGGAACTGGACCGCAACCCTGGAGGATGTCCACAATGCAAAGTCAGACCAAGAAAAATAGGCTTTCCACGAAGGCCATCGCCATTTGCCTTCTGCTTTTCTTCTGCGTCGGCTCGAGCTACGCCGAACTGGCAGGCATGGGCGACACGCCCGTCACCGAGGAAAAATCCGAAGGCGGACTCAAGGCCCTTATCGGAGTAAGCGGCGGCAACGTGCTTGTGGCCGACGACGGAGCCATCTTCGCAAATCTCCGCATCGGTCTCGACATTGCGCCCATCTTCTCGACGGGCATGTGGGTCGACAGGCTCCTAAGCGATGTCCACAACCACAATGTCAAAGAAAAGCAGATGATCAAGTACATGTCGTTCGGCGGCTTCATCGAGCTTTTCCCGCTCCGATTCGACAAGATTGCAATTTCTGTCCCCATCAACGTGGGCGGCGGAGCCCTCTACGTGATGGAACCCGACGATGAAGCTTTCGAATCCGAAGACTACTTCTTCACGGCGGATATTTCGGCCCACTTCAACTACCGCATCACCAAGATGCTCGAAATTTCCATCGGCGGCGGATACCGCATGTTCGCAGGAATCGAAACGAACAACCTCGACAACATGGACCTCTGCACCCCGTTCGGCGAACTGCGATTCACGGTAAGGGAATAAGCTCTATTCCATGCCCGAATTTATTTCGATACGTGGCTGCAGACTGCACAATCTAAAAAATGTGGACGCCCAATTTCCATTGGGCAAGATTACCGTTGTCTGCGGTCCTTCGGGTTGCGGAAAATCGACACTCGTTCTCGACACCCTGCATGGAGAATCCAAGCGTCGCTATCTCGAGACTCTATCGCCTTTTGCCGCTGAACTTCTGGGCGGGAGGCGCATTATCCCCCTCGACAGTGCCGACGGCCTGCCAGCAAGTCTTGCCGTAGGACCAAGCCACGGGGAAGCCCCAGCCAAGGCATACGCGTTGAGCATCTCGGAATGCGACAACACCTTGCGGGCGCTTTTTGCCGCCTACGCAAGGCCCGCCTGCCCCGTATGCGGGAAACCCATGGAAAGCCAGAGTCGCGAGAACATCATCCGAGAAATCGCAGGATTACCGCAGGGGACCAAGCTGCAATTTTTGGCGAAAGTCGAATCCGCCTCCAACCTCGACAAGCTCTCGGCAGTATTCCTGGCCCAGGGCTTTACGCGAGCCATGGCCGATGGAGTCAGCTACTCGCTAGCCGACCTGACCGACAGCGAACGCAGGATTGTTCCCGAAGAATTTTTCATTGTCGTGGACCGCGTGATTGTTCGCGAAAACACCCGCACCCGCATCGCCGAAGCTGTAGACGGCGCACTGAAACTCACCCACGGCGGAATCACGCTTGACATCGATGGGACCCGCAAGGTTTACAGCACCGTGCCACGCTGCCCGGACCACGGAGAGCAGCTTTCAAGGCCACTTGCCGCAGAAGACCTCTCGCCCTACACCCGCGAGAGCGTTTGTCCTGAATGTGCAGGGACCGGCATCATCGAATCAGAAAACGGCGACGAGGGTTCCGAATGTCCTCGCTGCAAGGGACTCCGGCTGAACGGGAGCATCCTAAGCGCAACCGTCGAGGGCCAGGGAGATGGCGCTCCCAGCAAGAGTCCAACCACCTGGAAAAACGTTCTGGACACGCCGTTCGCAAAGCTCGAAAGCCTGCTGCACACCCTTTTCGACAAGCGCCTTACAGCAAAACAGCTTCCCGCATTCAACACTCTCGTCGACCGCATCCGAGCCATCAACGAACTGGGAATCGGCTACCTGACGGGAGGACGGAGCGCCACGACCCTTTCAGGGGGTGAAATCCAGCGCCTAAGGCTATCGAGCCTTTCCACCGGACTCCTGAACAACCTGCTCATCGTCCTTGACGAGCCCGCAAGCGGACTGCATGAGTGCGATGTCGACGCCCTCTGGAAAGTCCTCAAGAAGGTCCAATCCCGCGGAAACACCCTCGTGCTTATCGAGCACAATCCAGGCATCATCAGGCGTGCAGACTGGATTATCGAAATGGGACCCGGAGCGGGAGAAAAGGGCGGAGAAATCCTATTCCAGGGAAAAGCGAAAGAGGTGCTGCAGAACCCCAATTCGCCCACCGGCAACTGGTTAAGAGAACTCGGAATTCGGAAGCAGGCAAGCACAAGGGTCAAGCCCTCAAAGACGAACGCCATCGCAATCGAGAATTTCGCCATGTTCGACATGAAGCCTGTTTCGGCGTGGTTCCCGGTGCAAAAATTCAGCGTCATCACAGGCCAGAGCGGCAGCGGAAAGTCGACCCTTCTCTTCCGTAACCTCGCCTACCGCGGAACCCGAGGAGAATTCAGTCCTCTCGGCATCCAGGCGCTATCCATCCTATCGACAGGCGATTTCCACGGCAACCGCCGGAGCACCGTAGCCTCCGCAATCAACCTGAACATGATTCTTCGCGAACTGTTCGCGAAGCTTCCCGAAAGCAAAGTCCGGGGCTACACCGCATCCAAATTTGCGACCCATGCCCCCGGCGGCCGCTGCGAAAACTGCAAGGGCGAGGGAGTCATCCTCGACCCCGCAGGCTACGAAGAGTCCGAATGTCCTGTCTGCCTCGGCAAACGCTTTAAAGACGAAATCCTGGAAGTCCGGTTCAAGTCGCTCTCCATCGCCGACATCTACGATTTGGAAGTCGGCAGTGCATACAAGCTATTTTCCAACCTCAAGCCGTTTGCAGACAAACTCAAGCCACTCGTGGATACCGGGCTCGAATACCTGAAGCTTGGGCAAACGACAGCACACCTGTCCGGTGGCGAGCGCGCAAGGTTGCGACTGTCTATCGCGCTTGCACGCGCGAAGGCCCCCAACACGCTATTCCTCTTCGACGAACCCGCGCGAGGGCTCCATCAAAAGGATATCCAGCATCTGCTAAAACTCATCCACGGGCTTACCGATGCCGGCCACACCGTCATTGCAATCGAACACGCCCAGGATTTTGTGAACGCAGCAGACTACGTACTCGAACTCAGCCGAAAATAGCCGTTATTCTTAGCTGAGCCTCTTTGTAATCGCAAGTTCGTTCTGGTCGCCGTTTCTGCGGTAACTGACGCTATCCATCGTCTTCTTGACAATAAATATTCCAAGGCCACCGATTTCGCGTTCTTCGGCAGAAGACGTCACGTCCGGATCTGCCTGCTTGAGCGGGTCGAAAGCAGCCCCATTATCGATAAAGGTCAACCGCGCATCGAGTGTCGCCTTGCGGATTTCGACAATCAGCGTCACGCTTGTGGCTCCGGAGAACTTGACGATATTGCTGTAGATTTCATCGATTGCAATATTGATTTGCATCTGGGACTTCATCGACGCCTCCATCGGCGCCAGAATCCCCTCGACAAAGGCAGTAAGAATGTCCTGGTTTTCAGGAATGACGTCCACGATTTTTTCATAACGTTGCCAAGCATCCTGCATCTGCATTTTCTTCGCCCCATCCATCGGAGTGAGGATATTTTCAACAAACGATTTGAGGGCGCCCTGATTGTCCTTCGCGACATCTACGGTCTTTTCGTAACGTTCCCACACCGGTTCGTCATTGCCAATAAACTTCACGGTCAACATGGTAATATCGTCGAACTGCGGGGCGTCCTGCACAAAATCGTCAATACTCTTCTTGACAAAGGCGCATGTTTCGGCAGGTTTCAAATCACCGCCCCTTTCAAGCGTCTCAAGCAACCTCTTGTCGCCAAAAAGTTCATCCCGGGAATTAGTCGCTTCTGTTACGCCGTCGGTAAAAAGGAACAGCGAATCGCCAGTCTTGAGATCAAAAGACTGCGACTGGTAAAGCGTATCCTCCATTGCCGCCAGAACAAGTCCCGACTTGCTATTTACAAATTCGACAGTGCCATCGCTATGACGGACCGCAGGCGGGTTATGGCCAGCCGAGGCGAATTCCACATGGCCGGTGCGCAAGTCGATGATTCCGGCCCACACGGTCACGAACATGTTCAGCCTGTTGCGTTTCGCAAGCGCGAAGTTCGTGCTGTTAAACGCATTCACGACGGATTTCATGTTCTTGGTCATCGTCCGCAGGATAATTCGGGAAATCATCATGAACAGCGCGGCCGGGACACCCTTGCCCGAGACATCGCCCACCATGACGCACAAGTGATCGTTATCTATCTTGAAGAAATCATAAAAGTCGCCGCCCACTTCCTTCGCCGGAAGCAGGAACTGCGAAAGTTCGTGGCGGTCGTCATCGGAATTTTCTTCGCATTCTTCTCTCGGAAGCGTCGACAGCTGGATATTGCGGGCCAGGTCGAGTTCGCGCTCGATGCGCTTCATGTCCTTCTGCCTTTCGACATGATCCTTGAGCGAAGAAAGCATGTTCGAGAAAGCCCAGGCGAACTCCGCCACCTCGTCGTGCCCCTTCATCTGCGGAATCGCCACGTCGAAATCGCCATTGCCAAGTTTCTTTGCGGCAGCGGAAAGTTCCTTGAGCGGCTTCGCGACCCTGAACGAAATCAACAACATGATAACCAGCAAGACCGCATAGCCGCAGGCCGCAAGCACCACAAAAAGTCTAACCGAAGATTGTCTTTGTTCAAGGAATTTCTGCGCAGGCCAGACAACCATGAAAGTCCAGTTGTTGGATTTCATCGTCGTATAGTAAATGGCAGCCTCTTCGTCACCGACAACAGAACCAAGAATCAAGCCCTTGTCCTTTTTGCCTCGCCTGTCGAACGGCACCAAGTTCTTATTGTTAAATTCCTTGACCGCTATTTCCTTTTCCCCTCTCCCTTCTGCAATGTATTTAGGGAATGCAACCGGGACATTCTTTTCGGAGAGGACCATGGCAAAGCCAGAATTGGGAACCTGGGCCGCCGCCACCGTTTCCTTGAGGAATTCGATGGACATATCCACGGCCAGGACTCCAGCAAGCACTTCATTTCCCTTCTTATCCTTATGGAATATGGGAACCGTATAGACCGCAATGGGTTCATCCACAAATTCACCGATAAAGGGTTCCTGCCAGCGGCTAGAGTGGGCATCCCTTGTGTTTGCATACCATTCCTTATCCTGGTAGTTGGCGCCCGTAATCAACTTTGTTTCGTTGTCCACAAACCGCGCAAGCCGCATGAATTCGCCCTTGGGTGTCTCCGGTCCCATTCCCGGTTCGAACGCAACCACAACCGCCACAATATGGGGGACGAGATTGCGGGCAGTCGCAAGCGTATGCGTCAGGAACTCGTCGAGTTCGGCTTTTGTCATGCGACTATTGCTCAAAGTCGACGCGGCATCTTCGCCGACATGCTTTCCGGCATCGAATAGCTTGTCGATGTAGGTCACGTTCGCAAGGCTAATCTGCTCGCCATTCTCAATGGTCATCTCTTCTAGTTGCGAACTCATTTTCGAAGTCATGATTCCGAAAATCAGGCCGACAATGACCGTGACGGCAACAAGAATCATCAGTGATTGCTTGAAAGCAAGTCCGCGGAAGTTGAATCCCATATACTACCTCTTTTTTAAAAGCCTTTTCAGGCAGGTTCCCCGAATTAAAGTTTACACCTCGCTCATAAATTCATCCATGCTCTTGCGCACGAGATGCCTAGGCGAAGGGCCGCCGTTCTCGGGGTCGGCATAGCCGATATCCAGGAGGCAGGCGAGCTTTAAGTTGTCCGGAAATTCAAAAGCGCTTTCGATGTACGAAGCATTGAATCCGCGGGCCCAAAGCGTCGCAAGGCCGAGGTCGGTGGCCTGCATCATCATGGAGGTGGTGACGATGCTTGCATCCATCACGCCGCTGTTGAAGTTGTCGTTGTACTTTTCGGCGGTGTAGCAGTTGGGCTCGTCGTAGCAGACCATGAGCACCACCGGCGCATTGTAGGCCATACGGGTAATGCCACGGATCTTTTCCAAAGCCTCGGGGGACTTGATGACCTTCACCGTCACGGGCTGTGCGTTGATAGCCGTCGGGCTCAGGCGACCCGCCTCGAGCACCTGGGCGAGTTTTTCGGGTTCTACGGCCTGGGCAGTGAATGCTCGGCAGCTATAGCGGTTCTTGGCCAAATCCATGAAAGACATAAATACCTCGTTTTTCCCTTTAATATAATTTTTCTATCTTTGGGCACATGAAAAATTTTTATGTTACTACCCCGATTTATTACGTGAATGACGCCCCGCATATCGGGCACTCCTACACCACCGTCCTCGCGGACATCCTCACCCGCTTCCACAAGATTCTCGGCTACCAGACGTTCTTTTTGACCGGGACCGACGAACACGGCCAGAAGGTGCAGCGCGCCGCCGACAAGCGCGGCGTGACCCCGCAGGAACACGTGGACGAATACTACCACCGCTTCGAAGACCTGTGGAAGAAGATGGGTATCGGTAACGACTTCTTTATCCGCACCACCATGCCCAAACACAAGGCCTTTGTGCAGGAATGCCTGCAGAAGCTCTGGGACAAGGGCGAAATCTACTCGAAGGAATACGAAGGCTGGTACTCCGTCGGCGAAGAACGCTTCTTTACCGAAGATGAACTGGACGAGAACAAGTGCGACCCCATCAGCCACCGCCCAGTGGAATGGCTCAAGGAAAAGAACTACTTCTTCAAGATGAGTTCTTACCAGCAGAAGCTGATCGACTTCCTCGAAAGCCACAAGGACTGGATTGTGCCTGACTACCGCTGGAACGAAATCCGCGGGTTCCTGCGCCAACCGCTGAACGACCTCTGCATCAGCCGCCCGAAGGCTCGTCTTAGCTGGGGTATTCCGCTGCCCTTCGACACCGACTACGTGACCTACGTGTGGTTCGACGCCCTCCTGAACTACGTGAGCGCCTCCACCGCCTTCCACAAGACTTATGCCGACGGCACGCCGATCTGGCCCGCCACTTATCACCTGATCGGTAAGGACATCTTGACCACGCATAGCGTGTACTGGCCGACCATGCTCATGGCTCTCGACATTCCGCTTCCGCAGCACATCCTCGCCCACGGCTGGTGGCTCGTGAACGGCGGCGAAAAGATGAGCAAGTCCGCAGGCAACGTGGTTAACCCCATGGACTACATGGAAAAGTACGGCATCGACGCGTTCCGCTACTTCCTCGCCCGCGAAATGGTGGTGGGCCAGGACGCGAACTTCACCCACGATGCCTTCGTGCGCCGCATCAACAGCGACCTCGCCAACGACCTGGGTAACGTGCTGAACCGCGTACACCGCCTGGTGCTCAACAACTTCGAAGGCAAGCTCCCTGCCGCCACCTCCATCGGCGATGCCGAAAATGAAGTCATCGACCTCGCGAACAAGGTGATTGCCGAAATCAAGGAAGGCCTGCCGCAGGCCCGCCTCTCCCAGTCCATCGAGACCATCATGCAGCTGGTGCGTAGCATCAACCGCTACCTGGAAGTCAAGGCTCCGTGGAAGCTCGCGAAGGACGAAACCAAGAAGGATGAACTCGCAACCGTGCTCTACGTTTCCGCCGAAGCCGTGCGCCTTTCACTCTGCCTCTTGTGGCCGGTGATTCCCTCCAAGGCAGAAGAAGGCCTCGCCATGATCGGTTCCAAATTCCAGAGCGCCGACGACCTCGCTTGGGGTATCCTCAAGGGTGGTGAAACATTCGGCGAAGGCAAGCCGCTCTTCCCGCGTATTGAAGAAGAAGTCAAGAAGCAGGAGCCGCAGCCGAAGCCCAAGCAGAACAAGCCCCTGATGGCAGCCGACGTGCCCGCCGCCATGGACATGCGCGTCGCCCAAATCAAGGAAGTGGCCGACCATCCGGACGCTACAAGCCTCTACGTGCTCAAGGTGGACGCTGGCGAAGGCGAACTCCGCACCATCTGCAGCGGCCTCAAGAACAGCTACAAGGCCGAAGAACTGAAGGACCGCAAGATTCTGTTGTTCGCAAACCTGAAGCCCAGCGCTCTCCGCGGCATCATGAGCCAGGGCATGCTCTTTGCAGGCGATCTCGACAACGAGGCTCACACCTGCAGGCTCGTCTCCGTGCCCGAAGACGCCAAGCCCGGTGACCGCGCCCTCTTCAAGGGTGTAGCACCCAGCGAACCGCGCGAACTGAAGGTGAAGGACTTCGAGAAGATTGCGCTCTCCGTGAAGGGTGGCGCCGTGTTCTGCGATGCCCTCGCCCTCGAAGTGAACGGCAAGCCCGTGACCTGCGACGTGGCCGACGGCAACGGAGTACATTAAAAATTCTCCATATTTCTCACAAGGGTATTCCGACCTGGAATACCCTTGCGTGTATTTCATCACTACATTATTCCCATTTGTCAATTTTTCAGCACTGCATTATCCGTTTTGTTCAGGCTCGCAGTATATTTAAGGCATGAGATTCTTCTATCTGACAGTCCTCGCATTCCTTATCGCGCTCAGCGGATGCACCATGCACCCGCCTTCAGCGTCTGGATTCATGGAATCGCTTGAACTATCACGCGAAGGCGAAAACAACAGGGTCTACACCGCGCGCCTCGAAAAAATCAACTTCAGCATGCAAGGCAACGAATGGGAAATCCCGCTCGGCCTCGAAACGACCAAGGGCTACGCCAACGGTTTCGTGACAGGCTGGGGTCTCCTCCCCTCTCCCTACTTCATGTTTGGCCAAGGCAACAAGTATTTCGCCTGGCGCACTTGGGTCTCGGCCATCTGGCTCGGAATTACCGTCGCGCTGGTCTGCGAAACTGGAGCTTGCGACGACGATGGCGACAGCGACTCCTACAGCCACTACG
The DNA here is from genome assembly GCA_002449765.1 of Fibrobacter sp. UBA7003. Lineage (GTDB taxonomy): Bacteria > Fibrobacterota > Fibrobacteria > Fibrobacterales > Fibrobacteraceae > Fibrobacter. Next base: position 126,036 of record DJXN01000004.1, read on the forward strand.
ACGACGAATATGACGACTACGACTATGTAGCAATCAATTCCCTTCTTGACGCATGGATGGAACTTTTTAGCGGCGGATTCTCGGTCATCGAGCAAATTCCCATCGGCGACTTTATCCGTATCGGCTTCGAGCAATACATCTGCCGTAACTTCTGGCTCAACCTCGGCTGGATCGACGACCAGCTCGACTTCGGCAACGTAGAAGTCGGCGTCGGCAGCTACGTGAGCTTCAGGCTAGGAGCACACAGGATATCCCTGGATGCACGCTACGGCATCCTCGACTTCAACCCCAAGAAGCCACGTCTCTCGATCGGCCTCAGCTACAGCAATTCCATTCTCTTTGGTTCTGCCCCGGCGACAGCGCCAAGGTAAATCTCACCTACGGCTGGATTTTATAAATCTGCGGCCAGTATTTGCCCGTCACCCAAAGGAACTTACCGTCGAAGGCAATCCCGTTCAACACGTCAATGTTGCGGTGGTTCCGGTAGATTTCTTTCCACTTCTGCGTAAGGTCAAGGTATTTTTTGACCCTCCCGCTCGGCAAGTCGATTACTGCAATCAACCCCGTCTGCCAGACATTTGCGTACAAAGTATTCCCGACAATTTCAAGTTCGTTTAGATTTTTCACGGGACGCCCTTCGTCGGTTACGCGGATGACGCCCACCACGTTGAAACTCCCGAGCGCAATTTGCAGAAGCTCTTCGGAGCCGTTGCTCATGAGGAGCGCGTTTCGCCAATACGTGAGTCCCCAGCCCTCCGTCGGGATGCGGAATTCGCCCTTCGCTCGGAACGGCTTGCGGTTATAGATGAACGCCTTTTTCGCTTTCCAGGTGAGGTAGAAGATGTCTTCGCCTACAGCGATCGAGCCTTCCCCGAAATAGCGGTCCGCAATCCGCGCTGAATCGAGAATTTTACCGTCGAGAGTCCGGCGGTAAAGTCCGGATTGCCCATATTGCCCTGTTGTTTCGACAATTTCCTTTCCGTCAAAGAAAATTCCCTGCGTAAAGTGCGTCGGTTCGTGCGACACGGAATCAAGTATTGCGGGCACCTCGCGCAGCGTCTCGGCAAGGGCGACAGACATAAGGGCAAACACGGTCAACAAACAAAAGCGCATATCTAAAAAATACTAAAAGCCGCGCTTTTCGCCTTTTACTAAATTGTAATTTATGGGCGAACTCAGGACTCCAGCCAAGGTCAAGATTGTCGTAGGTATCCTCGCAAGGGACACCTCCGCCGTCGAATCCGTCCGGGAAACCCTGGTTAAGCGCTTCGGCACCGAGGACCTGAACCTCGAACCGTTCCCCTTCACGTTTACCAACTACTATGTCGACGAAATCGGATCCTCGCCCGTCCGTGCCTTCTTCAGCTATGAGCCCCTCGTGGAACGCGAGACCATCGTCGACATCAAGCTTTGGTCAAACGAGGTGGAACTCGAAATCGCAAGGCAAAACGGAACGCCAGGGCTAAGACCCGTAAACCTCGACCCGGGCTACATGACCCTCGGCCAGTTTTTCCTTGCAACGACCAAGGACCAGCGCCAGCGCGTCTACATGCAGCGAGGCATTTTCGTGGAACCCACGCTATACTTTCAGGACGGACATTTCCACGCCTTCGACTGGACATACCGCGACTACCAAAACGAAAAGTACATCCAATACCTGGAACAAGTCCGCGCCCGTCTCGCCTACCAGATGAGCACCGGAAAGCCCTACCGTTTGCGAGCGAATCACTAACCACCAACCACTGACTACTGTCTACTTCCTACTGTCTACTACATCATGAAAGCCGGCATTTTCACCATTCTTCTCCTTTGCTGTTCCAACGTATTCATGACTTTCGCCTGGTACGGGAACCTCAAGCTCAAGGAAATGCACATCAGCACCGACTGGCCGCTATTTCTCGTAATCGTGGCCTCTTGGGGAATCGCCTTCTTTGAATACTGCATCGCCGTTCCGGCAAACGTCATCGGTAGCCGCATCAATGGCGGTCCCTTCACCTTGATGCAGCTTAAAATCATCCAGGAAGCCATTTCGCTTACGGTATTCACCGTCATCGCGACAACAGTCTTCAACAACGAAGCTTTGCACTGGAACCACATCGTCGCTTTCGCGCTCATCATCGGCGCCGTATTTTTCGCATTCCTCAAGTAAAAGGTTCATGGGAATGAGACTCTTTATCCTGGCATTTCTCTGCATCGCGGCGGCCCACGCGGCCGAAACCGCCGATACGAGCGCAGTCCAGGAAAGCAGCGCTTCAACTACGAACAAGGTAGCAGCCGTCGCCGTCGACCGCGACTACCTCGACTTTTCGAACATGCTCATTCCCGTCACACACGAGGCTAGGCTCGGCTCCCCCTATGGAATCCGCAACCACCGTCTGCACCGGGGTGTCGATGTCAAGATTATCCGCGACGAGCCTATCGTCGCCGCACTGCCCGGCGTGGTCATCATGTCCAAGTACAACCCCGGCGGCTACGGCCACTACGTACTGGTCCAGCACGACAACGACATCCAGACCCTCTACGGGCACCTCTCCAAGCGCGAAGTCAAGGTCGGCGACAAGCTGCTTCCCGGCGACATCGTCGGATTGGGAGGCAACTCCGGACGCTCTTCCGGAGCGCACCTCCATTTCGAAATCAGGTACGGGAACTACAACATCGACCCCGAAACCGTCATCGACTTTCCGCACTGGTCCCTGACAGAAGACGCAAGCCATATTTCCAAGAGCGATGTCATCACCGCACACCGCAAGATGCAGTGGCGCCTGAAGAAAGAAGAATACGTTGTCAAGAAGGGCGACACCCTCGAAAGCATCGCCGCATGGTTCAACATCTCGGTAAAGGCGTTGTGCCGCATCAACAACATCTCGCCAGAATCGCCGCTCAGGATCGGACAACGGCTTCGCGGCAGCGGCCAGTAATACAGCCCAAGTTATGCGTTCAGGTCCAAAAAGGCCTGTTTAAGTTCTCGGGTCGCAAGTTCCGGGTCGGCAGCCTTCATGATTGCGGAAACGACACAAATGCCAGCAATGCCGGAACCCTTGAGAACAAAGATGTTATCCTTGTTGAGACCACCAATCGCGTTCACAGGAACCGGGACAGCCTTCACGATTTCTTTGAGAGTTTCGACAGGAGTAATCACCGTTTTCACATGCGTCGTGGTCGGGTAAATCGCACCGCAGCCCAGGTAATCTGCACCCTGCTCATAAGCCTCGAGCGCCTGCGGGATAGTCTTTGTCGTCGCCCCTATGATCTTGTCCGGCCCCATGATTTTCCGGGCGATACCTACAGGCATATCGCTCTGCCCCACATGAACTCCCTCGGCACCAATAGCGAGGGCCACATCAACGCGGTCATCGATAATCAGCGGAATCCCGTATCGGGCCGTAATCTCGTGCGTTGCCACCGCCAAGTCCATATACTCGCGGGTAGACTTGTCCTTTTCTCGCAACTGGACGATGGTCGCCCCGCCCTTGCAGGCGGCCTCAACAACTGGCAAAAAACGCTCTTCGGGAACGCTCGTGCTGTCGGTAATGAAGTAAAGGGTCGTATCGAGGGTCTTCATGCTCCTAAAAATAGCAAAAACAGGCCTTATATTGTGATTTTGCTTAAATTTCGCCCAAAAATCAAAAAAATTTTGTTTACAGGGCTCCGAAAAAGTTATTTTCTTAATGTAAATGATTCATTATTTGCAAGGGATGTAGCACGATGCACATGCAAGCGCAAAATAAGGGTCGCAGGGGCTTTACCCTGATCGAAGTCATGGTGGTGACCGTTGTCATGGGGATACTTGCTGCAGTGGCCGTACCGAGTATATTCGGGCTGGTCGAAAGATCAAAAGAAAAAATTGATTTGTTGAAACTGTTCTATCTGAGGGACGCGCTGAACAGGGCACTGATTGAAGATGAAGAAGCTTTGTTCAAAGGTGATTTTGCTTCCCAGAATCGCAGCAAGTTGAGTACTAAATTGGCTAGTTCAACCGGTGTAGACTTGTTCGTTATTGAAATGCATCCAAACCATCCCAACAATATACAGAGTGCCCACACCAGCATCAACAAAGGCTCAGAATTCAGCAAACTGGTCGGAAACAGTGGAATATGGTATGAAGCTCTGAATGAGGCTGGTTTTTATGGCGTCGCAGATATTCTCGATGCACGAAATAGTGGCAAAGACTTAAAAAAAGGTGGTGATACATATATCACGTACAAGTATAAAGACGTTAATGGTAAAGATCAATATCGGTCCTATCCCAAAGAACCTTTGTTCATCAGCAAGCTGTTGAATCACGGAAAAGAGGCTGGTCTGGATGCAATACAACACCAGGGCGGAAACAACACTAATTATCGTGTGACAGTGAGTTTCCAGTGGACAGGGATGGAGCCGACAAGTCGCTCCGTAGAGGTCGCCTTGCTTCCTGCTTCAATGAAAATGCGCGAATCAAAAACAAACCCAAAAGGCGGAGCTCTTCTCTCCGACCACGGTGTCTGCTTCTCGACCTATGGAGACATAGGCTGCGCGAATTTCAGTTACTAACCGCTACACGTACAAGTAATCGTTCAGCACGGGCTGCAAGCCTTCGCCCGAAATGTCGCCGTACATATCGTTGAAGCTGCGCGAGTCGTTGATTTCGAACTGTTCGTCGCCGCCTTCCCCGTCGTCGTGACCGCTGTACTTGCTTTCGTGGTCGCCGATGCCCGTAGATACGCCGGCAGAGACCTTCGTCGCGCAGATTTTCACGATGCCGTTGCGGAATTCCTTACTTTCGCGGCTCGAAACCGTAATGCCCACGTACGGCAAGAAGATACGGTAGGCGCAGAGCACCTGGCAGAGTTCCTTTTCGTGAACGTCGAGCGGGTCAATCTTGTCGTTATTGATAATCGGGCGCAGTCTCGGGCAACTCAAGCTCATCTCAGCATGCGGATACTTCTTTTGTAAGTAATACACATGGAGTGCCGATGCGAGCGCATCGCGGCGGAAGTCCGAAAGGCCAAGGAGTGCAGAGAATGCCACCCCGCGCATGCCCGCCATGAGGGCGCGTTCCTGGGAATCAAAACGGTAGGGGAATACGCGCTTATGGCCCATCAGGTGAAGTTGTTCGAAACGAACCTTGTCGTAAGTTTCCTGGAAAACCGTCACGTAGTCCACGCCGCATTCGTGCAGGTAGCGGTATTCGTCCGTATTCACCGGATAAACTTCAATGCCTACCATGCGGAAATACTTGCGGGCCAGCTTGCAGGCCTCGCCGATGTATTCCACACTGCTTTTCGCGCGGCTTTCGCCGGTGAGAATCAGGATTTCTTCCATGCCGCTGTCGGCGATGACCTTCATCTCGTGCTCGATCTGCTCCATGGAAAGTTGCATGCGCTTGATATGGTTGTAGCAGTTGAACCCGCAATAGACGCAGTAGTTCTCGCAGTAGTTCGCGATGTAGAGCGGCGTGAAGAAGTACACGTTGTTGCCGAAGTGCTTGCTGGTCTCGATTTTCGCCTTCGCGGCCATCTGCTCGAGATACGGGGCGGCCGCCGGAGAAAGGAGCGCCTTGAAGTCTTCCAGTGTGCAGCGTTCGTGTTCCAGAGCGCGCTTTACGTCCTTGCCGGTGTATTTAGAATAATCGAAATTTTCGGACTCGGAGAGAACCTTATCGGCAATGTCCGACTGGATCACTTCCATGCCGGGCAGATAATCCATTATATTAGTACGGGAACTCGGATCGTTTTCAAGGCGGTGCTTTTTTGCAAGAGCCCCTTCCGAGAGATTCCCGGAATCGAACAAGTAATTGTTGTCTTTTCTTTCTTGATTTTCCATTTCAAAACACCATCCGAAACCTATTTCAATTCCAGATTCTTCAGCCACTGGCGCATGGCAAATACCGACACGCTTTCTTTCCGGGACTGTTTCGCAATCCTGCTCCCGAAACTGGTCGCCATCTTTTCAGGGTCGAGCGGGATCCCTACCCTGCCCAGGTCGAGCCTGTCGGCATCGTAGCAGCAGTCTATGGTCGGGTCGCCGTTTTTCGGTTCGTGCGTGTGGAACTTGCAGGCATGGCAAAGCTTGTCGAAGCGCTCGTCTTCTATCTCAAAGAGCTTAGCCTCGCGGCATTCCTTCGCGAATTCGGCACCGCGTGCGCCGTGCTCAGGGTCGTGACCATCGTCAAAGCGCTTGCTGTCGTGGAATATGGCAAAGAGACGAACGACGTCGACATCCACGCCGGCAACGCGGCCAGCAAGCAGGAGCCCGTTGGCCTCCACCTGGTGCCAATGCTCGATGCCGTGAACGTCCGAAAGGTACGGACGGTTCGCGAAGGCATGTTCCATTATGGCAGCAAAGTCTATCATACAACATCGTCATCCCCGCGAAGGCGGGGATCTCCTTGCATAGCAGTTATTTCCCGTACGCTTCCTTCAGTTCCATCAAGCGCTGGAGCGCCTGCATCGGGGTCATTTCCTCGGGCTTGAGCCTGCGGATTTCGTCCTTCAACAGCTGCGTGTTCTCGTCGGGCGGTGCAAACATGTCCAGCTGCGGGTGTTCCTTCTGCTTCTTCTTCACGGCGCCATCACTCGGGTCAATCTTTTCCTTCTCAAGCCGGAGAAGTATCTTCCTCGCCCTGCGGACAACGTTGTTCGGGAGGCCCGCCATCTCGGCCACATGGATGCCGTAGCTCGAGTCGCAGGCGCCCGCGAGAATCTTGTGGAGGAACACCAGCTTGTCGCCCTTTTCCTGCACGGCCACCTGGAAGTTGCCCGCATGCTCGAGGCTTTCCACGAGCCCGGTGAGTTCGTGGTAGTGCGTCGCAAAGAGGGTCAGCGCCTGCCGTGCGGGCTCGTCGTGGAGGGTCTCCACAATCGCCCAGGCGATGGAAAGCCCGTCGAAAGTGCTCGTGCCGCGCCCGATTTCATCGAGCAGCACAAGGCTGTGCGGAGTCGCGTTCCGCAATATATTTGCGGTCTCTATCATCTCGACCATGAAGGTACTGAGCCCGCGACTCAGGCGGTCACTCGCCCCCACGCGGGTGAATATGCGGTCCACTACCCCAATGCGGGCAGATTCCGCCGGCACGAAGCAGCCGATTTGCGCCATCAATACGATGAGTCCGGTCTGGCGCAGGTAAGTCGACTTACCCGCCATGTTCGGGCCCGTGATGAGCATCAGGCGCGTGCCATCGGGCGAAAGCGAAACATCGTTCGGGATAAAGTCCAGGTCGGGGTTCACGGCGACAATCACCGGATGGAAACCGCCGCGGATTTCTATACCCGAGCCCTCGAAAACCTCGGGGCACGCGTAGTTGTACTTGCGGGCCGCCCGCGCGAAACTGTAGAGCGTATCGACCTTCGCCACCGCGTCGGCAATCTCCTGGAGTTCGGCACGCCAGCCGTCCACGCGGTCGCGCAGGCTACAGAATATGCGGTATTCCAGCTCGTGGATGTTCACCTCGGCGTTGCTGATGATGGATTCGCATTCCTTCATCTCGGGCGTAATGTAGCGTTCGCCGTTCACCGTCGTCTGCTTGCGGATATATTCCTCGGGGATGGGGCTTGTCGCCTTCGCCATCTGCGCCTTGGTAATCTCGATGTAGTAGCCGAACACGCGGTTGTAACCGACCTTCAGGCTCGGGATTCCGAGGCGTTCGCGCTCGCGGCCTTCCAGCGAGGCAATCCATTCGCGCTTTTCCTTGATGTCGGCGTTCATTGCGTCGAGTTCGGCATTCGCGCCAGGGCGTATCATACCGCCCTCGCGCACCGTGAGAGGCAAGTCCTCGTTGAATTGCGCCAACAGTTCCTCGCCGCGGCCGCGCGCGTGTTCGAGCGTCTCGCGCAGGCCTTCAAAAATCGGGGCCCGCAGACCCTCGAGCACGTCGGCCACCTTAGATGCCTGCGAAAGCGAACGGCCCATGCCCGCGAGGTCGCGCGCGTTGGCACGCCCACTCCCCACACGCCCCATCAGGCGTTCCATGTCGAGGATGCTCGTGAGCGATTCCTTCAGTTCGTCAAGCGCCACCGGGTTCTGTACCAGTTCGGCGACAGCCTCCTCGCGTTCCTGGATGCGCGAAACAGAAATCAGCGGGTGGCTCACCCAGTCCTTGAGCGTGCGCCCGCCCATCGCAGTCACCGTGTGGTCCAGCACCGAACAGAGCGTGCTCGAGTAGTCGTCCGCATTCAGCGGGCGCGTAAGTTCCAGGTTCCTGAGCGTACTCGGGTCGAGCGTCATGTAGTCGTCGAGATTCAAGATCTCGAGCGTCGTAAAGTGCGAAAGTTCGGACTTCTTCTGGTCCATCAGGTAGGCCATCAGGGCACCCGCGACTTCCGTCTCGCATTCGCGGCCATCGAGCCCGAGGCCCACCAGCGATTCCACCTTGAAGTGGCTAAACAGAACGTCGCGGCTCTGCTCCTCCCCGAACATGAATTCGGGAATCTGTGTCACCAGCACGTTATCCGCCTTGACCATGTCCATGATGCTCGAGGGAATCACCGCCCCCTCGGGTATCACGATTTCCTTGGGCATGCGGCGGCTGAACTCGCACTCGAAAGCCTGCACGCTGCTCCTGCATACGGCGAGGTAGCCCGTCGTCACGTCGGCGACGGCAAACGCGGCATCGTTACCCGCGGGCACGTAGGCAAACAGGTAGTTTGCCTCCTTCGCGTTCAGGTTCGACTCGTCCATCGCGGTGCCGGCACTGATAATCTCCACGATATCGCGCTTCACGATACCCTTCGCGAGCTTCGGGTCTTCCACCTGCTCGCAAATCGCGATGCGGTAGCCCGCCGCCACCATCTTCGGCACGTAGCGGTCTGCGGCATGATGCGGGAACCCGCACAAGGGAGTCGCACCCGAGGCGCCGTTGTTGCGGCTCGTGAGCGTAAGTCCTAAAATTTTCGATGCCACCACGGCGTCGTCCTCGAACAGTTCGAAGAAGTCGCCCATGCGGAAAAATAAAATGCAGCCAGGGTTCTGTTTCTTGATCTCGTAATACTGCTGCATCAACGGGGTGACAGCCATTACAGGTCTCCCATCGAAAGTTCAATCTGTTCCGGGTTATCTTCCGGAGGCACAGGTTCCGTAGGTTCGGATTCCTGCTTGGCGTACTGCGGCACGAGCGTGCCCGCTTCCAGGAGTTCGCTGAACTCGCGCAGGCGCGGCAGGTCCTCGGGAATGCGGTTGATGCCGAAATACTTCATGAATTCCTGGGTCGTCACGTACGTATAGGGGTTGCCGACAGTCTCGGCGCGCGCGCCCAATGCAATAAAGCCCTTGTCGAGCAGGTTCCTGATAGGGCCATCTACAGAAGACACTCCGCGCACCTGCTCGATGGCGGCCTTCGTGATGGGCTGCTGGTAGGCAATCACCGCGAGGGTCTCGAGTGCGGCCTGGCTCAGGCGGCGCGCATTCGCCTCGGGGAACAGCTTGCGCACCCACGGGTAGTACTTCGCACGCGTGCGGAAACGGTAGCCGCCCGCCTGCTCCACAATCTCGAACGGGGAATTAATCTTGTTCAGCGAATCGTTTGCAGCAATGAGCGCATCCGACACGGTACGGGCATCCAGAAAGTCGCCCAGAATCTCGCGCAACTTCTTGAGCGTCACAATGTCGGGCGAAGCGAACACGATAGCCTGTATAATGCGGGCAAGGTCCTCGCTGCTTTCCACTTTCGGAAGTTCTTCTTCGACTTCCTCGGCCTCTTCTACATTCTGCGGGTTTTCACTCATATAAGGCAAGATAGTAAAAAACACGCCGGATTTTCATTTTTTTGGGCGTTCCCAGCCCCAATTGCCATTCTGGACCCCAATGTCATCCCCGCGAAGGCGGGCGGACAGCACTTAGCACTTTAGTGCTTAGTGCGCATGGCCACCAAGGTGGGGATCTCCCATTCCATACCTTCATCTGTCACCCTGGAGGAGTGAAACGACGATAGGGTCCATAAACGCTTTTCATAATATAGTTTGCTTCGAGGGGCATTTCGCACGCAAACACATTCACTTCGTTCGAGTGTTTGCTTAGCAAAACGCCCTCTCTCCGCAAAGAAACACGAGTGTGTCTCCGGAGCAAGACTGTTTATCGCAGGAACGTTTCGAAGCGGGTACTGCGAAAGCCTCGTGGCTGTTAGACACTTCGGCCTTCGCGAATTGCGGGTCCGCATTAAACTGCAGGAAGATGCCCTTAAAATTTGTGGTTATTCTTCTAGCTTAACACAGCGAACGGAGAAACCGTTTGTCTTAAGCTGAGAGAAAACCTCTGAAGCTTCAGTTTCCGTATTGTTCGCTCCCATTGCAAGGGCATATCCTTCAACATACCCTTCACGACCTTCCTCCGGATAGAACCAAGCTGTGGATGATTTTAATCCTTGAAGTCTGCGATCCCATACGTACCCGGCGCCGACGAGGGAATAGCCGGTGGAATTGAACCCGTTAAACCCATACGAGGATCGAACCCCCGCAATTCCATGCGTATTGCCGTCGGCATGAAGCACTATGTAAAAATCTTCCTGGGTCAAGAGCCGCCATCCATCCGGGCAAATTCCCTGATGGTTCGGCTGAATCAAGTCGGCGCAACTCTTAGTGTTGCAATCGTTAGGCAGTTGCATCATCTCGGCCCACTGGTAGAGCCCCCCGTAACGGTCGCAATTTGTGGTGTCCCTATCGTAACAGTAACGTTCAATCGTCGTATCGTCAGCCTGATCCTTTACATATGTAATCATTTTGCCGACATTGAGGTTTTCAGCCATTACAGTCACGGAATCCACCTCTTTCTTAGAGTTCTTGCCCCTTATCGTAATGTAGTAGTAGCTGCGGCCATTACGTTCGTCGACAAAGGTCTTGTACTCGTCCCTCATTGCCCCCAAGGTCACCGTATGGTCAAATGGCACATATTCACTACTGCTAGACGCAACATCCTTACTGGAAGACGAAACAACAGAACTACTAGATTTTACACTCGATGACGACGATTTTACGGAACTACTACTAGAGGCTATATTCGAAGAAGACGACCTTTCAGAACTACTACTCTGTATTTTGCTTGATGACGATTTGTCTTTTTCCTCACTAGAAGAAAACTTCACAGAACTGCTTGAATTGTCATTGCGAGGAGTCGAAGACGACGAAGCAATCTCCTTGCTCGAACTGCTGCTTGTTTCTTTCTTGCTAGAGGAGGACTGGAGATCCCCGCTCGAAGCGGGGATGACAGACGATGACGATGTCGTTTCGTCGCAGTCCTCGCATACGGACGAAGAAGAATCCTCGTCCCGCGGGGCGAAACTGCTATCATCGTCCCCGCATGCCGTCAAGGAGAGTCCCGCAACAGCAAGAAACATCGCAAAAGAAACGAGAAAAGAACGCCTCATTTATCCTCCAAATGCAGTCTTATCCCAAAATACCAATGAAAATATAACATAACACGGGGCAACACCCTAGACAGTTGCTGGCCGCGAAGTGTTAAAATTGGAAATACAGGAACGGGTTGTAGCTCTGGGTAAAGAGCGCAAGTGTCGCGAGCACAAAGAGCCCGAGCGCGACTGCGGCCTTCCAGGGTTTCACCTCGTTGCACCAGTCGAAACTGCGGAATTTCCAGAACGAAAGCAGGGCTGCCACCGCCATGAACACGATGCACGTGGGCGTGAAGATTTCGGCCGTAAGGATGGCGTCGGCGCCGCTCACCGGCATAAGCCCGAGCATCGATTTCCACATGCGCCACGCCTCGCCAATGCTATCGGCACGGAACAGCACCCAGCCGAACAGCACGAGCACCTGCGTAATCAGGATTTGCACCACGCGGGGCGCCTTGTAGTAAAGCGCGTTCTTGTTGTTCGCACGTTCCACAATCATGAAGAAGGCATGGTACAGGCCCCAGCAAACGAACGTCCAGTTCGCGCCGTGCCACACGCCGCTCAGGAACATGACCATGAACAAATTAAAATACAGGCGCTTCTTGCCCACGCGGTTTCCACCGAGAGCGATGTAGAGGTAATCGCGGAACCAACTCGTGAGCGAAATATGCCAGCGCTTCCAGAATTCGGTGATGCTCCCCGAGCGGTACGGGCCGTTGAAGTTGCGCGGGAAATGGAACCCGAGCATCAGGCCAAGACCAATCGCCATGTTGCTGTACGCCGAGAAGTCGAAGTAAATCTGGAACATGTAGGCAAGGCTACCCCACCAGCAGTTCAGCACACCGGGGGCGTCTGCCGCAAACACGCGATCGGCGATGATGCCCACCTGGTTCGCAAGGAAAATCTTTTCGGCAAAACCGAAACTGAAGAACATAATGCCGCGCACGAAGTTCTCGAGCGTGTGCGTGCGGGTCGCAAGTTCCTCGGCCACCGTATTGTAACGCACGATCGGGCCTGCGACAAGTTGCGGGAAGAGCGCCACGTAACAGGCAAACGTCACGAAGTCCTTGACCGGAGGGGCGGTACCGCGCCACACGTCAATCGCGTAGCTCATGGACTGGAACGTATAGAACGAGATGCCCACCGGCAACAGCACCGTCATCACCGAGAACGGCTCGCAACCGAGCTTCGCCACCACGTCGTTGATGACGCCCATGCCGAACATGTAGTACTTGAAGAACCCGAGCGCACCGAGGTTCACGACAATCGCCGCGAGGAGTGCCAAATTACGTTGCCGCCTGCTCGCACCAGGCGCAGAGATGAACCGCCCGCTCACGTAAACCACGAGCGTCGAGCCGAACATCAGGAATACGAGCCACGGTTCGAGCCAGCCGTAAAAGATGTAACTGAAAATCGTGATGAAGAAGTTCAGGCCGGAATGCTTGACCCCGGCACGGAACAGCACAAAGTAGCCGACCAAAAAAGTCGGCAGAAAGTAGAACAGAAAAATCTGGGAAGAGAAGACCACAGCCTACTCGTTCACTTCAATCGCGAGATAGCGCGGGGATTCGTCGTCAAAATACTCGTCTTCCACTGCGCCATCCCAGTTGCCTTCGAGTGGCACAATCTTGAGCGTGTGCTTGGCCTTCGCCTTGAACTCGCCCACGTTGCCCTTGCTCTTGTCAGCCATCTTGTCCTTGACCTTGCCGCGGGCGATAAGCGGGTTGTACACGCCCACCAGGATTTCCTTCGCGTCGAGCTTGCCGGAGACCACCTTCAGCACCTTGTACTTGAACACGTACACGTAGCTGTAGAGGTCGTTGCTAGGCATCTTGCCCGGGATTTCGGTCAGGCGGGCTTCAACAGTGACGGGGTCAGCCGCGAACGTAAAAGCCGCGGCAGCGAGGATAGCGATAAGCAGGTTCTTAATCATAGGATGAAATATACAAAATAAGCAACAAGCCCTCCCTTGTCGCAAAAACAAAGAACCCCGCTCTTTCGAACGGGGTTCTAAGCTGCTTCACTTGGACTCGAACCAAGGACAACGCGATTAACAGTCGCGGGCTCTACCAACTGAGCTATGAAGCATCGTCTGTTAGACGCCCCCAAATATAGATAAACAACGTCCTTTGTCAAGGGGATTTTGCGGAAAAAATCATAAATTTTTGCGTTTTTTTCGCATAAGGTCGATTTCGGCGGCATAACCGGGGAGTTCGTTCGGGGTTTCGAGGTAGAACGGCAGGTCGCGGAGCGCCGGATGGCTCACCACGCGCACAAGCGCCTCGAGCCCGATAAAGCCCGCGCCGATAACCTCATGACGGTCCTTGTGGCTTGCGAGCGGGTTCTTGCTGTCGTTCAAATGAATGGCGTGCAGGCGTTTTAACCCGATAACCTTGTCGAACTGTTCCAGCACCCAGTCCAGGCGGTTCACGATGTCGTAGCCGCCATCGTGCACGTGGCAGGTATCGAGACAAATCCCGAGCTTGTCCGAAAGTTCCACCCGGTCGATAATCGCGCGCAGTTCCTCGAAGGTCCTGCCTACCTCGCTCCCCTTCCCCGCCATGGTCTCGAGGAGCACGAGAGTCTTCAAGTCCGGGCGCAGTATCGCGTTCAGGTGTTCCGCAATCAGCTCGATGCCCCTTTCGGCACCCTGCTTCACGTGACTTCCGGGATGAAAGTTGTACATCGCTCCAGGGAAGTGGTCCATGCGCCACAGGTCATCCTTCATCACGTCGCGGGCATAGTCGCGCAACCCCGGGTCAGCCGCACACGGGTTCAGCGTGTAGGGCGCATGCGCAAGCGCGGGCCCGAACTCGTTTTCGCACATCAGGTCCACAAGCGCCGCCGCGTCTTGCTTATCGAAAGGCTTCGCGGCACCGCCGCGCGGGTTGCGGGTAAAAAACTGGAATACGTTGGCCCCTATGGAGAGGGCATCCTCGCCCATCGCCTTGAAGCCTGCAGCACTAGAAAGATGACAACCGATATAGAACGTCACAAACGAATCCTCATGGAGCGGGTTTCGTTTCCGGCCCTGACCATCAGCACGAACACGCCGCCACGACCGAAAACGGAAAGGGAGAGGCTGTTCATGCCCGGCTGCACCTTGCCAAACGCACGCGACAGCATACGGCCCTGCAAGTCGAGTAGGCGAACCTCGGACCTAGACCCGGCAAGTGTTCCCGGAGCTTCGAAAGCGACGTCCAGACTACCAGCAGACCGCACGAAGCGGATTTTCCCGATAGAGCTTGCGGCAACGGCGGGCAACGCCGACTTCGGGACAACACGGAATTCGGCTTTAGCCACCCTGGAAGAAAGTTCCAGCTTCACCGGATGGCCCGCTGCGCACACGCGCTCCATGCCATCAACAACAAGTACCGCGCTATAGCCCATCGCTTCAAGTTCTGCCAGGCCTTCCACGCCGAGCAACGCCGATTGCGGTTTCGCCGACGAAACCGCGAGCGTCCAAGAGACGCTCCCGCCGGCAGGCATGGCCGATGCAGCCCGAACACTCTTCGCAAGTGCACGCGTGCTGTCATTCCCACCCGAAATAGAAAGGTTAACCCCCGGCGCCATCCCTGCCGGCGGCTCGGCGACATCCACGCTACGGCTACCGACCCCGACAACATTCCAGGCATCCTCGCTGCCGTCCTCGCCCTTCAGCGTCAAGCGCACGCTCCACGAACCGCGAGCCGCCTTCCGGAGCGACTTTTCGAGCGAGACAACCGCCACATGCTCGACATGTCCGTAAGTCGCCACGGGCTCCTTGCCGAATACCGGCTCCGTCGACACCGCCCGGACGCTTTCGCTATCGCTATGGACCCAGAACGCGCCAAACGGAGGCAACACGGAAACAGGGTCATAGTCACGCTTATCCGCATTCCACACCCACAGGGGGCTTTCCGCGCCCTCCGCATTCTCAAAATCGGAAGCATCGCCGGTCGAAAGCGCCCACGGATAAGGGTTCGCGACCATGTTCCAGCCGTAGAATTCATGTTCCAACTTCCAACGCAGGGAATCTGCAACGGAATCCGGAGCCTTCATCGGAAGCTCGAGTTCCGACTTCGAATAGGCCCAGAAGCCATCGACCGCCTCCACGGCATCATCCAGCGCATACGGCACATACTGCCAGTAATCGCAGACCTTCGCGCGCTCGTCCCAACGGTAGGCCGTCAGGCCGGCCACACCCTTCACGGAGTCCTTCTCGACAGAACCGAGCGCCACCATCGTCCAGGAATTCGCCATCAGGGTTACGCCGCCCGCAACATTCCATTCCGTCGTCTCGAAGGTGTTCGTATCGAGCGTGACAACCGCCCTGTAGTTCCCCTTCGGAATATCCCGGAAGACGAAAATGTCGAGGGAATCTTCCGGAGTCCTCACGACAAGCGTATCGACAACGGCGGAATCCGCCCCATTGACAAGCGAAAGCTTCATCACGACAGGCGACGGAGTCTCGTTGCGGATGCGGATATCGACCTTCGCAATATTGCCCGATGCGTAGACCTCGATGGATTCGCAGCGCACAACCTGGATCAATGTATCAAGCGCATCGGCTTCCTCGGGAACCACTTCAACTGTGTCGACGCCACCGTCATACGCATCAAACTTCGGGAGCGACACAAGCCACGGAAGGCCATCGTTCTTGTTTTCGTCCCAATCCCAAGCAGGGGCTTCACGTTCTTCGGCCCCATTCAGCACATCCCTGAAAATAGCAGAATCCATTACGACCAGGACCTTCTCTCCGCGATATTGCAGGATAAACTCATCCGAAGGCTCCGTAGCAACCACCTCAATCAGTTTCTGCTTTACCTGTGACGCTTCCCGCGCACGCCCCGTAAAATCGACCGCATAGACCGCGTTGACATAGGCACGCTTGTTTGCCGCAGCCGTCACGCCGAAAATCAAGGGCTGGCGCTGGCACTTGAAACCATCCAGGTCGAAACCGCCACGATAATAGGCGTCCTGCATCAGGAAATCCGCATTCTTCACCGTGCTGTCGTCACGGCCGAGAATACCCGCCAGGTTCATGTATTCCTGCCCCGTCGTGAGCAGCGTATCGCGAAGCACCATGGCTCCTCTAGCGAACACCTCCCGAATCTTGACAGAAGGAACCCTGCCAACATTTCCAACCAGGCCCCCGATGGCAAAAGATCCCGTATCAGCCGGCTGGAAGCGGACATCCATCAACGTATCGCGCTTGCCGACCGCATACGAGCGCTCAATAACGAGGGAATCCGCAGTATCCGTCTCCCCGAGCAGGCCGCCTAAAGAAAGACGCCCGGGAACATTCGTCGCCATCACCCTACCCGCGAAGAAAGAGGAATCCACCAGCAGGAATCCCTTGGAAGCAAACCCCACGAGACCTCCCGCCTTCCACGCCGTCACCGTATCGATAGACGACCTCTGCACCGCAAGTTGCAGGCTCCCGGAATACGACGAAGACCTCACGGCCAGTTTCGCATTCTCGGAAAAACCGACCAGACCTCCCAAGTACAAGGGGGACCGGGCATCATAAAGCTGGTTATGCATCTGCATCCCGATTTTTCCCGACGCCTGCACATTCCTGATTCCGACCGCCAGGGCATCCATGCGGCCGACGAGGCTTCCCGCCGCACCGCTGAAGGTGAAACCGCGCATTTCCGGAGCGGATTTGACATTTTCGATAACGGCAGAGAAGTATCCCGATTCGCTGTGGATGTCGCCTACGAATCCGCCCGCATAGATGCGCTGCACGTGGTTCGCAAATCCGAAGTCCATTTTTCCGTCATACCCGACATTCATAACCGATACCAGCGGGCGCGCCTTCTCGTCGTCAACAAAGGCATTGCCCAGGATACCGCCCACGTCCAGGAACGGAACAAGCAGGCTATCGGTGCCTATATCCACATTGACCGAGCCGCCGTTTACCCAGAAGGTATCGGAATTGACAGCCTTCCATTGCCCGACAAGGCCGCCCACATAAAATACGGTTGCAAAGAAATGGTCCGTATCGAACAGTGTCGAAGAAGACGCCTTGATGCGTCCGTTCACTACCGCATCCGCGGCAAGGAATCCGCCGGACGCAATCTTCCCCGCGACGCCTCCTATATTCACGGCTTCCGTATTCGCATCGAAATCCCCGGCGATAGAAATATCCACATTAAGCGTATCCATGACAAACTGGGTCATGTTGTTCGCCATGCCGACAACGCCACCGAACAGGGCCGTATTGGCATCCACCTCACCGTCAATGCGCCCCTGCTCCATCGAAAGCGAAATGCTCGAGAGCATCACCGTAAGCGAATCCTGCACATAGCCGAGGAGACCGCCCACCGCCTTCTTCGAGCTGCTGTTCACAACAAAATCACGAACCACGACATTGGAAAGGACCGCCTTACCCCTCTCGGGTCCCTCTTCGGGCGGCGAAACGATACCGACAAGGCCTCCCGCAAACGACGACGCGGAATCGACATTCACCCGGACATTCTCGAACAGCACGTTTTCGAGACGCAGGTTTCCATCGACGCGGCCGGCAAGCAAGCCAAAATACTTTGCGCCCTTGGCATCCGCACGGATATTCCTGAACCTCAAGTTTCGCACGACCAGCTCATGTTCAGCCACATTGAACATGCCGTAGGAATCGGCCATCGCCGTATTTTCCATGCAGATATTGGATATCGTGTGCACCTCGTCGCCCTTAAGGATAAAGGAGCCCGCAAAGTTGACCGCATCGAACGCAGGGACGCACCCCGAATCCGGAGCGGACTCGTCAAATTCGATATCCGAAGTGACGGTTACCTGAAGCGTGTCGTATTCTGCACACAGCACTTTACATTCCAGAATCTCCAGATTAAGCATCCACCAATCATCCGCGGAAGCAACATTCATGTCGCACCGTTTCCCAGATTCGGAACAAACCGTCGCAGCACACCATCCGTTAACGGCAAAAAACGAAAGTATCAGAAACAACAAAAAACGATTCATACCACACATCTCATTGCGCAAAAAAATCAGAACGCATAATTCACCGTCGCCGTGCCGTAGAGGTCAAAGTATTCATCCGAAAGCAGGTCCGGGCGATGGCTGTAGAGCGCCCCGATTGTCCACGAGGATGTCAAGTTCTTCAAGTGCGTAAACCCGAGCGTCAGGGAACCGCCCACATCCATTTCTACTTCGCGCACATGGGCAGAACCCTCGTCGCGGTTCAGGAACTCCTGGCGGAACAAGCCCGTCAGCGACAGGTCCATAAACTTATCCACAATCGGCATCTGCAGGCTTTCCGCGATGCGCCATTCGAAATCGTCCATATTGTCGCGTTCATAGACCTTATAGCGCGGCACCACCGAGAGGCGGTTGCGCACCTTGCCCACAGCAGTCAGGAGCGAAACAGGATAGCTCTGTTCAAAATAGTCGCCACCATGGAAGTAATAGCCGAGAATTCCGAAAGTCTCGTCGCTAAAATTGAAATCGGAGATTAGTTTATCCTGTTCGAATCCAGAATAATCCCGCCGAATGCACCACACTCCACCGACATTCAAGGTGTTGTAGGGTAGCGAGAGGCTAAGGCCCAAGTTAAACGTGTGCTTCGCGATGTTCTCTTCGAACTGCGTCGCCAGGTAAGGCTTTTGGGCAAGTGCATAGTATTTCACCCACCGTGCGGAATCCACCTTCAGCGTATCGTCGCCATCGACGACATCAATGGTCGCCCCGCCGCGTTTCGCAAACCACAGGTCGGAGTAGATTCCCGATGCCGCAGAATAATTCGCATAGAGCCTCTGGTCCGTACTTCTCGTCCTGTAGTTGAAGGCATAGCCCGCAACGATTTTCAACCGGCCCGCCACATCAAAATTATTCGCGATTTTTGCGGTATGATCGTAAAGCGTTCGGCTATCATCCTGCTCATGCTTTTTAAGCCAGTCGTCGTCCGCGCCAGGCAAGAGGCCAAGAGCACTCCCTTCCGCAAAGCCGAACACGTTGTAATCTTCCCCATGCGCCGCATTTTCAATTTCAAGCTTGTACTCGGCATTCAGTTTCCAGAAATCCATAACCTTCTGGTTCAACGACACAAACCACTCACGGGAGTTCTGCAGCAAGTCGGGAGAGCCCGCACTAAAGTAATCTGGGCCAACGAACCGCATGTGGGCATCGACAACCGTATTTTTGAACGCCCAGTGCATGGACGCGAGCCACGCAAAATTCTCGCCGTTCCAATTCTTGATATCGGCATGCGAATCCTCGTCGTCCTTGTAACCAGACAACACGCGTTTCGCGCGTTCCAGGTACGCCTTGAGAGCAGAACGCATCTCCGCCTCGGTCATCATCGCGTTTTCGCCAAAGATTTCTTCCAGTTCGCCACGCGAAAGCAGTTCCACAAGCGTCTGGTTGTTCATGAGCCTGCGGAGCTTCGCATAGTTCGACACGTCAAGCCCGGCATCGGAAAACACCTTGTTCACAGCGCGCTGCATCAGGACTCCCGACGTGTCGGCACCGCCAACTGCAAACTGCGCATTCAGCGTCAAGTCGCCCGGGAACATCTTCCATTCCGCATCGGCAAAGAAGGCCCTCGACGATGTCGCCGGCACCGCCGTATTCACGTTAGCGCTGGAACCGTCTCGCAGAAGCGGATCTTCGAGTTCATCCTTGTTCCCGATAAAGCCAAACGTCGCATTGAACCTCCGATTCAGATTCCAACGGACTTTCCCGCCCACAATGAGCTGCTGCGGCTCCGCCTCGCCATCCTCGATGTAGTCCTTGTAGACATCCTTGTTGCGCTCGCCCACGAGTTTCGGAGCGCGCGTCTCGCCACCAAAAGCGCTCAGCATGAACATCGGAATCCCGGCAGAATTGCGCAACAGGTTGAAGTCATAGCTCGCACCCAGCAGGTCGATTCCCGCAAGGTAGGTTTCCCCGCCCAGGAGGTACATGTCGCCAAGCGCAATCCGCTGCAGGCTGTCCCGGTAAACGGCAAGGACATTCTCGGGGTTGAAATAGTTCCAGCGGTCCATCGAAAGGTTCGCAGACATCTCAAACAGCTTTCCGTCCGTCGATCGCACCTGCATATAGGCATTTGCGTTTGCAAAGAGCCCCGGCACCTGGAAGAGATTCGGATATTCGTCGCCGTTCTCGTCTTTCTCCGTCCAGACCGCATGATAGCCTAGCGTCATTGCAACGTTTCCGCTCATCGCCCATTGGACTGGGGCTGCCGATTCCGCATGGTGGCTCTTCGAATAGGCTTCCGCTTCTGGATTCTCGGGTGCATCGGGAAGATTCTTCATCACCATTGCGAAATCCTGGGAAAAGTCGCTGTCGTTACCGCTTACCGCATTCTTGAGCTCATCCGAAGGACTGTCGCTCTGCACAAGACCGACCTGGTTTCCCTCGATACTGAGCCTGCTAAAATTCAGGCTGTTCCAGTCCTGCGACACCAGGCCGACTTCGTTGCCGCTGATGTTCGACTGGTCAAGCTTGAGCTTCGCGCCTTCCTGCAAGACTGCACCAAACTTGTTTCCAAACAGCGAAGCTCCTTCGATTTCGGCCTTCACCCCCGAAGCAAGCCAAAGCGCAACGCCCGCATTGTAATTGAATGCGCCACCGTTCACCTGCACGGAAGCATCCTTCGCAAAAAAACCGACCCGCCCCGCATTCAAGATATCCACTTCGCTCATGGAAACCGAGCCGCGCTCCACCGCAAGTCCGATTTCCGCACCGTCGATTTGCAGGTACGAAAGGTTCGCCTTGTGATTGCCCGCCACCGAGATTCCGTTCCAGGAGCCACCGTCGACACCGCGGAACACGACCGGGCTATCGGCTTTGCCCATCACCGAAAGCGAACCGCCACGCACATCGAGCCCAGCCCCCTGCCTGAATTCAATCACAGCGCCCGCCTCGACAACAAGGCCCTTGCCCTCGCCCACGACTATCGTCTCGCTTACCGTATAGGGCGACTTGTCCACCGTCAGGAATCCGGAGGTTTCCCCCTTCAACTCCGAAGGCGCAGCAACCGCAAAGACGGATGCCGCAAAGGCAACAACTCTAACAAACCAACTTCCGAACGACATTAGCGAACCTCGAACCGCTTAACCGCCTTGGCCTTGAATCCGCTCTTATGAATCACTTCGATATCGAACTTGTTCTTTGCTCCACGGACAAGCTCGACGGGAATGTCGTAATCCAGCGACTGGATTTGCGACAGGGTCTCCTGCAAGATGACCTTGCCGTTCTGGCGCACCGTTACCCTGTAAAGGAACTGCGGGTCGTTCTCCGGGTTCTTGATCTTGAACTGGAGCGTCTTGCCGATGCGGTCCGCTATTCCCATCGGAGGAGGCGGCACCAGCAGATTCTCGTTCGGTTCTCCGAACACTTCGACAACAAAACGCTGCACCGGATAGCAACCCATCGATTTCTTTGCCGTAGCGACATTCTTCGCAAGGTCCGTCGCCGTGTAGACGTATTCGTGAACGCCAGGGACAAGCTTGACAGTCTTCTGACCATTCTTGGACACCGTCTCTTCCGAAGTCGCAGAGCCGTCCACCGAGAGCGCAAGGAGGGCCTCATCGCCCTGCATTCCGCCAACCGAGAGCTGCGCCTTGCACGCAACGGAATCATACGAGACGAACTGAATCTGCGGAGCCACCTGGTTCACGCCCGCACACGAAGCATTCACGCCGACCGCGACCTTCTTAGTATCCTTGGCCTTCGCCGATGTAAACACGACCTGCGCCTCGGTCTCGGTCCAGAGTCCATTCGCATCGTTCACGGGAATATTCTGCACAAATGCATGCGGAGCGCCATCCGCCACCGCCACAAGATTAGACGACGTAAAGGTCTTGCCAAGTTTAACCACGAGCTTCGCGTTCGGATCGGCCGTGCGGTAGTTTCCGCTGACGGTAAGGCCAGCCTCGCACACTTCTGCACTCTCCGCATCCAGCGTGAATCCGTTCTCGGGCAAACTTTCCACCGCGGCCTTCCTCATCTCTTCCTGCACAGAAGCATCCGCTGCCTTCACATCCTTCACCATCTCGTCGAGCGCCTTGCCCGACTTCATGATTGCCACGAGGCGGCGCGCCAGTTTCGGGTTACCCGAAGAAGCTAGCTTGAGCGTCACGAGCGAATCCTTTCCGAAAATCGTCTCGCCCGCACCGATAGAAGATGCCGGACCGTCCTCGCCCGTTTGCACATCCAGCTTACCCGTCGAAAGACTCGCAAAAAAATTCTCGCCGCCACCCACGAAGCCATCCGTTCCACGGATGGATGCCGTGTGAACCCCCGTCTTGAAGCGGAACTTGGACTGTTTCTTCTGCTTCTTGATGGCGAACTTGACGAAGCCGTCTTCCACGTTCAGACGCGTATCGAAGGAGCCCTTGCCGTCGGGTTCCAAGAGGCGTTCAATTTCGACTTCCGCATTCTCCGCTATAGACACGGTACTCCCGTCCGGAAGCCCGAAGATAATTTCGGACTCGGCTCCCGTGCGGAGACGGTCAGTCTGGAAAATGGAAGCCCCCACGACAAGCGGAGACCACTTGACTTGCTTTGCCTTCTGCCTCTCGCATTCGCCAAGGGCGGCGCGCACCTTGCCCGCAACAGATGCAGAGAAGGCCAGAGAGGGGATTAGAAAGAGGACCGGAAGCAGGCGGAACGGAGAAGTTTTCATAAGACTCCTTTTGGGGCGTTCGACTTGTTAAAAATAAACCTTTTTTTGCAAAAAAGCACATGCCGCATTTTACAAAGAAGTCTTTTGCAACCCTTTTTTGACACCGCATCCAGCCATCGCCAAAGCGTCGCCGGAGCGCCATGCAGTCGCCATTTCCCATAGAAATAAATAACCCCCTGAGTATCAAGGGGTTACAAAAATTTCATCGCCAGGGGCGCGCTATTTCTGGTCCGGGCGCTTGTAGCCGAAGCTCTTCAGCAGGTCTTCCTTGACAGAGCGGGTCGCACCCTTCTTGTTGGATGCCTTGTCCGGTTCATACTTGCCACTGCCCCTCGTCGTTTCAGTGAACGGCGGCACGGAGCAACGTAGCGTGGACTTCAGCTCGACTTCCGTCTTGTAGACATATGCACCCGTCGCATACAGACGACCCGATTCCGTGCGGACATTGCCGTCACGATCCGGCTTCATTTCGAAGTACATCGTGAGGAGGCCCGCATCGTTCACGTAGTCGGGGTTGTCCAGATCCTGCGTGAAGGAGTAGTAATCCACAAACTGGCCGAGGCTAGTGTAAATCCAGATCTTCACGTACATCTTCGTCCTGAAGAGGTTCGCGCGGCTGATATCGGATCCCACGTTCTCGGCGAATTCAGCGTCGCAATACTGGTCCATGTATTCATCGACCGTAATCTTCACGCTGTTTGCGGCATCGACGCCTTCCAGCGGAACCAGGCCATCCTTGCCGACAAGGTCGTCAAGCGTAGCAAGGCCGCCAATCGCGTTCACGGTCGGCACCTTGGTATCAATGCCAAGAGTCGGGCCCAAGTGTCCAGCAAGTCCCGGGTAAGGTTCGTCGCCACTGCCGGGCTTAGATTCGAAATCTCCGCCCACCTGGGTTTCCACTTCCTTATCCGTCTTCGTATTGTAAATGGTAACGGCGAACGTCTCGCCTTCCTCAGGCTCGTTGGACGCATAGTACTCTTCCGTCTTCTCGCGGGTCACCACTGTCACCGGCTGTTCCACAGCGATGTCCACGTCCTTCGCGTTCTTCATGATAACGATAATCGTATCGGACGCCTGGTTGCCGGCCTTGTCGCGGTAGAAGCGCACGATGGCGTTCGCGCCCTTCTCCAGGGCCTGCGTAATGAGGGTGTCCTGCACTTCGCCATTCACCATCCACTTCACGTCCACAAAGTTCGTGTACACCACTTCGCCATCGACAGGCGCAACAATTTCCACGACCGGCGAAACCTGGTCAACCACGATAAACAGGGAGCGGGTCGCAGAGTTGCCGTACTTGTTCGTGTAGGTATAGCTCACTTCGTAGCCGAGGTTGCCATCCTCGTTCTTCACGAGGTTGCCTTCGGCATCGACACCATAGGCAACCGTCATGATATTGCCGTTCGCATCCACGTAATCGTAGGTGACCGTAAAGACAACCGGATTCTCGGACTTGCCATCCTTAGAGTCCTTATTATCCTTGCCTCCCTTTCCAGATTCCTTGCCGCCATCCTTGGAATCCTTGCCGGATTCCTGCTTGGCGTAGCCGCCCGTAGTCTGGACAACCTCGCCCGTCACGGCATCGGCCAAGTACGAGATGCGGACTTCGCGCCCTTCCACCTCGGTCGTGTAGGTGACAGTCATCGTCTTGATTCCGTCGGCATTCTCGATAATGTTGCCCTCGGAATCCGTGTAGTAGGTGACCGTCACATCCTTGCCGTTGACCTTTTCCGTGTAGGTCACGGCGGTAGAATTGCCGTTGACCGGGGTATAGGTCACATCCGTCGCATGTTCGTTCAGGGTCACACAGGCATCCACAAGTCCACCAAGTGTTTTCTTGAACGTGTTGGACGGAATGTCGACAGCCTCGAGTTCAACCTTCACCGTGAACGATTCGCTCGTGTGGGTAACCGTATCCGTCACCGTCACGAGAATATCGTTCTTCGGATTGTTCACGTAGAACGTGGTATCCTTGGCAGCAGCCTCTTCCACGATGGTGAAGATGTTGGTCTTCGCGTTCGCATCCGAAGCCTTCGAGACCGTCACGACCGGGGTTGCCGTACTGAAGTAAATGACCAAGGTATCCACGCCCGGGAAGTCCTTCGTCGGATCCTGGAAGGTGCGGACAATGATATTCTCGCCTTCGTGGAGCTCGAGATCGCAATCCGGTCCCATGAGCTTGCCGTCAGCCTTCCATTCGATGCACACGTCCGGAGTGTTCACGTAAAGCGTATCGGGATTGATGACGACCGTATCGCGGGTTTCGGCACGGGTGATTTCCACTTCGGAACTTTCGACTACGTTGCCGACTTTGATGGTCACGGTGGCCGTATCCCTGAATTCGCCGTCGAACACCTCGACAACAAGAGTGTATTCGCTCTTCTCTTCGTAATCGAGAGAATCAATCAGCGTCACGACTCCCGTCGTGGAATCGACTTTGAATACGGACGAATCACCACCGACAATCGTGTAGATAAGCTCGTTGTACTTGGGATCGTCATCCGGATCAATAGCCTTGACCGTATCGACAGGAGTTCCAATCGGCGTATCTTCACTGACCGTAATGGTTTCGTCATCAACTTCCGGAGCTTCGTTCACGTCGGTAATCTTCACGACAATCGTCTTGGTTTCGGAAGCATCCTTCGTGTCGGTCACCTTCACCTTGATCGGGAGTTCCTTGTTCTTTTCGTAGTCAAGTTCCTTGCAGTTGTCGGTCTTCACCGTAACGACACCGCTCTCCGAGACATCGAAGCAGCCGCTCTTGTCCTCGACAAGCGTGAATGTCAGCACGGTATCGTAGAGGTCAAGATCCTTGGCCTCGATAGTATCAATAACGGTTCCCTTCTCCACATTCTCTTCGACAACCACGGAGTCCGTGACGATCCACGGATCCTCATTGAGGTCGAGGAGCGTGATATGGATCGTGTCGGTCTCGACGAGTTCCGGCATCAGGGTATCCATCAACGAGATGTAGATGGTGTATTCCGTCGGATCGGTCTCGAAGTTGAACGTCTTGTTCGCGACCAGGTCGCCATTGGGCAACAGCGTGAACAACGTATCGGCACCGTCAGCACCGCCCGTCAGCTCGAACTTGTCGTGGATGTAGTTTTCAGGCTTGCTGATTCCAGAAATAGCCATCGTATCGACATCTTCGCCATGTTCCACATGTCCCACGACAACGCCGGGCTCGTTGTGTTCCTTGAATTCGAACGGCCAGGATTCGAAGGTTGGCGGTTCGTTGATGTCAATCACCTCGATAACGCGCTTGAGCGTATCGGCAAGGCCATTCACGTCTGTCACGACAATCGAAACTTCATGTTTCGGATTGATTGTCTCGTAATCGAGCTTGGCGCTATCCTTCACCGTGACGACAACCTTGGTCTTCGCGCCCGTGGTATCCAAAGCGATCGAGAACAGGGAATCGGCACCCGAATTCTTGTCATCCAAAAGTGTCGGAATAAGATGTTTCACTTCGCCGAAATCTTCGTCAGCAACGACATAGCTCACAACAACGGTTCCTGTCGGCACGTTCTCTTCGACACCCACGGTAAGGGTCTTCTTACCCTCCGGATCGACACCACGACCTGTGGTATCGCAGTTCGCAATGCACTTGTCGTCGGAATCGTCATCGCCGTCATCATCGTCATCCACGATAATCTTCGGATTTTCATCTTCGTTGGAAAGCTTGATCGTGACCGATGCCGTAGCGGAATTAACGCCATCGGAAACCTTCACATGGAATGTGAACACGGAATCCTTTTCATAGTTCAGCCTGTCGCTATCGGCAACCTTGATGACATTGGAATCCAAATAGAACGGGACGTCATTCTCGAGAATCGTGTACGTGAGTGTGCTGAACGCCTTGTTCAGCACGTCAGGATCCGTAGCGTCGAGTTCGCCCACCACAGAATTGTTCGGGAGGTTTTCGGCGATGGTCTTGGTGAAGTCCTTAACCACAGGAGCCTCGTTCACATCCTGCACCTTGATGATACGCACGATGGAATCCTGGAGGCCGTCCGGGTCCGTAATGAAGACCGTCACTTCATGTTCGAGCTTGACCTTCTCGTAATCGAGCTTCGAGCCATCCTTCACATACACGACCACTTTCGTCTTGCCGCCTTCCGTCTTCATGCCAACCTTGAAGAGGGAATCGACACCCGTATTGTTGTCATCCTTCAGACTCGGCGTCAGGTTGCCCACGTCGCCAACGTCCTCGTCCGCAACCACATAGGCAAACACGACCACGTTGGTTGCGCTATTTTCATCGATGCCCACCGTAAGGGTCTTCTTGGAAACCGGGTCGTGTCCGCGGCCAGTCGTATCGCAGTTCGCGATGCAATCCTCGTCGGTATCATCGTCACCGTCATCATCGTCATCGACGACAATCTTCGGAGTCTCATTCACATCCTTAAGGTTGATGGTGACAAGGGCTGTATCGACCAAGCACATCTCGGTGTAGTTGCCCGTCGAGGGATTCTTCTCGCAGTTCTTCACTTCCACGTTAAAGACAAACGTCGGAGTCGTCTCGAAGTCGAGCTTCGTAGAATCGCCTACCCTAACCTTGTTCGAATCCATGTAGAACGGCATGTTTTCGGTAATGATCGCGTAATCCAGATGGCCGAAATCAGCCACATGCTTCGTATCGGGATCCGTCGCGGAAAGTTCTGTCACGACGGCATCCTTCGCAAGATTTTCGGGCTGCTCCGCGGTCTTGTTCGCAATCGTCGGGGCTTCGTTCACGTCCTTGATATTGATAGTACGGATGAGCGTATCCGTCGCACCGCCGGCATCCTTGACCGTCAGGATAACCGTATACACGGAATCCACAGCTTCGTAGTTGAGCTTGGTACTATCCTTCACCACGACGGTCACTTCCGAATGAGCGTCGTTCAGCTTCACGTCAAAGAGCGTAGCCGCAATGCCGCCGGGCACAGAATCGGTGAGGGCCACAGTCAACTTGCCGGCATCGTTCGCATCCACGTCCGTAATCGCAAACGTATGGATTTCAGTACCGGTCTTCGAATTTTCGGCAATCTCGAACGGGCCGTTGCACTTGGTGTCACCCACAATGCACTTGATTTCCGGAACTTCGTTCACGTTCGTAAGGGTAATCGTCACGGTAGCGGTATCGGCAAGGCAGCGTTCAGTGTACTTGCCCGTAGAGGCGTTCTTCTCGCAGTTTTCCACTTTCACATTGAAGGTGAACACCGGAGTTGTCTCGAAGTCAATCTTTGTCGAATCGTCAACCCTGACCTTGTTCGAATCCATATAAAACGGCATGTTTTCGGTAATGATGGAGTAATCCAAGTGACCAAAATCAGCCACATGCTTCGTATCGGGATCCGTCGCAGAAAGTTCCGCCACAACGGCGTCCTTCGCAAGATTTTCGGGCTGATCCAAACTCTTGTCGGCAATCGTCGGCTTTTCGTTCACATCCTTGACATTAATCGTGCGGATGAGCGTATCGGTCTTGCCACCAACATCCTTGACCGTCAGGACAACCACGTACACGGAATCCACCGCTTCGTAGTTGAGCTTGGAACTATCCCTCACCACGATGGTCACTTCCGAATGAGCGTCGTTCAGTTTCACGTCAAAGAGCGTCGCCGCGGTACCACCGGGCACAGAATCGGTGAGGGCAACAGTCAACTTGCCCGCATCGTTCGCATCCACGTCCGTAATCGCAAATGCGTGGATTTCAGTGCCGGTCTTCGAATTTTCGGCGATTTCGAACGGGCCATTGCACTTGGTATCACCCACGATGCACTTGATTTCCGGATCCTCGTTCACGTTCTGAAGCGTGACCTTCACGTCGGCCGTATCGGCAAGGCAGCGTTCAGTGTAATTGCCCGTAGAGGCATTCTTCTCGCAGTTCTTCACCACCACACGGAAGGTGTATTCCGGAGTCGTTTCAAAGTCAAGCAGGCTAGCATCGCCCACCTTCACCTTGTTCGAATCCATGTAGAACGGGACATTCTCAATGATGGAGAAAGCCAGATGGCGGAACTCGACATTCTTCGTATCGGGTTCATCGACCGTCATTTCGCCCACGACTTCATCGTTTTCGATATTTTCATCCGGGGTGAAGTTCCTGTTGGCAATGACCGGAGCTTCGTTCACGTCAAGCACCGTAATCTTCTTGTCGAGCGTTACGGAATTGCAACCGGCAACGCCGTTCTGATCCTTCAGGGTCAGAGCAACAAAGAATACAGAATCGCCATTTGCATCCAGTATCGCTTCGAAATCCGGAGAATTCTTAACGCGAATCACGGCGTATGTCTTGCTGTCGCTCTGTTCAATTTTTGCTTCAAACAGGTTGTCGGCAGAAATTGCATTTTCTTCCATATCCGAAAGGACAACCTTCAGAGCTGTCGCAAAATTGGCATCGACAGCATCGACATCCATGATTTCGTAGCGAGCGATTTCCGTTGTCGCAAGCGTGTTTTCGGGCACGTCATAGTTGTCCTTGTCGTCGTCGATAATAATGGGCGGTTCGTTCTCGTCGGTAAGTGTAACCGTCACCGTAGCCGTATCGGCAAATACACCATCGGTCACTCTCACATGGAGCGTAATCTTGTGGTCCGGAAGAGTCGTTTCGTAATCAAGGACGGCACCTTCGAGAACCCTAATTGTACCGGCAGCATCGATCTCGAACTGGGTCGACGTTTCCACAAAGCTATAGTAGAGGGTTCCGAAAGCGGCATTTGCCGTATCCGGATCAGAAGCAACGACTTTGCCGACAAGCGTTCCTGCCGCAGAATTTTCGGCAATCGTGAAATCGCCATCCTCGGCAGTCGGCTTTTCGTTCTCGTCAGTCACGAAAATCGTCGTGAAAGCAGTATCAGTAAGGCTTCCTTCGGCGGCACCACGGTCCGTAAGCAGGAGCCTTACATCGAAGAGAACCTCATTTTCGCCATTTGCCAGCAGGGCTTCGTAATCAAGCTTCGCGCTGTCCTTTACAGTAATGACAATCCTCAGAGAATGGTCCGTCGTATCCTCCACCACAGTGGCTTCGAAAAGGTCTTCTGCAGTCACGCCTTCTGACTCGATAAGGTTTTCGAGTTTGGCCGTCAAAGTTGTCCTTCCGTCGTCATTATCCTGGTCCGTAACCTTGATTGACGCAAACACGACTCCATTCCCCGTATTTTCGACAACGTTATATTCGTTTTCGGGTTCCTCGATGTGCGGTGGCTCGTTCAGGTCGTTGATTATGATGACCACTTCAACCGTCTGCGGCAAGAAGCCATCCGTAACAACAACATGAATAATCCAACTGGATTTTGTTTCAAAATCAAGAGCATCATCTTCAGAAACCGTAATAACGCCCTGATTGTCGATTGCAAACGGAACATCCGTTTCAACAAGACTGTACTTGAGCACACCGAAGTCTGCGCTCTTTACATCCGGGTCTGTCGCAAGCAGCTTGCCGACCTCGGTTCCAGCCTTGGAATTCTCGTCCACCGAGAACGTCGTATCACGAACAACCGGAGCTTCGTTCTGGTCGACAATCTGGAGCACGACAACGGCATAGGCTGAATCCTTGCCCACACCGCTGGTCGTAGCAGCATTGTCGACGACCTTCACCTTGATGGCAAGCACGCTGTCGGCCGATTCGTAATTCAAAACAGCGTCATTCTTTACAGAGACAACGCCCGTTGCGGGATCCATCTCGTAGAGCGACGTAATCTTATTGTAGTTGGCCTCGGTGAATGTTTCATCAAAGGCGTTATCGAAAGAATATGCCAAAGCATCACCTTCGATATCCGCACCGACGATGGAACCGGACTTCACCTCGTGGTCAACTTCGCCGATCTTAATCGTATCGGCAGTCACAGTCGGGGCATCGTTTACAGCCTGCAGGTTGATAGTCACCGTGTTGGCAGCAACGGCAGAAACATCCTTGCTGATGACCCTATAAGTGAACGAAGCCTTGTCATCTCCATACGCATTTTCTTCGCCATGATAGACGAGTTTGCCAATATCTTCGTTAGAAATAACCAAACCTGCTGCAATGACGTCAGCATCGACTACAGCACCGTCGTATGTCAGCGTTCCGACAACATTGCCATCCTTCATCGGCAAGGATTCAATCTTTATCTGATATTCATCAAGAGCGGCGCCATTTCCCGTCATAGCGGGGAACTTGATAAACGGGTTATCGGCATCTTCAACGCCAACAAATACGGTGTCCTTGCTCTTGGGAGCCTTGTCGTCATCGTCAATTTCTATCAGGAATTCGCCTTCACGCATTTTGTTCGGGAGCACGGCGCCCACCATATCGAACACACGTATCTTGAAAAATTCCGTCCATTCTTCAACAAGGTCATTCGCAACGGTCACAGACACGGTCTTCGACGGAATTGTATGTCCCTTGGGGAAATCAACAACCTGATATACAGACGTTCCATTACATACAGGGATTTCACTCGCAACCACATCTTCCAAGCTTGCCCAGGCATTCAACGAATCCGGATCCGAATCCTTGTTATTTGCCTGATTGCCGTCAAATACGAAACAGTACTTGAAACTGACATCCGTAGTCGGAGGTTCATTCAAAACAATCGAAAGCGGCTGAGGACCGGCAACACCTTCGTAGACTGTGCCCCAACTACGGGCTTCGGGATTGATGTCAATCCAAGGCGGATCAAACGGCATATACTTGAAATCGCCGTTGACATCGTTCATGATTTCCAACTGCCTTGCGATAACCTGGCCTGCCAACTTGAAGTGACCAGCAACCACCATTTTACCAGTCGTCATCCACGTTCCCTGGAACGACGCACTTACCCAATAATTCCACTTGATATCACTGTTCGTATAAAAAAGCAAATTACCCGAGTATTTCTTATTACTCAAGTAGGTAAAT
Source organism: Fibrobacter sp. UBA7003 (assembly GCA_002449765.1). Classification (GTDB taxonomy): domain Bacteria; phylum Fibrobacterota; class Fibrobacteria; order Fibrobacterales; family Fibrobacteraceae; genus Fibrobacter. Next base: position 157,839 of record DJXN01000004.1, read on the forward strand.
TCATTGGCATTTGTTAAATCCCAGGCGCCGTTTTTAAACTCGGTTCCCTCCTTAACATAGACAACCTGAATCTTAAAATCGTTCGCCGAGGGGTCAAAAGAGAAACCGTTCTTGGAAAAGATTCTCGTCAGTTTGCCTCCGGGCGGCATCAAAACATAAAGGGCCTTTCCCGTGGAACTACCAACTACAATATTATCTAAATATTTATCGTACGTTCCATACGCGTTTGTTTCAACAGAATCAGGCGGAACATGGATATATTTAACTTCATTCTGATCGGTAGAATTCATGTAGAATATTTCCGCCCCATCCCAGTTACTATTGGTCAAGGCCGGAACAGACAAATCCTCAAGCGGCGGTATTGTATCCGGACACGAAGCATATTCCCCATTTTTCTTAGTAAGTACACCATTCGCTTCATCCGTGAACAAGTGTCCATTCAAGGTATTATTCCAAGCTGCAAGGCTTCCATCATTGTATTGATCTGTAATGGAACCTTTGACGCACCAACCACCCCTCATAACGTTGGCAGCATCGCTCTTTGGAACCAACAAATTTCCCTCTACACGAACCGAGCCAACTATAGTATCTTTAGCGGCATTATAGAAAGTCATATCGCCACCGACAAGAATCGGGCCACCAAGGTGGAAATTGTCATTTTCTGTAAAGAAGTCTCCCTTCGTACCATTGTAGCCAATGGTATCTTCTATAGTGATTCTTTCTCGGGTGTTAATATATTCCGTTCCCCAAAGCTTATACTTCATCAGGGAATCCCACTGATCCTGTTGCTGATCTGCAGCAACTCCCGTAAACTGCAACGGGGCTAAGCTTGCCTTAGCAAGGGCAATTGAAGGCATTATTCCAATTAGGAATATTACAAGGCCAAAAATTTTCTTCTTCATGTTATCCACCACAGGATAGGGTTTAGACCAAATCCCCACACACAAGTAAAAATACTAAAAAAATCTTACATTCAAAGACCGGCAAGGGGGAAATCGGAACAAATCGGGCCGTTTTTCGGCCACCTGGAACATCCCGTGAGCCAAATCACACTGATTTGTAAAGTTTTAAAAACAAAAAAAAGAAAAGGCCCGGGAAAACACCCAGGCTTTTCATTTTTCTTGGCAACGCTAGTCCTGTTTCGGGCGCTTGTAGCCGAAGCTCTTCAGCAGATCTTCCTTGACGGAGCGGACAGAGCCCTTCACGTTCGAATCCTTGTCCGGGCTATACACGCCGCTTCCCTTCTTCGACTCGACCATCGGGGGCAGCGAACAGCGCAGCGTGCTCTTCAGTTCGACCTCCGTCTTGAAGACGTAGGCGCCAGTCGCGTAGAGCCGTCCCGACTTCGAGCGGACGTCGCCGTTGCGGTCCGGCTTCATTTCGAAGTAAAGCGTGAGGAGTCCCGCATCGTTCACGTATTCCGGATCGTTCAGGTTCTGCGTAAACGAGTAGTAGTCCACAAACTGGCCAAGGCTCGTGTAAATCCAGATATTCACGTACATCTTGGTCTTGAAGAGGTTCGCCTTGCTGAAGTCCTTGCCGGCGCTCTCGGCAAACTCCGCATCGCAGTACTGCTCCACATACTCGTCGACGGAGATCTTCTCGCTGGTCTTGGAATCGACACCCTGCAGCGGGACCATGCCGTCCTTCGAGACGATATCGTCAAGAGTCGCAAGTCCGCCCGTCGCTGTCGCTATAGGCACCTTCGCATCGATTCCGAGAGTCGGTCCCAAGTGACCGGAAAGTCCCGGATACGGCACATCCCCGCTCCCGTCCTTCGTCTTGAAGCTTCCGCCCACCTGGGTTTCCACTTCCTTGTCCGCCTTTGTATTGTAGATGGAGATGGCGAATGTTTCACCCTCTTCGGGTACGTTCTTTGCATAGTATTCATCCGTCTTCTCACGAGTCACGACCGTCACAGGCTGCTCGACCGCGATATCCACGTCCTTCGCATTCTTCATGATGACGATAATCGTGTCGGAAGCCTCGTTCCCCGCCTTGTCGCGGTAGAAGCGCACGATGGCGTTTGCACCCTTCTCGAGGCCCTGCGTAATGAGTGTATCTTGCACGATAGCGCCACGGCCGTCGCCCATATCTACGGTCCACTTCACTTCCACGAAATTCGAGTACACGAGGTCCCCATCGGCAGGCGAGAGGATTTCCACAACGGGAGCCACCTCGTCGAGCACGATGAAGAGCGAACGAGTCGCCGAATTGCCGTACTTGTTCGTATAGGTGTAGCTCACCTCGTAGCCGATGTTGCCATCGCCGTTGCGGACTATGTCGCCCTTTTCATCCACGCCGTAAGAAACCGCAACGACGTTGCCGCTGGCGTCCACGTAGTCGTACGTCACCGTAAAGACAGCCGCATCCAAGGACTTTTCATCCTTCGTACCCTTGCCATCCTTGCCGGACTTTCCGGACTGACCGTCCTTGCCCGTTTCGGAAGTTTCCAGGGCCGCGCTCGCAAAGCTTCCCGCAGAGTGGAAGACCTCGCCCGTAACCGCATCGGCTTCGTAAGAAATGCGCACCTCCTGGCCGTTCACTTCGGTCGTGTAGGTGACAGTCATGACCTTAGCCCCGTTCCCGTTCTCGAGAATATTTCCCTTCAGGTCGGTCTTGTAGCTTACGACAACTTCCTTGCCGTTCACCACTTCCATGTACGATACGACGACCGTATCCCCGTTTACCGGCGAGTAGGTCACTCCGGAAGCAGGATTCTCGTTCAAGGTGAACCCCGCATCTACGATACCCGATAGGGTCCCGCTAAACGTTTTTTCAGGCACCTTCATCGTGTCGAGTTCCACCTTCACCGTAAAGGATTCCTTCGAACCGGTCACCGTATCCGTCACGGTCACCCTGATGTCATTTTTCGGGTCGTTTACATAGAAGGTCGGGTCGTTAGCCGCCGGTTCCTCGATAACCGTGAATATGCTCGCCCATGCGGCCTCATCCACAGCCTTCGTCACCGTCACGACCGGAGTAGCCGTGCTCATGTAAACCACCAGCGTATCTGCTCCCGGGACATCCTTAGTCGGATCCTGGAACGTGCGGATGATGATGTTCTCGCCTTCGTGGATATCGAGGTCGCAGTCAGGGCCCATGAGCTTGCCGTCGGCCTTCCATTCGATACAAAGGTCCGTGGTGTTCACGTAAAGCGTGTCGGGATTCAAGACGACCGTATCGCGCGTCTCGGCACGGGTAATCTGAACTTCGGACTTCTCGACGACATTCGTCACCTTCACAGTCACGAGCGCCGTATCCGAAAGCAGCCCATCGGTCACGCGCACCTTGATGGTAAGTATGGAATCCTTCTCGTAATCAAGTTCCTTCTTGAGCACGACCGTGCCATCTTCCTTCACATCGAACACGCTGCTCTCTTCCACCAGTTCGTAGGTCAGCGTGCTGAACGCCTTCGCCGTATCGGGATCGGACGCAACAATCTTGCCAATGTCGCTACCGACAGCGGCGTCTTCCTTCACCGTGATGGTCTGGTCAGGCACATCCGGAGTTTCGTTCACGTCGTTCACCTTGATGGTCACGGTCGCCGTATCGGTATAGCCGAACTTGTCGGTCACGACCACGGTCATCGTGTATTCGTTCTTGGTTTCGTAATCGATGGTACTGTCAGCCTTCACCGTAATCTCGCCGGTCGCGGAATCAATAACGAAGGTGTCGGTCGGATCCTTGATGCTGTAGGTAAGCACATCGTCTTCATCCACATCAGATGCAGTTACGAAACCGACGCTCGTCCCCGCGGGCACATTCTCGTCGACCGACAACGTGGGAGTCTTGTCATCAAACTTCGGCGGTTCCGGCGTATCGTTGAGTTTCACCGTAATTGCGGCGGTATCGGAGAGACCGTCCTGGTCGGTAACAACCACATGGAACGTAAACACGGAATCCGTCTCGTAATCGAGTTTGCCGGGTTCTTTAACCCGAATGATGTTGGAATCGAGTTCAAACGGCACTTCTGTCTCTACAATCTCGTAAGTGAGTACGCGGAACTGCGCCGCAGTGTCGAGATCAGACGCGATGACAGCCCCCGCGGAATCGCCCTTCCTGGGATTTTCGTCAATCGCGAACACAGCATCCTCAATAGAGGGAGCCTCGTTCACGTCATTCACCTTGATGGTCACGGTAGCCGTATCGGTAAGGCCATCCTTGTCAGTCACCACCACCTTCACCGTGTACGAGGACTTGGTTTCAAAGTCGATGGTGCTATCGGCAATGACCTTGATTTCGCCCGTAGAAGGAACAATCTTGAACGTACCCGTTTCATCGATAATGGAATACGTCAGGTTTTCCGTACCATCCACGTCACTTGCTGTCACTACACCAACATGAGTGTCGGCAGGTGCATTCTCGTCCACCGTAAGCACAGGGATGTTGTCCCCAAAGTGAGGAGGTTCGTTCACGTCGGTAAGTTTCACCGTCACGAGAGCCGTATCGGTGAACTCGCCATCATAAACAACCACATGGAACGTGAGCACGGAATCCGTCTCGTAATTCAGCTTGCTCGGATCCTTTACCTTGACGATGTTCGAATCCATCACGAACGGCACGCCGCTTTCCACAATCGTATAGGCAAGCTTCGTGAATGCCGCCGCCGTATCGAGTTCCGTAGCGACAACCGGACCGACAACCGTACCGGAATCGCAAATTTCAGGAACTTCGAGGTTTGTATTCGCAACAGACGGAGCCTCGTTCTTGTCGAGCACGCGAATCGTCACAGCGACATTGTACGAAAGCGTATCGGCAAGCTTCGTCGTCGAAGCCATGTCACGCACATGCACCGTCACCGTGTATGTCGATTTAGTCTCGTGATCCAAAACGGCCTTCTTGACAGAAATCTCGCCCGTAGAGGAGTTTATCTGGAAAATATCGGTAGCACCGCCCACCAGGGTATAGACAAACGCATTGTCATCCACATCCTTCACGACGAGCGACCCAGTCGCTTTTGCACCGACTGCAGAATTTTCAACAATGGTAAATTCGCTCGCCGTAGCACTCGGCTTATCGTTTACTGCAGCAAGATTTACCGTCATGATAGCGGCACCCGAGGTGGAGTTCATCTCGTCACGAACCTTGAACTGGAAGGTGGTGGCAGGAGTCCCGAAATCATCCTTCTTGCCCGTGTACTTGAGGTCGCCGATGGAATCCACCGGAATAAACTGGCCCGCAGTAACGTTGCCGCCCTTGTAAGTCAAAGTACCCTTGTTCGGGAGCGTGGCCACAACCACGCCCGTTTCCGCATAGCCCTTACTCGAAGAGTACGAGAAGTCGCTCGTCTTGAAGGTGTACGCCACATCTTCGGTACCCGTCACGCTAGAAGCACCAGCAACCGGCGGGTTATTCGCATCTACAATGGTCAACGTAAAGTGACCCTCACGTTCATTGCCTTCCAACACAGCACCTGCAAGGTTGAATATCTTCATGTGCAGGTATTCTTCACTTTCTCCGATGCCATCGATAAACACGTTCAGGTACGCCTTGTTCTCATCGTAGGGAGTGAGGCGATGTGCAGGGATAACCACATAGCCGGAGTCATGATGGACAACATGGCTTACATACACACTATCTATTATAGGCATAGAGGTATCGTCATTTTCATGGACGTAGTTCCACGTGGTATCACTCCATTCGCATACCGGGAACGGAGCCTTTGCCGTCCTCTGGAAATCCTCCAGCGTTGCCGTCGAGAGATTCAAATCGAAGCAGTAGTTGAAATCGACAGACGTGTTCGTTACGGTATCGAGAGATATCGGAATTTCCGCATCGTCGTTGTTTTCGGGGAAGGCTCCGTTCTGGAGCACTTCCGGGTCAATTTTCAGTATGGGTGGGTCAAACGGCACATAGCGGAAATCGCCCACGATATCGGATTCGAACCACAGATTATTTGCCACAAGTTGGCCAGCGAGTGTAAAGTGGTTTTCAATGGTGAACTTACCTGTCGTCATGAAGGTTCCCTGGTAACTCGGCTTGACCATAGATTTCCAGTGAACATCCTTATTTGTATAGAACATCAGGTTACCAGCATATTTCGCATTACTTATGTAGTTACTATCGACAAGAGCGCTCACATCCCACTCTTTGGTGGTCGTATTGTAAACGGCGTTCCTATCGACATAGACAACCTGAATCACCGCGCTGTTTGCACTCGGCTGAATATTGAAACCATCGCGCACAAAGATTCTTGTAAGGCGACCACCATGCGGCATTACAACGTACAAGTACTTGTGTGCGCTGTTGTGCATATAGATATTTTCAATATACAGGTCATACGTGCCATATTCGTTAATATAAGCGCTTTCCGGCGGAACATGGATATAGGCAACTTCGTCAATACCATTGGACATATTGATACCTGGAGCCCATTCTGCAGGTTCAGGCCAAAGAGGCACACGCAAGTGAGTATCTACCGGAGGGACCTCCACCGGGCAAGACTGGTACGTACCCACTGCAAACGGATAGGCCACGTATTTGTAGTATTCCGTAACAGGGACAAGGTCACCCGTTTCAGGATTCTCAACATTATAAGTGTAAGTAGAATCGGCAGTCGCAGCATCCGCAGCAACCACACCCGACGTTCCATAGACACCGCCCTTGACCATTGCAGCCCAATTGGTCAGTGTATTATCGTAAGCCTGCGAAGAACGTGTTCTGATAGAGCCCTGCACGCAATAAGGTCCTTCATAGATGGCTCCAGTAACCGGACCAGAATTTGCCGCCCAATCTGCAATTGCAAAATCACCAAGAACCCTTACCGGGCCTCCACTCAGGGTATCATTATTGGGAGTCGTGCCATCATCCGAGAGATGCAACCCCTTTCCCGAAAGAAGCGGCCCGCCCACATGATGAGCTCCGTTGAAAAAGGAAATATCGCCCGTTGCAGTGCCGTTATAGCCATTTTTATCCGCAATATGCACCGTATGCTTATTGAACGTCAATCCTTCAGAGCCCCATAGCTTGTATTTCATCAAGCCGTCCCAATATTCCTGCTGGGCATCAGCATTCTCACCAGCCGATGTTCCGAGGCTTTCAAAGTAAAGCGGAGCAACCTTGGCAGCAAAAGCAACACCAAATAGGCTGGACAAAAGCACAGCCAAGCAAACCGTTTTTTTCAATCCTTCAAACATGATCGCCTCCTGAAAAACAGGACTTTCAAAAAATGTTCTATATAGGCACGAAATGAAACGGAATTTTTACATCCCACAAAAGTAATATATACAAAAATTTACAGGATGGAACATTTCGTCTCTTTTTTTGTGCACAAAATCTCATTTTTTCAACAATTTTTCAACAAAATGGCGAATTTCGCTCAAAAAAGGCATTCAAATTTCTTGTTCTTTGCAGAAAATTTTCTATATTTGAGGTTCCTAGGCCCTGCGCAATGACTATTTGCGGGCAACTCGCCAGGGCGAAAGCAGCAACGGACTTGTGAATTTTTATGTGCTCAGGTCGCCTAGGATTTCTTTTTTTTGCAACCCTCGGGTTGCACTTTTTTTAACTAAAGATCCCCGCCTGCGCGGGGATGACGAAGCAGCAATGATTCTCTGGACCGTTCGCCATACCAAGCCCTACAACCCGAATGACGTCTGCTACGGACGACTCGACTTTGACGTATCCCCCTCATTCAAAGACGAGGCAAAAAGCGCCATCGATGACTACCTGAAGGCCGGCCCGCACCCGACGCGGCTGATCAGCAGCCCGCTCCTGCGCTGTATGCGTCTTGCAGAAAAATTTTCACAAGCCACGGGACTTGCAATCGAGAGGGACGACCGGCTCATGGAGATTAACTTCGGCACCTGGGAAGGGCAGAAACTCACGGCGGTCCCCCGCACCGAGATGCACACCTGGAAAAGCGACTGGCGTGGGTTCAGGTTCCCGGACGGCGAAAGCTTCCACGACGTGGACAAACGCGTCGAGACGCTACTCGACACGCTCGACGACAACGGCGAATTCCTGTGGATAAGCCATGCGGGCGTAATCGCGGCCTTGCAGCACTTTGCCTGCGGACTGCCGGACGAGGTCTTCGTCGAAGGAATGTTCAGCTACGCGATGGTCTCGCGTTTCGAATTCGCGCGCAACAGCGAAGGGCACTTCCGCGGGAAATTCACGACCGTGCATGAAGGCATCAAGATGCCGCCGCTCAAGATGGGCGACTAACGCTAGAAGTCAAACGAGACCAGCGCCTGCGCGCCACCCGTAAAATTCGGGAGCAGTGCAAAGTGCATCGGGTTGTCGAAGTCGCTCAGCAAAGCATCGACAACCGCATCGCCGAGGGAATACAGGTAGATAAGCGCCAATCCCCAAATGTACTGGTTCCTGTTCTTGCGGTAATAGGTCACGCGTTCCTTCACGCGTTCCAGTTCCTCCTTGCTGGACTGCTCGCTTTCCAGGAAATGCTTGCGATCGAGGTAGTATTCCACCATGTTCTGCGAGGTGCGGATACTCGCCGCCGCCCCGATGAGTCCCATATAAAGTAAGCCCGCCTTGCCAAACTCGCCATTGTACATTTGTCCGAGTCCCGGAATAAGCCCAAGCAACAGCGCCGTCGTCATGCTGCGGAGTTCCACGCTCCTGTAGTTGTTATTGTACCAGATGCCGAAAGCGTCCATCATCCCATACAAGTGAAGGCCGAACAGCCAGGCATTCTCGGCGTAGCGCAGGTCCTCCTGCTCCATCTTCTTGTCGCTCTTCTCGCGCACGCGGTTTGCATACTCGTTCCGCTTGTTCTGGTAATAGGCCAGGCTGTCGCGGTTGTCCATTTCGCGTATAATCTTCGTATACATCGATACGGAATCGCGGAAGGGTTGCGCCTGTTCGAGCACGCGGTCCTTCTGCCAAGCCTTGTTGATATACACTTCGTAAAAGAGCAGCGCCTCGATACCCGTGATGAACCCGCCCCGAACGTAATGTTCCGTATAGTAATGCCCTCCGCCCGGCAAAATACTCAGGAGCATGGTAAGTCCAAGCGAATTGCGCTTCGTGGGAATATCCCACTCGTTCACGGGAAGCGTGTCTATGGATTCAATACCCGTCTTGCCCTTCACCAGCGGGTCACCCACAAAAGAGGACGAATCTGGCTGTACGGAATCCGCCGGAACCGTCTGCGCAGCCGATACGCCAGCAAAAACGAGGCTCGCAAGCAGGATTATGGCAGACAGGTATTTAAACATCGTAAAGAAATATAGTTAAATGCGAGAAACCGGGTGCGCAGGGCGACTCCGAAAAATATATTTTTCAAGAAAATTTCAGGTTTTATCTACAATGTCATTTTATGACACACAATTATTCTAAATTACGGAGTATGGAAATGAAGAACGAACAAGCCGTCACGGACGCAAACATCGAAGGCATGGAAATCGAGGCCAGCGCACTCGAAGCAAAAATTGCCGAACTGGTCCGCGCCATCAAGGTGACCCTCATCGAACGCGGCGAGATGATGGCAACAGCGGAATCGTGCACGGGCGGGCTTGTAGCGTCGAGCATCGTGAACGAGCCCGGTTCTTCAGAAGTCCTTGCAGGCGGAATCGTCGCCTACCAGAACGAGATCAAGGAAAAGCTCCTCGGAGTCCGCCACGAGACCCTCGAACAGTTCGGTGCCGTAAGCGAACAGACCGTCCAGGAAATGTCCAAAGGCGCACTCGAAAGGTTCGGCTGCCAGTGGGCTGTATCCACCTCGGGCATCGCGGGGCCGGGCGGGGCCGTCCCGGGCAAGCCCGTGGGCACCGTCTGGATGTCGATTTCCTGGAAAACAGGCAACAATTGTTTGCAAAATGAGGCTTTTTGTAAAATTTTCGACGGTGACAGGCACAAAGTGAGGCTCAAAACCGTTTTTATAGTGCTGGGCAAGCTACTTTTTTTGTTAAATAACCAAAAAAGCACTTGCACAAGTGAACACTAAATAATATATTTAGACAAGAAAAACAAAAAATGGAGTCCAATATGGCAAAGAAAAACACGACACCCACAAGCAACCTTTCCGCCGACAAGGCAAAGGCGGTCGAAGCCGCCATTGCGCAGATCGAAAAGAACTATGGTAAAGGTTCCATCATGGCTCTCGGACAGCAGCCCGTCGAAGAGATCCCCGTCATCCCGACCGGGTGCATCCAGCTCGACATGGCTCTCGGCGTGGGAGGCTTCCCCCGCGGCCGCATCATCGAAATCTACGGTCCCGAATCTTCCGGCAAGACGACGCTTACCCTGCACGCCATCGCCGAAGCCCAGAAACTCGGCGGAGTCGCAGCCTTCATCGATGCGGAACATGCCTTCGACGCGGTCTACGCCCGCAAGCTCGGTGTCGACATCGAATCCCTCCTCGTTTCCCAGCCAGACACTGGCGAACAGGCCCTTGACATCGCCGAAACGCTCGTCCGCTCCGGCGCCATCGACATCATCGTAATCGACTCCGTGGCCGCCCTCGTGCCACAGGCCGAAATCAACGGAGAAATGGGCGACAACCACGTGGGTCTGCAGGCTCGCCTCATGAGCCAGGCGCTCCGCAAGCTCACCGGCATCCTTTCGAAGTCCAACACCTGCATGCTCTTCATCAACCAGCTGCGCATGAAGATCGGCGTGATGTTCGGGAACCCCGAGACCACCACCGGCGGCAACGCCCTCAAGTTCTACGCCACCCAGCGTATCGACATCCGCCGTATCGCAGCCATCAAGGACGGCGAAGAGGTCATCGGCAACCGCACTCGCGTGAAGGTCGTCAAGAACAAGGTCGCGGCCCCGTTTACCCAGTGCGAATTCGACATCCTCTACGGTTGCGGAATCTCCCGCGAAGCCTCCATCCTTGACCTTGCATGCGAGCTCGACATCATCCAGAAGAGCGGAGCCTGGTTCAGCTACAACAACGAACGCATCGGCCAGGGCCGCGAGAACGCCCGCCTGTTCCTCAAGGACAATCCGGAACTCTGCTCCGAAATCGAGCAGAAGATCCGCGAGAGCATGAAGGACGTGGAACTCTTCAAGCTCGGCGAAAACGACGCGCTCGAAGCCGACGACGACGCCGAAATCAGCGCAGTCGAAGAAGGCTAGTCGATAGCCCCGAATTCTTCCTAAACCAAAAAACTCCGTTCCCTCCTTTAGCCATTGGGAGGGCCCGGAGTTTTCGTTTTTTTAAAGTTTTAATTTGGCAGCAAGCAAAAGCCGTCGCTTTTTTATATCTTTAGAATCATGAGATTCCTTATCGCGTTCGCACTGGCATTCGCCCTACTTCCGGCATCCTACGGCCAGGACCTTTGCGTCCACAAGCTTTTCGAACGCTCAATGATAGCCAATCTCGAAGGATGGTTCATCAACGTGCAGCACTCGCGCGCCCGTATCGACATCGAATGGAGACACCACGAGCAAGAGCAGGTCGACACGTTCTTCATCCACCTGCCCGACCGTCCCTCCTTCAAGTACATCACGACAAATGACCTACGCTATATCGAACAGGATTTTCCGAAACTGAAGCGCCAAATGGCGATGCACCACCTCCGCGACGAAATCGCAAACACGCCCATCAAATACGACGACCTGGAACTCCTTGCCCACGGGAACTTCCTGTGCAAGGATACAAGCGAACAGAAACCGAACATTCTCTCGACCGCATTCTCGAACATGTGGTGGAGCATCGCCCTCGACACGCTGCCGCAACCGAACTCGGTCACCATGCGCGGCGCCCGCAAAGAAAAGAGGGTCATCCAGATCAATTCATGGAAAAAATTTTCCGGGCTTGATCTTCCTGCACTTGCAACCGTGGAACACCCGAACTACAGGGGCAACATCTGGATCCGTTCCATCTACCCCATCGAAGACCTGGCAAAGGATCCCCTGCGCGAAAGCATATTGAATACGGACCGCGCCTACCGCACGTTCTTGTGGATCGGGAACGAGAAGTAACCCTGGTACTGCAGCTGTACGATAAACTGCTGGCTCAGGTCGCCATCGTAGAACGAGTCCTTCAGCCTTTTCCAGAAACCCAGTTCAAGGGTGGCGCTATGCAATCCGTCTTTCCAGGAAAGGTGCGGGCCAAGTTTCACCATCATGTAGCGAAGGGATTCCTTCTCCACCACATCGCCATTGCGCAACAGACCTGTACTAAACACGGACGTTTCGACAAGGGCAGCCACGTGTTCGCTTACCGGGATGCGGCCGAAGAATTCGAAATCCAGAACGAAGTCTCGGCTGAACACCGGCATGTTGAGCCTATAGTCATAGCTTTTTCCCTTGAAATCCGTGCTGATATCCGACAGGATATAGTGCATGTTCAAGCCTATGAGCGCCGATTTCGGGAAAAAATACTCGATTTTGACAGCGATGTCGAAAAGCTGGGCGTAGTTAAAGCCGTCGTCTTCCCCGCTCCAGACGTTATCGACGATGTAGTCCGCATTCCACGTTTCGGCGATGCGACCTTCACCGATGACATCGGAGGTCACCATTTCAAGATTGCTTCTCAGGTAGAAAAAACTCAAGTAGGTGGCCATGACCTCGACCTGCGGATTGGTCTTGAACGGCCGGAGCCCCAGCCCTGCCTGGTATCCCGCATAGAAAGGCGAAATTTCCAGGGCGCCTTCCATCTTCAGGAACGTGGGCGTCTTTCCCATTTTGTCGCCATAATTGAGTTCACCGACCGGTTCCAGCCATGTGTAATGGACATCCGCAAGCAGCTGCGGCAACCACTGTCCCCATACAAAAGGGGTATTCCCCATGATACTCCAGGAGAGGTTCGGCCCATAGCGAAAGCCATACTGGGCACTCTGGTCAAAACCGTCGCCCATGGACAGGACGAACGCGAAGACCACCGTAAGCAGCGAAATACGTATTTGACGACCAAAAAGTCCCATTTCATTGTAAAATCTAAAAAATATTCGTCCATTTGCGCAAGAAATTCTTATTTTGTAGGCACAAAACATATAGGAGACCCTATGAAAATTTCTCATCTGTGCGTGCTTGCCCTGAGCGGACTGCTCTTTTGGGGTTGCGCAAACAAAGCTTCCTCCCCTATTCTTATCGAACGTGGTGTAGGCCAAAACGAATACGAACGCGAGTACTTCGTCACGAAGGAAAGCATGGGCATCGACAAGCGCCTCAAGGACGTGTTCAAGCAGGGTTACATCGAAGAAGGCATGACCAACGACATGGTGAACCTGCTCTGGGGCCCTCCCGACCACGAAATGGAAACGGACACCAGCAGCGTGTGGGAATACTACACACCTGAAGGCAAGCTCATCACGCGCCTCATCTGGAAGCACCCCGACCAGGCACGTTTGAAGGGCTACGAGAACGAATGGATCCTCGAAAAGATCGAAGGCGACCGCTATGGCGGCTCCCCGGCCCCGACTTCCAGCCGTTCCAGCAACTACAACTAGCCCATTTTACGGCCAAAGTTTTAAAAGTCGCCTTTCAAAGGGCGGCTTTTTTTACTAAATTTACGCCCGTTAAATTTTAAACCTCTCAAGGAGTTAATTATGCGTCAGTATATCATTGCTGGTAACTGGAAGATGAACAAGACCGTTAGCGAATCCATTCAGCTCGCTAAGGATATCGTGGAAGCCGTCAAGGACGTGAAGAAGACCGAAGTGGTCATCGCCCCGACTTACCTCGCCGCCGCCAAGGTCGCCGACGTCATCAAGGGTACCAACGTGAAGCTCGCCATCCAGGACATCCACTGGAAGGACCAGGGCGCATTCACCGGTAAGGTCTCCGTTGACATGGTCAAGGAAATCGGCGCCGAATACATCATCATCGGCCACTCCGAACAGCGCCAGTACTTCCACGAAACGGAAGAAACCGTGAACCTCAAGGTCAAGAAGACCCTCGAAGCCGGCCTGAAGCCGATCATTTGCATTGGCGAAACCCTCGACCAGCGCAACGGCGGCATCCTCAAGGAAGTCCTCGGTCTCCAGATTAAGGGCGCCTTCAAGGACGTTTCTGCCGAAGACGCCGCCAAGTGCGTTCTCGCTTACGAACCGGTTTGGGCAATCGGTACTGGCGTTACCGCTACCGACGAACAGGCTCAGGACACTCAGGCCTACGCCCGCTCCGTTGTTAAGGAAATCTACGGCGAAGCCGTTGCCGAAGGCATGCGCATCCAGTACGGTGGCTCCATGAAGGGTGCCAACGCTGCCGGCCTCCTCGCCCAGAAGGACATCGACGGCGGTCTTATCGGTGGTGCAGGCCTCAAGGCTAACACCTTCAAGGAAATCATCGACGCTGCCGAAGCTCGCTAATTAAAACTTTAAATTCAAGGTAAAACGACTATGACAACACTCTTTTGGATTGGTATCGTCCTGCACGTGTTCCTGTGCCTCTTCCTCATGTTGCTCGTTCTGGTTCAGAACGACAAGATGGGCGGTCTCGCAGGCCTCGGCGGCATGACTTCCCAGTCTGCATTCTCTACCGCAGGTGCCGCGACCTTCATCCAGAAGTTGACCCGCGTCGTGGCCGTGATCTTCTTTATCGTCGTCTTCCTCCTCGGCCTCATCACGGCCAAGCAGGACCAGACGGTGGAAGAATCTGCCATGCAGAAGGCGACTCGTGAAAACGCCGCCCAGCAGCAGGCTCCGGCTCCGGCCCTCCCGGGAGACTTCGCCGCTCCGGCAGCACCGGCAGCTGAAGTTGCTCCTGCAGCTGAAGCCCCCGCTGCTCCGGCTACCGAAGCTCCTGCTGCGCAATAAGGATTTTGTTGACGCAGGCGGTTTTGGCCGCCGCGTCGGCTATCCTGCGGTCGTGGTGGAATTGGTAGACACGCTAGCTTGAGGTGCTAGTGGGAGCGATCCCATGACAGTTCAAGTCTGTCCGACCGCATTACGAAGTCCGCTCTCGCGAAAAGCGAGGGCGATTTTTTTAGAAGGAGAAAAATTGTAGTTTTGTTCACAATGATTCGTTCCATTGCAACATTCATACTTCTCATTATCGGCATTTCAATCGCAGCCCCGAAAAACCGCGACATCGAAGGCATGCTCGACCGTATCGGAAGGCAGCCACAAATGCTAGACGCACGCAACAACTTGATGCAGGCCTTGATACAAAACAATATCCAGGCAGTAGATTCACTAATAGAGGTTTTGTCCAAAGAAGCATTAGAGTCTTACGCCCTAGACCGTTACGAACTCCTGCAAATCAACTTGCTATTGGAGCGCTACGACAAGGCTCTTGATATTTGGTTTGACGAATACGCCAATGCAGGGAACCTAGAACGTTATTCCTTTGCAAGAACTGACACATTACAGAAATACCTCACTTCCCTTATGGACTTGACTGACAGCAATAACGTCAAGAGAGAATCGGAAAAAATCAAGACAAGAATAGAATCCCAAGAAAAGAAAGACCTACATTCTTTACTGGCCACATTATCGAAAGCTCTTACCTTTTACAATAGATTTTACCCTGATATAGATAGATGCGATGATTCCCTGCTTTACGTTCGAGTAGGCGCAAAATTTCATTCAGGTAATTACGAGGACAACGTTAATTGGGATTGGGAAGCAGCCATGGCGAACGCACTAAAAGTCCTATCGGATTTCAGCACAAAATATCCAAGCCCCCGAACTGTCCAGTTTTCCGATTATTTAATAAAATATTTTAAAGAATCCGCAGTTACTTTTCAAGTGGTAAAAGACCCTGTACTAAGCAGGCGATACACAGGATGCTTCGGTATAGAAGCGTTCTTAAACATTTCAAATAGGCCGGAAATAATATTTGGCCTTCCACTTCAAATATGGCGAATCATCTTCATCCCCGCTTTTCAATTCTCTGAAGATTACTCCGGACCAAGCGCGACTGCCGGATTTGTCGTTTTTGATTCTCGCCACGTAAAAGTTTTTCCCCTCGTAAACATGAGCGTAGGACTTGGTTTCGGTGGAGAAATCGACTATAGATTTTACATCAGTAACGAGTCTTATGGGTTATTCGGTGTATGGTCATTTAACTTCAGATATATCGGAGGATGGTACGAGACCGAGACTAAAAACTCCATAGAAAGTCAATTCCAAAACAGATTTATGTTGGGGGTCAGTGGCTACTTGTGGTAACAGGTTGCTAAATTTTCCGCATCGATAAGGCGGACCAATCTGCACGTCGCAGAATGGTACCACGCAAAAAGGTTTGATATGAGCAGCAATCTTGTAGCACCAGTCGGCGTTCTCGGTTTTGGCGTCGAAGGCCAGAGCACTTTCAATTACCTTGTACGTAACGGCGTTAAAGAAATCGTCGTGATGGACAAGAACCCGGTGAAGTTGCCGGACACACCCGCAGACGTAAACGTGAAGGTTTTCAGTGGCGAAGGCTACCTGGACGGACTCAAGGACTGCGTAACCGTCGTACGCTCGGCAGGCGTGTACCCGATGAGTCAGGACCTGTTCAAGTTCCAGATGAACGGCGGAATCATGACGAGCCAGATTCAGCTGTTTTTAGAACAAACTAAACCCAAGAAGGTCGTAGGCGTCACGGGAACCTTGGGCAAGGGTTCTACCGTGAGCATGATTAGCCACATCTTAACCAAGTGCGGCGTAGAGAACGAAATTGGCGGAAACTTCGGCGTGCCCGCACTTGACCTGCTCGAGACAGAGACGCCCGACCGCATCAGCATTCTAGAACTTTCCAGTTTCCAGCTGATGACGCTTTCGCTTTCGCCCGACGTGGGCGTTGTGCTGCGCGTTTCGACCGAGCACCTGGACTGGCACAAGAGCGTCGAGGAATACCGGGACGCGAAGGCCAACCTGGTGCGTTGGCAGAAGCGTTCCGGGACATGCGTGTACCTGAAGGACGCCGAGCCGACCGCGAAAATTGCAAGCGAAAGCCCCGCCGGAACAAAGTATGCCGTATGCCACGCTAACGAAGACGGTTTCGGCGACGGAGACGCCGTCATCGACGGCGCCACCCTCGCCATCGACGGCGAGAAACTTTACCTTTCGGACTGCAAGGTCCGCGGCATTTACCAGCTCGAAAACATGGCGGCGGCGACCCTCGCTTGCAAAGCTTTGGGAATCAAGGTACCCGATGCCTTCGAAGCCTTGAAGAGCTACGAGACTCTCCCCTTCCGCATGGAATTCAAGGGCGAAAAGAACGGGATTGAATTTTTCAACGACAGTTACGCCACCCGCCCAGACGCGACGATCGCCGCGACTGCCAGTATGACGCGCCCCTTCGCGCTTATCCTCGGCGGTTCCGAGAAGAACGCCGACTTTACCGAGCTCTCGAACATCCTCGTGAAGGAGCGCCCGAACCTCAAGCGTATCGCCCTCATCGGCGCCACCGCCGAACGCATGCTTGATTCCCTGAAGCAGGCCGGGCTCGATTCCGCGGGTATCACGGCAAAAATCTTCCCCACCCTCGAGGAAGCCTTCGCCGACAGCCTAGCCATAGGCAAGGGCGGGACCGTCATCATGAGCCCCGCCTGCGCAAGCTTTGGCCTGTTCAAGAACTACAAGGTGCGCGGGCAGGTATTCGACAAGCTGGTCGCGGGCGTTTAATTTTTGATTTTTTTCAAAAATTTTCACCCCTACCCCTTTACAAACGGCACAAATCAATCTAAATTTGTTGCCGTTCCGCTAAGGACCACGCGGTCGTGGTGGAATTGGTAGACACGCTAGCTTGAGGTGCTAGTGGGAGCGATCCCATGACAGTTCAAGTCTGTCCGACCGCAGAAGAAACCCGGCTTTTCAGCCGGGTTTTCTTTTTGCTTTTAATTTCTATCTTTAGCACCAAGATAAACAACTTATATTTATTTCATGAACCGTTTCGAGCTCCTAAAGACCTCCAAGAAGTCAAAAGCCCGCCTCGGCGTGGTCCACACCGACCACGGCGACGTGACGACCCCCATCTTTATGCCCGTGGGCACCGAGGCGACCGTCAAGGCGGTCACGCCCGCCCAGCTCAAGGACATCAAGGCGGAAATCATCCTCGCGAACACCTACCACCTGTACCTGCGCCCCACCACGCCCCGCATCGCGAAGGCGGGCGGCATCCACAAGTTCATGGCTTGGGATGGCCCGGTGCTCACGGACAGCGGCGGATTCCAGGTATGGAGCCTGAAGGATTTGCGCAAGATTACACCGGAAGGCGTCGAGTTCAGGAGCATACTTGACGGTTCAAAACACTTCTTTAGCCCCGCAAGCGTCATGAACGCCCAGCGCGAAATAGGCGCAGACATCATCATGGCACTCGACGAGTGCACGCCCTTCCCGAGCACCGCCAAGGAAGCCGAACATAGCCTCAAGTTTACACTCAAGTGGACCGCAGAAGCCATGCAATGGCTCAAGGAGCACCCGCCTATCCACGGATACGACCAGCAGTTCTTCGGGATTATCCAGGGCGGCATGCACAAGAACTTGCGCAAGCAGGCGATTGAACGCATTGCGGAACTCGGGCCCGACGGATTTGCGATGGGAGGCCTCTCTGTAGGCGAACCCACCGAGACGATGTACGAGATTGCGGACTTTTGTACCGACATTCTGCCGCAGGACCACGCCCGCTACGTGATGGGCGTGGGAACGCCGTGGAACCTGCTGGAGCTCATCGAGCGCGGCGTGGACATGTGCGACTGCGTGATGCCTACCCGCAACGCGCGCAACGGCATGCTGTTCACCAGCGAGGGCGTATTGCGCTACAAGGCGGCGCGCCATGCCGAGGAATTCGACAAGCCGGTGGACCCGAACTGCGACTGCTACTGCTGCCGTAATTTTAGCCGCGCGTACCTGCGCCACCTGCACCATGCCGGAGAATCGCTGGGGTTCACGCTCGCAAGCATCCACAACCTGCATTTTTACCTGCACCTGATGCGCGAAGCCAAGCAGCACATCGCCGACGACACCTTCGAGGAGTGGAAGAAAGAGCAGTGCGAAATCCTCCAGCGCGACCTGCAATGAGACTAGGGAGGGGCTCGTATGACGGCCCCTCACGGCGCAACAAACAAAAGCACCCGGCTCTTTCGAACCGAGTGCTTTTTGTTAGGAGGAGAATCTTTATCGGCGCTTCGACAAGCTCAGCGACCTTTATTACATCATGCCGCCCATGCCACCCATGCCCGGGTCCATGGCCGGAGCAGCCGGCTTGGGTTCCTTCTTCTCGGTGATCACGCAGTCTGTGGTGAGGATCATCGAGGCGATGGAGGAGGCGTTCTTGAGGGCCGTGCGGGTCACCTTAGCCGGGTCGATGACGCCAGCCTTGATGAGGTCTTCGTAGGTGTCGGTCTTCGCGTTGTAACCGAAGGCGTCCTTGCCTTCCTTGACCTTGTTCACCACCACAGAGCCTTCGAGGCCAGCGTTCTGCACGATCTGGCGGAGCGGTTCTTCGATGGCGCGGCGGATGATGGCAGCACCGGTCTTCTGGTCATCGTTATCGAACTTGAGGGAGTCGATGGCCTTTTCGGCACGGATGAGGGCAACGCCACCACCCGGAACGATACCTTCTTCGACGGCAGCGCGGGTTGCGTGCATGGCGTCGTCGACGCGGTCTTTCTTTTCCTTCATTTCGACTTCGGTAGCGGCACCGACCTTGATCACGGCAACGCCGCCGGCAAGCTTGGCCAGGCGTTCCTGGAGCTTTTCGCGGTCGTAGTCGCTGGTGGTGGTTTCAATCTGCTTCTTGATCTGACCGATACGGCCCTTGATGGAGGCTGCATCACCGGCACCTTCCACGATCGTGGTGTTGTCCTTCGTGATGGTGATGGACTTGGCCTGGCCAAGAACGGTGACCGGAGCATCTTCGAGCTTCGCGCCCGTGTCTTCGGAAACCAGCATACCGCCAGTGAGGATAGCGATGTCTTCGAGCATGGCCTTGCGACGGTCACCGAAGCCCGGGGCCTTGACGGCGGCGACCTTCAGGGTGCCACGCATCTTGTTCACGACCAGCGTCGCGAGAGCTTCGCCATCCACGTCTTCGGCGATGATGAGGAGAGACTTGCCCTGCTTTGCCACGTGTTCGAGCATCGGGAGCAAATCCTTCATGGTAGAAATCTTCTTGTCGTACAACAGGATGTACGGATTCTCGAGGGAGACTTCCATGCTGTCGGTGTTGGTGACAAAGTAAGGAGAGAGGTAGCCGCGGTCGAACTGCATACCTTCCACCACGTCGAGCACCGTGTCGGCGGTCTTGGATTCTTCGATGGTGATGACACCGTCGTTGCCGACCTTTTCCATAGCGTTGGCGAGCAAGTCACCGATTTCGGGGTCGTTGTTCGCAGAGATGGTAGCGACCTGGGCAATGTGTTCCTTGCCGTTGATCTTCACGGCCATCTTGCCGATTTCCTTGATGACGGCGTCAACCGCAGCGTCCATGCCGCGCTTGATGTCCATCGGGTTTGCACCGGCGGCCACGTTCTTGAGGCCTTCG
The DNA here is from genome assembly GCA_002449765.1 of Fibrobacter sp. UBA7003. Classification (GTDB taxonomy): domain Bacteria; phylum Fibrobacterota; class Fibrobacteria; order Fibrobacterales; family Fibrobacteraceae; genus Fibrobacter. Next base: position 178,170 of record DJXN01000004.1, read on the forward strand.
CGGGTGATGGCCTGGGCCAGCACCGTAGCGGTGGTGGTACCGTCACCGGCAGCGTCGCTCGTCTTGTTCGCGACTTCCTTGGCCATCTGGGCGCCGAGATTTTCGTAGGCGTCTTCCAGTTCCACTTCCTTAGCGACAGTCACGCCGTCCTTCGTCACGTTCGGGGCACCGAAGGAGCGGGCGATCATCACGTTGCGGCCCTTGGGGCCGAGAGTTACCTTGACTGCGTTGGCGAGCTTGTCCACGCCCTTCATGAGGGATTCGCGAGCCGCCACATCAAACTTGAGTTGCTTTGCCATTTTGTTTTTCCTTTTTTATAAACTTTTTTTGATTAGAGCGTCGCGATGACGTCCGGTTCCTTCACGATGAGGTAGTTTTCGCCATCAACGGTGACTTCAGTGCCGCTGTACTTGCCGTAGAGCACCACGTCGCCCACCTTGACTTCCATCGGGACGATTTCGCCCTTGTCGTTCTTGCGGCCCGGGCCCACGGCCACGACCTTGCCCTGCATGGGCTTTTCCTTGGCGTTATCCGGAATGAAGAGACCCGAGGAGGTCTTCTGTTCGGCTTCTGCCGGCTTGACAACGATTCGATCTGCTAAAGGCTTGATCATTTTACTTTTCCTTTTTTGCGGGCAGTCGCTTTCGCGACACCCTTTTGTTTAAATCTTGGTCCAAGTTGGACTATTTTGTTCGCTTGAACAAAAGCAAAATCTGTGCCAAACAGATTTTTTCCAAAAAAGACCTTTTTGGCAAGATTTTTGCGTCAAACAGGTGGAAAAGTCAAATATCAGCCAATTTTTTCGCACGCTCGCGTGTTTTATTTTGAGACATTCTTGCAAGAGTGTTTTAAAACGAAACGTTCCGCGGCTGTCAGCTACGACTCCAACAGATTTCGCCCCGATGTATTCCTGATATATTCGGCAGCCTTGCTCCGCTCCCGAAGCCGACGATTCTTCGCCATGTATTCCGCCTCATAGATGGCTGAAAACCTTTCCAGCAGTTCGACCGGTGTCATATCCAGTCCCATCGCCAGCGCACAAAAAGTCTCAAAAGAGGGAATCCTCTTTCCGCACTCCAACATTGATATAAATTGCCGAGTAAGCCCCGAAATCTTCGACAGCTGACGCTGCGTGACCAACGAATCCCTCCTTATGCTGATCACAAGTTTTCGGAACGCGCTACAAAACACCTCATGGTCATCTAATTTCATACAATAAAGATATAAAAAACTTGCAAATACAAAAGTATACATATGTTCCCAAATGTAAAAATTCCCATGACCTTTTGTTAAAGAAATATATTTTAGACTCCCCTTTTATTTTTAAAAATCATTACTATATAGGGGCCGCTTTGCAGGACCTGCTTTACGCAAGTCGTTTTTTCTGCGGGGAAGGGCTATCGGGAGGCATTTTCGCGGGGATTTCGCCTCGAAAGAACAAAAAAAAAACGACCTGCTTTACGCAAGTCGTTTTTTCTGCGGGTGCCAGGACTCGAACCTGGAGCCTTTTGGTTCGTAGCCAAACGCTCTATCCAGTTGGGCTACATCCGCGTGACGTGCCCAAATATAGAATTATCGGTTGAATTGTCAAGGGATTTTTCTAAATTTGTTGAATAATTTTTTATATCCAAGAATTAACGATGAAAAAAGTCAAGTCCATCCTAGCCTATTGCCTGACCATCGCAAAGAAGCTTTTCTCCGACAAAAAGTTCGACATTTGCCTCGCCATCCTCTGCTTTCCCATAATTCTCGGATTTGTCGCAGTCGTCATCGTCTATAACCATTACCTGCCGGAGCTCCCCTCCCTCGCCCAGCTAGAGCAAATAAACCCGAAGCTCGTCACCAACATTTACGACATGAACGGGAAAATTGTGCACAAGTACTTCGTGGAACGCCGCGAATGGACCTCGTTCGATTCCATCCCCGAAGACGCAATCCACGCCGTCATGGCGACCGAAGACCGCGCCTTCTACAACCACTGGGGCATGAACGTCTGGGCCATCCCGTCGGCAATCGTCGAGAGCGCCCTCAGCGGCAAGCAGCTCCGCGGCGCCTCCACCCTCACCCAGCAATTGACCAAGCTCCTGTTCCTCACGCCGGAACGTTCCATCGCCCGTAAAATCAAAGAGGCGATGACCGCCATCCGCATCGAGCAGACCTATACCAAGCAGGAAATTCTCGAGTTCTACATGAACGAGGTGTACCTGGGAGGCGGCAACTACGGGTTCCAGGCCGCAGGCAAATACTACTTCGGCCGACCGCTCGACAGCCTCACCATTCCGGAATACGCCGTGCTAGCGGGCATGCTCAAGGCGCCCGAATCCTACCGCCCTGACAAGCACCCCAAGGCATCGCTCGAACGTCGCAACACGGTCCTTTTCGCCATGTACGACGCAGGCTACATCAGCAAGGAAGACTACCACAAATACATAGCGACCCCCATCGCGCTCGCCGAAAAGGAACCTGAAACGGGCTCCGGCCTCTACTACTACGAAGAAATCCGCAAGTACATGGAAAAGAAGTACGGGCAGAACTCGCTCTACGCTGACGGAGTTTCCATCTACAGCACCATTGACCCCGACATCCAAGAACTCGCAGACAGCGTCATCCAGTCGACAGTCAAGAAATACCGCAAGGAATTCCAGAAGAAGGCGGCCAAGAACCTAAAGCTCGCCGACAAGTACAACATGGAACTTGACAGCGTTCTCGTCCACTTCGACAGCGTCTACACCCTGTTCAAGAAGGACTACCTGAGCAAGGACACTTCCGCAAATATCAAGAAATGGCGCTACCCGCCCGAAATCCGCTACCATGACGTAGAAATGGCGGCAGTCGTTATCGAGAACGAGACGGGCGCAATTCGCGCAATGGTCGGCGGCAGCGACTTTAACACATCGCGATTCAACCGCGCCGTCCAGTCCCTGCGTCAACCTGGGTCGTCCTTCAAGCCGATCGTCTACTCCGTCGCCATGGACAACGGCGCTTCCCCCTGCGACTCGGTGAACGACGCTCCCATCACCATGACCGACGAGACTGCGGCAACCGGCATGTGGCGACCGCACAACTCCGAAAAGAACTTCGAAGGCATGATGTCGCTTCGCAGGGCGCTTTACCGTTCGAAAAACATCCCCGCCATCCTCACCGCCTCGAAATACGGTTTGAGCAACGTGGTGAACTACGCCCGCGCCTTCGGCATCCGCAAGGCTCCGCTCGTAGCGGTTCCGAGCCTCGCCCTCGGGTCTGTCGGAGCGACGCTCCTCGAAATGACCTCGGCCTACACAGTATTCCCGAACGGAGGAACCCGAATCGAGCCCTACATGATCGAATCCATCGAAGACAAGAACGGCGAAGTAATCGAAAAGAATTCCAAGGTCGAAAGTGTCGTGATGAAGCCCTCCGCAGCCTACCTAATGGTCGACATCCTGAAAGACGTAAACGTCCGCGGAACCGGATTCAAGGTCGCACAGAGCGGATTCAACCACCCGAGCGGCGGCAAGACCGGAACAACGAACGACTACACCGACGCCTGGTACATCGGCTTTACGAAGCATTACACCATGGGCGTCTGGGTCGGTTTCGACCAGGCCGTCTCCATGGGCGTCGGCCATACGGGCGGCAACTACGCGCTTCCCGCATGGATTGCCGTCATGACAAAGATTCACAAGGGTCTTCCGCAGAAATCGTTCCCCGTTCCGAGCGGAGTCATCAGCCGCGGCGTTTGCAACGTCACGGGTAAACTCGCGGGTGAATTCTGCACCGAAAAGACATACTGCCTCTACACCACCAACAACTATCCCGACGAAGTCTGCGATGGCGACCACTACAAGGTGAAAACCAAGTCCGCCGACGACGCAACGCTCTTCAGCAACAAGGGTGCCGCAGAAAACACGCAAGGGCCGAAAAAGCCCCGCAAAATGTTCTAGCGCATGACCGGCAAGATAGCCTCAATCCCTTATTTTTAAAGGGATTGAAAAGCTTTTTTACCCTTAACAAAAAACTGTTTTTTTTCTATCTTTACGGCCACCATGGAATGGCCGCGCGACATAAAATCTCTCACGACTGACGAGCTCAAGGCTTGGCTTCGCGATGTAAACGAGAAGCAATACCGCGCCGATCAAATCCAGAAATGGCTTTTCTGCCAACAGGTAAAATCCTACGACGAAATGGCGAACGTGCCGCCCTCGCTCCGCGAAAAACTGGCCGAACAGTTTTCCATCCGATCCCTCATCGAGGAACAGCGCATGGAATCGGTCGACGGCACTGTCAAGTGGCTCTTCCGGACGCGCGACGACCACCACATCGAAACCGTGATGATTCCAGCCAACGGACGCTTCTCCGTATGCGTGTCGACCCAGGTGGGCTGCGCCATGAACTGCGCTTTCTGCCGCACCGCAAAGATGGGCTTCACCCGGAACCTCGAAGCGGGCGAAATCCTCGAAGAAATCCTCAATGTGAACTGGTACCTGAAAGAGGCCGGTCTCTTGAACGATGAAGGCAACGTTGCCCAGGTCACGAACATCATCTTCATGGGCATGGGCGAACCGCTCAACAACCTGGAAAACGTGCACAGAGTCTGTTGCACCCTGCACAACCAGAGTCTCTTCAACATGGGCGCAAAGCGCATGACCGTGAGTACAAGCGGCGTTGTCCCGAAAATCAAGGAACTTGTCGACCGCAATACGCCCTGCTGCCTCGCCGTAAGTCTCAACAGCACGAACAACGAATACCGTTCGTCCGTGATGCCGGTGAACAAGACCTGGCCCATCGAGAAACTCCTCGAAGCGGTTGACGAATACATCCGCCGCACCGATAATTATGTGACGTTCGAGTTCGTGCTCATCAAGGACATCACCTGCACCCCTAAGGCCGCAAAGGAATTGATCCGCATCTGCGCCCCCCGCCGAGTGAAGGTGAACGCAATCGTGCTTAATGACGGTGATGACCCGAGCTTGCACGCCCCCACGCCCGAAGAGGTCGAGGATTTCCTCGCCGCCGTGCGTGCCGCCGAAATTCAAATAACGATCCGCAACCCGCGCGGCCGCGACATCCTCGCCGCCTGCGGGCAACTCGCGTACAAAAAGGAAGGTAAAGAATGTTAACGCAGAACCTCCCGGAATTCTGGGACAACCTCTATGCCGATGGCAAGGACTACTGGAATTTCAAGAAGGCGACCCCTGCCCTGCTCGAATTTTTCAAGCACCCCTCTTGCCCGGCTACCGGCTCCGTGCTGATTCCCGGAGCAGGTTTCGGCTACGATGCAGAAGCTTGGGCCGAACGCGGCCACGAAGTGCTCGCCGTAGACTTTGCGCCCACGGCCGTTGACGAACTCGACCACCTGAGCCGCAAGCACAAGAACTTGCGTTCGCTCGACCTTGACCTCTTCACGCTCACCCCCAAGGACCCCAAGCGCGGTGGCCAGCAGTTCGACATCGTGTACGATTACTGCACTTTCTCCGCCATCCATCCGGGGCGGCGCGACGAGTTCTTCGAAGTCTGCTACAAGATGCTCAAGGACGACGGCGTCCTGATCCTTTTCCTCTACCCGCTCATGAACGGCAAGACGCTGCAGGGCCCTCCCCATGCAACGAGCGAAGGCGAACTCATGGCGCGCCTCGGCGGCGTTTTCGATGTGGTGGAACGCATCAAGCCCGTAAATAGCATCCCCGGCCGCGAAGGTAAGGAAGAAATCTGGCTTTTGAAGAAATGCCTGTAATCTAGAACGGCTCAACGAGCCTATAGACAAAAAGCTTGCGACAAAAGACGAGAGACTGGAAAAGCTCTCGTCTTTTTTTGTGCGTCCAATTTCTCCATTCCTATTTTTTTCTAATTTTTCCTCAAAATTTTTAATGCGGCATGGCCGCCAAACAAAAACACAAGGATTAAACTATGGCTCAAGATTTATGCCCCTGCGGATCTGGAAAAGAATACTGCGAATGCTGTGAACCCATCATCAAGGGAACTGCCCTCGCCCAGAGTCCCGAAGCGCTGATGCGCTCACGCTATACAGCCTACGCCAAGCACGAAATCGCCTGGCTCAAGGACTCCCTCGAAGCTAGCCAGCGCAGTGACTTCGACGAACCGAGCGTAGAAGCCTGGAGCCGCGACTCCGAATGGCTCGGCATCGAGATCAAGCAGACCAAGACCGAAGAAGAGAAGAACATCGGCTGGGTCGAATTCGTCGCACGCTTCAAGCAGGGAAACATCACCCGCAACCACCACGAACTCGGCGAATTCCACAAGGTGGGCGGCGCATGGTTCTTCTACGACGGCCGTGCAGTGAAGCAGGAAACCGTCCGTCACGAAGGTCCGGTTGTCGGCCGCAACGACCCGTGCCCGTGCGGTTCCGGCAAGAAGTACAAGAAGTGCTGCGGCGCAGGCAAGTAATCAACCTTCAACCTCAATCCGATAGAAAGATGTTCAAAGTTTTCGTAGATGGTGAAGCAGGGACCACTGGCCTGCAGATTTATGAGAGACTCGCAAAGCGCACCGACATCGAAGTGTTGCGCATTTCTCCTGAACTCCGCAAAGACATTAACGAACGCAAGAGGCTCATCAACGAGTCCGACGTGACGTTCCTGTGCCTGCCCGACGCGGCCGCTGTCGAAAGTGCAGCCCTCTGCGAAAATCCGAACACCCGCGTGATTGACGCTTCTACCGCGCACCGCGTGAATCCGGACTGGACCTACGGGATGCCGGAACTGAGCCCCGCCCAGCGCGAAGCGATTGCAAAAGCCAAGCGCATCGCGAACCCCGGCTGCCACGCCTCGGGCTTTATCCTCGGCGTGCACCCGCTGGTTGCCGCAGGAATCCTCCCGAAGAGCGCAAACCTCGCCGCCTACAGCATTACCGGTTATTCCGGCGGCGGCAAGAAGCTCATCGCCGAATATGAGGAAGCAGCAGCCCTTTCGCATGCTGCCGGCGAATCGAAGGCCATCATGGCGCCCGCCCCGTACGCGCTCGCGCTCGCTCACAAGCACCTTCCCGAAATGAAGAAGTACTGCGAACTCGAAAACACGCCGTTCTTCAACCCGGTACTCGGCCCCTATTACAAGGGCATGGCGGTGACGGTCGCCATCTTCGCGAATGAACTCACCAAGAAGGTCGGCCCCGAAGGCCTCACCGAAATCTTGGCGAAGCATTACGAAGGTTCCCGTTTTGTGAAGGTCATGCCGTATGAAGCAGCCCCCGTGCTGTTCAACGGCCGCCTTGACGCCACCGTCTGCAACGACACAAACAACGCCCGCATCCAGGTTTTCGGCAACGAGAACGTGATGCAGGTGACGACTATTATCGATAACCTCGGCAAGGGCGCAAGCGGTGCCGCCATTCAGAACATGAATATCGCGCTCGGCCTCGACGAAAGCATCAGCCTGGTCTAGGCAACAACCGGCAACGATTATACAAAAGCCAGCCCGATTGCGGCTGGCTTAAATGTTTAAATGCAAACAGCGACTTAATCTTCACTGAAGGTGAACGGAATCGTCACAGTCGTGTTACCAGACTTGACCTTGCTGAAAGTCCAGCGGCTCACGGCTTTCTTAATCTCTCCGTCAAATTCGCCATACCCGGTCGTAGAGGACGCAATGGAAATACTGATAATTTCACCACCCGGAGCAATCGTGAACTTCAGGGTAACCTTACCCTGGAATCCCGGTTTTATCTTCAGGAACTTGTTATAGATGTGGCGCAGGCCCGGAGTACGTTGACGTACGACCTTCATGATGTCAGCAGCGGAACGAGATCCACCACCGGCACCCATCTTGACATCATCTCCAGACGGAGTCTTGATATTTCCCTTGGCCTTGGTTGCAATACCGCCTCCACCGAAGAGGCCCGCAAGGCCGTCGCCGACACCATCATCCCCACCTTCTGCGAAGCCTTCATTGAAGCCGTCACCCGTCTTGTTGTGACCTGACAAGGAAGAATTAAACAATCCCTTTTCATTAATTACATCCGAATAGTCAGAGCACAAAGTCCAAAACCATTCCAACGTCTTGTTCAGGAAGACGGGATTCACGCCGCCATCATAGATAAATTGGTATGTCAATCGCATGACGCCATCCCCATTGTCACGTCTGAGAAATGAGGCCTGCGTCAAAATTTTATCAATATTGAACTGGTTTGCCGTCTCGATAGCCAAGGATTCATCCACATCCTGGGTTCCACCCCACGTTGCAGAAAGCTTTACAAGTTTCTGGTTGGGATATACAAAGATATAGCCCTTGTAGGTTCCATTTGTAATAAAGAGGTCGCCATCCTCATCAATCCGGCCCTGAGTTTCACCTTCCAGGAGTTTCAATAAATTTCCCGGATTAACATCGCTTTCCCGCAATATTTTGCCAGGTCCAAAAGATGCCGGAGCGTAGCTTGTTTCGTAATGACCATAGGCAAGGACCTGCTGCGCACAGAATGCGACAAATATACCGAACAATATCTTTTTTAGATTTTTCATGAACAACCGAACCTTTTCCTATATGCAGCTATTCCACAGCGCCTCGAACCAGTGCCCAAAATAGCTAGCATCGCACAGTTGGTGGAGTACTCCCGAAACACAAGCAAATTTCTTCGGGTTATAAGGGAAACCATTGCAAGACACGCCATTTAAGCAGCTAGAGCATTGACTTTCATCTGCAGACCAGCAACTTGTATTGCAAAACGTATCTACGACATTGTCGTTGCAGAATTCTTTCTTGGGATTATAAGTATTGCTGCCACATACCGCAACGCTAGCCACAGAACTGCTCGATTTGGGTTTGGTATAGTTTGTCACGGAACTGCTTGATGTGGGAGTATAGTACGTCGTAGAACTGCTTGATAAATAAACAGGATTACTTTGTTCCGAGCAACTCGACACCTGGGCATCCACCATCTCCCCGTATTCATCCTCAAGCTGGGCGGCATAGTCCGTACAGCCGGGCAGGCAAAGAGCAAGCAAAAGTAAAGCGAGAAGCCGTTTCATAGTCTTACAAACCTTTATTATTGACAAGATGGAACACTATTCAAATCAATCGCTATTCTATCATCTTTCAAATCAATGCCACCGCTCCATCGCCCTTCTTTATCAGGGCTCACAGCAAATTTACAGAAACCATCTTCAGGAACATTTACCAATGCGCTTCCGTGAATTATAAATGTCTGGGTAACGGTATTGCCAGACTTGCTAAACAACTTGTTTTTCGCAAACATATTATCCGAGTCAAAATACCACTTCAAGTAATTGATGGTTGTCCCTGCCCGGGTAGTATAATTACAGCGGTAGCGGACCTCTTCAATTTTGTGGGTTCCCGGAATCAGGTAAGAGGCGAACAGCCTGTTCGACACAAAGTCAATCTGTTCCTTTTTTCCGTCAGGTCCATAAAGGATGATTTCTCCCGTTTCCGAGTCACAGGCACCAGAGAGCGAGGCATGAACAACACCGATTACCCCCGATTCGCCTTCGAAAGCGGCTTCGTTTCTCAAATCCCATTTGTCGAAGGTCTGATTTATTGCGCAGCTGCTTAAAGCAACCAACGTTAACGCAAAAATAAATCCTTGAATTATTCTTTTAGCCATTTCAAGTTCCTTTTTGCAAAACAACCCGCACCTATTCGCAACGGACGTTCTTTATCTCCAAATAGTTGCCCACAGAGGAATAACCTTCGATTCTCCAAGTAAGTCCTATAAGCGATTTCCTGAATTCTTCCATCGAAACTTCTCCGGCAACATTCGGATTATTCCAGGGAAGCGTAACCTGACGCCAATCTTCCGAATCCTTTATCAGGACCGGCACCGTAACGAACGAGCCTCCCAAAAGGGACGTCGTCGCAAAAAACACATGTCCCGAGCCCCGGTAACTGTAAGACAAGACCGAGCATGTCGAAAGGTCCTTCTTCTGTTTCATTTCCGCCACGACATTTGGCTTCGAGGCAACAACATCGTCCGAATACGAAACCGATACCTTCCCCGCTTTTTCCGTATTCAGTTTTGCCGTACCACCGATATTTTTCCAGACAAAGTCATCGCTATTCAGACAAGAGCTCTGGCCCGATACGACAAGTTTCTCCTTGTACAGGACATCATCCGAATATATCAGGCAATCGGGAAGCTTTTCCAGATTCACGGCAAGACTGCCGTAAGGCCTCTTCGCTTCAATTTCCTGCTTTCCGGGAACAAGCGAAAGCTCGGATGCGGCCAGGATGTCCATCTTGCAGAAGCCTACATGCGGTATCTTCAAATAAAGCCTTTTGTCGGGCATGCCGTCAAAGCCCCACGAGAATTTCGAGTGGGCATCGCTCCCTTCGCAGAAATACGCAATGGAATCAACCTCATAATAGCCCGGCGGGAGCGGGGCCGCAAAGACCTGGTTGGGGTGAAAAGGAACAGCGGCCTTCAGGCTGTCGCCCGACAAAATCAAGGTTCCGTTCTTCTTTTGGCAAACTTCCTTTGCGTCGCACGCAGACTCGGCCGAGACCACGGACAAGAATCCCGTTTTCGCCTCGAACGACTTTTTGTCCGAAAGAGCGTCTCCTTCGATAACCAATTTAGACTGCGTACATCCAGCCAGAACCAAGAACAACAAGAACAGCAACACCTTCATACGCAATCCCCTCAAAAAGCCAGTGTCAGGACAACACCAAGGGCTCCGATTCCAGCCACACAATATCCGATAGCTCTTATAATCTGCCAGTTCTTTGCTGCATCAATGCGATCATTCAACTCAACTCTAGATGCCGGGACCCCCGCATCACGTTCCTGCTTGGCCCTGAGGTCACCGTAGTACGCGGCAGCGCCCCCTGCAACCAGCACAGCCGATGAAATCATGAAGTTGCCCCAGTTTACCCGGAACTTCCTCTTCTTTTTGGCCGGTTTCGGAGATGTCTTCGGTGCGGCAGCGACCTGTTCCGACGAACCTCCCTGAGGCGTGAGAAAGTCCATTTCATCCTCGACATCCAGGTCAAATTCGGCATGCAACAGACTCCCGTTAAACTGGTCAAACGGATCGTTCAGATTCAACGGGGTGTTTAACGTTCCCGCCAACTGTTCATCGAACGGTTCGTCGGCGAAGTCTTCCTCATAGGATTCCTCTTGCGCATGAGCACAAACCGTCATGGCAATAGCAAGAAGAATGTAAACAAGGAAGCGCATACTACATCTCGACTTAATTTTCACTGAAAGTAAATGGAATCTTCACCGTCGTACTGCCAAAGTCAACCTTATTGAACATCCAGTTGGAGACCGCGTTCTTGATACTAGCATCAAATTCGCCATATCCGGTCGTAGAGGAAACAATCGAGATAAAAGTAACCTCACCACCCGGAGCAATCCTTAACTTCAAGACGATGCGGCCAGCAAAACCTTCCCTCTTCTTCAGGAACTTGTTATAAAGATGGCGCAGGCCCGGAGTACGCTGGCGCACGACCTTCATGATGTCCGATTCGGAGCGGAAACCGTCATCACTTATGTCGATATCACGGGCAGTCGGAGTTTTTACGTTTCCCTTGGCCTTGGTTGCGATACCGCCTTTATTGCTACAACTGTCGCCACAGAAAAGCCCCGCAAGTCCGTCGCCAATACCTCCGTTCCCTTCGTTGGAGCCGCCGTCAGTTTTTCCCGACGTCTGGAGGCCAGCAACATCTTTCAGAACGCGGTCAATATCCTTAGAGAACTTCTGGTTTTTCATTAGGTCATAAGCCGCAGCACTAGCGGTCTTGCTTTTAGCTGTGAGAAGCATTATGGGGGCACACTTGTTCGAAGGCTTAAGACCGAGCGGAGAAAAGAGTTCGTCGTAAGCCATCTTTTTTACCGATTCATCCACTTTATCCAAAAAAAACAGGCAAATATTCCGGAACCCCGCATTCTTCAACGCGCTCATCAAGGGACGCAATTCACGGAGCCTATTATCGTCAAAAAAAGTGCTACTTATAATCAAGCCCGCACAATTAACATCCTCCATATCACTGAACTGCGTATGTATAGCGACTAGATCCTTTGCAATCACGTCAAACACAGACAAAGGAGCAACGACAGCCCTTTGAGCCTCCCATTGGCTAAGCACACGGGCTGAATTGGGCGAAATCGTTGCAAGAACAGTCCCGGCGCGGGGCTTAGTCAGATATTCCGGCGGTTGCATACCCGAAGGACCCTCACCGGGAAGAGCGAGAAAATTATTGTTTTCATCTACATAGGCACTGTCCGGTTCTCCATTTCTTGAAGAATAGACCGTCCAAATAACACGGCCGGGATCTTCCTCAGATTCCTTCTGTATTGCTACATAACGATCCGGATAGCGCCCCCCCAGGACTTCATAATACACGTTCGGCTGAAAACCACCTCGCGCCCCGATAACAATGTAATTGTCTGTCACAGCAACATGAAGGGCCAAGCCATTTTGATTCTGATTCGACGAGGCTTTCTGAAAACCCCCTCCAGCTTCGTCCCCTACAGAAATTTCATCATCATAATCCGAGCTCGTATCGTAATGACCATAGGCAAGGACCTGCTGCGCACAGAATGCGACAAATATACCGAACAATATCTTTTTTAGATTTTTCATGAACAAACAAACCTTTTCCTATATGCAGCTATTCCACAGAGCCTCGAACCAGTGCCCAAAATCGGAGTAGCCAGCACCAAAACAAAGAGCCGTCAACACAAATGCAATCCAGAGAAGGCGTACCATAAAAATACCCGTTACTCAAACAAATTTTTTTCGTTTATCATTGACGAAAAACCGGAACACAAAGCCCAAAACCAGTTGAGGGTTTCATTAAGGAAAACAGCGCTGACTCCATCATCATAAACAAAGTCATAAACCAGGCGCATCCGACCTTCCCCATCTTCCGCCTGATAATAGTAAGCTTTCCCCAAGACTTTACCCGCATTGAATTCGTTGGCGACAACAATCGCAACTGATTCGTCAACCTTCAGGTTGCCACCCCACAAGGCTGAAATTTTCACCATTTTCTTGTCTGGGTAAACATATACGTATCCCTTATAATTTCCATCCGTGACAAACAGATCACCATCCTCATCTATCCGTCCAAGATTTTTACCCGACAACAATTTCAAGATATTTTGAACCGTGACTTCGCTTCCCTTCAATCTCTTGTTTGAGTCAAACGCGACAGCACGATTCCCCGGCTCAACAATAGCAGGCTGACCTCCGCCATATGATGTCGTAGAATGTCCCGATGCGGCAAATACCAATGCAGCAGATATCAACAAAAATATGGCAAACTTTTTCATAGCCTTTCTCCTACTCTGTCAAGAATCCATTTTTAAGAGTGGCATTTAGCATTGGCAGGCACTGTTTCAAATCTTTGAACGAATCTAGCTGGCAAGACGAGCATTTACTGCCGGACTTACCGCAAAATTTCGGGATTCCGCCGCCATATGTCACATACGATTCGAAGTCGTCATCCTGCTGGCAATCACATTTAAGCATAAAACCCTTCTTGAAAACTATCAGGAACTCTTCTGACGCTCCACGAGAGCACATTCCATGTTGAATATTCTGCCATACTGAGAAATCTTTCCGCTCAACAACCGATTCGTAGTAGCCTTGGCCTTCACCGCCAAAGTCTTCGCACTCATCTGCTGCAGAGCCACCTTCGACACAGCGGACGGACATGGCTCCCTTCTTGCTGTAATTGTTCTTGTCGCTCTTTTGCGCCTTGAAGCTAAAGTAGGCATAGTTTCCCTTGTCCTTGCTCGCCGAGCCATCCGTCCAGAAATCGGCGCGGAGGCCTTCGAGTTCGTATTTTCCCTTACTGTTACGGAATCCGGCCGGCTGCACCTGAAGCGTCTTCTGGTAGTCCGCATCGCTCAGGGAATTCCAGTCGCTTTCCGAGGCTATCCTCCATCCGTCCGGGCAGGCGTTCTGAGCCGCATCGAACGTGTAGAGGCGACCGTACAGTTTGCAATTGGACTCGTCGTCATCGTAGCAGAAGCTGTTCTTCGTCTTGAAGTTCAGGTTTTCGGCCAACCACTTCGTGCCCCCTATCTCGACGACCTTGTACATTTGGCCGTCACGGGAATCGGTTAGCGACTCAGCAATTCCGCTCAAAGCCGCCACAAGAACAATCACCGTAACCAAGGGAATTCTTTTCATACCGATTTACTTTTTTAACGTTTTTTCTTTTTAGCCTTGGTCAAGATATCGATAACCTGGTTACGGTACTTCTGCTGTTCCTTAGTTTCCATCGGGAGATCCCTTGCCTTTCTCATCGCCGAATCATCGACAATGGCACCGCCGCTAATTAGCACCTTGATGATATCGATGGGCTTTGCGAATTCCAAGGCGACATTTAAGGGCTTCTCCCACCAAGAATTCGTCGGTTCAGCGTGGAATCCGTTCTTGAGCAACGTAATCAGCACACGGTGATTGTCGTTGTTCCTGACCGCAATCCTGACGAGAAGATTCTTTTCCGCTTCATTGTAGCCCTGCGCCATCCCTGCGCCCAGCAACAGCGAGACAACTTCGGGGCCATTGTTCGCCACGGCGTCCTGCAAGGCATCCCAACCGTTATTTTCGGAGTCGCGGGCATCGATATCGGCCCCTGCTGCCATGAGCATTTTAGCGAAGGCCGGATTTGAATTAAACTTGGCGGCCATCAGGAAGGGAGTCATTCCGCTCTTGGTTTGCGCATTCACAAAAGCGCCCTTCTTGATGAGCACCTGCATGGCCTTGAGGTCCCTACCAAACAACGCCACCGCATGAAGCGGGGTCCAACCGTCGTCACCCTTGACCTCGTTCACATCAGCACCGTCCCTGATAGCATCGAGAACCATCTTTTCGGTCAGATTCGAGTCTGCACAGAAGCCAACAAAATCCCCACGGAAGGGAGCACGTGCACCGGCCTTCTTCAACATATTGATGATATTCGAGTTTTCCTTGTATTGAGCAAACTCAAGAAGCGTAAACCCACCCTCACGAACAACATTCACGTTTGCTTTCGCATTAACAAGGACACGAACCATATCTTCGTCGGAATTGTCCACAGCAGCGGTCAACGGGGTTGAGTCATCACTGCCGCAATTCTGGTTGACGTTCGCCTTTGCCGCTATAAGGGACTTCACGACAGCGGCGTTTCCTTCCTGATATGCCGCAAGGCAAAGCGGATTTGTAATCGTGCCATCGTCACGACGGATTTTTCTGTTCACGTCCGGCTTTTTCTTGAGAAGCAAATCAACTATTTCCTTGTTTTTATAAACAATAGCGAATTCAAGAGCATTGATTTTCCCGCCATTCTTAAGCGTTGCCACATTAGTCTTGGGATCATACCCCGCTTGCAAAAGGGCCTGGACAATGCCCACGTTCCCTTTTTCAATAGCAACCCGCATCGGGTCAAAATGTTCGCCGTTCCAAATTAAGTTGTTCAAATCCACCTTGGCCTTGAGGAATGCCTGTATCACAAAAATCGGAGATTCTGCCCTAATGACGTCCGCAAACACGGACTGAGTCTTATCCATATTAATGTACCCGTTCGGATCCAAGCCTGCCTGCAAAAGCATTACGGCCATCGTATCACCAACCGGGATCTCTTTATTGGACCACACCAAGCCCCAGAGGGGGACTGCCGCATAGGCCACATCATTAGGATTGACCCCCGTCTCAAGGATGTCCTTCAGTTTGTCCGTGGATCCTTGAGAGATAATGACATCCGACAATACAGATATCTGAGACTTGCCTCGTGGCTTAAAAAAGGCAAGCGCAGGCTTGGCTCCCGCCGCAAGCAAGGTTTTCACGACATTCTGCCTATTCGTAACTCCAAATGCATATCCAAGAGGCATGGCACCGTCCAACGCAATATCATTGACCAAAGCACCCTTCTCGATTAGCTGCCGGATGATTTCATCCTGATTTTGGGCAAGGTCGGAGTTCAGTTCCGCCTCGTCGCTGCCTTCTTCAGCATCCAAATACTCATGTTGCAAAGCATAGTGCATAATGCCGCGTCCGCGATGATCCCACCTCTTGACGTCGGCACCTTGCGAGAGCAAATAGTTAAATGCCTTGAGGTCACATTCCTTCGCGGCCATCATCAGGAGTGTCGCTCCTTCGGCATTCCTGATGTTGTCGATTTTTTTGTCTTTCAACATTTCGCCGCACTTGTCCATGTTAGAACGATTGAAGCAGGCCTTCGTAAACTCCTCGAAGTTCTTCTCGAGCTTCGCGGGCACAAAGTCCTTGCATTCACCGTCCTTTGCAATGAACTGAGGAAAGCGATTCTTTTCCTCATCGAAACAGCTGATGAAGGCGTCCAGCTGGGGTTCAAACAAGCCACTCTTGGGCTGCTTGTCTTCCGCAACCGCCTCCTTAAACAATTTCAAGCACTTATGGTGCTGCTTGAGCCATTCACCGCGTTGAGCCGCACAATCTTGAGCAAAAGCGTGCGAGGCGAAGGCCGCGACAAGCACAACGGCAAAATGTCGAAAGCGCATTTTTATTCCCCTTGCTTTTCGTTGTCCTGAGAATCTTTAACAAGCGCCTTTTCCAAACGCTTCAACGAACGCTGGAGCGAGAAGAGGGCCAGGGCGATGATAATGATGAGAATCGCGAGGAATCCATCTTTGACATATTCCTTGCCCTTCGGGACAAGTTCTTTCTGCGATTCGGCACGTTCGTTGGCTTCACGCAGAGCCTCTTCCCTCTCCGCATTGTAGTCGCGGAGAAGCCTGTAGTTTTCGGCCACACGCTCGTTCGTTTCTGCAAGGAACGCTTCGTAGAAACAAGTCATGTTGTAGTAGAAGTCCGAACCTACATGCAGCTGAGTCATGGAAAGGAACTTATCCGTAGCCTTGTGCCATTCGTCCCTTGCATAGCCATTGACCTTGTAGGCAGGATTGGCCTTGAATTCCTTCTTGAATTCCTTGTATTCAGGCATGCCGACCTTGAAGATCATGGCAAACTGTTCATAGCCAGCATCACCCGCGATCAGTTCTGCGCCAAACTTTGCATAGGTTTCGTCGCTCACATAGTAGAGGTTCAAGAAATCCTTGTATGCAGAGCGGGCCGTCCTGAACGTCTTGAGACGGTCCTGCCCCGGAGCAAGTTTCACGAGCCTGAGCAACTTGTCAAATATCGGGCGACCCGTTTCGGCATTCTTGAGCATGAAATCGGCGAACTGGTCGAAGAGCTTATCCACATCCATGGTAATGGATGCATCCGCAGCGTTTCCAATAATACCATCGATAGTTTCCCAAAGGGTCCAGAGTTCCTCGACTTCAGCCACGCCTTCGAGCCAATTCAAGGAGGTTTTCAAGATAGCGGGGCGGACCGCGACCTGGTAGCGCATCAGGCGGTCTGCCAAATTGTCCGCAGTCACCTGCTGGCTCACACTGTCAAACGGATAAATTCTCTGCAGCTTGGCATGAATCTCGGCACCAGCCTTGGTGTCGATCTGGCCACTGACATAGCAGCGGGAAGGATAAATCCAATCACCGAAATCACCGTATTCGTAGTGACCTTCGCTATGTTCGCATATCAGCTTCTTGCCGGGACGGGTGAGCTTCACGGAAGGCATGGCCTCCTGGAGCTTTGCAAGAGAGACATCCGGCGGCAGGGCCTCGGACTCTTCATCGCCTTCGCGAGAAACAACACGGCGAGCAGCCGGCTTTCTGGCACCCGAGGTCCTTGCAGGTTTCATATTCTGAGCACATTCCTGAACCTGCTGTGCTGTCACTTCCTGCTGTTCAACCATCTTGGGCGCAGACACGCTACGCTTGATAACCGGAGTCAGGCCCCAAATAACCATAATTACGCCCACAATGCAGACGATTATGGCAACCGCCGTGCCGACATGCCCCACAATATGGGTTGCCGGGAAATCGTACTTTTCCTCGATCTGGGTCAGGCGGTCCGTGCTCTTGGGCTTCAGGTTCAACCATTTTTGGTTAATCTTGCCAAAGAAACGGCAGATAGCTGCAACGAATTTATTGTTTTTCATAGGTCATCCTTTATTAACATATCTTTTCAAAAAAGATAAAAAGAAATTTACAAAAACGCGTCAACGAAAAAAAAAAAGGCAACATTTCGTTGTTATTCTCTCATTTTTACGAACAACCAGCCCGTCAAAATCCATCAAAACGTCATTTTTTGCACCTTATCAGCAGATTTTGACCTTCATGGACTACGACATCCTCCTTTTATAATATATATTGCGGACGAGGAGAATTATGTTTAGAGCCTTATTTATTTTATTGGCCACGGCAGCATTTTGCTACGCCCAAGCAGGCGCAAGCGTCGAAGTTCCACCATCCATTTTCACATCCGATTCCCTGGAAGCGGAAAGATTGGCCCTAGAAACCCGAACAGATTTCAACGAGCACTACCGTAACCTGATCGAGCAAGAGAAGAAGGATATCAGCCACAAGACAAATCTCGCCATTCTTGGCGGAATGCTAATTGGCGGCGGCGGGGTCCTTACCGCCATGTACGCCAAAGACGGATTCGATTCCGATGGCCAGGAATCGCTCAAAGAGGCGCTAAGAACGGAACTTTTCATCGTTTCTATAGGTTTAACAGCCGTCGGAGTTGTGGGCCTCAGTTACAACCTATACGCGCTTTTCAACAAGGACGGACTCTACAATCAGTTGGAATCATACAAAAAAGCGCACGAAATCTACAAGCGCAGGCGCGACGAACAACATAACGGCACAAAGCTCGCCCTCGCACCAACGTTCAACATAGCCAACTCCGCGGCGGGGATGAACATGCTAATCCTTTTTTAAAAAAGATTTCATTTATCTCCATGCTTTGCGACTTTATTATTTTTAGGCAAAAGGTCGCTTTATGAAAAAAACATTCGCATTTTTGTTTGTTGTCGCAATCGTCTGCTTCGCGCAGGACCGCCACCAGATGGGCAGCAACTATTACGCCTACCCCACTCCTACGGCCAAGTATACCAAGGCACCCGCCGGCTACAAGCCGTTTTACCTGAGCCACTACGGCAGACACGGCAGTCGCTTTCACCAGCCCGCCGACCATTACCACACCCTGTATAACACACTCGCCAAGGCGGATTCCTTAGGCAAGCTCACGGACCTCGGCAAGAGTTTGCTTGAACGAGCCAAGTACCTGGACGAATATGCCTCCCCGCGTGCAGGCGACTTGACCCAGCTCGGCGTGGCCCAGCATCAGGGAATCGCAAAGCGCATGGTCAAGAACTTCCCTGAAGTTTTCAAGAATAACGCCTATGTAGAAGCCTACGCCAGCACCAGCGTACGCTGCGTCGTGAGCATGGCAGCATTCCTCGAAGAACTGCATGCGCTAAAGCCCAAGGTCGAAATTCACCAGGAATCGGGCAAGTACCTGATGAGTTTCATCAGCCCGCTCGACTTCGGGAAAATCATCGGTGAATCGAACACCCCCACCTGGCAAAAAGAAAACGAAAAACTCTACAGCCACGTGAATCCGACTCGCATGATGCGAACGATTTTCAATGATTCCAACTACATCCAGAAGAATGTAGACGCAGGCGACCTTTTCAGCAAGATTTATGAAATCGGCAACAGCCTGCAAGGTAGCCCCGAAATCGAATTCAACTTTGACGACCTGTGGACCGAAGAAGACCTTGCCGCTCGCTGGCATGCACAGAACGCCTGGTGGTACAGCGTTCTCGGCAACAATCCATTCGCCCAAAAACAGGGGCTCGACAACGCCCGCCCGCTCTTGAAAAACGTTCTGGATGAAGCCGACAAGGTGATTGCTGCCGACACAGCCAAAACAGACAAAACCGCAGGTAAGAAGCCCGCGAAAAAGACCACAGCGACGCTCCGCTTCGGCCACGATACGGTGATTTTCCCGTTTGCAGTGCTTTTACAGCTAGAAAACGGCACGCAGAACACCGGCATCGAAACCGCAGACATGGAAAACCTGCACAAGGTCTGGCGCGACTATGAAATCAGCCCGATGGCCGCCAACATACAGCTCGTATTCTACAAGTCCAGCAAGAAGGGCGCCCCGATTTTAGTGAAAGTGATGCTCAACGAAATCGAGCAGAAACTGCCCGTGACATGCGATACAGCAACAGTAAAGAACTGCCCCGCCACCCCGTATTACCGCTGGGATGACGTCAAGGAATTTTACGGCAAGATTGCAACGGGCAAATAACCTGCGACTGCCTGTATAAAGGAAAATCCCTCGCATCGGCGAGGGACTTTTTATGTTTAATGTTTCTGTTGTACTTGGTCTTGTCGCGGACGATTCTTGTCCGTAACGTGGCTCCGTTCTGGGAGCCGTCTATGCGTAGCGTTCGCATTCTTGCGCTTTCCGTTGCGGCATCAGCAACCTTGCCCGCT
Organism: Fibrobacter sp. UBA7003; assembly: GCA_002449765.1. GTDB lineage: Bacteria > Fibrobacterota > Fibrobacteria > Fibrobacterales > Fibrobacteraceae > Fibrobacter. The sequence continues at coordinate 198,447 of DJXN01000004.1, forward strand.
GCTTTCGCTCTGTTTTTAGCCATAGGGGCCTCCTTGAGGGGGAAATATAAATTATTTTTTAGGACATGCAAAGGATTGATATGAAAAAAGCATATTGCGTTCTGTTTTCCGCCCTACTGATGGTCGCCTGCGGCGACGACAATTCATCGTCTGCAGATGACCAAGAACTTTCGTCTTCTTCAGAAGAAGTTGCTATCGAATCATCTTCGGACGAAAAAATCGTTAGTTCGTCTTCTGAAAAAAAGGAAGAACAGAATTCTTCTTCAAGCGTTCAAGAAGCAAATTCTTCTAGCGACAAGGGGGAATCTTTGCCTTCGGATGACGGCTGGATTACCACAATAAGCATCGACCATTTTTCTTTCTTTGATGAAGAACATCTCAGGTACTATTTCCTCGAAGAGGAATGCGATTACGATTCCGCCACAAATTCTTTCAAATGGATAGCGGAAGACTACACGGGCGTTTTTGACAGGTACGACGTGTCGCCAACTATGTTCCAATCCGAATATGGCGGAGACTCGCTTAGATATATGATAGACCATTCCTTCGGATTCAAGATGTCTAATGACACTCTATACGAATGCGATTACATCGGAGACTCCTGCGAAACCATAGAAACCGCAACCGTATACGTCGGTACTTCCAAATCCATTTTTTCAACATGGGAATGTGTCGGCAGAATCTATCATGGAATATATGCTGAGATTCCTTCCAACTATAAAATCACCCTTACACTGACTCCTAAGCAGAGAAGCATAACAACCCGCAGCAAAATCACAGGATCAAGCTACACACCCGAACCACGACAATATTGCGGCGTCATCTATGATTTATTTAATGACGAACAAAAAGAGGAATCCTGCAATAATCAACTTCAAAAAGTCCAGGAACTTCCTACCGACACAGTCTTTATAAGCAAAGACTTGTGGATTGTCGCCAAGGATTTAAATAAGGCCGACATTTCCGTAAACAACCAAATCTTCGAGGTTTCATTCAACCACACATTAGAGATGGCCCCCACGCAAATTTCAACATTCACTAATCAAATAACCTTTCAAGGAATCACCTGCGCCTGGTGGCAAAGAAATGTCGAAATAACGCAAGAGTACTGCGAAAACGGCGACCACAGCCAAGATTTCGTCGAAAGCGAATACAGCAACATCCATCGAACATTCATCAAACAACTTCAAGGATCCAGCGACAACGAGAAAGAATTCGATGAATGCATCAAGCAATTTAATTTGAAATAAAAATTGAGTCTTGATTTAACGCAAAATATCCGCCGTCATGGTTTCAAACGCCTGCTGCTTGCAGTTTCGGGCGGGTTGGATTCCATTTGCCTGGCGCATTATTTCATTGTTAACCGCGAAGTACTCGGCATTGAATGGCTCGGAATTGCACATGTGCATCACGGGCTGCGCGAAGGAACAGCTGACCGCGACGCCGCTTTTGTCGAGACGTTCGCGCGCAAGTATAACGTTCCGTTTTTCTTGAAAAAGTTGGATGGCGAAGCGTTAAAAAGTGCCGAAAGTTCGCTCGAAGAAAACGCACGGGACGCAAGGTATAAGGCGCTGGTCGAGATTGTAAATGAAATTGGAGATTCCCGCCTGCGCGGAAATGACAATAAAGGCATCATCGTCACGGCGCACCATGCGGGCGACCAGGCGGAAACGATGTACATGCGCCTCCGCCGCGGCACGACACTCGCCGGATTGCGGGGAATCCAATCGCTGCGGGCGTTAGACTCTATTGGACACGGCACATTTCACACTACACACCTCATCTACCGTCCTTTCCTTAACGTGACGCGCGAGGAACTGCTCGCCTACACCCGCGAGAACAATCTCACCTGGTGCGAAGACGAGAGCAATGCCGACGTGAAATTCGCCCGCAACAAGGTGCGGCATGAACTATTGCCCCTGCTGGAACGGGAATGCCCCGGCGCGACAGCACAACTCTGCCGGATTGCGGAGCTTGCAGACCGGGCGTACAAGAAGGTGATGAAGAAATGCTATACTCTTTTCACCATCGCTCTTTGCAAGGAGCCTCTTGTAAAGGAGATCCCCACCTTGGTGGCCATGCGCACTAAACAACAAGTTGTTAAGTGCTGTCCGCCCGCCTACGCGGGGATGACAAGTAAGGAAGCCGGGATTGTTCAGTGCATTACCCTGGACAAGAAAAAGTTCCATAAAATTCTGCGTGAACACGCGGACGCGGACCTCTCGGAAATGTTCCGCCTGTGGCTCGCCGAACAAGGTTTCCGCTTCCCCATCGGGTTCTTCTACGGCCCGAAAGAGCCCGCTCACGTCAAAATTCCGCACCGGGCGGCCTACCGCAGGCGTTCTATCGTTAAAATCGGCCATACCATCAAGATTTGCGAATTTCGCACCCCCGAGGAAGCCCAGAAATTTGTATCTTGCGAGATGAAAGAAAAAGGATTATAATGAGCCAAACCAAGAAGCCCGCCTCCCCGTTCAAGAATCGGAACTTTATCATTGTTCTTATTATACTTGTCATGCTGTTCGTGATGTTCCCGCTTACCGGGCAGGACAAGGAACAAAACCTGACACGCACTGAATTCTTGGCCATGATGGGAGATTCCACCAAGGTCATTACCGAACTTTCGCTGCAGAAGACTCCCGACGGCATCATCATCGAGGGTGCCTACAAGCTCACTCCCGAAGAGATTGCCGAAGCGAACAAGAACAGGAGTCCCATCGCACGCTTCACGCGTTCCGACAATGCGGGTGACACCAAGCACTTCACGAGCCACATGCTCGAAATTTCCAACGATCAGATTACCGCCTGGGAAATGTTCAAGGGCGTGAAGGTGAAGGTCATCCACGAATCGACCACGTGGCTCGACACCATCATGGCGTTCCTCCCGGTCATTATCCTCATCGCGTTCTTCTGGATAATGACGAGCCGCCAGATGGGCGGTGGCGGCAAGAACCCGTTCAGCTTTGGCAAGAGCCAGGCAAAGATTATCGGTAACGACCCGAAGAAGAAGACCACGTTCAACGACGTGGCGGGTTGCGACGAGGCAAAGCAGGACTTGCAGGAACTCGTGGAGTTCTTGAAGGACCCGAAAAAATACGACGAACTCGGCGGACGAATCCCGAAGGGGGCTCTGCTCGTCGGGCCTCCGGGTACCGGCAAGACTCTCCTCGCACGCGCAGTCGCGGGCGAAGCGGGAGTGCCGTTCTTCAGCATGTCGGGTTCGGACTTCGTGGAAATGTTCGTGGGCGTAGGTGCTAGCCGCGTGCGCGACCTCTTTGAAACCGGCAAGAAGAACGCTCCGTGTATATTGTTTATCGACGAAATCGATGCCGTAGGTCGCCAGCGTGGCGCAGGCCTCGGCGGCGGGCACGACGAACGCGAACAGACATTGAACCAGTTGCTCGTGGAAATGGACGGCTTCGCTGCAAACGAAGGCGTCATCCTGATTGCAGCCACCAACCGCCCCGACGTGCTCGACAAGGCGCTGCTCCGTCCGGGACGCTTTGACCGCCAGATCGTGGTGGGCCTCCCCGACCTCAAGGGCCGCGAAGAAATCCTGAAGGTGCACCTGAAGAAGCGCAAGGTACCTCTCGACAAGGACGTGGATGTATCGGCCATCGCGAAGGGAACGCCGGGACTTGCCGGTGCAGACCTCGAGAACCTCGTGAACGAGGCCGCCCTGCTCGCCGCGCGGTTCAACAACAAGAAGGTGACGATGCTCGACTTCGAGGAAGCCCGCGACAAACTCAGCATGGGTGCCGAGCGCCGCACGCTCCTGATGACCGACGAAGAGAAGCGCCACACCGCCTACCACGAAGCGGGCCACGCCCTCATGACGCTCCTGTGCAAGCACAGCGACCCGCTCCACAAGATTACGATTATCCCGCGCGGCCGTGCTCTCGGCGTCACGATGAGCCTCCCGGAACGCGACCAGGTGAGTTACAGCCGCGAGTACGCCGAAGAACGCATCATGATCATGATGTCGGGCCGCCTTGCAGAACTCATATTCTTCAACCACCAGAGCACGGGTGCAAGCAACGACATCCAGCGCGCCACCGAACTTGCACGCAAGATGGTCACGGAATGGGGCTTCGACGACGAAATCGGGCCGGTATGCTACAGCCGCACCGACGGCGAAGTGTTCCTGGGCCGCGAAATAAGCAAACCGAAGGAAATGTCCGAGATGATGGCCGAGAAGATCGACAACGCGGTCAACAGCCTCATCAAGCGTCTGGATGCTGCCGCACGCAAGCTCATCGAAGAGCACAAGGACAAGCTTATCGACCTCGCCGAAGCACTGTTCGAGTTTGAAGTGCTCGACCGCGAAGAAATCGACAAGGTCATGGCGGGCGAAAAGCTCACCGGCACCAAGAAGAGCCGCCAGTACCAGGCTCTCGAAGAGATGGCCGAAAAGAAGAAGCGCGAAGAGACGCCCCCGCCCGACCCGGGAAAGCAGCCGCCGGTAGCCCCGGTCGCCGATGCACCCGTTGCAGAAATCAAGCCCGCCCCCGCTGGCGGTACGACTCCGGCAAGCGACGGCGAAGCTCATTCAACTACAGTCGAACCGCACGAACAGGAAAACTCGTAGATGCTGAAGCCTGTCCTGGAACAAAGTCGCGCCCTCCCCTGGAAAGTCGGGAACAAGGTCATCCCCTGTTCTACACCTCTCGTGATGGGAATCGTGAACGTGACTCCGGACAGTTTCTTTGACGGCGGCAAGCACAACTCGCCCGAGGCAGCCTACGAGCATGCGGTATCGCTCCTGCAGCAGGGCGCAGACATTCTCGATATCGGTGGCGAAAGCAGCAGGCCCGGAAGCGCACCCGTAAGCGAGCAGGAAGAAATGGACCGCGTGTGCCCCGTCGTGGAAGCGCTCGCACAGCTTGCAAACATTTCGGGAGACCTCGACAATCCGGGTTCCCGCGAATTCTACATCTCGGTCGATACCGTAAAGTCGCGTGTCGCGCGCGAATGCATGAAACTCGGAGCGCACATCATAAACGACATCAGCGCCTGCGCGATGGACCCCGAAATGGCGGGCGTCGCCGCAAGCACCGGCGCAAGCGTGGTCCTCAACCACATGCGCGGAAACTTCGGCACCATGCAGCAGGATTTCAAGCCCTATGCGAACGTGGTCGCAGAGGTGCGCGAGGAGCTCTTGTCTCGCGCGGAAGCCCTCATCAAGGCAGGCGTCGAGAAGTCCAAAATTTGCATCGACCCCGGCATCGGATTCGGGAAGACCGCTCAGGACAATATCGACCTGATGAAATCCACCGAAGAATTCCTTGCGGAAGGCTACCCCATCCTCGTGGGAACTTCTCGAAAGTCCTATATCGGGAAGATTGCGGGCCTCGAAAAGAGCGACAGGCTCATTCCCACCGTCACTGCAGGCATTATCGCCGTCCTCGGTGGAGCATCCGTACTCCGCGTTCACGACGTGCGGGAGACAAAAGAATCTATACTTTACCTGGAGGCGCTGAAGACCCATGGTACTGTTTAAACTTTTTGACGTCATCGACGTGAGAATGGCCGACATCCTGGACATTCTGCTCGTTTCCATCATCCTTTACTACGTGTTCCTGCTGTTCCGCGGCACTCGTGCCGTACAGATGATTGTAGGCGGCCTCCTGCTCATTGGCGCATGGCTCATCGCCCAGTGGTGGGAACTGCGAAGCATCTCCTGGATGCTCAGCAACCTCACGAGCATCGGCATTATCGCCCTCGTCATCCTCTTCCAGCCAGAAATTCGAAGTGCCCTTACGCGAATCGGCCAGACCATCAGCCGAGCCGACTTACGCCAGCTTTTCTTCCATTCCAGCGGCCTCGACGACGTAACGGAATCCATCACCAACGCCGTGCAGGACCTCGCGAAGAACCATGTGGGCGCGCTCATCGTGCTCGAAAAGCGCGTGGGCCTTCGCAACTACGAGGAGACCGGAGAAATTTTGAACGCACGAATCAGTTCGCGACTGCTTCGAGCACTGTTCTTTCCGAATTCGGCCCTCCATGACGGTGCCGTGCTCCTGAACAGCCATAGCATCGTCGCGGCAGGATGCATTTTGCCGATGCCAACCGGAAACGTAGAAGGCGATGCGGGCTACGGCATGCGCCACCGTGCAGCCAAGGCGCTCGCCGCAGAATGCGACGCCATGGTGATTGTCGTTTCCGAAGAGACGGGCGGCATTTCTATTGCCTACCGCAACAGCCTGCGCCGCAAGCTTTCCATCAAGGAACTTGAAGCCGAAATCAAGCGCCACTGGGCCGAACTCTTCCACGAAGAAATTGCCGTGCCCGAAAAAGTGGAAATCGAAGAATAGCCACCTCAAACAAGTTTAAGAACCGCCATGACAGAGAATACGCCGAACGAACAGCAAGATCTAGAAAAAGACGAAACCCTCGATGCCAAGGCCAAGAAGCGCAAGAAGAAGAACATTGTCGTTCTTGTCATCATGTTCCTTTTGCTGCTTTGCCTCTTTATTGTGCAGTGTCAGCTCGACAGGATCAAGCAGGAAGCCCTGCAGAAGCAACAGCAAACCGAGCTCGAAGCCAGGCAGAACTACATTCTCGACAGTCTGCGTCGCATGGAAAAGGCCAAGATGGACAGCCTAGCCAGCGCAGAAGAAGCCCGCATTGCCGACAGCCTCCGAGCAGCAGATAGCGCACGCGTAGCAGATTCCATCCGCGTTGCCGATTCGCTCGCGAACCTGAAACCGGAAATCAACAAGGATAGCCTTCGCCATGTGCGCGACAGCGTGAAGCACGTGCGCGACAGCATCCGCGCCGTGAACGATTCGCTTCAGAAAGTGGAACAGGCGCGCAACGACAGCATAGCCAAGGCCGAAAAGGCCCGGCTCGACTCACTTGAAAAGAAGCGCGTGCAGGACAGCATCCGTTCCTCGGACAAGACACCCCCGTCCGCCGAAATCACGCCGCCTGCCGGCCGCTACTACGACCCCATCAAGCTGAAGGTAAAATGCGACGAAATCAAGTGCAAGACATTCCTTTCGATTGGCGACACTATGAATCCGGTCGAGGCAGGCAAGGCCGTTGAATACAACAAGACCGGAAGCGTTTTCTACCTCGCCGAGGATTCCGTCGGCAACCGCAGCAAGTGGGAAGAGGCCAAATACGACATGGCATCGGACAACGTGTGCGGCAAGAACGCCTACCCCGTCCCCGTCGGCGGGAAGACGGTCTGCGTGGACGCCTACGAATACCCGAACGAACCTGATGCCGTCCCGCGTGACATGGTGAACCAGGAACAGGCGGTAGAGCTCTGCAAGCAAGCCGGCAAGCACCTCTGCAGCATCGACGAATGGCAGGCGGCGTGCCGCGGCAAGGACAAAGGACGCTACTCCTACGGCGACAGCTACCGTCAGAACAAGTGCAATACAAACACCAAGGCCGTGAAGCGCAGCGGACGCAAGGAACAGTGCCGCAGCTGGTACGGCATGTACGATATGAACGGGAACCTCTGGGAATGGACTTCCACCACAAGCAAGGACCATCCGAACATGTTCCTCGTGGCGGGCGGCGCATGGAACACGAACAACGAAAGCAAGTGCACCGACAGCAAGTTCAGCTTCTACCCGCAGAACCAATACCCGAGCGTCGGATTCCGCTGCTGCAGATAGAGGTAAATATAGTCGGGCAAACAAGTTTGCCCCCCCGCACAAGTCTTTGACTTGTGCGTTAATGAATGCAGTTCTCGGGCGATGGAATATTTAATCGATCAATTCCACGTGCAGGTGTTCGGCTTCGCCTTTTTCCCAGAGAACGCGGGCTCGACCGGCAAGGCGCTTCTGCGCTATTTCGATAACGGACTTACGTTCTTCGAGAAGCAGTCCCTTCAAGCGAAAGTCGAGAGCCTTGTTCTCATAATGTTTGGAATTGCGGACGTGGTAAGGATAATCGTTTCCGCTTGTTATGACGGGCACATATTCGAAACCCATCACCTCATGAAATGCGTTCACGATTTCAAGGCCCACGGAATCCATCGCTGGCTCCAGGCTTTCGAGGTACACCCCCTGTTTTTGTCGAGTCCGCTTGAGCAAAAGTCTATGGACCCCTCCCTGCGAAAAGGGCTTATGCGACATTTTCAACTGCCGTAGATACTCTTCCGCATCAAAAACAACCTCCGTTTCCGGTTTGGGCTCGAACTTCTGAACAGGGCGATCATTTGTCCTAATAAGCAGATAGACTCCCAAAAGTAGGAGTATTGCCAAAAAAGGAGCTGCGAAGGTCACATATTTCATCGTTCTCTTTAAAAATAACTATTTTGAGAGACATGAAAAAGATTATTTCCATCGCACTTTTCTCCCTCCTCGCCCTCTCCTTTAGCGGATGCCAAAAGGATGAAGGTCAGTTCGTCGGATGCTGGCTTGGCGAAGCCAACATGATTTTCGAAGTCATCCCGAACGAAGGCAACAACTACATCATCCGCAACATCAACGGCGACCTCGACGCCTCCTATAAGGACGGAGCCATTCGCGGCAAGAATTCCTACGACATGGAATACCTGATGAGGGTCAAGGGCGATTCTGCCTTCTACGAATTCGGTGGTGTCACAACCGGATACAAGAGGATTTCCAAGGACGAATACAACAGGATTTTCGAATCCCTGAAGAAGTAGTCCTATTTTCCTTCCATTGTTTCGCGGACAACCTGTTCGAGCGCCTTCGCGTTCGGCACTCCGCTCCAGACACCCTTGATGTAGCCTTCGCCGTCGAGCAGCATGAGCGTCGGTACGGCGCGGATTCCGTAGCGGCGCCAAAAGTCCTTGGTCGCATCGCGATATAGCGGATAAGGAGAACGATGCTGACGTTCATAGAACGCGTTGAGCGTCGAAAGGGGTTCGTCGGCAATTCCAATGACCTCAAGCCCCTGGTTGCCGAGCTTGTTGTAAAGATTTTCGAGAATCGGGAGGGTCTGGCGGCATGGTCCGCACCAGGTCGCCCAAAAATCGAGAAGCGTCGCCTTGGGTTTTACCTTGCGCTTTTCGCCGTTCTGGTAGAAGTTCTTGCCGAATTCCGCCATCTTGCTCCCGATGGCAGAACCCGTGAGACTGCTGATGTCATCGGGACGGTCGGTGAGCTTCACCTTGAGATTTTTCTTCTTGCCATCGCGAAGTATTTCGACAGCGACAACTGCTCCCGCCTTCGAAGACGAAATGACGGAGGTTATCTGCGACATGTCGGTAAGCGGCTTGCCCGCAAAACCGATGACCTTGTCGCCTGCGACAATGCCTGCGGCCACGCAGCCAGAACCAGGATGTACGCCTTTCACATCGAGCGCGAGGTGGTTTTCAAATTCGACCTTCTTGAAGATGAGGCCGAGCCACGGTCCCGCAAACGAAGGCGCAACAGCAAACAGTAGTGAAAACAACAACGTGCGCTTCAAATTATTCATCATTTCATTTCCTTAAAAAAACAGCAGCGAAAAGCGGATGTTCACTATAAGGCGACCGCTCTCGTCCACGAGGAGTCGATCGTTCATCTTGGTGACTGGTTCGCCCAGAAGGTAGCTTGCCTGGACCTCGATTCTTCCTAGCAATTCGGTCTTCTTGAAAAACAGGATGTCGCGTCCGTAACCGAATTCAACCGCTGGCGAAAAGAACCACTCATCAAAATGTTCCATGCAGAATACCGACGCAGAAAAATGCAAAAAATCGTCATGTCCCGTTTGAATCAGCGCTCCCTTGAAATACCATCGCCAGTCAAGTCCGGTCTCAACGAATTCTCCCGCAATGGAAATTCCGCCATGGAGGCCAAGCGAATGAAGGCGATGGATCCGGTATTCGGCATCGACATCGACAGTTCCGTCGAACCCGCGAAGGTAATACGCCAGCGAGACGCCCCCGCCAACAACAAAGCCCGGCATGGACATGTCGCTGTCAGAAACCTCGTCCTCGACCGGGAGGCCCATAAAATCACGGCTCCACCCAAACGCTACGGCCAAAAGCAGGATCAGAAAAGACTTGAAGACAACGTTCATTGTCAAAAACACAAATAAACTTATTTCTTCGGATTTCGGTCGTCATATTCGCCGAGCGACTTATAGCCGTCGTTCAGCATCGCATCCATGAGTTCGTTTCGCATGGCGTGGGCAGCCATCCAGCGGAAAGCCACCACGGAATAGCACTGCACCGCATCGACACCGAGCTTGATGAGGTCGTAAATCTTGTACCCGTGGTCAATGCCGCCGCACGCAATAACGCTCATCTGCGGATAATGTTCGCGAATATACTTCACGTTCCACACCATGTTGTCGAACAGCGGACGACCAGACATGCCACCGCAGTCGCCATCGGCACGGAGAGGCTTGAGATCCTCAAGTTTTACGTTCACGGGCAGTTCGCTCAGTTTCGCGGTCGGGTACGTATTCCCGATGACAACCCCATTCACGCCCGTACGTACAAGCATTTCCATAATGGAAATCAGGTGCCGTTCCGAAAGGTCGGGGCTGAGTTTCGCATACACCGCCTTGCGCAGTCCGAGACCGTTCCTGAAATTCATTATTTCGGTAAAGATACGTTCCGAAAAACTCATGTCGAGGTCCACGCGTGACTCGCCTGTATTGGGGCAGCTCACGTTGATTTCGATATAGTCACCTGCACGGTAGGCAATCGAGAAACTTTCGAGGATATCCTTCAGCTTTTCTTCGGGGTCCGTAAGTCCCGGAGTCTCCGCGACCGAGATACCCACACAGAGGCCCGCCTTGTGCGCCTTCACGAGTTGCGCATCCACACGCTTCGCAATGACCTCCACACCTTCGTTATTGAGGCCCATACTATTGTGGATGGCACGGTCCTCTTCCAAGAAACCGATGCGCGGACGATGCGTATTCCCTTCGCGGAAATGGCGAGTCGCCGTTCCCACGGTAATGCCACCAAAGCCGACATTTGCGTAATCCTTGATACGGAGAGCCGTCTTGTTCGCGCCGGCCGCCAAAATGATGGGGCAACCGAGATAGAGCGAATTGCTGTGGTCCGAAAAAGTGATGACACGCTTAAGAGGCTTGCTCAAATCCGGGCGTCCGCCCATGAATGGGATAAACGGAGCAAAACGAGCGGCATACTTGAACGAGTCGTGCCTGAACTCCGGGGAATTGTGGAAAATCTTACGAATAAGCGCAAGAACCTTGTCGCTAAAACGCAAATAGTATTCGTGGTTGATGCAATCGTTCGCCATATTATTTAAATTACAAAAAAAAGAGGTTAAAAAGTGCTTACGAACGTAGAAAATAGAATCCAAGAGAGTTTCCCCAGCTATATCGATGCCCTCAAGCGGCTTGTGCGCATTCCGTCTATCAGTTTCGACAATTTTGACCAGAAATTCGTGCAACAGAGCGCGGAAGCCGTCAAGAAAATGTTCGTGGAGGCCGGTCTTAAGAACGTGCAGTTCCTGCTGCCGCCGAGCGGGAGGGCAACCGTATATGCCGAAAGCCTCACGAGCCCCGACAAGCCCACGATTTTACTCTACGCGCATCACGATGTGCAACCCACCATGCGCGAGGCTTTGTGGAACAGCGCCCCGTTTGAGCCCGAAATCCGCGGCGACCGCATCTACGGGCGCGGCACCGCCGACGACAAGGCGGGCATAATCACGCACCTTGCGGCATTCAAGCAGGTACGCGAAATGCTCGGCGACAAGGGACCAAACCTCAAGTTTATCATCGAGGGCGAAGAAGAATCCGGAAGCGCGGGCTTCGCAGAAATATTGCGCGAGCACGCGAAACTCCTGAAGTGCGACGCGGTGATTGTGGCCGACCTCGGGAACTTCGCGAAGGGGACTCCCTCCATCACGACAACTCTCCGCGGGATGAGCGCGGTGAACATCACCCTCCGCAGCACCAAGACGCCGCTCCATTCCGGCAGCTGGTCAGGCCCGATTCCCGACCCCGCTCAGGCACTCTGCCGCATGATAGCGTCGCTGACCGACGAGCGCGGGAACATCGCCATCCCGAATTTTGAGGATGGCCTCGTACCGCCTACGCCCGAAGAACTGGAATCGTACCGCAGTCTCGGCTACAGCGAAAAGACGTTCCGCAGCGAGAGCGGCGTTTTGGACAAAGTAAGCCTCACCGTCCCCGAAGGGGAAATTCTCGAATCGCTCTGGCGCAGGCCATCCATCGTGGTGACCGCGATGGAGTCGGGCAACCGATCGAGCGCGGGAAACGTGCTCCAGGACTGCGCCTACGCCCGCATCGGAATCAGGCTTGCGCCCGGTATGAATGCGGACCGCTGTTCACAAATGCTCGTGGACTTTTTGAAGGCTCAGGTCCCGAACGGGCTCGAATTTACCGCCGAAATCGAGGACGGTGCAAACCCGTTCGTCACCGACACGCAGCACCCCTTCTTCAAGAAGATGAGCGAAGCAATGGCGCAAGCCTACAAGAACGATACCAAGTTCATCGGCTGCGGGGCTAGCATCCCGGGTGCAGAACTCTTCCGCAAGACCTTCGGCGACATTCCCATACTGCTCACCGGCCTCGAGGACCCCGAATGCGCGGCCCACGGCGAAAACGAAAGCCTCTACCTCCCCGATTTCAAGTCGGGAATCGTCGCCGAAACACTATTCTTTATCTCGCTTGCATAAAGCGACCCCGTTTTTTTAGAATTTGCTATATTGGAAACCTATGAAAAAGAACCTGGTTGTATTGACGGGCGCAGGAATTAGCGCAGAATCCGGACTCCGCACCTTCCGCGGAAACGACGGGATGTGGGAACACGAGAATATCGAGGACGTATGTACGCCCGGCGCGCTCAGGCGCGACCCGAAGCGCGTGATGGACTTTTACAACTTCTTGCGCAAGGGACTCCCCGAACACAAGCCGAACGCAGCCCACATTGCACTCGCCGAACTCGAGAAGCGCCTAGGCGACCGTTTTCTGCTGGTGACCCAGAACGTTGACGACCTTCATGAACGTGCGGGCAGCAAGCGCATCTTGCACATGCACGGCGACCTGATGAAGCTCCGCTGCATGAACCACCCCGACCACGAATTCATGTTCAAGGGTGAAGAAACGCTCGAGACCAAGTGTCCGTTCTGCGGAGCAGGCACCCGCCCCGACATCGTGTTCTTTGAGGAAGTTCCGCTCTACATGGACATGATACAGAACGCACTGCGCGACTGCGACGAGTTCGTGTACATCGGCACGAGCAGCGTCGTGTACCCCGCCGCCGGTTTCAAGAACTTTGCCAAGCGCTTTGGCGCGAAGGTGACCTGCCTCAACCTCGAAATTCCCGCACACGACCCGGATACCGACGTATTTGTGCAGGGCAAGGCGACCGAAATCGTACCCAAGTGGTGCGAAGAGTTTGTATAAAATGCCGCGACTTAGCGAATCCGAAGCTTTAGACCTGTTTTTAAACGCACCGCTCGACGAACTCTGCGCACGCGCAAACGCCGAGAAGGAACGCCTGCACGGGAAATCCGTGTACTGGGTGAACAACCGCCAGATCAACTACACCAACGTGTGCGTACTGCACTGCAAGTTCTGCGCCTTCTCGAAAATCAAGAAGGATAGCCCCACCGCATACGACTGGGACTACGGCACCATCCGGAACAAGGCCGCAGAAGCGATTGCCGGAGGCGCACGGGAACTGCACATCGTAGGCGGGCTCCACCCGGACCATCCATTCGATTACTACATCGAGATGTTGCGCAAACTTCGCGTAGAATTCCCAAAAGTGAACCTGAAGGCTTTTACCGCGGTAGAGATTTGCCACTTCGCGAAAATCTCGGGCCAGACACCCCTGCAGATCATGACCACGCTCAAGGAAGCGGGCCTGGACGCCCTCCCCGGCGGAGGCGCCGAAATCTTGGTGCAGAGCGTGCGCGACCAGATTTGCCCCGGCAAGGAAACCGGCGAGGAATGGCTCGACGTGCACCGCGCCGCACACAAGATTGGCATCCCGACAAATGCCACCATGCTGTTCGGGCACATCGAGAAGCCCGAGGACCGCATCGCCCACATGCGCATGCTGCGCGATCTGCAAGACGAAGCACCCGGATTCTTCGCGTTCATCCCGCTCGTGTACCACCCGGAGCACAACGCGCTGCACAAGATTGTCCCGAACATCACGAGCGAAGAAGATATACTGCGCACGGTCGCAGTCGCCCGCCTCTTTTTGGACAACTTCCCGCATATCAAGGCCTACTGGATACAGATGGGCATCGAGACCGCGATGAAGGCGCTACACGCCGGAGCCTCCGACCTGGACGGCACGATTATCGAGGAAAAGATTACGCATGCGGCTGGCGCCACCGTACCCGTGGGCATGAGCCCCGAGCGCATGAAGTCGCTTATTGCAGGCGAAGGCCTTACCCCGGTCGAAAGGGATGCACTATACGAACGATTCTCCTAACGAGAATTGTTCTTTTGGCAATTCTTTTTTATACATTATGGACATGAAGACGTTATCTAGAATTTTATCCGCACTCCTGCTGTTTGTGGCATTCTCCTTCGCCAACATAACGCAGGATTCCTCCGTCAGTCGTTTCGACAAGCTCAACGACCTTGCCGCCACAGGCGACTCCGCCGTTGCGACTGTCGACGCCAACAAAACCTCTGCAACCGACGTTTCCAGCGCCGTGGATTCTATCGGTCGCTCTACTCCCTCCAGAATGACAGCCAATAAGAAGCGCGCCGTCTGGATTAAGCTCGAAGGCGACGTGGAACCCTCCATGTACGATTTCTGCGCACGCGCCATCGCCGACGCCCTCAAGGAAAATCCGGACTACATCGTATTCGAGATTAACACCTTCGGTGGCAGGCTCGATGCCGCATTCGACCTGGTCGACACCATCATGGCGGTCAAGGGCCCCGAGACCATCGCCCTCGTGAAGAAGAAGGCCATCAGCGCAGGCAGCCTCATCGCCCTCGCCTGCAAAAAACTCTACATGCTCGAAGCCACGACCATCGGTGACTGCGCGCCCATTGTGCAGGGCGGCGACGGCACCCCGCAAATCGTCGGCGAAAAAATACAGTCCCCACTCCGCGCCAAGTTCAGGAACCTCGCCCAGCGCAACGGCTACCCCGAACTGCTCAGTTCCGCATTCGTAACTCCGGAACTCGAAGTGCTCGAACTCACCGCCAAGCTCGACAAGGGCAAGAAGACGGAACGCGACACGACGCTCATCATCGAGGGCCAGAAGTACGCCGTCCTCGACAGCGCCGACAAGAAGTTCTGGGGCGCCCCGAAGATTCTCGTAAAGAAGGGCGAACTCCTGACCATGACCGACAAGGAAGCCGAGGAACTCGGATTTTCGAAGGGCACGTTCAAGGACCGTAACGAATTCGAGACGACGCTTGCCATCGAGAAGGCCAGTGAAGTCGAGACCACGCTCGGCGAAGACATCGCCGCCGCCATCGCAGCAATCTCCGGCATATTGCTCATCATCGGGTTCGGCGCGCTCTATATCGAATTCAAGACCCCGGGCTTCGGGCTCTTCGGTATCATCGGCATCATCCTCATCGGCATCGTATTCCTCGGGCAGTTCGCACCGCAGCTCGACGGCTACATTCCCGCCATCTTGCTCGTCGCAGGCGTCATCCTCTTCCTTGTGGAAATATTCGTGATGCCCGGAACATTCCTGTTCGGCATCGGCGGCATCATCTGCATGATAATTGCGCTTGCGATGTCGTTCTCGCCCGCAGAGCTCCCGGAATACGTCCCCGACGCCGTCGAGACGACGTTCGATGCGACCCCATGGCTAATCGGCTTGCTCTACATGCTATGCTGTGCGGGCGTCGCGCTCGTGTTCCCGATTGCCGCGAGCAAGTACCTGATTCCGCTCCTGCCCGAAGGCTGGACCCCCATGCTCAAGACGGACCTCGAAACCGCGGCCTCCCCCACGGAATCCGTGCAGGAAGTGCATGTGGGCGACACCGGCACTGCAAAGACGTTTTTACGCCCCGTAGGCCAGGCAAGCTTTACCATGCCCGATGGCAGCACCAAGCTCTTTGACGTTCAGACCCACGGTGAAATCATCGAGGCAAACACTCGCGTGAAGGTCGAATCCGTGCAGGAAGGCCATATCTGGGTCGTTCTGGACGAGAACGCCTAAAAATTTTAGTAGAATTTGAAAAAATAACACCGGAGACAAACAATGGATACACTCCTTATCGTTGGAATCATCATTGCGGCCATCGCCGTCATCATCCTTCTCGCCTTTATCGGCAAGTTCTTCAGCCTCTGGCTCCAGGCCTTGTTCTCCAGGGCAAACGTGAGCATTTTCCAGCTCATCGGTATGCGCCTGCGTAAGGTGCCCCCGCAGGTCATCGTGGAAGCACGAATCCTCAGCTGCAAGGCGGGCCTTCCCGTAGACACGAACCTGCTCGAAGCCCACTACCTCAGCCGCGGTAACGTGCTCCGCGTGATTCAGGCCCTGATTGCAGCAAACAAGGCGAACATCAAGCTCAACTTTACGGAAGCCGCAGCTATCGACCTCGCCGGCCGTAACGTGCTCGAAGCCGTGCAGATGTCCGTGAACCCGAAGGTCATCACGACCCCGAAGGTTTCGGCAGTGGCCCTCGACGGTATCCAGCTGCATGCCA
Organism: Fibrobacter sp. UBA7003; assembly: GCA_002449765.1. Taxonomy (GTDB): domain Bacteria; phylum Fibrobacterota; class Fibrobacteria; order Fibrobacterales; family Fibrobacteraceae; genus Fibrobacter. The sequence continues at coordinate 215,007 of DJXN01000004.1, forward strand.
TTACGCGTATTACCGTGCGTGCCAGCATCCAGAAACTCGTCGGTGGCGCAGGCGAAGATACCGTAATCGCCCGTGTGGGTGAAGGCATCGTCTCGTCCATCGGTTCCGCACAAACTCACAAGGACGTGCTCGAGAACCCGAACATGATTTCCAAGAAGGTGCTCGCATCGGGCCTCGACGCCGGTACCGCATTCGAAATTCTCTCCATCGACATCGCAGACGTGGACGTGGGCCAGAACATCGGCGCCATCCTCGAAACCGACCGTGCCGAAGCCGACAAGAAGATTGCTCAGGCCAAGGCCGAAGAACGCCGCGCCATGGCTTACGCCGCCGAACAGGAAATGAAGGCGAAGGTCATGGAAATGAAGGCGAAGCTCGTGGAAGCCGAAGCCCAGATCCCGATGGCCATGGCATCTGCTCTCCGCGACGGCAAGCTCGGCGTGATGGACTACTACAACCTCAAGAATATCGAAGCCGACACCCAGATGAGGAAGGAAATCGGCAACGCTCCCGAGGCCAAGTAAACGTTTGTAGGGCAATATGGAAACCCTAATATTCCTAGCCATCGCAGTCGTCATCGCGATCTTCGAGAACAAGGTCAAGAAATCAAGGGAACAGAAACATCTGCCTCCCTCCGTGCCCGGCGATTACGATAACGAACATGCGGAAGATTCCCAGGACGAGGCGCAGCAAGCAGCCCCGCCCCGCTCGTTGCAGGACTTGATCCGCCAGTTCGAAAATGCGCAGCGCGAGGCAGAGCAAGGAAATATCGAACCGCCGACTCCCCCTGTGGAGGAACAGCATCGTGATCCGAGCGAACCGCTTACGCTCCGGGATATCGCCGAAGAGGTCATCGGAGAAGACGTCATCGACCTTGAATTCCTGATGGACACCTTCGATGTCGACGAGAATACCGCAGCCGAAATGCTCATGGACTTGCAGGCCCACCGGATCGTGGGCCGAGACATGGGCGAAGGCGAATGCGACGTGCTGGTGCACGACCTCGACGAACTCGAAAACCTGCTGAACCGTACTGACAGCCAGCCCTCCAGTAGCAAAAAGAACGAGGCCACGGAACAGGTGCGGCAAGATGCGGATGAAGATGTTCATAAAGCCGAACTCGAACGCCAACGCGAACTCAACGAACTCGAAGCCCGCGCCAAGGCCGCCCGCGAAAATGCGGCCGCCATCGCGGCTGTATCAGCCGATGACGACGAAACTCCGGTTCGCCGCCATGCAGCCCTCGTCTCGACGAAAAATATCGCCGACGTGCGCAAGGGATTCATCTGGGCGAAGGTGCTGGACGAGCCCCGCTTCAAGCGACGCTGGAGTACACAATACCGCTAAGGGCGCTCTAAACATATTATATTTTCGCCATCATGAAACTTCTACAGACTCCCCCCGACTTAAACAAGATCGCACGCCCGAACTGGATTGAAATCAACCTGGACGCCCTCTGCAATAACATTCAATTTATCCGCAGCCAGATACCCGCGAACACGAAGATTCTCCTGCCAGTGAAGGCCGATTCCTACGGACACGGGAGTCTCGCCTGCTCGTTTGCCGCCAAGTTCGGTGGAGCCGACTACCTCGGAGTCGCCCACATCAGCGAAGGGATGCTGCTTCGCCAATACGGCATGGACTTGCCCATCCTGGTTCTCGGCCCCTGCACGCCCGCAGACTTCGCCTACTTCGTCGAATTCCAGCTCACTGCCGCCATTACGGACATCCGCACGGCCATGGCGTTCGACCAGTTCCTCAAGGAAACGGGCACGACCTGCAAGGCGCATTTGGCGATTGATACCGGCATGAACCGCTACGGTTTCGATGCCGAGGACTTCAACAACATCCGCGCGGCGCTCAGCCTCAAGAGTCTCAAGTTCGAAGGCATGTTCACGCACCTCGCCACAGCCGACATGCCGGGGAACCCGAAAACCGATATCCAGATCCAGCGCTTCACGCGGCTCGTGGACGTGCTTGAAGCGGAAGGCCTCCGTCCAGAAATCTGTCACTGTTCAAGTTCTGCGGGTACGCTCACACGCCCCGAAAGCCACTTCGACATGGTGCGTCCGGGCCTTGCGCTCTACGGCTATAACTGCATGGGGGCGGCCCCCTCGCCGTGGCCCATCAAGCCCGTCATGAAAATCAAGTCCACCATCCGCCACATCCACGACGTAAAGCCCGGCGAGACGGTGAGCTACGGTGGCTACTGGATGGCGCAACAGCCCACGCGCATCGCAACCATCGCCATCGGCTACGGTGACGGCTACCTGCGTGGCGAATACAACAAGGGATTCGTCTTTATCCGCGGACAGCTTTGCCCGATTCTCGGCCGCGTATGCATGGACGCGACGATGGTCGACGTGAGCCACATTCCCGATGTCCAGGTCGGAGAAACGGTCGACGTCGTGAACGGTGAACTCGATTTCCGCATCTCGATGGAAAGTGTCGCGGACGACCACCACACAATTCCGTACGAACTAACAAGCCGCGTGGCACGCCGCCTGTACCGCAAGTACTACTGGAAAAACCGTCTGGTGCGCTGGGACTACCTGCGTCAGGAATTCGGAGTCAAGGACTACAAGGAATTCCCGCTGCGGTAACGCTATCACATCAAGCTTTTGAAAATCTTGACAGGAACTGCGCCAAGCGTTCGTTACCCGATTCGCGGAACACGTGGTCGGGAGTTCCCTGTTCCACGATGACGCCGCCGTCCATGAAGATGACCTTGTCTGCCACGTCGCGGGCAAAGGCCATCTCGTGAGTCACGATGACCATGGTCATCTTGTCTTCGGCAAGTTTCTTGATAATCTTGAGCACTTCGCCGGTCAGTTCCGGGTCCAGCGCAGAGGTCGGTTCGTCAAAGAAAAGTATCTTCGGGTTCATCGCGAGAGCGCGGGCAATGGACACGCGTTGCTGCTGGCCACCGCTGAGTTCGCAGGGATAAGAGTTTTCCTTGCCCTCGAGGCCCATGCGCTTGAGCAGGAACCGCCCCATCGCGCGGGCGTCCTTGCGCTCGTCCCCAAGCACTCGTACCGGAGCGAGGCAGATATTCTGAAGTACCGTCAAGTGCGGGAACAAGTTGAAGTTCTGGAACACGAGCCCCGTAGAAAGTCGGATTTCGCGGAGCGTTTTCGCCGGCGCGTACTTGACCGCCGGGCCAGAGCCTAAAGGTCCCTGAGCCTGCCGAAGGGTCGGCACCACCATGTCCTTGCCGTCGACCTGCACAAAACCGCCGTCAACCGTTTCGAGCTGGGTAAGGCAGCGCAACAGCGTACTCTTGCCGGAACCGCTGGGCCCGATAATCGAGAGCACCTCGCCCGCCTTCAGGTCAAAAGAGATATCCTTGAGCACATGCAAGTCGCCAAAGGACTTCTTGACGTGTTCTACCTTGAGGATCGGCGCAGATTCATTCATGTTTTCCATTCCACGCCTCACTTATAGTAATTGAGCTTGCGTTCCACGTAGGCGAAAAGCACGCTCAGCAAAAGGTTCGCCACATAGTAGAATACACCCGCCACGAACAGCGGGTAAATGCTCGCGTAGGCGGCCTGCTGCTTCTTGGCCAGCGCAAAAAGTTCCGTCACCGCAATCACCTGCGCAAGGGAGGTGTCCTTCACCAGAGTGATGACTTCATTGGCGCTGGCGGGTACCACGCGCTTGACCACCTGCGGGAGGATAATACGGAAGAACGTCTGCGTGCGGGTCATGCCCAGCATGTAGGCCGCCTCGTACTGCCCCTTGGGTATAGACTGAATGCCCCCGCGGAAAATTTCGGCAAAGTAGGCCGCATAGTTTATCGAAAACGCCACAATCACCGCCGGGAAGCGGTCAAATGAAAAATCCACGCCCGCATATTCGCTCAGGTAGTAGGAGCCGAAGTAAATCGCCACAATCTGGAGCAGCAAAGGGGTGCCACGCATCACCGAGATGTAGAACGATACCGGGTAACGCACCACGCGCCACTTGCTCATCTTGAGGACCGCGATAAGCAGGCCCAGCGGAATCGAGAACAGGAGCGTAAGCCCGAAAATGGCGAGCGTCGTGCAGAAGCCGCCCCAGAGAATCGGGAGTAAATTGCTCAAATCAGACATGGAACCGCGCGCCGGCCGTTACTTGCCGAACCACTTGGCAGAGATTTCGTCGAATTTGCCGTCGGCCTTCATGGCAGCCAGGGTGGAATTCACCGCATCACGCAGGGCCTGGTCCTTCTTGCGGAAACCCACGGCATAGACTTCGTCGGAGAGGCCTTCCTCGAGCACCGTGTAGTCCTTCGCGTTCGTCACAATCCAGTACTTGGCCACGATTTCGTCCAGGAACACGGCGTCGACACCGCCCTTGTCCAAATCCATGAGCGCCGTCTGGTTGTCGTCAAACGGGACTATTTCCTTGGCGGCCTTGCCCGCTTCGGAGGCATCCAGGAGCTTCTGGGCGGTAGAGCCGTTCTGCACGGCAATCTTCTTGCCGGCGAGGGCCGCGAGATTTGCAAGAGCCTTGTCCTTCACCGTGAAAATCATGCGGTTCTTGAGATACGGGTCGCTCAGGTTCATGGCCTTCGCGCGGGCGCTGTCCACGCTCATGCCGTTCCAGATGCAATCAATCTTGCCGGTGTTCAGTTCCTGTTCCTTCGCATCCCACGAAATCGGCTGCGTCTTGAGCTTCACGCCCAGGCGCGCACAAACTTCGGTGGCGAGGTCGATATCGAAACCCACGATGTTGTTGTCCTTGTCGCGGAAACCCATCGGCGGGAAGGAATCGTCGAGACCAAGCACAAACTCGCCCGCCGCCTTCACCTTGTTCAGGGATTCATCGGCCTGAGTCTTGGATTCCGCCTTCTGGTCGTTACAGGCAGAAAGAACCGCGGCACACGCAACCGCCGCAAACATCGCTAAAAGCTTTTTCATCTTGAAGTCCTCTTTTTGATTTACAAGAGAAATATAGAAAAAGGGCCGCATTCTAGTGAATACGGATAATTGAGCAGCCCTCATATTTAAGGCCTGAATGATTCGCTTTTTATTTTTTTTCACCAAAACAGGAGTTTCAAGGCGAATTGGGTTGGCATATCAATTTTGAATAATGTATATTATGGGGGAGGTTTATATGGAAGTTCTGAACCCGACACAGCTACATCTTCTAAAGATGTTCTCTTTCGCCAAGGATTCTGAGTCTTTGGAAGAAATTCGTGTTGCCCTGATGGATGTCTTTGCCAAGAGGGTTGAAAAAGACATGGACAATCTTTGGGATTCCGGCAAATGGGACAATAAAAAGAACGAAGCTGTCTTATGCGAACACTTGCGAACTCCCTATAAAGCAGTATGAGAATTGTTCTCGACACCAATTGCCTTCTAGCCTCTCTTTCCAAAAGAGGGGCTTACTATAATGTTTGGAAAGGTTTGCTAGAAGGAAAATACACTCTTTGCGTATCCAACGAAATTCTTGAAGAATACGAAGAGATTATCGCACAAAAAACCACACCCGTCATTGCACTAAATGTCGTTCAAGCCCTTTTAAATGCACCTTCCGTTGAATTAATCGACGCTTTTTTCAGATTTGAGTTGATTCAAAAAGACCCTGATGATAACAAGTTCGTTGATTGCGCTATCGCAGGAAACGCTACATACGTCGTTTCGAATGACGCTCATTTCGACATCCTTAAAGAAATTGACTTTCCGAAATTAATCTTGAAAAATCTGCAAGAATTTTCTGCAATGCTACAATAAGCAGAATCGTTATACTACGCAAAAAAGGCCGCATCGCTGCGGTCCTTTTTATAATGTTGGTCAGGATCCTTCGACTCCGAGGCTACGCCTCTTCGCTCAGGATGACATGCTCAAAGGCCTGAAGCCCCACACCTCAAAGGGAGCGAAGCGACCGACCTCATACCTCACACCTCTTAATCCTTTCCGTACACCTTTTCGGCGTAGGTCACGGTGGCGCCGAGGTATTCGCGGTTCATCTTGGCGATGTAATCCACGGTGATACCCTTCGGGCAGGCGGCCTGGCATTCGTAAAGGTTCGTGCAAGTTGCGCAATCCTCCTTGTCCATCTGGGCGACCATGGCGAGCACACGCTTCTTCGCCTCGACCCTATGACAACCGTTCGCGCTAGACGCAAAAAAAAATCTAATTAGCGCTCACTCCCACCTAAAGGTGGCCATGTACACTAAGCAACAAGTTGCCAAGTGTCCAAAGGTCGCCATCACGACTCGTCAATACGAGTCGCTTTTGGCTCACAGGGGTCACTATCCCTAACGCAAATGCGGCAAATTGCTTTACCAGTGTTACTCTGATTAGAAATGAATATTCATCTATTTAAATGTTTTGATATTTACTTCAGCCTGTCTCAACGTGATGTACTCTCCATTGCTTTCATCTGCAAAATGCCCCATTATTCCCAAGTTTAAGATGCTATTATTGAAGGCCTCTTTAATAAAAAAATTCAAGTTTTCTTCAAATAATGGATTCAAATAAAGCGTGTGACCTCCATTACTAAATCCGTAATTCGTATGTAGTTTACTATTAATTTGGGTAAGAATATCCGCGCAGTTTTGTTTATCTACATCATCTATTTCCTTATTGTCTTTTCGACGAAATCCCAAGAAAAAGAGAATTCCCTTTGGCTCTTCCCTATTGACACTAATTACAAACTTATATTCTATTGTACATTTAAAGTTTTCAGTTTTGTCCTTTGGATATGTAAAATAGTATGCTAAATATAGCCGACGTTTGTCCTTCTTTTCAAGAGCAAATGTTCCTATTTCCGAAAAAGTGCCTTTAGCAAGGTTATCAAGTTTTTCTTTCAAACCATAGAGAATCGGAAAATGTTCGTGATTTACAAGCTTTAATGCTTTTGCGAATTCAGCGACGTCACTCATATTCACATCTCGGCTCTCAGAAGATATTCCGTCAAATCAACCGCTTTTTTCAACGCATCTGCCAATTTTGATTGTGTCGCCGGAGCAGTTATTTCATTTTCTTGTTTTTCATCGGGTCCTAAAGGCCACAACTCTAGACCGCGAACAGACGGTGGATACCCTTCATTTGTGAAGGTTTTAATTTTTGCGTTAGGAAAAACCTTTCGAACCACCTTTATTTCCATGTCTGTTAAATTGTTTTTCTGATAATCCTTTTTCGACGGGTCTATTTTAAGGAATTCTATGGACACATGGTCAATCGGCAGACTTGTTGAAAGAACAAGGTTGACTCTACAGCACCCATTGTCAACAGAATAGTAAACTTCATTTTTGGGAACACAACCAGCATTCACTCCCTTAGGAGAAAGATTATCCTCGCACTTAGATGTCCACGGCACGCCAGCCTGCTGAAAAACAGCATTGGCAAACTGTTCTTGGACGGGATATTGCGGATTCATATCACCCGTGTAGTATTTATTTACCGGCATATAAAACTCCTTTGTATTTAATTGTGAATTGTTTTTTTGAGCGGGGCGGGCTTGCTTGCGCTGGCCCGCGGTGGTGGACTTCCTTGGCAAGCACGCTTGCCTAGGAAGTTCATCACGGAGAATCCTTGAGGCAACGAACCGAGTAGCCGTAGCACTTATTGTAGCCGATGTAGTCGCGGTACGCATCGACCGCGCTCAAGTACCAGTAGTTGGCGCTACCGCTATAGTTCTCAGTGGCACTCCAGAAGTTGGCTCGAGTGCCGACACTGTAGAAGCTACCAGTGCTGTAGTAGCCAGCAGGGAGCGCAGCAAAGCCGTAGGTGTCCTTCGGGTCGCTCCAGTACCCCATAGCCTGCATGGCGTAAGGGGATCCCATAATGGTATAAAGAGTAACCCATTCTTCGCGTGTCGGAATGTGCCAGCCTTCAGGGCAAATTCCACGCACAGGGTATGTCGGTGTACAAAATTTGCCATATCCGCAATTCTTGCCATTCATACTCCACTTGCCCACACTATCCATAGCGGCAGCCCATGTATATAAACGCCCGTATTTTGTGCAACTGTCAGCTTCGTTGTAATAACACCAAGAATTTCCCTTCATCCCTACGTATGCCACACTGTCGGAATAATTCAGGTTTTCCGCCATCCAAGTTTGGCTTCCGATAGTTACCGTCCTGTAAGCCTTGCCATCCCTTGAATCAAACAAATCGCCTTCGACATTTTCTATGGATCCATTCCACAATCCGTCGCTACACAGATAAACAGAATCTTGCGCCACCGAAAGTTGTTTCCTAATTTCATTACCCTCTGTATAACTGACGCAACCCTTCTCAAGAGATATTTCTTCATCTGAAGCATTTCTAAATACACCTGCGTCACAAACGTATTTGTTTGTTGAAATAATCTTTCCATCAACTATTGAACCATCTGTGTTGCAAACTTTTTCGTAGGTATCGTATTCCAAAGCAGTAGCCTCCATCCAGGCATTATTCCTACAGATGTAATAAACATTTTCAAATTCGCTTACAACTTCCGCGTTACTTGTTCCGCAAATGCCAATGGCCGTTTCCCTTTCTGATACGGCCCATTTGGAGCCATCGTAAACATATACTGTATCTGTCACATTGCCTTTCTTGTACTCACCCGTCTTTCCTGTAGTCCATTCGTAGGTATCTTTTTGACAGGTGGTTGCAGCCACCCACTGATTACCATTACAGATAAAGTATTTATTAAAGTTTTTGCTCAACTTGTTGCTGTTCGGAGCAACGATATCCTTACGGTTGACGGAGCACCCGCCCAGCCCATACACGTTGTTCCAATAGATGTCCAAGTAGGTTTCATAATCTGGAATATCCAAGATGTTCCAACTCTTTACCGAGGCCCGAACGGTGCCGTAATCAAGGTCATGCGCCCAGTCTGCCATGTCGGCCTTGGTCTGCAGGTCGTTCCATTCGCCGTCGGTCTTGATATCTGCAATGAACTTGTCTATGGCATTTTGAATCTCGACATCGCTACGGTCACCCATGACCAGCGCCGAAATTGCAAGAAGAGTTGCATTGCCCGCGCTGGTGGTCGCGCTCACGCCCTCGTTCTGGAAAATGGCGAAATCTTCGGAATAGGTCACGGCGGTCGCAAACTCGAAGGCCGTCATGATCTCCTGGGCAGCCTGTTTCTTCGCGGCATAAACACTGTACCCCTTTTCTTGCACCAAGTAAAGTACACGGTCATATTCCAAATGGGTAAGCAGATTTATATTCACTTCGGTCCGTTTCTCCGAAAAGTCGGTCAAGGCTCGGAGCGTCATGGAATCCTTGGACCATTCACCGGTCACCTCGTTCCTGTAAAGACCTCGGACTTCAAGTTTCGCACAAGGGTAAGCAAGGCTCACCTTGGGAATTACAAAATCCCCCTTGTTGCTGGAGATTTCATCTTCGTAAACGACTCCCGAAGGTTTCAAATCCTTTTTCAGTTCATACAGGTTCAGCGGCGAGCCGAACTTGAACGGACCCTTCTGCGCAACACCCGTCACAGAGATATTCTCCCTGACAAAGCCCTCGGGCAAACCATCTTCGCTGGACGAGAACTTCGCGTCACTTTGAGAAACACTAGAAGACGACCCGGCTGATGAGCCTGCCGAATCATTAGCCCGATCAGGGTCCTTATTCGCTCCATCATCCAGAGTCCAGTCACCATTTTCGCAGACATAGGCGGACTTTTCGTCTTTCACGTAAGCGGTTGTCCCCTCACGCTTGCCGGAACACACAGGCAAGTCATCAAACGAGGCTGCAACGATATCGGTATCTGTAGGTTCGACAAGTTCGCCAGTCTGCCCCGAATCAGAATTCCTGTCCGTTCCACTGCCGCTGTCGTCGCCACACGCAGCGAGAGTGAAAGCAATGGATAGTGCTGCAAAATTGCCAATTTTGTTCCAAGCCATGACAGCCTCCACCGGCTAAAATCCTATAGAGTTTCGCCTTGTTCGGCCTAGAAAGCGCGACACCAATCTTGTATGGATACAAAAAAGGGGTGCGGGTTCGCTGCATTTACCAAAGCGGGGCTCTCGACTGCCTCTGACTGATAAATGCAAACGACCCACGCCCCAAACGGGCTGTTGCCCACGACCAGTTGAAATGCTGGCATGACAAACCGAGATATACCGCAAAACGGCATACCTGCGTGAGTGTTCGCCTTGTCCTCAGTCATTGGAAATTGTCGAGATTTCGCTTTGAGAACAGGGTTAAACTCTTTTTTACTCTTTAAAAATAACTTAATTGTTTTCAAAAAAAACTTTTGACATACGCTTTTTTTTTGCAATTTTTCATGTTTTCCCCTAAAATAACAATCTATCGGCTTTGATTTATTTGGATTCCCAACAAAAATATTGTATATTAATACAGGAGTATTACAATCAACTTCAAACGCACTTGTAGATTTCTGCAAAGCAAAGGAGCCATCATGCCAAGTACGCTATTGCAAGTCAGGGTGGACGAAAAGACCCGTTCTGCAGCAGGAAGCATATACGAAAAGCTCGGCATCGACTTGCCGACAGCCGTCCGCATGTTCCTTGCCAGAACCATTCTGGAAAACGGCATACCCTTCAGTATGAAGCTCCGTCCAGCCGCTCCCGCCGATGTTCTCGATGCCATGAAACAGGCTTCGCAGTCTGCCGCCGATGCAGGAGTTGCAGATATGTCTCTTGATGAAATCAACGACGAAATCGCACAGGTCCGAGCCGGCAAATGAAATGCTACGCAGTCATTGACACGAACGTGCTGGTCTCCGCATTGCTAAAATGGGATTCCATTCCAGGGCAGGTCGTGCAACAAACCTACGCCCACGAGATTATTCCCGTTTTCAATGATTCTATCTTACAAGAATACGAAGAAGTGCTCTCCCGTGAAAAATTTCATTTTCCAAAAGAGACTGTCGAATTTTTGCTTTCACGCTTAAAGACAATCGGTGAAAACATGACAACCGTAGAATCGCTTGTTGGCAATTTTCCAGACCCCAAAGACGTCGTATTTTTTGAAGTCACAATGGAAAAGAATAAAACCGATGACGCGTTTCTTGTCACGGGAAATCTGAAACATTTTCCAAAGCACTCCAAAGTCGTCACTCCGGCAGAAATGCTGCGTATTTTGGACAACTTGTAATTCTTTTATTTGTACGCAAAAAAGGGCCGCATCGCTGCGGTCCCTTTTTGCTAAAGGCGATCCCCGCCTTCGCGGGGATGACATAAGAGGGGCGCGGGATGCGCCCATTCCTAATTAATCCTTTCCGTACACCTTTTCGGCGTAGGTCACGGTGGCGCCGAGGTATTCGCGATTCATCTTGGCGATGTAATCCACGGTGATACCCTTCGGGCAGGCGGCCTGGCATTCGTAAAGGTTCGTGCAGTTGCCAAAGCCTTCCTTGTCCATCTGGGCGACCATGGCGAGCACACGCTTCTTCGCCTCGACCTTGCCCTGCGGCAAGAAGCTGAGGTGAGAAACCTTGGCAGATACGAACAACATTGCGGATGCGTTCTTACAGGCGGCCACGCAGGCACCGCAACCGATACAGGCGGCAGCGTCGAAGGCGCGGTCGGCATCGGCCTTGGGAACCGGAATCGTGGAAGCTTCAGGAGCGGCACCGGTGTTGACGGAAACGAAACCGCCAGCCTGGATAATGCGGTCGAAAGCGGTACGATCAACAACGCAGTCACGGAGAACCGGGAATGCGGCGGCGCGCCACGGTTCGATCACGATGGTGTCGCCATCCTTGAACTTGCGCATGTGAAGCTGGCAAGTGGTGGTCGCATGGTCGGGGCCGTGCGGCATACCGTTGATGACGAGGGAGCACATGCCACAAATACCTTCGCGGCAGTCGTGGTCGAAGGCGAAGCCTTCCTTGCCCTGCTTCATCTGTTCTTCGTTCACGATGTCGAGCATTTCCAGGAAGGACATGTCCGGAGAAACATCGTTGATCTTGACAGTTTCGAACTGTCCCTTGGTCTTGGCATCCTTCTGACGCCAAATCTTCAAAGTCAAATTCAGTCCGCTCATTATTTGTAGCTCCTAGTAGCGAGGTGGACGTTATCAAAGGTAAGAGGTTCCTTGGAAAGTTCCGGTGCGACACCGTCGCCCTTGTACTCCCAGGCACCCACGTAGCAGAAGTTCTCGTCGTCGCGCTTGGCTTCGCCTTCCGGAGTCTGGCTTTCTTCGCGGAAGTGGCCGCCGCAAGATTCCTTACGGTGCAGGGCGTCGAGAGTGAGGACTTCGGCGAACTCGAGGAAGTCAGCCACGCGGCCGGCGCGTTCGAGGTTCTGGTTGAAGGAACCTTCGGAGCCGAGCACGTTGACGTTTTCCCAGAATTCGGCACGGAGGGCCGGAATCTTCTCGAGGGCGGTCTTCAGGCCGGCCTCGTTACGGGCCATGCCCACGTATTCCCACATGATGTTACCGAGTTCACGATGGATATCGTTAACAGTGCGGTGACCCTTGATGGAGAGGAGCTTGTGGATGCGTTCTTCGGTCTGCTTCTTGCAGTCTTCGAACGCGGCATCGGATTCGGAAACCTTCTCGAGCTTGGTGCCCGCGAAGTAGCCGCCGATGGTGAACGGAATGACGAAGTAACCGTCGGAGAGGCCCTGCATAAGAGCAGAAGCGCCGAGGCGGTTTGCACCGTGGTCGGAGAAGTTCGCTTCACCGAGAACGAAGCAGCCCGGAATCGTGGACATCAAATCGTAGTCCACCCAGAGGCCGCCCATGGTGTAGTGGATGGCCGGGAAGATACGCATCGGGACCTTGTACGGGTCTTCGTCGGTAATCTTTTCGTACATCTGGAAGAGGTTGCCGTATTTGGCAGAGACGCCAGCAACGCCCATGCGCTGGATAGCGTCGGCGAAGTCGAGATAAACGGCCTGCTTGGTGGAACCCACGCCGAGACCTGCGTCGCAAACCTGCTTGGCGTTACGGGATGCCACGTCACGCGGCACGAGGTTACCGAAGCTCGGGTACTTTTCTTCGAGGTAGTAGTAACGTTCTTCTTCGGGGATCTGGTCCGGGCTGCGAGTGTCGCCCGCCTTGCGCGGAACCCAAATACGGCCGTCGTTACGGAGAGATTCACTCATCAAGGTAAGCTTGGACTGCAGGTCGCCGTGGCGAGGAATGCAAGTCGGGTGAATCTGCGTGTAGCAGGGGTTAGCGAACAGGGCGCCGCGCTTGTAGGCACGGAAAGCGGCCGTCACGTTAGAACCCTGGGCGTTTGTAGAAAGGTAGTAGACGTTACCGTAACCGCCGGTGCAAAGGCAGACAGCGTCACCCACGTGGCTTTCGAGTTCGCCAGTGATGAGGTTACGGACGATGATACCGCGGGCCTTGCCGTCGATCACGACGAGGTCCATCATTTCGCGGCGGGGGAACATCTTCACCTTACCGGCGGCAACCTGGCGCATGAGGGCCTGGTAGGCACCGAGCAAGAGCTGCTGACCCGTCTGACCGCGGGCGTAGAACGTACGGGACACCTGCGTACCGCCGAAGGAGCGGTTGTCGAGGAGGCCACCGTATTCACGACCGAACGGAACACCCTGGGCCACGCACTGGTCGATGATGAGGTTCGAGTTTTCGGCCAAGCGGTGCACGTTGGCTTCGCGAGCGCGGAAGTCACCGCCCTTCACGGTATCGTAGAACAGACGGTAAACGGAGTCGCCGTCGTTCTTGTAGTTCTTGGCAGCGTTGATACCACCCTGGGCGGCAATGGAGTGTGCGCGACGGGGGCTATCCTGGATGCAGAAAGACTTGACATTGTAACCAAGTTCGGCGAGGGATGCAGCGGCAGAAGCACCGGCAAGGCCAGTACCAACCACGATCACCGTGAACTTACGCTTGTTGGCAGGGTTCACGAGCTTGAGTTCGAACTTGTGCTTGGTCCACTTTTCTTCGATGGAACCACCGGGGATTTTAGAATCAAGAATCATTAGTGGGCTCCTTAAAATTAAGCGTTAAAAGAAACTTCGACGGTGCCGACAGAAGGAATCACGAAAGAAGTCTTGGCGGCTTCCTTGGCCTTCTGCTGTTCATACTGCTGCTGGAGTTCATGAGACTTGGTGCGCAGGGCTTCCGTTTCGGGCTGGTTAGCGAGGTAGAAGGCGGCGATAGCGGTGATACCGAAACCGGCAGCAACGACAACACTGTAGATGATGCCGCAGACATCGATAATCGGGGTCCACTTCTGGTGAGCAATGCCCATGGTCTGGAAAGCAGAAGAAATGGCGTGGAACAGGTGCATGCCGATAACGAACATGCTGATCACGTAGAACACAGCCCAGAAGGGGTTGGCGAACATGTCGATAGTGGAGAGCCACATGTCGCGGACGATTTCGCCCTTGTCGTTCAGGTACAGGTAGTGTTCGCCGAACTTGAGCATCATGAGGTGCTGGATGAGGAAGCCGAGAATGAAGAGGCCGGACCAGATCATGGTGAAGGTCGCGAAAGTCTTCTTGCCCTTGCGAGCGTTGACTTCGTAGTCGATGCCACCGCGTGCCTTCTTGTTCTCGATCTTCAGCGTAACCGCGAGGAAGATATGGAGAGCGAAGCAAGCCACCAGGCCGAGTTCGACGAGATAAATCAGCTTAATCGGGAAGTGGAGCGGATTGAACCCGGTCAGGAACTCGGTATAGGCGTTGTAAGACGCCTGGGCCGAAGCCTGGTCAAAGTTCAGGAGTTGGAAGTTACCACACATGTGGCCGAAGATGAACAGGGCGAGTGCCGCACCCGTGCATCCCATGATCTGCTTCTTACCGATGGAGGAGGTAAGATACTTGATGATCCATTGCATTGAGTTGTGTCTCCTTGAGGGGTTTTTGTTTTAAACTTAGAGGACGCAGCAGGCCTTGAGGCTCGGCATTTCGTAAGCGTAGCGTTCGTCTTCCTTGAACCAGAAGTCCAGTTCGCGCTTGGCGGATTCAGGACTGTCGGAGCTGTGCACGACGTTTTCGGTCATGGAAGGGGCAAAGTCGTAGCGGAGAGTACCGGGTTCCGCCTTGGCCGGATTGGTAGCACCGTTGATGGCGCGAACCTTGGCAATGGCATTTTCGCCGCCGAGGGCGAGCATCACGGACGGGCCCTTGGTCATGTAGGCTTCGAGTTCCGGGAAGAACGGCTTTTCCACGTGTTCGGCGTAGAAACCGCGAGCATCGGCAGAGGTCATCTGGTGCATCTTCACGGCGCAGACGGAGAGGCCTGCAGCGATGTAACGGTCGATAATGCGCCCGATGAGGCCGGACTTTACGGCATTGGGCTTGATCATTGCAAATGTCATTTCCATAGTAGGTACCCTTTTTTGAAAGTATGAGAAATATAGATAATTATGGTTCTGCCTCGATCTTTTTCATCAGGTCTTCGGCGAGTTTTCCGCCCGACTTGATGTTGTCGACGAGCCAATCGACGGATTCCTTCAGTTCGCTGTTGGGGAAACGCTTCTGGAAATCTTCCAGAACCTCCAGCGCAAGCGTGTCTCTATGCAGGTTTTCGTTCAAAATGAACCCGCGGCTGAAAAGCGCCTTCTCGACATCGGGACTTTCGGGCCACATGTGCAGGAACACTTTGTATTCCATCTCGGCCTGAGCAAACTGCTCGGCTTCGGCCGCCAACTGCGCAATCTGGAAAGTCGCCTTCGCGAACAGGCTATCGTTATTCGGATTGTAATCGCGCACCTTCTTCCACATAGCGATGGCTGCGGAATAATTGTGGGCATTGGAGAGCGAATCCGCATCCTGTTCCATTTTCGCGACATCGGTCGTCGGGGACTTGATGTTGAGAGTCTTTCTCATGACGGTGACCTTCGCGGAATTCCACGATTCCGCGCGCATGCGTTCGATCTTGTCCTTACGGATCCGACGGATATTGTTGCTGAACGCCTGCTTACGCAAGTCGTCCCACGAGCGGTTCTTGTTGGCTTCGTAATTAGAGAAATACTCGTACTTCACGACATTCTGCGGGAACTGCAGGTAATCGCTGATGTCCTGTTTGGACTTCTCGAAGTTCGCCTGGGGATGAATAGGATTGCCGTTCTTTTCAAAGTAGGCCTTGAGCGAATCTTCCGGAAGGATAGACTCATGTTCAAGCATTTCGGAATAATGGGCCGTAATGTAGTTCACGCGCGTCTGATGGACAAACGCCCTGTATTCCCAGGACTGGTCGAGCTTAAGGGCGCGAGCCTCTTCCGCAAAGGAGAAACATTCGGCCAAGCTAGAAACGAGGCGGCTTCTCGTACGGTTAACCTTGGGAATCCCGGGTTCCTCGTCTAGAATCTGGAGGATATCCCTTTCCTTCACCACCGGAGCCCCGTTCCTGGAAACAAGCACGTAATCAGAATCCAAATCCAGATAGCCGAACGACTTCATCTGGTTGATCACCTCGCCCTTCACACGGTCGAACGGCTTGACTTCGGGAGGAATTTCACGAACAAGGTAAAAGACATGTCGACCAGGAGTCCTTGTCGTCGCAAGTACCGGAGAAATCGAGCCTTCGGGCTTTCCCGCGAACGCTGCGGCAAGACCGTTTACCATGCCTATCCCATACGGGAACGAGAAGCCATCCTTCACGACTCCCACATAGCCACCGTTCGCGGCAGTCTCCTTGTTCTCGCTATGCTTTGTCGCGATTTCCTTAAACTTTTCCAGACTGGTTACGGGCTTTTTGAACAACTTAGCAAGAGCGGCGGAATCTTCCATCTGCACGTGATAGACTTCGAACGCATGCGCCGTCTTGAATTCTTCCTTATGGGCTTCATAATAACCTTCCGGATTGGGAGGGACAATCTTTTCGACGGTCACCGGAAACTTTTCCCTGATAGCCTGGGATGTCGAATCTATCATGCGGCGTTTGAATTCGCCAAGGAAGAGGAGTGTGTCGTTGTTGGCCGCAGCAAGAGCCTCGGCGGAACGGGAAAGCAGCAAGGCCTCGGCCACCTTCCCACGGACATCCAGGAACTCGACACTGCCCGTAGAATCCGCGAAATCGGCCTTGTGCAGTTCGAAATAGGAACGGAGTTCGGATTCGGGGAACAGTAGACATTCAGTCGCAAAGAAACGCTGGTAGACGACCGTAAGTAGACGTGTTTCTAGGCTCTTCGAATACGCCTTCCACTGCGATTCAAGTTCAGGATGCTCGGCGACCGCCTTGGAGACAAAAGCGGACTTCGCAAAAAGTTCGGATGCGATCCGGTCTACCTGCGGACGCCCCTCTGGGTCAAGCTTCACAGCAAGGTCCAGATCTTCGGCATAAACAGTCTCGTCACCGATCCGTGCAATGACCTCCTCGCTTCCGCCAACATTGTTGCATCCCGCGAGAGCCAGTCCCAAAAGAGCGCTTAAGAAAAGAGCTTTCCTGTTCATTAAATCCTCATAGATTTGCTTGTTTTCGACAAAATATAGTCAAAAACACCCATTGCTAAGGCCAGGCGCCACACGAGAAAAAAACAACAAAAAAGCAGTTTTTACGTAATTCGTTGACAATCAACGACTTAGAGGCGTTCAATCGAAAACTTTCATCAAGGAAATCTCCCTTATTTTCTATAATTATGCGCGTTGAAGAAACCGACTTCGACATTTCCGATAACCGCCGCAATAGTGACGGTGGTTGTAGGCGTTCTTGCCCTGAGCGCCTGGTTTGCGCGTATTGCGCTCATAACCTTCCTATCGAGCCCGCACACCTTCGGCGATGTAGAAATCACCCCCCACGGCTACAAGCTGGGCGGCCTCCTCACCCATTCCTGGGATTCCATCTCCGTCAAGACCGGCGAGAACACCTTCTCCGTCAGCGATTTCGACCTTGACATTACCGTATTCGGCGATTCCAGCAAGGTAAAGCTGAACCTCGGAAGCTTCAAGGCGGATATCCACAGCGGCACCCCCGAAAAAGCGGAAAAATCGGAACCTCCCGAACTATCGTTCCCCGAAAAGGCAAAATTCTACCTTCCCACCGAAATGTCCGTCGGCGAAATCGACATCGACATTGACAAGGGCGAAAAAACGGCCAAGCACTGGCAAGCAAAAGACCTGAGCGTCCGGAGCACAGGAACGCAGGCCGTAAAGGTCAAACTCGACGGCATCCAGGGGGACTTCGTGCAGGGGACCGGAAGCTTGGACGTCGCGGCGGACTTTTCGTCCGAAAACGTAAAGCTGAAAGGCAAGGTCAAGGTCGGAAAGGACGAAGTCAAGCTCGACGCGAGCACCCCGAAAACGAACATGGCAGCCGTAAAAACATCCGTGGAACTCGACGTCGCTGACCCGACCCAATGGATTCCCGTCAAACTTCCGCCCGCGGTCCCTGACATCGGAGCGGCCCATGTGAAGGCAACGGCAAGCCTCGACCCCAAAACGGGAAAACCCCGTTACGACGCCACCGTCCGAACGAGAGTCGGGGCATTCTGGCCGCTCATGGCCTGCAACGTCACGGCACGCATCAAGGGCGACGACCGGGACTACCACGTGGAGGCAGACCTCAACAACGACGAAGGAGGCCACATCAAGCTCGAAGGCGACTTCGACAACAACCTCAACGGAGAACTCCAGGGCCGCGTCGAATACATGAGTTCCGTCTTCGGGCCACAGATGATGCCGCTCGACATGGTCATCCATTCGCTCCACAAGCAGGGCGATATCGTGGATGCGGTCATCGAGACAAGGCAGGGTTCGGCCATCGAGGCGACGATTGACCTAAGCGGCCCCCCGAGCATCAGCTTCACCGGAGACATGTCCCCCTACGAACCGTGGGCGCTGGACTGGAACTTCGGGAACCTCACCCTCAAGAACCGGTTCAACCTCGTAGGGTCATTCAACGGCAGCAAGCTACACGTGAAAGCAAAGATTCCAAATGTCGCCTACGCCTACCACATGAAAGCCGATTCGCTCGAAGTGGAACTCGACCTCGACAAGAACGGCATCGAGTTCACTAACGGCATCATCTACACGGAAAAAGAGACATTCGACTTCTTCGGCGACGTGATGTGGACGCACGAAGAACCGCACACGTCGTGGGACGTCACGCAGCGCCACGGAGGACACGCTTTCGCCTACATCACATGGACCGATTCCATCACCATCCAGGCAAATGCGGACTCCGTCGATATCACGACCATTCCCTTCGCCGATTTCTCCATCAACGGAGACATCTACGGCGAAGTTTCCGGACGCTGGCACCACAACCTGACGGACAATGTCGGATTTCTGGACGTATTCGCCGAAGGCCGTTACGAACCGTTTGACCTGCAAGGGCGAATCCAGGCGCGACAGAACGGCGACACCATCTTCATCGACAACTTCCACGCCATCCAGGACAAGAACATGGTGGAAGCCGAAGCGACATTCGTCCTTCCGAACGATTCGAACCCGGACTTCAAGCCTACCGGCTATCTGCCAGTGCAGGTGCAGCACGCATGGGCGGCGGCAAAGAACTTCAGCATTCCCATCCTGCTCGAAGCAATGAACGACTCCACACTCTCCAGCGGCATGATCACCGGCGACATCGCATACGAAGACAGCCACGGCATGCTCGGGAACATCGACATCACGAACATCGAACTGCGCAAGATATCGAAGGACCTGATCGACATCAACAAGTTGAACATATTCGCCGAAGGCGACAAGGTCGAAGTCAATTCCTACGTAAACATCGGCAAGGGCGGATGGGCTGGCAAATCGCAGATTATCATCAACAACATTTTCCAGGACAAACGCCACGTGACCGTAGACTACAGCACAGACACCGGCGGCGACCTGAACGTCGAAGGCGACATCGACTCCGCCTTCGTATTCACGGGAAAGGCGGCCGTCGCAGGTTCCTGGTTCATTCCCGGCACCACAAGCGAAATCAAGAAGACAGACCTGCAGGCTGACATCACGGCAAACATCAAGGAAGGGCTAAAGGGAATCTCGGCAAAAATCTACAGCGACTCGACATTCTTCCAGCCTCCCAAGATGACAAGGCTCGTCCCCATCAAGTTGCGGGGCTCGCTCGAGAACGGGCTTGTCGAGATAAGCGAACTTTCGACGCACAACCACGAACAGGAAACCATCAACGTTTCCGCAGCCTACAACCTCGACAGCATGACCATCGAGCGGTTCAACATATCGTCCGAACAGTTCAGCCTGAGATCCGGCCCTCATTCCATCATCGTGAGGGACGTGTCCGGAACCGTCGACGACTTCGATAACGAGATGACCATCTCCGTGAACCTTCCCTACATCCAGTACAACTTCTACGACGAGACGTTCGGCGATGGCGAAATCCAAGCTCAGAGCAACCTCGACTTCATCATGCCCCACTCCAAGGGAGACAGGCTGCAGAACAACACCATCGCAGGCAAGCTCGTCGTTGACAAGATGGTCTACCACAAGGCGCTCGAATTCCAGATTACGCCGGCTTCGCTCGACCGCATTCTCAACATGTTCAACAACTTCATCGCCAAGTTGCGTAAATCGGAAATCCAGGAAACAAAGCTTTCGACGGCAAGTCCCATCAACCTCATGATTCACGTGAACGACTCCCAGAGGGACTCCGTCGAAATCGTGACCCCGTTCGCGACCTTCCCCTTCACCTTCGACATCTGGGTGCTCGGCAACACGAACCGTCCGCTATTGCGCGGCGATGTCATCAACGCGAACACCGGATTCATCGGCGTCCAGGAACTCTACGAGTTCGAACTCAACGCCTTCAGAATTTCATGGATGGACGTCCCGTGGCAACATGGCGAAGTCGACGTATCGAGTGCGCAGAACCTCCCCTACTGCGACGACACCGGCAACCGCGAAGGAGAGACGTGCCCCATCAATTTCGACATTACGGGAACCATTACCAACCCGCAGCCGACCCCCAGTTCCAACTGCGGAACCGAGGCTAGTGCGGCGGCCACCTACTACAACATCATTCTCGGATGCATCGCCGACAACAACGACGAATCGACCGACTGGAACAAGATTGCAGGCAAGGCCATCGGCAAGGTGCTGTCTTCGACGGCGAACAAGACCCTCGGCGGCGAATACATCGGCGACATCGACATGAAGGTGATGCTGTTCAACAACAACACCACAAGCGACAAGGACTCGAGCTACTTCAAGTTGCCCATCTCGCTCGACCGCTGGGTCAAGGACCTGAGCCTCATCTTCGGCTACACGCAGGACCAGAGCGAGAACCCGACCTACGACCAGGCGCTCCAATTCGGCGTGAGCTACAAACTGCCCGTATTCAAGGATTCTACCTACTCGCACAAGAACCATATCGCACCTTCGCTCAACCTGAACGGCCAGCTCATCTCGAAGCAATACCTTACCAATACAGGTACGGGCGGAAACGAAAACCGGCTTGAGAAGAACATCGGTCTCAACTACGGCTACAAGTTCTGGAACCCGTGCCTCCTCGGCATCGGCCATTGCGAGACGGTATCGCCGGGCGAACGCAACAAACCGCTCGAGAGCAAGCAGGAGGACAAGAAATGAGATTCTTTCTAGGCATCCTTTTGCTATGTGCTACATACCTTTTCGCCGAAGAAGGCGACAAGCATCCCTGGTACGTGACCCTCGACGGCAACTCGACCTTCTCGAATTTCCAGTTGCAGGAGCAGCTCGAGATTCCCGAAGAATTCGGACAGCTCGACACCATCAAGCAAGACTTCATGATGGGACTTGCGATAGAGAACATCAAGGCCCTCTACTATTCACGCGGGTTCTTCAGCCTCGACCTCAAACTCGAAATCCAGCGCGAATTCATCCGCCCTGACAGCGTGCAGCGCGGCTACATCATTTCGTTGCGCGAAGGCGAACGCTACCATTTCGGCGGGACAACCATCCTTGTCCCGGACAGTTCAAAAATCGAAATCGACAAGAGCGCCCTGCGGACCAACAACAAGGAACGACTTTTCAACCATGACGACATCGCCGAAGACATCCAGCTTATCCAGCAGACCTACCGCAAGGCGGGCTACCTGCACACCTACGTGAGCCCGGCCGAACTCATCGACACCGTCAGGAAGTGCATCATCGTCGAAGTGAGCGTAAACCCTGGAGCGAAGGTCATCATGGGCAACATGATCAGTACGACCCAGAAGGTCACCGACAAGACGAACCGCAGCAAGGAAGCCGGACTTTCCGACACGGCGTGGCTATCGTCCTTGTGGAAAACGCCACAGGGAGAAATCATCGATGGTAACAAGTTCAACTCGTTCAAGAGCAAGTTGCTTTCGACACAGCTATTCACGCAAATCAAGCTGAACGACTCCCTGAGAGCCGACGGACTTTCGGATGTGCACCTCGACGTGACCGAGCGCATTCCCGGAGAAGCGAGATACGGAGTATTCTTCGAAGAAATGTACGGGTTCGGCGCCATCGCGTATGCAAAGCACAAGAACTTCTTCGGAACGTTCAACGAATTCTCGACCTCCTTCCAGATAGCGCAGAACAAGCAGGAAATTTCTCTCGGCTACGCGAACCCGCTCTTGTTCGGGACATCGTTCACGTTCATCCCGACAGCTATCCGACTGGAAGACCGTTTGAGCTTCAACCACGAAAAGATTGCCCCCCCCGCCTACCCCGACAGCATTGAAGAACGTTACGAAATCATCAACCGCGGAGACTTGACCTTCGGCATTACCGACCACATCCGTTTCCGTGGCACCATCGATACCCGATTCGTGAGCAAGAATGGCGAGGACATGTACAAGGTGAAGGGAGAAATCGCACTCACCTTCGACTACACCGATGACTATTTCAACCCCACGAAGGGCATACGTATCGCGCCCACGGTCGGTGCAGGCACCAACCTGAACGCCAACCTGGAAAAGCTGACTGTGATAGGGAACCCCTACACCTATGGCGAAGCGACTGTCAACCTCTACCGTCCGCTGTTCTGGACATTCTACGGAGCATTGAGCGGAAGCGCGGGCAAGTTCTTCGAGAAGGCGCTCGAAGACGATGCGCGCGTATTTTACCAGGGTGGCAGCCGTTCGGTGCGTGGTTACCGCTTCCGCAGCATCTATACCAGCTACACTAGCACCGATGACGAAGGGAACGAAATCATCAACACGGGACTTACGCCGATGTATCTTCGAATAAACGAAGAAATCCGCTGGTCGTTCCCGTGGAAAAGCTGGAGCCACTGGCAAATCGTACAGTTCTACGACTGGACGCGCATCATGGACCAGGACAGCGAACAGTTTCCATCCAAGACAAGCGAATCGCTCGGACTCGGGCTCCGTTATCGCTGGCAGTTCCTCACGTTCCGCCTGGATTACGCGTTCAAGAAGAACCTGGACAACTGGAACATGGAAAACTTCGCCTGGGGCAGGTTCGCGTTCGACCTATCGCAGACGTTCTAGAATTTTATGCAATCAGACGGTTTCGCGGTAGAGGCGAGAGAGACTCGACTGCGCGGGAGCAACTTCGGCTTCGATTCCGGCGGCTGCAAGAATGTCGCGAATTTTTTCAGGTGTCAGAGTATTGCCGCGGACCTCTACCTTGAACGTCGCGGTTTCGCTCGCGATGTCGGCGACCCGCCCGCTCTTCAAGACGTGCCCGCGGTCAATAATCGCGAAGTCGGTCGCCTCCTCTTCCATCTCGGCTAAGATATGCGAGCACACGATGGCCGTACCGCCTTCCTGCCTGCGCCAGTCCGCAATGAGTTTCCACACCGTCTCGCGCGACATCGGGTCGAGATTCGCCACCGGCTCGTCCAGAATCAAAAGGCGCGGCGCAGGTGCCATCGCACGCAGCAACTGCACCTTCTGGCGGTTCCCGAGTGAAAGCTTGCCCATGCGGGTATCGAGCGACGGGAGTTCCAGGCTCTTCGCGATGCGGGCAATGCGTTCGCGGGCCTCGGTCTCATTCCACGTCGGGATACGGGCCGCGTAGAACCCCACGAAATAGTCCACGTACTCGTTTATCGAAAGTTTCGGGTAGATGCCCGGATTCTCGAGCAGCATACCGCAGGCGAGCGGGTCGAGGAACGAACCTCGCGAACCCGAACCTGCAACCCCCTTCGCGCCAGAATGCGTATTAGACCCGCGCACGTCGCCAGCAAGTTCAATCGTGCCCGAGAATTTCGCGAAACGCCCGCACAGCAGGCGGAGTAATGTAGTCTTCCCCGCCCCATTCGGGCCCAGCAGCGCAAAGAAACTCCCCCGCGGGATTTCGAGCGACACGCCCGAAAGCGCGTCCACGCCCGATTTCGGGTAACGGAACGAGACATTCTCGACTTTTACCAGCGGGTTTTCCATCGCGCGCCCCGCAAAACTACTTGCAGAATTCCTTGACCGCCTCGGCCGGGTTCTTGATGAGCGCGAAAGCGTCCTTCGTCTGGCGCACCGCCTCCATCTGCACCTTCTCGGATGCACGCTGCAGGTACTGGATGCAACGCCAGTCCGTACGCACGGCGGCAAGCTGCACCGGCTCTGTACGGTCCTTGATGCTCACGAACTCAAAAGCATGGTAGTCCTGCTTCACCGCGGCAATCACGATGGCTGCCGACGGGCGCACGATATCTTGCAGGGCATGCCAGTCGCGTTCCACGAGCGCCGCCTGGATCTTTTCGCCCATGAAGGGCACAGCCTTTACGGCTTCGGCACTCGCGCGCACCGCCTCGGCCCACAGGTCTTCGCCCGCGTTGTCAATCTTCTTCACGATTTTCCAGTCGCTACGCACCGCTGCCTTGAGCAGGTCGGGGTTCGTCACGAACTTGAGAATATTCGGGTCGCCGTTTACCGCGGCAAGGAGCGCGGGCTCGTCAAGGGCGTTGAGCGACTCCTTCAAATCTTCGCAAAGGCCGTTCTTGATGTAGAGAATCGCCTGCACGTTCTTTTCGAATGCAGCCTTCTGCACCGTTTCAGTCGGATTCTGAATTAAGCTAATAGCGTACCAGTTCAGCTTAATAGCTTCAAGCTGTTGTTCTTCTGTGGGGTTCTCAATATTCTTTATTTCGGTCCAAGACTGCATAAAACCTCGTGTTATCGAAACAAAGATAATAATAGCTATGAGGTGTGAGGTATGAGATCGCCCGCTGTAGCGGGCTTTGAGGGAAGATCAGTGAGGTTTGAGGTCAAAGGCGACACTCAATCTTTCACACAACGGACAGACAACCCGAATTCCTTGAAGGTTCCGTTCAGGACCGCAGTCTTAGTGGGGCTGACCAAGAGCAATTTGTACGCTTCAGCGTTATTGGCGAACTCGCTATTGACCTCAGTAGAGCTCCAGAACTCCGCATAGAAGCCTTCGTAGTTGTAATACACTTCCTTGATGCCCGCAGGCAACGCAGTAAAGGAATAATCATCCGTTCCGTTGCTGCTTATACTCAAGTCACTCAAGTTTTTCAATCCATCTTTGGACTTGATGTGTGCAGGCATCGCTAAGGCCAAGCCAAAGGCCAAGCCTTTCGCACTGCTTTTCCATCCGCTAGTGGACTTGAGCTTGGTGCCTGCTCCCATCCATTTTTTTTCATTTTCCTTATCCTGTGTTCCGCCCACGGCCCTAAACAGGGTCTCGAACTCAGCCTTGCTGGGAAGGTGCCAATCGGTGGGGCATGCACTTCTTGCCGCATTCCACGAATAAAGCCTTCCGTATTTCTGGCAGTTTGACTCTTCGTCTTTAAAGCACCAACTGCTATCCGTTTTGAAATAGAGGTTCTCCGCCATCCAAACCTGATTGCCGATTTTCACTGTCTTGTAGGTTTGACCATCGCGGGAATCCGTCATCGTTCCAATCTCAGAATTGGAGTCACAAGCGTTTATCGCAAATGACAACGCAAGCAAAGCAAGAATGGCAAAAGTACGATTCATAGAAAGCCTCATGAATTCTATAATTATACATTTTTTTGGCTGGTTCACCGCCACTTTGGCAATTTTGTGCTTTTTCTATATACAAAAAGATCCCCGAACAAGTCGGGGATGACATAATGCGAGTCTGGATCCTTCGCTACGCTCAGGATGACGCAACACGCGGAGCGTTTGCCCCGCTACACTTTACTTGTAAAGCGGATGCTTCTTGCAGAGAGCCACGATTTCTTCGCGGATCTTGGCGAGAGCGGCATCGTCGTCCTTGGCTTTGATGCAGCGGTCGATGATGCGGGTCACTTCGCGGGTATCTTCTTCGTCAAAGCCACGGGTCGTGATAGCAGCAGTACCGAGACGCACTCCGGACGGATCCATCGGCTTGCGCGGATCGAACGGGATTGTAGAACGGCTGCAGGAGATGCCGACCTTTTCCATCGCGACTTCGGCTTCCTTACCGGAAACGCCCTTGGAGGTCATGTCCACCACGATGAGGTGGTTGTCGGTACCGTCGCTGATGACCTTGTAGCCCAGCTTCATCATTTCGTCGGCCATGGCCTGAGCGTTCTTGATAACGTTCTTCGCGTAGGTCTGGAATTCCGGCTGCAGAGCTTCGAGGAATGCAACGGCCTTACCGGCGTTGATGTGGTCGTGCGGACCACCCTGCATGCCCGGGAACACGCCCTTGTCGATTTCCTTGGCGAGGGAGACTTCCTTGAGTTCGCCCTTCACCATCTTCTGGATGGTGCGGTCCTTGCACATGATGATAGCGGAACGCGGGCCACGGAGAGTCTTGTGGGTCGTGGTCGTCACGATGTCGAAATACGGCACCGGAGATTCGATAGCCTTACCGGCAATGAGACCGGCAATGTGAGAAATGTCAGCCATAGTGAGAGCGCCCACTTCGTCGGCAATTTCCTTGAAACGCTTCCAGTCGAGGTTGCGGCTGTAGGCAGAGAAACCGGCGAGGATCATCTTCGGCTTTTCGCGGAGAGCGATTTCGCGAACCTTGTCCATGTCGATGCGGCCCGTTTCCTTGTCGACTTCGTACTGCACGAAGTTGTAGAGCATGCCGGAGAAGTTCACCGGATGACCGTGAGAAAGGTGTCCACCGTGGTCGAGCTTGAGGCCGAGGACCTTGTCGCCCGGTTTGAGGACGGCGAAGTACACGGCGGCGTTGGCCGGAGAACCGGACAGCGGCTGGATGTTCACGTGGTCGCAACCAAAGAGCTTCTTGCAACGTTCGATGGCGAGCGCTTCCATCTTGTCGATCACTTCGTTACCACCGTAGTAGCGCTTGCCCACGTAGCCTTCGCTGTACTTGTTGGTCAGCACGGAACCCATGGCTTCCATGACGGCCTTGGAGGTGTAGTTTTCGGAAGCGATGAGTTCGATGCCATATTCCTGGCGTTCGGCTTCTTCCTGGATGATGTTGTAGATTTCCGGATCGGTCTGTTGCAGTGTAGATTTGAGCATTTAGCTACTCCTTGATTTGTACGGCCCAAATATAGAAAAAAGCGGAGCCAGTCACCCAGCCCCGCTCGATTTTATCAGGAGTATTTTGATAAAAAGAACAGAAGAACTACCTCAAAGCAGGAGTTTCCCAGTCAATCCATTCAGACTTGTTGAAGTTGATGGTCTGGGTGTTCTTGCTGTAGTCAATCTTACCCGTCTTGGCGTCCTTGCCGAGCAGGAACTTGTTCATAAAGTCCTTGACTTCGTCGAACTGTCCGTTCGGGAGCGAACAGTGCGCGTGGCCGCCTTCCTGGCTATAGGTGTAATTTTCCGTCACGCCGAGAGCCTTGTAGGTTTCGAGAGAAGCCTGGCCGCAGTAGTTCGACGGCACTTCGCCCAGCCATTCCTGGCCCGCGTTATCGAGGATGAGGAGCGGACGCGGGGCGACCATGCTCACGAGCATGTGCTGGTCGAACGGGAGCGTATTTTCCCTGCCGTCGTAGTTCTTGAAGGAGGAAATCATCCACTTGCCTTCGGAACCAGCGCTGTTCAGGCCCTGCACGAACTGCTTGCCCTTCTGCCTGTTGACCTGGGCGCCCACACGCCAGAGGGAAGCGCCACCGGAACCGGATTCCTGCGGGATGGTAAGAGCGATACGTTCATCGAAAGCACCCACGGCAAGCGTACCCTTACCCCAGCGGGAGCAACCCGTCATGGCGAGGTGGTGCACGTCGATACCGGCTTCAGGAGTCTTTTCGAGAGCGTCGATGATTCGGCTTACGCCCCAGGCCCATGCGATGATGGTGCCGTACTTGTCCGTATTGCCGCCATAGATGTTGAAGAACATACCGCCACCGCTTTCAGGAGCGACGTTATCCGGATTGAACGTAATCATGGCGATATCGAGGCCGTTCGTTGCATTGCCGAGGCTTCCGCATCCACCCATCATGCCGCCGCCAAACCCGATGAGAGCCGGCTTCGGCTTGTCCTTGGTGCCCGCATTTGAAATGCTTACAGAGAAGCTGCCGGACTTGCCCTTGTCGGTCACCTTGATGGTGAGCTTTCCGCCGGAGTAGGAGCCTTCGACCTTTTCGGGATTGCGCGGTTTTTGGCCGAACATGAGCTTTTCAAGCATCGCGCCGATTTCTTCGCGGCGGCACTTCCATTCGTCCTTCGTAGAAATGCGCTTGCCATCGAGACCCATGAACGGGTCGGGCAGCTTCGCGTTGTTCACACTCGTCGGGATGTTGCCAATCTGGCATTCGCTGCGGTGGTCTTCCACGAAGGAAGGCGATTCCGGCTGTGCGGCCGAGCTGCTGCTCGACACCACAAGTTCTGCCGAAGAACTAAAGAAATGATGATGCGAAGAGCTGGAAGAAACCACGACAGCCGAAGACGGCGGCGGAAGCGCCGCGGACGACGAACTTTCGGTCGGCGGCAAAAGCCCCGCGCTCGAAAGCGGCGAGACCTCGACGGTATCCCCATCTTCGAAGGTTTCGTGGCTTATTTCAAGGACTGAACGCGAAGAAGAAGACCCCAAAAGGGAATCCCCCGCAGACGAGAGGCCTCCCTGATCCCCAAGACATTCCGGAGTTGTACATTCCACGGGCGAAGTGTCTTCCCCGCAGGCCCAAATTCCGAATGCGACGAGCGCAAACGGGAACATATATTTCCACTTTTTCATAACCATCCCCAAAGTTTAAAGTCGCCCATTCGACTTTATCCGGGCTCTAATAAAATAAATTCCCCTCGGGTAAAAAAGTTCCGTTTTTTTTCATAAAGCGTTGTTCGCATTTACAACAAAATCGTGACGCGGATCATAGTCACAACCATGTTTTTTTGGCAAGGGGTCGCACTTAAAAAAAATATTACAATGGAGAATATAGGCGAGCCGACAGCAATCGCCTTGCGCCCGTTCTCGGAAATGCAACGTTATTTTTGGCTTATTTTCCGCTAATTTCCGTTTTTGGGCCCCATTATATAATAAATTGTAAGCGATGAACAAGGCAAACTTTACTCCCAACGAGGAACACATCATCCAGGTGCTCCTCAAGAAGAACGGGAAGCTCGACGAGAGCATCCTGCGTAAAGCTATTGCCTTCATCGCCGACGCGCACGACGGGCAGTACCGCAAGAGCGGAATGCCCTACACCGAGCACCCGTTCGAGGTCGCGAAGATCCTCGCCGAACTGCAGCAGGACCAGCCGACGGTCCTTGCAGGCCTGTTGCACGACGTGGTGGAAGACACGCCGCACACGCTTGCAGAAATCGCGGCGGAATTCGGCGACGACACGGCGTTCATGGTGGACGCAGTCACCAAGATTACCGCGGCACAGGAAGAAAACAAGACCGCGCAGAAGGCGGAGACCTACCGCAAGCTTATCACCGCGATGGCGAAAGACCCGCGCGTCATCATGATCAAGATCGCAGACCGCATCCACAACATGCGGACGATGCGCTACATGAAGCCCGAGAAGCGCAGGGCCATCGCGCAAGAGACCTTGGACATCTACGTGCCCCTCACCCACAGGTTCGGTCTCTACAAGCTGAAAACCGAGCTCGAGGACCTGAGCTTCAAGTACGTAAATCCCGACGAATACCAGAAGATTGTCGACGCCCTTATCGAGAACAAGGCCAAGCGAGAAAAGTACGTGCAGTCCGTCATCGGGCCTCTGCAAATCAAGATGGCGCTCGAGGATTTCGACTGCACCATCCAGGGCCGCACCAAGAATATCTACAGCATCTACAACAAGATGATCAGTCGCGACTGCCAGTTCGAGGACATCTTCGACATCTTCGCGATCCGCATCATCGTGGAAACCATCCCCGAATGCTACCTCGCACTCGGCTACGTCCATAACCTGTGGACCCCGCTCCAGAGCCGCTTCAAGGACTACATCGCGACCCCGAAGCCGAACCTCTACCAGAGCATCCACACCACGGTCATCGGACCCGAGAACAAGATGGTTGAAGTCCAGATACGCACGAAGGACATGGACTTGACCGCCGAGAAAGGTTTCGCCGCGCACTGGGCCTACAAGCTCGAAACGCAACACGAGGGCGAAGAACTCGCCTGGCTCAACCACATGGTGAAGTTGCAGTCTGAAATTTCGGACTCCAAGGAATACCTCGACTTCCTTAAGGTCGACCTTAAGCCCGAGGGCATGACGGTGTTTACCCCGAAGGGCAACTCCATCGAGCTTCCCGAAGGCGCCATCGTCCTCGACTTCGCGTTCGCCGTCCACACGGAGCTCGGACTCCATTGCATCGGCGCCCGCATCAACGAAGAGGTGGTCAGCCTCGACCACGTGGTGACGCACGGGGCCACCATCCAGGTGCTCAAGAGCCCGAGCCAGGAACCAAGCCCCGAATGGCTCGACATCGTAAAGACCGTAAAGGCGAAGCAGGAACTGCGCCGCTGGATGAAGACCAGCATCACCAAGCAGGCTCGAAGCCTCGGCAAGGAAATTTGGACACGCGAACTGCGCCTTGCAAAAATCGAGAAGGACAAGCGACCTTCCGAGATGGACATCTGCAAGTACTTCGGCACTTTCAACCTCGACGACTTCTTCGAACGCATCGGCCAGGGCGAACTCCCACTCCAGGACATCCACCGGTTCATCACGGGCGGTTCGTCGCTTCCCAAGGAAATGGCGCTCCGGTTCTTCCCCACCTTCGGGAAAGACAAGAAAAACGACGTCCGCGACGAGATGCCGCTCCAGATTGGCCAGGAAACAAGCCTCGTCATCCACTTCGCCGACTGCTGCGCCCCTATCCCGGGCGACAAGATCGTGGGCGTCCTCAGGCCGCAGATGGGTATCGAAGTCCACAACATCACCTGCCCGTGCCTCAAGGACCTGCCGAGCGACCAGCAGATCGCGGTGGAATGGAGCGCCGACGTGACGCAGCCGTTCACCACGCACCTCACCATCGACACGGACAACCGCAAGAACATCACACTAGACATTTTGCAGGAACTGAAATATTCCGACCTCTCGCTCGACCGCATGAGCGTTGCAAGCGCGCAATCCTCCGGACGCATCCGCATGGAATTCAAGGCGTTCCGCAAGGAGCAGGTCGACGCCATCGTCACGAAGATTAAACAGATTTCGGGAGTCCGGGAGGTGTCCAAGACATGATTACCCCGCTGCACCATAGCGACTACACGCTCAAGAACCGCGCCTTCAGCTGCCGCATGCGCAACCGCTACTACGAGGAAGTCTACTATGCGTTCCGAGCAGTGATGCCGCTCGACTCGAAGGGAAACATCGACGGGTCGGCCATGAACGCCGAATGGTTCAAGAACCTCGCTCAGGAAATCAAGAGACTCGACCACGTGCTCATGACATGTCTCGAATATTCGCAGGCAGCCGTATTCTACGGCAAGGCGGACATCGCGACACTCTACTCCAAGGACAAGCGCTGGGGCATTCTGCAAGAAGAAATCTTCCTCGTGCACTTCTTGCAGGAACTGCTTTCCACCACGCGCTATATCATCGCGCGTCTCGAAACCGACCACATGTTGCAGCGCTGGAGCGGTTCCATGCAGGACATGAAGGCGAAGCCCATGAGCTCCGGATTCGTGAGTTCCATCCAGGAAAAGCTTACCGCCATGTCGGAGGCGACCATCGACGAGTTCAAGGACCTCTTCAAGCATATCATCGACCGTTTCCAGATCGGCAACCAGCTTTTCGGGACCGTGCAGGAACTGCAGAATTTCTATTAAGGACAACCCATGTCTGAATACATAATACTCTCCATTTTCCTTTTTCTTGGTGCGTTTATCGCGGCCGCGGCGACTGTCGTCGGTCTCCTGCTAGGCTACCGCACGAAGAATACGAAAAACAAGATGGCCCCCTACGAATGCGGCATGGAGACCATCGGAAACGCCCGCATCCAGTTCAAGGTGGGCTACTACCTCTTCGCGCTCCTCTTCCTGGTCTTTGACATCGAAGCCCTGTTTCTCTTCCCCGTGATGATGAACTTCAGGGAAATCATGGCTGGCCACACAGCGCTTTCACCGGTGATTGTCATCGCCGACCTCGCCATTTTCATGGCTATCCTCGTTTCGGGCCTCGCATACGCCTGGAAAAAAGGAATCCTCAAATGGGAATAATCAATTTCGCACCCAAGATACTCGACCCGATTCCCGGCGGCAAGTATGTCGTGAACGCTATCGACTACGTTGTCAACTGGGCACGGGCAAATTCTATTTGGCCCCTCACCTACGGCACGAGCTGCTGCGCCATCGAGATGATGTCGAGTTCCATGGCCCGCTACGACATCGCGCGTTTCGGTTCCGAAGTGTTCCGCGCATCGCCGCGCCAGGCAGACCTCTTCATTCTGGCAGGTACAATCACCCGCCGCATGGCCCCCGCCATCCAGATGCTCTGGGAACAGATTCCCGGCCCCAAGTACGCCATCGCGATGGGCGCATGCACTATCAGCGGCGGACCGTTCATCTATGACAACTACGCCGTCGTCCGCGGAGCGCAGAACCTGATTCCGGTCGACGTGTTCGTTCCCGGATGCCCGCCGCGTCCCGAAGCGCTTTTCCACGGGCTACTCACCCTACGCGAAAAGATTTTGAAGGAGACCTGCCGCAACCCCTGGCACGAAGGCCAGCCGAAAGACGTCTCCACCATGGACCGCTACCGCGAGGCCGCGAAGACATGGGCCGCCCTCGAAGAGATGAAGGACGAGGAGATGGCCGAGGCCCGTGCGAAGTTCAAGGAAGAGAATCCCGATTACAAGTCGAGCTTCAAGCCCATCCGCGTGAAGAAAGAAGACTTTCCCGAAGTGGAACGCAAGCCGTTCCGCAGGGTGGGCCTCACGCAGCTCGAGCTCTACCAAAAACTGCACGACAAGTTCCCCGGCATCACCTTCCACACCCACAGCGAAGATCCCATCGAGACGGTGCTTGCAAACGCGCCCGCCGACAGGCCGCTCGAAGTGATGGTGGAACCCGAGGACTATGTAGCCGTGACCGAATTCGTGAAAAACGATCCTGAATTCAAGATGGACTTCCTGATTGACGTGACAGCCATCGACTACGACGACCATTTCGACCTGGTGACACAGCTCCGGAGCCTACAAATCGGACACAAGATATTCCTCTGCGTGCAGCTGAAAAAGGACTTCAGCATTCCGGAAGAAAAGCGCGCGACATCGCTCCTGGCGAGCGTGCCTACAGTAAGCCATCTCTATCCCGCCGCAGAATTCAAGGAACGCGAAGTCTACGACATGTTCGGAATCAACTTCGAAGGCCACCCCGACCAGCGCCGCATATTCCTTGACAAGGATTTTGTCGGGTTCCCCCTGCGCAAGGACTTTACGCACCCGGAAATGATCAGGAGGCCCGTATGATCCAGCCACGTTTCTCGAACTTGCCTCCCGGATTCCGCATCCAGCGCGAAACCAATACCGAAGAATTCTTTATCAACATGGGGCCGCAGCACCCGAGTACGCACGGCGCACTCCGCCTTGCGCTACGCATGGACGGCGAAACCATCGTTGAACTTGTACCGCATTTCGGTTACATCCACCGCGGCATGGAAAAGCAGGCGGAATCGATGAGCTACCTACAGTACATCGCGCTTTCCGACCGCCAGGACTACCTCACCGCCATCCAGAACAACCTGGGTGTCGTCATCGCGCTCGAAAAGGGCATGAACGTGGGCGTCCCCGAAAAGGGAGAATACATCCGCGTGATGCTACAGGAACTGGGCCGCATCGCATCTCACCTCGTGTTCTACGGCTGCTTCGGCGGCGACCTCGGCGGACAGACATGCCTCCTCTTCGGGTTCAAGGAACGCGAGATGATTCACGACATCCTGGAAGAAGTGACAGGATCGCGCCTCACTACAAACTTCTTCAGGCCGGGCGGAAGCCGTTACGACGTGCCCGACACGTTCATTCCGCGCGTAAAAGCCTTCCTCGACCATCTCGAAGACGCCATGCGCGACTACGAGCGCTTCCTCTCGAAAAACATCATCGTGCTCGAAAGAAGCATCGGCATCGGAGTCCTCTCCAAGGAAGACGCCATCGCCTACGGATGCTCGGGGCCGGTACTGCGTGCAAGCGGAGTCGAATTCGACGTCCGCCGCGCAAACCCCTACAGCATCTACGACCAGTTCGACTTCGACATTCCCGTGTTCCATAACGGGGACTGCTACGACCGCTACAAAATC
Organism: Fibrobacter sp. UBA7003; assembly: GCA_002449765.1. GTDB lineage: Bacteria > Fibrobacterota > Fibrobacteria > Fibrobacterales > Fibrobacteraceae > Fibrobacter. The sequence continues at coordinate 249,347 of DJXN01000004.1, forward strand.
CGCATTGCCGAAATCCACGAATCCATGAAGATCCTGAGGCAGTGCATCGACAAGTTCCCGAAAGACGGTCCGTGGAGATCCAAGGAAAAGCCGGTGCGACTCCCCGTGGGCCGCTACTACAGCGAAATCGAGACGGCAAAGGGACTCTATGCGACCTACGTGGTCGCAGCCACCACCGGCGAGAAGCCCTACCGCATCCACACGCGAGGGCCCAGTTTCCCGCATATCGCCGCGCTCAACAAGATGGTGCAAGGCCACAAGGTTTCGGACCTCGTTACCATCATGGCGACCCTCGACCCCGTGATTCCCGAAATTGACAGGTAGTTTATGTTCGTTCCCTCCATTACAAACCCCGTCGGCGACTTTGTCCGCGAAATGGTCCCCAGGCTCGCGGAATACCTGCCCGCTAGCATCCAGAGCGATACGCTCAACAGCATCGTCGCCTTCCTGGTGAATGCGCTCATCTGCGTCATCGCCGTCTGCGCGGTAAACATCGGTTCTGCCCCGATCCTCATCTACATGGAACGCAAGGTGTGCGCCCACGTGCAATGCCGCCTCGGCCCCATGCGTCTCGGCTGGCACGGAACCATCCAGACCATCGCCGACGTGCTCAAGATGCTCTTCAAGGAAGTGTATGCCCCGAGCGGTGCAGACAAATTGATGTTCTACCTCGCCCCGCTCATCGTCCTTATCGCCCCCTTCATCGTATGCGCGCTCATCCCCTTCGGTCGCGACCTCGTCGTTGCGGACGTCTCGATGGGAATCCCGCTCATCATCGCGGTGAACGGATTCGGCGTGTTGGGTATCTTGCTCGGCGGCTGGAGCAGCAACAACAAGTACTCCCTGCTCGGCGCCCTCCGCAGCGGCGCCCAGATGATCAGCTACGAAATCTCGTTCACGATGATCCTCCTGTTCGTCGTAATGATTTCGGGTTCCACGAACCTCATGAGCATCACGCTCGGCCAAGAAGGCACCATTTCCGACTGGTGGATCTTCAAGATTCCCGTCCTCGGCATCATCGCCTTCATCCTCTTCTTCATTTCTTCGACCGCCGAGATGAACCGCGCGCCCTTTGATATCGCCGAAGCGGAGCAGGAACTCACAGGCGGATACCACACGGAATACAACGGCACGCCGTTCGCCATGTTCTACCTCGCCGAATACATCGCGCTCGTCACGAACTCGGCTCTTGCCACCACGTGCTTCCTCGGCGGATTTTTACCGCCCTGCATCGGAGTCGCGTTCGTGGACAACTATCTCAACATGGTCCCCGGCGTCGTGTGGTTCTTCGCGAAAGTCTTCTTCATGATCTGGTGCTACATGATGGTCCGCTGGACGTTCGTGCGTCCGCGCGTCGACCAGCTCATGGATTTCGAATGGAAGTTTTTGTTGCCCGTGAACCTCGTGCTGCTCATTGCCGGCGCGGCATACATCGTGGTCTGTGGTTAGGCGGGAGTTTGCTATGCAAGAGAATATTACCTTACTACAATATTTCAAGCGCTACTTCAAGCGTTGCATCACGGGGCCGTGGAGCCTCATGTGCGGGCTTTCCGTTTCGCTCAAGTATTTCTTCGACCCGAGGCGCATCGTCACCGAACAGTACCCCGAGAACAGGAAGACTCTTCGGATGCATCCGCGCTACCGCGGACGCCTCGAAATGATCGAGGATGCAGACGGGAACAACCATTGTACCGCCTGCGGCATGTGCGAACGCGCCTGCCCGAACGCATCCATCAACGTGCTCTCGACCAAGAATATCGCGGGCAAGAAGGTGCTGGGCCGCTACGTGTACCACTTCGCGAGCTGCACCCAGTGCGGGCTCTGCGTCGAAGCCTGTCCGTTCGGCGCCATCCGAATGAACCAGGATTTCGAGGTCGCAACGACGGACCCGAATACTCTCGAAATGATCTTGAACAAGAAGGAGGGACAAGGCTAATGTTCCCGAACCTGAATTTGCCCGGCCTGCAGTTGCCGGACCTTCCGCTAGCCTTCCCCATGGGAGGCATGGACATCGCGTTCTACGTGGTCGCAGCCGTAATGCTCTTTACCGCCATCTGCACCGTCGCCGTGAAGAATATTCTGCAGAGCGCCGTGTTCCTGATTTTCAGCTTTGTCGCGACAGCCATCCTCTACCTGCTCTTGCATGCGGAATTCATCGCACTTGCGCAGGTGATGGTCTACGTGGGTGGTGTCGTCATCTTCGTGGTGTTCACCATCCTGTTGACAAGCCACTTGGGCGAAGACGCCTTCGCCACAAAAATCCCGCGCGTATTTGCCGCATTCGCGCTTTCCATCGCTTTTGTACTCGTGATGGTCAAGTGCATCTTGCCGACGCCCGAACTTGCAAGCGGCGCCGTCAGTTCCCCGGAAAACTACTCCGGGCTTGAACCCATCGCGATGAGGCTTCTCGGTTACGGACCCGACGGATTCATTATCCCGTTCGAGGTGGTGAGCATCCTTCTTCTAATGACGCTCATCTGCGCCATCACTGTCGCACGCAAGAGCAAGGACGAAGTCGAAAAAGAAAAGGCGGTGCAACAATGAACTTGATGAACTGCCTGATTCTTGCCTTCCTGCTGTTCGGTATCGGAGTCTGGGGCCTCATGCGCAGGCGTCACCTCATCGGCATGCTCATTTCCATCGAGCTCATGCTGAACGCAGCAAACATCAACTTTATCAGTTTTGCCTACTTTACCGCGCACGACGCAACGGCTGGTGCGCTCTTCAGCATTTTCGTCATCGCCGTGACGGCCTGCGAAATGGCAATCGCGCTTGCTATCATCGTCACCATGTACCGTCGCCACAAGAGCCTTGACGCCGACCAGTTGAGGGACCTCCATGATTAACGACATCACCCTCTCCTACCTCATTTTCCTACTCCCGCTTCTGACATTTGTCGTAAACGGGCTTTTCCTCGGCAACCGAAACGCGAAGGCCGCGGCCGCATTCGCCATCGCATGCAACGGCATTGCCGCGGCATCGGCCATCACGGTCGCCATCCACTACTTCACCTCGACATACGCCCCGCAGAAGGCAACGCTCTTCGAGTTCAACTTCCTCCCGTTCGCAGGCGACCTCGTCGCAAAAATCGGGATGCTTGTGGATCCGCTCTCGGTGATGATGCTCGTGGTCGTCACGTTCATCAGCTTCATGGTGAACATCTACAGTCTGGGCTACATGCGAGAGGACCGCGCGATGGGCAGATTCTTCGCCCTGCTTTCGCTGTTCAGCTTCAGCATGCTCGGGCTCGTCGTTGCGACCAACCTCTTCCAGATGTTCATCTTCTGGGAGCTCGTGGGCGTTTCCAGCTACCTGCTCATCGGTTTCTGGTACCACAAGCCCTCCGCGGTAAGCGCCTCCAAGCAGGCGTTCATCCTCACGCGATTTGCCGACAGCTTCTTCCTGCTCGGCATCGTGCTCGTAAGCTACGTAATCGGGAGTTTCGATTTCTCGACCATCAACTCCCTTTCACTCTCCGACTTCCGCTCGGGAACAATCAACCTCGGGCTCATCGAGATGTCGCAGGCAAGCGCGCTCGTCCTCGGTTCAATCCTCATCTTTACCGGCGGCTGGGGCAAGTCGGCCATGTTCCCGATGCACATCTGGCTCCCGAACGCGATGGAAGGCCCGACACCCGTCTCTTCCATCATCCACAGCGCAACGATGGTAGTCGCGGGCGTATACCTGGTCGCCCGACTCTTCCCGTTCTTCGCTGCATGCGGGGATTCACTCACGCTCATCATGTGGGTAGGCGCCTTCACGATGGTGTTTGCCGCCGTCATAGCCTGCACGCAAAAGGATATCAAGCGAATCCTCGCCTACTCCACGCTATCGCAGCTCGGCTACATGATGTTCGCTCTCGGAGCATGCAAGATCGGCCAGGCCGTGTTCACCACGGGCTGGACGGCATCGACCTTCCACATCTTCACGCACGCCTTCTTCAAGTGCAGCCTGTTCCTTATCGCGGGCAGCCTCATCCACCAGGTGCATACGAACGACCTCGATGCGATGGGTGGACTCCGCAAGAAGATGCCAGTCACCTACATCTGCACCCTCATTTCCGTGCTCGCGATTTCGGGAATTCCGCCGTTCTCCGGTTTCTTCTCGAAGGACGAAATCATCCTTGCCGCCTTCCAGGGCCAACATTATGCGGTATTTGCGCTCGCCCTCCTTACGAGCGGTCTCACCACGTTCTACATGTTCCGCCTGTTCTTCCTCGCCTTCCACGGAGAACCGCGCCATGAGGGCGTTCGCGCAGGCCATGTGCACGAAGATTTTGCAATGACGCTCCCCATTGTCGTATTGGCCGTTCCCGCACTCCTGAGCGGTCTCCTCGGCAAGGGACTCTTCGAAAAGTACTTCACGCCGGGAAATCTGCACGTTCCCGTGATGCTCAAGCTCGCCCATGCGGAGTGGATACCGTTTGTCGCCGTAGCAGTCGCCATTATCGCACTCCTTATCGCCTGGTTCCTCTATGCAAGTCCGAAGGCGAAAATAGAACGCGCGCTCGACGAGACGAACCGAAGCGGCATCTACAAGGTCATCTACCACAAGTTCTATTTCGACGAGATGTACTACACCGTCGTGCGCCAGTTCATTTTCGGCGGCATCGCACGGGTGGCACGCGCCTTCAACGATTACGTCATCGAAGGCCTGCTCGCATTTTCTGTCTGGTTCATCCACAAGCTGGGCGACCTTGTGCGCACGGCACAGGCGGGCTATCTCCCCTTCTACCTCGGCACACTGATTGTGGGCGTTCTCCTCTGGCGTTTCTTCGGCCAGCTTCCCCTGTAGGTGCAATATGGATACAATACTTTTTAACCTCATCTGGGTCATCCCGCTCGTCACGGTTCTCGCCTGCATTCCCATTCCGGCGGCTCGCGAAAGGTTGCTCCGCGGAATCCACACCGCCTCCGCGACCCTCGTTCTCGGCATCGTCTGCTACCTCACCTTCCGCGTCTACGCCATAGGAAGCGTTTCCGCAAACGAAGTCGCGGCACCGCTCCTGCTTCGGTTCTTTACTGACATTCCCTGGCTTTCGATGTTCAATGCCCACTATATAGTGGGGGCCGACGGCCTCAACATGCTGCTGCTCGCGCTCACCGCGTTCATCGTATGGGCAGGAGTCCTCGTAAGCTACAGGATCAAGGGCAACCAGAAGGTATTCTTCGCGCTCATCCAGATTCTTGCAACGAGTGTCTACGGCGTATACATGAGCTTCGACCTCGTGCTGTTCTTCGTATTCTACGAGATGGAAGCGCTCTGCATGTACCTGATGATCGCCTGCTACGGCAGCGGCAAGCGCGACTACGGTGGCAAGAAGCTCACCTTGACGCTCGCATTCGGATCTTCCATGATTCTCGCGACCCTCTTCGGACTCTACTTCGAAGGCGGCGTAAACAGCTGGAGTATCATGGAGCTTTCCAAGGTGACACTCCCGATGGAATTCCAGATGTGGGCCTTCCCGCTCATGTTCATGGGATTCGCCGTATCGAGTTCCCTGTTCCCATTCCACTTCTGGAGTCCGGACGGCCACTCCGCCGCCCCGACGGCCGTCTCCATGCTCGCCGCCGGCGTGATGATGAAGATGGGAGCCTACGGATGTCTCCGCGTCGCCATGTTCCTCATGCCCGAAGCGGCAAAGATTTGGCTCCCCTACGTGGTGGCGCTCCTCATCTTCAACGTGGTTCTCGGCCCCTTCATCGCGCTCCGCCACAAGGATCTCAAGTACATCACCGCCTACAGTTCCATCAGCCACCTGGGCCTCATCTTCTTGGGCCTTGCGGCACTTACGCCGGTCGGCCTGCGCGGCGCCAGCCTCCAGATGATTTCGCACGGATTCCTCACGGGCCTCTTCTTCGCGACCATCGGCATGATCTACGAACGCACGCACACCCGCGACATCACGCAGATGGGCGGCATCATGCGCAAGATGCCCTTCCTCGGCGTCGGTTTCGTACTCGCAGGCTTTGCGGGCCTCGGACTGCCGGGATTCAGCGGGTTTATCGCCGAAAGCACTATCTTCATCGGCGCCTTCCAACAGGATTCGACCCTCACGCGCATCGTCACGATTCTCGCTATCCTCTCCATTACGACGACCGCTGTCTACATCCTGCAGACGGCTAACCGCATGCTCCACGGCCCGCTCCCGCAAAAATACGAGAGTCTCACCGACGGATGCTTCCGCGAAAAGCTCGTCATCGTCGTGCTTGTCGCATGCCTCCTGTTCATCGGCATTTGCCCCGGCTGGATTTCCGACATGCTCGACTGGAGTATCGCCCCGATATTTGCAAAGATTTCTGCAGCCACCCAGCCCGTCATCGGCGGGATTGGAGGTTAAACCATGTTCGATTTTTCAACGTCACACTTTCTTATTCCCGACCTGCTGTTGCTGATTTTCCCGTTCATCGTCATCGGGAGCCGCCTCTTCTGCAACGCGCAATCCAAGATGCCCTGGCGTATCGCAAATTTCGGTTTCATCGCCATTTTCATCTTGCTGAACTTCATCCCGCTTGCTAGCGGCGAAGGCCGGTTCTTCATCAGCAACTGGCGTATCGACGACTTCGGCGTACTCATGCGCGAGGTGCTCCTCGTGAGCGCCATTCTCGGCATGTGGTTTGCAAAGGACTACTTCGAGCACGGAGCCGACGGCAAACCGCAGATGCACCAGATTGCAGAATTCATCGGAGCCATCGCATTCGCGACCTTCGGCGGCGTGACCGTCGTTTCGGCATGCGACATGCTCACCTTCTTCCTCGGCCTCGAAATCGCGACCATCCCGATGTATGCGCTCACCGCCTGGAACAAGAAGGACCAGCTCGGAAGCGAAGCGGCCACCAAGTATATCCTGATGGGTTCCGTCGCCACCGCTTTCGAACTGTTCGGATTCAGCTACCTCTACGGTTTCGCAGGCTCTCTCCACTTTAGCGAAATCCAGACCGCCGTGGCATCTGGCACAAGCCCGCTCCTTTGGGTTGCCGTACTCTTCCTCTTCTGCGGAATCGGATTCAAGCTCACGCTGTTCCCCTTCTACACCTGGGCCCCGGACGTCTACGAAGGCGCGCCGACTCCCGTCACAGCAGTCCTTTCCGTCACCTCGAAGGCAACCGCCATCGCATTCCTCGTGGTGCTCGTTTTCGGCCCCCTCGCCCCCATCCAGGAACAGATAGCACCACTCATTGCGCTCCTAGCCGGCACCACGCTCTTCGTGGGTAACCTTGGCGCCCTGAAGCAGAGCAGACTCCGCAGGTTCATGGCCTACAGTTCCATTGCACAGGCGGGCTACATCATGGTCGCCCTCCTCGGCCCTGCCGCCACGGCAAAAACGGCCATCATCTACTACCTGTTCGTCTACGCGGTCTCGAACTACCTCGCATTCTTCGTGTTCGGCATCATCGGGCACCACCGCGAAGAGACTTTCGCTTCGTTGCGCGGTCTTTCGAAGCAGAACCCGAGCCTCGCCATCTCGCTTGCGATTTCGATGTTCAGCCTCGCCGGCATTCCGCCGCTTGCGGGATTCTTCGGCAAATTTCACCTGTTCTACAGCGGAGCCTCTACCGGCCACTACATGCTGGTCGCCTTCGCCGTCTTGAACAACGTTCTCGCTCTGTTCTACTACATACAGCTTATCAAGAGCGCCTGGGTCGACGAGCCCGACGGACACCTTACACCGCTACGCCTCACGCGTCGTCAACGCGCAGTCATCGTGGCACTCAGCATCGCCGTCGTAGCGCTCGGATTCCTGCCGTTCCTGAGCAACAACATCGTCGCGGGATTCAGCTTCTAGAATTCCAGCAACAAATTACACCAGCCGCAGGACTATACCTTCTGCGGTTTGTTTTTTTCCGTAGCGGTTATTCGTCCGCGACACAGCGGACATTGAGCTCGTTTTCCTTGTATTCTTCATCGGGGTACATATACGAGGTGTCCCTATAGTATTCCCTAAGGACGTAGCTCCTTGCAGACCTGGCATTCAACTGCGAGGTGCTCCAGAATTTCGCAGTCACCCCGCGATCCAGGAAGTTTCCGCTCATGAACCTGAAACCCGACGGATATATATTAAAATGCGATTCGTTCGTCCCGTTTTCCCTTTTCCATCCGTAGGTCGATTTTAAGGCCCGGGTTGCAAGCGAGCCAGCCTTGCTTTTGACATAATAGAGCATTTCCTTCCATTCGGCATCGCTTGGGATATGCCAGCCTTCGGGACAGACACCACGAATATAGGGCTTGGCCAACAATTTGCATTCCGAAATGTTGCATTTCGATTCAACGCCCATCGCAGACGCCCATGTATAGAAGCGACCGCCTTCTTCCTTGCAGTTTAATTCTTCACCGTTGAAACATTCGCTATCGGGACTGCGGTACCTCAAGTTCTCCGCCATCCAGGCCTTCTTGTTGATAACGGCAATCTCGTATTTCCGGCCGTCGCGCTTATCCGTAAAATAACGTTCCCATTTGCTTGCTTTGGGTGCGGCGCTCTCCACGCTGTCCTTTTTCGGAACTTTCGCATCGCTAGCCTTTTGGAATGGGGATTTTTCCCACGGATTGTCATTGCTGTCAAATGACGCAGAAGCGCCAAAAGCCGACAGCATGACAAAAAAGGCTATAGCTTTCAAGCGGGACATGCTTCCCCGAAGAATTACCCAACAAAGATACGGCCGTTGCGGAACAACTGCATCCACGGGCCGTCTTCGCCCCAGTCCGCCGGGTGCCAGGAGTACTGGCAGGTACGGAACACGCGTTCGGGGTGCGGCATCATCACGAGGGCGCGACCGTCTTCGGAGCAGAGGCCGTTGATGCCGAACGGAGAGCCATTGGGGTTCAGCGGGTAGCGTTCGGTGTATTCGTGCTTGCCGTCCACGTAACGCAGCGCCACGAGACCGGTCTTCAGGCAGGCTTCGGCGGCTTCGCGGCTAGCGAATTCCGCGCGGCCTTCGCCGTGTGCGACCGCAATCGGGAGCACGGAGCCTGCCATGCCCTTGAGGAGCACAGCCGGAGTGTCTTCGACCTTGAGCGTGCAGAAGCGGGCCTCGAAGCGTTCGGAGAGGTTCTGCACAAAGCGCGGCCAATGCTTAGCGCCCGGAATCAAGTCCTTGAGGTTAGAGACCATCTGGCAGCCGTTGCAAACACCGAGCGTGAAGGTGTCCTTGCGGTTGAAGTAAGCTTCGAATTCGGCACGGGCCTTCGGGTTGAAGAGGATGCTCTTCGCCCAGCCTTCGCCAGCACCGAGAACGTCACCGTAGCTGAAGCCACCGCAAGCCACGAGACCGTTGAAGTCCTTGAGGCTTACGCGGCCTTCGAGAATGTCAGTCATGTGAACGTCGATGGATTCGAAGCCGGCCTTCTGGAAGGCGGCAGCCATTTCAAGTTCGCCGTTCACGCCCTGTTCACGGAGGATAGCCATCTTCGGGCGGCTTGCGTAGTCCTTCACGACCTTCGCACCCGCCGCCACGTCGAAGGTGACCTTCGGCGTGATACCCGGATTGTCCTGTTCCAGCTTGAGCTTGTATTCGCTTTCGGCACAATCCGGGTTATCGCGGAGGGCCGCGATGCGGCGGGTCGTGTCGCTCCAGATGGCGCGCAGATCCGAGAGGCCTTCGGCGTAGTCGCCGATGACCAAGTTGTAAGAATCGTTGAGCGTTGCAATTTCAGAAACCGTATCGCCGAGACCAGCGGCAGCAAATGCGTCGCGCACAGCCGCAAGGTCGGCATTCTTCACCTGGAGCACGGCACCCAGTTCTTCGTTGAAGAGGGCGTCGATGAGGTTTCCCTTGAGGGCTTCGGCCTTCACCGTCACGCCCACATGGCCGGCGAACGCCATTTCGGCAAGCGTCGTGTAGAGGCCACCATCGCTCTTGTCGTGGTAGGCCATAATCTTGCCTGCCGCATTGAGCTTCTGGATGGTTTCGAAGAAGGCACGGAGTTCCTTAGCGCTATCGACATCCGGAGCCTTATCGCCGAGGTTGCAGTAAACCTGGGCTGCGATGGAAGCGCCCATGCGGTTCTTACCGCGAGCGAGGTCCACGAGAACGAGCGTAGAATCCTTATCTTGCAAGAGCTGCGGGGTGAGCGTCTTGCGCACGTCAGCACACGGAGCAAACGCACTGATAACGAGCGAAATCGGAGCGGTCACGCGGTGGCTACCCTGAGCGTCAGACCACACGGTGCTCATGCTCATGGAGTCCTTACCCACCGGAATCGTAATGCCGAGATCCGGACAGAGTTCCATACCGATAGACTTCACGGCTTCGTAGAGGTCGGCGCCGTCGCCTTCGTAGTTCGGCGTGGCCATCCAGTTTGCGGACAAGTTCACGCGACCCATATCAGGTACGCAAGCGGCAGCCATGTTCGTGAGGGATTCCGCCACCGTCATGCGGGCAGCGGCAGCCGGAGAAATCAAGGCAACCGGAGCGCGTTCGCCCATACTCATCACTTCACCTTCGTACGAGTCGAGCGTTGCGCTTGTCACGGCGCAGTCGGCGACAGGCACCTGCCACGGACCAACCATCTGGTCGCGGCAAATCATACCCGTCACGCTACGGTCACCGATAGAAATGAGGAACGTCTTGTCGGCGACGGTCGGGTTTGCAAGCACGCGGTGTGCCACATCCTTAATGGAAACGTCAGCCGGAACCACCGTGGAGTTCAGCGGACGCTTCTGGCTCTTTTCGTTACGGATCATGCGGGGCGGCTTACCGAGGAGCACGCCCAGCGGCATGTCAATCGGAGTCGTGCCGAAGTGTTTGTCGGTAAGCGTCAAGTGCTTTTCGGGGATGGCCTCGCCCACCACGGCATACGGGCAACGTTCACGCTTACAAATCGCGTCGAACACATCGAGTTTGTCGCCGGCGATTGCAATCACATAGCGTTCCTGGGATTCGTTACTCCAGATTTCGAACGGGCTCATACCCGGTTCATCGTTCGGCACGTTACGGAGTTCAAACTTACCGCCGAGGCCGCCATCGTTCACGAGTTCCGGGAAGGCGTTCGAAAGTCCACCTGCACCCACGTCGTGAATGAACGTAATCGGGTTTTCTTCGTCCATCGCCCAGCAGCGGTCGATGACTTCCTGGCAGCGGCGTTCCATTTCGGGGTTTTCGCGCTGCACGGAGGCAAAGTCGAGAGATTCGTTACCGGCACCGTTCTGCACGGAGCTGGCAGCACCGCCACCGAGGCCGATAAGCATTGCCGGACCGCCGAGCACAATCAGGTGGTCACCCGGGTCGATGTGGCCCTTCTCGATATGCTGGTGCTTGATGTTGCCGAGACCACCGGCCAACATAATCGGCTTGTGGTAACCGCGGACTTCCTTGCCGTTCTGGGCATCGACTTCCTGTTCGAAAGTACGGAAGTAACCGAGGATGTTCGGACGGCCGTATTCGTTGTTGAACGCAGCGCCACCGAGCGGGCCTTCGATCATGATGTCGAGGGCCGACGCAATGCGGGACGGGCTTCCGAAGTCCTTTTCCCAAGGCTGGACTGCACCCGGCAGTTTCAAGTTCGAAACGCTGAAGCCCGTGAGACCGGCCTTCGGCTTGGAACCCTTACCCGTGGCACCTTCGTCACGGATTTCGCCACCACTACCGGTAGCGGCACCCGGGAACGGAGAAATAGCCGTCGGGTGGTTGTGGGTTTCGACCTTCATCAAGATGTCGACTTCTTCGTGGTGGAAGTCGTACTTGTTGTTGCGCGGGTCAGCGTAGAAGCGGCCAGCGACAGCGCCCTTCATCACGGCGGCGTTGTCCTTGTAGGCGCTGAAGATGTTAGAGTTGTGGAGCTGGTAGGTGTTCTTGATCATCTGGAACAGGGACTTGTCCTGTTTGACGCCGTCGATGGTCCATTCGGCACCGAACACCTTGTGGCGGCAGTGTTCCGAGTTGGCCTGAGCGAACATGTAGAGTTCCACGTCGGTCGGGTTGCGCTTGAGCTCGGTGAAGTTCTTCACCAGGTAATCGATTTCATCCGGAGAGAGCGCGAGGCCCATTTCCTTGTCGGCCTTCACGAGGGCGTCGCGGCCCTGGTCGAGCACCGGAATCACATTCAGCGGACGCGGTTCTTCCTTGCTGAACAAGACTTCGAGGGATGCGGTGTCGGCAAACACGGCCTGCGTCATGCGGTCGTGAATCTTGGCGGAAATCTTTTCGCGGGCGCCAGCCGGTGCTGCACCTTCAAACTTTACATAGTATGCAATAGCGCGTTCGATGCGCTTGATGGCCGGGAGGCCGCAAATGTGAGCGATATCGGTAGCCTTCGAGCTCCACGGGCTAATAGTACCCGGACGCGGGCACACCACAAAGAGTTCGCCTTCGAGAGCCTTGGGTTCGCGGGCCGGACCGTAGTGCAGCACCTTCTTGAGCGTTTCAGTTTCTGCATCGGAAAGTTCGGCGGACAGGTCCACCACGTGCAGGAATTCAGCGTAAACGGAAGCGACAGAGAGCCCCGCAGCCTTGAAATCGGAAGAAAGTTTCTGGAGACGGAAATCCGACAGAGCCGGCGTACCACGTAAAATGAGCATTATAAACCTCGGTTTAAATTTTACGCCGTAAATTTAGAAAAAACATGCGGGAGGGGACCCAGCTCGGAGTTGCGAAGGCCGCACGGTCCCCTCCCTGCACCCTCCCCTTCCTTGGCCAACGCTTTATTATCTTCCATAAAAAATAACACGACCCTTTTTAGAGTCGTGTTTCATTTTTCCGTATCTTATTAAGTGTCAAGCGATTAGCGTTTTTTACCCTTCTTGCCTTTCTTGCCCTTGTCGGCCTTTGCAGGCTTTGCGGGAGCCGGGGCTTCTTCGACAGCTTCGTCGCCCTCTTCTTCCTCGCCTTCCACTTCTTCTTCCTGAGCGGCAACGAATTCACCGTAAAGCGCGCTCACGTCGATAGAATTGAGGCCCGAAAGGGTCTTGAGTTCAGTCTTCTTGTCGACATCGACCTTGTCAAAACTGGAGATGATGAAGTAGGCGCTCGTGGCCTCGAAACGGCGAGTCTTGTTCGCGATGCTGTTGGCACCCTTCGTGGTCGGGAAGTACTTGGCTTCGAGCTTCGCCATATCCTGGGAAGTCTTCACCGTCTGCTTCGCTTCGCTGGCCAACGCCCACACAAGCTTGTTCACGTCGGCAGAATTGTTCACGCGGCTCAAGATTTCAGTGGCAGCGTCGTAGTTCGCCTTCGTTGTCGTATTATAGTGTTCGGTCGCCTGGCCTACATAGTTGCCTTTCTGCATAAGGACCAGCGCCGCGACAGCGACAACCAGGATGGACAAAACAATGGCAATGTTCTTACTATTCATCCTATACTCTCCTTATTCGAAATGGTAGGGGGCCGCTTTCGCAACCGTGAAGTTTTCAGCAAAATTGTATTCGACGAGGGCCTTGTAGTCGCTCTCCTTGAGCTTGCCCTTGACAAACGTAAACTTGACGACGCAGTTCTTGCCACAGGCAACTTCCTTCACGCCGCCTTCGTCCTTCAGGAGGAACTGTTCGGCAAGGCCGACCGCGCTGATGTCGCTCTGGACCTTATCCGGAATGCTTGCCGCCGTGTACATGTACGAGAGCTGCTTCACGCGGGCACCCGTATCCTCAAAAATTTTCTTCACGTTGGCATCGAATGCCGTCTCGGTATTCGCACCCGCGATAGTCGCGTAGACAAGCTTCCAAGCCATGCCGTACTGGTCCATCGATTTCCACTGTTCCTGGAGTGTCGTATTCACGGCCGCCTTGTAGGCACCGACCTGTTCCTTGACCGTTGTCTGTGCCTGCTCGTTGAGCTGACCCTTGAACACGAACATCACGACCACGAGGGCCACGATGAGCACACCATCGACAATGGCCAGAATCTTGAACTTTTGCTTATTCATAGATAATCCTTCGAATTAGAATTGATTTAATATGATTAATAAGAAAATAATACTTAATTTGAAAAAAGCAAGCAAATTTATAGAAAAATTTGCACCCCAAAAGGCGAAATAAGGCAAGGAACGCACTTTTTTGTATATTTTTCCCAGAATGACAGAAAGCAACGAAACAAAAAAACTGCCGTCGCAGATCATTTTTGAAAACCTGAAGGAACTCCTCCGGGCAAAGAACGCCGCCCACGAATCCATCTTCAAGTTCCACTGGAAAAAGATGTGGCCGTTCAACCGTATCTGGCCGCAGGTGGACTTCGAGCGCATCGTACGCCTGATGAGCGAAATCCGCAAGAACATCATCGCGCAACAGAACCTCGTCATCGAAGCCAAGGAAAAGTCCAAGCCTTTCGAAAAAGTCTTCCTTGACGCCGTACCCGCCTATCTCAAAAGTCTCGATGAAAGCTGCAAGGGGCTTGCCGACATCGCACAGTGGAAGCAGGACATGCTCTACAAGAAAATTCGCAAGCAGGCAAAGCTGGTCCGTGACACGCGCGACTACAACACCCTCCTGAAGACCTACGAGAAGCAACAGGGGGACTTGGTCCGGGCCGGAGCCATCGTGCAGATGGGCTGGGGCGAAGTCGTGCAGAATCTCCCAAAATAGGATTCGGGCCCGCCCATGCCTGCGATAAGCGTCATCATCCCGGTTTTCAATACGGAGCCCTTCCTCGCGAACTGCCTAGCGAGCATATACGGGCAGACGTTCCGGAATTTCGAAGCGATCGTAGTCGACGACGGTTCCACGGACGGGAGCGCATCCATAGCCAAGGCTATCGCCGAAAAAGACTTACGCTTCCGCATCGTCACACAGGAAAACAAGGGGCTCTCGGAAGCGCGCAACGCAGGAATCGAAGCCGCGCAGGGCGACTGGATAACCTTCGTGGACAGCGACGACATGCTCGCCCCGAACTTTCTGCAGGCTCTCTTCGATGCAATCATGCAAACCGGTGCGGACATCGCCTGCAGCGGCAAACTCCATTTCGGGGATATCCCGCAGAAAGCGGGCTCAATTTCGACGCTACGGGCGCATTACGGATTCAGTCCCCACTCCGGGAACTGCATCCGGCTCTCCCCCACGAGGGCGCTTGCAAATGCATTGTACCAGAACGACCGCCCCGACTATTCCGCATGGAACAAACTTTATGCGGCCAGCCTCTGGAAAGGCCGACGGTTTCCGCCAGGAAAATTCTTCGAAGACATGGCTACAATCCCACAGGTCCTTCTGGATGCAAGACTTGTCGCATTCGTGCCTGATCCCCTCTATCACAACCGCAGACATTCCTCAAGCATCCTCGCCTCCTCTTACAACCGAAAAAAGGCGGAGCTCCTGGATATCGCGGAGGCGGTATGCAGCCAGGTCAAAGGCAAGGGAGCGAGGCTCGAAAGAGCAGCAAGGAGCAACCTCTTCAGCGCAAGCTGCAGCATCCTGATGCGCACGGAAGACACGCCCGAATTCGCCGACTACCGCGAACGCGCATGGAATCACATCAAGGATTTGCGGATGGGAACATTGTTCAACCCGAGAACCCGGCTCCGCAACAAGGCCGCTGCGCTGATTTCTTTTGCCGGAAAGACGACGCTCGTAAGGGCACTACGGAGGCACGGATGATTCCGAAGAAGATTCATTTCTGCTGGTTTTCCGGCGACCCCTACCCCGAAAGCGCACAACGTTGTCTTGAAAGCTGGCAGAAGTTCCTGCCCGATTTCGAGTTCATCAAGTGGAATGCAGAAAAAGCGCAAGCCACAGGCATCCCCTGGGTGCTGGAGGCGCTCGGACAAAAGAAATGGGCATTCGCGGCCGATGCCGTTCGGCTCTACGCCCTCTACAACGAAGGCGGTTTCTACCTCGATACCGACGTGGAAGTTTTGCGTCCACTCGACCCGCTGCTGAACCGCCCGAATGCTTTCGGCTACGAAAACGGTTCCAGGCGCATCGAGGCGGCGGCCATGGGATGCGAGGCGGGATGCGAACCGATAAAGGCTGCTCTCGAATTCTACCACCACACGCACTTCGAATACCGCGAATCGGGCGTAGACGACATGGTGCTCCCGAAAATTTTGGCGGACGCATTTGAGAAATTCCCCAATACCGAAATCCTGCCCGAAAGCGCGTTTTCGCCCAAGAGCTACATCGACGGGAAAATCCGCACGACCGGCGACACCTACTGCATCCACCATTTCGACAGCGCATGGCGACCGGAATCGGTCCGCAAGGGGATTCGGCGCAGGCAAAAGCTGTTCGCCACCTTTCCCCGCCCTATTGCAAAAGCGCTTTCCCTTCCGCTTTCGCTGTGGACGAACCTCGCGACCCTCGGGGTGCGCGGGACTCTCAAAAAGATTTTCAGATTACCGCTTTAGCAAAAAGCGCGGAATGAAGAGCTTGGGGAAGCGCTTGAAGAACGGGAGCGAGAACGACCAGAGCTGCGGTAGCCTGCGAAGGGCCTCCTTCTTGTCGCAATAGGCAAGCATCGAAAACCAGTGCGACTTCCAGGTGTTCACGGCCTGCCGGTACAGCGGATGCGAAGAATACTTGTCGATGACCTTGAGCGTATTTTCGTACAGCCAGTTCTTCTTGCCCGAAATATTCGTCGAATGGATTCGATAGTAGCAACAGATTGTATCGAGAACAGGGACGGGTTCGTATAGCGAAAGGAACTTCAGCATCATCTGGAAATCCTCGATGACGAATTCCGCATTGTAGCCGCCCAGGTCGCGGAACACCCTGCAGTCAATCATTTCCGAACAGCCGTGGAGTTCCTTTTTCCCGAGAAACACCTCGGCGAACGTCACCTCGGGAATTCCCGAAGTGTATCGCGGATCCGGAGCCGATTCGAGCTTGCCATCGGCATCCATATTGATGACCTGGCCAAAGCAGATGGGCTTGCCGGGATGCGATTCCAGGTAGTCGCTCTGGAGCCTGAGACGGTCCGGAGGCATGATGTCGTCGGAAGCAAAGCTGCAAAAATACTTGCCTCGCGCCATGGACAAGAGTTCGTTCATGGTCGGGACAAGGCCCTTGTTCGGACGGTTTACGTAGGTAAACTTGAGTTCGGCCTGCAGGCGTTCGAGAATTTCGGGAGACCTGTCAGAACTGCCGTCGTCAATGACAATGAGTTCAAACGGCACGCCCTTCTGCGCCATCACGGAGCGCACCGAAGCCTCCACGTACTTTTCGTGGTTGTAGCAGGCCATCAGCACCGACACGAGCGGCGGCATTTCGCGTTGTTCCGTTTCGGCGCCCTGCACAAAAGCCTTCACGTAAACGTTTTCGTCTATCTTTTCGGCAAACATGTTCGTTATGGAGTATTCCATTTGAGCCTCCCGACCGTTATGGCGAGAACGACCAGCGTCACAAAGTTTTCGAGCGCATAGGCAAGCATCGGGCCTTGCAGTTCAAACAACCTGATTCCAACGAAGGTTCCCACGGCAAAGAGAAGGTTCGCCCCCACCTCGATAACGAGGAAAGCCTTCGTTTCGCGGCGAGCTACTAGCACCATGCCAAAGCACCAGCCTCCCGAACGGAACAGGTCGCCCAGCAACTGAATCGGCATAAAATCCGCCGCAGGCGCATACGCTCCCGAAAGGAGAATCGCGACGACAAGGCTACGTCCAAAGTAAAGCGCGATGCAGAACAGGAGCGTAAAGCCCATCATGCGCAGGAAAATCGGATAGAATTCCCTGCGGAATGCATCATGCGTCATGTTACGGCTAATACGCGGCAAGACAAGCACCCCGAGGATTGCCGAGAAGATGGACGCAAAGAAGTCCGATATCTTGTAGACGCCCTGCCAGATGCCAGCGGCATTCCAGCCGAGTTCAGAACCCACGAGCGAACGCACAACCATAAGGACGAGCGGCGCGACAATCATCGGCACAAGTCCCATCATGGCATACGACCACCAGGGCTTGCGAACATCCAGAACCGATTCCCTGAAGGTCTTGATGTTGAATCCTGCACGTGCCGCCACGCGGGCGGCAAAAATTCCTGCGACAATCGACTGCGTCGCGATGATGGAAAGCACAGAAAGGCGACCGGAATAGAGGAAGAACGCGACCCAGAGCATCTGGAAAAGCGACGCGACTATCTGGATGAGCGCCCAGCGCTTCACGAGCCCAAGGCCGTTCATCACCGCAGAGCATATCGCGACCATGTTGGTAGCAAGCATTCCTGGAAGCGCAAAGAGGATGGCCGCCTGCGCAAGGCGCGGATGCACCCCCGGCAGCAACGATTCAAGCGGGGCCACGAAGCAGAAGATGACGGCGACGACGCATGTAAAAATCGTTGCAAAGGTCGTGAGCCGGAATCCGCCACGCCAAATGCCGTGCAGGTTTCTGAGGTTATCCTTGTTCTGTGCGGTAAGGCTCACCCAGCCGTTCTGCATCGCAAGGCTCGATGTCGCCTGCCCGATGCTCATCCAGTTCATGAACTGCCCGACACACGCGAATGCGGCAGGCGGCAAGAACACGGCCAAAAGCTTGTTGATGACAAAGGCACGGAGCGTATTGAATAGCGTCACCGAACCCGAGCCGAAGAACAGTTTCCATATTTTAGAGGAATGGTCCACCGTCAGCCGCCTACTTTTTTTGGAGACTGCACGCTGTCTATTTCGCGAATGACACGCGCGGGGACACCACCGATGACGACGTTCGCCGGGAACTCGCCCGAAACGACCGCACCCGCCGCGACAACAGAATTTTCACCAATCGACGTTCCCTTGAGAATGGTCACGCGGTCGCCAATCCACACATTGTCCGCGAGCGTCACCTTGCCCATCTTGGGATTCCCTCCGATGCGTCTCGACGGGTCGATTTCGTGAAAGTCGCTATCCATCAAGGTCACCGAAGATCCAATGAGCACATTGTCGCCGATTTCGATTCCCTCGCCTTCGGAAACGGCGGTAAAGTGGTTGCAAATCTGGCAGTTCCTGCCGATTACGATTTTTGAATCCTTGTTGCGCACGTTCAAGAACTCGTAAGATGTCCAGTAATCCGCATCCTCGATAAACCCGAACGAGGTTCCCTCCCCCACGACGATACGGCCCTTGCCTTCGCAAAGTACGGGAGCAATGGAGCGGAACTCGCCTTCGGGCTTCGCTGTCGAAATGCTCCTGAAAAAGAGCACCCACGAAGTCCGCAACAGCTTGCGGATGATTCTAACGAACAAATTCATTCATCGCTCCAATAATTTCGGAAACTTCGCCGTCCGTAAGGACCTGCGACACGGGGATGCTCAACACGGTCTCGGCAATCTTCTCCGCAATCGGGAATTTCGGATTCGCGGGAAGCAAGAAGTTTTCACCCTCCGGCCCGGCCGCGTAGGCCTGCTGCAAATGCGGAGGAATCGGGTAAAAGATAAGCGTCCCGATACCGCGGGCCTCGAGATGTCCCTGCAAGGCATCGCGGGTCGCCCGGTCAGGCGTGCGTACCGTAAACACATGCCACACATGCTCCCGCGGGTCTGCCGGAATTTCGGGCAATCGCACCAGCGGGTTCCTGATTTCGCGCACGTAGCGGGCCGCAATTTCGCGGCGGCGTGCGTTCAAAGCATCAAGATGCGGGAGTTTCGCGAGCAAGAAGGCAGCCTGAATTTCGTCGAGGCGGGAATTGACGCCGCGATACTCGTTCACATACTTCTGTTCGGAACCGTAATTGCCGAGCATCCGCACCACGCGGGCGAGTTCGGCATCGTCGGTCAAAACCAAGCCCGCATCGCCGAGCGCCCCGAGATTTTTCGTCGGGTAGAAACTGTAAGCGACCGCGGCGCTTTTTGAACCGGCGGACGTAGCGTCCGAACCAAGCCGTGCACCATGCGACTGCGCCGCGTCCTCAAAAACAAGGAGATTGCGCGTCTTGGCAAATTCGCTAATTGCCTTCATGTCGGCCAAGCGCCCATACAGGTGCACCGCGAGAATCCCGCGCGTCTTTTCCGTGCAGGCATCCGCAAGCCGTTGCGGGTCGATGTTGAAAGTATTCTCATCGGGCTCCACGAGCACGGGCACAAGCCCTGCCGCATTCACCGCAAGTACCGTCGCGATGTAGGTATCCGCGGGCACAAGGATTTCGCTACCCGGAGCCAGGCGGCCAAGTTCGACGGATGCCCGAAGCATGAGCGTGAGGGCATCGAGCCCGTTCCCGACACCCACCCCGTGCGCAAAGCCGGAGTAGGCGGCAAATTCCTTCTCGAAGCGATCGCAATAGGATCCGCGGATATACCAGCCCGATTCCACGACCGCCGAGGCAGCGTCCTTCAAAGCGTCCATGTAGGGAGCATTCACCTGTTTCAGGTCAAGGAAAGGAATCTTCATTACCGCTCCTTCTTGAACTTGAGGTATTCGCCGTAATCGCGCCAGTAGTCGCTCTCGTCAAACTCGTGCGAAGTGAGCACCAGGCAAATGGAGCCCGAAGAGAACCCGAGTTCCTCGGCCCACACTCCGGGCGGAATGTGCAGCCCGAAATACGGACGGTCAAGGCGGTAGACCTTCTCGTTCTCGCCGTCGGAAACCTTGATATCGAAAGCGCCGCTCGCCGCGACCAGCAGCTGGTGGCATTCCTTATGCGCGTGTCCACCGCGCGTCACGCCGCCGGGAATATCGTACAGGTAAAAAACTCGCTTGATATCGAAGGGTATCTCCTTCGAATTCTGGATAGGCGTAAGGCTACCCGAACGCTCGCTTATCCTCGGGAGTTCAATGAGCGAGCACATGTCGATGCGGGCTTTCTTCAAATCCTGCTCGTTCATTTGCGTACCTCGCGGATAAACTCGTCAAAATCACGGATGTAATCCTCCTCGGAAAAATCCGCCGAAGAAACGACTAGCGCAAGCGAATTGGTCGAGAAATTGTCGAGGGTGCGCCAGTGCATCGGGGGCAGGTAGAGCCCGTAGTACGAGCGCGAAAGGGAATAGCGCTTTTCTTCTACACCGTCGTGCACCACCACATCGAAGCTGCCCGAAAGCGCGACGAGGAATTCCATCTCCGTCCTGAAAGCATGGCTCCCGCGCAGGCAACCGCCCGGCACGTCGTAAATCCAGTAGGTGCGCCGGATTTCGAACGGGACATGCTTCCCCGATTCCAAAAAGCTCAAGTTCCCGCGTTCGTCGAGGAACTTGGGCAACTGGATGATTTGCGCTTTTTCTTCAAAATTCGGCATATTATGAAAGTAATATACAATTTTTTATGTTCTGCAGGCGGTAGATTTGTATCTTTAAGGCATGTTCAGTGTTTTGCCGTACGATTCGCACCTCGAGGCGCGTTGGGACCGGTTCGTGATGAACGAATCGGTAAACGGCACTTTTTTGCAGACAAGGCGATTCCTGAACTACCATCCGCAAGGGCGATTCAAAGACGCATCGTTCATGCTGGAATCGAGCGGCATCATCGTCGCAGCCTTCCCCGGCAACCTGACGGATGCGGGAGAATGGATTTCGCACCAGGGTTCCACCTTCGGCGGCCCAATCATCTCGAAGCATTACTACACCGCGGAACGCATCGCAAGCATCGTCGAATTTGCGGAAAATTATCTGAAAGGCATCTGCAAAAGTGTCCGGATGCGCCCGACATCGAGCCTCTTCGCCCTGGATTCGACAGCCCTCCTGGAATACACCCTGGAGCACCGCGGCTACAGGCGCCAGACGGAACTCAGCGCCTTCTGCACGCTGGCCCCGGACAAGGACCCGTTCGAAAGCTGCAAGGATTCCTGCCGCTCGGTATTCCGCAAGTCGCTTCCGCACAACCTCGAATACCGAGAAGTGACAGACGCGGAACTGCCCGAATTCTACAGGCACCTCTGCATTTCGAAAGCGAAGTTCAACGTGAAGCCCGTCCACACGCTCGACGAGCTTCTCGACCTCAAGCACAACCGCATCGCAAACGAAATCAAGTTCCGTGCGCTATGGAAAGGCGGGACGTTTGTCGCGGGAATGATGATGTTTGATTTCAAGCAAACTAACGTCCGACATGCGCAGTATATCGCCCCGAACGTAGAAATCCGTGACTTCCAGCCCTCGACCGCCATTTACATAAGCGTCATGCGCGAAGCCGCGAAAGACGGGATCAAGAAATTTTCGTGGGGAATCTCGACCGAAGATTGCGGCGAATACCTGAATCTTCCCCTGTTCAAATTCAAGGAATCGTTCGGAGCCAAGGCCTCGCTGAACCTTATTTACAGCAAAGATTTCTAGATCATAGCATGAATCGGTGCACCACTCAGTCCTTCAAACAGCGGACCGAGAACCCGAAATTCGGCCTCAAAATGAGCAGCGCTACACTAGTGTTTGCATTATTCAAATACGCAGTGAACGTCTGCTCGGTAAGACGATTGTTAGAACTCCAGAAGGCCATGGAGATGCCCTCACTTTTAAAACTCCCCTCGCCATACACGCCAGCAGGCAACGCTGCAAACGAATAGGAATCCGAGCCATTTCCATCGTCGTTCCAACCGCTTACAGATTTGAGCATATCGCCTGCGGAAGATGAGCCTCCAACATCATTGAATAGCGTGCGAAATTCCGTCGTGTCGGGCAGATGCCAACCCTCAGGGCAAATACCACGCACCGGGTATTTCTGGAAGCATATTTTTCCATAGCCGCAGCCCATGCCATTCGTGCTCCACAAACCAGCGCTGTCCATCGCAGCCGCCCACGTATAAAGGCGACCGTACTTGTCGCAATATTCTGCAGAATCGTTATAGCACCAGCTCGTGGAATCGGAGGTGTAGTCCCCATCGCTATAAGGAACGCCAACGAATGCGTAATTCAGGTTCTCTGCCATCCACCACTGATTACCAATCTTTACCGTCTTGTAAGACTGGCCATCGCGAGAATCGATCAAGGTTCCCTCAATTACAGTCGATGGGTCTATGTATCCCTCGGAAAGACTGCTACTAGATTTCACGCTGCTGCTTGTCATGGCGGCCGGAGCCTGCCCCGAGCTTGATGAATGGGAGCCGCCATCTCCTTGACTGCTACTCGACTTCGGCGTAACGCTGGAAGAAGAATTCGCAGAACAGCTAGACTCTATCGACGACGATAAAACGCTGGATGAAATTTCCTTCGTGTCCGGGCGCGAAATCAAATCGCTTTCATCGTCACTGCAGGCGACAAGCATCACGAACACAAGCAGAACGAACAAGTTTTTCATAAAGCGCATTTTTCCTCCTTAATGTTTCTTTTGCCTTTAAAAAAAGCACGCCATTTTTGCCCTGGGGCATATAAAGCAGGCCAACGAGGGCAATTTATATGCCCCTCACACGCACATAGGCGCACAACCGCATCCGTTTTGTCACGCACAAACTAATAAAGGGCGTATAGATCCAGCAAAAAAGGGGGAATTTATACGCCCCGATGGCAAATCAGCCCCAAAATTCGCCCGCACCAGCCATAAAACTTACCCTCGCCGGCCAAAAAACGCCTTCTAGAAGTGCGGCGGCCACCGTTCGTCCACAAATTGCTATATTTATGCATATGAGTGAATATTTGCATAAATCCAGCATCGGCCCCGTAGAGCCGAAGGACTTCGTCAAGGACTATGGCGAGGCCGGTTTTGTGCTGGAAAACGGAAAGACGCTCCCCGCGCTCAACATCCGTTACGAGACATACGGCAAGCTGAACGCCGCCGCCGACAACGCGGTTTGGGTCTGCTCGCCCTTGACCGCCGACGCACACGCTGCCGGCTGGTACACCGAAAGCGACAAGAAGCCCGGCTGGTGGGATGAACTCATCGGCCCCGGCAAGGCAATCGACACGGACCGCTTCTTCGTGGTCTGCAGCAACATCCTGGGCGGCTGCAAGGGCACTACGGGCCCCGCAAGCGTGAACCCGCGTACGGGCAAGCCCTACGGGAGCACCTTCCCCACCATTACGATAGGTGACATGGTGCACGCCCAGAAAGAACTCGCCGACGGCCTTGGCATCAAGGAATTCTACTGCGTCATGGGCGGCTCGATGGGCGGCTTCCAGGCGATGAAGTGGGCCATCTACTACCCCGAGCAGGTGAAACGCATCGTGATTATCGCGAGTTCCCCGCGCTTCTCGAGCCAGGCGCTCGGATTCGAAGTCGTGGCCCGCGACGTGATTACGCAGGACCCGAACTACAACAACGGCGACTTCTACGGTGAAGGTGTCGCAAAACCCGACGTGGGCCTCGCGAACGCACGCAAGCTCGCGCACATCACCTACCTCAGCGCCATCGGCATGGAACAGAAGTTCAAGCGTGCGCAGGCACAAGAAAACAAGAGCCACGCCGTCACGTATTCCACGCCGTTCGACCTAAACCTGCCCATCGAAAGCTACCTGCGCTACCAGGGCAAAAAGTTCGTAGACCGCTTTGACGCGAACAGCTACCTGCACATCGCGCACGCGACCGACGCATTCGACCTCGAAACCGAATACGGCAGCATCGAGAACGCCTTCAAGGACATCAAGGCCGAAGTGCTGAACGTGAACCTCTCCACCGACTGGCTGTTCCCGCCGCACGAGAGCCGCCGCATCACGAGCGCACTCCTGAACGTGGGCAAGAAGGTGACAAGCCTCGAACTCGACACGCAGTTCGGGCACGACGGATTCCTTATCGAAGTGGGCGAACTCGGCAAGGCCGTAGGCCGCTTCCTCGATTCAAAGATTATCCCGCAGCAAGGCACGCAGGCCGTTCCCGTTTTCCACGAAGAGAGCGACTTCAAGTTGCTCGGCAAGCTCGTGAAAGAAGACAGCCACGTGCTCGACCTCGGTTGCGGCAGTGGCGACCTGCTCGACTTCCTCATTCAGAAGAAGAACGTTACGGGATTCGGCATCGAGAAGAACATCACGGGAATCCTCGACTGCCTCGAGAAGGACGTGCAGGTCATCCAGCGCGACCTCGACGACAAGGGAATCTCGGACCTGAAGGACGGAAGCTTCGACTACGCGATTATCAACCGCACCATCCAGGAAATCCGCGACCCCGTGGCACTCCTAAACGAACTGTTGCGCGTCGCAAAAAAGGCCATCGTCACGTTCCCGAATTTCGGGCACTGGACCACCCGCGGAAGCCTCATGCTCCACGGTCGCATGCCCAAGTCCAAGGAACTGCCGTACGAATGGTACGACACGCCGAACATCCGCCTCCTCACGGTGAAGGACTTCTACACGCTCTGCAAAAAGGAAGGGTTCAAGATAGAGAACATCAACTTCCAGAGCGACCACACGCTGAGCAAGGTTCTCTCCGCGCTCGGGCTCAAGAACTTCGGCGCAGAACACGTGATTGCCACTATTTCGAAGGTTTAGACATGTCGATTATTTCCATGACCGGATTCGGCAAGAGCGAATCCACACTGAACGGAACCACCTGCGTTATCGAAGTGCGCAGCGTGAACAGCCGCTTCCTCGAAATTTCAAGCAAGATTCCTAAAAACTTCGCCTACCTCGAAAACGACCTGAAGGCGATCGTGAAAGACAAGCTCGCACGCGGTTCGGTGAATCTTTCCATCACGCTCGGCGAAGGCGCCGTCGGGAACATTCCCGTGTGCTACAACGACGCGGCTGTTGCGAAGTTCGTCGAGATTACGAAGGCCCTGCAGGCAAAGCATGGCATCGCAGGCGAAATCACGCTCGACCACATTCTCGCCATCCCCGAAGTACTGCAGTTTACCGACGCGGGAGCCGATAACGAAGCTTGGGAAAACCACCTGAAGAAAGAACTTTCGAAGGCGCTGGACGGCGTTATCGCCATGCGCGAAAAGGAAGGCGCGAATCTCGCGGCCGACCTCACAAAGCGCGTTGCCCACCTGGAAGACGTGCTTACGAAAATCGAGGTGCTGGACCCGCAGCGCATCGACACGTGGAAGGTCAAGTTCAAGGAACGCATCGACAGCCTGATGAAGGATAGCGAAATCGACGACGTGCGCCTGTTGCAGGAAGCCTGCATCATGGCCGACAAACTCGACATCCATGAAGAAATCACGCGGTTCCACAGCCACAACAAGCTGTTTCTGGATGCCCTCAAAAAAGGCGGCGCACAGGGCAAGAACCTCGGGTTTATCCTTCAGGAGATGGGGCGCGAGGCAAATACGCTCGGAACAAAGTGCCAGAGTGCAGAGATTGCAGCACTTGCCATCGAACTCAAGAACGAAATCGAGTGCATTAGGGAGCAGAGCTTAAACATCGCATAAGGCTCGGTCATAGAAGATGCCCGCCTTTTCGTCCACAGAGTGGATAACTCAACTAAGGCAATAAATTGCCAAGTTTCGTATAGCGGGCATGACATTATGCGGGCATGACATTACGCAGGCGCACTTTATTAGCGCGCTTTATTTTTTGGAAGTCTTCTTCTTGTCCTTCAGCTGGACGCGGCGGCTACCCGCACGCAGGCGTTCCCACGGGCAGAAAGCCATCGTTCCGAACGTAAATCCGAAAAACCAGATTGCAAAAGCGACCCAGAGAATCACAGCACCGGCTATTTCCTTGCCCGAGGCATTCCCCATGTCGACCGTGACGGCCGCAAGCGAGAGCAGGCTAGAAACACAAACCGGCAGGAACATCTTCTTGCCAGCCTTCACGAGGGCTCCCGCCTGAGGCGATCCTTCAGAAAGTTCCTTGCCAGCAACAAGCGCAAATGCCACGACGTTTGCAAACCCGACCACGCTCAGAACCGCCCAGACAAGCCACGCATTGCCGAGAATCAGCGGCAACCACGCCACAAAGCCGGTCATCAAGGCCCACGAAAGCGCAAACGGGAAAAGCGCGCAGGCGACACTCCACTTCGCAAACAGCAAAAGCAGAAGCGCAACTCCGGCAAAAGCACCGTAGAAAGGCAACTGCATTCCCTCGGCCCCATCAAGGAAGCCTAGCGATGCAATCAGCGCAACCGCGGCCACCACGGAACCGAGACCGCCACGGATTCCGCCAAAGACAAAAGAAAGGACAAACATCGCAATAGCGGCGACACACAGGTACTGCGCCGAATTCCAGAAAGCGCCAACACCATCCAGATTCGCAAGCCACATGCCCATGCCTTCGGATGCAGCAATCGGAAGCGTATTGACCGCCTGCCAATCCTTCGCCAATAAGGTGACCGTCAAAACAACCATCAGAACCACGAAAATCAACCTGAAGCGAAGCATCAGTTCCAAAAATTTCTGCACCTTGCCCGGTTTCTCTCTCAAATCCATATTTACCTCGAAATCAAAAGTTTCTGTTTCTTAGTCCACGTCTTTTTCTTGAAGCTGTTCGTCGCGGCGACCTCGCTTCGCACAACATAATGATACAGGCCGTTGGCCAGAAGCCGCCCGTGGTTATCCTTGCCGTCCCAGTGCGTCACGCCCGAAACGGCATCCTTCAGCACTTTTACCAGACGGCCATGCTGGTTATAGATAAAGATATCCACCGTAGATTCGCGATCCACTGCAAGATTCTTGAAGTAGAACGTAGTACCCTTCTTCCCTACCGGATTGGGAACGTTGAACACGTCGGCAAGGCCCGCCTTCATGTCGTCGGTGATTTCCAGGTTCACCGTCTTTTTCGCGATATTTCCCAGCACATCCTGCGCCTGGACTGTAAACACGTATTTCCCAGCAGGGTACGAAGCCGATGCGAACTCCTTGCGGAGAACCGCGCGTCTCGAATTCTGTTCCATGAACGGGAACGGATGGTAGGGAGCCTCGACGCCCCTCAATTCAAACATGATTCCTTCATCGGCCTGTTCGCGGAAATCAAGCCCAGTCGAATCCTCGACCACCACCTGAAGGCACGCCGGGGACTGCATCTTTACCGTTTCGCCATCGGCATAGGACGCCTCGGAACCCTTTCTGAAGCAGGACTGGACTTGAATCGTCGGAGGGACCGCATCATGAATGGAATCGGCATATGCCGAAAAGCCGAACACACCGATTCCCCCAATCCTGAGCCTTCCTATCGGGGCCTCATTTTTCGAGTAGGCCCAGGCGCTGAACTCTACAGCCGTATCGCCAAACGCAATCTTCCGGGGCAAAACAAATTCCGTTTCGAAGCGGCCGCCCGCCACGGGAATCTGTTCTGAATAAATCAGGGAGCCCTCGTACAAGACATCCAGCGTGTCATTTTCCGAGTCGTAGCCCTTGTAAAGGCGCTTGTTCCTGGAACCTTCGCGCAACGACAAGGATATGTTTCCATCCGACATTCCACGGACAGATCCACTGAGGCGCATTTTGTCAAGCGCCTTGAGCGTATCTATCTTCTGGTCAAGCGACACCTTGAAATCCGTCTTGAGCATCTGAATCACCGGTTCGCCAAAAAGGATGTAATGTTCGTTGTTATAACGTTGCGAAGTATACTGAAGCGGATCCTCTTTTTCCCAGCGCACCTTCTTTGCCTTGACAAAGGCGTCACCGATGGTAATTCCAGGGTTCGCAAGCAAATTCAGAACAAAGTTTTTGCCCAACAGTTCGTTGTAGACACCATAAGTCTCGCGGGCCGCCCCCACCGAAGCAATCGACCCCGCCCCGGGAGCAATCAGGAATTCTTCGGACAGCGAGCGCTTGCCTCCTTCGTCAAAACGTCCCACCGCGCAGGAGAACGAATTGAGAATCGTGTAGCGTCCCTTGTTGTTGACTCTCGAAAGGTAGCTCGGCTTAAGAAGGCCTTCGCCTGCCCAGTCCGTCTTGGATCCATGCCCGAAATAGGTTGTGAGGAGCGCACCCTGATTCAGGATGTTAATGAAATCCTGAGAAGCCTGCCGCTTCTGCCCAGCCGCATCCACATCGTAATCCAGCAGGTAGACCTTTTTCTGGCTCCAGCGGAATCCAATTTCATCAGTCAGCGCATTGATCAGCCTGGACACACTTTCCTGCTTGTTCGTATGGTCCATATGATCATCGAATACGCCATTCTTCGCATCATCGGCCGTGAGAAGTAGCGTGTTGCGCCATTCCGAATGGTCAAAGACGCCCACTTTTTCGTATTCCTTCGCCTTTTCAATATAGGCGGAAAGTTCGACGGTCGACATCACCGGCATGCGTCCGACAGAAAGGTCCAAGTCGTAAGAACCGAAACGCACCATTTCGCCAGAATCAAGAGCCGCAAAGAAATCCTCCGTCACGGCATCTTCCATCTCGAAAGGCGGGATAAAGTTCTTGCCGAGCTTGCCCGTAAATCCACGGTAATCGTAATGACCGTACCCGAGAAGCAGCACGTATTTCAGGTCCTCACACACGGAATAGGCGTAGGCGATATAGTTGCGAATCGCCACAGGCGAAAGCGAACCGCCCGTATATTGCCGATAAACGTCATCGACATTGACGACCGTCGTCGCAAAAGACGTTCCCGCCTCGCCTCCCGAACGGAACTCACCCAACGACACGGCGCCATCCAGAAATTCCGGGGCCGATATGATGAGGTACTCCGTCTTGGAGTTTATTTTCGAAATATCCTTCAAAACGCCATCAGGCACGTCGGCAGCGATTTCTACCGAAAGCGCCGTCCGATAGACGCCCTTGCGGTAAGCCAGGTAGCGGACATCCTCACCCGGGGCGATGCTGTCACGGGCGTATCCCGATTCCACCGACAAAAGCCCGACGGGCCTTAAATCGACGAACTTCATGATTTCCACGTCCGATTTTGCCGGAATGCGAATCACGCCAGTCGCGTTTCCCGGGAGCATCCACTCCGCAGAATCGACAGAAGGTTCCCAGCGGTAGGCGACCGAAAAGCCGTCAAAACGGTCAAACTGCAAATCGTTCGGGAGCATCGTTATCGAGAATTCATTTCCACCTTCCTTGAGCGCATCCGTCGTGAACCGGAAATTTCCGCCGGGCAGCAACGCAGCATCCGCGCGGCTCAGCCTGGTTCCATTTACCAGGAAGTCGAACCTGATTCCGTTCATGCGTTCCGCGTAGGGATTCATCGAAAACGTCGAGCCACCCCTCTGGTCGTTGAGCTGCTCCACCGAGGATGTCGCTGCAGAACGGTACGGGAAATACGAAACATCGACAACGGCCGATTTCCCGGCCACAAGCCCCGGCAGGTTCCTCACCTGCGGAAGCGTAAGCTCGGAAGAAGCCACCGCCGTCGTGTCAAAGCGGCAATGCCAGTACCAGAACCATTCCTTGCCCGTCGTAGATTCCCAATCCAGGCCCTTGCCGTGGAAGGCATCCCTCAAAAAGGCATCTTTCTCCGAGCGCACGAAGCGCATCCAGGGAACATCCTTTCCCTGCGTCTTGATGGCAGGCAACCTCTCATCGAGCCGAAGCCCCTTGCCCGTCTCGCTCCACCCCAGCTGGAAATACTGGAAGTAGGAATAGGGAGATGAGGAGAAGTAGTAGGTGGAATCGTACTTTTTCCAAAAGGACGTGCCGTAGCCGGCGAAAACAATCGAATCCCCCTCGCCAAATGTCCCGTCGGGGGATGCGCCGTTCCTGGAATGGTCGCGAACCTCGATCGGAATTTCGAAAAGGCCGTTCGGGAGTATGGACTGCGCGCCAGGCACCGTGGCCTCGAGCGTATCGGGAGACGCTCCGTAGAGTCTCAACTTCTCTACGGGAATTCCGTCGAGGTCCGATTGCCGCAAGAACGGTACAAGCGCGTTGCGGATGGTCTTGAATTCTACCGCATAAAGCCCGTCCTCGCTAAGAGTCGCATGGTTCCTGTCCCCAACGACTAGGCGCGCCAGGAAATGGACTCCGGAGATATCGGCCGCGCCGGATTTTTTCAGCGCCCCTCGAAGGTTCCTAGTCCGGACACCGAACTTCGAGGCTCCTTCGGGGTTGTCCACGCGGGAGACGGCACGCTTGCCGGGATTGATTCCCGAACCCGCCATCGAAAAATCGACCGTAAGCCTGTAGCGTTTGCGGAGCCTGAGCGAGGAACCCGACTTCTCGTAGAGCGGGACGACCACTTCCATAATCCAGAGGCCATCCTTGAGCGCTGGCGCCGAAGCCTTCACTCCAGAAAACTTCGGTTGCACGCCGCTACAGTAGTCGCCACCGAGCGGAACCGTCGACAGCACCGAAAGCGACACCCGAGGCTTTGAACCGGCCGGGACTGCGACCCGGTAAATGCGGAAGGGCATTCCGGATTCGGCATCGTATTCCGAATTCTCGGGAACAAACGTTCGACCAGGGATACCCGCCCCTTCCTCATCCGTACAACCGTAAACCGAAGCGTCAACAACCGCGTCATCCAAGACAAAGCGAGAACGCGAATCCTCCACGACCGTGGAAGCGAGCGCAGAGACGCCGAGCAGCAGGCATGCCAATATGTGGATTCTGAACTTCACCATCTAAAAATATAAAATCGCAACCCCGTAAACTACGGATTCGTGATAACCATTTCGTAAAAACCGTTGCCGTCCGTCTTGAACTCCACCCACTGCCCATCGACAGCCTTCGTCTTGAAAATGGTAAACTGGGCGGGCTTCACGCCCTTCGAGAGGATTGCCTCGAGCTCGGAGTCCGAAATCATCGCGCGGGAATTGAACGAGGCCATGTACCAATGCCACGGCTGCCAGTTGAAAAGCGCTCGCGTCGACTGGACGAAGGCCCGCAGCATCAGAGAATACTCGTAGGCAAAGAAATCGCGGTAATTGCGTATTTCCGAGCGCTTTTCCACGACCGTCTTGGTCGCGAAGTCGGAATCGAAGCGGAGCGGCGTGGCATCCCGGTTCTCGTAGGTAAAGCGGATGGACTTGTCGTTTGCCACGACCTTCAGGGTCGGGCGGTCCAGGTGGACGAATTCCGAGGGGGAAACTGCCCTGTAGTCACGGAACACCACATCGGGGCTGAGCACCCGGTTCATCTTCAGCGGTACGGGTTTTGCATCCAGCGAAGCAAGTTCGTAAAAGACTATGACTTCGCCCGTGCCCTTGGGCAAAAGCACCGACAGCAGCGGACGCTCGCGTTCCGAAATCACCCAGACCATCTTCGGCTTGTTGTTCGACTTGAGCAACGGGTCCAGCACCTTCATTACGGACGGGTCGCGGACGCCGTTTACATCCCATTCCATCCAGGTTCCGGTTCCGCCTACCGAATCGAGGACAGCAAACAGACGTTCGCCGCTAAATTCGCCCTTGGAATCAACGGCGCCCAGAAGCTTGGAAGCCGGAGCGGCAAAAGCCTCCGTCACAAGGGCAAGCACCAGCGAACAAAGAAAAAAAAGACGCATCCGCAGCAACTTTTCCTAGAAGCCAATCGGTTCAAGAAGGCTATCGTCCAGACGCGAATACGTCATGTGATATTCCTTCTCGATCCAGTAGAGGGCGAGTTTCTTTGCCGTCCAATTCTTCTTGACGGCAATGGATTCTATGCCCTTGGTAATGAGCGGAAGGGTTTCGGGCAGGTCCAGTTTCCACGCGAGGTCGTCCCATTCGAAAATTATGACGGGCACCTCGGGACTTTTCGCAAGCCCGACACTTCCGCGGTCGTTCTTCACCTTCATGGGGCCGAGGTTCAAGTTCGTGAAGCGTTCCAGCATTCCGCTCTTGCTGAGCATCATAAAGAGCATGCGGTCCTCGTCCGTCTCCCACAGGTGCTCACGTTCATAGAGGCGGTAGAGGATGATGGTGTAGGCCTCGTAGAACTGGCAGGTATCAAGCGCCTCGGAATCATAGACCTTTGCATGGTTTTCGAGCGTATCGAGCCAGTATTCCGAAGAATCCGTCAGGTAGGCATACAGCGTATCGGCAGGAGCTCCGTTGCGCACGGCATCGAGGAACCCGCGGAACATGCTTTCGAGCATCGCCTGCTTGTCGTCGAGCCCCTGCTGGTACTGCGCATCTTTCTCCTGAGCGGCCGGAGAATCTGCCTTTGCAGCAGCAGCGCCATCTTTCGCCCCCTCAGAAGTTCCCGCACAGGCCACAAACGACAGCGCCAAGGCCGCCACGAGGACCACCACTATTTTATTTTTCATGATATGCATCGCGATACCTACCTCAGAATGACTTTGGACCAGCTCCTGGCAGCCTGCACCCAGAAAGGTTTCCAGGGATCCGGCCCCGGCGGCCAGCACAGGAACAAAACCAACACGGGAGTCCTGCTGAACCTCCGCGAATACAATTTAGAAATCAAATCCTGCGAAGCGAGGTCGGCAAAGGAAAACAGGACCCATGCGCTGCACCGCATGCAGATGGCCATCGCGCTGAACGTCCGCGAGACGCCCCCGGCTGTCGAAATTCCCTTCCCCGGCAGCAACGGCCACATCCAGCCTTCGAACGCGCTATTTCCGCTCTTTATCGCCCACGTGTTCGACATCATGGCGCAAAAGAACGGGGACACCAAGGAAGCGGCCGCCGCCTTCAAGCTCACCCCGAGCGCGCTCGTGAAGATTCTCAGGCAAGACAAGGCCTGTGCCGAAAAACTCCAGAACCAGCGTGTCGCAGGCGGAAAATCCAGGCTAAAACTCTAGTTGATAAAAAAAAACGGCAAAAAAGGAACATTTTCCCGTTTCAGCCGTTTTTATGTGTAGGGACAACACAAAAACCAAGGAGGTTACATGCTCCCTACACAAAAAATCAAGAAAACCGCATGCGCAATGGCGCTCGGATTCTGCGCCCTTTCCGCCTGGAACTGCGGCGAAAGCGAAACCAAGGACAACGCCCTGACCGTCTCTAGCGAGACCGCCAGGATCGCACTCCGTCTCGAGCACAGCGACACCCCACTCCTCGACAGCCTCGTCCTCGACTGCGAAGGCGCCGACACCCTGCACTTGGTGCAGGACGGTAGCGAAGCCGAATTCAGGCTCGACCTCTTCCCGCACGAACGCTGGAAATTCTCCGCGAAGCTCTATGCAAACGGCGAACTCATGCAGATCGGCGAAATCGAAGCCAAGCTCGAAGCGGGCGAAAACACAAATCTCGCCATCCCCATGCATGCTGTCGCAGGTTTCGTCTACGTCGAAATTCCTCTCGGATTCGGGAATCCCGCAGGTATCGCCTCGGGAACGCTCACGCTCAGCTCCGGAGCCGATGTTTTCGAATATCCCATGGCCGTCGAGGGCTCGACCGCCATCTTCAAGAGCGGGGTTCTCCCCCTCGGAAGGGATTACGGGATCCGCATCGAGCTTTCCAATTCCGACGGGATTGCCATCTTCAGCCTTTCCGACACGTTCAGGCTAGACGAATCGAGCCCAGTGCCCGAGCTGAAGATAAGTTCGCTCCGTGCAAGGATCGCCCTCGCCATCGAAATCGCGGCGGACGTGAACCTCGGGATTTCGCTCCCGCTCCCGGCTTCGCGGAGGGTGGCAGGAACGGGTGACCTGGTCATCAGCGAGTTCCTGGTAAACCCCGTCAAGTCCGACTCCACGCAGTTCGATTTCATCGAAATCTACAACGGGAGCAACGACACCATCGATGTCGAAAACTGCTTCATCGGCAAGAGCACGAATTCCAAGGAATCAGCCGCCATCGAGCCGCTTTCCATTCTGCCTCGCGAAGCCCTCGTGCTCGGAAACGACACTAACCCCAACACACCCGAGGAATACCGTCACACGGAACTCATGCCCACGTTCACCAAGAGCAACTCATCCACCGCGGCAGCCATCGTGCTGCACTGCGACGGCGAGATTATCGACTCCGTCTACTACGGCAAACTCGACAGCCTCCACCTTTCGGCTGTACCGCTGAACGGTTCGACCTCGACCACCAAGAGTTCGCAGTTCGACCTTTCCGGCTGGGACGACCGCGAGAACCCGGAAAACTGGTGTCTCGGGACGCCGACCCCGGGCGTTGCAAGCTTCTGCGAGTAATGAGACAAGGGAGGGCAAGCCCTCCCTAAGACCCTCCCGAGGGAAAAAAACTTCGGCAAACTGCGTTTGCCTCGCGCATACGCTTTGCGTATGCGTAAAAAACTGGTCGGCATCCTTGCCGGCCTGTTTTTTAATTCCGCAATAAAATTTGAATCTAGGCGTGCAGCTGCGCCACGGGTTTTTCCATGTCGAACAGGCGGCGCAGGAGTTCGGTCTTGGCTGGGTCGCGTTCGTCGGGGAGTGTGAGCGGCGCCATATTGATGGCGACGAGGATAGAACCCGGGTAGTTGTTGACGCACTTGATGAATTCGCTCGCCGATACACCCTCGGTGTAGAAATCCACGACAAAGGTATCCCAGTCGTCGTTTTCGATCTGCTCCATGGCTTCGGCTTCGGTCTTCACCGCCTTGAAGGTGGCCCCGACCATGAGGTCCGAAAGCACTTCGAGGCAGGCGTTTCGCCTTGCATCGTCCTCTTCCCAGATGAGAATGCGGCGTTCGCTGTAGTCACGGACAACCGCGGAATCTTCGGGAAGTTCCTCGGGGAAGAACTCCTTCGCTTCCTCGCTCATTTCGTCGTCATTTTCAAATTCGTCTAATTCTTTTGCCATAGTAGCCCAAATATAGTAAACCTGCCCCTCAAACGTTGCCATTTCTATCTTTAATTTCTAAATTTGGGCGCAAAAATTAAAACACAGGCAGATTCTATGGACCAGTCAAAAATCAGAAACGTCGCCATTATCGCCCACGTTGACCACGGCAA
>DJXN01000001.1:0-8812 GCA_002449765.1 Fibrobacter sp. UBA7003
ATCGTGGCGGTTGCTATGACGGCTATTGTGTCGCAACGCTGCCAATTGTAAAAGAAAAATTTTGCTACGACAAGTAAAAAGAGGTAATGTGGTGCAAAAGTTATCTATAACAAGCCTCGTCTTGACAACCGCGTTTTGCGGATTGTTCTGCGGTTGCTATGAGGGCGAAACGGATTGTTTTCCGCCAGGAGCCAATTTTTATCTTAATTCGACATCGGATGTAGATAGCGTTCGTTTTTATTTGAACAGTGAACGAATATGTTATGAACGGTTGATTATTGAAGATGGACTATGTACAAATTGTGCCAAAATAAAAGGGAATCTTTTTGAGAATATAAGATGTCGAACCTCAGCCGAGGATGAGTCATATAGTTCTTTGTCATTTGGTGACGAGTTCATTGATAGTTGCGTTGCGTCGGAGGAGTTTCCTATATGGAAGACTTTTGACTGCAGAATAAATGAAAAAATGTATAAGAAGACGATTGGCTCGTCAAAGCTGAAGGTACATGTATTTTCGAGTAATAGAAGCGAAGAAATTGAAATAGGGATTAAAATTGCTGACGGAAATCACTATAGCATAATTGCGGAACAGGATACAGCTGCGTGGTATAGCTATACCGCTGTTACTTTGAGGGATTATTTTGATTATTATGGGCCAACAGATGCGTGGGAAAGGATAGATTGTTTTGACGGTTATTGTGTTGCGATATTGCCTATGGTTGACAAAGATGTTTGCTACGACAAATAAAAAAAGGACCAGTTCGGGCAATCCATAGGGGCCATATCCCATACGACGAGTGCTTTATAGAGCCATAGGTGTAAAAAAGGCTTTTTTTTGTGCGGGTTCACTTGTTTTCCGCGAAAAATTTATAGATATTACATGAGTAAATTGAACCAAGGAGTTTTTCTATGAAGACCAGCAGCTTTATTTCCGGACTCGCCCTCGGTGCCGTCGCCGCCATCGCCATCAACAAGAAGTTCTTCGGGTGCAAGTGCGCCGAAGGTGCCGATTGCGACAGCTCCGCCGTGAAGGACGCCGAGGAGACGGCCGAAAAGCTCCGCAGCTCCACCGACAGCCTGCTCGCCCAGCTGAGCAAGAGCAACGAGGAGAAGCACGAATCCGAAGCCAAGGTGAAGGACCTCGAGGACAAGCTCTCGAACAAGGAGACCGAGATCGAGAACCTGAAGAACATCATCGACGCGAACAACGCGCAGACGAAAAAGCTCGAGGACGAACTTGCCCGCGTGAAATCCGGGAACTAGTTCCCGGTTGATCAGTTCTTGAAACAGCGGATATAGTACTGATCCCACTTCGTGGTCAAGTCGGAACTGGTCCCGCTGTTCGAAATCCTGTAATACATGGCCGACCCGCTCGCGTATTCGGTCGTCGTCCAGAAGCCGACCAGTTCGTTGATCTGGTAATGGCCGATGCTCATGTTGTAATACCCGCCCGGTTCGGCCGAGAATCCGTACAGGTTGGTACCTGCCGTTTTCCAGCCGGTCTTGCTCTTTAAATCGTTGTAGGGGTCCGTACTGTTCCTGTCCTTGGCGTATTTATCGATGTCGAGTATTTCCGATTGGGTCGGGACATGCCATCCGGACGGGCATATTCCCTGGTGCGTGCCGGTAATGTTGTACTTGTCCGCTACATACGAATGTGGCAGGTCGACGGCCGCCGGCCAGCCGTAGAGCCTTCCGTATTTGGCGCAGTTGCTGGGATCGTTCTTGTAGCAAGAGGAGGTCGCTTCCAGGTTGGGGGTCGCGACGGAATCGGAGTAGTTCAGGTTCTCGGCCATTACGGTATAGCTCCCGATTGTCACGTAGCGGTATTTCTTGCCGTCGCGGCTGTCCGTGAACATGTTGTAGAGGATTCCGTCCTTGCATTCGACGTCGTCTCCGGGAGTGTATGTCTGCGTCCCGCAGAGGTCCTTCAGGATTCCCCCGACGCACAGGTTCGTGGTGGGGTCGTAGGTTTCTCCGCTGCACTTGGGATAGACCGACTGCCCGAAGCAGAATTCTTCTGCATAGGTGTAGGATTGCCCACCGCATAGCGGGTGCGTGTCGTTTCCTTCGCAGAAATGCGTGGACGGGTTGTAGACTTCGCCTCCGCACGTAACGACATTCACGCTGGAAGACGATGAGTACGCGCTGCTGGAACTGCGTACCGGTATGGAAGAAGACGAACTGTAGACGCTACTGGAACTGCGTACCGGCACGGAGGAAGACGAGCTGTAAGCACTGCTGGAACTTTGTATTGTTGCGGAGGAAGACGAGCTGTAAGCACTGCTGGAACTTTGTATTGCCGCG
The DNA here is from genome assembly GCA_002449765.1 of Fibrobacter sp. UBA7003. Classification (GTDB taxonomy): domain Bacteria; phylum Fibrobacterota; class Fibrobacteria; order Fibrobacterales; family Fibrobacteraceae; genus Fibrobacter. The sequence goes on from DJXN01000001.1 coordinate 2,308, forward strand.
GAAGAAGACGGACTGTAGATGCTGCTGGAGCTGTGGGCGGCTACGGAAGATGACCGCGGATTGCTGGAGCTGCTGATGCCGTAATCGGGCGCGGAGTGGCCTGCCGACGAGAGCGTCGCGTGCGATGTGGCGGACTCCGTACCGGCATATTCGTCGCCGTATTCTTCTTCGTAGTTGCCGGCGACGTCGGCACACGCCGCGACGAGCAGGGGTATGGAAAACAGGATAAATCTTTTCATGGCCTAGAAATCCAGTACAAAAAGTGTGACGGAAGCGGCGAGGGCTACCGCCCCTATGCCATAGAAAACATTGCGGAGGGTCTGCTTGCTCTTGATATCGTCCAGGTTCTTCTTGTATTCGCTTTCGTTTTTCGGAGCCTTGTCCCCGATGCTGGTCGCCTGGGCGTGGAATACGATGCCCAGGATGATGCTTGTGCCTGCGAGCGCTGCCGACGAGATGTAGCCCACCTTGGCCCAGTCGGTCGGATCCTTCTCCCAAGACCATCGTCCGTACAGCCCGTCCTTGGGCCTGCTGTTGAATGTCGCCCTGCCGTCAAAGGATTTGTACGTGTCCTCGGCGTCGAGAATCGGGGAATCGACATCGAGCGAATACAGGTTGACCAGCAGCGGGCTCGTTTCGGCATTGTCCCTTTTGTCCCAGTAGCTGAATATCTTGGAACCGTTGAACATGTAGAAACCCTTCGGCTTGCTCGCCGGGACCAGGTACATGCTCTGGGTCGACTTGTCCAGCTTGTACATGACGTTTTTCGAACTGGACAGGACGTTGTTTATGGAATCGAGCCTGTTGGTGAACAGCGGGGCGAGTTCCGTGCTGCCTTGCCTATGGACAACCTGGTGGCAGGTCTCGACCCAGCGCCTTGCCCGTTTCATCATGTTCTCGGCAAGGTCCTTGTTCCATTTCATGTCGTAATGGTAGGTGATGTCGAACTTGTTGCCGGGAAGGGGTTCCGCCGTGAAGGATCCGTTCAGGATAATCAGCTGTTCCTTGGGGATGGCGATACTCAGCAGGGCGTCCGTACAGGCGTGAATCTGTTCTTCGCGCTTGTTCATCTCGGTTTCTACGGTAATGGCGTTCAGTCTCGCTTCGCCCGTAATCTGCAGGTACTTGGCCTCGAATTCCGGCAGGTCGACCGTATAGAAGTGACCGCAGGCCGGATCCAGTTCTTGCGTCAGGTCGATGGAGGAGCACCGGTTGTTCATCTGTGCGATTTCGCCGGCTTGTTCCAGCAGCGAATCGATAGCGGGGTTCGAGGCAACATTCTGCTTGAGGGCTTCCAGGTCTCGCTGGAGGGCGTCGATGTCTGCCTGGTCACGATTGTATATCGTGATGATCTCGTCGGCGAAAGTCTCGCCGGCAAGCGCAAGCAGGATTAGCAAGGCAAGTCGTTTCATGAACAAGAATATAGATATTTGTATCAGGAACGGACATGCCTGTCGGAACCGAAAGGACGGTTCTATTCCGCGGAACTTGAACTGAGGGGCGACGTATCCCACGAGGCGTTAGGGCCTTCTCTCCAGGCCTTCTCCCTGGCGGCGTTCACGCGTTCCTTGATTTCCTGGTCGATTCTTACGACCGCTTGCGCCCCGCTGAAAAAGCCCTCGGGGCACTTTTTTTCTTTTTCGTCGTCATCCTTGTCCCGGAACATCTGTTCGATGAAGGAAGGATCATGCCAGTAGCCGTATTTCTCCGAACCCAGGATGACTCCGTCACGTGACGCTTCGATGGACATTTTGCAGCGCCCATACGTGCTGCGGTAGACTGTGCACTCGCTCGTGTTCTCGCATTTCAGCACTCCGTTGACATAGAAGTCGTATTCGTCATCGTCGTCGGCCACGATGGTAACAGGTTGGATATTGACAGTCGAAAAAAAGACGGACGCGCAGCCCGTGGTCAGGGAGGCTGCGGCTATTGCGGCGAGTGCGAATGAGATGTTCTTGACGTTAGGCATACTCTTAATATAAATAATGCATCCAAAGTAATGCCTTCGTCTGTCGCCCGACTTGACCCTTTATCTCCTTTTCGTGCATCGCGGGCTCGCCTTGGGACGAAAACGGGGCGTTTCGCTTACTTGTCCTTGACGCAGCGGACAAGATTGACGGAACTCTTTTCGTCACAAAAGAGATTGGATAAGTAGGTTGTGTATAGTATGTACGCCAGTTCGTCATCTTCTTCTGTCGATGTCCAGAATGTCATTGTCGATCCTAGCGCTTTTTCAATTGTTGCTTTGTCGGCGGCTTCTATCAGGGATTCGTATTCTTCCTTGCTGGGGAGGTGCCATCCTTCGGGACAGACGCTTATGGCCGTTGTCCATGTGTAGAATATTCCGTGTCCGCCGTAATTGTTCTGCCAAGAAATATCAAGATTAGCGTCGGGGTCGTAACCGCTGGTTTCATAATGCAGGTCTTCTGCCATCCATGTTTCGGAATAGTCGGAACCCTCCAGTACCACGTATTTATAGACGGTGGTGTCGCGAGTATCGCAGAATGCGTCCGTGCTGTCGTAGGCGATGAACTCACAAATTGCGTTGCCGTTTTTGAGTTCTCCGTTTTCGCAGAATTGGAGTGATTGATCGTATATCCCTACGCCGCATTGGTCGAACTCTCTGTCGTTGACGCAGAATTTTTTGTCGGGATCGTATATCCATCCGTCGCATAGTTTGTACAGGGAATCTTTGTGGCAAAAGAGGGAATCAGGATTGTATGGGCTATTTTTACAACGAGGGATAGGTTCTCCAAGTGGAAGAAGAAAGTTTCCGGCGCAATACAGCGAGTCGGGATTGTAGATTTTTCCGTCACATTTACGGTAGATTGTCGTTACAAAGCAAAAACTGGAGTCGGGGTTGTAGACTTTTCCTGCGCAGAGAGGCTTGTAGAATACGCTGGAATCGGCACCACAAATTATCGTGACAGATCCATTGTCGTTGTCCGTCATCTTGCAGCCGGTCGCGTCCGATCCGTCCTTTCCGTCTTCGCCGTCGGTACCGTCAGTGCCGTCCTCGCCATCCTTGCCGTCTTTTCCATCTTTACCGTCTTCGCCGTCCTTTCCATCCTTCCCGTCCTTGCCCTGCAAGGATGTCCACTCCTCGTCGATGCAGTAGTAGGCCGCCGCGGAATCCATGGAATACGCCATGGAGCCTTCGTTCTCCGCGCCGCACTCGGGCAGCGCTTCGCCCTTCTTCACGATAAGCATCCCGGTCACCTGGGTCACCTGTGTTGTCTCGTTGACCTCGGTGACTTCGTCCCCGCAGGCGGAGAGTGTGGTGATTGTGGCGGCGCCCAGGAGCGGCGCCAGGAGGAGGGAGGGGAGATTCTTGGACATTGCGGACCTCTTGTTTGTCTGGAATATAGTATAATCGCGCGAATTGAACTTATTTTTTGCTTCCGGCTATTGCTTTTTGTGATTAAATTTTATAATATTTAATTGTATACAATTAAATATCAAGCCACACCGAGAAAAACGGAGGTAAAATATGACCATCTACGATTACACGCTCACCGACGGAAAAGGGAGCGAAGTCCCGCTCGCAAACTTCAAGGGCAAGGTGATGCTCATCGTGAACACCGCGACCGGCTGCGGCTTCACCCCGCACTACAAGCCTATAGAACAGATGTATTCCGACTTCCACGACAGGGGCTTCGAAGTCATCGACATTCCCTGCAACCAGTTCAAGGGCCAGACCCCCGGCACCGACGACGAAATCCACGAATTCTGCACGCTCAACTACGGCACCGAATTCCCGCAAATGAAAAAGTCCGACGTGAACGGCCCCGACGAACTCCCGCTCTACACCTACCTGAAATCGCAGAAAGGTTTCGAAGGTTTCGGGTTCGGCGTGAAGGCCGCCGCCATGGCAGTACTCCTCAAGAGCATCGACAAGGACTACAAGAAAAATCCCGACATCAAGTGGAACTTCACCAAGTTCGTGGTCGACCGCGAAGGCAACGTGGTCGCGCGTTTTGAACCCACCGCCGACATGGACGCCGTGCGCGCCTGCGTAGAGAAACTGCTCTAGGAGTACCCATGGACTGCCCCCAGCTAAAACTCGAAAACCAGCTGTGCTTCCCGCTGTATGCCGCGTCCAAGGAGATCACGCGCCGTTACGCCCCGTACCTGGAGCCGCTTGACCTCACGTACACGCAGTACATAGTGATGCTCGTGCTGTGGGAAGAAAAGAAGTGCAACGTCTCGGAACTCGGCAAAAAACTGTTCCTCGATTCCGGGACGCTCACCCCGCTCCTGAAAAAGCTCGAGGCCAAGGGCTACATCCAGCGCACCCGCGAACAGAGCGACGAGCGCTGCCTCTCGGTAAGCCTCACCTCCGAAGGCGAATCGCTCAAGCGCAAGGCCGCAAGCGTCCCCAAGTCCATGGCCAGCTGCGTCAACCTCTCCGATGCCGAAGCCAAGACCCTGTACACCCTGCTGAACAAGGTTTTGGAAGGGTTCAAGGAAGGGTGAGTTGTTTCGCTGTCGTTGACCTTTAGCCTTGACGTGGGGGTGCGCGTTGCCATGGCTGCAAATGTACATTTCGGTAGCGACATTTTTTGTCATTGTCTAAAGCTATATTTGTACCGTAGAGCAATCTTTTTACAGACAATAATCAAAAAAGTGAATTTCGGCAAATATGCTGTATAGAAATTAGTGATTTTAGGCATTTTCTAAAGAATAAAACTTGTGATTTTGGGCAAAATAGATTATATTTGGCTCAGAGAGGTAAATAAATGATGAAAACAGCCCCTGTTTTTGAACGAAAACTCTATCAAAAGATGCTCCAATGGAAAAAGGAGCGTGATGGCTCTACCGCACTTATGATAAAGGGGGCTCGACGCGTCGGCAAATCGACAATTGTAGAGCAATTTGCGAAACGGGAATACAAGTCTTACATTCTCATTGACTTTTCGAAGGCATCTTCGGAAATCATGGCTCTGTTTGACGACCTTTCGAACCTGGACTACATTTTTCTGCGGCTCAAAATTGCCTACCAGGTGGAACTGGAAGAACGCAAGTCCTGCATCGTTTTCGACGAGATCCAGTTGTGCCCTAAGGCAAGGCAGGCCATCAAGCACCTTGTCAAGGACCACCGCTACGACTACATCGAAACAGGCTCGCTCATATCCATCAAGAAAAACGTAGAAAAAATAGTCATTCCAAGTGAAGAAACCCGAATGGAACTTTTCCCGCTAGATTACGAGGAATTCCGTTGGGCTCTGGGCGACAGGGCCACCGCCAACCTGCTCAGGGAGGCCGTCGTCAAAAGAATCCCTCTCGGTAACGGGGTGCACCGGAAACTGATGCGGGACTTCCGGCTGTATATGCTTGTGGGCGGCATGCCGCAGGCGGTCCACGAATATATCCGGTCGAACAGTTTCAAGATGGTTGATTCGGTCAAGCGCGAAATCATAGAACTTTACGAAGACGACTTTTCCAAGATCGATCCAAGCGGCCGTGCCGCAAGCCTGTTCGACGCAATCCCCGCACAGCTTACCGGTAACGCCAAGCGCTATCAGGTCAGTTCGGTGCTGCCTGGCACCAAGGCGGACCGCGTTGAAGAAATTGTCGCGAACATGAGTGATTCTTCTACCATCGCACTCGCCTATCATGCAAACGACCCGAATACGGGCCTCGCCATGAACAAGAATATCAACTTTTACAAGATGTTCACCGCCGACACGGGGCTTTTCGTGACGCTCGCATTCAAGGACAAGGATTTTACGGACAACATCATCTACGAGAAACTCCTGTCGGACAAGACCAGTGCCAATCTGGGTTACATTTACGAAAACGCCGTCGCACAAATGCTGCGTGCCGCAGGCCACGAACTCTATTACTACGCATGGCCCAAGGAGAACACGAACAGCAATTACGAGGTAGATTTTATCATATCGGAGAAAAGTAAAATTTGCCCCATCGAAGTCAAGTCGTCGGGCTACAAGTCGCATGCATCCCTTGATGAATTCTGCAAGAAATATTCACGCCGCATTGGCCGCCGCATTCTCGCATTCACAAAGGACTTTGCTGTGGACGGGAATACGGACTGCATTCCCGTTTACTGGATTCCGTTCTTGTCATGACGGGGCTGCACGACACATTCGGCGGCGCGATACTCGCATGGGTCAAGAGCGCGAAGGCATTCCTGAAAGTCCAGGCGGGCACGGGCGACAACCTGCTCGAAGAAGACATCCGGGAAGGGTTCACCGACTATTGCCTATGGTCCACGTTCCGGCCGGAAAGCATCGACACCGACGGCGAGCTTGACATGGAATGCCTGGACAGCGGCATGGTCCTGTTCAGGGAAAACTGCACCCCCGGAGAGGCTCTGGAATCGAGCTACCGGCAAGCCTTCGGCACCGACTTCGACAAGGACGACATCGCGGTACTGATGGAAGAATGACGCCGCCTTTTTACTTGGTGGGGGAAGCCTCCCCCTGCCTGCAGCCGCTTTGTCCGCGGGTTCCGCAGACTGTCATCCCCGCGACTTTGTCTCGTC
>DJXN01000001.1:8946-104056 GCA_002449765.1 Fibrobacter sp. UBA7003
CGACTTTGTCTCGTCATCCCCGCGAAGGCGGGGATCTCCTTTCCAATCCGCGTCCAAACCGTCTTCCGGACACCCCCTCTCCTAGGGGCTCTGCCCCTAAAACCCCGGATGCTGGAGCCGAGCCGCGGAAATTTCTGCATTACAACTATATTTCAGAATATGAGAAGAAATACAAAAGCAAATCACTCCTTTCCACAATGCTTAATTAAACAGTGGATAAATAACTCCGTTGATAAATATCCGAATGCATTGCAAATATGTGACAAAGAGCTCAATTTCAGAAGAAAAGAAGCACATAACATCTTCTTTGAGAAAAATCAGTATACGTAAAATACAGAAACACAAACAAGCAAGGATGACGATTTGCTTTTCAAATATATAAGGGAAATCGAAACTGCTGACAACATCAACGAGAAAGCAAAAATCTTTCAGGATATTAGTTTTTTGCAATTGACTTACAAACTCCTCTGCAGGACAAAAACCATAAACGATCTTTTTGTTAAAGAAACTTACGAGAACTTAACTTTTGCAAAGGATCTATATTCGCCCGAGAAAACTTTGCCAAACGGCTTTACTGCTTATAAGCTTTTGAAGCAGACCGTAAATTTCCATTTGTTGGTGGAGGGCAATGACGATTGGGCGAAAATAGATTACCATTTTATGGTTAACCGCACAAACAAAAGGTTTGTCCTTGCTGATAATATTAAGGATAAATTAATTCTAAGTCTTTCTCCAAATCTTTGTGTCGGCTATTCCTCAAATAGGCAAAATGGGGGCAGAATCTCTGTTTTCATCCATGAAATTGAAGATGATGGCTCTATTGTAAAATTGAATAAGAAAATGCTCGAAGACAGCGATAAATTCGTCGTTTTCTACCAAAAAAGCGATTTAGGGATAGTTTAGGGTTCATTTACGTTGAACCTAGACCCGAAGCTAGGTGTCAAGAAATGCTTTGTGTAAGGAAAAAATGATGAAACAGAATACCTAGAATAACAAAAAATGTATATTAATATTGAGGTATTATATGTTACTTATCTGTAAGTCGAGTCAATGAAAAAAGGCTGCTTTGAATGAAAAATAATTCCCTTTTCGCAAAAATGTTTGTTGTACGATTCCTTTTTTGAGGACCTTTGCGCTATGCCGATAAATGTTGTCGACTTGTTTTCTGGAGCAGGTGGATTGACGTGTGGATTCTCATATAAAATTGAGAATAATTCTTTTAAAAAAACTCGCGATTTCAATTTCATTTTTGCTAATGAATATAATGAACAAGCTGCAAAAGCCTTTGCTACGAATTTTAACGATATACACTTGATAAAAGGGGATATTGCTAAAATTACACAAAATACACTTAGTCTTGAAAATATTTCCTCCAACATTCCGGTTGATCTTATCATCGGCGGACCGCCCTGTCAGTCTTACAGCACTGTTGGGAAAAGGCAGTATGACCAAAGGGCGAAGATGTACCAAGAGTACACCAAAATGCTTCGTTTTTTACAGCCAGCCATGTTTATTTTTGAAAATGTGACAGGACTATTGTCTATGAGAAATGATAAGGGAAATCCTGTTATAGATGACATATCTGCATTGTTTGATCACATTACAGATTCGTTGGGGTATAGGTTATATAGAAAAGTGCTTAATGCGAAAGATTTTGGCGTGCCACAAAGCCGTGAACGTGTTTTTATTGTTGGATTAAGAAAAGATATTGATTATGAATGGAAATTTCCATCCCCAACACATGGCCAGGGATTAAAAGATTATGTAACGGTTGCAGAAGCTATTTCTGATTTGCCTCTTGTCAGATGTGGCCAGAAAAAAGAGAAGTATACAAAGGCAACAAAGACTGATTATCAGTTGCTGATGCGTGGAAATAGCGTGGAAATATACGACCATGAATGTGGAATCTATGGGGATCGAATGAACACAATCATAAAGGCCGTTAAAGAGGGAAAAGGACGACCGTATATAAACGAACTTGTTGCAAGTGGTGTATTGCCTCAGGAGTGTCATTTGACGTCTGGATATAATAATACATATGGACGCCTTTGGTGGCATAAGCCTAGTACGACCATAACTAACAGTCTTGGAACCCCATCTGCGTTACGGTGCATTCATCCGTTGCAAAACAGAGCGCTGACCACAAGAGAAGGAGCTAGATTACAGTCTATGCCAGATTGGATGCGCTTCTATGGAAACAGACATGAACGAAATTCACAAGTGGGCAATGCAGTTCCTCCTTTGCTTGCAATGGCCATTGCAAACGAAGTGAAGAAAATACCCTTCAACTCATTCCGTAAATAAAGGGAAATTGCCATGAATACAATAAATACCAAAGATGAAATCTATTTTAATTTTTCATACTTTGCTCTTCGCCTACTTGGAAAGGGGTTGTATTCTAATGCTTGGACTGCTATTGCTGAATTGGTGGCGAATGGTTTTGATGCCAATGCTCAGCATGTAAAAATATATATCAACGCCTCAAATAAAGAGAAATCTGTTATTGAAATCTTTGATGATGGATATGGGATGGGGTATGATGATCTTGTTAGTAAGTATACACTTATAGGCAGAGACAAGCGTGATGATAAAACTATAGATGAAGAAACCAAAAAACAGTTGATGGGACGAAAAGGCATAGGAAAACTTGCTGCCCTATATCTTTCAAAGAAATACTATCTCATTTCAAAAACAAAAAAAGAAAGTTCTGCGTGGTGTCTAGATTCCCTTGATGCAAAAGATTCTGATGTTCCAAGGCTTGATAGGATAGACGCAAAGAAAATAAATATAGAGTCAGGTCCGTTTTGGGAAAAGAACAAAACTGGAACGATGATAAAACTGACGGATGTTGATTTGCGAAACTTCGGTGTACAATCGTTAAAGGGGTTACAAGCTCGTCTTGCTGATTTCTTTCTGACAGATGCTCTTGACGGAAAGATGGAAGTTGCCTTTTTAACGCATCGTGGTGAGAAAATCAACTTCGAGAAAGTTGAAAAAGAGATTGCATTCAAAAATATGTATGCTCTATTTAACAATACTCCAAGAAATATTGAAAAAGAGCTTTGTCAATCACTATTTTTCAAATCTTCGATAAAACAAATTGCCAATAAAAAAAGGCATACAATTTTTTTTGATAGAAAAAAATTCCCAGAAACCTCTGGCGAACAGTGTTTTTTGCTAAGTGATGGACGGAAAACAAAAAAGGGGTTGCCTTATAAATTAGAGGGATGGATTGGTATACATGCAACCATTGATAAGGAGAGTGCAAGCAGCAACGATTCTCGATATCTAAAAAATAAGGTTTATAATCCGAATAAGTTAAGGCTATATGTCCGCAAAAAATTGGCTGTAGAAAATTTCCTTGATTATTTGCACAACACTCAAGCTTTCAGCAATTATATTGAAGGCGAAATAAGTTTTGACATTCTTGATAATGATAAGTTGCCTGATATTGCGACAACAAATAGACAAGGCTTTGATGAAGACAGTGATAGAATTCAACTTCTAATAGATATTTTAAAGCCGATAGTGAGTGCTTTGATTAAACGACGTGTTGACATCGGTGAAGAAATAAAACAGGAAGAAAAAGATTACAAGAAAGAACAAGAACGGATTGCGAACGAAAAAGCAGAAGTAGAACGACAAAAGGCAGAACGAGCGGAAAGAGATCGTGAGAAAGCAGAGAGGGATCGAGATAAAGCATATGAGGACAGGAAAAAACAGGAAGCAAGGGCGGATGCGGCTGAAGCTGATTTACATTCCGAGCGAAAGCGAAATTCTTTTTTGACGGAAAACATTTCTGTTGAAAAAAAAGATTTTGTTGAAAAATTTCATCTCGTAAAAATAAATCTAGACTCTATAAAAAACAAAATCGGTTCGCTTATAATAAGAAAAGAAAAAAATAGATTAGATTTTGACGGAGTGTGGGAAACCGTAAAGTTTATTTCTCTCACAGTTGCAAGAATGAAAGCAGTCTTTTCTTATGGAATGAAAGCGAATTTTAATACAGAAGATGAAAATATAAAAGCCAACTTATTTGAATTTATTGAAGACTACTGCGCAAATGTACTAAAAAAAATGCATGACGATTTGAACATCGCCGTTTCCATTGAAAAATCCGAAACTTATGAATGTGAGTTTTCTCCACAAGACATTGGAGCCATATTTGAGAATATTGCAAGTAATTCGGAAAAATTCAATGCGCGAAACCTGTTTGTAAATATGAACTTTTCTAAAAAGGATCTCTTAATAGATATAATAGATGATGGAAAAGGCGTCGACAAAACAAAAATAAAAAATATAAATTCGTTATTTGATTTTGGAAAAGGATTTACATCTTCGGGTTCCGGCGTTGGCCTTTATCATGTAAAAACAATTGTCAATGAAAAATTTCATGGAAACATTTCAATTAACGAAGAAAGAACTAAAGGCTTTGAATTGAACATAAGGATTCCTAAATGAATTACGATTTAAACATACTGTGGATAGAGGATACAACATCTTGGTTGGAATCTGCAAAAGAATGGTTCCTACTGAAAGTTGAAGAGCAAGACGGTCTTTTAATAAATATAGATGCCGTTAGCAGTAGAGATGATGTTGACTCGTTGTCTGAATCAGTAGAAAAAGAATCTACAGGTTTTAAATTATATGACATTATTTTTGTTGATTTTAACATTTCTAGCAAAATCAATGGAGCCGATTTAATTGAAAAATTTCGTAACAGTAATATTGATGCGGATATACTATTTTATTCAGATAAGCTAAAGACACCTGAACAAAAAGAAATGATGAAAGAATATGAGTTTTCTGGAATTTACATATCAACGAAGGAATCGTTCCAAGAAAATGCTATAAAACTTTACAATAAAAATATTCGTCGGTTAACTTCAATGCTCAACATACGAGGTTTACTAACGGATAAAACATCAGAAAATGATTATGTAATGAAATCATATTTGACGCAAGGATACGACAAACTGGCAGATAATCAAAAGAAAGCGCTGTCTCAGCAAATAAACGAAATGCTAAAATTGTCTATTGATACTGTGATCGAACAGGCGGAAAATGCAAAAGAACAATTGTCTTTAGAAAAGCACAATATGAACCGCTTGCAAAATTTACCAGATTTTATTTTCCCAATAAAAAGCAAATATGAAATATTCTTTAAATTATTGGAAGTCTCTAATTCTGAAAATATAGGAGGTTTTTCTCTTGATGATTATACAAATAAAATTATAAAAATAAGAAATACTGTTGCACATAAGAAAATTGGCATATGCAAACAACAAAAATATTTAAAATATTACGATACATTAAAACAATTTAAAGCAAGAGTATGCCCTGATAGTTGCATAAATCATACTGATGATAATAAGATTTCATTGGAAAAATGGATTGAGACATTGAAACTGGCAAATGAATATACAAAAAAATTTGAAGCTATTTTAGAAGAATTAGAATCGGGTTCTTGAGAAACAGATAAAACAGATTATGGAGTATGAGAAGTATGCCGCAATATTTAACAGAATGCGTAAAATATCTTTTTGACAATTATGTTCAAGCTACAAAGGGGCCCTTTGCGGATAGCTCTGTTGGAGAATATGTTCGCAATATGATCCCTCAAAATTTTATAAAATCGGGATTAATTGATAAAACAAATTATAGAATCAAAGCCAGCGTTGGACAAGGAATATGGGCGCAGGTTCCCTGGATAGGCATTTTCAGAAATGATATTACAGATAGTGCTCAAAACGGTGTGTATATTGTTTATCTTCTTTCGGCAGATGGCAATTCATTATTTTTAACGTTTAATCAAGGTTTTACTGATATTGCCAAAGATAAGACAGCAAAGGAAACTGTTGATGAAATGCGGAAGCGCGCATCGGATTGCATAAGTAAGTTAAACAAACATTCTTTTAGATCAGACGAAAATATCAGTTTGGGCAGTAATCTAACAAATCGGGCTGAAATGTACCAAAAGGGTACGATTTTTTACAAAGAGTATCAGAAACAAAATTTGCCCTCTGAAGAAAGTCTTAGGCGTGATTTGAAAGACATGCTTGAAATTTATGAAGAGTATTACGAAAAAATATATAAAGGAAAAGATAATTTCGGTTCAGAGCCGATAATCGACTCTAATAAGGAGAATGTGACGATGCAAACAATCTTCTTCGGCGCTCCCGGCACTGGCAAGTCTCGTAAAATCGATTGCAATCTTTTCAAAGATGAAAATGGGAAACCCATTGGAAAAGGCATAAAAGAAATCCCTGAAGATCGCAAGTTCCGCACAACGTTCCACCCTGATTACGATTACGCTCAATTCGTAGGCGCTTACAAGCCCAAGAAAGAAGGGAATGCAATCACCTATTCTTTTGTTCCGCAGGTTTTCGCAAAGGCTTACGCCGCAGCTTGGAAGCAGTATTTCGCTGCGGGTAATGCGTCGACTGCCGACAACCAGGTCTATCTCGTTATCGAAGAAATCAACCGCGGGAACTGTGCCCAGATTTTCGGCGACATTTTCCAGTTGCTTGACCGCGATGGTGAAGGATTCTCGCAATATTCCATTGATGCAGATTGCGATTTTGCAACATGGCTTAAAGAAGATTCCATTCTGAAAACCGTTTGGAGCGACTACGAAGCTAAAGTCGGCGAAGGCAAGCTCAAGCTCCCGCCGAACCTGAACATTCTCGCTACGATGAACACTAGCGACCAGTCGCTATTCCCCATGGACAGTGCGTTCAAGCGCCGCTTTGACTGGGAGTATGTACCCATCAAATACGCAAAAGATAGTGACTGCGGCGATGATTGGAAGGCAGATGAATTCAAAATTGTCATCGGCAATTCAACGTACATGTGGCTTGATTTCTTGAAAAAAGTCAATGCAGACATTTACGACGCCACGCAAAGCGAAGACAAGCAGATGGGCGAGTTCTTCATTAAGCCGAAGAGCGATGATTTGAAAATTGCGTTCAATGAATTCCGTTCCAAGGTCCTGTTCTATTTGTGGGATTCCGTGTATAAAGACGAGACTGAACGGCAGGCCGTGTTCCACTTCCCGTATGGGGATGGCGACGGAAAAATTAATAGCGTGACGTTCCAATCGCTTTTCGGTAAAGATGCCGAAGCAATTGTGAACAAGATTATGGAAAACCTGAAAGTTGAGAAAGTGACCGCCTAAAGCTTTTTGGTTGTTCATGATTTTCCTGTTCGAAGAGTTTGTCTACGACGCCGGTTACCTCAAGGAGGTTATCGGTTATAAGGGCAATAGCGATTTCCAGAGCGAGAGCGGTTTTAATACCAAAGTGGCCGACACGGGTGCCAAAATAAATGGCGTCGGTTATTGCTTTTTCAACGGGAATCCTGTCTTCGTGCTGCCCAAGGTCTTTCTCGACTGCAACAATACAAAGGCTTTCGGTGTGCCGATTGCTGCCGACGGCAAGGATATTTTCGGAAAGGGCGAGTCTCCTATAAAGAATGTTCAGCGCAAGTTTCTCTCGTCCCTTTCGACTTGGCTCTATTCCGCTATTGACAAGTACCGCGCCGACAGCGATGTGACTGGCGTCCGTTCCCCGGACCATATGGAACATTCCAAGTTCAGGGGCGATGCCCGCTATGCGACGCTGCTCGATGTCATGAGTAGCATGGAAGTGTTCTACAAGAAAAACCAGAACCTGTTCGTCTTTGTTGCCAAGAACAAGCATAGCGGAAACAACCGGATTAACTGGCAGAGGACCATCGCGAAAAAGACGCCCTTTATTCAAGGCGATTCGCCAATCTACATGGAACTGGTGAACAAGAAGAAGGTTTTTGATTTGGACGATCGTCTGCTTGTTCTGTATTTCTCCGCGATGAAGTTCATCCAGGACGAGTTCGGGTTCGAAATGCCACAGAGCGAGTTCTACGTTCCGCTCAAAAGGCAGGAGTTCGCTCGCCTTCTGGAATGCGAACGCGGGCTGCGCGAGCTTCGCCGTATCAAGTACAAGTATTTCGAAGACCGCCTGCTGAAACTCTACAACATAATGGAGGCGTTTTTCCGTTGGGGCGCCAGGTACACCAACAAGAACGTAAAGGCGAAGGAATACCTGATTGCAAATTCGTTCAACAATGTTTTCGAGGCGATGATTGACAGCCTCATCAGCGACCAGGACAAAGAAGTCGCGAAGTTGAAGAAAAACGAAGACGGCAAGATAATCGACCACCTGTACAAGGAAAAGTCGCTGATATTCGCCGACGGGAGCGAAAGCATTTGGCACATTGGCGATAGCAAGTATTATAAAGAAGAAAACGAGGTGCTCGGCCAGTCGGTTGCAAAGCAGTACACCTACGCCAAGAACATTGTCCAGGACTTTTTCTCTCCCGATTTTGTCGATGGCAATGACGAATGCTATAGTTCAGGCGTCCATCAAGGGGTACGCTACAGGGACTCGGTGACGGAAGGCTACAGCGTCACGCCGAACTTCTTTATCCGCGGATTTGTCCCGGAATACGAAAACGACGATCAGTACGGCGATCCGTATTTTTCAAAGAAAGGCGAGAATACGGAGCCAATCAAGGCCGGCGATGACATGTGGGATAAGCGCAACCGTCATTTCCGAAACCGCCTCTTTGACCGCGATACGCTTTTGCTGAAGGTGTACAACATAAACTTCTTGTACGTGCTCAAGACCTACACCTCCAAGCATTCGTCCCTGCGCGACGATTTCAAGAAGAAGACCCGAAAGAGATTCCGCGAAGATTTTTTGGAGCTGCTGGATAAATATTACGTATTTTACGCAGTATGGCCCAAAAATTCGGAGACCGAATTTGTCAATGCTCATTTCCGCATGCTTGCTGGAAAAATTTTCAAGCCCGCAGATTTAAAATGCCTTATATTGGCTTTAGAAAAAACTTCCATTGATGACGACGATGTAAAAGAAATGTGGAAGAGGATAGAGGGCGGTTGCGAAATGATAGCCCGCGTAACTCCCAAAGAAATTTGGGAGAACGACTTGAGTGATTTGGAAGAAGCTGAATTTGAGGAAAAATCAGTTGTTTTTGATGAGTCGCTAAACGGTTTCTTTGTCAAGAGAGAAAGTTTTGAAAAGGCCAAAATAGGTGAAGTCCATAGGCTTCCTAAATACATCATGAATAAACCTGTTGTAGGCAATGTATTCTTGCAAAATGGATTTTCAGCCGGCAACCCTAAATTTTCTGACAAGGACGAATATTACTTCTTGCCCTGCAAAGAAGGTTGATTTTTCTTGCATTTGTGTTAAAATATAGCCCGACCCGGCCCTTCGGCAAGCTCAGGGACCTGGGCCGAGATCGCCGTCGCCCGGAGCGGGAAGTAACGCGCGGGCGTTGACTTCCTGCTGGTCTCTTTGTATATTTATCCCCGTATTACGACAATCCCTGCGACAGTCGGCATAGGCCTTGCGGCCCGTACGTGCATCCGCGGTGGGGCTCATCAACCTTCTTGTTGATGTTGTTGGATAGCTGATAGGAACACGACCTATTCGAGTGTGTGGCGAAAGCCGCGCCAGGTAACGCCGAGGAAAGCCCTCGCCAACAGCACCGCAAGAGCATCCCAAATCAAAACATAGACAAACCTTAATTGCGTCCGCAGTGTAGGCGCAATTCTCGCTTTGAACGGCAATTCTCCGTTAAAATCGACCGCCGACGGCGGGCGAATTGAAAAAATGCAGAAATTGCCACAGCTAGGAGCGGGAAATAACCGGTCGCAAATTGCGACCTCATGGAGGCTATAATGAAGTCTAAAGAAGTTATCTCTACGAAGCTAATCCAAGATGCCAAGCAAATCATCGAGACTGCGCGGGAAAATGCGGTCAGGAGCGTCGATTTCTGTCGTGTCCAGATGTACTGGAAGCTTGGTAAGCGTATTTTCGAAGAAGAACAGCATGGTAAGAAGCGTGCCGATTACGGGGCGTATATCGTGAAATCGCTTGCTGAAAAGCTGGAAACTGAATACGGGAGCGGTTTTTCTAAGCGTCAATTGGAATTTTGCCGCCAATTTTACAACATTTTCCCAATTGCGAACGCACTGCGTTCGCAATTGAACTGGTCGCAATATCGTATGCTGATTCAGATTTCTGACCCCGACAAGCGCGAATATTACGAGCTTGAGGCGGTAAACAATTCTTGGAATGGCCGCGAACTCGAACGTCAAATCAACAGCCAGCTATACGAGCGCCTTTTGCTCAGCAACGACAAGGAATCCGTGCTGGCGGTCGCTCGCAAGGAGCGCATCCCTGAAACCCCGCAAGAGGTCATCAAGGATCCGATGATTTTGGAATTTGTTGGGTTGAAAATGAATTCGGCCTTTTATGAAACCGATCTGGAAGGTGCGATTATTTCGCATATTACGGATTTTCTTCTCGAACTGGGTAAGGGATTTTCCTTTGTTGCCCGGCAGAAGCGGATTATGCTCGAAGACGATGAATTCTTCATCGATCTCGTTCTTTACAACAGGCTGCTTCGCTGCTTTGTGGTTATTGAAATCAAGACGGGCAAAATCACGCATCAGGATCTCGGTCAACTCCAGATGTATGTGAATTATTACGACCGCATTGAAAAACTCCCTGATGAAAATCCTACCATTGGCATTCTTTTGTGCGCAGGTAAAAACGATTCTGCCGTGAAAATGACTTTGCCCGAAGGCAACAAGACTATCCTCGCTAGTGAGTATAAGTTGTATCTGCCCACCACCGAGCAACTGGTCGGCGAAATCAACGAGGCCAAGGAACTCGCGAAAAAACGAACTGCCCAACCAAACAAAGGAGGACGTTGAAAATCCTTCTATTACGTATTGAAAAAAACTACCCAATCCTACCCAATACAACCCGATCCCACCCAATACAGTGAAGTGGAATGGAATCTTCTTAAAATATTAAAGGGTAATCCGAAATTAAGTCAAAGCGAAATGGCTGAAAAATTGGGGATGAATGTAAATCGCCTCAAGTATTACTTGAACGAACTTCGTAAGGCGCCAAGGCCTGCAATTCGTCATGTTGGCACAACTCGCAATGGTTATTGGGAAGTTCTAGTTGATATTTGATGATTTCTAATCAAAGGAGAAATGCAATGAAGGAAAATGCAGAGAACGAAAAACAACTTGAGAATGAAAATCCCGGATGGAAGGCCTTCATGGAATTGCGCAGGCAGGCATTGCACAATATGCAACAGCTATCCGCCGATGCCGAGAAGGCCGGCTCCGCAGGCATGACGCTCGACGAGATAAACGCCGAAATCGCCGCAGCCCGGAGCGGGAAATAACGCGCAGGTGTTGACTTTACTCTGGCCTCTTTGTATATTTATCCCTGTATTACGACAATCCCTGCGACAGTCGGCATAGGCCTTGCGGCCCGTACGTGCATCCGCGGTGGGGCTCATCAACCTTCTTGTTGATGTTGTTGGATAGCTGATAGGAACACGACCTATCCGAGTGTGTGGCGAAAGCCGCGCCAGGTAACGCCGAGGAAAGCCCTCGCCAACAGCACCGCAAGAGCATCCCAAAACATAAACAAACTCTAATTGTGCCTGCAGTGCAGACGCAATTTAAACTGTTTTTAACGTTCGCTCATGCCGAGCGGGCTAGAGGATTATTATGGCAAAAAAAACTGATAAATTGGCTGTCCGGATATATACCATCCGCGGGGTCAAGGTGATGCTCGATGCCGACCTGGCCGAGATTTACGGGTATACGACCAAAGCATTCAATCAGCAGGTCAAGAATAATATCGAGAAATTTGACGAAGATTTTCGGTTTCAGCTAAATGATACTGAAATTACCTCCTTATCGAGGTCAAAAATTTTGACCTCGATGCAGGTAAAAGGAGTGAAAGGCGGACGTTCTTACAAGCCCTATGCATTCACCGAACAGGGTATCTACATGCTCATGACGGTGCTCAAGGGCGAACGGGCGACTGCTCAAAGCAAGGCTTTGATTCGCCTTTTCAAGCAGATGAAGGACTGCATTGTGGAGAACCAACAGTTGATTGGGGTTGATGAGTTGCCCAAAGAACTCTTAGAATCAATAGTTGGGCATATTGAATTTATGAGCCAACATCAAGATCAAGCAGCCGCTAATAGGGAGGCCACGTAATGAATCTTGCAAAATTTGAGAATGCCCTGAAGATTGGGGAAACTGCGGCCATAGAGTTCAAACGGGCTGGTGGCACCATTGAAATGGACACCTTTGAAACGGTCTGCTCGTTTTCGAACCGATTCGGAGGCGATATTTACCTAGGGGTGCTTGACAATGGGACTGTTGTTGGCGTTCCTGAAAATGCAGCTCAGCCGATGGTGAAAAACTTTATCAGTGCCATCGGTAATCCGGACCTGTTCAGCCCCACACTTTATCTTGAACCAGAAATTTTCAAGTACCGCAAGAAAATCTTGATTCATATCCATATCCCTTCGAGCGGCGAGGTACATTCGTTCAAGAAACGGATTTATGACCGCGTAGACGAGTCGGATGTCAAGGTGACTGCGACAGCAAAAATTGCGCAGATGTATATCCGCAAGCAAGAAATCTACACAGAACGCAGGGTGTATCCGTACGTAAAGTTGAAAGACTTGCGCTTGGATTTACTGCCGATGATACGGATTTTGGCCAAGAACAACGCTGGCGGTAGCCACCTTTGGGAAAAACTTTCGAATAGGGATTTGTTGAAAAGTGCAGGGCTTTATGCCGAGGATCATGTTACCGGCAAAAATGGGTTCAATCTTGCCGCGGTGATGCTTCTTGGTCGCGACGAGGTTATTCGTGATATTTGTCCTGCTTACCAGACTGACGCCCTTGTCCGCAAGGTGAATGTTGATCGTTATGACGACCGTTTGACGGTAGTTACGAACTTGGTTGAAAGTTTTGAACAGCTTTTTAAATTCGCGGCGTTGCACCTGCCCGATAAATTCTATGTGGAAGGGGCCGAACGCAAATCTCTTCGGAATATTGTGGCTCGTGAAATGTTGGTAAACACACTGATGCATCGGGAGTATTCAAGTTCGTACCAAGCGAAGTTTGTGATTGAACAAGATAGGATGTATGTGGAAAATGCGAACAGAGCTCGGTTCAACGGTCCGATAACGCTGAGGAATCTTGAGCCGTTCCCGAAGAATCCGCTTATTGCAAGCTTTTTTCGCAATATCGGCTATTCGGAAAAGCTCGGTTCGGGTGCCCGGAAAATGTTCAAGTACGGGAGGCTTTATTCCGGTGTTGAACCTGAATTTTTTGAAGATGATGTTTTTCGCATCATTCAACCGCTAAGCGAAAATTATTCGTTTG
This sequence comes from Fibrobacter sp. UBA7003, assembly GCA_002449765.1. Taxonomy (GTDB): domain Bacteria; phylum Fibrobacterota; class Fibrobacteria; order Fibrobacterales; family Fibrobacteraceae; genus Fibrobacter. The sequence continues at coordinate 22,229 of DJXN01000001.1, forward strand.
ATGCGGAAAATGAGGCTGGTGGTCAGAATGAAGACTCGGAAACTACCCAGAAAACTACCCAGAAAACTGCCCAGAAAACTACCCAGAAAATACTTGATGCGATATCAAACAATCCTAATGTGACTAGGTTGGAGTTATCAGAAATTTGTGGAATAACTGCTGACGGCGTAAAATGGCAATTGAGAAATCTCACAAAGTCTGGGCGCATTGCTCGTATTGGCGGAGATCGCGGTGGCCACTGGGAGGTGCACGACGTGGAGCATCCCAAAACATAAACAAACTCTAATTGTGCCTGCAGTGTAGGCGCAATATGAGACGCCGCGTTCGCGGCTACATGGAGGCTGTAATGAAGTCTAAATCTTGGGCTGGAAAGGAAGCCCGGCGCGGGAGGTAATCGGATTTCGTAAGCACTGTTTACGAAATTGAAAAATAGCTCATCAAATTTGACAGACACTGTCTATCAAATTGGGGCAACAGTGTTGCCCAAAATTTCTAGTTACAAATGAAGGTCGCAAATTGCGGCCTCCAATGCGGACATCGTTCTATTTTGAAAGATTTCAGCGGTCGGGTGATAGGATAAATGATAGGATAAGTGATAGGATAAAACTCACGGAAACGGAATCGCTGATTTACGCAGAAATAAAACGGAATCCTTCCATTACTGTTCCCTTGCTTATGCATGAAACGGGTTATTCCGAACCGACGATTAATAGGGCTTTGAAGGCTTTACGGGAAAAATCTTGTATTGCTCGACAACGCTGCATCCGCCTAATGTGAGTGTCAACAGATGGTGTTGACTTCCCTCTGGCCTGTTTGTATATTTATCCCCGTATTACGACAATCCCTGCGACAGTCGGCATAGGCCTTGCGGCCCGTACGTACACCCTGTTGGCGAAAAAAAACAACCATTTTAATTAAAAATGGTTGCGTTTTTGTTCGATTCTTTTGAGGGTTGTTCTTTATTCGGGAGTGGACTTGCGTACCACATCCTCGTACTTGACAGTTTCCTTAATAAAGGGATTTGGCTTTATTTTGTAAACAACGGCTGAACCGAAGTACTTGCAGGTGTACATTCCGTTCGTCACGGTCTCGGACATTGATATATCTACTATACCATGATAGCCTGAAGCGGGGGTCACAATGGCCGTGAAGAAATAGACTTCGTTGCAGCGATACGGATAAGTATATGTAACAGGAGTCAACGAGGCAATGGTTAAGTCATTGTCGACGCTCAAAGCTTTTGGAATGGGATACAGGTTTCCCGTGACGACTTTGGTTTCTGGAATTGTTCTTTTGACTTCTGTAACTTTTTTCACCGGTTTCGGTTTCGGCTTCGGCTTTGGCTTGGGTTTAGGTTTGGGTGGCGGCTCCGGCTCCGGTTCGGGCTGATAATAGCCATAGTTGCTCCATGATTTGTTGTTATAGGACGCACAACCTTCGAAAAAAGAAGCCACAAAAACGCAAGTAAGCAATGCTATAATCTTTTTCATGTGGGCCTCCCTAATGATCGCAACAACAGCAGCAGTGCATGCAGTTGTTCCTTGTTGCGGGTTTAGCAGGAACTGGAGTAGAAACTGGAGTAGGAACAAATACGGTATCGGGTTTAGGCGGCGGAACCTTGACGACTTCTATGATTCGTTTCTTGGTAATAACTTTTTCGACAACTTCTCTCAGTTTGTATTTGACGGCAAGTCCCCAAAAGGAGCAGACCGTATCGGTTCCAGTTACTGCTTCGGTCGCCTTCATGTCAATAATTCCGTGAAATCCGCTTTGTTCATTCGCCGTGTTAAATAAAAAGTCAACCTTATGGCATTTGCCTAGGGTTTGGTATGATACCGGTGTGACACTTTTTATTTCGAAAAATGCGGAATCTGATTCAAAAAGTTTTCTTATTGGATCCTTGCTTTGTGCTGAAAAATTGGTGCGCTTATTGGGGGATAATGCAAAGTTTTCAGAATACTTGTTAGTGTCCGGAGTCACTTTAAAGGACAGGCCCAACCCCCATGACTCACAAGTATATAAACTATCGTTCTTTGTCTGCTTGTAATGAACATCTACAATTGTGGAGTAACCCAAACCTTGAAGCACGTTCTTCTGGTAAAGGTCAAGTATATCGCATTTCCCATCACCGCTATAAGTGATTGGGCCCCACTTCTCAACCTGAAAATTGTTATAGTTTTCAAAAACCTTGGGAATGTCCAGTGAATCAGAAACCTGTTCTATGAGCCTTGTCTGTGCAAAGACAAACGCCGACAAGGCTAGGACAAGAAGGGTTATTTGCTTATAAACTTTTATTGTCATAATAATGAAAATAAGTCTTTTTTTTTCTGTGGGTTCTTGTTTTTTGGGGTTTGTGACCGCTGTCACAAGCAAGAGCTATAGTATTTTTCGGCGCTGCGTAGAAGACTGACCCTCCCCCCTGTACATCTCCTTTTTTCTATATTTCTGTGCGTTTAAGGCCATGCCTTAAGGACAATTTGACACAAGAAAAGGAACGCTATGCCAGCTTTTGATCCGAATGCGAAAAAGATGCTGATTTCGGGAAACGAGGCCATCTCGCTTTCCATGCGCCACTGCAACGTGCAGTTTGCCGCGGGTTACCCGGGTACCCCCTCTACCGAAATCCTCGAGGATTATTCTGAACTCGGCGGGTATGCCCAGTGGGCCCCGAACGAGAAGGTCGCCGCCGAAGTGGCCCTGGGTGCAGCCTTTGGCCATGCCCGCAGCGTGGTCACCATGAAGATGGTCGGCCTCAACGTGGCTAGCGACGTGCTCTACACCGCGACCTACACGGGCGTGGACGGCGCCATGGTGTGGATCGTTGCCGACGACCCGGGTCAGGGCAGTTCCCAGAACGAACAGGACACCCGCAACCATGCGAAGGCATCCGTTTGCCCGATGTTCGAACCTTCCAACTCCCAGGAAGCCTACGACTTCTTCCGCATTGCGGTGCAGACGAGCGAAAAGTTCAAGATTCCCGTCATCCTGCGCATGACGACCCGCGTGGACCACTCCAAGTCCATCGTGGTCCCGAAGGAAGAACTCCCGGCCATGGTGCCGAACTTCGAACGCAATATCGCCGGCCACGTGATGGTGCCCGGTTTCAGTAAGCCGGCCGGTCGCCGTCTCCGTGCCAAGATGGACGAGATGGAAGCCTGGAACGTCGCGGAAGGCCCCAATCGGGTGGAAATGCGCAGCGAGGACTTCGGTATCATCGTGAGCGGCATCAGCTACCACCATGTTCGTGAAGCTGCCCCGGAAGCAAGCATCCTCAAGCTCGGCATGACCTACCCGCTGCCGATGCAGCTCATCAAGGATTTCGCCAAGAAGTTCGAAGGCAAGCGCCTCATGGTCATCGAAGAAAACGACCCGTGGCTCGCCGAGAACATCAAGGCCGCCGGCATCCAGTGCGAAAGCAAGTTCGACCCGATTTTCCGCTTCGGCGAACTCGACGTGAACCGCGTGCGCCGCATTATCGCTGGCGATCGCAACCCGGACCCGGTTCCGGTCAAGGGCAAGCCGCCTATGCTCTGCCCTGGCTGCCCGCACCGCAGCTCTTTCGCCATGCTCAAGGAACTCGACTGCATCGTTTCCGGTGACATCGGCTGCTACACGCTCGCCGCTCTCCCGCCCATCAGCGCGATGGACTACATGATTGACATGGGTGCCGCTATCGGTATGGGCATCGGTCTGCGCAACGTGCTCCCGCGCGAACAGGCCAAGAAGGTCGTCTCCGTGATTGGCGACTCCACGTTTGTCCACAGCGGCATCACCGGCCTCGTGGAAGCGGGCTATAACCGCCCCGACACCGGCCATGTGGTTGTCATTCTCGACAACAGCATCACCGCCATGACGGGCCAGCAGGAACACCCGGGTACGGGCCGCCACCTGGACCACAGCCCGGCTTACAAGCTCGACTACGGTGCCATCGCGAAGACTGCCGGTTTCGACAACGTCTACGAAGTGAACCAGGTCAAGGAACCCGAGAAGTTCAAGGAACTCGTGAAGGAAGCCCTCGAGAAGGACGAGCTCACGCTCATCGTGGCGAAGAGCCCCTGCATTCTTGCCCTCAAGAGCATCCTCGCCTGGGACAAGGCCAACAAGGAAAAGGCGGAAAAGGCTCTCGCCGAGTCCGAAGCCGCCGCAAAGAAAAACGGCAACTTTTAACGGAGATTAATTTGTATGAGCGTAGTTAACGTGAAATTTGCCGGCCTCGGTGGCACGGGCGTTATCAAGGCGAGCGACGTGATGGCGGAACTCGTGTTCGAACAGGGTTACGACGTGAAGAAGGCCGAAGTGCACGGCATGAGCCAGCGCGGCGGTTCCATCGCAAGCGACGTCCGCTTTGCGAAGGGCGAAGAAGTTCAGTCCCCGATGATCCCGACGGGCGAAGCCGACTACCTGGTGGTATTCGACGAGACGCAGGTCGTGGTGAACGAGGCCTTCCTCAAGCAGGGCGGCGTGCTCCTCACTCCGGCGGACATCGATGTCTCGAAGCTCGAGAACGTGAAGGCCCTGAACGTCGCGATGCTCGGCAAGCTTTCCAAGCATTTCGACTTCACGGTGGACCAGTGGACGGTCGCCCTGAACAAGCTCTTCGCCGAAAAGTTCCACGAAGGCAACAAGAAGGCCTTCATGCTCGGCCGCGAAGGGTAAACTACATTCCGCGAAGGATGGTGTCGAAGATTTCTTCGAGCCTTTCGTTCTGCTTCACGGTGTCGTAATCGCTTTCGATCTTGGCCCGTGCGGCGGCACCCATCTGCGTCCGCAAACTGTAATCGCTCGCCAGTGCGTCCATGCATTCGGCGAGCTTTTCTGTATCCCGCTGGCCGACAAGCATCCCGGTCCTGCCGTCGTCGATGATTTCGGGAAGGCCGCCACAGAACGTGCCGATGCTCGCCATCGCGCTCGCGCCCGCTTCCTTGAGCACGATGAGGCCTGAATCGCGGTCGTTGTTCTTCGCGACAATGCAGGGCGCCACGAGCACGTCGTAGTTTTCGAGCAGGGCGGGCATCAGCTGCGCATTGACGCTGCCCTTGAAAATTACCTTGTCGGCGATTCCGAGTTCTGTGGCGAGGCTTTGCAGTTGTTCCTGCAGCGGGCCCTTGCCAATGAGCGTGAGGGTCGATTCCTTGTGTTTATCTGCAATCTTTGCAAATGCGCGGATGCCGTACTCGAATCCCTTCTTTTCGACCTGGCGGCCTATCATCAGGAATTGCGCGGGGCGTTCGGGACGTGTGAAGGGCGTGAAAGCCGACGTGTCGACCCCGAGCCTGTGAATCCGGATTTTGCTTTCGGGTGCACCCAGCTGCACGAGACAGTCGGCGAGTTCCTGCGAGGCGGGCAGCAGCAACTGAGCCGTTTCGAACATGCGCTTGTAAGTGCGCTTGTAGAAAAGGTAGTCAACCGGGATCCGCTCGTTGAGGAGGATTCCGACATCGACTCCGTGGAGCGTCACGACAAGCGGGACGTCTGCCTTGTTCGCGGTCGCGGCGACAAGCGCCCCGTTGGTGCCGAAATGCGCATGCACGAACTTCGCTCCGCTCTCGCGGATGGTACGGACAAACTTGCCGCTCGGAAATGCCGCATAGTAGAGCGCACGTTCCAGGGCGCCAAGCGAAGTCACATGGTCGTAGGGGAAATTTTCCCTCGCGGGGTTGAGACCGCGGGCGAGCACGTAGGGTTCGTATCTACGGGCATGCTTCACCTGGTCGTAGATAAAGGTCTCGCTGTAAGGGAGCCAGTTGCCAATCGCCATCGCATAAGGAATTCTTGCCATGCTTACGTCGCCTGCCTTTGATGGAGAAGTTCGCGGATTTTTGCAACGCAAATTTCGGTGTGGGTCGGTTCCAGGTTCGGGAAAATCCTGTTCTTATAGAACTCGATTTTTGCAAGGTAGGGCGTCCGGTCTTTCCATTCTTCGGACGCGATAAATTCCGCAAGCTCATCGACGGTCTTCACATCCTTCCCCAGAACAAATTCATCAAGCGGTATGTAGAAGGATCGCTTGCGGGTGTACCGCTCGATATCGAAGGCGAACCTCACGAACGGGCGGTCAAACAAAAGCCAGTCGATGATGATGCCGGAGTAATCCGATATAAAACATTCAGCTGTCGGCAAAATGCTCCCGATTTCTTGTATGTCGCGAATTTCAAAACAAGGCGCAATGCCTTCAAAGGATTTCTTCCCCGAATTGATGTGCCTTACCAGCGTAAACGTCGTGCCCGTACTTTCGAGATACTGCCGGAGTTTCGCATTCTGCAGCATCTCTATTTCCATGCGGTCAAGCTGTTCGGCATCTACGGGGTCGTCGCGGAATGTCGGAAACCAGAGAATCCTCTTCTCGGGCTTGCCTCGCGCAGCGAGAATGAACTTGTCCACATGGGGGCACCCGCAATTCGCGATAAAAGCATCTGGCGACCTGAAGGGCATCGACATGATGAGCATCTCGCGCTCGTATTCGGAACCGAGAAGCATGTAGTCGAAATTGACTACTTTCTTTTGCATCTGGCGGCGTTTCTTTTCGCTCCAGGTGGCGGCGGCGGGGACGGCAAAATAGCCCGTCTTGGTAAATGAATGCCCGTGGTTCAGGTAGAGCCGCAAACCGGCGCACTTCCTGAAGTATCTGAAGAACTGGTCGATATCGTCTTCGCCGTGGGAATACATCACGACAGGCGCCTTTATCATGGCAAGCCTCGCCTTCCAGGAATTCCTGCGCAATACCTTGTAGCCCTTGCCCTCGAGTTCCCGCGTCAACGACTTGTTTCCAGAAATCCAGATGATTTTCTGGTCGGTCGATTCAGCTACGTAGCGGTGGACGGCAGCGGCATTGTCCTCGTAAATTCTCCCGCGGTGGCCGCCGATGACCCACGGGCACGCAGCCTTGGCCCTGCACTCCGCATAAAGGGGCGCAAGCATCCTGAAGAACATGGCATGCAGGAAATCGAACGGATAGCCGACAAGGAACGACCAGGAATATTTCATACGTGCTAAAAATATTAAATTTGATTCCGATGTCGGACATCAAGACAGACCAAAAATACCTTGTCAAAAGCGCGTTCCTCAATCTGGCGGGTACGGCGCTCAAGGTCATCGCCCCGCTTTTGATGATCGTGGTGGCGAGGGTCTTCGACAAGGCGCTCTTCGGCGTCTATGTCTCCACCCAGCTGTGGGTGCTCACGATGAGCCGCGTGGCGGTTCTCGGCCTCGACAAGGGCCTCCACCGCTACATTCCGCAGAATATCGTGCAGGGGCGCGACAGGTTCGAGGGCATCATGGAATCCGTCAAGCGCACGGTGCTCTTCTCCGTCATCCTCACGGCAGCCGTGCTGATTGCCGCCTATTTCGGCCTGCACCGGCTTTCGAGCGGCCTTGCCATGCTCTCTTCCACGGAAATTTCCATCTACATCCTCTCGCTCGTACCCTGGTCCATCCTCCACATTTTCGCGGGCGCATCCGAGGGAAACCGGAATCCGCAATACAAGATTTTCATCAACGATTTCGCCGTATCGGCTCTCGCGCCGGTTATCGGGCTAGTCCTCTTCTACGCATCGTTCCCGCAGACGCTCGCCCTGCCGGTGGGCCTCTTCGTCGCAAACTGCCTCGGCGTAGTCTGCTACCTTTACCTTATCCGCAAACAGTTCCCCGAGATGCCGTGGCGTCCGCGCAAGGGCCTTTCCAAGGACCTGCTGAACTATTCCATCCCGCTCGGCTTTTCGGAAGTGGTCACCTCGTTTCTGCTCCGCATGGACCTGTGGATGGTGCTTGCGCTGCTCGGCCCCGAAGCGGCGGGCATCTACGCCGTGATGGTCACCATCTCGAACGGCCTCAAGACCATACGCCAGAGCTACAACCCGATCCTCCTCCCCGTTGTCGCGGGGATGACTCCCGAACGCCTCAAGACAGACCTCAAGCCCGTTTTCAGCTACTGCGTCTCGATGGTGACGCTGATACAGCTCGGAATCGGATTTTTCATCGTGCTCTTCCCGGAACAGACGATGATGATTGCGGGCAAGTCGTTCATTACCGAAGAAAACCCCGTCGCCGTGCTCGGCATCCTCATGATCGGGAACCTGATCAACGGCATGTTCGGCCTTGCAGGGCCGGTCATCAACGGGCTCGGACGCAGCAAGTTCATGCTCCTCATGAACGTGGTCTCGCTCGTGTTCGCCATCGCCATGAACTACCTCCTGATTCCGCGGCTCGGAATCGCGGGCGCGGCGCTTTCCTCGATGGGCTACCAGATCCTACAGGCAGTATGGATGAACATCTACGTCTACCGCATGATAGGTTTCTGGCCCTACAAGTGGACCCTCTGGATTCAGGGAATCTGGATCGCCCTCCTCACGGCGCTTTACGTTGTTCTAAATAACGGTTTCGAGCCCGGCCTCCTGACGAAGGGCGTCTTCTACGGCATCGCCCTCCTCCTTATCCTCGCGACCTTCTACTTCCAGGGATTGGGCGGCAAGAACCCCAAAAAGAACCGGTAATGCCGGATTCCGGCCTTCCTGGGCCAAAATTATGCAATCCGGGGCCCCAAATATTTATACTTTGTGCACGATGGCACGGTTTTTGCAACAATTATCGCGACTGCTCTTGCAACAGCTCCCGGCACGGCTTCTGCATCACCCTCAGAAGGCCGTTTCCGCCCTCCTGATGGCGGCGTGCTTCGCCATGCTCATGGGCTGCGAAGAAATCGAAGAGGAGAAGCCGTGGATCCATGTGGACCGTCCGCAGATGCTCTTTACCGACACGACGCTTTTGGACTGCTACGACAAGGATGTCCTCTCCTGGAAAATGAAGACGGCCTACCTCGAACGCTGGGCCGACAAGGAAGTGGTTTTCGTGCGCCCGGTGCTCGTGGATATCTACGATTCGGTCGGCGAGCGCGTCGCGTTCCTGCGCGCGGATTCCGGACGCATGGACATGAAGTTCACCTACGTGTACGCCTACGGCCACGTGTATGCACTGACCCCGAAGGGAGCTTCCGTCCGTGCGGATTCGCTCCTCTGGAACAAGGGCGACAACCTGGTCAAAACCGACAGCTACGTGCGCGTGGTTTCCGAAGATGGCGACGTGCTGCAGGGCAAGGGATTCGTGAGCGACGCGCACATGGACAACTGGAGGATACTCTCGAACGTGACGGGCATATTCCAGGACGCGGCGAAGCGCATGAAGGAAGAAGACAAGAAGCAGGCGGAAGAACTCGAGAAGAAGCCTCCCGCGCCGCCTCCTGCCGCGAGGGGCCCTGTGCCCGGAGCAGGCGGTGCCTCCCCCGCCACGAAGGGAGCGTCCGCAATCCAGTCGCCGCCGCGGGGGAACAAGTGAAGCGCCTCCCCCTCATATTCCTGATGCTGTTGCTGCTCGCCACGGCGGATGTCTTCGCGCAGAGTTCCCCGCTCATCATGAAGCACGCGGACAGCCTCGCTGTCGCCCGCAAGCGGGGGTCCCTGCTGTTGCAGGGCCGCGTGCTCTTCGTGCACGACAGCGTCCGCTTCCGCACGCAGCGCGCCACCTGGAACAAGGATTCCGAAGTGGTGCAGTGCGACGGCGGGTTCCTCTTCACGCACCCCTCCGGGTACATACAAGCTAGCAACGGAATCTACCGCAAGAAACAGGCTCTCGCGACCGCTTCCGGGAATGTCGTATCCGGGGATTCCCTCAACACCTACCTTTTCAAGGGCGAGATGCTGGAATACGACCGCGAAAACGAGATCCTCACGATGCCCATTCAGCCGAAACTTTTCCAGTTCGAGAAGCAAAAGGACGGCACCGTCGATACGACTACCATCGAGGCGCGCAAAATCATCTACAACAAGAAATACTCCTTTGCCGAAGCCTACAACAACGTAAAGGTGACGCAGAAGGACATGGTCGTCACCTGCGACACGGGCTATTTCGACCGCGCGAACGGATGGCTCTCGATGAAGGGCAACCCGACGTTCGACATGAAGAACTACCACCTCACGGGCGATTCCATCTTCCTCGTGATCGACGAGGCGAAAAAGACGCTCAAGTCGGCACTCGTCATCAGGAACGCGCACGGCATATCGAAAGAGGACCCGAAGAGAAACGCCCCCGGCAACGTGACCGAAGCCTTCGGCGACACGCTCTTCTGCGAATTCAAGGACAACAAGATCGAACGCCTCTACGTGAACCTGAACGCGAAGGGGTTCTTCTACGAGACCGACCTTCCCGACTATCGCAACCTCATGGACGGCAACCGCCTCGACCTCTTCTTCAACAAGGGCAAGATGGACCACGCCATCGTTTCGGGCAAGGCGCAGAGCACCTACTTCTACATCAAGAAAGACCGCACCGTCTCGGGCAAGAACGAGGCGGCGGGAGACACCATCAACATCGTTTTCGACCCCCTCAAGAACGCGGTAAAGACGCTCCGGCTGCTTGGCCGCGGCACCATGGCGAGCGGACGCTACGTGGACCTCGAGAAGGAACAGCGCAACAAGGCCGCCAAGGAGCGTGTGACGCGGGATTCGCTCGCAAAGGCGGGCATCACTGCGGATTCCACAGCGACAGCCCGGCAGAAGCCGCACATGCGGACCATGACGCGCGAAGAGAGGAAGGCGGAAACCGACGCCCGCAACGCTCGACGCGCAAGGCGCGCCGCAAAAGGCCGGCAACCCACAACCGAAAATGCGGAGGAAAAGAAGCCATGAAGAACCTGGTAAGCACAATCCGTACAGACAAACTGCGGAAGGTCTACGGCGGACGTCAAGTCGTAAGCGACGTCTCCATCAGCGTTTCGCAGGGCGAGATCGTAGGCCTCCTCGGCCCCAACGGAGCCGGCAAGACGACATCGTTCTACATGATCGTGGGCATGGTTCGCCCCGACGCGGGCCACATTTTCCTCGACGATATCGAGATGACCGACAAGCCCATGTACAAGCGCGCACGCCTCGGCGTGGGCTACCTCCCGCAGGAAGCTTCCATCTTCCGCAAGCTCTCGGTCGAAGACAACATCATGGCCATCCTCGAAACGCAGGGGCTCAAGCGCCGCGAACGCAAGATGCGCCTGGAACAGCTACTCGAGGAATTCAAAATTACGCACATCCGCAAGACGAAATCCATGAGCTGCTCCGGCGGTGAACGCAGGCGCCTCGAAATCGCACGCGCGCTCGCGAGCGACCCCTCGTTCCTGCTTCTCGACGAGCCCTTCGCTGGCATCGACCCGATTGCCGTCGCCGACATCCAGTCCATCATCTCCGGGCTCAAGGAAAAGGGCATGGGCATCCTCATTACCGACCACAACGTCCGCGAGACGCTGTCCATCACCGACCGCGCCTACATCATGTACAAGAGCCAGGTGCTGACGGAAGGTTCCTCGGAATACCTCGCTAACGACCCCGAGGCAAGGCGCATCTACCTGGGTGACAGTTTCCGCCTGGATTAGGAGCACGCGATGAATATGGGAATGCAGCTGGGACAATCCCAGCGACTCGAACAGACGATTTCGCCGCAGATGCTGCAGTCGGCGACCATCCTCCAGAAGACCTCGCAGGAACTGGAGAGCGCCATCGTGCAGGAAGTGGAATCGAACCCGCTCCTGGAACTCGACGACGAAATCCCGGAAAGCCAGCCCGAAACCCGCGACTCCGAGAACCAGGGCGAAGACGAATACGCCTCGGGTTCTTCCGACGACATGGCGAAAGAAGTCGAGTTCGATTCGGGATCCCTCGAAGACAGCGCCGACATGGACTACGACATCCTCGAGAACACGACGAATTCCGACATGGAACGCCGTCTCTCCGACGGCACCGCCGATACCGATGCCCCGTTCAAGGACCTGAACAGCGCCCCCGCCGACCCCGACGAACTCTGGGACCGCCCGCAAAAAGACCGCGACCAGAGCCTCCAGGACAACCTGAGAAACCAGCTGCGCGACTGGAACGGCACAAGGGAACTCTTCAAGCAGCTGAAGCAGGCGGGCTGTTCGGAGCAACGGTTCCGCGACCTGGTGCAGTACCTTATCGACAGCCTCGACGAGAACGGATTTTTGCAGAGCGCCCCCGACGAGGCCATGGTAAAAATCCTTTCGGACAACGACAAGTTCGTCGTGGAGGCAGAACGCGTCATCCGCGGCGAAATCCCGCTCGAAAACGCGAGCCTCCCCGTGGCCGAGGCGATACACGTGCTGCAGACGTTCAAGCCGCTCGGCATCGGCGCGCGCAACCTCCAGGAATGTTTCCTCATCCAGGCACGCGCCTGCGACAACTTCCCGAAAGTCGCACTCGAAATCGTCGAGAACCATTTCGAGGACCTCATGGCGCTCCGCTACACAAAGATTGCGAAGAGCATGGCGCGGAGTACGGAAGAAGTGCAGAAGGCGATAACGTCGCTCTCGAAATTCTCGCCGCATCCGGGACGCCAGATTTCGAACGCGCCGCTCCAAATCAAGAATGCCGACATGAGCGTCGTCGAAAAGAAGGGGCGCTTCGAAGTCGAATGCACCAAGGCCGCGTCCCGCATTACCAAGCGGCTGCACGTGAACAAGCTTTACGCCGACATGCTGAACGACAAGGGGCTGGACAAGGATACCCGCGAATACATCAGCAACAGCAAGCGCAAGGCCGAGGAATTCATCAGCGCAGTCAACGGCCGCTTCAGCACCATGGAACAGGTGATGCGCGCCATCGTCAAGCGCCAGGAGGCCTTCTTCAGGGGTGGCCCCGCGTTCCTCAAGCCCATGATCCTCCAGGATATCGCCGACGAGGTGGGGCGCGACCTATCGACCATCAGCCGCGTCACCAACGGCAAGTACGTGGACACCCCCTACGGAATCTACGAGCTCAAGCAGTTCTTCACTTCGGGCGTGCGCAAGCAGGCGACGCAGGCCACGGACGTTCCGGCAGCGGACGGCGGCACCCAGGCGGCAGGAGAAGAAATCATCGGCTCCGCGCAGATTCTCGACGCCATCAAAAAGCTAATCGACAACGAGGACAAGAAGAAACCGCTTTCGGACCAGGCCATCGCCGACGCGCTCAACTCGATGGGGCTCGGGGTCGCACGCCGCACCGTGGCAAAATACCGCGAGACGGAACTGAAGATTCTGCCCGCACGTTTCAGAAAAAGCGTGTAGAAAAACTAAAGGACGAACTTGATAACGACGTTTATCACCACGATGGCGATAACGGTCAGACAGCCGCAGCCGAGGCAGGTATCCTTAAAGCTGGTCTTCTCCTCTACGACACGCGGCTGGGTATTGGGTTGACGGAATACGCCATCAGGCACTTCCTCGCCACCTTCGTCGGGAACGTCATCGTCCTCGCCTTCCCCATCTTCCTCATCTTCATCATCGTCATCACCGTCATCTTCGGCGAGCTCGATTGACACGGTCGCCCCGTATAGATCCTCGAGGATGCTCTTCATCGACTCAGCTTCGTTTCTGGAAACCGATTCTGCAACGACACTGCCCGGATTGTCGACACATTCTTCGGCTTCGTCGGAATCCATTCCATAGCTTGCTCTAGTGAGTTCCTCGATAATTTCCTGCTTCTTGCTAGGATTGATTTCCATGAGGAAAACATCATAGAGGTTGTCGTCGCGTTCGGGCTCCTCGAATTCCTCTATGGAAACAGTCGCGCCGCTCGCCTCGATTTCCCTTTTCGCCTTTTGCGCCTCTTCCAAGGTAAGCCGCGCCGCAACAATGGAATCAGGGGTGTCGACGCAATATTTGGCTTCGGAGAGGCCGATTTCGTAGAGGGAGCGGATTTTCTTGAGGACATCCATCTTCCTTGCCGGATCCACCGACTTGAGGTGGATGGCGTAGACTACCTCGCCTTCCTCTTCGTTATCGTCGTCTTCGACCGCATCCACGTTTTTTGTAACGGCAGCACTTACTTCGGCGGCTTCCTGCTTTGCGCCGCACTTGGGGCAGAACTTCGCTCCGTCCTTTATAGTGGCTCCACACTGGATACAAAAGGCCATACTCTACTCCTTCATGATTTTCGACTTGAGTTCTTCAAAGGAAACATGTGCGTCAAGGACAGGGATATCGATCTTGCCGCTCAGGATGTTGAAGAAGAACGGTACGATATGCGCGAGGTTCAGCGGGTCGGAAGCGCTTCCGTCTTCCTTGATGAGGGAATACGACTTCAGCAGCTGGGGGCCGAGGCTCGCCGCGGTAATCAGGAAATGATTTTCCATCTTCTCGAAGTTCACGAGGTCGGCGACAATAATACGGGCCGCCACGGAGTAGCTGTTGACCACGTACTGGTTGCCGTCCTTGTCCGACAGGTTCATGTACTGGGCGTCTTCCTGGAGGTTCATCTCGATGCGACCCGTGTTCGGCTTGGAAGCCTCTCCCTTGAAGAGGGAACCGAGATCAGCCAGGGAGATGTTGTTGAAAATGGTGCCCGGAATCTGTTCGATGGGTTCCACCGAGAACGATGTCGGGTACAGCATGTAGTTGATGCCTTCCGCCTTCACGTGCGACGAATTGAAGAGCCCGACGATGGAATTCTTGATAGTCAGGTTCTTCGAGGCAAAGACGCCACCGAGCACGACCGAGTTCTCGAGCGTCACCGTCTCGGCGAAAATGCTACCGGCGACAAAGCAGTTTTTCAGCGACACCTTGGGAGCGTTCACATCCGAGCCGAAAACGACGCGGCCCGAATTGACGAGGGCCGAGATACGGTCGGAACTTCCGACCGCCTTCGTGAACAGCACCGTGTTCTTGCTGGTGGCGAGCACGTAGATTTCGCTTTCCGCGAATACCGACTTCGCAAAGCGCGTCGGGCCGCTTTCCACCTGCAGCTTGTCGGCATAGACGGCGCCGTCGATTTCCACGTTTCCTTGGACCGTCACGTTTCGCTTCAGTTCCTTGGTGCCGGTAGGGATAATGGAAGATTTGACACGGTTGTCCTTGAGGATAACGTCGTTGCTACCGATGCGGATGTCTGTCATGTCACTCATTTTGATTCTCCGATTTTAAAATTTCAGTTTGCCCCGTCCTGCTTCCACAGGCGATTGATCATCTCGGCAACCCTATTGTTCTTGTTCCTGTTCGCCTCTTCCGTGCCGTCCATCCATTTCTCGGTTTCCGACTGGAAGTAGAAATCCATCTTTTCCTTTTCCTCGCTTGACAGCGGCATTTCTTCCTTGTCAATTTCCTCGAGAACCCTCTTCGACATTATCTGTCGCAGGTTGAACGGAATATCCGATGGAATCTTGGCTTCGGTATAGGTTTCCTGGGTATCGAACCTGTCAGCCGTCACACCCATGACCGGAACATAGGTAAAGTTCTTTTGCTCCGTCGGTTCTCCATGGACAATCGCCTGCATGTAATTCTCGTATTCCCTTTCCTGGTCGAGTATGGTCGAGATCCCGGCGATGGCCTCCTGGATGCGGCGGCGCAGCGAAGAAATTTCCAGCTGGATCTGGTAGGCCGGATTCTCTTCCGCAGAGATAAGGGTTCCTGCAACACCCGACTTGATGAACCGCTGCGCAAGGGCGTTCTTCCCTGCCGCATTGGCTTCAAATGCAGGCGCATCGAGGCTACGGATGCGACGGTTCAGCGCTTCGTCCAGGCCGTCGAACAGTTCCAGATACTGCCTGCTGATGCGGGAATAGTCCCTCTCCATGGTCTCCTTCTGGACAGCGACCAGCTTCGATATCGAATTGATCCGCGCGAGCAGGGCCTCGAACTTGCTGTACATCTCGGCAAGCTGCTGCGAAATCTCGGATTTCACCATGTTGTAGAAGCCGCTGACAATCGTCTGCGAAATCTTTTCGCCAGACTTCTTGATGGTTGCCACCTGGGCCACATTCATGGCAGCCACGGAACCAGTCAATTCCGTCACCGAATTGCGGCAGTCCCTGGCCGATTCATTGAAGGGGGCATCGTCCACATACAAGTCGACATTCACGTCCAGGTAGTCCTTGTCCGCGACTTCGACGGCCCTATGCCGGGTCCGCACGGGACTGTTCTGTCCGCCACCACCGAGGTATTCGGTGATATACTCGGTGTGCGTAGGCACCTGGACGCTAAAAGACTTGCTACCGGCCTTGTAACTCATGTGTTACCTCCGGTAACCCATGATTGCAGGTCGCTCGCGGCGAACATCTTCTTCACTTCCTCCGCGATGCGCGGGTTCAGCGATGCAAATTCAGGAAGCGCCGTCATCGCCTCAAACAGGGCGTTCCTCTTCTCCTCGGAAGAGTTGTCCCACGATGCGTTCCTCGCGCTCTCGAGGCAGGTAGTCGTAATCGTGCCGCGTTCTTTCAACCGGCCGTCTTCCGGCAGGGCCACGTTCCATACGTTGGAATCCTGCTGGTGAAGGCTTTCTGCTTCCGAAACCACTACAGGAACGTATTCCATGGCCGGAGTCTCCAGGGCCCCATCGCACATGATGGGCTTCATCTTGCTCTCGTAATCCTTCTCCTCTTCCATGGTTCCGGAAAGGCTGTCCAGCGCCATGTTCGCATGCTTCTTCAGTTCCGCGTTGATGAACATCTGTGAAGCCGGCAGCGATTCCTTCGCATAGCAGATGGCCGACGCCACGTTCTTCGTAGTGGACTTGAAAATCAGGCTCTTCTTCTTTTCGGAAAGGTTGACCGCGGGCTTGTTGAGTTCCGTAATGCGGTTTTTCAGATTCTTGTCGAGCGTCCTGAACGTTTCGATATAGCGGCGGCTGATACGCTGGTAGTCCACCTGCGCCGTGAGGAGAATCTCGTGAATCTTCTTCGAGATGCTCTGCATCAACGCGAGCTTGGAATTCGCCGCATTCTCGTGAACAGCGAGCTTCTGGCTAATCTGCGACGCGATCAGGGAATAGAATCCGTAGTTCACGTTCTCGCAAATCTGCTTTGCCGACCTCTTTTCCTGGGCGATAACCGCAGCTTCCATTGCAACCACGGCTCCCGTCGTCCTGTCGACGGAAGAGGTTACCTCGTCCACCTTCCGCGCGAGAGGCCGCACGTCGATGGTGATGGCTTCGGTATGGTCGGCTCCGAATGACGAAAACAGACCCATAATCAAGCCTCCTCGTTATCTATCTGCGCTCCGCACTCTTCGCAGAACTTGGAACCGGCCGGGATCTTGGCCCCGCATTCCGTGCAGAACACGAATGCGCCCGCTTCCGCACCGGAAGCATCCCCGGATTCTTCCTCCGCAGCGGCTTCCACATTTTCCTCCGCAGCGGAAGCGGCGGTATCTACAGCGGTATCTGCGGCAGCCACATCCTCTGCGACGGGAGCATCCTCTTCGGCGGGCAGCGGTTGCACTTCCTTCTCTTCGACACCCATATTCTCGTACTTTTCGAGAATCGAGTCCACTTCCTTGATGAGGTTCAAGGAGAAGTCTTCCATCATGTCCTCGGACACCTGCGGCTCGGGCGGCAGTTCCGCGTTCGCAGCCATATAGGCGTTGATGGCCAGCAGCGACCTGCGGCGGTCATCGAGTTCCTGGACGCTGTCGGAAGACACGGCGATATCCTTCGCCTCGGCATCGCGCAGCGTCGCCTCGAAGTATTCCACATACTTGAAGCGTTCCGACTTCTGCTGGATATCCTCGGCCACGCGGTCCATGTATTCGGAGAATTCCTCCTGCTGGCGCCTGCACGCCGCAGCCTGCACTTCCATGGCAGCGAGCGCTTCCGCCTTCTTGTCCTTGACCTGCACCTCGCCTGCGGCAAGCGAACCGCTCTGCTTCATATCGTCGAGCGACTGCTGCAGCGCCTTGTACGTATTCAGCGCCGTCATGAATTCCGAGTTCGCGCTCATGAAGTCGCGGATAAGGTCCTGGGCGGCGGCACGGTTTCTTGCGTTGAAGTCGTCCGCGTCACGATGCCACTGCATCAGGTAATCCGTCTTCTGGTTCTCGATATCGTTGTACACGTCGAGACGGTCCTTGCGGTTCTCTTCCATCAGGTTCTCAATAAGCGGCGCGAACACTTCTTCCTGAATCTGGTTCATGGAGAACGGCATGCTGGTTCTCGAGCCGTCCTCGGCAAGCCAGACGGACTGGAACAGGTCATACTTCACGCGCGAAGAAGCCTGCAGGTTGAACGGCTTGTAGGAAGTCGAATCTTCCTTGAAATCGAAGGCCACGTTCCGGATGCGCTCGATTTCTTCGGCTTCCAGGACGGGAGAATACTGGTTGTAGGCGGCCTTCAATACGTTTGCGAAGATGCCGTTGCAGTAATCGATCAGCTTGTCGCAGCTGCTCGCCTTGCTGGCCGAAATCACCTGGATGGATTCGCCCAGGGTCTTCATCAGGGCCTTGTAGTAATCGACATGGCTTGCGCCGCTGGAGGCATCGCTCTGTTCCATGTTCTTCTTCATGATATTGATATCATTGAACACCTTGAGCGACGTATCGAACTTCTTCTCGTCGAACACGTTGACGACCGGATGTCCGGCCGGAGCCTCGCTTGTCGCGAAATTCTTGAGGAAGTTGTCTTCCTTGGAATTGGGCTTCACGAGCGGAAGCGACACCGACTTCCTTTCGCTGTCACCGAGCAGGTAGCGGATATTTCTCACCTGCCTGTCGATGGAGCTCATGTAGTCGTGCATCGTCACGTTCTGCATCGAGGTCGAATAGTCGGCCGTATCGATCTGTTCCGTTTCGTCGGAACCTTCCACGACCGGAATCTTCTTGATTTCCTCGGCCACGGAATTGAGAGTCTCGTTCCATTCTTCCGGCTTGCGAATCGTGGAAAGGCTGAACTTCGTCTGTTCCGTCCCTTCGGTAAGGTCCACGGAGATATGTCCGTTTCCAAACGGCACGTTCATCTCGACCGGGACATAGGCCACGCCAATCTTCGAGACCTTGTAGTCGCGGCGGATATCGGCCTTCGCCTGTTCATAGGCGAGAATCTTCTGTTCCGCAGCCTCGACCTTCTTCCCGAGACCCGACAGCTTGACCGCGAACACGATGATGAAGACGACACCCAGGATCATGAGGAAGACGCCCCCGCCCACGGAGGTCGTCGCGGCAAGGATAATACCGCCGATAGCCACCAGGATAAAGATGACGAGGCCCACGATGCTCGGAGTCTTGCTGTCCTTGATATGGTTTATCTCGTTCCGGGTCTCGTCGATTTTCGATTCAAGTCCCATTTCTTCCGTGACGATTTTTTCGGCAGCGGTCTTATAGTAGTTGAACAGGATTTTGGCCTGGTCCTGGTAGATGTTTTCGGATTCCGCGAATATTTTTCCGGTCATGTTCTAATCCTTGTTTAACTCTAGTTCTTGTAGATAAGTTTTCTCGCCTGGAGCAGGCCAGCAAACGCGTTGATAGCATTCTGGATCTCATCGGCAGACGCCCCGCCCTGCTTGCAAAGGGAGCGCAGTGCAGAAAGGGATTCTACCATCTGGGCCTCGTAATCGAAAGCCTCGGCGCTGTTCGCAGGCGAAAGGTAGCGCAGGTCATTTTTGATTTTTGCGATAGCGTTCTTCTGCTCGGCCGGAATAGACGCATTGGCCGCGCATTCGACTTCCAGCAGCTGCGACTGCGAACGGAGCTGCGCAATCCGCGAAAACTCCTGCGTCTCGCGCTGCTTGACGGAGCCAATCTGGTGCGCGACCAGGCAGCCGAAGAACATCTTCACCATGAAGGCAAAGAATAGGATGAGCTGAATGACGACCACCGCGTAGAAAATCAGGTCGCTGTAGTGAGCCGCCTGCTGCATGATTTCGCTGTTCTCGCCCACCACCTTCTCGATCCAGTCCTTTGGCAGCCCCATGAACCAGCCAATGACTATATTGCGCGAGATGACAAAGATCAGAAGCGCAATCGAGGAGGCGCAGTAAGCGGTTATCGCAAACCACGACGCGGTATAGGCGGCAATCGCCTTTTCCACGTTCTCCGTCTTCGGCAGGATGCTGAAGAACGTGAACGGAGCCATCACCATGACATACATCACAATGATGGAAATGCATGTGAATATGAACTCCCTAGAACACTCGCCATCGCCATGGACGAGGAACAGGGCCAGTATAATCACTCCAAGCCCGAAAGCGAAAATAAATGCTCTAAAAAAGTTCAGCATGTTTACCTCAGTTTGTTGCCGCAGTTGGGGCAGAATTTAAGGGTCGGGGAAACGGCCTGTCCGCAGCGGGAGCACTGGTTGCCACCCATGCCTCCTGCTACCATCGGATCTGCCGAGGCAAGCGGAGTGCCGCAGCTGACGCAGCGACGGGCCTTCGGGCTGTTGTCGCTTCCGCACTTCGGGCACGGCCTGTACTGGTTGCCGCAGAAGGGGCAGAACTTCGATGTCGAAGGGAATTTCTTCGCACATGCGGAACAGAACACTTCGCGGGGAACGGCCGCCATGCCGCCAGTCGCACCGGGCATCATGCCAGCGCCACCCGGCGCCATGCCCTGATTGGCAGCCATCAGCTGGGTCGGGTCGTTTACCGGGTTCATCACGGGGGCACCCTGCATCATGCCGGCTCCCATTCCACCGCCCATGCCGCCACCCATCATCAATGCCATGCCGAGCATTCCCATCTCGCCGCCATTGTTGATAGCGTTATTCGCGGTGTCGAACGCCTGCTGCTGAGCCCAGCTGTAGCCAGCGATATTCTGCGTTGTACGCGCCGTCATCGCTTCCATCACCTTGCGCCCGTCTTCCGTCGTTTCGTCCACATCGATGGAATCGATGTTGAAGGACCTGAGCGAGATGCCGAACCTTTCGAGGAACTCGGCTGCAGGCCCCTTCATAAAGTTAGAGATGTCTTCCAGATAGGCAGAAATGTTCATGATGCTCAGGCGGTTCGTCTGCATGTACTTGCTTACGAAACTGTTGAGCTTCATCGTGAGTTCGGCCCACATGACATTGCTCAGGTCGACAACGCTGAACGACTTTGCCGTCTTGACGACCTCGGTGAGGAAGCACTCGGCGTTGGTAACCTCGATTCCAAAGCGGCCCTGCGAAATGACCGGGATACGGGCGTTGTAGCCGGGATCGTATATGTTGAACTTCTTCGTAATCCAGGGGATTGTCGGGGGGATGCTCTTGTTCACGAACACGACCACCGACTGGAACGGATTCTTACCACCGAACGGTATTCCGAACAAATTCCTCAGGAGCGGCAGGTTCTCGGTGCTGAGCGTGTGCTTGCCAGGGCCAAACTTGCCTAGTATCTGTCCCTTCGAAAACAGAACTGCTTCCTGGGACTCGTTGACGATAAGTTGCGTGAATGTGCTGAGATTTTCTTCAGGATACCTATAGGCAAGCGCGTTGTTGTCAGGCGGCTGCCAGGATATAGAATCGATAATGGCCATGTTTATTCCTCTTCTTCGTAGGGAAAATGTATACTTAAAGTAACAAAATATCTAATCGGAGTTTTAATGTTTATAAAATTTTACAATCAAGCATTCGCCCACTCTTCTCTCCCCGTAACGCCTTATTCCAACTAGGACGATTTTTTTCGCGAAAAAATGAATTTTCACTTGTTTTTTTGCCCAAAAAAGATGTATATACTCTAAATGCGAGGCAAAAAAAGGCCCTGCAACAGTAAAATACAACGTAACACTACTTATACGGAGGTATTCATATGGATATTCAGTTTTCTGCTCGCCACTTTAATGCATCTGCCGGTCTCCAGGACCGAATTCAGGAAGAAATGGACAAACTGGCCAAGTTCTACCCGAACATCACGGGAGCCTCCGTCATCCTCGACCACGAAGTGGAACACCAGCGTCACTGCGAAATCTCCGTAAAGATTACGGGTAACGTCGTGGTCGCCTCGGCAGACGAGGAAAACATGGGCAAGGCCGTCGACGTCGCCCTCGAACGCGTCAAGGTGCAGCTCAAGAAGGCCAACGACAAGCAGAACGATCACCGCGCACAGCCCGTTTCCGACCTCGCATAAGCCGTGCCCGAATCCAGATTCAAAGATCTCAACATCCTGCACCGGGAAAAACTCCCGGTGCGGGGCTTTTTTGATAATTACGGCAAGGACCTCCAGCTCGCGCAATATTCTCCCGACGAGGACCTCGATACAAGCATCGCGGAAAGCGGCATCCACCGTCCGGGGCTTGCCATGGCGGGCTACACCAAGGTCTACAGTTCCGAACAAATTCAAGTCGTAGGCCACACGGAATGGAACTACCTCGAAAGCCTCGGCCCCGAGGGCCGCAAGAAGGTGTTCGACTCCCTTTCCGTATTCAGGGCCCCGATGTGGGTGGTGACGCATGCGCAGAAACCGCACGACGAACTCCGCGACATGTGCCACAAGCTCCACATCCCGCTGTTCTCGACCACCCTCCACACCTACGAGTTCAACAAGGGCGCCCAGCGCATCCTCGAAGAATATTTCGCACCGCATGCCGTCATCCACGGAAGCCTCGTCGACGTCTACGGTATCGGCATGCTCTTCGTGGGCGATAGCAACGTCGGCAAGTCCGAATGCGTGCTCGACCTCGTCGAAAGCGGCCACCGCATGGTTGCAGACGACGTTGTCCACATCAGCCACGTCGGCAACGCCATTATCGGCCGCCCCGACCCCATCGTCCGGCACCACATGGAAATCCGCGGAGTCGGCCTCCTCGACATCCGTTCCATGTTCGGCATCCACGCCATCCGCAAGGTGAAAAAGATCGAAGTCATCGTTGAGCTCCAGCCCTGGCAGCGCGACGCGCGCTACGAGCGCACGGGCCTCAACGAGTTCGACGAATCCATCATGGGAGTCAAAATTCCCAAGGTGGTGCTGCCCGTGGCGCCCGGCAAGAACCTGACCGTGATTTCCGAAGTTATCGCAATGAACACGCTCATGAAGATGAACGGGCAGAACGTCGCGAAGGATTTCAACGAAAACCTGATGCAGAGGATCAAGGCGAAGGGCAAGTGCGGCGAACCCGCGTTCGAAATGGACATAGACCAGTGGTCGCTCTACGAATAGGCGAATCAAATATCTATCTTTCTGCCGATGAACCAGTTCCGAAACACAATCAAGAGCAACCTGTTCCCCTTTATCGTATTCATGATATTGGTGGTCGGGTGCGCGGCGGCGTTCTACTTCTTCCACCCGGCGAGCCCCTACCATGCGCGCTACAGCTTCGTGGTGAGCTACCAGTCCATCGGAACGCTCTCGCCGGGCAACCTCGTACGCGTGAGGGGAATCGAGAAGGGCCAGATCCTGAAGGTGGAACTCACGGACGACGCCGTGTTCGTGAAGGTAGAAGTCTTTGCGGACGCTAAAATTTCGAGGCACTCGGAATTCAGGCTCGTGAACGCGGGGCTCATGGGCGAACGCGAGATGAGCATCCTCACCGCGGACGACAGCGACTGGATTGTCGAGGGCGACACCGTGTTCGGCAATTACGACGACGGCATTGCCGGGGTCGGCAAGGTGCTGCTCGACGCCATCGACGACATCAACCAGATGAAGGACATGGTCGTGGCGCTCAAGGATTCGCTCACCGTGGGCACCTCGGGCAAGCGGATCGACCGCATCGTCAAGAAGGGCGGGCGCATCGTGAAGGCCTCCAAGGACCTGGTGAACGACACGCGCGACCAGGTGCTCGGCGTGGTTTCCAAGGCCGAGGAGACACTCGCGAAGACGCGTGAGGCTATCGACGCCGAGGCAAAGCGCGGATCCATTACCGTGGACGCGGCGTCAGCTCTCCTGGACCGCGTGGACGGCCTGCTTTCGCAAGTGAAGGAGCTCAAGGCGGACGCGGACGCCCTCGCCGCCCGGATCGAAGCCGAGGACAACACCGTAGGGCTCGCGCTCAAGAGCGACGGGAAGCTCGCCAAGGAGACCGAAAAGCTCGCCCTGGACATCGACAGGCTTATTTCCGATATAAAAAAGCGCGGTCTCAAGCTAAATGTGGATATTTTTTAATTTTTCTTGTCCTTTTTGTAAAAAAAAAGATAGTTTAGCCCGTATAAAAGACAACCATCAAGTTTCACCGACTCTAACAAGGAGTTAACCATGACCGAAAAGAAACCTGCAAAGATGAGCGATGCCGATCTCAAGTTTTTCGAGGAGATGCTCATAGAGAAGCGCCGTCAGCTGGTAACCGCCCAGAGCGAGTCGGAAAAGGCGAACGCCTTCCAGGGCCAGAAGAACCAGTCCGGTGACGGCGGCGACTCCGACAGCGCCGATTCGGCCACCGACTACAACACGCTCGAGACGACCTTCTCGCTCGCCGCGCGCGAAGGCAAGTACCTCGTGTATCTTGAAGAGGCCCTCAAGCGCATCCACAACGGCACCTTCGGCATCTGCAAGGTCTGCAAGCAGCTCATCCCGAAGGCGCGCCTCATGGCAGTCCCCACGGCCACCAAGTGCGTAAACTGCAAGGAAGAGACCAAGAAGAAGGAACAGGAGAACAACCGCATGGAAATGGCGAGACTCTTCGCCGAAGCCCAGAGGAAGGAACTCCAGAAGAAGGCGATGGGCCGCTAGCCTCTCGCCCTACAGCGCGCCGAAGAAGGTATCGGCAAGTTTAGCGCGGAACGCATGGATGCGGTCCGCGTTTTTTTCTCGGTGCGGGTAGGTGAAGTCGGAGAGGAGCACGACCGCGGCGCCTGCGCATGGGTCCGCGACGATGCTCGCACCGGTGAAACCGGTCTTGCCGAAGGCATGCGGGCTCACGCGCGAACCCATGAACTTGCCCTGGGCAAGTTCCCAGCCGAGGGCTGTGCAGGCGTCCGCTGCACTCGAAAATGCACGGGCTTCCGGCAACAGGAACGCATTTTCGCTCACCATCTTGAGAATACCCGCAGGCGCGACGCGGATTTCGCATCCGTCGGGGCCACAGGCTACACCGTCGTCCATCACCATCTTCACGAACTTCAGGAGGTCGGGCACACAGCTGAACATGCCGGCGCTTCCGACCGGGAACAGCTTGCGCAGAACCCAGGCGCTCTCGTCATGGATTTCGCCACAAATCTCGCGCCCGCGGAATTCGCAGATTTCCGTCGGGGCAATCTCTTCGCGCGGAACCGGGTTCGTGTCGCGCGTCAGCGGGTCGTAGCCGCTTCGCGACATGCCGAGCGGCCCGAAGAACCGCTCGTAGCCCTGCTGCTGCAGGTCCTTCCCCGCGATGCGCTGCAGAATGAGCCCAAGGAGCACGCTTGCCGGATTCCCGTAGTTGAAATCGGCACCGGGCGCCTTTGAGAACTGGTAGGTAAACAGGGCGTCGAGAATCCCTTCGGGCGGGAGTTCGCGAAGCGTCTTCATCGGCACGCGGTAATCGAGGCTGTGCGTGAGCAGGTGGAACACGCGGATGTCATCGCGGTAGTTTGTCCGCATTTCCGGTATATAGTCTGCAACGCGGTCGTCAAGGGCGAGTTTCCCTTCGAGAATATACGAGAGGGCGAGCGTAGAGGTGGGGCATACTTTCGTGAGGCTTGCAATGTCGAAAACCGTATCTGCGGGCGTATCGAGTGCAACCGTACGCGTGGTGCCGTCGGGCAGAAGAAACCCCGCGACCGCCTTGTGGAATACACCGGTTTCTTCCGCCTGTTCCAAGAGCCGCAAGATGTTGCTTTCGTTGAATACCATGGGAAACTCCTGCCCGAATTATAGCAAAGTTGACGTCCCCCCTCTTTTGTATTATCTTATTTCCCATGGCAGAAGAGCAAATCGACATCCTGAATCCGGACGGCACCCCCGCGGGCTATTCCTGCGGGCGCACGCGCGTACATGCGGAAGGCCTGTGGCACCGCACGGTACACATATGGGCGTTCAACGGCAAGGGAGAAATCCTGTTCCAGCTGCGGGCCCGCGTAAAGGAAAACAATCCCGGACTCTATGACACGAGTTGCGCAGGCCACATCTCGGCCGGGGATTCAAGCATCAACGCCGCCGTGCGCGAACTGCGCGAGGAACTGGGACTCGCGAAAAGTCCGCGCGACCTCGAATACCTATTCGAGGCGACACACGAAAGTGTGCTCAACGGCGGCAGCTACCTCGACAACGAATACTACGATGTGTACAAGGTAACACTCAGCGACCAGGAGGCGAACTCGCTCGTCCCACAGCCCGGCGAAGTCGACGCCTTCAGGTGGATGACGCGTGAAGAATTTTTCGCAAAGCACAAGCTCCACCCCGAAAAGTTCGTCGACCACCCGAAGGACTTCCAGTGGCTGATGGAGAACGCGGGCCGCTAGCCTACGCAGGGGGAACCATGTCGAAAGCGATTGCAGGGCACCGCTACCGCCACTACAAGAAAGAGACCATGGTCTATACCGTGGTCACGGCCGATGCACTCGACTGCGAAAGCGTGAAGCCCCTCGTCGTCTACCGGAGCGAGTACGAGACACCCGACCACCCGAAGGGGACGCTCTGGGTGCGCGACCGCAAGGATTTCGAAAGCAGGGTGACGCTCCCCGACGGTTCTACCGTCGACCGCTTTACCGAAATCTAAAACTGCGGATGCATCCGCCGCCTAAAATTTCTACCTTTGTGGCAAACAAAAATTCCCTTTTTGACAAGGAGTCTCTATGGGCGGCTTTTGTGGTGTTGTTTCCAAGGAAGATTGTGTCAGCGACCTCTTTTTCGGGACAGACTACCATTCACATCTAGGTACACACCGCGGCGGCATGGCGGTTCTGAACGGCAGCGGCAAGTTCCACCGCTCCATCCACAACATCCAGAACACTCCGTTCCGCAGCAAGTTCGAACATGACCTCGCCGCATTCTCCGGCAAGGTGGGAATCGGAGTCATTTCCGACACCGACCCGCAGCCGCTCGTCATGACCTCCAAACTCGGGACGTTCGCGATTGTCACCGTCGGCCTCCTCACCAACATCGAGGAACTGAAGGACGAACTGTTCCGCAACAACTGCATGCAGCTCCAGTATTCCACCACGAGCGGCATGGTCGGCCCGACCGAAGTCGTATCCGCGCTCATCGCGACCCGCGACTCGATTGTCGACGGCCTCAAGTACGTCCACGAGAAGGTGAAGGGAAGCTGTTCCGTGCTCCTGATGGACAGCAACGGCAGATTCTACGCGAGCCGCGACCGCTGGGGCCGCACCTCGATTATCCTCGGCAAAAAAGAAGGCTCGATGATCGCCGTGCAAGAAAGCTGCGCCCTCCACAACCTCGGCTACGACTACGTGCGCGACCTCGGCCCGGGCGAAATCGCAGAAATCACACCCGATGGCGACACGACTCTCGTCGAACCCGGCAAGAAGATGGCCATCTGCTCGTTCCTCTGGGTCTACTACGGCTACCCCGCCTCGAGCTACGAAGGCCGCAACGTGGAAATGACGCGCTACCGCTGCGGTTCCGCGCTCGCGAAGCGCACCCCCACCGATGCCGATGCCGCCTGCGGCATCCCGGATTCCGGCACGTCGCACGCCCTCGGTTACGCGCACGAGGCCGGCATCAAGTTCGCGCGCCCCTTCGTGAAGTACACGCCCACCTGGGCCCGCTCCTTCATGCCGCAAGACCAGAAGCAGCGCGAACGCGTCGCTTCCATGAAGCTCATTCCCATCCCGGGACTCATCAAGGACCGCCGTCTCGTGTTCTGCGACGACTCCATCGTGCGCGGCACCCAGCTCGGAAAGCAGGCCCTGAAGCTTTATTCACTTGGCTGTAAAGAGACGCACATGCGTATCGCATGCCCGCCGCTCGTTTACCCCTGCAAGTTCATCAACTTCTCGCGTTCCAAGAACGAATACGACCTCATCACACGCCGTTACATCCGCGACCAGGAAGGCGAGAACGCCGACATCGAGAAGTACACCGATCCGGATGGCGACGCCTACAAGGGCATGGTCGAATACATCCGCAAGAAGCTGAACCTCACGACGCTTGCGTTCCAGCGCATCGACGACGTGATTCACGCCATCGGGCTCCCCGAAGACCAGCTCTGCACCTACTGCTGGAGCGGCAAGGACTACGCCGAAACCGGCGACTGCTACCACTGTCCCTGCCACCAATGCCAGGAAGAAGAAGAGAAGTAAGGACTACTCCTCTTCTTCGATACCCATAAGCTTCATCGCGGCCTTCCAGGTTTCGCGATTTTCGAAACCGTCGCGCTTGCCGCCACCATAGCGCGCATGCGCGAACTCGTTGACAAGGGATTCCCACCCTTCGAGCTTGCCGTCCTTCACCATTGCATCCAAATTAACGGACGCAGCCGCGGATTCGTCGGCGCCATCCATTCCCAGACGCTGTGCGACATAGCCCTTGCAGACATTTTCCAGTTCCAGGAGCCATTCGCGGCTGTCGGCGGTGTTCACGCGCTGCTTGAGCACCAGCATCCGCTCGCGCAGGGCATCCTGAGCCGCATTCCTGGCCGCGAGAGCCTCCCGCGCCTTGTTACGGCGCCGCATCCGCCAAAAGCCCGCAAGGAGCACGCACACGGCAACCAGGGCGCCAACGGCAACAGGCAGCGGATTGAAAGGCTCGTCCACGCGGATGGCGACACTTTCGCTCCGCAGGTCGAGCGGCCGCCCCACCTGCGTCGGGATCTCGAAACGCATCGCGGGGACATTCAGGTTTCCCGTATCCTGCGCCACAATCTTGTAGGTAAACTTTATCGAAGCGATTTCCTTGCCGTCCTTCACGGCACGCGCCGATTCCTGCGACACCCCCACCTGCGTAAGGCCCTTCGCGTTCGCGGAACTCGCAGGCACGACCAGCAGGGCGCTTCCCTGCACGCTCCAGCTGACCGTCACCGGGAATCCGAACGTGTCACCCACGGTAATGGCGGGCATCCCGCCTTCGGGTCCCGCCGTTATAGAGATTCCCAGCTGCTCGGGCGTCGGCATCGCCATCTCGGGAGCGACCGCCGCAGAATCCACCGCAGCACTATCCTGTAATGCAACATCGGCAGGCGCACCTGCCATATTCAAAGAATCATTTTCCATACAGGGAGAATATACAAAAAAATTTTATTATATTATTTTCAAATAGGAGTCCCGAAATATGACTATTTCCAAAAAGCGCATCCTGACGTGCATCGCCGCCGCGTCTATCCCCCTATTCTTTGCCTGCAGCGACGACAAGCCGACATCGCCCTCTGGCGGCGACAATCCTGTCGTGAGTTCGGCAGCCGCGCTTCCCGAATCGGCAGCAGGCCAGCCCGAGGCGACATCTTCCAGCGCAGAAGGCTCCGAAACCATTACCCCCGAATCCTCGGCCGGCCCGGTCGTCGAATCCAGCTCCGCCACGGAGGTCGTGCCCGAAAGCAGCAGCGCCCGCTTCCGCGAGCCCACCGAAGAAGAAATCGCCCAGGAACGCATCTATACAGCCAATTCCGAAACGACCGAATTCGTGGAGCTCCCCACACTCTACAAGAGCCTCGACCCCACCGACCGCGTGGCTTTCGTCATCCGCCACGCCCAGCGCGAAAAGAGCACCGGAGTCGAATCCCAGCTGACCGAAAAGGGCATCGAGCAGGCCAAGACGCTCGGCAGCCACCTCGTCAGCGAAGAAGCATTCTCTTACGGCTCCACCGACTTCATCCGCACGCGCGCCACGGCCCAGTACATTTCCGAAGGCCGCGGCCAGGTATTCCCCGAACCCATCGTGCTCCCCGAACTTGTCGCAAGCACCTTCGTCGCGGACCAGGAAAAATTCAAGACACTCATGGGCGAAGCGGGATACATCGACGAAGCGTTCATGTATTCGCAGTGGGCATTCGACGGCGACTTCGCCGAAGCCTTCAACGATCTCGAAAAGACGGGCGTCCAGATTATCACCCAGGCAATCCTCCCGAGGATGTCCACCGAGAACCGCGTCAACTTCTTTATCAGCCACGACATGTTCCTCGGTCCTCTCGTCGCCTACTGCACCAACCGCAAGCTCACCATCTTGCGCAAGCACGCCACGGCCACCGAGGATTGCACGAACTGCCGCTGGATCAAGTACCTCGAAGGCATCGCAATCATCGTCAAGGCCGACGGCACACGCAAATACGTCCCCGTCTCCGGCAACATGATGAACTAGGAAGCAAGCCCGAAAAACGGGCCAGCCCATTTCGCATAACATAAAACCCCGACTGGTGTCGGGGTTTTAAAGTTTCTAGGAACGGGAACCGCTATTCGGTGATGCGGATATTGCGGACCCAGCTGTTGGAGCCTTGCTTCACCATCAGCACGTAATTGCCCTGCCTCTGGTTCAGGGAGACCCTTTCGGAGCCGGTCACGCTGAACTTGGAGACAACCCTGCCCTGCATGTCCATCAGGGCCGCAGAAGCCGTCTGGGAGCCCGGCAACTGAATCAGGAGGGACTTGCCATCCACGCTCACGTTCAGCTTGTCCAGGCCAGACTTTGCGACATCTGCGATGGGTGCGGCCGACTCGACCAGATCCTTGCCATCGGGGCCCACGAGCTTGAGGCCGCTAATGTCGACCTGCGGGTCATCCCAGTTGTTGAGGGTCAGGTACAGGAACGCATCGGTAGTCGTAGCGGTAAATTCGCAGGTGATATCGATAGGCATCTTCTTCATGGCGCCGCAGTACTTGTTGCTGAGGCTATCGCCATTGACTGCATAGGTCAGCCAGAGGGAAGATCCCGGAGTCTGCGAAGCGCTGAACGACAACGTGTACTTGGAACCCGCCGTAAGGCCGGTAAGATGGCGAACGACCTCGCGGTGGTCACCCTGGATAACATTACCCATGTGGACACTCGTGTTGGTCTCGTTTTCAAGCACGACAGAGGTAGAATTCCAGCCGAAGGCGCCCGAGTTCTTGTGGTACTCGATAACCTCGTTGCAGGATTCCGGAACCACGAATTCCTTCGGGGTCACGGGAGTCGCCTTCGCAAAGTTCACCATGTTGCCGCTCATCAGGAGGCCCGTCAGCAAACGCAAGTTGGAATGGAAATAACCCGGCTGCTGAGCCATCAGGGCGCTAAAGTTCGTGTTCAGCAATTCATGGTAGGAATCGTTTACGATAAGCACGGAGCTCAACGAACCGATCGAAGAACCGTTCGCCTTGCAACCATTGCTCTTGCAGGGTTCGCCGTTCAGGTTCGCCGTACCATCCGTCTTCATGTTGATGTAGAGCTGGCCAAACGTCTTGGTGCTCACCCACTTCGCAAGCTTTTCGGACAAATCCTTCGCCTGGGAGTGTCCATACCACGCATAGCTCCAGGCCCAGCGCCACGGGGCACGCACGGCATCGTAGTCATAGCCGGCAAAGTTATAGCCGTTGTTACCGGTGATGGGAGAATAGGGACTGCCCATATTCGCCCAACCGGACGGGATACCCGTCGAAGAATTGCGGTTGCCCAGAAGGATATTGTAGTTGGTCGAAATCGCCTTACTCCAGAAGCTCGCGTCATCGACATCCTTGAAGATTTCGTATGCTGCCGGGCTCACGTAGCTCGGGTTCAGGTACGGGTCCCACTGGTTACCCACCTTGTGGCGACCGTCACTGGCAAATTCGCTCGTACGCATTTTAGCAATCAAGGTCTTCGCGTCATTCAGGTACTGGGAGTTCCCGAACTGGTGATAGGCCATGACAAGCGCGAACGCGACATCTTCTTCGGCGTCAGTTGCGCCACCAGAACCGACAGTACCACCAAAGCCCTGGATCTTCCAGTCCATAACACCGTTGTTAGAATGAGCCTTGTAGTAGGCCCAAAGCTTGTCAAACTGACTCTGATAGCTCTTGGTGTTGCTACTGAAGTAAACGCAGAGGATCATGCCGTAGCCGATACCTTCCGAAACGGTATACTGGTCTTCATCAAACTTGATGCGGGCCTGGTTGCCGCTTTCTTCGTAATAGGCCTTCAGATAAGCTTCGAACTGGTTCAGGAGCATCGTAGATGCAGTCTGGCCGGAACAGTTCCAAACATCTGCAATATTGGAAGCATAGGGATAAGTCTGGGCCTGCGGGTAAGGGAACTTAACCGCCGCCATAGAAAGCGAGCTTACGGCCAGAAGGCCTGCAAGGAATAACCGTTTCATTACTTATTCCTCCAACGAATAGTCTGCATCGCAGAACCGTCCTTGACCGCCACAATGTAGAGTCCGCGCGGCACATTGGCAAGATCGACCGTGTTCGTGCCCGCCTTCATGTAGCGCGACACGTTGCTCACGACGTTGCGGCCGGCGACATCCAGAACCTGGACCTTCACGAACCCGGAGCGCTTCACATCCACTACGAGCTGGTTACCGTTCATGCGGACCGTCGGGGCAAGGTTCTTCTGGGTCTTCGGAGCTATGAAGTTCTGCCCCTGGATTTCAGCCCAGGCCTGAGCTTCCGTCGTGACATCGCCCGTCCCGATAACCACCTTGATGTAGCTGAGCAGGGATTCGTACTGGTCATTTTCGGGAGCTTCGGCCTTGATAACTATGGTCGCATTCTTGCCACCGGCAATCAGGTTCACGCCCTGCTGTTCGGCATAACCCGCGGGGTAGATAGTATAGGTGACCGGAACCTTGTGCGCTTCCAGCGTAAAGACCTGCGTCGAGGAATTCAGCGCCACGGTCTGGTCCTTGAAATACTTGGTATTGAGCGTCTGCTCGGCCTTCAAAAGCGAGAAGGTAATCGTCGTATCGAGGGCACGGTATCCAGAAATGGCCTTTGCCGTCGCATGGATATTAGCTGTCCCCCTGGACTTGAATGTCGCAATCCAGACCTGCTTGCCCTTGTCGCCGTAGCATTCGGAACTCGTGCAGGTCGCCTTGGCCACAGAGATAACGCTCGGATTGTCGGATTCGTAAGTGACATCGGAACCTTCGACGGTCTTTGTCACCTTCATCTTGTATTCAAGCTTGGCCGAGGAGTTGCCCGTAAAGTTGTTGCAGGCACCGCCGCCGGTAACGCGGCAGGTGATGGCGGCCTGTTCGAACGTCTGAGCAGGGACCTGCGTAATCACGACGACCGACTGGGAATTGTCGTTGCCCGTCATCACGGCATAGCCCGCACCGTTAATCTTGATGGTGCCGTTTTCAACCGTCGCGACAGTCGGATCACTGGAAGTATACGTGCAGGAACTTACAGCCTTGCCCGTAATGGATCCATCCATTTCGGACGCCGTGGCTCCCTTGAACGCGCAGGAACCCGTGTTCTTGCCGGCGACAAGCGAGTCCGCCCAGTTCTTGTTGTTGTACTTGGTCAGGTAGCTCTTGACAAGGTTGCCCGACGTGGTATAGGTAGCATTATTCAATGCAGACTTAGAATTGAGGAGAGTCGAACCGGAGAACATAGCAGAAGCTTCGCTCTTGCCGCCAATGGTTTCATGGCGCAGGGACCAGTTGCAGTTCGGAATCTGTTTCTGCTCCATGTAGCTTGTCCAGTTGTTAGTTTCGCCAGAACTCACATTTCCCGTACCGTTGGCATCGGTCGTACCCCATTCCGTAATGAAAACAGCCTTTCCATTGTTCAAGCAGTTTTCGATATTTCCCTTGAAGGAACCCACGGAATGCGATGCAGCATAGAAGTGGAACACATACCCAGAGTTGGCGTCATTCACACCCGAGCAGGAACCCATCTGCGAATAGAAGGGCGTGCCCACAAGAGCCAAGTGCTTGGACCCGTTATTGCGGATAGCACCAATCACTTCGTTTGCATAGCTAGCAATGGTTCCCATATCGGTATTGACAGGTTCGTTATAGACTTCCCAGATGATGTTCGGAACATCCTTGTACTTGGCTGCCATACGGCCAAAGAAATCCTTCGCATAGCTCTTTTCGCTCTCGGCGCGGTGGCTATGCCAGTCAACGATGATGTAGATATCGTTTTCGATGGCAGCCTTCACCATGTTGTCGAGCTGGGCTTCCTTGCCTTCCTTGTTTCCCAGATAGGAGTTTGCGGAAATAATCGCATCGTCGCTATTGGCCTGGCAGTCGCCGCCATTGCTGTTGTAGCACTTGATGCCCATCGCAAAGCGGAAAACGTCGATGCCGAGCTTTTCGGCAGCCCAGCTAATCACGGTCGGGTTGTAATACTGCGATCCCGTAGCATCGGACCAAAACAGGCTCATGCCGCGAAGCATCACCTGCTTGCCGCTAGCCTGACTTACAATTTTGCCGCTCTTGACACCCAGCGTTCCATATACAGAAACAGGGCCTAGACGCAGTGGCTTTGCATCTACCGCAGCAGACGCAAACGTCACTGCGCAGGACAACATCGCTATCGATAAAAGTTTTTTCATCATAAACTCTCCCGTTTTTTTGCAATCCACATCCGATTACAAAAATAACTTTCAAAGCCCTAAATTACACCACACATTCAGAAATTCTTTGTTTACATCAGTAGACAAATAGGGGCTTTTGTGAAGAAATTCACACAATCCTGGAACTCAGCGTTCCAAAAAAGTTATCAAATCTTAACAAAGCCGCCGTTCATCAACGTGCTGTACATGATGGTCAGGATTTCCTTGAAGTAGGTTCCCGTGTATCCCACCGCCTGGTATGCCTGCACCTTCTGCGTAAAGTAGTCGAAGCAGGCATTGTGCCATGTCGGGTTCACCCCGAATCCCATCAAGCAGTACATGCCGATATAGTGCTCGCCGGCCGTCTGGCTCGTCGAAAGCGCACCCGTGCTGTAGTTGTACGACGTGGACGGAAGCGAAGCCGGGTTGTTCGCCGTCGCGGTCGATATGAAGTTCGCCATGGCGGTCAGAATCTGCTGCGATTCGGCACTCTGGTACCAGTAGTAGTCCCACGCGATACGCCACGGGATACGAACGGATTCCTTGTCGAACAGCATGTAGGTGTTCGCGGCAGAACCGTTCTTCGGGTCGGCCGGCTGACCGGCCGCATTGGACCAGTCCGGGAACAGCGGGACGGCGCCCGCGTTCTGGATGTTAATCATGTAGGCGTAGTTCGCAGCAAGGATCGCATCCCAGCCACCCGTCGGGTCAACTTCCGCAAACAGGCGGAGCGCTGCCGGGGAGAGGTAGCTCAGGTTGTAGACGTCCTTGTTCGCCCACGTATCACCCGGGCGGATCAACAGGTTGTTGGGATTGAGTCCCTTGTTCTTGATGGAGGCAATCAGCGCGACCGCATCGTTCAGGTAGAGCGGGTTCTGCCACTTCCTGGAGGCAAGGATCAAGGCAGTAGCCACGTCAAGGTCGGCATCGAGGGCGGCAGCCGTAGATACCGTAGCGCTAAACGAAAGGAGTTCCCAAGGCATCAGGCCGTTGTTGTTGTTGTCGCGGGCGATGATGTTGTAGGCCCAGAGGGCGTCGAAGAGTTCCTTGTCGCCATGGAAGTAGGCTATAAGCATGCCGTAGCCGATACCTTCCGAAACGGTACAGCCGAGCTTGTTCGCAAGCGCCGCCGTAAGGGAAGTACCCTTCCAGCTGGACATCCCCGTAAGGGCGCACTGGTTCTTGTTTCCGCCATCCCAGACGACACGGGCGGGGTTCGTATGGAA
Source organism: Fibrobacter sp. UBA7003 (assembly GCA_002449765.1). Lineage (GTDB taxonomy): Bacteria > Fibrobacterota > Fibrobacteria > Fibrobacterales > Fibrobacteraceae > Fibrobacter. The sequence goes on from DJXN01000001.1 coordinate 57,490, forward strand.
CGCACCCATCTTTGCCGTGAGAAGTTCCTTTGCGCGCGGACCTTCGAACAAGTCGTAGTTCAAGGTGGAGCCGCCCGTCTTTTCGTCTTGCAGCGTCATAATCCAGCGGGCCTTCCAAGTCGCATACAGGGCCGTCGCATTGGCGATGTTCGCATTGGCGGCAAGGCTTACTGTCGCGGGGGCCACGGCGGCGGAACTCTGGGGCGGAATTATTCCGCCATCAGCAGACGATGCGGGCAGAGGACCCGGGCCGGTAGCATCCGAAGACACGGGAACCTGATCGTGCGGATGGGTCGGATTGTCGCCTCCGCAAGCATAAAGACCAAAAGCCAAGGGCATCGCCAACAGGAGATGGGAATAACGCATAAAGCCTCACAATTTAAAATTTTCCATAATATATATAAAAAAAGAGGCCCCGTCTAAAGGGGACCTCTTTTTTTAAAATTCCTGTAAGTTAAATCACTTTACGAGAATCTTCTGGCTCATGTGGACGGCCTTGCCGGACACGCGGACCATGTAGACACCTGCATCGAGGGAGGAGAGGCTGATGGAGGAAGCGACCTTGCCGCTCTTCACAACCTGGCCCTGGAGGCTCACGATTTCGTACATGCCGTTGTTGATGCCGGTGAAGGAGAGCATGCGGTTGGCAACGATGGCCTTCACGCTGCTAGCGGCAACAGAAGCCTTGATGGCATCAGTGCAAACGGCATGGCCGTCACCGTCAGCCTTGCAACCGAAAGCCGGTTCAGGCTTGATAGCACCAGCACCCGTGCAAGTACCAGCAGGACCAACTTCGAAGATACGGAGCTGACCGTCAGCTTCGGAAGCACCGCCGTCGAGCTTGAACTTCACGGACTGGGCGGCCTTGAAGGCGTCAGCGCAGGAAGAAAGCTTGTTGCCTGCAGGAGCCCAAGTCGGCTGAGAGAAGTCGGCAATCGTCTTGCTGACCATCGTCGGAGAGGTAGCCTTCGTGAGGGTCACGGAGCAGGAAGCATCGCCGGACTTTTCTTCGGCAATTTCGAGCGTGACAGCGTTATCAGCCGTGTAGGTAACACAGAGGCCACCAGCAGCGGAAATGTCCAAAGGAGCCTTTGTTCCGCCCACGATGTTGAAGCCGAAGCCAACGAAGTTGTACGGATATTCAGCCGTCTGACCAGTAGTGGTCGGATCTGCCAGGTGGTACTTGATGGTCACGTAACCGAGGTTTTCGATTTCCGGAGCGATCAAGGAACCATAGTAGCCCGTGGTATCGTACGGATACATGGCATAGGAACCACCATTGTCGTTCTTACGGTCATCGTAGTCGTACCAGTAACCCATGGTGGTGGATTCGCATTCGCCGTATTCGTAGACGCAGTCTCCACCAGTGTTCACCTGCTGGTCGGAGCCGTTGAACCAAATCGACGTATTTACCGTCTGCGCCATTGCAAGGGAAGCAACGGACGCGATTGCTGTTGCAAGGATTTGCTTTTTCATAGTATCTCTCTCTTTTTTATTTCCCGACACCGGGAAAAAGGGTTTGTGGTTAAATATATATTCTTTTCAAAGAAAAAAAAGTGGAAATTTTGAATTTTTACAATAGTTTGTGATTTTTCACACTAAACGACAGCGTTTTCCCGACTATTTCCTCTTCTTTCCGGAGTAATCCACCCCGGGGCGAAGCTGCAAGCCAATCGTGACCATCAGGGAAACGATGCTTTCGTTGTGGTCCTGGCTCAGATCGTAGGCGGCAATTCCTGCCAAGCCTTCGTCCTTCACCAGGCCGCAAAGGGCCTTCATCGAAGGGATTCCCGTAAACACGATCGTTTCGGCATCGCTCACGGCCACTTCGGAAGCCGAGGATTCGTCGAACGAGACCTTGTAGTCGGGCGCTTCGAACTTCTTCATCAGCTCCTTGTAGGGGATGAACCCTTCGTTTCCGCTGCCGACTCCCTGATGGGAAGAACCGAGACCCGAAGCCCCAGCAAAGGACTTACCGTAGAGGGAGACCACCGGGACAATCTTGTCCTTGGAAACGCCCTTGCCGGCGAGACCGTCGACAGCGCCTGCGATATCCTGCTTCGAGAGGTTAGGCTTGACCGAGGATTCGGAATCGCTCATCTGGTCGCCGAGCATCAGCACCACGTAATCGGCCTGGTTGAGGGCATCGGAATAAGCATCCATGGAACTTGCGTAGGTGAGCACGGCCACTTCCTTGGAAGAAAGCTTGGACTTGAGCGCACCGACCAGCTTGCCGATAGCGGCAGCGTCTTCGCCCGTGGCGTTCTGCCAGTCGAGCTCGACACCGCCGAGGTTATATTTCTCGACCCATTCGGCAGCGGCGTCGCAGAAAGCCGAAAGCTTGGAATCGTCTTCGGCGATTGCCTTCAGGTTGCCTTCCACTTCAAAGCCGCCAATTGAGGCGATGAGGGAGACCTTGTTTTCGGCGGCTTTCTTCGCCAGTTCTTCGAACTGCGGGGCATCGTTCTCGTCGGCAAACGCGATCGAGCCGTCTTCGGCCGGAGCCAGGGAGGCGTAATGGATATGCGTCACGAACTGGTAGCGGACATCCTTCGGCATGAACTGGCTATACTGGGCCCAGTAGGGGAAATAGCCGATGACCTTAAACGGAGCCGCAATGGCGGCGGCGGCAAGGGCGGCAATAGCAAGCAATGACATCTTCTTCATAATAACCTCTCTACGGATTCTCGATCAAGTAAACTTCCCAATCGGCTTCGTTCCTGCAATACAGGTCGGCGGAGAAATCCCACACGCGGTCCTTGTTGCCTGCAGGAGCCACGGCATTCTCGCTCATCGGCTTGATGGTCGTCTTCTTGTTTATCTTGTCCGTAAAGACAGAATCGACCTTGATGGAATCGGGCTTCTCGGTTGGAGGGGGCTTGATGGTATCCGTGATGCTCAGTGTAGGATCTTCTTCGATCTTTTTGCCGCAGGCCATCTCGGAAACGCAAGTATCGCCATTGGAAAGCGCATACTTCCACGTGGATCTCTCGGGCTCGATCAGGAGAATCGTATCCTTGAACACGTAGGTCTTGATACCGTCCGGAATGGTGTCATATACCACCTGGACATCGAGCTTCTTGATGTTCGCTTCGCCTTCATGGCAGAAGCGGTAGGGACGGCCCTCGTAGCGGCCCGCCATAATGTACTGCTTCTCGATGAGGCTAGAATCGACCTTGACGGATTTCAGGAATGCGAGATCCTGAGTTGCCGAAAAGCCGTAGCGGTGGAACTTCTTGAAGGCTTCGCGGTATTCCATGGCACGGGGGCCATTGAGAGCGTCAATCGTGGTGTCCCCCGTCACCGGGTCGACAATGAACATGCCGTTGACGAGCGCGGACATTCCCGGCCACCATTCTTCGTCGAGAAGCGCGTAATCCGTGAATATCGTCTTGACGGCGACAGAATCATCGAAAAACACGGAAGCCTCGTCGGTCATGGAGATAGTGTACTTAGACACCTTGAGGGTCGCGTTCGAGGAATCTTTTGAGGTAGTGGCAACCTGCAGCAGGGAATCCAGCATCTTTTCGCGGATGACCGTCAAATAGGCTTTGTTGGAATCCGCAACCGCGGCTACACTCTGGTAAATACCCAAATCGGGGTTTGCCCTCGCATATTCCGAGAGCGAAAAGTCATCGGGCCAGTTTTCGGAAATGGGGGCGTCGATGCTATCTGCAGAGCAGGCCCCAAGCACGAGAGCCAAGCCCAGACCCAAACCAAGTTTAAGTTTCGTATTCATATCCATCTCCTAGAACAAAATCGTAACGTTGCCCATGAGCAACAGTTTGTCCAAGCTCAGTTCTGCACCTGCAGAAACAGGTGTCACACCATCTTCGGCAAGGCCGTTCACCGTGTAGTTGACCTTGTTGGTCATGAGGCCACCCTGCAGGTCGAGCTTCGCACCGGCGGCAAGCTTGATCTGGAGGCCGCCCATGGCGAGCATTTCGTTCACGTCGTTGATGACGACCGTACCGGCTTCGTTCAAGGCGAGGCCGTTATCGCCGAATTCCTTCGTGAGCATCTGCAAGCCACCGAGGACCGAGAACGGGCCCCAGACATCGGCAGTGAGGCCACCCACGAAGCGGGATGTCTTGCGCTTGAGGTTTGCGCTCTCTTCGCTGCTTTCGAAGGAGCCCTGGAGGATCAGGCGGCGGTCGAGGCCAAGGAGCGGTGCCGCATTGAAGCCGAGCCCGGCACCGATGGTCGTGAAGTCGTTGTCGGAAGCTTCCGCATTATACTTCGAGAAGCGGAGGTTCAAGGTCACGACATCGTTCCAGCCGGCATTCGCGCTCACGGCAAAACCCTTGCGGTCCGGAGTGGCAAGGCCCATGGGCATCGCCATGTTCACGGACGGGTCCACGAATTCCTTCGCCGCCAGGTATTCCTGGTACTTGTAGGCGACCGCGTTGTAGCCGTTCTTGTAGAAGTGGCCCAGCTTGTAGTTGTTGTTCAGGCGGCCGAAGGTGTAGTAGGAGTCCTTCCTCTGATGAGTAGCATCGCCCTGGTCGAGTATGGCTGCCCCTTCGTTCTTGCTCATCAAGTTCTGCTGTTGCAGCACGTTGGTGTTGTAGAGGGCGAAGTACATGTTCTCGAGGCTTCCGTAACGGAAACGTTCCACGACGGCCTCGTTCGCACCCGTAATCAGCGCTTCGCCGTTAAGGATGGACGTGTTGCCTTCGTAGTAGCTGGACGCAGCCTGTTCGGACCAGAACTCCTCATCGTTCATCACGATGGTTCCCAGCACATCGAACTTGATTTTTGCAATGTTGCCGTTCACATAGGGCGACACGTTGATGGCCATGCCCTTGCGTTCGTCAATCTTGCTCTTGTGCCAGTTGTATTCGGTCGTCGTGTTTCTGTAGACATAGAAGAGCGTATCGTAGTCGATAGCGTTCGTATCGTCGTGAACAAAGCCGTTCTCGTCGAACTTTTCGTAGCCGATGCCGTAGACGCCCAAGGATTCAATCGTATCCTGGCGGTAGGCGTCTTCGCTGTAGGTCCAGCGGGAGCCCGCGATTTCGGACTTCAAGCCCGCATGCAGCGCACCGCCCATGATCAGGTCCTTGGAATCATAGTTCAAGATTCCGGAATAGACCATGTTGTCTTCGTAGTACATTGCCGCAATGTGGGAGTCGTCGCGGGAACGCGATGTCTTCTCGCGGTCGAACGTGTAGACGAAGTTTCCGCCGAGGGTCACGCCGAACGCTTCGACGCCGAGGTTCGAGCCGGCAAGGTAGCGGTCGCTCCAGTCGAAGTCGAAGAACACTTCGTCGTTCTTCTTGGCGATGTTACGGATACGGGCACCCGTCATCTGCACATAGAGATTGGAGAGGGGGCCGAGATCGAAGCTGTTGTACTTGAAGTTGAGACCCTGCAACAGGCGGTTGGAAGACGTATCCAGGGAGCGCATGGCAAGTGCATCCACTCGCTTGGACGCGAAAATCTCCGGTTCCTGGAGGATTTCGGTCTGGGGCACGTAAATCGTCAGCGGGGTATAGCCGACGCGCATGTATCCCAAATTGAAGTCGACGTGCTTGTTCAGGATCTTGCCGTCATAGCTGAACCAGTGGCCGATGATCGGGTTCACCGATTCTTCGTAGGCTGTCTGCCAATCCTTGTGCAGGCGGAGTTCGACCTTCGCTTCGGTCTCTTCGCTCGGGCGAGCCTTCACCACCAAGTTCACATCGGAGAACGCCTGGCTTTCGCGAGAATCCATCCCGCCCAGGAGCTGGTCGGAACTCAGCGTAGAAGAAAGGACGCCGGCCTTGGCCGTACCACCCACGCGAAGCCCCATCACGGAAGCATTGGCAGAATCAAGCGTTCCGACAAGGCTCTTCTGCTTTTCTACCAAGGTAGAATCCTCGGCATAGGCAAAAGCCATGGCTCCGCACAGGAGAAGCGAAATCTTGGAGGTCATCTTAAACATATCCTTATACCATTTCATCTTGCGTCCCCCTTAAAATTTGACGTTCAAGACTGCTTGAACCACAGCTTGGGAGAATTTGTGCGTATATTCAGGAACAGTGACGTTCTTGCCGCTCTCGGGGTCCTTCACCACGTTGCCATCGGCATCGCGCACCATGATATCGGCGTAATCCGGCATGTTGGATCCGAGAACTCCGGAAGTCGTATTGTAGGTATTTTCGGTCGTAATCCAGCCGTAGTTCAGGGCCAGGTAGACGCCGTCACCCACCGTGTAGTCGAGACCGGCCATCCACTGCATCTGCTTGCCCTTCAGGAGCGGATTCACATATCCCGGAGCGCCCCTCATGGAAGAAACCGCATCGAGAGTCATGTCAATCATCTGCAGGCCGGCGCTAAAGCCGAGGCGCGGCATGTACTGGACATAGAGCCCGGCATTGATGAAGTCGAGGCTCAGCTCACCCTTGTCGGGGACAGGGAGGACGGCCTTGCCATCGTCCGTCAATTCCTGGGTCTTCACGGAATGCTTGTAGCTTCCGGAAAGTTCGAGCGGGCGGCTAAAGTTAAGCATCTTGAAGACATCGAACTTGAGCCCGGCACCGTATTCCATGAACTGGGCTTCCTTCATGATGACGTTGTCGCTCTTGTCCTGGTTGAGCATCGAGAACAGGGCGCCGACTTCGACGAAGTCCTTGAAGCCCACCTTGAGGTCGGCCTTGATACCGTTCCTGTTCGGAGTCGCAAGACCGTTGGGCAGGCTCATCTGCACCGCAGGGTCAAGCATCGTGCTCAAAAGCATCAGCTCCTTGCGGGTGTACACGTAGTTGCTCCAGGAATTCTTGTTGAACGGAGCAATGTTGTAGCTGTTGGTCTGGCCCTTGATTGTCGGGTCGTCGGTATTCGCGAGCTGGGTAGAAACCGGAGTGAACTTCGGGTCGAAGTAATACAGGGCTCCGAAGGTGGAGTAGAGCGGGGAATTCACGCCGAAACGGATCGTGTTCCCGTCCTTGTCCGTATTCAGGATGCGCGAAGCGAAGAACTGCGGAGACTGGGCAAGGTTGTTGTACCAGTTGCTGTCGTTCTTGATGTAGTTCACGGAAAGCTGAAGGTCGAGGCCCATCGGCAGCTTGTAGCCCGCGTTCAAAGTCGCGAGGATAGCCATGCCGTTGTCGTCGATTTCGTTTCTCTGGATAACGGCAGCGCCCGTCGCAGGGTCAACCGCAGGAGCGCCCGTCGTGGGATCCACGACCGTCACGTATTCGTAGAGCTTGTCGTTGGACATGGCGAATTCGCCCATCACGTCCAAGGTGAGCGCGCTATTCTTCATGATTCCGGCGACATCGGCACCGACGCGGCCAGCCATAATCGTGGTGCGCTGCGGTTCCGTTTCAAGCGGGTTGATAAGGGCCGTCTGGTATTTGCCGGCACTGAACTGGGTCGGGTTGTTGACCTTGTCCATCAATTCCGTGTCGGTCGCATACTGCAGCTGGCCGTTAACAATCAATTCGTGATATTCCGGACGGGAAGTGAGCGTGAACGAGGAACTGTCGTCGAACACGTACATGCCGGTAAAGCCGACGAAGACGTTCTTGTTGACCGGCAGGTATTCAAAGTTTCCACTCAACAGCCACTTGTCCATGTTGGCGGACTGGTAGGAGCCCGGATAAATCATACCGTTGTTGATGATGGGATCGCCACCGTTCGGCAGGAGGTTGCCGTTCGCACCCGAGAAGTCGAGCAGCTGAACGCGGCGGAGACGGGCAAAGATGCCTTCCGCGCGGAGTTCACCGGCGTAGCCGCCAAAGTCGTGGCGGAACTGGAGGTTCATACCCTGCAGGTTACGCTGGTTACCTTCGATCATGGCATCGCTAATCGCCATGTCGCGGCCCCTGGTGAAAATCAGCGGCTCGTAAAGGAGGCCATCGATACCCGACGGGGAGAACAAGGTCAGGGGGCTGTACTGCTGGCGGAAGTCACCGACCACCCAGTAGAAGTCCTTGCCGACATTGCCCTCGATATTCAACCATGCGACCGAGATGCTCTTCGCGGAATTCGCGAAGTAGTTCTGCATGCCCGCCTGGAAGCGGAGAATCATGTTGAAACGGGCCGCGTCGTAGGGGCGGAAATGGAAGTCCAAGTCGGCCGTCACGAACTGGGAGCGCTCGACATTGGGCATCTTGTTAATTTCGGCCTTCTCCTGGTCGGAAGACATGTAGGAGTTGACGAGCAAGCCCTTAACGCTTCCGCCTATTTCCAGGCCGCGCTTTGCTTCAAGGGAATCCTGCTTCGCTTTCAACAGCTGGTTCATCTCGTAATCCGACTGTGCGGACGCGACAGAAGCAGTGACAAGGAGAGATAACAATATTTTATACATCATTTTCATACCATTAACCCCTTAGAACCAAACCTTTGTTTCGGCGGTGATGAAGTGACCGCTCCAGTTGTTTTCGGGAACGTAGTTATCCGTATGCGTTGCCCACTTGTAGCGCATGTGCAAACCGGCACGGGCAGAGAAGTCCCAGTCGAAACCGATACCGAGAGCTGTCTGGTAGTAGCTGAGAGGAGTCTTCGTGTAAGTCGTCTGGGTTGTCGGAATCAGGTTGCCGTAAGCACCGGCGCTGTTGATGCCGCCGACCGACACGTTTGCATCCTGCACGGTGTAGCCATACTGGGAACGCCAGCATTCAAAGCCGACCTGGCCAACCAGGTGAATCGTCGGTGTCAGGGCGAACGTCGGTTCGAACAAACCGTAGAAGCTCCACAGCATCATGTCGGACTGTTCTTCGCTGTAGGCGATCGGGGCAAAGGTCTTGGAAATGCCCGAGATGGAGACATAGCCGGCCATCATCAGGTTGCGGTCCGTTCCGACCCAGTGGCCAATATCGTAGCCACCATCAATGGAGAGGTAGGTCGACCACTTGACGTGTTCGGGAACGGTCTCGGTCTTGAGCTGGTCCGCATTTTCATAGGCAACGAAGGATTCCCAGAGTTCCCAGGTTCCGCCGTAGAGGCCGCCGCGCTGGCGTTCCATCTTGCGGGCCGGGGTCAGCACGCCGGCACGGTTCACGTAGCCGTTCGGGGCCGTGGAGTTACCCGAGTCCGCCCAGAAGAGGGCGTTGTACTTGGTCCAGGAGTTGGAGCTTTCCCACATGTTGCGGCCGTTCAAGCGGTAGTTGAACAGAAGCACGTCCTTGCCCTTTGTGACCTGGCGGTGCTGGCCGTACTGGACACCCAGGCGGCCGCGGTTGAATTCGGGTTCGAACTTCACGTTCACACCGGCCATGTTGGGGCCGTAGCGCAGGGAACCACCGTTCAGGTAGAATTCATCCTTGCGCCAGCTGCGGAAGCGGGACGGATCCGTAATGCCGTAGGGAGAGAAGAAATCCTTGGAGAAGTATACGGCTTCGACTGTTGTCGGCAGCCATTCGAGGTGCTTGTCCTGAATCTTGACATAGAGGCCGAATCCAGGGCTCGACGTGGCGGAAGAACTGGAGTCGCGGTTATAGGAGCGCTTGTTCTCGGTGCCTGCGTTATGGAAGTAGGTCGAATCATCCCAGCTCAAGCCCACATCGGCCATCAAGTAGAACTTCGGGTTGATGTTTCCCTTGATATCCATCGTCACAATCTGGTTGTTTTCCAGATGCGGTTCGCCATCGAACTTGAGCTTTGTCCAGGGACCGGCGAATTCGTCTTCGTCGATGAGGCCCTTGTCGTAGAACACGCCCATGTAGTTCGCGCCGAGCGTCATGCCGTCGAAGAGCTTCGTCTTCGCAAGTCTTGCGTGGTAGACATCGCCGCGGAAGTCGTAGTTACCGTCCATCTCAAGTTCGCTGGGCTGGCCACCGTAGAGGCGCAGACCGTCGCGGGTGCCGGCATCCATGTCCTTGGGCTGCGAAATCATCGCCTGGGCGACAAGGCCGAAGGGCATGTTGTACACGTTCATGAACACGCCACCGAACGAGCGGTTGGTCCAGAAGGCACGGCCGCCTTCCTTGACAGGCTTGAAGGACTTTTCCTTATAGTAGGTAGAAACCGTCTTTTCTTCTTCGAAGGTCTCGTACTGCCAGGCAAAGCGGGGCATCGTCTCGCGTTCCCACATGGTAAGGGGAGAAGCGCAGGCCCAGATCACGCCGCCCGCAGTCACGTAGGCGCCAAACACGGACGAACGGATATCGACGCCGAAGTTCATTTCTTCTTCGATTGAAGCCGGCGTGTAGTCGGTGTTGTGGTCGAACGGGACGCGTTCCCAGTGGAAACTCGGGTTGGTGTTCGGGTGGTCGGCCAGGTAGTTGGTGTAGAGGCCGGTCAAGTCGAAGGGGAACGTCATGTTGGTCCAGAGCGTCATGTAGGAGTTCGGCATGAGGACCATGTTCATCTTCAAGGTAGCATCCACGAGGGTGCGGGCCTTGTCGTCGCCATAGACGGGGGCGATTTCGGTGTAATCGAAGTTCTTGACACGGAACGCCATGTAACCGGAAACGGCGAGCGGGGCGTCGTCCTTGCCGATTAGCGTAGATTCCATGTTGTTCGCGAGGGTATCCAGATTTTCCTCGATAGCGGCAACGCGCTGTTCCGAGGTCATTTCCTTAGGCACATAGACCGGGGCAATGGAAGGTTCCTTCGCAGGAGCCGTTTCCACGGCGGCGCCTTCGACCTTGGGTTCCTCGGCAGGAGCCGCAGGTTCGGCCTCGGCTACCGGTTCGGGTTCCGGGGCGGGTTCGGCTGCAGGTTCGACCGCCTGTTCGGGTTCGGCCTCGGCAACCGCTTCGGGAGCTTCCTCGGAGGCAGGTTCCTCTACTGCAGGGGCCTCGCTCTGGGAGCTTTCTGCGGCATCGATTTCCTCGGATTCCTGGGCCAGCAGGAACGAGGAAGAAAGCAACATAGCAACAATTAAATTACGCATAAAACCCTCTTAAATCTCGTTGCGGAACGGGTAATAGGCCGGGCCTTCGTAAGCCTTGCCATGTTTCTTGATGACGACATCGTCAATCCAGACCTTGAAATATTCGTTTTCATCCTTGCGGACTTCGATACGGAAACCCTTGAAATTGGCCCAGTTGAAGGGGAGCATCACTTCGCGGGTGTTCTTCGCATCCCAGTAGACACCGGTATTGCCGAACAGCTTGAGGGGGATGCTGAAATGGGTCCATTCCGTAGTGATTTCGCCGAGGCTCTTGGAACGGAGCTTCACCTGGAGGGATTCGCCGCCGCTCTTCACGCCGTCGTCGACAAGCACGAACAGGGCGTTCTCGCCACCCTTGGCACCCTTGATCCAGAATTCGAGGACGCCGTCTTCCATGTACGGGGTCAGGTCGACAGAACCGGCAATACAAATAGCCACGCCGGAATAGTCGCTTGCAATCAGCTCGATTTCCATGGAAAGGGCGCCTTCCATGGCATACTTGTCCGTAAGAACCGGTTCGGGGTTTTCACGCGGGTACTGGTAGGTATATCCACCGCCGCGGGGAATGGCTTCACGCATCACGACAGTGACAATGTCCTTGTCCGGACGGAACGGCTTGCCTTCTTTGAGGACAAAACGCCCCGCATCGCGGTCACGATAGCTACTGAAAGAGGCCGCATCCGCTAAAGAAACGGCAAGAAGCACACCCAGAGTGCACTTCAGTAAAGACGAGATTCTCATATGTTTCATACCTTAAGGAGTCTCCAAATACAGACAGAGCTAAAATATAATCTTTTTTCGAAACCATAGATTCCGAAAAAAAGACAGATTTCAAAGTCTCTGCCTAAAAATAGCTCTTTATGGCCTTTACCGAATCAGGCCTTTACCGGAATTATGGTTTCGGGAGTAAACACAAATGCGTAAAAAGGCCGTTACATCACCGAAAATAAAATTAGTTTTATACCCGTACACCAACCACGATGGATTAGGGTCGCCTATATGAAAAAAATTCTTTACATCGCATTCGCTCTTTCCGCTTCGCTTTTCATGCAAGGCTGTGACGACTCGTCCAGCGCGTCTTCTGAACCGGAATCATCCTCCGCAAAGACAAGCGTGCGTTCCTCTTCGAGCGTCGAAATAGAGTCCTCGTCCGAGACAAGCGACGACCTCCCCAACTACAGCCGCGCCATCGCCGTAAACAAGGCGCTCGGCCACGGCATCAACTTCGGCAACTCCTGGGAATCCGGCGTAGACCCGACAAAATCATGCCCTGAAGGGGAAGAGACCAACTGGTGCTTCGTCGAAGGCAAGGTCTACACCTACCTCGACGAAAACTGGAGCAACCCCATTCAGGACGAATGGTTCCAAAAGGCCAAGGACGCGGGCTTCCAGTCCATCCGCATGCCCGTCCGTTGGAACCAGACGGCACTTCACGAGCCCCCCTACACCCTGCAGCCCGAACGCGTCGAAGGCGTGAAGCGCCATGTCAAGATTGCAAACGGCCTCGGCATGCCCGTCATCATCAACCAGCACCACTTCAACGAACTCTACGCCAATCCCGAAAAATACATGGCCGCATTCTACGGCATCTGGGAAAACATCGCCGAGGAATTCAAGGATTTTGACAACGACTCGCTCATCTTCGAAATCCTCAACGAATCCAGGGAAAAGTCGGACTCCTATCTCGCCCAAATGACGGACAGCGCCATCAAGATTATCCGCAAGACCAACCCCGGCCGCACCATCATGATTGACCCGGGCAACTGGGGCAAGTTCGAACAGATGGACGTGTTCGCCGACATCAAGGACAGCAACATCATCATCGACGGTCACTACTACGAGCCCTACAACTATAGCCACCAGGGCCACAACACCGACTGCGCCAAGAAGGTTCTGTGGAAGGCGAACGACCAGGAAGCGACCCTGAAAATCGTGACCGACCTCAAGAGCTACATGAGCATGGCGAAGAAATACTTCCCCGGCAAGAACGGGACGCATATCCCGCTGAACATCGGTGAATTCGGAGCCTCCTCCAGGTGCGAAGCCTACGGCCAGGACGACGCGAACAGGGCGCTCTACATCAAGTCGATTGTCCAGGTCGCAAACCAGCTGGGCTACTCCTGGCACATCTGGGGATTCACCGGGGTCGGATTCGACATCTACAACAAGAGTACCGACGAATGGTACCCGGAAATCCTCAAGGGTCTGGGACTCGACAAGTAACGGATTCCGGTATTCAGGGGCGAACGAGAGAACCGCCCCAATGCTCGTCGAAAAAGGCTTGGAACAGAGGTTCCGGGCCTTTTTTTAGTTCCTCGACAACTTCGGCGACCGGGCGGCCGCTGCGGTAGAGTTCGCGGTAGGCACGGGAGAGCGCTTCGACGCGGGAGTCGGGGAACAAATCGGGATGCAGGCGGAGCGCATGCAGGTTGAGTCCGCCGTAGCGGATGGGGTTCCCGCACGCCTTGGTGCAGGGGGGCACGTCGCGGTCCACCTTGTGCGTGCCGCCCACGAACGCGTAGGCGCCCACCTGGTTACGCTGCTGGATTCCCGTAACGCCCCCTAGGGTCGCATACTCGCCGATGCGCACGTGGCCGCCAATCTGGCAACCGTTCGCGATGACGGCGCCTTCGCGGATGTCGCAGTCGTGGGCGATATGCGAATACGCCATGACAAGAACCCTGTCCGCAATCCGGGTGCAGCCGCCGCCCTGGATGGTGCCGCGGTTGACAGTCACGTATTCGCGAAGGGTGCAGCGTTCGCCGATGCTTACGCGGGTCGGTTCGCCCGCATATTTTAAATCCTGCGGAGGAGCGCCGAGGATAGCCCCGTCAAATACGTGCGTATCCTTTCCGATGGAGACGCCTCCATACACATGCACGCGGGATTCCAGGACAACGCCCTCCCCGATTTCCACGCCGGAATCCACGATGCACCACGGGCCGACAACGGCAGACTCGTGTATTTTTGCCTGCGGGCTTACAAATGCGGACGGGTGAATCATGGCGGAGAATATAGCATTTTCTATATTTCTGCATATGGGCGGTATCATTGTCGCATGCCTCACCGCACTCTACGTGCTCCTGTTCCTATTCTTCATAATAGGGCTTGTCCGCACGCACCGCTACAGGGGGCCGAAGGCGACCCCGAGCGTCTCGGTCGTCGTGCCGATGCGAAACGAAGAGGAATTCGCGCAACGCACGCTCGAAGCCCTCGCCGAGCAGGACTACGCAGGCGAATGGGAAGTCATCTGCGTGGACGACCGCTCCACGGATTCCACGAAAGAGATTCTCGAGAAGTTCGCCACCACGCACCCGCGTTTTAGGGTGCTGTCGCTACCGCAGGACTTGCCGGTTATCGCAAGCCCCAAGAAGCGCGCCCTCGAAAGCGCGTTCAAGATTGCAAAAAACGAAGTGCTTTTGACGATGGATGCCGATTGCATCCCGCGCAAGAGCTGGATTACCGCAATGGCGGGAAGGTTCGTGGACGGAATATGCATTGTGCAGGGGCCCAAGCAGAACAACGGCAGCCGCACCATGCCGCACCTGTACCAGAAACTCGAGACGCTCGGCTACACCGCGATGGAAGCCGCCGGATTCAGCTGGGGCCACCCGATTGTAGCATCAGCCGCATGCCTCGCCTACAAGAAGGAGCTGTTCTTCAAGGTGGGCGGCTTCGGCGACCTCATCAACCTCTCGAGCGGCGACGACGACATGCTCATCCACAAGATGATGAAAATCCCGGGCACGAAGGTCTGTTACAACCTGGACAAGGACGCAGTGATCGAAACGGCGCCGGTGCACACCTGGAAGCAGCTTTTCAATCAGCGCGCACGCTGGAGCAGCAACGGCACGAACTACGAGAGCAAGGCTTACGTCCTGCTGTTGACATTAATTTATACATACTACATCTGGATGTTCATCAGCCCCTGGTGCGTGGCATTCCTGGATTGTCCGTGGCAATGGTGCGCATTCAGCATCGCCCCGAAAATCGTCGTGGATTTCGTGTTCCTGATGATAGCGTCCTGGAAGCTGCATTCCAAGCGCAAGATGCTCGCCTTCTTGCCGGTAGAGATTATCCAGATTCCGATGATCGTGTTCGCCGTGCCCGCAGGCATTACCGGCATGTTCCGGTGGAAATAGCGGCGCGCGCCCATTCAACGGCTTCTTCGCCGTTCGTAATCTTTCCATCGAGCTGGTGCTCGAAACTCCGCTTGATGATTTCACCCATCTGCCTGCCGGGTTTCAATCCCAGGTCCAGGAGCATCTTGCCCGTAAGGTAGGGCTGCGGGGCTTTTTCGAGCAGGCCGTGTTTGGCGGCGGAATCCCACAGGGCAGCCGCGAAATCCGGAGACCGGAAATAACTTGCCGGAATGCACCTGACCAGCAGGCAAAGGAGTTTGAGTCCGTCAAGCTTCACGGCGAGGCGGCGAAGCGCGGGGATATCGCCTACGATAGCCGGGTCAAGCGTGCGAAGCGTTTCCAGGAGCGGCGGCACGACCTTCAGCAGGTGAACTTCGTTCGTGATGCGTTCCAGGAACCTGAGGGAGGTTTCGGCACTGCCGCTCAGGAGTGCTGCAAACGCGAGTTCCATCGCCTGCGCATCGGTAAGCGGAGCGGCGCCCCCCTCATTCGAGTTGCGCAGTTCCGCCATGTTGTCAAGAATTCCACCCAGCGCTTCCCAGGAGCCTTCGAACGGGCGGATTTCAGGGAAGTATTCGTCGAGCCTTATATCCAGAAAGGCGCGGAGCCCGAGGGACGGCTTGCCCGGCTTCAGGAGCCACTTCTTGAATTCCTCGAAAAGGCGCTCTATGCTCAAGTCATCGAGCGACAGCGTGCGGCAGAGTTCAACAGTCTCGGGAGCAAGCACGCACTCGAAACGGCTTGCGAACTGCACCCCGCGCAAGATACGCAGGGAGTCTTCGGCAAAGGCCGGGCCCACATGGCGGAGCGTATGCGTCTTCAGGTCACCGATGCCGTTATACGGGTCGCAGAGCGTGAGTTCCGGCAGTTCCATGCCCATCGCGTTGATGGTGAAATCACGCCGGAGCGCCGCCTCCTTGAAACTGAGTTTTTCGTCGGTATGCACCACGAAACCGCGATGGCCGTAGCCCACCTTGCTCTCGGTGCGCGGAAACGAGAAATCGAGCGACAGTCCCTTCATGGCAAGGTGAATCACGCCAAACGCCTTCCCGACCAGGTTCGTGCGGCCGTACTTCGAGAGGATCGGCACCAAAGCGTCCTGCGCCATATCGTAGACTTCGATGTCGTAGTCGCGGCATGCTTTTCCCAGGAGCGCATCGCGGACCCAGCCGCCCACCAAATAGGCACGGCCACCCGCGTCGCGGATATCGCCCGCAATTTTCAACAAACGGTTCGGCAGTTCCGGCTCGAACCACTCCCCCGCTAGCGTCTGGATGCGTGCCATCTGCTAGACCGCCTTACTGGAAATTGCCCGCATCGGCAGCGGAAGTATCGGCCGCCTTGTAGCGGTCGTAGATGCTTACAGTCTCCTCGCCCGAGGAATCCTTCAAGGCTTCCGATACGGAAATGTCGCCTTTCGCGGAATCGGCAGAAACAGAATCCGCCAGGGCGCTCGCTGCATAGCGTTCGTAGATTCCCTGCCTCGTCTGGGTATCTTCGCCACGCTTTTTCGCTTCTTCCGCACGGCATTCGCGAAGCTCGTTTTCGATATAGGCGCGCTGGTCCGGAGAATACGTCTGCGTATCGAGCCTGTACTGGATTTCGGAACATACGAGGCCCTGGCGTTCGCCGGCGCACGCCGCAAGGACGGCCGCAATGGCAACTGCACCCACAAACGAAAGCGATATCCCGATATTCCTCACATCACGCATAGTTCCTGCCCTCCGTCAATGGACCACAAGAATTTTTCCCTTTACTGTTTTTTGGGAGGTCCGGACAACGTAATAGTAAACGCCGGGAGCGACAAGCTTGCCGTTTTTCCCGTTTCCGTCCCATTCCACCTTGCCGCCATGGACATCCTTCCCCGCAAACGACCAAATGAGCGAGCCGCCGCGGTTGTATATGTCGACACGGGCACCTTCCGAGATATTGTCTATCGTCAGGTAGGGGAAAACAGTCGGCCTGAACGGAATCGGGTACGCCTTCACTTTCGCTTCCGCAGAATCCGTCATGAAAACCGAAGCGTCGCGAAGGTCATTCCTCCTGTATCGGGAGACCCCGTTCTCATGCGTAAACCAGACCATGCCGAGTTTCTTGTCCACGGCGACATCCGAGACGTTGTCCGCCAGGAGCCCATTCCGGGACGTATACTGGGTCACAGACAAAGTATCAAAACTTTCCTTACGCACTTCTAGCCGGTACGCTCCGCGGTTCGAAGAACCTATCCAGAGATTTCCGTGGGGATCCAAGTCAAGGGAGGTGTATTCCGCACCCTGGAGACCATTCATCGAAACCGGCTTCCGGACCGTGTCCTGGCCCAATTCCATGTAGCCGACACCCGAGGTCGTTACCAGCCAAAGCACGCCGTCCTTCTCGTTGAGGGCGAGGTCTACCGGAGTCCTGTTGTCGATGCTCGCTATAGTTTTCCGTTCTACCCCCACCAGCCTTCCGCCGTTCTTGGAGGGTGCCGGAATACGAAAGACATCGAGGGCCCCGATGGCAAAGACATCGAAGGCTTCACGAGCGGAGACATAGACGATCCAGTCGTCCCCATCGAGCGTCGCCACCAACGGACCTGCGCGGGTCGTACTTCCAATCCCTGTCGCACAACTCACCTCACCATCCTTCGTGATATACAGGAGGCTGTATTTGCCCTTCTCCACAGATATTCCCGCAAGGAAACCGGTCCCGTCAGGAGCCTCCGTAGTCCCGACCGTCACCGAGTAATGGTCGACAAACTGGTCCATGCAACTTTCAATCCACGGAGTCAAGAAATAGTGCGGTTCGTTTCCGAGACCCCTGTAGATGAACAGGCCCATTCCCCAAACATGGTATAGCAGCACGCCGTCATCCAAAACCGAAAGGACCTTCATCCGGTTCGCATAGGCTTCCATATCGTTGCCAAGTCCATTGTACATGACTATAGGCTCGCTCCAAATGGATCCGTCACTCAAGGCGATACTTCCCGAGGGGGACGCAGCAATGGCCCCACCCTTAGGAAGCGCACGAACTTCGTACGCGGACCCCAGCTGGTAGATTTCGTGTTTGGAAAGATCCTTCAACTGCCCGTTTTCGTACTTGAAAATTTCGGAGGGGCCGACAAGATAAGTAAAGTCTTTTCCTTCAAGCACCCAGCGAATGCGGCTAACACCGTCCCTGTACAGGACTGAATCCGTTAGGGTCTTGCCACCGACGACAACATGGAGAGAGTCCCAGCAGGCGACACAGGTCTCGACGGGCTTCCACGTCTCCGGGTCGGCCAGACGCTTGTCCGCGGCCAGATTTTTCCAGTCCATGACACGCACGAAAGAGCCACGCACCGTCGAAACAAAGAGCGAATCGCCCCTGATTTCAATGCGTTCAGGAGGAGAGAGCGACAAGGAGACGTTTGCGACGCGCTCCAGGGAAATAATCGAAGATTTCGTCGACACGTCAAAAAAGGCGATTACATCTTCAAAGGGGATTACCAGTATATTTTCGGCCGACGCGACCATTCCGGGGATTACGCGGGACTTCCGGGAAAGGAAGGAACGGTTCTCGACGACCCATGAATCCCCGGCATACCTCGCCACCAGGCCATATTCGGAAATGGCATAGGCTGTCCCTTTGACCATGGCGACCCCATAGAATACGGACGTTTCAAGCCCCTTCTCCGACGTGAAAAGAAAATCGCCTTCCGAAGTCCTGTAGCGCATGCCCCCATCGGTCGCCAGCATCAGGACATGCTCGATCCGGATTGCGTCCCTTATGGGAAACGGTTCGGCAAACCCCTGCCACTCATCAGAGGCAAAGGCGGACGAAATCAATCCAAGGAACAGGGATAGGTATATCAAAAAACGCACGACATAAAAATACGAATTTATCGGGCGGCAAAAAAGTCCTCACGCGACCGTAGCGCCGTTTAGCGACCCATCGAGTTCGGCATCCACCATGTTTCGCATCTTTTTCAGAGCGAAATAGCGGCGCTTGCGGACCGCATTCTTGGAAAGCCCCAGTATATTGCACTGCATCTCGGTAGAAATTCCGCCCAGGAAAGTCATGTCGATAATCATTCTCTCTACCGGATTCAAGATTTCGGCAGCCCTTTCAAGCAGGCGCAAGGCTTCTTCCTGACCCTGCGACTCGAAAAAGACAGAATCCTCCAGCCGAAAGGGGATGTAGTCTGGCGAACGTTCGGCGACATACGACATCGGGGAAAAACGGGACCTTGCCGGCACTGAATCTAGAAAGGTATTGTGCAAGACTTTCACGAGCCAAGACATGACTTCGTCCCTCGACATGAGAGCCTTGGCATTTCTGCAGAATTTCAAGGCAACCGTCTGGAAAAGATCCTTGGCATCATCAATATTATTGCATTTTATCTCGCATAGCCGAAAGATGATGTCTCCATGTTTTTTCCAAGCCTGCTCCACCCACTCCCGAGCCTGCGTTTTTTCTAGATTTTGATTAATCATCGTCCATAACCAAATATTAGGCGTCAAATTTATGAATATCGGTGCATTTTTCAAGGCAGAAAAAAATTTTGCAAACAACTGTTGCCCTTTGGCAACAATCGTTTGCATTTTGTCAACTATTGTTGCCTCCGCATCCGCCCAAGAGTTCAACATGAACGCCATGGAACCTCCGGAAGCGTCGATGCACTATTCGGAAGGCGCCCTTTCCGAGAACTCGGAAATCACCGTCGATATCGTCATCCCTGACAACTGGCATGTGAACGCGAACGTTGCGGCCGACGAATTCCTGAAGCCCTCGTCCATCGAGATTGCTGCTCGCGGGATTGAATTCGGCGAGCCCAAGTGGCCCGAGCCCATCAAGGAATACAACGAAGTTCTTGAATTCGAGAACCTCGTGTTCAAGGGTCACTTCCAGATAAAGATTCCCGTGAAGGCGGTTACCGACGGCTACGACAGCCTCACCACGAACGCCACCTTCCACTACCAGGCTTGCGACAACTCCATCTGCCTTGCGCCCGCGAGCGTGGACATCCGCATCGGCAAGAACAAGGCAGGAATTTCCAAAGCCAACAGCGCAGCCGATTTAAAAAAAAACGATGAAGGGAACGGGACTCAAGAATCCAACAACGCCGCATCCGTAGCGCTCCTGCTCTTTTTCGCGTTTGTCGGCGGCATAATCCTGAACCTCATGCCGTGCGTGCTGCCGGTTCTCTCGCTCAAACTGTTCAGCCTTATAAAGCAGGCGGGGCAGTCACGAAGCAGGCTCGTGGCGCTCGGCATCGCGACCACCGCGGGCATCCTCGCGAGCTTCTGGACGCTCGCAGGAATCGTAGCCGCCATCAAGGCCGGCGGTGGCGCAGCGGGCTGGGGAATGCAGTTCCAGAGCGCAGGTTTTATCGCCTTCATGGTAGTCATACTCACCGCATTCGCGATGAGCTTCTTCGGAGTGTTCGAAGTCTGGCTCCCGGGTAGCGCCACCACGAAGATGGATGCCGCAGGCCACAAGGCCGGGCTTGTCGGGGCGTTCTTTACCGGAGCGCTGCTCGTGCTGCTGAGCACGCCTTGTTCCGCTCCCTTCCTCGGGACCGCGATGGGATTCGCGTTTACCGCATCGACACCCGTACTCTTCTTGTTCTTTACTGCCGCAGGTCTCGGGCTTGCACTCCCCTACCTGCTGGTGAGCGCTTTCCCCGCCACGCTGAAGGTTTTACCGAAACCCGGCAAGTGGATGGTCACGTTGCAGAAGGCCATGGGCATCCTGCTGATCGCGACCGTCGCATGGCTCCTGTGGATCGTAAACGAGCAGGCCGGCGGAAGGGGCGTTGCACTCTTTGTAGGGTTCATCCTCGGTACTGTCGTCGTCAGTTTTGCCATCGGCAAGTTCGCGCCTCCGGGTTCATCGTTTGCCAAAGAGGTTCGCTTACTCATTGTATGCGCCCTCGCATTTGCCTTCGCCTGGTTCGCCTACATCGCCCCACAATACGAAAAGGTTCTGGACGAACGGTTCAACGCCCGCATGGCCCAGCAGGTACTTGAAGACGGCTGGTACCGCTACACGCCGGAACTCGTCTCGGAATTCGCGAAAGCAGGCAAGACCGTATTCATCGACGTGTCGGCAGACTGGTGCCTTACCTGCAAGGCGAACGAGGCAGCCGTCCTTAGCGACCCGGCGCTGTTGCAGAAGCTGGACAGCGCGGGAGTCGTGCGCATGAAGGCGGACTGGACCCGCGAAACGCCCGAAGTGAACGAACTGCTCTACAGCATGGGAAAATCCGGCGTGCCCGCCTACGCGATTTACCCGAAAGGTGATAAGAGCAAGCAGGTCGTGTTGCCGGAACTCTTGACGAGCGGGCTGATTCTGGAAGCAATTCCGTAACATAAGACTAGGGAGGGGCTCGTACGACGGCCCCTTTCGGCGCATATAACTCGGGTCAACACCCGCGGACTTTATTTTTTTAGAATCTTCGCGCCGTTCAGGCGGTAGGATTTTTCACCATCGCGGACAATCGCATTGTGGCGCACCCTCTGCACGAAGGGGGCGTTTTGCTTCTGTATGTCGCGGGTCGACAACGAGCGCGGTATCGAGGATTTGACACTCTCATCGAAGACAACTTTTCCGATGAAAACACCGTTGCTTATGCGGTTTCTCGTTTCGTCGTTCGCAAAGTGGATGCATTCTTTGACCGGGTCGTCATTACAGACCTTCAAGTACACTTCCAACGGGATGCCCGTCCAATCTTCGGGAGATTGGTTTTTCAAGGAGCCCAATTTCGCTTCGATCAAAACTTCATTGTTGCCATCAAATGTCATCACGGTATCGGCACCCTTGATTTCAATTTTGCGGCTATGCACTTTCATAAAATCAACCGAATCCGAGAGAGGAACCTCATATGTAATGATAGCCAAAGTATCCAGCATACCCTCTTGACGCGACCCGTGAACATATAGCGAAACGTTCATCTTTCGCGTCAAGTTGCCAAAGCCCACGTTCTGGATGCGCAGCTTCGCCTTGAAAATACCATCGGCGCCAACCGTATCCGTAATCCAAGATTCGCGCAGCACGAAGCGATAGCCCAGGTGGTCGTTGATGTACTTGAAGCCCGAAAGCGAATCGACTCGCGCCGGGTCATAGTCGAAATCCTTCTGCTTGAAGGGAGTCTTCTTCCAACTGTCAATCAGGTTGTTGTTCCACTGGACATTCAAATAGCTTGTATGCGTGCGGAATCCCTCGTACGCCAAGAACTCCGGCGTATTGATGACCTCGTAACCGCTCGCCGTCGTCAAGGCCTCGCCGCCGTAGGGCGTGTTAATGCCGTATTTTTCAAGCCAGGCCACGCCCTCTTCGCGGCAGATGGAAGTCTTGCAGTCCGCGCCCCAGGTTCCGTAATCGTACTGCGTTCCGAGATAGCCGTCGTTGAACATTCCCACGCGGTACATGGTGTCGCCTTTGGCCTTCGCAATCTCCGCAAACTTCTCGCCATCGATGTGGAAGTCTACACCCCAGTTGTCAAAGCCCAAGACCTTCGCGGAGTAGTTTCCTGTGCGGGTCAGAATTTTCAATTCCGGCGGAGTATTGCGCAGCATCATGTTCACCGCTTCGGCAACGCGATCATAAGTGATGCTCGTGTCGGAATGCATCTCGCCGTAGGCGCCGTGCATGCCCATCTCGAGCGCCACGATGACGTCGGTATTTTTCGAAAGCACGGGTGCCAACTGCTTCACATGCTTGAGTACCCACTCGTGAGCCGGAGTCACGTTGCTCCTGCCATTATACCACGGATCGTAACAGATGCGCACAATCACACGCCCGCCAAAGTCGCGAATGTTGTCGAAGGTCTGTTGCAAAACATTCAGGGCGTCCTCGGTCAAGTCCTGGCTAACGCCGCGCACCGTATCGCGCTTTCCGCCCGTTGTGTCAATCGAAAGCCACGCGTTGCTGCTGAATTCCGAAATTTCGGCACGCAAGTGCAACAGCTTGCCATACGGTTTTTCAATCGCCTTACCGCCCGAAGGCTTTAAATGCAACACCTGCGGCGTATAGAACCCGCGGTCGAAATTTTCAAGCGTCGCCATGGCATCGGTCGTGTCAATAGACTGCTTCACAAGACCCGCCGCAAAGAGCGGAGCCTGCAAGAACGCAGCCGCGACAGCTGCCAGCACAAACCTTCTCATAGGAACCTCCTTCTATTTTTTCTCACCCATCAGAGGAGGCGGGGTAAAATTCCGCCCACTTGCCGTCCTTGCACTGGTAGGGAACATAAGTGTTGCTTTTTCCACCCGCCTGTTCCCCCCAGACATTCTGGATATCGCCTTCGGCAAGACAGCTTTTGCCTTCGGAGGGTATGGAAAGCGTCCAGGTTCCGCCTTCACACGTATATTCTGCATGCCTTGCACAATCGACAGTCACCGTACCCGACATGCACGGAGTCAAGCTGCACCCCTGCGAAATTACACAATCGTTGTCGGTGATATGGGAGCAGGTCTCAATCTGGGAAGCCGTCCAACGGCCATCTCGGCATACATACACGTCGTCAGTGTTGCAGTCGGGTTGCATCGTTCCCTCTTCTTCCTGCGCACATATCGGAATCTGGTAGACGATTTCTTCGCCAGGATCCATGTGTGGCATATGAACACACTGTTCCAGGGAGCGCGAAGAACTGGATTCCTCAACGGAGGAGGGACCTTGTTCCGGGCAATATCGCTCAATATGATATGTATGGCAAAGGTCCTCGACAGTGTACCCGCATTCCGGAGTGAGCGCTTCGCACTGGTTGGAACCAGAACTGGAATCGTTTCCGCAGGCGGCGAGTCCGAACGCGGTGATTACGGTCGCAGCCCCGAGTCTAGCAAACAATATCTTTTTAAACATGACATTCCTCCTTTTTTTACTGGATTACTCTTCCGCCAGTTTCGGCACAAACACGTACTCGCCATTGCGGCACTGGTAATCGCAGTCGCCCCGATGTATCCATTCATGCTCAGCGTCGTTCACGCCGCACGGCGTACGGACGACGGCTGCATCGACACAACTCAAGGACTCGTAGGCGCCCCGGTACTTTTCCCACTTGCCTTCGTAGCACATGAATATTGTATGGTCCCTCGCTCCGGCGGTTTCTACGTAACCTTCCAGGATGCTGCCTTCCACCAGGCAGGTATCCCCTATGGTGGGGTTGATTTGCCGCCAGAAGCCTGCATTCAAGCATTCATATTCAATGTTTCTAGCGCAATCGACAGTCCTTGCTCCCGCATCCTCGCGCGAGCATTTCTCTCCTTCATGTCCGTTTTCGGCTCCGATTATACGGGTGCAGGACTGCGTTTCCTTCATGGGCGTCCAAAAGGCGTCGGCGCACACGTACTCTTCACCGCTTCCGCAGTCGATGACTGTCCTCGGGGCGTTTGAATTGCAGGGCACGCGACCGCAGTTTGCGGAATCGCCTGTGCACGGAGTCAGCGCCACGTTCAGGCACTGGCTTTTGTCTGCCAGGTTCCAGTACCTATTTTCGCACTTGTACACACCCCCAGTGATGCAGTCTTCCGCCATCGCCCCCTCGTCATAGCATTCGTTACAGGGCCTAAAAGGAATGGGACAATCGGAACCGTCGCAGTTCTGGCACATGCGTGCAAAGTTGATGCATTCTTCGGCTATGGAAGAACTCGAAACGCAGTACCGCGCCTGTCCCATATTGCAAAGCTGTTCTGCGGTCCACCCGCACGAAGTATCCATCGAGAGGCATACCGGCAAAGATGAGGAAGAACTT
Source organism: Fibrobacter sp. UBA7003 (assembly GCA_002449765.1). Classification (GTDB taxonomy): domain Bacteria; phylum Fibrobacterota; class Fibrobacteria; order Fibrobacterales; family Fibrobacteraceae; genus Fibrobacter. Next base: position 82,169 of record DJXN01000001.1, read on the forward strand.
TCGATTTGGAACTCGGAGGAAGAAAGTTTTTCGGCCTCAGAAGAAGATTCCGGGACATTCCCTTCGGAACTCAAGAGGGCAGCGCTGTCGGAACCAACATCCTCCCCCGATGTCGCCGGGCCGCTGGAACTGTCGTCACAGGCGACAAGCGCAAACAGGCAGAATATCGCTAAAGCAACCGGCACTCGAAAAGTCTTTATCGATTTCAACGTTCTCCTCCTTGATTTTATTTATCCGAAAACCATTCCGAATTCAACCGCAGCTCCGCGCATTTGTCCGCAGGCATATCGACGTTGACAGCCTCATGCACGATTGCAGGGCACGAATCCATTTCGCCACAGTAGCGGAACAGGAACCTGAACACCATGGATTCTGTCGTCATCTTGCAGCCGGGTACCGCGATATCGATTACGGAAACCGTATCCTTCGCGACGCCGGAAAGTATAAATCCGACGAATCTGGAATCGCCCTTGACCGTCATCATGTACAGTCCGCAACCACCATCCATGATACCCTTCCTGACAGAATCGGCCAGGCCCGCATACTCCAGAGCCGCATCCGGGAACAACACCTCCAGCGCATCGATACTGCGCGCGTTAAATTGATGAGGACACGAGCCATCGAATTCCGTACTATATCCGGGCGACGAAGTTTGTCCGGGTTCGACCGCCGACACAGGGGGAGAGGAATTCCGCTCAGCCTTGGCGACAAGCAAGCCGCCATCGAACCGGAGGGTATCTATCCCGAACTGCGCGAGATAGAAATCCAGCGAAGACTCCCGCGAAGACCCGTCTACATTTCCCGGCCCATGCTCCACCGCTTCCGAAGAATAGGCAGGAAATGACGGAACACTGCTGGACGACAGCACGTAATCCAGCGAATCCTGTCTGCTGCTCGACATGCTTTCCGTGGCAAATTCGTTGGGTTCTTCGGCCGTGCCCGCGACATCCGTGGACCCACACCCGATACACAGGCATGCCGCAATCACGGCGACAAATGCGAAAGGAATGTACAACTCAGACTTCTTCATTTTCACACTCCTTCACTTTCCTGCTCAAGGGGAAAAGCTGCAAGTTCAAGCGGTAGACCTGGTCGATATCCTTGTCTTCGGCGGCAACGGCGATAACCTGGCGCCGGAATTCATCGATCAGGCTCGCGATGCGCTCGTAGCTCCTGCGCGAAAGTCCCATGGTGACCCCGCTAAAATGGCGTTCGTCCACGGGAAGGTCCACTGCGGGTGTCGCAAGTTTCGACATCTGGCGGTGCATTCCGCGAAGCGCGAGGCGGGTCGCATCCGGCGTGCCCGCAATCGATGTTTCCGCCTGCACAAAGGCATCGCGCCCTTCCCTTTTCAGGAGCCCCACCCTCGTGAGGAAATTAAGGCTCTTCTGCACATCCGCCGCAGACACTTCGGGATTGCACATCTTCGCAATTTCGCCAGGAGTGGCCCCCGGCATCAGCGGGGCGAGTTCGCGCACTACAGGGTTATGCCAGGAATCGTAGAATTCAAAAAGTTCACCTTCCATCACACGGATCTTGTGGACCCGGGCAATGGCAAGCATGTTCTCGTAGGCGGCCTTCTTCTTCGCCTCGGTTTCAGTCTGGCCATATTCGACCATGGCACGGAAATAATCCATCTCGAACCCGACAAGCCCCATGGCCTGTCCCGTGCGCTCCACCCCGATGCGACTGAGTTTGCTCTTGCCGTCGCATACCACCTTCATGTACGAGGACGAAGTAAAACCTGCAATTTTCGAGAACTCACGCCACGAAAAAACAGAACGACGCTTGCGTTCATCGTAGTAGTCCCGCATGTATTGACGGAAATCAGAATATTCGACAATCGGTTTCATCATCCATAATTATACATCTTTTTTCCAAAAAAGCAACACCATCATGCAACAAAGATGCTTTTTTTACTAAAAAATCACTAATTTTAGCATCTCATACAATTTTATATCTCTTTACGCAACATCCCGTTGCATAAAGAAAGAACCCCATTGCACAAGCAACAGGGTCCCAAGAACCAAAATCCGACGCATTCACCAACAGGCGGCAGCAACACCTATTTGTTGTAAATCGCCTCGAGGGCGGCGGCGAGGTACGCAAGCGGCGCGTTCCAGTTGATGGCCACCTCGTTGGTCGCGTAGCTGCAGCGGTTGTCGAGGTAGGCGAGCGCCGGCTTGTCGGCGACAGCATAGTTCGAGCACTTCCAGGGTTCCTTGCCTTCCAGGTCGATATCCTGCTTGCCCAGGTGCGGGCCTCCCACGAGCATTCCCGGCACCGGGTCGTCCACCTTGTCCGATTCGCTCGGGCGGTGATGCGGGTTGCGCGGGCTCCTGTATCCGAATCCCGTCACGTAGGTCATGTCCATCGGGTTCTTGCCCAGCAGGTAGTCAAGGCACTGCTGCGCGCCATCCAGATAGCTCTTGTCACCCGTCAGCAGGTAGGCGTGCACCAGCACCATGCCGTTGTTCGCCATCGCGCTATTGCTACCCCAGTTCCAGCTCCACGGGAATGCGGGCAGGCGGTAGGCGCTCGTGTCGCCCACGGCACGCAGGTTGTTCGCCTCGTTCATCACGGTCTTCTTCGCGGCGGCAACCAGGTCCTTGTCGAATACTGCGGAATCGAGCGCCACGCGGAACGCGGCAATCATGTTCATGTCGCCCCACCAGGCACCGTTCGCCGTAAACGCGTTCATCTTCAGGTCCTTCAGGTAACCGGCAGCAGCCTTGTCGCCCTTCGCACCCGCAGCGGCCTTCGCGCGGTAGAGTTCGGCAGCAGCCCAGCGGAACTCGTCCTTGCCGTCCTCGTTGCCGGGCGCATAGCTACCCGTGTTCACGTCGGCAGGCTGCTTGTAGAATGCCTTCGGGTTCTTCTTCGCCCAGGCGTACGCGCTTTCTGCAGCCTTGAGCATCTTGTCGGCATAGGCCTTGTCGAACTTGCGGTACACCACGCTCGCCTGCGCCATCACGCCCGCAAAGTCGAGCGACGCGGTCACGTTCTTGATAATCGCATAGCGCGGGGCCGTATCGTCCTCGGGCTGCACGCTCCCGCTGAACTTGAGCGTAGATACCTTGTGGTACACGCCGCCGTCCTTGTCCTGCATGGTAAGCATCCAGTCCAGGTTGTAGCGCACCTCTTCCAGCAGCAGCGGGAGCTTGTCGAATTCACGCGGGATATTCCAGGAGAGCGAATCCGCATACTTCGGGAAGTTCTCGTATATCTCGAGCAAGGTCCACACGGTAATGCCCGAATTCACGATGTACTTGCCGTAGTCGCCCGCATCGTACCAGCCGCGTGCGGAATTGAAGACCTTGCCGGCGCCCTTGCCACCAGTCGCCGCATCGCTCCCGTAAACAATCACCTTGTCATCCATGTGGCCTGCAGCGCGCGCCCACTTGCCCGCGTACTGTAGCGTAAGCGGCATACTCGCACGCTGGTAGTAGAACCACTTGAGGCTAGCCTTCACCAAATCGCCGTAGACACCTTCGCCAACCAGAATCGGGCTGCCCACATAGGTACCGCCACGGAACAGGCGGTAGGTTCCCGGAGTCTTCACCGCGGAGATATCGAAGGTCTGAATTTCCTCGCCGCTGTAGTCCCAGTCGTATACCATCGGGGCGTCGAGCGTCAGGACAGTCTTCCCGTTCATGTCCCGCACCTCGAGACCGGCCGCGTCGTTACCCGGGTACACGACCGTCTTCTCGGCCTCGGGATAAAACCCCAGCTGGTTCACGAGGGGGCCCGCCACCGCAACGGCAGCAAGCAGGGACACGGCGGCAGATACCGCCACACAGGTTCTAGAAGCGTTTTTATGAATATCCATACCCAGAATATACTTTAAATCGCGCCCCTTGGGCGCGATCATGCATCATGTTCCGTTTTCAGCAGGAAACATCTCTATTCTTCTTCGCCGTAATCCTTGACGCAGCGCAGGTAGCCAGCATTGTGCCTACTTCCCGGCTCATTGCTGAGCCCCTTCTTGTAGAGGTACATTACGCGCACCCCACCATAAGGCTGCTGATCGCCGGTCCACAGGAACGTCGTCACTCCCATCGCCACATACTGCATTTTCCCGGTATATTCGTCTGCCCCGCCGTCGCCGTAGTCATACTCGGCCACGCCGTAGCCGGAGGGAATCACGGACAGACCGCTTTCGTTTGTTCCCATCGCCATAAACGCCGAGGCGTAACTCACATCGGAATACAGCTTGCGGAATTCCGGATTCGGCACGTGCCAGCCTTCCGGACAGATTCCCCGTTCCACTTCCCGGATGTCGGCAACGGAATCCAGGTAGACGGGTTCGAGGTCCATCGCAGCCGACCATGAATACAGGCGGCCGAGGACTTCGCAGTTAGACTCGTCGTCGCCGTAGCACCAACTCTGGCCCTTCAGGTTCTCCGAGGCGGCGCTGTCCGCGTACTTCAGATTCTCGGCCATCCAGGTATAGCCTCCGATTTCCACGGTCCTGTATGTCCTTCCGTCGCGAGAATCCACCAGCGTCCCGTACTCGACATCCGGATTGAAGATATCCTTGACATCGAAATTTTCCTTTGTCGCAGGGTGCCATGCCGAATTCGAACAGACCAGCATCTTGTACCTGAAATCATCTCCGATATCCCTCATCTCCCCCTCGTTCGAGGCATCACATGCGGGATTGCCGTCGGCAGTCGCAAGGAGAGTCAAGTACTTTTCGAAATGTCCCACCTTCCCGTTGGGCGCCTTCGCCTCTATCGCCTTGCGGATGGAGTCCCCGCCGTCGTCGGTAATGATTGCATCCGCGAGCACGGCAAGCCTACGAAGGACGTCCGAGCTATAGAACTTTCCCGTCAAGGTGTCGATTTCCAGGCTTTCCCATGCGGTGGTACTGCCGTATTCCACATAATAGTCTTCAATAACCAGCGCTATGGCGGCAAGCATCGCATCGCCCTCGCCTTCGCCATACAGGGAATACTTCTCGAAATCGAGCAGATCCTTCGGCATGTGGAGCGCGGAAAGCACCGCGACATTGGCAGAGCGCCTCGCCTCCGCAAATTCCTTTCCCTCCCTTACCAGGGACCATATCATGTCGGTCGCAAGCGTCGTCAGGTAGTTCACGTTCACCGTGCTGTCGTTGGACAAGTCGGCGGCCGCCTTCAGTTCCATGTCGGGAACGACCCTGCTGCCGTTTGGAATGCGGCTTTCACTGGCAGAAACGCCAAACTCCATCAGTCCGTTCGAAACATAAGGCTCTATCTCGTAAGCCCCGGTAGCGCCGTCGACAGGCACGAACCTGCTCCAGCCATCTATCCAGTAATACGGTTCGACGCGGCTTCCCATCTGGACATGTACAGAATCCTTTTCAAAGAAAAAACCGTGCTGTACCAAACCGCGCGCGCCGTATTCGGGCGTGAACGCATCAAAGCCGTGTTCCGATTTTTCGTCCGAGCAACCAACCAGGGCCGCCAATGCAATTACATATAAAATCTTCTTCATGATTTCCATTATAGCAAACGAACAAACGTTCTGCAACCCAAAAAGAAAAACCGCAGCGTATCGCCGCGGTTTTTCTCCAAAGGGGATAAGGACTAGCCCTTCTTGCTCCTGTGGCTGTTCTTGATCCATTCGGTCTTGTGGACTTCCGGGATATCGTCGAGCAGGCGGAGCGTGTGCGGTTCGGTCGTGTTGTCGAGCACTTCAGCCGGAGTACCCTGGTTCACGATCTTGCCGTCGTGCATGATGAAGATACGGTCGGACACGTAGTTCGCAAGGCCGATATCGTGGGTCACGAACACCACGGTCATCTTCAGCTCGTCTTTCAACTTGCGGAGGTAATCGAGGATGTTTGCACGCACGCAGGCGTCCACCATGGAAGTAGCTTCGTCGGCAATCAGCACCTTCGGGCGGAGCGCGAAGATACGGGCCAACAGCATACGCTGCATCTGGCCACCGGAAAGCTCGAACGGGTACTTGCCTTCAATATCGGCAGGAGCCACGTTCACGGCCAGCAGGCCTTCGTCCACACGGCGGCGGACTTCTTCCTTGCTGGGCTTCACCTTCAAGATGTTCAGGGCGTCTTCCAGCTGGCTACGTATCGTAAAGAACTGGTTGAAGCATCCGAACGGATCCTGGAAAACGGACTGGACTTCGTTCCAGTGGTCCTTCAGGTTCTTGATGGGCTTGTCGCGGTAGAGGAACTGGCCGCGCGTCGGCTGGTAAAGGCCGAGCATGATCTTCGCGAGCACGGACTTGCCGCAGCCCGAGCCACCCACGATAGAGATGAACTCTTCGTCATAGATGTTGAACGAGACATCCTTCACGGCGGTCTTCAGGGTCTTGCCGGCACCAAAGTCCTTGCTGATGCGCTGGGCAGAAAATACAACGGGCTTATCACTTAGCATAGTCGCACCTCACGTCACGATCACCGACAACGCGGAGATTCTGGGTATTCTTCTTGCAATCGGGGCATGCCTTGCTGCAACGCGGGGCGAAGCGGCAACCCACAATCTTGTTCTTGAGGCTCGGGGGAGCGCCTTCGATGGCCACCGGATGACGGCCACGCTGGCTCGCTTCCGTACTGAGCATGGCGCCCATGAGGGCCTGCGTGTACGGATGGCGCGGATCCTTGACGACCTGTTCCGCCGTGCCCTTTTCCACGAATTCACCGGCGTACATGATGGCGATGTTGTCGGCCACATGGTACAGGAGCGGAAGCTCGTGGGTAATGAAGATCATCGTCGAGAAGATGCCCTTGTCCAAAAGGTCGAAGATCATCTTGATCACTTCCTTCTGGGTAGATACGTCCAGGGCGGAAGTCGGTTCGTCGGCAATCACCATCTGCGGGTTGAGCAAGGTGGAAATACCGATAACGGAACGCTGACGTTCACCGGCGGTGAGCTGGATAGGATAAGAATCGAGCACGCGCTTCGTGTCCATTCCGAACAGGTCGAAACGTTCGCAAAGGCGGTCGTAGATTTCCTTGTGGTCGAGCTTCTTGCCCGGCTGCTGGTGGGCTGCGATCACGTCGGCGGCGATATCCTTGATTTTACGGACAGGGTTCAGCGCGTTGAAAGCACCCTGCGGAATCATGGAGACCTTCTGGGCGAGCACGTTCTTGCGGACGTCCTCGACGCTGCGGTTCATGAGCGATTCCATCTTGTCGCCGTTCTTAACGCGCACTTCGCTCTTGCCTTCGGGGTAGAGGGGCGGGATGCACATGCCCATAAGGCCGGAAACGAGCGTGGACTTGCCACAGCCGGATTCACCTGCGATGCCGAGGATTTCGCCCTGCTTCATGGAGAAGGAGACATCCGTCACGGCATGAGTCTTGTCGCCAAAGCGGCCGAGGTAATAAAGGCTCAGGTTTTCTACTTCAAAAACATTGTCAGACATTTTTTACCTCTTACTTGCGCAGACGCGGGTTGAAGACGCCTTCCATGGAAGTATTGATCAGGAACAACGCGAACACCGTGAGGGTGATGATGATGGTCGCCGGGAGGAAGGCAATCCAGATGCCGTCCGAAAGGGCGCCGTTGTCCTTGGCCTGGTTCAGGATGATACCCAGGGAAGTGGAATCCAGAGGTCCAAGGCCGATCATCGAGATGGAGGCTTCGGAAAGGATACCCGAGGACACCTGCATGATGAACACCATGAACACGTACGAAAGCAGGTACGGAAGCACATGCTTGATAACGATCGTGAGCGTAGACGCACCGTTGATGCGGGCAAGCGAGATGTGGTCGCGGCTACGGAGCGAGGATGCCTGCGCACGCACGGCACGGGCAGACCAGCTCCATGCGGTAAGGCCGATGATAAGGCCAATAAGCGTAAGCGAACGTCCGTCCTTCACGGCGGAGCTGATGAGCACGAGGATCACGAACTGCGGAATCACGATGAAGATGTTCGTGAGCATGTTCAGGACTTCGTCAATCCAGCCGCCACGGAAGCCGCCGAACAGACCGATAAGCACACCGATCGTCGTCGCGATGACGCCCGCCACAAGCCCCACGTAGAGCGAGCTGCGGAGCCCTTCGATCAGGAGGGACACGTAGTCGCGGCCGAGGTGGTCGGTACCGAGCAGGTGGTCGCCGCTGGAACCCGCATAGGGGCCCGCAACGATATCGCGCGCGTTGATGTCCACGTGGTAGAACAGGGGACCCAGGAGCGCAATCAGCAGGGTGATGATGAAGATCGAGATACCGATGACGAACATCGGGGACTTGAGGAGATTTCTAAGAAGCTTTCCCATGATTACTTACCTCCCATCTGGAGACCGGCCTTGACACGCGGGTCGAAGACGGCAATCAAAACGTCAACAGCGAAGTTCGCGACGAGCACGCAGGTCGAAATCATGAGCGTGCAGCCCTGAATCGTCGCGTAGTCGTTCTGCTGGATAGCGGTGAGCATCGCCATACCGAGACCCGGGTAGGAGAAGATCATTTCGGTAATGAGGGCACCACCCACCATGGTACCGAGGCTCTGGGCGAGGCCGGTGAGCTGCGGGAGCATGGCGTTGCGGAACACGTAGCTGATGATCTTACCTTCGCGGAGTCCGAGCCACTTGGCATACTTCATGTAGTCGGTACCGAGTTCGTAGATGGACATGGAACGCATACCCGTCGCCTGGCCCGAAAGAAGAATCGGGAACACCGAGAAGAACGGGAGGATGTAGTACCAGCCTACGCTCTTGATGCAGCCCCACGAGAAGCTGAGTTCCGTGATATCCGGGCTGTAGGCGCCCATCGCGGGGAACCAGCCGAGAGTGATGGAGAAGAGAGCGACAAGCAGCATACCGAACACGAAGAACGGGATACCGTTGAGGAACATGGCGCAGGGGAAGAACACCTTGTCGAAGATACCGCGCTTGTAGGCAGCGAAGGCACCGAGAAGGTTACCGATGATCCAGCCGAGGATAATCGTCGGAGCCTGGATGAGGAGCGTCCAAGGAACGGATTCCTTGATGATCTCGACGACCGGCTTCGGATACTGGCTGTAAGAAATGCCGAGGTCACCCTTGAACACGTTCTTGATATAGACGAGGAACTGGGAGAAGCCGGAAGCGAGGCGCGGGTCAGCCTTCTTCACCACCTCTTCCACCATGACGGTATCCTGGCGCGTAACGGCGACCTGTTCCATCACGGCAATCTTTTCGACCTGGGCAACCTTCTTCTTGGTCTTCTTGTCCTTGACCATGACCGGCTTGCCCTTGGCGTCGAGCACAGGCTTTTCCTCGAACACGGGATTGCCAGCTTCGTCGAGTTTCTGGCGTTCTTCCATCTTCGGGGTGCCGTCTTCATTGAGCACGGCGACCGTCTTCAGCACCGGAGCACCGTTCTCGTCGGTCTTCGGGACCTTGACAGTCTTCACGTTGCCATTCTCGTCGACATCGGGATCGTAGATAACTTCGCCCTGGTCGTTGAGTTCGGCCATACCGAAAGCCTTGAGGAGGCCTTCCTTCTTGAGCTTGGCTTCTTCGGGCGAGAGGCCCTGGGCTGCCTTACCCATGATAATGTCCACGGGGTTGTTCTCACCCATACGCGGCAGAGTAAAGTTGATCGCGACAGCGACAACAAACGTCAGGAGATACCAGAACGCCTTCTGCAGGACATAGCGCAACATAGGATATTGTTTAAGCATTGGTCGTCCTTTTATTTAGCAAGCTTGAGGTTCCAAAGGATCTTGGTGCCGGAGGCAATCCACGGGAGCTGCGGCGGAGCGTAGGGATTCTCGGCGGTCGGCCAGTTCGTCCACACGCGGTCGCTGAATTCGTAGAACTGTTCGGGCAGGTAGACCAGCGGAATGGAGGGCTGGTCTTCCATGAAGATCTTGTTGAGTTCGCGGTAAGCCTTCGCGATTTCTTCGGCGTCGGTCATCAGCGGGATTGCAGACAAAAGCTGGTCCACTTCCGGACGGAATTCCGGAGTACCCGGCTGGTTGTAACGGCCGATGTTGGTGCCGGCCCAGGCGCCGAGCGGCTGCCAGTCGCGGCTGGACATGACTTCGTTGAAGCGGCTCCACGGGAGAGACGGGGACACGTCGGCAGACGGCTTGTCCATCAGAAGGTCGAAGTTGCCCGTTCCCTTGGCAGGCCAGTACTGACCGCCGTCCACGAAACCTTCACGCACGTCGATACCGGCCTTGCGCATGCCTTCCACGGCGATGGTCACCATGGCTTCCCAGTCGGTCCAACCGGCAGGAGAAGTGATGAAGAGCGTCGGGAGCGTTTCGCCCTTGGCGTTTTCCATATGGTCAAGCGTGCCGTCCTTCTTCCACACGGACTTGAAGCCGGCTTCGGAGAGCATCTGCTTCACCGTGTTCAAGCGTTCGGCCTCGTCGGTAATGCCGAGGTTCACGCCGTACTTCTGCGTATCTTCGTCATTGATAAACTTGCCTTCGAGACCCGTCGGCATGATAAGGCCGGCCTTCAAGGTCGAGGTGTAGTTCGAGACGGCGAACTGGCGGATCGCCGTGTAGTCGATGGCCGTCGCGAGTGCGCGGCGGAAGCGCTTGTCGTTGAGCGGTTCCTTCATGGTGTTGATCATGAGCATCGGCATGGCGCCCGGAGCAAAGTAAGGAGGTTCGTTGAACCAGGTATGCACGCCGCGCTTGCGCCAGATGCGGGTCACGAAGCTCATGGAAGCATCGAGGTTGCCGGTAGTGAGCGCAATCGTGTTGGCGTCGTTGCTCTTGTAGATCGGGTGAACCACATACTTAGGAGCGGGGAGCTTGCCCTCGTGGAGGGCGGCATTGCCCCAGTAGTCGTCACGACGCTGGAGGATAATCTTGTTCGGGTCGGCGGACATGATGTTGTAGGGGCCCGAAACCACGGGATTCTTGTCCATCGTGAGCTTCTTGACTTCGTCGAGACCCTTTTCCGCGATAAGCGGTTCAAACACATGCGCAGGCGCGATACGGATGGCCTGGAGAAGGTCACGCACCGAGAGCGGGTTGTTCCTCTGGGCCTTGTTCACGATGAACGAAAGGCGTTCCTGAACTGCCGGTTCGGTGGCAATCGTATCCACGTGGATATCAGAAATCTGTTCCGTGGTGTTGATGGAACCCTTCGTGAAGATGAACTTCACGTCGTTCGAGTTCACCTGCTTACCGTCGCTCCACTTGGCAGCCGGGTTCAGGTCGACCACGACACTGTCGTTGTTCGAGAGTTCCTCGACGAGCGTTCCGAGAAGCGGCTCGATCTTGCCGTTCAGCGTATTGTAAACAATAAGCGGTTCGTAAACCAGGTTGAAGCGTCCGCCAACAGGCCAGGCAGCCATCCAACTTTCGGCAAGCGGGTTAAACGTCGCAGGGGCGCCCCATTGCTGGCCGGACAGGTAGAGTGTCTCCTGACGGGGCAGGGCCCCTTCGACCTGGTCGGTACCGCACCCTGAAAAAACTGCTCCACTTGCCGAGAGCGCAAGAGCGGTCCTGGCAATCGATTTCAATCCAATCATTGTGTCCTCTTTTATAAGCTTTTGAAAGCTCGTGAATAAAAAATCCTTTCGTAATATAGATTTAAAAGCTTTTTTTGTTTTTGCACTTTCGTGAAAAATACGTTTACATTCGGACACAGGAGCAGGGACGGCGCACCAACGCATCCCATGCGTAGTTCAATTATTTATGAAAGTTTACAAAGCGGCGTTCCAGATAAAAATTTTCGCCACCTACTCCGCATCGCCCTACTCCTTTATTTTTGTCCGGCCGCAAACGCCATTTACATACAAAAGAAGCGTCCCCTGATAGGGACGCCTCTTTCAGTAATTCTAATGGTTTAAGAAATTACTTTTTGCAGCACTTCTTGCAAGCCTTAGCAGGGGCCTTGCAAGCCTTGCGCGGGTCACCGGCGTACACAGCAGCCTTGCCGAGTTCTTCTTCGATGCGGAGGAGGCGGTTGTACTTGCACACGCGGTCCGTACGGGAGAGAGAACCAGTCTTGATCTGGCCAGCGGCGGTACCGACGGCGAGGTCAGCAATGAAGGTGTCTTCGGTTTCGCCAGAGCGGTGAGAAACGATCGGAGCATAGCCTTCGTTCTGAGCGCGCTTGATGGCGGCGAGAGTTTCGGACACAGAACCGACCTGGTTCACCTTGATGAGGATAGCGTTGGCGATGCCAGCCTTGATGCCTTCGTCGAAGATGGTCGGGTTGGTAACGAACAGGTCGTCACCCACGAGGTTGATCTTACCACCGAGCTTGTCGGTCATGACCTTCCAGCCAGCCCAGTCAGCTTCGTCGAGACCGTCTTCAATGGAGAAGATGGAGTACTTGTCGATGAGCTTTTCGTAGAGCTTCACCATGTCGGCAGACTTGACAGTCTTCTTGGTGCTCTTCTTGAAGGTGTAGGTTTCCGGCTTGCCAGCCTTGGTGTTCTTGTCGCAGAATTCAGAAGAAGCAACGTCAAGAGCGATCTTGATGTCGGTGCCGAACTTGTAACCGGCATTGGTGGTTGCAGCCTTCAAAGCGTCGAGAGCCTTTTCGAGGGTCATCACGCCAGTGATTTCGTAACCGAACTTGTTCTTGGCGGGCTTGATGCTGACGCCAGGAGCGAAGCCACCTTCGTCACCGACGGTGGTGTCGAAGCCACCCTTCTTCAGCACAGCCTTGAGGGCGTGGAAGATTTCGGTGACCATCTGGAGGCCCTTGGAGAAAGTCTTTGCGCCAACCGGAGCAATCATGAATTCCTGGAAGTCGATCGGAGCGGAGGAGTGAGCACCGCCGTTGATCACGTTGCACATCGGGCACGGGAGCGTGAGCTTCTTGGTGCCATGGAGCTTGGCGATGTACTGGTAGAGAGGCATCTTGGCGTCGTTAGCAGCGGCGCAGCAAACAGCCATGGAAACGCCGAGGATAGCGTTTGCACCGAGCTTGTTCTTGAGCATGCGGTTGCCGTCGAGAGCGATCATGGCGTCGTCGACTTCGGTCTGCTTGGCCGGGTCCATGCCGATGATCTTCTTGGCAATCTTGGTGTTCACGTTCTTCACTGCAGTGAGCGTGCCCTTGCCGCAGTAGGTCTTCTTGTCGCCGTCGCGGAGTTCGCAAGCTTCGCGTTCGCCGGTAGAAGCACCGCTCGGGACAGCAGCGTGACCCTTCACGCCGTTTTCGAGGGTAACATCAACTTCGAGAGTGGGATTGCCGCGAGAGTCGAGGATCTGGCGGGCAACAACGGATTTGATTTTAGAAGCCATTTTTTAGCCTTTTGGTTTAGTGTGAAAAATTTTGCGGTGTAAAATATAGAAATTAGACGAAAGACGAAAGACGAAAGACGAAAGAAAAGGGGGTAAAAGGGGTGTACTTCGCCATCACTAATGATTGCACTTCTATTCTACATGACCAAGTCATGAACCTCGACCACTTTCCATTGTCCATCATTCTTTGAGAGATAGAAAATAGCGTCGTACGAAGTAGAAGAAACAAATGCCTCAACTAAATTGCGTTCTTCGTTAAACGTCAGATTGGACATCACCGGCGAAGAAACATAACGAACGAAATGGCCCGCAGGGGAAAGCCCGCCATACGAATGAATTTCTGTCCCAAGATAATCAAGCTTTAACTGTAATCTTTCATCTTCTATTCTTGCAAAAGAATCCAATAACGCTTCATATTCGGCTCTATGAACTAAAACCTCCTGATCCAAGGGGCCCCTATTCAAGCATTCAACATCGATTTTTATCCAATTGTTGTTTCTGTTCCTAGGATTCTGCAAATCTTCCATACTAGAAGCAGACACTACTCTATAAGAATACTCGACATTTTGAACAAAATATCTTGGCAATTTTCCCTTTTTCAAAAAAACTATTTTTTCGTCAAGCGAAACATCTTTTTTTTCATCGTAGCGTGTACTATCCATTTTCTTGAGAAGATATTCATAATCGCTTTGAATATCATATTCCAGGACAGCCTTATAAATGAGACTGATTTCGTTTGCCATAGAATCACCGACTGGAATCGTACCACATATAGAATCAGAAGTCTGTTTCCATCTTGCAAAGAAACGATTCCTGCATTCTTTTATAGTTGCAGCCACAGACGAATTCCACTGAGTCAAAGAAAACCTGTATAATCTGAATCCTATTTCAAGAAGGCTATCCAGAGAATATTTCTCTAAAGAATCAGGCAGTTCATTCAATGCCGCCGCTGAACGCAAAGAGATGTACGCTGATATTGAATCCAGCATACCTGCCTGAAGCACACCGTCCGCCACAGGTTTCTGTTTCTCTACTCGCTTTCCGGAATTGTTTTTCTCGTGTTCAGGGCTAGAAGATGCGCACCCGAAAAGGAACATCGCCATCAGTAAAATTGATAGCCAACACAATTTCAAAATTTTCATACAGCAATCCCTGATTATCAAACAAACTAGAAAAAAATAAAGAGGGTGTTCCTATTTGGAGAATCTTATTCGGACAATGTGAATTTGCGGCAGTATCGGGGAACTCCGGGACGTTCTGAAACACTAGATACACTTTGATATAAACATCCGTTTTAGAAATCAGCCCGTGCAGGCTGCACAATCTATCTTTATGGCGTATGGGAACATTTTGCGGACGGAAGCCCGCCGGAGGCATTTATGAACAAGTTCCTATTCTCGATGGTTCTCGCACCCGTAGCGGCAATGGCCTTCCAGGTCGGCGCATGGGTCGGAGGCCCCGGGCAATACCCGCAGCCCACACAGCAAAACGTGCAGGCGTTCCAGGATTTGCAGGGCACACATCTCGACCTCATCAGCTACTTCGCGCTCTTCGACATCAACGACTGGAATGCGACCGCGCAGTATGCGAACGTCGCGAAGAACAACGGTTCCACGCTGGTGGTGACCTGGATGGCGAACGGCTACAACGCGCAGGAACTGGTGAACGGCAAGGCCGACAACTACATCCGTGAATATGCAAAGGGCGTCAAGGGTTTCGGCGACGAAATCTGGCTCAGGCCGCTCCATGAAGCAAATGGAGACTGGTATGACTGGGGCGTAGGAAAATCGGGCGCCGGCAATACCGACGCGAACGTCGCCGAAGCTTTCCGCCACATCGTGAAAATCTTCAAAGAAGAAGGCGTCACGAACGTCAAGTGGGTATGGACCACCAACGCCTCGAACCAGGGCAGCGGTACCACGCTCACGGGCAACTACCCCGGCGACGAGTACGTGGACTACATCTCCATCGACGGCTACAACTGGGGCAAATGCCAGAGCTGGTCCAGCTGGCAGACGTTCTCGCAGGTTTTCAAGAAGGCGTACAACGCGCTCGCGAACATCGACAAGCCGCTCTTCATCGCCGAAATCTCGAGCTCCGAATTGGGTGGAAACAAGGCCGAATGGATTACCGACATGTTCGAGCATTTTGCCACGGACTTCTCGCGCGTTTTCGCGGTGATGTGGTTCAGCCAGAGCAAGGAAGCGAACGAGGGCGACTGGGCACTCAACACTTCGCAGGCCGCCGTTGACGCATGGAAGGCGGGCATCGCGAAGATGAAGGCGATGGCGCCCGAATCTTCGAGCAGCGAAGCAATTCCCGAATCGTCAAGTTCGGTCAATTCGTCCAGCAGCACCACAGCCATACGCACCGGCGGGATTACAGACAAGTTTTCGTTTAGGCAGCAAGGCGGCAAGCTGCTTTTGCAGGTCGACCGCGCCATGACCGCGAGCGTCGTGCAGTTCGACCATCAGGGCCGTATTTTGTGGCAGAGCGCCGTGCAGCACTTTACCCCGGGCAAGCACATGCTGGAAGTTCCCGAGGCGGGCACGCGCAGCATCTACAGGCTAAACGTACTGCGATAAGGGAATCACTTCCTCACGAACCGCAACCCCACCCAGATGGTGTGAACATAAATCCTCCTAATACATTACAGGTAAAGTAAATCTTCAAATAACAGAAAAGGCTCGCTTTTGAAGCGAGCCTTCCCTCTAGGATAATTCTGTGCTAAGGCAAGAATTAGAAACGGAAGTGGGCGAAAGCCTTGTTGGCTTCGGCCATCTTGTGCGTATCGTTCTTCTTGCGGACAGCGTTGCCTTCACCGTTCTTGGCAGCAACGAGTTCGGCAGCAAGGCGGTCGGCCATGTTGGGTTCGTTGCGGTTGCGGGCGGCATCAAGGAGCCAGCGGAGGGCGAGAGCCTTGGCGCGGTCCGGTGCAACTTCCATAGGAACCTGGTAGTTGGCACCACCGATACGGCGGGACTTGACTTCGACGCGCGGCTTGATGTTTTCGAGGCAGAGTTCGAACTTTTCGAGCGGGGTTTCCTTGCCTTCGACCTTCTTGTCGAGCTGTTCAAGAGCAGTATAGACGATCTGTTCAGCGATGGTCTTCTTGCCCTGCTTGAGCACGACACCGACGAGTTCGGTAACGAGGGTAGACTTGAAACGCGGATCCGGGAGGATGGAGCGATGGAGAGCCTTTCTTCTTCTAGACATATTCTACTTCCTTACTTCTTGGCCGGAGCGGCACCTTTCTTCTTGACACCATACTTGGAACGGGCGTTCTGACGGCCG
The DNA here is from genome assembly GCA_002449765.1 of Fibrobacter sp. UBA7003. Taxonomy (GTDB): domain Bacteria; phylum Fibrobacterota; class Fibrobacteria; order Fibrobacterales; family Fibrobacteraceae; genus Fibrobacter. Next base: position 98,624 of record DJXN01000001.1, read on the forward strand.
TTGACAGCCTGAGTATCGAGAGCGCCACGGATGATGTGGTAACGGACACCCGGAACATCCTTGACACGGCCACCGCGGATGAGCACGATGGAGTGTTCCTGGAGGTTGTGGCCTTCGCCGGGGATGTAAGCCGTAACTTCCATCTTGTTGGAAAGGCGCACACGGGCAATCTTACGAAGAGCGGAGTTCGGCTTCTTCGGGGTGCTGGTGTAGACGCGGGTGCAGACACCACGCTTCTGCGGGCAGGACTTCAAGGCCACGGATGCGGTCTTGTTGCTGATCTGTTCACGTCCGTTGCGGACGAGCTGTTGAATAGTAGGCACTTTTAATCTCCTAGATTTTGGAGTGCAAATATAGTTCTTTTTCCAGTTTTTTCAAGTACATAGTCGAAATTACTCCGCATCTTCCTCGTCGGAAGCGCCGATTTCGTTATCCAACATCTGGATTCCGGAACCGAAGTCATCGTATTCGGCATGTACGTTCTGCAGGCGCTGGCGTTCTTCCGCCTCGGCATCGGCATCGACCACTGTCACGTTCCTCAAGTGGCGGGCACCGGTTCCGCACGGAATCAAACGACCCATAATCACGTTCTCCTTAAGGCCCATGAGCGGGTCCACCTGCCCTTCGATGGAAGCGCGGGTAAGGATCTTGGTGGTTTCCTGGAACGAGCAGGCAGAGATGAAGCTGTCTGTCGCCAAGGAGGCCTTCGTGATACCAAGGAGCATCGGCGTGAAGGTCGCCGGCGTCTTGCCCTGAGCGATCAAGCGATCGTTCTCGGCACGGAGACGCACCTTGGAGATTTCTTCGCCCGGAAGCAGTTCGGAATCGCCGGATTCCTTGACCTTCACCTTGCGCATCATCTGACGGACGATACATTCGATGTGCTTATCTGCGATAGCCACACCCTGCAGGCGGTACACCGCCTGGATTTCGTTCACCAGGTGACGCTGGACCTCTTCAGGTCCGAGGATCGTCAGGATATCGTGCGGGTCTGCACTGCCTTCGCTGATCTTCTGACCAGCGCGGACACGGTCACCTTCGTTGACCGCCAAGTGGACGCCGCGGGGAACCAGCACTTTCTCTTCCTGGTCGTCCATCTTGATAATAACTTCTTGGTTGTTGCGGACTTCCTTACCCATGACGATGAGACCGTCAATCGGGGCAAGAACGGCCGTGTTCTTCGGCTTGCGGGCTTCGAAGAGTTCGGCCACGCGCGGAAGACCACCCGTAATGTCGCGGGTCTTACCGGCGGCACGCGGAAGCTTAGCGACCGTAGAACCGACAGAGACCACGTCGCCGTCCTTGACGGTAAGGATAGCGCCGTCAGGCAGCATGAAGTGGCCCGCCTTGGTGTTCGCGGAGTCGAGGATGCTGATCGCCGGACGGAGCTGGCGGGCACTGCCGCCATGCTTCTCGCTGATCACGATCCAGGTCTCGACGTCGGTGTTCTCGTCGCGTTCGACACGGAACGTCTTGTTTTCGACGAGGTCCACGAGCTTCACCTTACCGGCAACGTTCGTAATAATCGGGCTGTTGTACGGATCCCATTCGAACATCACTTCGTCCTTCTTGACGGAAGCATTGTTCTCGACATGCATGATGGCGCCGTACGGAATCTGGTAACGACCCTTGTTGATGCCCGTGTTGTCGAAGATAACGAGTTCTGCCATGCGGCTCGTGACGACCTTCTGGCCCTCGTGGTCGACGGTTTCGACCTGTTCGAGTTCCACGCGGCCATCGACGGAGGCCTTCTTGCAGTTTTCGACCGTCAGACGGGAAGACGCACCACCGATATGGAAGGTACGGAGGGTAAGCTGCGTACCCGGTTCACCGATGGACTGTGCGGCAAGCACGCCCACGGCTTCGCCCAGGTCGACCGGACGGCCGGAAGCAAGCATACGGCCGTAGCACTTGGAGCACACGCCATTGCGGGAATCGCAAGTGAGCACGGAGCGCATCTTGATATGTTCAAGACCCGTAGCAGAAATCTTCGGAAGGTCACGTTCGGTGACAAGTTCACCAGCCTTGACAATCACTTCGCCCGTAACAGGGTGCTTGATGTCTTCGACCGGAGCGCGACCGAGCAAACGTTCTTCCAGCGGAATCACGGTGTCGTCGCCGTCCTTGAAGGCGGAAACTTCGATACCGTTGGTGGTACCGCAGTCAGCCTCGGTAACAACGAGGTCCTGGCCCACGTCCACGAGACGACGGGTAAGGTAACCGGCGTCTGCCGTCTTAAGGGCGGTATCGGCCAGACCCTTACGGGCACCGTGAGACGAGATGAAGTATTCCATCACGTTCAGGCCTTCGCGGAAGCAGGACTTAATCGGGTTCTCGATAACTTCCTGACCGCCGAGCTGCTTGATAGGCTTCTGCATCAAGCCGCGCATACCGGACAGCTGCTTAATCTGTTCGCGGCTACCACGAGCACCGGAGTCGGCCATCATGTAGACGGGGTTGAAACCGTCACGGTCGCGGGAAAGGAGATCCCACTGCTTGGATGCGACTTCGGCAGTCGTCTGCGACCACACGTCGATCGTCTGGTTGTAACGTTCGCCGTCGGTAATCACACCGTCCTCGTAGAGGCTGCGGATGTTGTTGACCTTTTCGGTAGCGGCATCGAGCATGGCCTGCTTGTCTTCGGGGATCACCATTTCGGCGATAGCCACGGAAGAACCGGCGCGGGTTGCCCACTTGTAACCGTTGGCCTTGAGGTTGTCGAGGTATTCGACAGTCACGCGGTTGCCGGTGCGACGGTAGAGGTCGTCGATAGACTTCGCGATGACCTTCTTCGCGAAGGTTTCGTTCGCGTAGCCAAGTTCGTTGGGAACAAATTCGTTAAAGATGATTCGGCCGACAGTCGTCTTGATGACGTTATCGTCCTTGAGTGTAAGGAACTTGATCTTCTCGCCAGCCTTGACGTTCACTTCGAGGTTGCCGTTGTCGTCGGCAATTTCGCGGACGCAGGTGCAATCCTTCTCGAGGGCACCGATGTAGATCTTGCGGCCAGCCTTGAGCTTCAGGTACACGGTGGCGTTCAGATCCACGACACCGTTCTCGTAAGCGCGGATGGCTTCGGCGGAATCGAAGAAGTGCATGCCTTCGCCCTTGCGACCCGGACGCGGCTTGGTGAGGTAGTAGAGCCCGAGCACGATGTCCTGGCCCGGCACAGCGATCGGCTGACCGGAAGCGGGGTGCAGGATGTTGTTCGAGGACAGCATGAGCACGCGGCATTCGAGCTGGGTTTCGAAAGAAAGCGGGAGGTGCACGGCCATCTGGTCACCGTCGAAGTCCGCGTTGAATGCGGTACAGACGAGCGGGTGGAGGCGGATGGCGTTACCTTCGATGAGCTTCGGATAGAAGGCCTGGATACCCAAGCGGTGAAGCGTCGGGGCGCGGTTCAGCATCACCGGGTGGTCCTCGATGATTTCTTCGAGAATGTCCCACACTTCGGGGCGTTCGGCGTCCACGTACTTCTTTGCGGACTTGAGCGTGTAAACGATGCCGTCTTCTTCCAGGCGCTGGATGATGAACGGCTTGTAAAGTTCGAGAGCCATGCGCTTCGGCAGACCGCACTGGTGCATCTGGAGTTCCGGGCCCACCACGATGACGGAACGGCCGGAGTAGTCCACACGCTTACCGAGGAGGTTCATACGGAAGCGACCCTGCTTGCCCTTGAGGAGTTCTGCGAGGCTCTTGAGCGGGCGTGCAGAACCCGTGCGCGCCGTGCGGCGGCCGCTGTCGAACAGCTGGTCGACGGCTTCCTGCAGCATGCGCTTTTCGTTGCAGAGAATAACGTTAGGGGCACGGATGTCAATCAACTTTTTCAAGCGGTTGTTGCGGTTGATGACACGGCGGTAGAGTTCGTTCAGGTCGGAGGTCGCAAAGCGGCCGCCTTCGAGCGGAACGAGCGGACGAAGATCGGGCGGAATCACCGGGAGCACGTCGAGAATCATCCAGGAAGGCTGGTTCGCGAGCATGCGCACTTCGTTCGGATACTTGACACGGAATTCATCGAAGGCATCGGCCAGGATGAAGTCGGAATGCTTGGATTCGTAGTCGGCCTTGAATTCGGCGACAGCCTCGGCGAGACCCTTGAGCCAGGCCTTGCCGGAATCGCGGGAGGAATCCGGGTTGTTGTAGTAGCTGCGGAAGCTTTCCATCTGCGACTTGCGGAAGGCGTCGACCACCTTCAGGCGCTTGATGGCATCGTCCACCTTCGTCTTGGAGTTGGAACGGGCCTGGTCACGGAGCTTCGCAGAAAGCTTGGCGAGGTCGAGCCTGTCGAGCAGCTGCTTGATAGCAGAAGCACCCATCTTGGCTTCGAAAGAACGGCCTTCGGCCACGAGATCCTGGTAGGTCGTCTCGTCGATGAGGGTGTTCTCCTCGAGTTCGGCATCGCCCTTGTCAATCACGACATAGCGTTCGTAGTAGATGACCTGTTCGAGGTCCTTGGTGTTGAGGCCAAGGAGGGCACCAATCACGCACGGCTGGTTGCGCACGAACCAGGTATGTGCGAGAGGAATGGCAAGTTCGATATGGCCCATGCGTTCGCGACGGACGCGGGAGTGGGTCACTTCGACGCCGCAGCGGTCACAGATGACACCCTTGTAACGGGCGCGCTTGAACTTACCGCAGTTGCATTCCCAATTCTTGACGGGTCCAAAGATCTTCTCGCAGAAGAGACCATCACGTTCGGGCTTGAACGTACGATAGTTAATCGTCTCCGGCTTCGTGACTTCGCCGTAGGACCAGTAGCGAATCAGGTCGGGCGCAGCCAGGTGAATCGAAATGTCGCCGGAATTTTCTTGATTTTCCATCATTTCTTCGGACATATTACTTTTCTCCAGTGGTCTCGATATCAAGACCCAAAGAATGGACTTCGCGGATCATAACGTTGAAGGACTCGGGGATACCCGGCTTCGGGGTGTTCTTGCCGTGGACGATGGCGTCGTACACCATGGAACGTCCCGTCACATCGTCGGACTTGACGGTGAGGAGTTCCTGCAGCGTGTAAGCGGCACCGTAAGCTTCCATGGCCCACACTTCCATTTCACCGAAGCGCTGGCCACCGAACTGGCTCTTACCGCCGAGCGGCTGCTGCGTCACGAGGGCGTAGCTACCGATAGAACGGGCGTGGATCTTGTCGTCCACCAAGTGACCGAGCTTGAGGTAGTACATGTAACCGATGGTAACCGGGTTCAGGAAGGCTTCGCCGGTACGGCCGTCATAGAGCTTGGCCTTACCGATAATCTTGTTGTTTTCCGGATCCATCTCGTAGTTCACGATCGGGTTCTTCTGGTAGGCCTTTTCGAGTTCCTTGCAGATATCCTCGAACTTGGCACCGTCGAACACCGGAGTCGAAACCTTGAAGCCGAGCGTCTTGGCGGCCCAGCCCAGGTGAACTTCAAGCACCTGACCGATGTTCATACG
>DJXN01000001.1:104130-111166 GCA_002449765.1 Fibrobacter sp. UBA7003
TTCATACGGGAAGGCACGCCCAGCGGGTTCAGAAGAATCTGGAGCGGACGACCATCTTCGGTGAACGGCATGTCTTCGACAGGCACGATCTTGGAGACAACGCCCTTGTTACCGTGACGACCTGCCATCTTGTCACCGATGGAGAGGCAACGCTTCTTGGCGATATAGACCTTGACGCTCTTGAGAACGCCCGGCTTGAGCTCGTCGCCCTTCGTCACCTTGTCGATTTCCTTTTCCATGGTGCGGGTCAGCGTGTCGAGGTTGTCGCGTGCGACAATCACGAGCGAGAGCACCTGTTCCTGGAGTTCGTCGTCGCCCGTCACGAACTGGGACATCGGGGACACCTTGGTCACGTCGATGGCGCCGAGATTCTGTTCGGTGTAGGTCTGGCCTTCGCGGATGAGGAGTTCGTGCGTTTCGTTGTCCATCACCTTGCCGGCGGGCTTGCCGCCGAGGAGTTCGAACAAGTGTTCGCGGCAGGAATCCTTGATCTTGTCGATCTGGGCCTGGAAATTGGCGCGGATCTCTTCGATGGTCTCCTGGTCCTTTTCCTTGCTCTTCTTGTCGCTCTTGTCCTTCTTGCTGAAGATGCGGGTTTCGAGCACCACGCCCTTCATTCCCGGAGGAGCCTTGAGGGAAGAATCACGCACGTCGCCGGCCTTCTCGCCGAAGATGGCGCGGAGCAAACGTTCTTCCGGAGAAAGTTCGGTTTCGCCCTTCGGGGTCACCTTGCCCACGAGGATATCGTCCGGACCGACTTCGGCACCGACGCGGATAACGCCGTTCTCGTCGAGGTTACGGAGAGCGTCTTCGCCGACGTTCGGAATTTCGCGGGTAAGTTCTTCCGGACCGCGCTTCGTTTCGCGCACGTCGAGTTCGTATTCCTCGATGTGGATGGAAGTGAAGGTGTCCTTGATGGCGAGTTCTTCGGAGATGATAACGGCGTCTTCGTAGTTGTAGCCGTTCCACGGGAGGAAGCCGATCAGGATGTTCTTGCCGAGGGCAAGTTCACCGTGGTCGGTAGACACGCCGTCGGCCAGCACGTCGCCAGCCTTGACGAAGTCGCCCACATTCACGATAGGCTTCTGGTTCACGCAGGAATCCTGGTTAGAGCGCTCGAACTTGCGGAGCACGTATTCGTCAATCGGATCCTTGCCGAGGAATTCGTAGTTTTCGCCGAGGCCGGTAAGCGGCACGAAGTTGCCGTCGACCATGTTGCCGCGCTGCACCGTGATGTTGCGGGCGTCAACGAAGGTGACCTTACCGTCGTGCTTGGCACGGACAACCGTACCCGAGTCGAGGGCGGCGCGGCGTTCGAGGCCGGTACCCACCACAGGGGCTTCCGCACGGAGCAGAGGCACCGCCTGGCGCTGCATGTTAGAACCCATCAACGCGCGGTTGGCGTCATCGTGTTCGAGGAACGGGATGAGGCCAGCGGCCACGGACACAATCTGCATCGGAGCCACGTCCATGAGGTCGATGCGTTCGACATCCATGTCGCCGATATCAATGGAATCCTGACGGAGGATATGCGGGTATTCGCTCTTGTCGCGGACGATGACGTATTCTTCCTTGAAGCGGTTGTCGTCGGTGAGCTCGGTAGAAGCCGGAGCCACCTTGAACGCGTCTTCTTCGTCGGCGGTGAGGAACGTGATAAAGTCGGAAACGACCTGTTCGATGGCGTTGCTAGCCTGGACGTAGTCGGCCTTGCCGTTGAAGTCATCGATTTCGAAGCCGTTCTTGAAGAAGTGGACATCGCCATCCGCATAGGTCACCTGGAACACCTTGTTCGCGAAGATGTCGAACAGGTCGCGCTGGCGGTTGTCGAGGTTCATGCGGATGCTGTCCATTTCCTTGCGGGAAAGTTCCTGCTGCGTAAGGAAGAAGTGCGGATCGTGCACGAATCCCTTGAAGATGCCGAAGTGCCACTTGACTTCGGGGAACTTGAAAATCTTGCCGCTTGCATCCTTGAAGTCGATGAGGCCCACGATACGGTACGGAGTCTCGATGAATCCGTAGTGGTTCACGACGGCATAGGATGCGAGGGAGTTGATAAGACCGATGTTCGGGCCTTCCGGAGTCTCGATCGGGCAGAGGCGGCCGTAGTGCGTGTAGTGAACGTCACGGACTTCGAAGCCTGCGCGTTCGCGGGAAAGGCCACCGGGACCGAGAGCGGAGAGACGACGCTTGTGGGTAAGTTCCGAAAGCGGGTTCATCTGGTCCATGAACTGCGAGAGCTGGCTGGAACCAAAGAACGCCTGGACCACGGAACTCACGGTACGCGTATTCACGAGGTCGCGCGGAGTCGTCTGTTCGTCCTCGTTATGCAGCGAGAGGTTCTCGCGGATAACGCGGGACATGCGGGAGAGGCCCACGGAAATCTGGTTGGCGAGGAGTTCGCCCACGGAACGCGTGCGGCGGTTGCCCAAGTGGTCGATATCGTCCTTGGTGTATCCGTCTTCGCCATCGTAGAGGCCCACCATGTATTCGATGACGGCGAGGAAGTCGGCCTTGCTCATCGTCGTGCGGGTGGCGCTCGGGAGTTCGAGCTCCTTGTCCATGTTGTACTGCTTGAACTGTTCGCCGACATTCTTGAGAATTTCGACAATCTTCGGCGTGTAGACCTTGGCGTTCAAGCGGTAACGGCCGACTTCGCCCAAGTCGTACTTGCGCGGGTCGTTCAGGAAGATAGAATCAAAGTAGTTTTCGGCAGCCTGCAGGTTCGGAGCTTCGTCCTGCTGCTGGTGCGTAACGGAGTAGATGGAACGCAGGGCGTCTTCGCGGGACTTAGTCTTGTCGGCAGCGAGCGTGTTGTGGATGAGGAGGTTTTCTTCTTCCTTGGAGAGAAGCACGAGCTTCTCGACGCTGCTTTCGCGGAGGCGTTCGAGCTTGCGGTCATCGATGACGGAGTTCGCCTCGATGATGATTTCGCCGGTGGATTCGTCGATCACGTCATTGAAGACAATGCGGTCGATAAGCACGCAAACGCCGTCTTCGTTGAACTTCTCGGCTTCTTCGGCGATATTCACCTCTTCGGTCTTCTTGTAGAAGAGGTTCAGAATGTCCTGGGTCGTCTCGAAGCCGATGCTACGGAGCATGGCGGTGGCCGCAATCTTCTTCTTGCGGTCGATGACGACATAGAGCACGTCGCTTTCGATGTTGAACTCGACCCATGCGCCACGATGAGGAATGATACGGCTCTTGTAATCGGAATGGCCGTTGGGCTGGAGTTCTTCGTCGAAGCTCACACCGGGAGAGCGGTGCAACTGCGACACGACCACGCGTTCGGCACCGTTCACGATGAACGTGCCGTTCTCGGTCATGATCGGGAGTTCGCAGATAAGGACATCGTTCTTGACTTCTTCCTTGAGCTTGGTATCTTCGCCGTCCTTCTCGAAAACGCGGAGGGCGAGAGTCGCGTAGAGCTCCATGTTGTAGGTAAGCCCACGCTCACGGCATTCGGGGATGCTGTATTTCGGTATTCCGAAGTAATACTTTTCGTATTCCAGGGAAAAGAGCCCGTTAGGATCGGTAATCGGGAAGATGTCCTGGAAGACGCGCTGCAAGCCCGCATTCAACCGCTTTTCCTGCGGGATATCGGCCTGCAAAAATTGTTCGTATGAAGCCTTCTGAACTTCAATCAAGTACGGAAGCTCCAGCTGGAACTTGTTGGAGGAATAGCTTTTTCGCTCCGTTGTCATTTGAAATACCTCATCCGGTGAAGAGCCTAGTTAGCAAAAAAACACCAAAAGCCCGCACTTACGTGCAGGCGATTGGTAAGAACAGTTCAGAGAACTGGGAGCATTACTTAAGGGTAACCTTTGCTCCGAGTTCTTCGAGTTTCTTCTTGAGAGTTTCGGCGTCAGCCTTCGGCGCAGCTTCCTTGATGACGCTGCCAGCAGTCTCAACGACCTTCTTGGCTTCGGCGAGGCCGAGACCGGTGATGGCGCGAACTTCCTTAAGGACAGCCATCTTCTTGGCCGGATCGACTTCGGCGAGGATAACGTCGAATTCGGTCTTTTCTTCAGCAGGAGCAGCAGCGGCTGCAGCCATAACTACAGCGCCACCGGCAGCAGCTTCGATGCCGTGGGTTTCTTTAAGGTAGTCAGCCAAAGCCTTGGCTTCGAGAAGGGTAAGACCAACGATTTGATCGCCCAGTGCCTTGATATCAGTTGCCATGATGTGTTTCTCCGATTATTCCGTTTAAAATTTTTGGTTTGTGGTTTGTTGTTAAGCTTCCGGTGCGGCGGCAGCTTCAGGGGCTGCGGCTTCGGAACCCGATTCTTTTTCCAGCTTTTCCTGGAGAGTCTTGATCTGACCTGCAATCGTGGAGCCAGGTCCGAGAGCGATGGAGACGATCAAAGCGATCATGCCCTTACGATCCGGGATCTTGGAGAGGTTCACGACTTCGGAGCCAGGCATCGGCTTACCATCGAGGTAGATGCTCTTGGCAATCAAGAAATCGGGGTTAGCTTTGTGGAATGCTTCAATTTCGCGTGCGGGCAGAAGCGGGTCTTCTTCGAAGCCGACCATGACGGATGTTGCTCCGGTCAGCTGATCGTCGAGACCTTCGACCTTGAGGGCTTCGAGAACGCGCTTGAGAAGAGTATTCTTCACAGCGTGGTACTTGACGCCCTTGGAGGCGAGAGCCTTGCGCAGAGCATTGTCCTTTTCGACAGTGATGCCCTGGTAATTGAGCAGATAGACGGCGGTAGCGCCCTTGAAGGACTCGACGAGCGAATCCACGGTCTGTTGTTTTTTAACTACAGCTTTCATGGTATCTCCTAGCGCGTCAGTGCCATATCAAGTTTGATGCCCGGGGCCATCGTAGCCGTCAAAGTGAGGCTCTTGATGTAAGTGCCCTTAGAAGATTGAGGCTTGTTCTTCACGACAGAGTCGATGACAGACTTGGTGTTTTCGACCAGCTGATCAACAGTGAAGGAGAGCTTGCCAACAGGAGCATGGACGTTTGCACCCTTGTCGACGCGGTACTGGATCTTACCGGCCTTGAGTTCCTTGACCGTCTGGGCGACGTTAACCGTCACCGTGCCGGCCTTCGGAGAAGGCATCATACCACGAGGACCGAGGACGCGAGCCACCTTACTAATCACCGGCATCATGTCGGGAGTAGCAACGACGGAATCGAAGTCCAGCCAGCCTTCCTGAATCTTCTGAACCAAGTCGGCGCCGCCAGCGTAATCTGCGCCTGCGTTCTTTGCAATTTCAATGTTGTTGTCCTTGCAGAAAACGAGAACGCGGACCGTGCGACCGGTACCATGGGGAAGCACAACCGTGCCACGAACCACTTGGTCGGAATGTTTTGGGTCCACACCGAGGTTAAAATGAACTTCGACCGTCTGGTCGAACTTCACCTCGGACTTTTTTAGGATTTCGATTGCTTCGGCCAAACCGTAGGCTTTGTTACGGTCGTAGGTCTCGGCAACCTTTTTGTATTTTTTTCCTCTGAACATGGTGTTTCCTGTCAGATACGTAACGGTGAATTACCTGCCTCAGTCAACCACATCAACACCCATGGAACGGGCAGTACCCGCAACCATGCGCATGGCGGCTTCGAGGTCGATTGTGTTTAGATCCGGCATCTTCTTTTGGGCGATTTCCTGGATCTGGGCCTTGGTGATCTTAGCAACCTTCTTACGGTTGGGTTCACCAGAACCACTCTCAATGCCGACGGCCTTCTTGATGAGGACCGGAACCGGCGGAACCTTCGTGATGAAGGTAAAGCTCTTGTCAGCGTAAACCGTGATGACGACCGGGGTAAGCATGCCCTTCGCATCCTGGGTCTTCGCGTTGAATTGCTTACAGAACTCCATGATGTTCACGCCCTTCTGACCAAGGGCAGGACCTACCGGAGGAGCCGGGTTGGCGGCACCGCCGGGAATCTGGAGCTTAATGTAACCTGTGATTTTCTTTGCCACTTTATTATCTCCGTTGCAAAAACCGTAGCGCTAGGCGGTGGCGGACTCGACCTGGTTAAAGGCAAGTTCGACAGGCGTAGAACGACCGAAGACCGTGACCATGACCTTGATCTTGGTCTTGTCTTCCATGATTTCGTCTACGACGCCCACAAAGTCCTTGAAGGGACCTTCCTTGATGCGGACACTTTCGCCAATCGTGTACGGGATTTGGATCTCGCCTTCCAGGGAATTATCAGGATCAACTCCAAGAAGACGATCGACCTCGCTCTGTTGAAGCGGAATAGGGACACGAGAAGCGCGTGTCATTCCGGCGAAATGGGTGACACCATTAATGGTGGACACCAGGTGCTGGGTGAGCTCGTCCAGCTCCATTTCTATAATGATGTATGCAGGGAACAGGCTCTGTACAGAAACGCGACGACGCCCGCGGACGTTGCTCACGACCTCGCGGGTGGGGACGATAATCTGACCGAACTTGTCTTGAACGCCTTCGCGCTCAATCATCTGCTCGATGTGTTTCTTGATGTTGTTTTCCTGACCAGAAAAAGTATGGATGGCGTACCAACGCTTCATAGCATTAACCCCTACCCATAATCTGGTTTACAATCCAGGAGAATACAAAATCAAGACCGGCAATATAGCAGCCCATAATGACGCTAAAGAGCATCACCACGAGAGTGGATCCCTTGAGTTCTTCCCAAGTAGGCCACGTGACCTTCTTCAGTTCTTGGATGGACTCTTTGACATATTGCTGAATCTTACGCATGATGACTCCGGAGGAAGTTTCCAGGTCGGGAGGGACTCGAACCCCCAACCAACGGTTTTGGAGACCGTGACTCTACCAATTGAGCTACCGACCTATTCGGACTTCCTTACTTGGATTCCTTGTGAACAGTATGCTTGCGGCAGAAGCGGCAGTACTTCTTGTATTCCACGCGGGAAGGATGAAGACGCTTGTTCTTGTCGCAATCATAGTTGCGCTGATTGCATTCTGTGCATTCGAGCACGATGAGTTCTCTAGGCATTTTTAATCCTGATTACTTGATGATTTCAGTGACGGAACCGGCGCCAACCGTGCGGCCACCTTCGCGGATAGCGAA
>DJXN01000015.1 GCA_002449765.1 Fibrobacter sp. UBA7003
CACCGCCACGGGCGAGTTCGACCCGGTTGCCTCTAAGGACGCTCGCCCCTGCGGTACAATTACGCTCTGGGGCTCCGCCATGCCGAAGTCGTTCAACATGTGGGAAGACTACAACAGCTTCTCTGCCGAGCTCATGGGCATGATGTTCGAACCGCTCGTGAGTCTGCACTCCACCGAGGACCGCGAAGTGGGCATTCTCGCCGATAGCTGGAGCGTATCGGAAGACGGCAAGACGTTCACCTTCCACGTAGATGCGCGGGCCCGGTGGAGCGACGGCAAGCCCGTCACCGCCGAGGACGTGCAGTACTACTACGACGTCATCATGGACGAGAAGAACCTCACACCGATTTTCAAGGTCGGGCTTAGCCGTTTCGACCGCCCGGAGGTGGTCGACAGCCTCACGGTGAAGATGACCGCGAAGGAATCGCACTGGGGGAACTTCTGGGAAGCCGCAGGCATGCTCGCGTTCCCGAAGCACGCCTGGGCAGGGAAGGACTTCAACCAGATCCGCTACGAGTTCCCGGTCGTCTCGGGCCCGTACAAGATCAAGACCTTCCGCGAAGACCGCTATGTGGAACTGGAACGTCGCGCCGACTGGTGGGGTTTCCACAAGAACTGGAACCGCGGCAAGTACAACTTCCAGAAAATCCGCTACCGCTTCATGAACGACCAGACGAAGGCGCTCGAAGCCTTCAAAAAGCAGGACTTCAACGCCTACGCCATCTACACCAGCAGCATTTGGATGAAGCAGACCGATTTCGACGCCGTCAAGAAGGGCTGGGCCGTGAAGCAGCGTATCTTTAACAAGGAGCCCATCGGATTCCAGGGCATGGCCATCAACCTGCGCAAGCCGCAGTTCCAGGACGTGCGCGTGCGCCGCGCCCTTTCGATGCTCTTGAACCGCGAGGCGATGAATGAGAAGTACATGTTCGGCCAGTACTTCTTGCTGAACAGCTACTACCCCGACCTGTGGGAAGGCAACAAGAACCCGACGGCGCCGCTCTACACATTCAATCCGGATAGTGCCCGCGCGCTCTTTGCGGAGGCGGGCTACAAGGTGAACGGCCAGGGCGTTCTCGAGAAGGACGGCAAGCCGTTTGCGATTAACTTCATCACGAGCCAGGAAGACCTGCGCCACCTCACGCTGTTCCAGGAAGACCTGAAGAAGGTGGGCGTGGTGGCAACCATCGAGCAGATGAGCCAGAGCACGCTTCGCAAGCGCCTGGACGATGCCGACTTCGACCTCTACTGGGTGAACTGGGGCGCAGGTCGCCTCCGCGACCCAGAAGCGAGCTGGCATTCTGCGACCGCTCTCCAGAAGGGCACGAACAACCTCGCCGGCGTGCAAGACAAGGTGGTCGATAGCTTAATCAACTTGCAGAAGACGGAATTTGATTTGGCCAAGCGAAACGAAATCTTGAAGGCGCTCGATAACCGCCTCGCAGAAATCGTGCCCTACGTGCTCATGTGGCAGTGCGACCACCACCGCATCCTCTACTGGAACCGTTACGGCACTCCCGAGAAGGTGCTGGACCATTTCAACCGCGAAGACGCCATTCCCGTCTACTGGTGGCTTGACCCGGAAAAGTCCGCCGCCCTCGACAAGGCCATGAAAGCGGGCGAAAGCCTGCCGATTCCCGAATACGACGTGAAATAACCTTCTTGTCATTCTGGAGGCCCCTTCGGGGCCGATAGAATCCAAGCCATTTAAAGCCATTGTTTTTCAATGGTCTTTTTTTGTACTTTCCCGCTTATGCAGAAGAAAGGATATACGTATATTCTATTTAATAAGAAAAATGGGACCTTATATGTTGGTGTTACAAGCGATTTGAAAAATCGAGTAATGCAACATAAAGAGAAGGTCTATGATGGCTTTACTAAAAAAATATGGCGTAGATAAATTGGGATATTTTGAGGAGCATACGGATATGCGGCATGCTATAGAACGTGAAAAATCCATGAAAAACTTACTCCGAGAAAAGAAGATTGACCTGATACAGTCGATGAATCCCGAGTGGGAGGACTTGTTCTTTAAATTGTAGTGGACCCTATCGGTCGTCCTGCGGACTCCCTCCAGGGTGACAATCAATCAGAGCCTTGCTCCACAGGACCATTCGAGTATAAAAAAGAGACGTGCATCGCTGCACGTCTTTTTAAATGCTATGCGCTAGCAGTTTCGGTTAGAACCAGTAGGTGGCGCCGAGCACGAACTGCAGGTTGGAGGCGTTGATTTCGTCCGAACCGACCAGGGGTACATCGATATCGTCGTAGATGTTGGTCATGCCGAGCACCACGCGGAAGTCGACATCCACGAACGGGATAATCCCGGTTCCCAGGCCGAACACGAGGTCGAATTCGAAGGAGTTCATCGGCAGGAGTTTGTCGAAGTTCTTGATTTCGTCATCGGAAGCGTCTTCGGCGGACTGTGAAATGTTGAAGGAGAACTGCGGACCGGCCTCGATGAAGATAATCGGGAGCGGGGAGAAGCGAGCGAGCACGGGGATGTCGATGTTCCACTGGGTCACGCTGTAATCGGTGATGCCGTATTCGAATTCGTAATTACGCATGTCGGCCAGGACGTTCGCTTCCACCGTGAGGGGCAGGAGCGGCAGGGAGAACTTGATGGCGCCACCGAAGTTGAAACCGATGCCGGATTCAGAGTTGTCGGTGTCGTCGCCCCAGACGTTGTTAAGGTCGCCGCCGGCGTGAACACCGAAGCTGAGTTGTGCGAAGGAGGCGGTCGCCGCGAGTGCTGCTGCCAGGATGATTTTCTTGAACATTAGGATACTCCTTGGTTTTGTTTGTATGCTAACAAAAATAATATAAAAGTAAGCGAAAGGCACGGGTTGGACGCAAAAAAAGCGCCCGCATGTGCGGACGCTCTCATTTTTCTTGAATTTTTGCGCTAGAAGTTGAAAATGACGCCCATGTAGACGCCGTCGGCGTTGCCGCCGAGGTGGAACGGGCTCTCGACAGTTTCGTAGCCCCTGTACTTTTCGTGGCGGAAGATGAACTCGGCCTTGACTTCGATCATCTTGTTGATGGCGTACGAGGCGCCGAGCCACAGGTTGAACTGGCGGGACTTGCGGTCGCCGTAGCCGTGGTACTTGTCTTCGCCCTTCACGTAGTATTCGCTTTCGGAAAGGCGGTACTTGAGGAGGAATCCGAGGTAGGGGGTGAGTCCGACATTGGGGATGGTGTAGGCTGCTTCGGCACCGAGGTGGAGGTCAAGCCCGCGTTCATGGTCGTCGTATTCGAATCCCCAGAGGAAGCCGCCTTCGGTCCCGAACTTGAATCCCTTGAGCTTGGTCGGCACGGAGAACTGGGCGCCCAGGTACATGGAAAATTCGCCGTTCGAGGGGGCGTGCGTGCCAGGACCGTCATATTCGTCTTCGCCTACGGGGAGGTTGAAGTCGAGGAATGCGGTTACCATGGGGGCGACTTGGTAGCGGCCGCCGATGGTGAGGTCGCGGAGGCCTTCGCCGCCGTTGACGCAGCCGGCGCAGTCGTCTTCGTTCCAGAACTGGTAGCCCCAGCTGGTAAAGGAGATTTCGAGGCTCTTGATCATCGTAAACCGGCCTCCGACCTTGAGGCCAGCCTGAGACCAGTTGTGGTCCTTGTCGTAGTAGAGTCCCGCTTCGAAACTCCCGTGAGAGGAATCCGGGATGGGGTAGTAGTCCCAGGTGGCAAAGCTTGCGCCTGCGAGCAGGGCGACTGCCAGGATGAATTTTTTGAACATCTTTTACTCCTTGATGAATCTTGCGAAAATTTAGAAAAATGCATACTCTTATTCCAAGTTGGAATATAGGGGATTGTCTTTTGGGCGATAAAGGGTGCGCACGCTCACTGCCGTGCGGGGGTGTGATGTCCGTCGCTTTAAATTCGGGAACATATAATATATCTTTTGGCAAATAGAGGGTTGAGATGTCATTTTTTTCACGTTTTTTTACAATTTCGCTGTTCTCCGTAGCGCTTCCGGCGTTTGCGGGTGGGTTCTATAGCCTCTTTTCCCTGAACTCTAGCCCCGGCAACCTGTATCTTTCCCAGAATGCGAACGCGGGCTGTAACGATCCCGCATGGCAGATCGTGGTGAACATGGCGTCCTACACGGGCGGTCCCCACGGAATCAGCGGCAATGGCGGCTTTTTCCAGGCGTCGGGTGGTCAATGTCTGGGAGTGGCGGATGACGGGGATCCGCAGGCGCTCTACGACTTGGTCCAGGAACATTGGGGCAATGCCGAGAAGAACCTGATGCTTGCTTCCGATATCGACCTTCACGAATTTGACGAGACGACTCCCGCCGGGACGTGCCTTATGAACCACGTGCCGCTTGATTTTTCGACAGCGCATGTGATTTTCGACGGCAACGGGTTCTGGGTAAAAAACCTTTGCTATGTGCACGATGTCGCGTCTGGAGCGATGACGCAGCCGGCTGGTTTCTTCAGTTCCATCAAGGAGCACGAGGCCGTGAACGTGAACTTCAAGAATGTTCGCATGGTGGTGTCGGATTCGCGTGCGGACCGCGATGTGGCGGAAGCGGGCGCGGACTACTATCCGGTCGGTGCGCTTGCCGGTTATGTGTGGATGTCGACGGTGCGTCGCGTGAGCTTACAGGATGTGGATATCCAGGCGCCCGTAGCGGGGGCCCTTGCGGGCAATATCAGCGCATCGACGGTTTCGGACATTACGGCGAACGACGACATCCTTATTCGCAACGTGCTCGAACTCTCGAATGAAAAAGGGAACTTTGCGGGCTCTACGTTGTTTGACTGGGGCAGCCGCTATTCCGTGTTCCTGGGTGGAATTGCCGGTTTTGCTTTCCAGGTGGACTTCAAGAATCTGACGGTCCGTGCGAAGGTGCAGGATTCGTCTTCGGCATCGACGCCCTCGGCGCTCGGCGGCGTTGCCGGGCTTTACGCCTATGCGGGTTATGCCGATGCCACGGTGGACAGCTCGTCGATCGTTCTGGACAACATAAAGCTCGATTCGAGCGATTCAGGCAAGGCCTACACGAAGATTGCGGGTGGCTCGGCGATGGGCGGCATCTTCGGCGAGGCGGGAATCACCTATGGACCCAATGGCCCGTATTCGTCGGCGGTGGCGAACCTCTCGATTGTGAATAGTGCAGGTGTTGTCGGAATCAGCGAAAGCAATGCGGACAGTGTCTTTGTGGGCGGGCTTGTCGGGCGGGTCTCCGTGTTCAAGGGGGCCTCATTCTCGCTGCAGAAGGATACGGTGAAGGTGATGGTGAAGGATTCCTTGACGCGCGCTGTTTCGCATGCCTACTATGCGGGTGGGCTTTTGGGCCTTGCGGGAGAAACCGATGCCGCTAACCTCACCGACGACAGTTTTGTCTCCATCGTGGGTTCCCGCGCGCAGGGTTCTATCTCGGTGGCAGGGTCTGCGACTGCGGTAGGGGACGGGTTTGATGTGAACGCCTACCTCGGCGGTTTCGCGGGAATTGCTATTTTGTCTGTAAACGGAAAGGGGCTTTTGGGATGCCGTAGCGATGTGGATATCCGTTCGAACCTGAAATCCTCTTATGAAGGCGAACTGGTCAATAGCTATTTCCCGGCATACGACAGTATTTTCGTCGGTGGGTTCTTCGGGATTGCCGATATCCTCGGCAACGGCACCAAGAATGACCTCGAACTTTTGAATTCGACCTATACGGGCTCTATCTCGGTGGCCGATAGCGTAAGCCCTGTTTACGTGGGCGGTATCCTGGGGGCGTTCTTCAATAGGGCGGTGAGCGGGGGAACCAAGTCCGTGTCGTTCCGCGATGTCACGGTAGATGCTTCGGGCGATAACCTTATCCGTATCGACGCTTCGGGTTCGAATTTCGAGAAACCTTCCGCTTCGATGGTGGGCGGCATCTGCGGCTATTGCTATGCGCTGCGTAGCATGCAGAAGTCGGGAGCCTCCGGCAATATTGCGGTTCAAGGCTCGTTCGGTACGGATAGCCTGCTGGCAGGTGGCCTTGTGGGTGCGACCGTCACCTATGCCGACGTCGAAATGAAGAATGCCTTCTATGTGGGGAACCTCGTTTCCGTCGATGCGGCTCCCGTCAAGACGGGATACCTTTTCGGAAAGCTCGATGCCACTGCGAAGGTCGACGTGTTTTACGCATACCATTATGGCGAAGATGCGGTGGAATACCCGTATGGCGCCTTCAAGTATAGCGGCAACGATGCTACTGCATCCTGGAAGGTTCAGAACGGCCAATACGCTTCGGGTTACGTGATCAGGAATGGCGCGGTCCGGTCGCTTGACGAAAATAGCAACGGTACGGAGGTTTCTGCGACGATGCAGAAATCCGCTTTCGCCGGGTTCATGAATACGGACCAGTCGCCCTACGTGTGGGCTTTTGAGCAAGGCGAAAATGGGAGCCTTCCCTTTATCGCGTGGGGCCCGCATTCGGCCGTGGCGCCGATTTCCGTGGTGGCCTTCCATGTGAATTTCATGGATAAGGACGGCAAGACGCTTGTCGGGACGCAGACGGTCAAGAGCGGCGAAGCCGCGGTTGCGCCCGAGCCCCCGGAACACGAAGGTTACACCTTTGCAGGCTGGGACAAGGCTTTCGACAATGTGGAATCGGACTTGACGGTGACTGCCCGCTATACGATCAACAGCTACAAGGTGGTGTTCAAGGAAGGTGAACGCGAGCTGTTCGCGAAGGAATTCGAGTACGGGACGATGCCCGTGTACGATGGCGAAACTCCGACGAAGCCCGCGACGGAACTGCATACGTGGACGTGGACGGGATGGGAACCGGCTTTGGCGCCGGTGAAGGGAGATGCGGTTTACCATGCGACCTTCCGTGCCGTAGAAATCCCGGTTTCGAGCAGCAGCGCCGAAGTTTCTAGCAGTAGCGTGCCGGAATCGAGCAGTTCGCTCCTGTCGAGCTCGAGCGTGCTCCTTTCGAGTTCGAGCGAAATGCAGCCCGCAAGTTCTTCCGAAGAAGTTGCCGAATCCAGTTCCAGCGGAGAATACGAAATTTCGAGCTCCAGCGAAGAAGTCCCGGAATCGAGCAGTGGAATCGAAATGCCGGAATCCAGTAGCGACCAGGTGGAAGAACCTGCACACATTACGATGGAAGCCCATTCCTGGCAGCTGGTGAGTGTCGCCGCATTTAAGGATATGGAATCCTTCGGCGAGGAATCGGCGTTCTACTGGTGGGACGAACGCAATCCCATCGGCGAATACTGGCAATACCGCCGTTATGACGAAACCGAGAAATACGATGCGACTCGCGGATTCTGGTTTGGAACGTTCGAAAGCAAGACTATCGAACTCCGGAACAGCGACCCCGAGGAGGCTTCCGATATCGAATGGGAACTCGATAGCCTCTACAGTGGTTGGAATCTGGTGGCGAATCCCTACAGCTGGAACATCGTTCTCGATGCGGATGATTACGGTGATGTCCAGTTCTGGCAGTGGAATCCGGAAACAAGCGAATACGAAATTGCCGATACCCTTGCGCCTTACGAGGCCATATGGGCGAAGGTCTCTAGGCCGGTGACGGTTCGGATTCCGGCAAAACCTGCTGCGAAGTCGGCCCCTGCTGTCGCTGGGGCTTCCAAGCGGATGCTTGCGAAGTCCGCAAATGGAAATGGCGGCTGGAATTTGCGTGTGATGCTGTCCGACAAAAACGGCAAGCGCGACAGCTGGAACTTTATTGGCGTGGGTGATGAATCGACGCTGGCGGAACCGCCTGCCGGCATGGGCGATTTTGTGAACCTCTCCATTGTCGAAGACAACCAACGCCTGGCAAAGAGCGTGAAGGCCCGCTCCTGTGCCGCAGAAGTTGATTGTGAATTTGTATGGAACATGGAGGCGAGTGCCACGAGTGCGCGCAAGGCGTCCCTCTCCTTCGAAGGTCTCGAAGATGTCGTGGCCGCGGGTCTCCGCGTGTTCGTTGCCGTAGATGGCAGGACGTTCGAAGCCACGGACGGCAAGGCCATGGAAATTTCACTAGAGAAAAACGCCAAACCCGTGACGCTACGTATTTCCAGGGAGAACGTGGCCGTAGCGGGGGCGGCGAAATTCTCGAATTTCCGCTTTGTGCAGCAGGGCTCGCTAGTCGGCGTGTCTTTCGATGCGGCGCCCGGCCTGGCGGGCAGCGAAGGCCGCGTGGACATCGTTTCGGTGAACGGAAAGGTTGTTGCAAGCGAACGGCTGGTGGCCCGTCGTGGCGAAAATACCGCTTACATCGCAACATCCGTTAAGGGACTCTACTTTGTACGGGTTCGCCTTGAAAATCAAGTCGGAATCCGTAGAATTGTACTAAAATAGTATCTCTTTCTTTAAAAAAAAGATAGATTTGTAGCAGGCCCCTTCCTAAAAAAGGAGAATGTTATGAGTTGTGCCCGTCGTTTGCTGCCCCTTTTGGGTGCCACGTTTTTCCTTGCGGCCTGCGGTGATGACAATGGCGAGAGTATCCTGGACGAGCTGATGCTTGCCGATTATGTGGTGGACGATGCCGACGGCCTCAAGGAATGCAACGAAGACCGTGATGGCATGACGGCCTACCTGAAGGATGCCGATTCTCTCTTGGTCTGCAAGAAGGGAAACTGGATCGCGTATGATACGACTCGGTCTGGCGATGAAAAATCTTCCAGCAGTGCGGTGAGTTCTTCGTCCGATGGCGGAAGCGGGATTGAAGATGAGTTTATTACGGGCATGAGCCCGTTTGAAACCCTCACGGCAGTTTCTGTACTGGAACTCGATGGCGAAACGCTCGAAGAGACGGGCCGCGTATACAGGGGATGGTCTACAGGAGGCCTCGGCGGTTATGAGGTGCATGGGGTGACGCTTGCTTCGCAATATGCTGCTGTCGAAATTAGCGGCAATTACCGCCTTGCTGTATCGGGCAGCGTGACAGACATTCCCGTCACCCTGAAAGCTTTGGTGGATTTCTCTGAAACCAGCTCGGTGAACGTGAACTTGCTGACGCATCTGGAATACGCGCGCGTGCGTAGCTTGGTGGCGTCTGGCAAGAGTGTCGCGGACGCGAGGCAACAGGCAGAATCCGAAATCCTGGACGCTCTCGGCATTGAAGGCTCTGTCGGAAATTTCGGGGACCTGGATATCGCTTATTCCGATGACGGCAGCGCCATTCTGCTGGCTGTCGATGTAATCATACAGGGCGACGTGAGCGACGTGCAGCTTCTGCTCCGGTTGAAAAATTTTGCAGGCGATATCGAACGCAATGGCGAATGGAAAGATTCGACCGTCAAGACCGAAATGGCGGATTGGGCGATGCAGGCGGACCTGGGCGGAAAGCTTGCCGCTGTGCGCAAGAATATGGAATCGTGGGGTTTGGACGAGGTCCCGAATTTCGAAAAGCACGTGCGCATGTTCTGGGCCAATGTCTTTGGACTTGGTAAATGCGATGCGAAAAATGAAGGTAAAAGAGTCGAGATTGCGAATGAGCTCAGCATCTACTATGGGTCGCGATACCGCTTCCTTTGCAGCGACGGCGAATGGGTCGCGGATATCAGGCTGGATTTCGAAGATTGGGAGGCTGTAGAAGATGGCTCTATCAGGTGGAGCGAAACCGGAGATTGCTACAAATACGATGAGTCCCTCGAAAAGTGGGTGGTTGCGACCCCGCGCGAATATATGCTCGGGCTGGGTGGCTGCACGGAAAAACGCAAAGGGTTGGTCCTGAAAAGCAACATGGACTATTCCTATTACATGTGCTCCGATATTGGCTGGAAGCGCGCATCGCAGCAGGATTACGATACTTACGGTCATGAGTGCGCATCGGATAACGAGGGCGAAGTCGCTCTGCTTGGCGACGAGGAATATACCACCTATTATATCTGCAAATCAGACGGCTGGGACGAAGCCCTGGAAATAGAGTATGATACCTATGGCCTGGACTGTGCTTCGAAAAATGTCGGTGATATTAAGTATGGAGTCGTGACGGGGAATGTGAGGTATTACTGCACGGCTAACGGCTGGGTGAATTTTGATGAATGGAACTGGGATATTCCTACGGAAAGCCGCTTAAGGCCGGATATAAGCTATGGCACCCTGACGGATTCTCGCGATGGACAAAAGTACAGGACAATCGTTGTCGGATCTCTGGAGTGGACGGCCCAGAATATGAACTATGCGCCTGTCGAGGGTAGCTACTGCTATGATGACAACGCTGATCATTGCAAGGTGGCGGGACGCCTGTATGACTGGCAAATTGCAGTGGACTCTGCATGCCCTGAGGGGTGGCATTTGCCTACCCAGGCGGAATATAAAACACTGGTAGATGCTATGGGAGGCTCGAGCAAGGTCGGCCCCAAGTTGAAAACGACTAGCGGTTGGAACGATGGATGGAGTGGTTCTGATTCTGTGGGGTTTGCTGGTATTCCGGCGGGCTACCGGTACAATTCCCATTCCTATGAAGAGGGATACAGGACGGGATTCTGGACGAGCGAAAGAAAGGATATTCTGAGCTATGCTTATTTCCTTCCTTTGAACAATAGCAGTGTGATAAACTTTAGTTATGATAGTATTGATGACTATGCGTATTATGTCCGCTGCGTCAGGGAGGTCGAAGAATGACGGGTCGATTTTTTATGGATAGCTTTTTGAACAGGAGTTTCCGTATGGACAGGAAATTTGCCTTCTTGAAAACAGCGGTCGCGCTTTCTGCGACACTCCTCGCTGTGTCGCCGTGGGCGGCCGGAACGTCTAACCAGGAAGAGGAAGGGAAGGTCTATTGCGTAAAGCGGACCGGGTACGACGGCGAATACTACGTGCAGCTGTCGCAGCAACAGGCCGGCTATCAGCCTGCCGAAGGTGAAACATGCAGCGCTCTCTGGATTGGCCCTGAAGACGGAGGAGAGCAGGGAATTTACGAAACCTTGTATGAGCTTATCAACCAGGAGGATGCCCCTATCATGGGTCTCTTCTTGGCGTCGGATGTCGACTTCGGTGGCTATGACGAATCGCAGCAAAAGTGCAATCAGGAGTTCCGTCCGTTTGTTTTTGAAGGGGTAAGCGGTGCGATCATCATTAGGAGCAAGGACAGCAAGACATACACGGTGCGAGGTCTTTGCCGCATATCGGAATACTCCAGTGATTACGCTGCCTTTGTCGCAAGGAGGGATGGGGGCGAAATTACACTTGAGAATGTCAATTTCGAGGATGTCCATCTGGAGAATGATGAATACGCGGGACTTCTTATAAATGAAGCGTCTCAGGGCACTGCTTCGACTTTCGGGGTGGGTTCGTATGTATACACGAACGTTTCCGTGAAAGATGCCGTTATCAAGTCGTATTCCTTTGCTGGGGTCTTAGCTTCGCAGGCCGTGAATGTAAGTGTTTATAATTTCCAGGGCGAAAATATTTCCGTTTCGTCGGTGGCGACTGAAAATCCGAATGAATATGACCAAGTGATGATCGGCGGTCTCTTTGGAAAAGTGGATACGCTTGCTTCTATGGAAAGTGTCGTTGTCAAGAATTTGTCCGTAACGCATCATCGGGATGCGAAATTTAGCGATGGTCGGAATGAAAATGGACTTATCCTTGCTTCGATCGGGGGTCTTGTCGGCAAGGCTTCTGGAGGCACTTTTGCGAACGTGGCTATAGAAGGTCTTGAAGTTGCGGACCAGACCGAAGCGGGTGGAAGCCGAGTCGGTGGCCTTGTGGGTTATGCAGATCCTTTGCCGTTTGGCACTTCCGGCTATGCTATCCAGATGACCAATACTTTCACCGTGGGCGATATCCGCTGCGATGGCTCGACACCGTGCGAAATCGGGTTTGGAATAGGTTCTATGGCGTTGGGACAGAATCCTAGCCAATATGAGTGGCTCTTTAATTTCTATGCAAACTATCATTATTCCGATAATTCCGGTGACGCCGCCGGCTTTATGGGTGAAATTAGCAGCGATTTTCTTGCCAATCCAGAGACGGCTGCGAATGAATTCAATACCGAGGGCACGCTGACTCCAGGCAGTCAGGCCACGGCTCCGCAACCTATGACTGTTGCCCGGGGCAATTTCCGCAATGCGGTGGGCGATCTCACGGCGGGTGTTTTCGATACGAGTTCCTATGTGGTACGGATCGAGGAAGAGGATGGCAGCGAGTTTATGAACGGAGTCATATCCAGTTCTGCCATGAAGTCGGCAAGCTTTGCCGCTGCGATGGATACCTACGGGCGACGCTTCTTCACGGAAGTGTCCAATCTCTCGTGGCAATATGGCGACAAGCTTGCGACTCCCTATATTTCGGGCTTGC
Organism: Fibrobacter sp. UBA7003; assembly: GCA_002449765.1. Lineage (GTDB taxonomy): Bacteria > Fibrobacterota > Fibrobacteria > Fibrobacterales > Fibrobacteraceae > Fibrobacter. Next base: position 12,244 of record DJXN01000015.1, read on the forward strand.
CGGGGTATGCTGACCAGAGTCAGGTCATTGTTGATGATGTTTGGGTCTACTTCTTGATGGATTGTGTCGAATCTGGCTGTCTCACCGAAAGTGAGGAGCGGATGCTTTCCAACTACGGCAACTATCGTATGAGCAATATTAATGAGAATCTCTTTAGGTTCGAAACGAATGATGGGCGCATCAACCAAAAGTGGGCCGAGTTCGCCTACGAACTGACGCAGGACAATCCTGATCGCGCTCCCGTATGTTGGGTGATGTCCAGGGGCAAGGTCCCGTTTGCTGTGGATAATGTCTATACGCAGAGTCAAAACTATACGCTTTCTACCGATTGCAATGCGAATGCGGTTTCGGAAGCCGAGATTTTCCTTGGCGAAGGCGTGGATTACATGATGTCGCCCGTGACAGTCATGACATTCTCCAAGGATTCGGCGACGGGCACATTGACGGAAGTGAGCAGCATGGCTAGCGATGGAAGTGCCCCCATGTTCTTCGAAATTGGCCAGGTCATCTATATCTATTCCTCTACGCCGGCAATTACGGATGGCTCCAGATTCAAGGGCTGGAAACTCCGTGCCGCACTTGCTCTCACGACAGATCAGGATGTCCTGCTTGAAAGGGCGAGGGCGGGCATTCTTGTCCCGTCGGACGAAAACGGCTATTTCGACCTGGGCTCGGTGAACGACGAACTTATGGAAGAATTTTTGAAAACGCCCGAAGGCAAGAAGGCGATGCAAGAAGATGAGGGCGAAATGAAACCCGTCGTTGCGGTGCTCATCTATCCCGAAGGCTTCGAGAAGGCGAACGGAATCACGGATTCCGGCGATTCGGGCAATGACGAGCCCGGTAAGGAAGGCGATGCTGAATTTGAATTGCTCGAAATCGTGAAGCCGCGAATCCTGAGTTCCGGCAACGCTATTCAGTTTGTCGCGCAAACGGGGAACTTTAGGTATGTGCAGGATTACCCCTTTATTGCCATCATGATAGAAAATGACGATGGCGAGCTGATCGTAAATGATACCATCTATAACGGAAGTTGGTGGCCCGAAGAGACGCGCTGGACCAAGTACCCGCTGGCATTCGGAAACTACCTGCTGACCGCGACAATCTTCAATGGCGATCAAAAGGCGACCTATATGCAGGATTTCGAGGTGAAGTCGACAATCGCGGACGGCAAGGCCGATTCCTGGCACATGGTTTCGCTTTGGAATGTCGATTTCGATAGTTACAAGTGGTCGGACGATGGAATCTTCTACTGGTGGGACGAATCGAATGCTGCGGGAAAGTTCTGGCAGTATCAGGAACTTTCGCCCAAGGATTCCTTGGTACAGGGCCGCGGCTACTGGTACAATTCGCTTGACGGCAACGCTCTCAAGCTGAAGGATTCCGCATTCGTCGATGACCTGACCTGGAAACTGGACAGCGTGAACAGCGGTTGGAACCTTGTCTCGAATCCCTACGGCTGGTACCTGGATCTGGGTGTAGACGATGAGGAAGAAGAGGAGGAAGGGGACTACAATCAAGAAAATTCGTGTGACGAGAAGTGGGAATGGCTTGAACACGAAAGCCACATGGGTGGAAGGTTCGACAAGGAGTTCTACGAAAGCCAGAAGGGATGGGTTGAGGAATATTGCAGGAGCTTGTTGCCTGCCGTGGAATTCTGGCGCTGGAATCCGACAACCGGCAACTACGACCCGGCCAGAATTCTTGCTCCCTACGAGGCGGTGTGGGTGAAGGTGAACAAGCCCGACTCAATCTCCAAATGGGAACTTTCATCGGACCCCTACTTTGCTGACTCGCTCAATATGGATGGCGAAAATGTGCTTACGAAGTCGCTGAACAAGAAGTTCGTGCTTGCGAAAGCCGCCGGCAAGAGCGGATGGGCGCTGCAGGTGAAACTCTCCGATGCGCGGGGCAAGATGGATAACTGGAACGTGCTCGGCGCGGGCCGTGTCGCCTTGCGTTCCGAGGAGCCTCCTGCCGGCATGGGCAACCGCGTAAACCTTTCCATCGTGGAATCGGGCAAGCGGCTTGCGAAGAGCGTGAAGCTTGTTTCTGAAGGTACCTACGATTGGAATGTCGAACTCTCGGCGACCAGCGACCGCATGGGTTATCTCGAAATAGCAGGACTCGACGACCTTGCTTCGAAGGGCCTCTCCGTGTATGTGACGGTCGACGGCAAGACGACGAAGATGGTCAATGGCACAGCCATGAAGGTGATGCTCTCTACGACGCCGAAGGTCGCGAATGTCCATGTGGGTGACGCCCCGAAGGCCGTGCTTGCGCGCACGCTTGATGGTCTCAAGGCTATGCAGTCCGGTACGACGCTCCAGGTGGGCTTCGATGCGGGATTAGGCCTCGCGGGTAGTGCCGTAAGTGTGGATATCGTAGACCTGAAGGGACATGTGGTGCGCTCTGTTTCTACGAAGGCGCTTGCAGGGGCCAACAGCGTCGCCGTCGAAACGCCGAAGCCCGGTGTCTATATGCTCCGCGTCCGTGCGGGGAATGTGGGCGGAATGGGTCGCTTGATGGTGAAGTAGCAGAGTCCTGTTTTTGAAGGTGGTCCTTTATGAAGACGCTCGTCGTTGTTGGTTTCGTATTAGCCCTTTCCCTGTTCTCCGGATGTTCTATATCGGGGAGCTACGGGCATGTGGAACAGTTCGAGATGGAGGCTCTCGCGTCGCCCGAATTGCGCGGTGCGGGAGGCTTTAGGGAACCCAACACGACAGCGACGCGCCTGACGGCGAATGTCCACATGGGAAACCCGGAGAAGGAACGGCTTTCCGGCATTGTCAACAAGAAGGGAAATTGTAGCAACCTTGCGGACTGCGAAGAATACAAGGATATCGAGGTCAATGAAAACGTGGATGCCACTTACAGGATGGGATTCCCTATTTTGACCGCTTCCCTGGATTTCGTGTACAAGCATAACCTGCTCATGCTGGGAGGGAGCGCCTCCATTGACAAGGGCGTGTTCGGCAACGCGTTTATGGGACTGAATACGAAGTATTTCGAAATCGGGGCTGCGGCGGGCTTGTGGATCCACCGACGCGAATTCACCTATTCGGGAACGGACTTTTTCTGCGTGCATTATTTCTTGGGCGGGGATGAGCTCGAGAAAGGTTCCTTTGAGTCTTCGACGAGTGTTGGGCAGGTGGCGGTCTATGGCGGTTTTGCCAGTGCCTACTATGGCCCGCTTTCCCTCAGTTTCTCGTTCAGCGTCTATCGCCCCGACCCGGCTTATCCGAATCGGTCCAACGACAATTTGCAGGCGAAATTTGCGTTCCCGCGGGTGATGACGGAATACATTGTCGCGGGCTACAGGCTCAACGACAGTTGGGAATTCCGGGTGGGTGCGGCCAACACCTTCGGAGAATTTCCCGGTTGGCATTGGTCTGTCACGGGCGGCGTGAGCTACTATCCCAAGTAGTTGCTATCGGCCCGAGTGGTATATTTGAGACCACAAAAAAAGGAACCCATGCGGGTTCCCTTTTTAGTTTTGGACTGTCACCCTGGAGCCGCCATGCGGCGATAGGGGCCATTACTTGATGATGAGCATCGAGTCGTCCCAGGCTTCGTGCTTTTCGAGGCCGAGGAGGTTCGCGGTCGTTGCAGCGATGTTCGAAAGACCCCAGTCGCCTTCCTTGAGGGAAAGCTTGCCGCCGGTCACGTTATCGTAAAGGATGCAAGGAACCTTGTTGAGGGTGTGGCTGGTCTTGGCCTTGAAGGTACCGTCCTTGTTGACCTTCGGCATGCCGGTCTTCTTGTCGATTTCGTACATTTCGTCGGCGTTACCGTGGTCGGCCGTGATGATGGCGACACCGCCGAGGGCGTCAATCACCGGGAGGAGTCGTGCAAGGCCGATATCCACAGCTTCGATAGCCATCGTAGCGGCGCGGAAGGAGCCCGTGTGGCCCACCATGTCGCCGTTGGGGAAGTTGCAGCGGAGCGTCTGGTACTTGCCGCTCTTCAAGGCTTCGATCATGGCGTCGGTGATTTCGGCGGCCTTCATCCACGGGCGCTGTTCGAACGGAACCACGTCGGATTCGATTTCCAGGTAGGTTTCGCCGTCGAACTTGCTGGAACGGTTACCATTCCAGAAGTAGGTCACGTGGCCGTATTTCTGCGTTTCGGAGCAGGCAAACTGCTTCACGCCGGTTTCGGAAAGCCATTCGCCGCTGGTTTCCTTGATGGCCGGAGGCGGCACGAGGAAGCGGTTCGGGAGCTTGAGGTCGCCGTCGTACTGGAGCATGCCGGCGTAGCACACATGCGGGAAGCGCTTGCGGTCAAATTCGTTGAAGGATTCTTCTTCGAAGGCGCGGGTGATTTCGATGGCGCGGTCGCCACGGAAGTTGAAGAACACCACGGAGTCGCCGTCGTTGATGGTACCGACCGGCTGGCCATCCTTCGCAATCACGAACGGCGGGAGATCCTGGTCAATAGCCTTGGTTTCGCCACGGAGGGTTTCGATAGCCTGGGTGGCGTTGTCGAAGTAGCGGCCTTCGCCGAGCACGTGGGTCTTCCAGCCGAGTTCCACCATCTTCCAGTTAGCATTGTAACGGTCCATGGTGATCTGCATACGGCCACCGCCGCTAGCAATGCAGACGTCGAATTCCGGGCTGCGGAGTTCGTCGAGGAACTTTTCAAACGGGCCGACGTAATCGAGGGCGGAGGTTTCCGGCACGTCGCGGCCGTCGAGAAGGATGTGCACGCGGACCTTCTTGAGGCCTTCCTTCTTGGCCTGGGCGACCATGGCCTTGAGGTGGCTGATGTTGGAGTGAACGTTACCGTCACTGAAGAGACCGATGAAGTGGAGCACGGAACCGTGATCACGTACGTTGGAGGCGATTTCTTTCCAGGCGTCGCGGCCGAAGATGTCGCCGGAGACGATTGCGTCCTGCACGAGGGCTGCACCCTGGTTGTACACCTGGCCCGCACCGATAGCGTTGTGGCCCACTTCGGAGTTACCCATGTCTTCGTTGGTCGGCATACCCACGGCGCGGCCGTGAGCCTTCAAAAGCACGTTCGGGTACATCTTGAAGAGGTTGTCGAGAGTCGGGGTGCGGGCGGCCTTGATGGCGTTGCCTTCGACCTTATCGGTGATACCAAAACCGTCCATCACGATGGTGACGACGGGTCCCTTGATACCGGGGAAGTTGGAAAGCTTCTTGAGCATAGTTTACTCCGTATTAATGTTTACGGCGCAAATATAGAAAATGCGCACCGCATAAGAGAAAACCCTCCCGCAACGGGGAGGGCTTTTGAAAAGCTTTTAGCAGTCGATTACTTGTAGTAAATGAGAGTCACAGAACCCTTGGTATTGCTTTCGAACATGGGCTTCTTGATCATGACGGGGTAGGTCTTTCCATTTGCCACGACTTCGAGCCAGAGGCCGGAAGTGAGCTCCTCGTCATAGGCACGTGCTGATGCCTTGAACTTTTCGAGGCAGACGGGCTGGCCGGGGTTGGCGACTTCCGGCTGCAGGCCGGTGGTCTGGCTGTTGTCTTCGAACACGGAGACTCCGGCGCCCGGGACAAGAGATGCTTCCCTGCCGGAAATGTGCAAGGTGACATGCGGATTGTCTGCGAGACCCGTTTCGAAGTTGAGCGCATTCTGGGAACTACCCGTGGTGTTGGAAAGTTCGACTTCGTTTGCGGTCACCGGGGTGCAGGTTTCCGGTTCCGCAGCAGAAGATGATTCCGGTTCCGGTGCCTTGCATTCGCTTTCGTTACGCGTGAAGGTTAGCTGGTTGTAGGTGTTCGTGTAGGTAATAGTCTTGACCTTCGGATCGACCGTGTGCTTGGTGCTTGAGAATACGGTGATATAGAGGTTGAAAACTCCGCAGCTGCTAAGCTGTGAAAATTCAAAGAACTTCTGGGACAGGGAGATGCGATCGGTGGGTAAAACCTGGCCGTCGAGATTGATGGCGATGGGTTCCTGCATAATCTTTCCGTCGCCTGTAGGCTTGCCCACGGCAAAATGCACGCTGTCGATGCGCGTCACCTGGTTCGTGTCGCCTTCGAATGCACCTTCGGAACTGAAGAAGTCCGGGTCGATTGTGATGACGCCGCTCAAAGAACCCTGCATGCCGTTCATTCCGGACATTACCGTAACGGAGGGCTCGTTGAACAGGACCGGATTTAGAGAGGATTCCTTGGGAAGTTCGACGGGCTTGGAGGACGAGGATCCCGGACCGACCGGGTTGTCTCCGCCTTCACCGCCGCAGGCAGTGAAACTGAAAAGAGTGGCGGCCGCAGTTAGGCCGAAAAGAATCTTTTTGGAGTTCATGAGTGTACCTCTGTTTGTTTTTCTTGAAAATAAACAAAAATAAGCCAAAATGCAAAGGGAAAAACGTAAAAAAAGGCGAAAAACAATAAAATGTGCTTAAAATCGCCATTAAAAGCCTTATTTTGACAATTGACGGCGCTTTCGGGTCAGCAGAGCCTTTCCGTGAGCCTTGTAAACCGTCTGATGCTCCTGTTGTTGCGGACCGCGGTCGCGAACGCCCCCGGTGCAGAAAGTACCCACACGTGCCCCTTCGCTCGGGTGATTGCCGTGTATATCAGGTTCCGCTGGAGCATCATGTAGTGGCTCGAATCGAGAATCACGATGACCGCCGGGTACTCGCTTCCCTGGCTCTTGTGGATGGTGCAGGCGTAGGCGAGCGCGAGCTGTTCCAGTTCGTCGCCCTCGTACTCGACGGTCTTGTCGTCGTAGAACACCGTCACCTTGTCGTCGCTCTTGTGTACCTTGAAGATTACGCCCACGTCGCCGTTGAACACGTTCTTGTCGTAATTGTTCTTTATCTGCATCACCTTGTCGCCGTCGCTCCAGGGGACTCCCATAATCCTGTGGCGTGCGACTCCGGGGTTCTGCAGTTCTTGCAGGAAGGCGTTCAGCTCGAAGATGCCGAGCGGGCCCTTGCGCATGGGGGTAAGGATTTGCAGGTCGGCCTTCTGGTCGATGTCGATTTTGCTCCGCACGCCCGTAGCGAGAAGGTCCGCGATAATCTGCTTGGCCTGCTCGGGCTCCTCGAACGGGATAAAATGGAAGTTCGGTCCGTCGATAGGCGAGGGGACAATGCCCTGGTTTATCTTCGCTGCCTTGTCGGCGATGTCGTTCCCGCCCGCCTGCCGGAATATGTGCTGCAGGCGCGTCGTCGGGATTTTCGGGCAGCGGATGAGGTCGTTCAGCACGTTGCCCGGGCCCACGCTCGGGAGCTGGTCCGCATCGCCCACGAGCACAATGCGGGTCTTCGCGTGAATTGCCTCGAACATCGCCGCCGCAAGCCAGGTATCGACCATGCTGAACTCGTCGACGATGAGCAGGTCGCAGGGCAGCTTGTTCTCGGCGTTGCGGTTGAATTTCTTTGTGGCGGGGTCCATCTCGAGCATGCGGTGGATGGTGCGCGCCTTTATGCCGCAGAGGTCGCCCATGCGCTTGGCGGCGCGTCCCGTGGGGGCGGCAAGGAACACGCTCTCGTCCATCTTCTGCGCGAGGTGGAGGATCCCCTTCAGGATAGTCGTCTTGCCGGTGCCGGGCCCGCCGGTGATAATCGATATGCGGTAGGCGAGCGCCATCTGGATAGCTTGCCGCTGGATGGGGTCGAACGCGAACTTGTGCTGGTGTTCCCAGTCCATGAGCGCCCGCTCGAAGCCCGCGGTGGGGAGCGCGTTGCCCGCAAGCCGGTACAGGATGTTGTCTGCAATGCTCTGCTCGGCGCGGAAAATCGGCGGGTAGAAGCAGTCGTCGTCAACGCGCTTGATGCGCTCGCGTTCGCACAGGTAATCGAACTGCTGTATAAGCCCGTAGACGGCATCGTCGTCTTCTATCGGAATGCGCAGAATCCGGAACGTCTTCTCGAGAAGGATGTCCTTGGGAAGGTACACGTGGCCTTCGCTGAAGCTCGATTCCTGCAGCACGTACATGAGGGCGGACTGCAGGCGCTTGGGGCTTTCCTTCGGGATGCCGACCTTCATCGCGATTTCATCGGCCTTCAGGAATCCGATGCCCCAGATTTCTTCGCAGAGCAGGTACGGGTTCTCGGTAATGCGGGCAATCGTTTCGGCGCCGAACTGGTTCCACAGGCGCTTTGCGACGCTGCCCGCGATGCCGTGCCCGTACAGGAACAGCATCGTTTCCCTGCTGTGGCGGTTTGTTTGCCATGCGGCGAGGAAGGCTTCGACCTTCTTTGCCGGGAACCCCTTGATTTTTGCCTTGCGGAATATTTCGGGATGGTTGTCGAGGATGTCCGCGGTATCGTCACCGAACACCTTCACGATTGCCTCTGCCGTCTTGGGGCCGATGCCGCGGAATATACCCGAGGCGAGGTATGCGCCGATATCGCTTTCCTGCGGGGCCGCGACCTTGTACGAGGTGCACTTGAACTGCCTGCCGTACTTGGGGTGGCGCCCCCATTCCCCTTCCATCAGGAGCTTTTCACCGCTCCCCAAATCGGGAAAAGTCCCCGTCACCACGACGGGGGCTTTTTCGCCTTCCACGGTCACGCGGAAAACGGAAAACCCGCTATCGGCGCTGTGGAACGTAACGCTCTTGATGGTTCCTTCGAGCTGCATCCGCTAGGCTAGAACTCCTTATTCCGGTTCGTAGTCGTTCTTCGCATCGATAGAACTGTCCCACTTGTCCGGGTCGAAATTCTTCCTGGAGGCGAGCTTCTTGCCGCGCAGGCACAGGAGCGCGCCGAGCACGGCAGCATTTTCGATGGCGAGCACGAGGGCCGTCTTGTAGTCAAGCCCGAATCCGAGCGGAGCACCCTTCAGGTTCTCGGGACTCACCCACAGGATGTAATCGAAGCAGATGAACGCCATGAACATGCACGGGATAAGCGCAATCACGTAGTTCTTCTTCTTGCTGCGGAGGTAAACTGTTGCTACGCACAGGCTGCACACGGCCATGAGCTGGTTGCTCCAGCTGAAGTAGTTCCACAGGATGTTGAAGCCCTGCGGGTTCAGGTTGCTCCAGAAGATAATCACGAGGCAGATGGCGAACATCGGCACGGTGAGAAGCAGGCGTTTTTTCGGGTCGGTCTGGTCGATGCCGAAGAGTTCCGAAATCGTGAGGCGAAGGCTACGCAGGCTCGTGTCGCCGCTCGTAATCGCGAGGATAATCACGCCCACCACCACGAGGATGGAAATCGGAGCGAACGGGATGACGGTGGAGACGAGTACGCTCAATACCTTCACGCCGCCTGCCGCCATGAGTTCGGGTTGCATGTGGTAGATGAACATGCCGCCCGCGGCCCAGATCATGCCGATGAGGCCTTCGATAATCATCATGCCGTAGAACGTCTGGCGGCCAGTCTTCTCGGTCACTTCGGTGCGGGCCACGAGCGGGCTCTGCGTGCTATGGAAACCGCTGATGATGCCGCAGGCAATCGTCACGAAGAGCATCGGGATAATGGGCTGGTGTGCCGGATGCTGTGTGAAGTTCGATGCGATGTCGGAGAGGTTGAATTCGCTAAGCACATTGAGGTGCGGCGCGATGCCGATCATGATTCCGAGGGAGGCGAGAATGAGCAAGCCGCCGAAAATCGGGTAGATGCGGCCGATAATCTTGTCGATGGGGAAGAATGTGCTTGCGAAGTAGTAGGCGAAAATCACGCCGACCGCTACCCAGAAGAGCGTGGGGGATACTGCGGAACCCGCGATGATGGGCGTGTTGATGAGTTGCGCCGGCGTGTTAGTGAACACAGCACCCACGAGGATGAGCGCGATGGAAATGAGCGCCATCACCACCTTCGAGGGGCCCTTGCCCAGGAACTTGCGCGAAAGTGCCGGCACGTTGTAGCCGTTGTTGCGCATGCTTATCATGCCGCTGAAGTAGTCGTGCACCGCACCGCCCAATACGTTACCCAGCGGGAGGATGATGAACACGATGGCTCCGAACTTGATGCCGAGAATCACGCCGATGACAGGGCCGATGCCCGCGATGTTCAAGAGCTGGATGAGCATGTTCTTCCAGTGCTTCATCGGGACGCGGTCAACGCCGTCGGGGTTAGCGAGTGCCGGAGTCTTGCGGTCGTCAGGGCCGAAGACATGTTCGACAAACTTTCCGTAGGTAAAGTATCCGCCAATCAGTATGGCGACACCGATAAGGAATGTAATCATGTTATGCCTTCTTGTTTGTTAAAAATCTATTCTTCGGACTGCTCGGCTTCCTGGCTCAGTTCCTGCTGGGCGTCGCTACTTGCTTCTTTTGTGGTTGCGTCCTTTTCTGCAGTCTCGTTTGCCTTCTCTTCGTTCTTTGCTCCGCGCACGTAGCCCTTGTCCTTCGCAATCTCATCCGGCGTCTTGTCTTCGCCGAATTGCTGGCGCAGGTAGAGGATGTTCGTCGTGAAGCTTGACTTGCCCGCATAATCGAATCCTGCGACCGGATGGAAGCTCTTGCCGAGCTGGAGAGCGATCGCGATGCCGAACTTGAATCCGTTATTGCCTTCGACAGAAATGTTCGGGTTGAGGGTCTGGCCGTAGTATGCGGAAGGATTACCGAAAGCGTCCTTCGCCTGGCAGGTCAGCTTGCCGGAAGATTCCATGGTCGCGGACTGGTAGCCGAGCGTCATCATGACTTCGAAGAAATTGAAGGGCTTGTATCCGATGACTACATCGAATGTTGTCGCCGAAATGTCAAGATCGAGCTGTCCGGTATAATCCTTGGGCTTGTAGCTGATGCTGCTGGAGTTGTATCCGAAGACGAGGCTCACGTCGAGGCCCTGGGCCGCCTTCGGGAGCATGTACTGGAACCACCTGCCAAAGCTGTATTGCAGGCCGAAACCGAGCAGGCTGAACCCGCGCAATTCGCTGACGGCGGGGAGCCACATCCCGCGAACGACGGCACGGGCATGGAACATGCTGACTCCGAGTTGCAGGTAAGGGTAGGTGAAGACTCCGAGACCGTTCAGGGTCTCGTTACCGTAAACGAAATTGTTCGTATTCAGCGGGTCTGCGGTCTTGTCCCAGTTGCTTCCGAAAATCGTGGGCACATCGCGCGTCTGGCCGAGAGCGTCCTTCTCCTTGAAAGTGCGGTCTTCGTCGTTGATGGGGATGAGGGCAATCGGCAATCCGAATTCGAAAGCGAGGCTCTGCGGCACATTCGCGCTTACATACCAGTTGCTGTTGAGCACGTTGCCCAGATTCTCGATGATGGGCTTTACGTAACCGGGACGGTTGAATATGCGGGAATCTCCACCGGGGCGGTTTTCGAACGCGGCGATTGATTCGTAGATAGTTGCCCAGCCTTCGCCATCTGCAGCAGATGCGATGGATGCGGCCCCTAGGAGAATTGCGATTGTGTACTTGGCAAACGTTTTCATACGCCGCCAAATCTAGCTAAAAGCGAGATGTCGGGCAACGGTGAATCCGGATTGGAGACTTAAAACTGATATTGGACGTTCATTCCGACAAAAACGAATGTCTGCCACATGTAGGAATCGAGATCGCAAAGTTCGCTTTCCTTGGTGTAGACATTCTTGAACCAGTTTTCGTAGATTTTGATGAACGGAACCATTGCAATGTTATCTGAAATAAAATACTTGATATTTGCGATAAGCCCGATACCGGATCCCATGAATTCGGCATCGTAAGCGTCTTCGCCTATGAAAGCCGAATTTTCGGTGGTTACTGCGGTGTAGGAATACGAAGCCCCGACTCCCACCTGGAAAAACTCCGGCCAGAAGAAGTTGTAGATGAACTCCATGCTGATTCGCCAGAGGAGGCTGCTTTCCTTGTGGGTTTCATCGGGGAATCCGTTGAGCGTCTGTTCGGATTCCCAGATTTGAAAGTTGAACGTGAGCGTGAATTCGCGGATGTTAGCGCCGATGGTGAAGTCGGGGTTCGCGAGAAACTCGAGTGCCGGAGCGTGGACAAATTCCTTTTGCCCCAATGTGTCCTTCATCGAAATAACGCGGTTGTTGAAGTCGCCTTTGGATGCGACTGCTCCAATGCCCGCGCTTACAAAATATGAACGCGGCCAGTCTCCATCCGCGAAGGCGGAGACGCCGACGAGCAGAATCAAAATGGCAACGAGTTTCTTCATGATTATTTTGCGTAGTAGAACATGGCGTCGATGCACTTCTTGGCGGCAACGCGAACCGATTCGTCAAGCTCGACATGCTCGGCTTTTTCGGGATGGCGGAGCGTCTCAAGGATGTTTTCGAGCGAGTTGCTCTTCATGTACTTGCACATGCTGCAGCTGCCGATAAAGCGCTTTTTCGGATGCTCGTATTGCATGCGGGCATTGAGGCCGCATTCGGTGAGCAATAGGAACGGAGTCTCGTCGGGCTGTTCCTTGATGTAGTTCACCATCTGTCCCGTGCTTCCGACGTAGTCGCTCAGGAGGGCGACACCCGGGTGGCATTCGGGATGGCTTACCACCTTGAGCCCAGGATTCTGGCTGCGGAAAAAGTCGATAAGTTCGGAATCGTAGGTCTCGTGCACGTAGCAGCAGCCGTTGTGCAAAACGATTTCTTTCTTGATGCCGCGCTTGTCGAGGTCGGCCTGGATGTTCTGGCCCATGAGCCTGTCGGGGACGAAAACGATCTTGTCCGTCGGGAGCCTCTCGATAATCTTCATCACGTTTCCGCTCGTGACGCACACGTCGCAGGCGGCCTTCACGTCGGCGGTCGTGTTGATGTAGCAGACGAACGTGTGTTCCGGATATTTTTTGCGGAGTTCCCTGACTTCTTCTCCGGTGATGGAGTCGGCGAGGCTGCATCCGGTGAGCGGACCCGGGATGAGCACGTCCTTTTCGGGGTTGAGAATCTTGGCTGTTTCGCCCATGAAGCGCACGGCAGAAAACAGGATGGTCTTCTGCGTCACCTTGGTCGCATCCTCGCTCAGCTTAAAGCTGTCGCCATTGTAGTCGGCGACGCCGAGGATGATTTCGGGGGCCACGTAGCTGTGCGCGAGGATGACCGTATCCTGGTCTTTTTTGCGCTCGTTGATTTCGTTGATCAGCGGGAGCATCTGCTCGCATTTTTCCTTGGTGTAGGTGCAGAGCACGGCTCCGGGCTGGATGGACTTGAGTCGGTTGTAGAGTTCGTCTGTCGTCATGGGAAATCTCCGCGCCAAAAATAAAAAAATAGGGGGCGCCTCTTGCGGCCATGGGTCAGTATCCGGCCCATTCCGCGCTGATGGAGGGGCTCGCTTTGCGGATTTTTTCGTCCTCGGGCGAATCCTTGCCGGGGGCGATGTCTCCGTTTTCGATTTTCGACTTGATTTCGTCGAAGGTCCGCGGCGGGACCGATTCGGGGGAACTGTCTCCCAGCACCTTGCACGGTGCGTTTTCGGATTCCTTCGCCTTGTCCTTCACCGGCGTGTATTCGCGGGCGGCGGGGACGGTGTAGAACTTGTCCTCTTCGGGGCACCAGGCGGTAAGGCATTTGCCGTAGCAACAGCCGGAATCGAGGCCGATAAATCCGGGACGGTTTACGAATCCCATCTTCGCCCAGTGTCCGAACACGACGGTCTTATCCCATTTCACCTGCTCGAACCATGGCTTGTCATTCCAGTTGCGGATGGAGAGCAGCACTTCGGGACTCATGTCCTCGAGTCGCGCCTTTCCCGGTTCGAGCCCCGCATGCACAAGGAGCGCGTGCGGCGTGTCGCGCCACAGGGGCCAGTTTTTCACGGTGTCGCGGATGAACTCCCACTGTTCGAGCGGGAGAGCCCTGAAACGTTTTTTTTGTTTCTCGGTCCAGGTTTCTTCGGGAGAATCCATCATGCGGATGAGGTGCTCCTCGTGGTTGCCTCGCACTGTCAATATGCCGAGCTTGAGGACTATCTGCATGGCACGCCACATGTCGGGGCCCTTGTTGATGATGTCGCCCGTTTGGTACAAAGTATCATTTTCGCGGACGAATCCGAATGCGTCGATGATGCGCTCGAGCTCGTCGGCACAGCCGTGCACGTCGCCGATGTAGAGGGTCCGCTTCATGCTACAGGTGAACCGCCTGCTTGAGCTTGTTCATCTCGTCGGCGGTCAGCTCACGGAATTCGCCTGCGGGCAGGTCGCCTAGCTGGATGTGGCTATAGCTTACGCGCTTGAGGTCGCGGATTTCGTAGCCGACGGCTCGCATCATGCGGCGGATTTCGCGGTTCTTGCCCTCGATGAGCACGAGCTCCGCAAATCCGTTTTCGAGATACACGTCGGTCGCAAAAGCGATTTCCTCGGTTGCTTCGGGATCGTCGGGGTCGCGGATGTCGACTCCGTCGACGAGCTTCTGCGCGGCAGATTCGGAAAGCGGACGGGTCGTCCACACATAGTAGCTGCGCGGAATTTCGTAGCTCGGGTGCGTGAGCCTGTGCAGGAGTTCTCCATCGTCGGTAAACAGCAGCAGGCCACGGCTCTGCAGGTCGAGTCGCCCCACGTACTTGAATCCCTGGTAGCCGGGAGGCAGGTAGTCATAGACGGTGCGGCGGCCCTGCGGGTCGTCCTTGGTGCAGACGCATCCGGCAGGCTTGTGGAAGGCGATGACCTTTGTCTTTTTGGGAAGGGTTGCCTTTTTGCCGTCGACGGTCACGGTGTCCGAAATCTCGTCTACCTGGTGTCCGAGGTCGGTAATCGTTTCTCCGTTCACTTGCACGCGCCTTTCCTGCACTAACGTATCGGCTGCGCGGCGGCTTGCGATTCCGCACAGGGAAATAAACTTGTTGATTCGCATCTAGGCTTCCTCGCCGTCCATCTGGATCTTGAGTTCTTTCAGTTTGCGCCAAAGGGTCGCGCGGCTGATTCCGAGGCGCTTGCAGACTTCCGTGCGGTTGCCGTTGCAGACGCTCAGCGCACGCAGGATGTGCCTGCGTTCCATCTCTTCGAGCGAGAGGATCTCGTCGGGGCCGTCGGAAGAGTCTGCGGTACTTTGGGGCGGTTGCCTGGAGGTGGAATCCGCATACGAAATGGCGAGACCCGTATTGGACGGGTTTGGCGAGTCCTCCGTAGCTTCGTTGCCTATGCCATCCTTCATGTGCGGAATGGCGACTGTTTTTTCGCGGGCTTCTTCCTGCACGTTTTCGGGCAAGTCCTCCAGGCGGATGACTCCGTTCTCGGAAAGGACTATCGCATGCTCCACGATGTTTTCGAGTTCACGGATATTGCCGGGGTAAGGGTATTTCGCGAGCGCGTATTGTGCGGCGGGCTCCACGTCGTGGATGTCCTTGCCGTGGGTTTCCTTGTACTTCAGGATGAAGTATTTTACGAGCGTGGGGATAAGCGGACGGCGTTCCCTCAGGGGCGGAAGCGAGAGGTGGAACGTGTTGAGCCTGTAGTAGAGGTCTTCGCGGAAGATGCCTTCTTCCATGGCGGCCTGCAAATCGCGGTTGGTGGCGGCGATGATGCGCACGTCTAGGTAGCGCGCTTCGGTTTCGCCTACGCGGCGGATTTCGTGATTCTGCAAGAAGCGCAAAAGCTTCACCTGGGTCGCGGCGGAAAGTTCGCCCACTTCGTCAAGGAACAGCGTGCCGCCGTTCGCGGATTCGAACAAACCTTTCTTGTCTACGGTGGAACCCGTATAGGAGCCTTTCTTGGCGCCGAACAGCTCGCTTTCCACCAGGTTCTCGGGTATCGCCCCGCAGTTGACTGCCACGAACGGATCGCTTGCCCGCTTGCTGTAGCGGTGGATGACGTTTGCGAGGAACTCCTTGCCCGAACCGGATTCGCCCGTGATGAGGACCGTGCTCGTGGTGGGCGCAATCTTGTATGCCGTCTTGAGGATTTTCCTCATTTCGGGGGTGTCGCCCAGGAGGCTGTCCAGCACCTGCGACTCCATCAGCTGGTTGGTCGTCTTGTTCTGGCGGAGAGTCTGGATTTTTTTGGTGGTGTCTTCAAGCTGCTCCACGGTTGCGGGTTTCATGATGAAACTGTTCGCACCGCGGTTGATAGCGCTTGTGGCCCCGGGCCAGTTCTTGTTGTCGCAGAGGACAAAAATCTCGATACCGGGCTTGCGTTCCTTGAGATAGCTCACCATGTCCATGTTGTCGAGCGTAAGGAACGGGACCTCGATGAAGGCGAGGTCTATGGGCGCGGCCTTGACCAGCGGCATCAAATTGTTCTTATCGTCACAGAAGGCTAGCTCTGTGTCGGGCAAAGTCCACGAACGTCGAATGTCGCTGATAAACTCCTTGTCGGAGTCGGCAATCAGGATATTCATCGGCATCGGTTACTGATGGCTCTTTATGATTTCTTCAATCTTTTCGCGGAAGGGCTGCAGTTCGAAGGGCTTGTTGAATGTGGCCGCGACATCGAAATGCTTGGCGGTAATCAGGTAGTCGTCCGCAGCGGTACGTCCGCCTGCGCTGACTGCGATTGTCCTGTCTCCCAAGCCCATACGGCGGAGGTCCAGGATGACTTCGTAGCCATCGACGTCCGGCATGATGATGTCGGTAACGATGACATCGTATTTCTTGTTCTGGTAGAGCACCTTGGCGTCCCTGCCGTTGCTCGCAGTTTCCACTTCGTAGCCCTTGGCTTCGAGGGCTGTCTTCATCATCAGGTTGAACTGCTCGTCGTCGTCAATGATCAGGATGGTGGACATGATGCATTCTCCGGTTGATCGTTTGCTATATCCCAATATAGATTAAATTTCGTGCCTTCGCCTAATGTTGTTTGCACTGTGAAATGCGCTTTGCCCTCTTTTAGGAGCCTGAGAGCCGAAGAAAGGCCGAGTCCGAGCCCTTCTCCCGGTGCCTTGGTGGTGAAAAACGGCGAAAAGATGCGCTCGAGCGTCCCGGAATCCATTCCCGTCCCCGTGTCGGCGATGGTGAATTTCGCATAAGTTCCCTTTTCGATGGCGTCCGAGAAGGGGAGAACGAGCGTGTTTTTCAGCGTTTCGCGTTCGAGTCTGAACGTGAGTGTCCCGCCGGTAGACTTCATCGCGAAGATGGCGTTGTTCGCGAGGTTTGTCAGGATTCGGTCGAGGGCGGCGGGCAATCCGCTTATCTTGAGGTCGGGATCTACGATTTCGGTGGAAATGTGGATGTTCGAGGGGAGCGTCAGCTGGAGCTTCTTTACGACATCCTCGATGATGAGGAAGGGCGAGAACACCATGGCTTCGGGTGCGGTTGTCGTCTTTTCGCGCAGGGCGTTCAGCATTTCGTTCAGGGAGTCCTTGGCGCGGTTCGCCGCCTTTGTCGCTTCGGCGATGAAGCTGTTTACCTTGCCGAGTTTCTCGTATTCCTTCTTGGGCACGGCGTCTTCGGGGATGCTCACGAGGATTTCCTGCGCGAGTTCGCTGAAGCCGATTTGCGAACCGAGGATGTTCTTGTAGTCGTGGGCGAAGGCGCCGCACATGGTTCCGAGTTCTTCGAGTCTCGAGTGGATGTTCTTCTGTTCTCGCAGCAGGTCCCTTTCGCGTTCGAGCCTGCGCTGCTCGGTCAGATCCTGCTTGAGCCCGATAATCTTGTAGGGCTTCTGGTTCGCGATGATGGGGATGAACTGGTTCCTGTAAATGAAAATGGTCTTGTGGTTGTGGATCCGGTTGTTGGCCTCTTCTTCGCTAATCTCGTTGTGGTCTTCGTCCTCGTAGCTTGTATAGATGCTGGGAATCCCGAGTTCGCGGGCCTGTTTCTCGTAGCTTGAAATCTTGTCGGAATTATCCGTCGTCTGGATCTGGTTGCCGCGGTGCTTGATGTCCGTGATGTTCTGGGTCATGTAGACGCCCTGCTCGTTTTTGGACCAGAACTGGAAGGGAAGTGCGTTGATGAGGGCAAGACTCAGGTTGTTCTGCTCCTTGAATTTTTTCTCGGAACTGTCGAGGCGGTCCTGGTAGCGGATGAGATCCTGCTTGTAGTCGGCGAACTGCTTGTTGTATGATTCGATTCGCTGCCTGTAGATGAGCGAGTTGGATTGGTCGCTGAGCAGTATCATCCACATGTAGGTGGTGAGGGTCACCCGAACTTTGAAAAGCGAAATGAAGAACGTGTGGCGCTCGTCGTTGATGACGACGTCCTTGGTTTCTTCACGGATTTCGATGTCGTATTTGATGTCCGGGATGAGGTCCTGGATACGGCAGAGGTTCATTTCGGATTCGGATTTCTTAAAAAGAAGCTGTGCGGCCGGG
Source organism: Fibrobacter sp. UBA7003 (assembly GCA_002449765.1). Classification (GTDB taxonomy): domain Bacteria; phylum Fibrobacterota; class Fibrobacteria; order Fibrobacterales; family Fibrobacteraceae; genus Fibrobacter. The sequence goes on from DJXN01000015.1 coordinate 30,308, forward strand.
TTGCTGTCGACGATTTTTCCGTCGGGAAGAAAGTGGATGGTGGAATCGCTCAGCTGCGCTTCAAGGTTCTTGAGAAGCCAATGTGAACTCTTGTTCTTGAAAGAGATGGATGTGAAGTACTGGCAGCAGAGGATCGTGAGTATGACTGTCGAATACTGGTGCCATTGCAGGAACACGGGGAAGTGCCCGTCTACGTTGAACGAGAACGAGATGGGAATGAGAAAATCCATGAAGAACGAGATGACGACGAAGAAGATGAAACTTGCCACCATGTAGAACCGGATTTGCGCGGCGTCCTTGTCGCTGGTCTGCATGCTGCTGCGGAGCATCTTGTATAGCGAAAGCATCGTTTCCGGGAACACGAAAAGGAAGAACAGGATGGAATAGGAAATAAAGAAGGGATACCTGTGGAACGGCTTCATGCCAAAGACGGAAAAATCCGTGATAATGGAAGGCTTGATGCAGAAGATAACCGTGACGGCGATAGCGCTTGCGCCGCCGATGGCGTTGAGGAGCCTCCAGAAGTTTGAACGCTTGATGGTGAGGTTCTGTTCGCAAATGTGGTAGACGGCGTTTCCGAGCTGGACCCAGGCGATTGCCTGAAGGCCGAACGTGATCTTTGCGCCGATTCCGATATTTGGACCGCTGAAGAACATGTTCCCGATAAGGCTGCCGGTATTCCAGTGGACGCAGATGAGTAGCAGCTGGTAGATGGGCTTCGGGAACTGCTTGATGCGCACCTTCTGTCCCAGCATGTAGGGAATCAGGAAGGTGAGCAGAAGGGCGATAGCCGACAGGATGGTGCTGATGGGGGAACTTGAATAGAGAATTTCCGGCATGTCTGTCAACCTGTCGCTACGTTTTTACTTTGTCCGCTTGATTCCGAAGGTCTCCGTCTTGTCGTAAGAATTCGACGTGTCGAAGCGTTCCTTCGTTTTCATGTCCAGATCCGGGTTGGGAAGGAACTTGCATTCCAGTTCGGCCTTGTAAATATAGGCTCCCGTTCCGACGGCCCGGCCCTGCTGTGACTTTACGCCTCCGGCAGGCGAGTTGACCCATTCTACAAAGAACGTCACCTTGTTGTTCGTGGAGAAGTATTCGTCGGAATTGACGGTGTAGGTGCCGGAAGCGCGGTTCACGTAGCTTCCGAGATTCGTGTAGATGGGAATGTTGTATTTGACCTTGAGGCTTCTCCAGTAGGCCGGCTCGTTCAGCGCTCCGCCACGCGGGACGGTCAGGTCCATGGTCCAGACGACGCCGGTGAGCGGAGTGACTGTTGTGTCTATTCCGGTTTCTACGACAACTCCGTTTTCGATGCGGTCAAGTTTGTGGTTGCTCGGATTGACAATGTAGAGGTTCAACGTCTTTGTAGAATTGATGAGCGAAGCGGCCTGCGAGCTGATGTCGGCAACCTGCTTTTCGAGGTGGATATCGAACTTGATCTTCGGCTTGCCTTCGCCGCCGACGGTCACCTTGGGGTTGCGTTCGGCGGGGCGGTTGCCGTTCTTGTCCGCGAATGCGCTTGCCGTATTGGGCGCAAAATTGATACGGTCGCCTTCCATGACCGCGGCCACGGCGTCGGCGGTGTAGAGCGCGTTCAGCATGGTCTTGCCCGAGGGGAGCCCGAATCCGGCAATGTCTATTTTCGCGATGTTCATGTTGCCGCGTTCGCGCACGTAGAGGATCGCTGCGGAATCGACGATGACGAGCGGCTCGCTTATGTATACGTTTAGCACTTCGTAGGTATTGGAAGAAGAGAGCGAAGCCGATACGAACACAGGGCCCGCCAGGTCTTCGGCAAGCACGGATTCCGTCTCGTAGGCGGCACCGTCACCCAGGTGTTCGATAATCATGCCCGCGCCTTCGACTTCGCGGCCGTTCAGAAGCCCTTCGAAGTTTCCGTTGGTGTTGCCGAGCGCAAAAGGAATCACGAGGTCGAACGAACTTGACATCTGGTCCGTGTTCAGCTGGAATTGCGTCTTGCGGACGACGAGCGTCTCGGGGGCGGCGCTGCCGAAGATGATGGAGATGGAATCCGGGAAGTGCTTCGAATCGACCGTCTGCGAGAACCTGATGTCGACGTGTTCGGCAAGCCCGTCCTGGTTCAAGTCGGAGATGCTTGCATAAGTCATGGGAATCGGACGGATCTTCAGGAGAACGTCGACAACCTTCGGGGTGCAGGGGCCGATTCCGTTACCGGCGAGGTCGCGGATGGTGGCTGTCGGCGACAGCTCCGCCTTCATGCCTTCCTTGACGAGCGAACCGCCTCCGGCGTCGAAGTCAATTTCGAATTCCCAAATGTTCAAGTCCTTGTTGTAGGGTTTGACGCCTTTCACGTGGGCCGCAATGTCGTTGTGATCTATCCGGAGAGGCCATTCGGGTGAAGGTTCCTTCACAGGTTCGCTGAACTGGATGTAGACGAAATCGCTTGTGGCTTCGGGCAGGCGTTCCAACACAGAAACCGATACCAGGTTGGGTGGAATGCCATCCTTGTAGAAGTCGACCGATTCCTTCTTGCCGTCCTTCGTGTTGCTGATAAGCGTGATGCTTCCTTCGGGGTTTGTGTTCACGGTGGCGCCCGTGAGGTTTGCGCCCACGACGATGTCCTTGCCGTTCTGCGAAATCAGGTTGGTGCTGGTGATGGTATCTCTGCCGTACACGAACTTGATGGAATTGAACGACTGGTTCTCGGCCGTGATGTATTCGTTCGAAAGCGTAATATTGAACGCGTCGGGAATGTCGTCGCAGTCGGAGTCGACCATCTTCGCATCTTCGATGATGGGCCATGGCGGCAGGTCTTCGATGATGAGCACTGCCTTTGCGGGAATATAGTTGAATTTGGAGGTGTTGTTCCCGATGGCCTTCAAGATAGTCGTTGTCGCCTTGTCAGAAGAAAGGTAGAATTCGGCTTCGCCCTTGATGATGTCGATTTTTTCGACGGGAATCGTTGAATTGAGGGACGTGTAGAATTTTGCGAATCCCGTTTCCGAAGAAAGGAGAACGCTTATGGGGTCTACGTTGAGTAGCGCCATGTTGCTGTCCAGAAGCTGCAACTTGACCTTGACCATTTTCCCGGTATAGGCGTGCACCGTGTCGACGGTAAATTTCAGGTGGCGGATTTCAGGAGGAACCATGATGGAGTCTATTTCCACGTTGCTGCGGACGACGGCGCAGGCGCAATCGTAGCTGCCGTTCTGGTTCGCTGCGCGGTTGTGCCAGCTGACCCATTCCATGTAGTTGTTGCCGTAGACAAGTGTCGTGTCGATTTTGAACTGGAAGGCGTCTTTGCGGTTTGCCGGATCGTATGCCGTGTGGTTGAAATAGGAACTGCCGTTCATCTCGAATTCATCGAGCATGCCGGTCGGGGTCACCTTGCTCATTCCGCTGTAGGTGGCGCCGTAGTCTTCCTGTTCCACGGAGTAGTGCGGAGATACGAACGGGCTGTCGAAATTGAGCGTTATGGTACGGTTGAGCTGCGGCCCTGTTTCGGGCGAGTAGTCCGGGGCGTAACCGTAGATGTACTTGCCGTGATAGTAGGCCGTGACGTAAGGCGTCTTTCGGAAGGCCTTTTCCTTTACACCATTTATGGTTTCGATGTACATGGTGGAATTGGATTCTTCCTTGTACAAGGGGCCTCGGGTCAGGTCTATGCCTTCGAACATTTCTGGATCGTCGGAGCCCGTATGTGGCCTGAAGGACCAGCTGTTTTCCAGGCTTCCGTAGGAGGGCTGAACCTTGAATTCAAAGAAGTAGCTGCCGGAAACGGCGAGGTTGCCTTCGATATGGACCTGCGTGTAATATCCGCTTTCGGTCGTTCCGCTCGGTGTCGTTGCCGTATAGGCTACGGGGGCTTCGAAATTCATCGTGGGCCATCCGACCGATTGCCCCGTCCCGTCCCAAATGGACCTGTTGTCGCTGCCTCCGGTGACGGCGACCGGGAAATAGAATCTCAGGTCGAGATCCTGGTATGGCATCGTATCCCTGTTTGTGACAATCACCAGGAAGGTGTTGCATTGCTTCCAGTCGGAACTGCTGGAGCAACCGTTCTTGTTGAGAGGCTTCACGTAGATGTCCATCTCGACGGTTGTTGCGTATTCTTCGGTCGTGAAAGAGAATTCGCTTGACGTCGTGGCTCCCGAAGATACGGAGAAGTAGTACTTGGTGCCAGCCTGAAGGTTGGTGAGCGTCGCTTCGTGGAAGAGGACTGCGCCGCCTTCTGCCGCTTTGGACTGGGTGTAGGCTCCCGGAGCCGTTCCGAAATTCACGACTCCATTCATGCGGTCGCTAGACCACCAGTAAATCTTTGCGCTCCGGTTGTCGACTTGGCAGATGGTGACCCCGCTGATGGATGTCGTGGCAGGGGTCATGGTGAACTTGTACCACTGGCCGTGATTGTTGTCGGTTGTGAGATTCCTTCTCGTGTCCATGCCTTCGAGGAAGAAGTAGTAGGTCTTCCCCGGGGTGAGCCCGGTGAGTGTGACAGCCCCGCCCTTTGTGGCCGTGTTCTGTTGAACGGACTTGACGGTTGTCTCGTCGGGAACTTCGCTGTAGAATACGGTTACGAGTGCGACTTCGTTGGCGTCCCAGCTCACGATGGCTTCGGTGTCCGAAATCGGTGTGCCGGCGATGTTGCTGAACAGCGGACCATCCATGTCGGGCGGGAGAGTCTGGGCAAGGCTCTGGGCCGGGAACAGGAACTGCGCCGTGAAGTCGATGCAGGTTTCGGTCGAGGTGTATTTGCTCCAGTCTTCGATCAGTGTCTTGTTCGGGTCGCGGGCTCCCATCAGGGCGCCTACGGGGCATTTATAGTCGTACGGCATGCCGCCTGCGTTGTAGCCGTCGGGGTTCGAGGCGCGGTTGTGGGGGTGTTGCGGGTTCTTGTCCCCGGTTCCCATAAGGAATGAAATATCCCACGGGTTTGCGCCCAGAATGAAGTACATGTTGTCGAGTGCCACTTTCAGATAGCGCTCGTCGCCGGTGAGTTCGTACATCAAGAAAATGGAAACGGCGGTTCCCATGTTGTAGCGCATCACGCCCCAGTCAAAGCTGGTCCACACCAGGTTATACGGGGTGATTACGTGCAGGTTGCTTGGGCCTTCGTGCGGGTCGCCGCTGCCAATGCCAGGGTTGGTGAGCACCAGGGAGTCGCCCTCGTTGGTACTTACATCGATCAGTTTCCTGAACGTCGCCATGGTTCGCATCGAGAGGGTGTCGCGTTCCAGTTCGCTAAGGCCGTATTCCGCAGAAATCGTCGGGCTGTTCAAAATCAACCGCTGCATCGCAAAAAGCACATACGAATGGACGTTCTGGTAGTCTGTCGCCCAGCCGCCCGGCGTAAATCCGCTTGGATTCCCGAGGAATCCGCCCTTGAAGTAGTCGAGGTTGTACCTGTAGGAATTTGCGTTGTTGTATATGGCCGGGTTCTTGTAAAGGTCGTATTGGTAGGTCGTATCCTTGGTGGCATACCAGAGGGCGAATGCGGCTGCGGCGCCGTCGTCGTTCAGGGGGCCACCACCCGTATAGAACTGGTTGTAGTAATTGCCGCTCGTGATGCGCTTTTCTGCATAGGCAACCTTGAAAACGTTCTTGTAGATGTCTTCTGCCGCAGCGAGAAGGGAATCCGAATAGGCGGCATCGTAGACCTTGTATCCGACGGCCACGTTTGCAAGCGCAGCGGCGAAGATACCCGCGGTATTGGCACCGATTTTCTTGGTTACATCGCGGTCGGGGCCTCCCTTGGCCGGGGATTGTGCGTCCTGGCGTTCAGGCCTGTCCCAGTACGCATGGTCAGGATCGGCGACGCCCACGGAATGGTACATGTCGCCTTGGGCAATCACGCCGTCCGCCTTGGATGCGTTGTAAAGCTTGAGAATGTAGTCCGTTCCGATTTTTGCTTCGTAGAGGATGTCGGGAATGCCGTCGGTGAACACGGTATCCGCATAGGAATTGCCGTAGCGGTCTTCGGCCTTGTCCTGATAGGTGAGGTAGACCATCGAAAGCACATACGCCGCGTAGCCCAGGGTTTCCGAGACCTTGAAGTGGTCTCCGCAGTCGTGCCATCCGCCGGTGAGGTCGTGCCCGATTGCAGAACCGTCCTTCAGGTGGCATGCCCCGTGGAAATGCGACTTGGTGTCGCCGCATCGCTGGATGCCAAAGAACATCAGCGATTTTTCCAGAATGGCGTTGAATATCGATGGGTGGATAAGGAAGTGGGCCGAGGTGTCGTTCCCGACAACAAGGTAGTATTCTCCCATGGAGGTAAGCGTCGTGAAGTCCGCTCGGTACAGGTTTTCTCTGGCAGAACTTATGGAATCCAGAGACCCGAATTCGTACACGCTTGCGATGGAATTGAAGGCGCCATTGATCCAGATATTGGGCTTTACGGCGTTCTGCTTGATAAGAGAAAGGCTGCCGTTCGAAACTTCCGTGTTGGTATTCGCGTCGATTACCTTGAAGGTCATGTTCGTCGGGTCGGCGACATAGGCGTACTTGTAATCCTGGGGCCTAAATCCGCTTTGGTTCAAACGGATAGGCCTACGGTTGTACACGTTCAGCGAGTCGAGGTATCGACGCTCGTGGACCTTGTCGGTACGGTCGATTACCGGAAGCTGCTCCATGGCGTTCACGCACAGCGCATCTCCCAGTATAAACAAAACAGCCAACAGTCTTTTCAAATACGTCATGTCAAATTCTCTTCCTAAGATAATTGTTCAGCACGAGGCGTCACTTCTTGGCTCGTTTGAAACCGAAGGTCTTCGTCGTGTTGTCATTCGCCTTGATGACGTCGCCCTTTTCGTAGTCGAGGTCATCTCCCGAACCGGATTCCGCAACGTAGGTTGCCTTGGATTCAAAATCAAACTTCGCAATGTAGGCACCAGTGCCAAGCCTGCGGCCGGTCTTGCTTGCCGGGGAACCGTTGGGCGCAAGCCATTCGAGGTTCAGGTGCAGCACGCCGTCTTCCGAAATCTTGTCGCGACCGATGTCGTCGAGGTCGATTCGGATATCTTGGTTCGCGATGAACTGCCCGAGGTTGTCGTAGACGTTCATCGTGAAGCGGATGTCGAAATCGAAGATAGGCTTGCCGAAGTCGTCGGTCTGGAGAGCCGACGGCATGGTGATATCCACGAAGAACTGCGGGCCCGCATGCTTGTAGGTATTGGTGTCAAGCACGATGGCGGTCGCCGAGAGCTTATTGTCGTTCAGGTTGAGCAGGGTTTCCGTCCCGTTCGAGTTCTTGACGGTGATGCGGAAGATGTCGCCTTCCTTCACGGGAACATCGGCGTAGGGCATTTCCTTGGACGGAGTGGTGATATTGCTTGCGAGCGTCACCTTGAACTTCGTCTTCTCGGCAGCATCACCACCAACGATAACCCACGGGTTGTTGATGGTGGGGTAGTTGCCCGCCTTGTCCTTGTAGCGAGAAAGTTCCTTGAGAGGCACGAGCCTGATGAAGTCGCCCACGCGGACGGCGCCTTCGGATTCGTCCGTGTAGCCGAACGTCTCCTTGGTCTCGTTCTTCGTGGTCACCGAGATCGGCTTGAGGTAGATTCCCTCCTGCGAGCCGCGCTTCCTTTCGATGTATTCGAGAACTGGGTTGTCGATGCTCTGGAGCGGTTCAGACATGGTCGCCTCGAGGAACTCGTAAGAGCTTACGGAACTCTTGGTCGCCTTTATGATGATGGGCGGGCAGTTGTCGATGAGCGTTGCCCGTGTTGCATCCAGCAGGCTTTCGAGAGATCCCTTGCGCGGGAGGATAGCTCCGTTGCCGCCACTAGAACCGTAGGTCATGTTCTTGTACAGGCCGTCCGGAATCGCAATCCTGATGGCGCTATGCTCGGTCTGTGCCGAGTCCCAGCCCACGGTGTCAATTTTCGGAATGAACGAAGAATCCTGCGATGTCTGGTACTGGTCGCATTTCTGCGAGACTGTAGAAGAAAGCGTGTCGATATGGTCAACCGTGCATTGGTCGACAACGGTCTGTTCCGCATCGAGGTAGGTGCAGGTGAAAACCGTGTCTGTGACGTAGGTCGTCACGTCCTTGAAACTGATGCAGGTCTTCTTGACGGTTCCCTTTATCCAGGTTCCGTTGGCAGAGTCCAGCTTTGTTATGGCGACAGGAGTCTTTTCGCCATAGACCGTATCGAGGGCCCATCCGCCGGCGGGCGTGGTGAACGGCGTGTAGACGGCGGGGCTGCCCCAGTACACGTCGATCGTGTCGGGAATGTTCTTGTCGCGGAGCAGTTTCACGAACTCGATGTAGATGGAGTCGGGCTGGCCGTCGCCTTCGACATCGAAGATCCTTGCGTAATGCACGGGCACAGGTCGGGTCGATTCTGTCACCGTAATCGGTTCGCAGGAGGCGAGCGCGTTAGTGGACATGTCGTTCACCTGGAAGGATCCGGCAATTTGTGTGCGGAACCCGGGCTTGATCAGGTTCCCGTTCGTGTTGCCTTCGATGACATAGAGCCAGCTCTTGCCGTCGTCGCTGGATGTTGCCGAAATGACGCGGATGCCGGCCTGCACGACTTCGGATGTGCCGTCGTAAACCTCAAGGGGCCATTCCGTCTTTGAACCTAGGTTGATAGGTTCCGAGAACGAAACCTTGAGCGTGTCGCGTTCGTTTTCGTGGTTCTCGTTTTCCAGAATGGAAACGCTCACGAGCTTCGGCTTGATGGCGTCGGTAATGGCTACGGTCGCCGTCTGGGCCTTCCCGTTTTCGCGCAAGTAGACGGTGACGTTACCCTTCGGGTTCGCGATGCTGACGAGCGAGTCGGAAAGGGGGAAGGAGGCTGTCGCACCCGTCACGGTGGAAGACGGAGTCAGCACGAAGGAATTGCCTGCGAATGTCGCGGTGGAATCGAGCGAGACCATCACGCTGTCGAGGATAATCTTGGTGCCATCGAACTGGCTTCCGCTGAATTCGATATTGAGGCTCATGTCATTTACGGGTGCGCCGGTCATGGAGCAGACTTCGCTTGTAAAGAGAGCCTTCTTGGGGTCGGGCCGGGTCGGCTGCGAGTAGAACCAGACGGAGTCGCGTTCTTCTTCGTCGGCCGGGTCTTGGTACTTGACCCAGATGGTGTCGCCACCGAGGAAGTGGATGTTGGGGTAGGCGTCTTCGCTCGAACTTGCCTTGAGCCAGTCGCCGGAGAAGTAGCCCAGGGCCTCATTATCGCGCCTGAGAATGACTTCGATAGAGTCCCCGGTGCGCGAATTGAAAACCTTCACGGGCATAGTCTCGTTGTTGCGGCTGTCCTTGTCGCGCAGCTGAATCTGGAACTGAAGGGAACCGTCTGTCTTGGCGGGGCTCGTTACCGAGTTCCCGTCCTTCTGTACAAGCAACAGCGAGCCCTGGGTGCGGTCGCCCTTGCTGAACTGCACGTAGTAGGTGCGGTTCACGAACGCGCATCCGCCATTTTCTTGGCATTCAGCACATTCGGGGTTCGGACCCGCGAACACGGTCACGTCCACCTTGTTGGTGCCGATGGTCATCTTGGCCGGGATGTCCAGGTCGAACTTGCCGGTCTCGTAGTTGTAGACGGCCGCCTTCGCGAGTTGTTCCTTGGTGAGCGCCACGCCGTTCACCCAGATGCTGTTCACGTAGCCGCTTTCCGAAATCAGTGCCGTGCCGCGCAGGTGCATGACGCTTGTCGCCGTGTCGATTCGCACATAGGAACCGTTGGACACGTTGAACGGAGCGTCGAACGCTACGGTCATGTCGTAGTGGGCGCGCTTGGTGGTCATTTCCTTGTAGGAGGGGCTGAAGCCCGATATGAACTCGTCCTTGCGGTAGACTACAATGTAGGGGTTGACAGGTGCCTGCTCGAAGTCGCCCTGGTCCTTGTCCCATGCGGGAACGCCATCGTAGTCGGCCCCGTCGTCGTCGCGCTTGTGGGCCGCCCAAGACCAGTCGGGAGAGTTGCCGCCGGTCACGAGGCGCTTCTTGCCCGGAGTGCGGAGCGTTTCGCACATGTTGTTCTGGTAAATGCCGCTGGAGAAACCGATGTCGATACGCATGCGCGATGACGATTTGATGGTCGTGCCGCCCAGCGGAATCGGGATGTACCAGTCGTATTCGCCCGTTGCCGGGTTGTAGGTGTCTTCAAGTTTTACCGGCACGGCATGTCTCAGGTAGTAGCGTATGGAATCGTCGACATTCTCGCCTCTTTCGTTCACGCAGGGCCTGTTGAAGCCCGCTTCGTCATAGGCCTGGCAAATGTCGGAATCCACCAGCAGGGGGCAGGTTCCCGGTTGGTTGTTCTGGCCGGGGACGGCCTCGATTTCTTCGGGCTTTGCTGTCACGTAGAATCTAAGGGTCAGTTCGTTGAACGCGCGGTCCTCGTTGTTGGTGAGGTTCAGGTTCAGGAAGTCCATCCCGCCGAACTCGTACTGGTACACGCTTACGTCGAAGTCGTAGTGCGTCACGGGAGTAGTAAACTTGAGCGGCATGCCGTTGTCGTCGGTGCAGCGCTGCACCCCGTTGCTTTCTACGCAGTAGTAGTAGGTCGTCTTTTCCTTGAGCTTGCCAATCTTCACGTAGTGGAAGCTGGTCGGAATTCCCGAAACATCCGCATTGCCGTCGATATCGCAGGTGCCCCTCGGGGTCGTGGGACAGGTCATCTTGTCGTAGCTCGTGAGTGTCGTATCCCAGTAGACCTTGGATTCGTACTGGCCGTTGGGTGTGTACCACATGATTTCGGCGCTGTCGGAACTCAGGTTGCAGACCTTCACGTTCTGGATGTCGGCCGGGGCCGGCGGGCTCACGAGGGTCGTGAACGAGAACGGGGTCGTGGTGCTGTCGACGAGCCACTTGGTGGCGTATGCTTCGCTCCTGATGTTAATCGCGATGACCTTGAAGTAGTAGGTTGTGCCGTTCTGGAGCCCCGTCAGGTGGATCTCGTGCTTTACGCCGTTGACGGTATCCTTCGCGGGAATGTTGAACGGACCGGTTTCACTGGTGCTGTAGAGGATCATGGCGGGGCCGCGCATGTCCTGGGAAATCTTTACGATGGCAGAATCGTAGCCCACGTAACGGATTTCCACGTTAATCTGGGAGGGGGCGCGGTTGCGGTCTTCTTCGCGGACGGCAACCGCGCTCGAAGCCACGAACATGGCCGTAGCGTCGATACAGGTTTCGGAAAGGTGGTAGTCTTCCCAGCTGAGCGTCGAGGGCGACCAGGCGTTCTCGACGCCGGGGGTCACGCCGCCGAACAGGGCGCCCGTGGGCGGGTTGTACTTGTAGCCAGCACCCGGCATGTTCTTGCCTTCGGGGTTCGATGCACGGTGGTGCGGGTGGGCGTCGTTCTTGTCGCCCACGCCCAGCAAGAAGGAAACATCCCAGGGGTTCACGCCGAGCATGTAGTTCAGCTGGTTGATGCCCAGCTGTTTCATCTCTGCGGAGTTCCAGTTCTGCATGCCCTTCTGCGGCAGGTTGATTCCTTCCAAATCCTTGGTCACGTCGGAATAGGCGAGTACTTCGAAAATGTTGCCCGCCTGGTAGCGGTTGTAAATCCAGGTTTGGTCAGTCTGCATGTTGTACCACAGGTCTCCGAACGAAACAGGGGTCGGGCCGTTCAGGGTCGGGATAGTAATGCTCTGGGAACCGCTTCCGCTCAGGTAGCTGATGTTGGTGCCGAGAATCAAGGCGACATTTTCGGCGTAGGTCAGGCGGGTCTTGTCGTCGATGCCGTACTTGAGGCCCGTTTCCTTGTCGCGCAAAAGCATCTTATAGAAGCCGTAGAGCGTGTAGGTGTAGGCGTTCGCCCAGCTCGTATTCTTGCTCGACTTCCTCATGCCGTCGCGGTTCCAGGCCATCCAGCCGCCATGGAAGAACCCGGTCGAGGCTTCCTGTGGGACACCAATTTGCGTATCTTCCACGGCGTCGTTCAGGTAGTCCATCTTGCCGGTCTTTTCGTAGGTGGCGAAGTGAAGCGCAATGGCCGCAATGGCGAGGTCGTCGTGCGACTCGTTGTTGCCGTTGTAGGCCGGGCTCGACCAGCCGTCGGCCTTCGTATTGTGCACATAGGCCTTTCCGCCGTCGTAGGTTCCGGGGCCAAGGCTCTTTTCCTTGAGCTTCAGGTTCTTGGCGAAATCGTACATCTTTTCGGCCACGACAAGGCAGCTATCAGCAAAGGGCTTGTCGTATGTCGCGTATTCCTTGCTCAAAATGGCGAGGCCCGCCGCGATCTGGCCCGAAATGTTGGAACCCAGTTCGCCGAGGCGGATGTCACGTTCATGCGGACCTCCGCGACCGGTCAATGTCGTGGGCAGCGCATCCTGGTTTTCGGGGCGTCCCCACCATCCGTGGTCGGCGCCAAAGTTTCCTACGGAGACGGCCATATTGTCGATGACGCCATTTGCAAAACGGTAGGCGCGCAAAAAGAAGTCGGCACCGTGCTTGGCTTCGCGCAGAATGTCGGGAATACCGTCGGTATTGATGGTTTCGCCCATGTTGTAGGCGTAGTGGTCCTCGTCGCGTTCCGGGCTCGATGCCGCCATCACGGCAAGCACCATGAATGCATAGGCCTGGGTCTGGGATTCCTTCAGGTGGTCACCGCAGTCGTACCAGCCGCCCTGCAGTGCGCCCTCTTCTGGAGTGAAGCCTGTGACGGCGCCGACACCCTTTACGAACTTGCCGCTGCCGTCTTTGGTGTGGCTCGGCTTGTGGAACCAGGATTCCGAATTGCCGGAACGGTTGATACCATAGAACTTGAGGGTCGCATCGCGGACCATCGAGTAGACCTTGTCGCTAATAATAAAGGTAGCGGAATACTGGCTCAGCACCTTGACGCGGTAGCGCTTGTTCATGTCGAGTCCGGTCGCCTGGCTCAGTTGGCCGATACAAACCTTGCCCTCGGGACCTATGGCCTTGGCCGTGTAGCGCCCTTGGTTGTTCGTCGCGGCGTCAGTTCCTGCCTTGATGTCCCAACTGGACCCGGTGGACTTGCCGGAGTTGGTAAAGGTTCCGCCAGTAAAGACTTCGTTCCCTTCCAAATCGACAACGGAGAATTTTTCGCTACAGTTGCCCGCGGATACATAATAGAACTGCTTTTCCGGGTCTTCGGGCAGGTAGCCCGCCTGGTTGATACGGATACGGCCGATACGGAGGTTCTGTGCGTCACGGAAAGCCTGGTTCAACGAGTCGGGAATGATTCCGTTTGGAACAAAGTCTTGGGGCATGGATCCGACGGGGGGCACGGTATTGTGCTTGCGGGGGTTCGGAGTATACTTGCTGAAACTCTCGACTGTACCGCCGTTGTCTGTGGCGGCAGTATCCCACTTCATGGGCCATATCGGACGAATCAAGTCATAGGGTGTCGGTTGTTCTTGGTCAACCGCAGCAAAAGTCAGAGATGCCAGAAGCAATCCTGCTACTAGGAAAAACGGCATATAGCCTCCCTTAAAAAAGTACTCACAACAATCCCATCTAGAAAATAGACATTTTTAACGCGGTTGAAAAAAAGTGTATCAAAAAAAACTACTCATTCGGGCTTTTTTTTATATATTTCAAAGTATGACATCCTCTTTTTTTAAGAAAAGATTTTTTTACATTCCTGCTTCGGCGCTGTTCGTTTCCGGATTGTCGCTGTTCGGTCTTTCCGCTTGTGGAGACGAGGTGGCAGGTCCCAAGGAACCGTCTAGCCAGTTGCCCGATGACCCTCCTGCGGTGTCTTCCGAAAGCAAGCTCTCCCAGGAGGGAGGTACCTCTTCCTCGTCGACAGTCTCAAAGCCGCCTTCGTCCTCCTCGCAGGCATCCAAGCCCGTTGCCTCGTCATCTTCCAAGACGGCGACGGAGTCTTCTGAAGAGGTTCTGAACGAGCCGTCTCTCAAAGTTTCCGGAAGTTGCGGTCCCAAGACCCCCATCATTGAGAAGGGTGGCATGGCGACGTGGTCGTTCTATCGTGAAGGTGGCGATGTCTTTGATGCCATCATGGCTCCGTTTGTATGGAAATTCCCCGAACTGAACAAGACGGTGCAGGGGAATGGGATGAATTCCGTGGATGTTTCGTATGAGCAGTCCGGAACTTACACGGCAACGCTGAACGTCGATGGTGCAGATGTCGTTTGTGATCCCCTACAGGTGCAGGGCATTCCTATTACTATCAATTCCTGCAAGGCCGACAAGGAAACAGCCAAGGCGGGCGAAACGATTACGTGGAAGGTCGAGGCGGAATCCGATGCGAACATCACCGGGTATGCCTGGACTTCGACGCTCGGGACGATTTCTGGTTCGGGGACGAGTGCTACTTTGTCTGCAGAAGCTTCGATGCACAAGCAGAAGGTTGCCCCCATGGTTGCCGTGACCAACGATGACAGGACCACGCAAACTTACCAGTGCGACGGCGTGACTGTGCTTGACCCCGAATCGGTGGACCTAGTGCTCATCGTTGCCGATGTCAATAGCCCACAGTATGGCGAAACCAACCGCGCGAATCTCCCGGATTCCATGTTCATTCCGGCGCAGTCCCCGATTACCGCCCAGGTTCCGAATACTGCGAAGGCAAACTGCAACCTTTCTTGCGTGCCCAAGGTTGGAGCCGATTACATGTCCCTCAAGATTACCGTGGACGGAAACCAGGTTGACAACATCGGTTACTTCAATCCCGGCAACAGCTGCGCGCCTGGCAAGAAGTTCTCCATCGAGGCAACGGTCACCGCGCTTTGCATGGTTTCGCCCAACTAGAAGGCGGCAAACTCATTTAACGAAGGCCGTGGTCCTTGTGACCGCGGCCTTCTTATATGCATCTGGAAATACAACAAAGATTGCAAAAAGAAAGACGGCCAGAAGCCGTCTCTCTTAAACCTTTTTGAAGGAGCTTATCAGTCCCCGGTGAAGATGATCACGAGCACAGAAGCAACGAACAGGGCGGAAACCACGAGGAATTCCCACGGATTTTCCATGATGGTGGTCTTTGCAGAACCCATGCTGGAAGCTTCAATCTTCTGCTGTTCTTCGGCCTTGGCCTTGGCTTCAGCTTCGGCAGCCTTCTTTTCTTCTTCGGCCTTGGCGAGAGCGGCGGAGTCTACCGGGGCTTCTTCGGTCTTGGCTTCGAGGACTTCGGTCTTGGCGGTGTCGGCCGGAGCGGCAGCTTCGGCGGGCGCTGCTTCAGCAGGAGCGGCGGCGGAATCAGTGGCGGCTACGGCTTCGGCAGGAGCGGCCTCGGCAGCGGGCGCTGCTTCAGCAGGAGCAGCTTCGGCAGCCTTGGCGGTGTCGGCAGCGGCAGGAGCGGCTTCAGCAGCAGGAGCGGCGGCCGGGGCTGCTTCAGCGGCAGGTGCCGGTGCGGCTTCGGCAGCGGGAGCGGCGGCCGGGGCTGCTTCAGCGGCAGGGGCCGGAGCAGCGGCTTCGGCGGCAGGTGCCGGTGCGGCAGCGGGGGCTGCCTTCTTGGCGGACTTGGCCGGCGCAGCGAATGCGACTGCTGCGGCGAGCATGGAGACCATCAAAATCTTTTTCATCATAGATTCCATTCCTCTTTAGGGGTTGTTTTTAAACTTACGCTCTAAAAAATAGCACATCTTGGGGCGAATTGCTAAAAAAAAATAAAAAAAATTCAAATAATCCCCTTTTTTTGTACGTTCATCGGCGGTTTTTACAAAAAAAGGCATTACGCCTGGCGAGACCGCCCCCTTCGGTCGGGGCAATTTTTATCTTATGAATCAAAATTTAACCCCTCACTAGAGACACTAACTATGGCATTCAAATACGAAGCTACCGTCCAGCACGGTGAAGATACTACCGAATACGTGAACCTCGGTAAAGACGGCGTTTCCGTCGCCGAATTCGAAGGCAAGAAGATTCTGAAGGTCGCCCCCGAGGCGCTCACCAAGATTGCCCAGGCCGCCTTTGAAGAAGTCGAATTCTGCCTGCGTCCGGCCCACACGGCCAAGGTCGCCAAGATTTTGCAGGACCCGGAAGCTTCGGACAACGACAAGTTTGTCGCGCTCACCATGCTCAAGAACGCCTGCGTTGCCGCAAAGGGCATCCTCCCGTTCTGCCAGGACACGGGTACGGCTATTTGCGTAGCCCACAAGGGCCAGCAGGTCTGGACGGGCTTTGACGATGCCGAAGCCATTTCCGAAGGTATCTACAACGCCTACACCACCAAGAACCTGCGCTACAGCCAGATTGCTCCGCTCACGATGTACGAAGAAAAGAACACCGGTTGCAACCTGCCTGCCCAGATCGACATCCACGCCGAAGAAGGCGCCGAGATGAAATTCTTGTTCGTCGCCAAGGGCGGTGGCTCTGCCAACAAGACTTACTACTGGCCGATGACCAAGGCGCTCCTCAACCCGAAGTCCTTGGAAAAGTTCCTCGCCGAAAAGGTGAAGACCCTGGGTACTGCGGCATGCCCTCCGTACCACCTCGCCATTGTGATTGGCGGAACCTCTGCCGAAATGAACACCCACATGGTGAAGCTCGCTAGCTGCGGCTACCTCGACGATATTCCGACCAGCGGTTCCGAAGGCGGCCGCATTTTCCGCGACCTCGAAATGGAAGAAAAGGTTCTGCACATTTGCCAGAAGACGGGCATTGGCGCCCAGTTCGGCGGCAAGTACCTGGTGCACGATGTGCGCGTGATTCGCGCTCCGCGTCACGCTGCAAGCTGCCCGGTTTCTATCGGCGTGAGCTGCTCTGCCGACCGTAACATCAAGGCGAAGATTGACGAGAACGGTCTCTGGCTCGAAAAGATGGAACACCATCCGGAAAACTATATTCCGGCAGGCAATGCCGTGAACCTCGCTCCGGCAGTGGAAATCGACCTCGACCGCCCGATGAAGGAAGTGCTCGCCGACCTCACCAAGTACCCGGTGAAGACGCGCCTCAGCCTCAAGGGCACCATGATTGTGGCCCGCGACATGGCACACGCGAAGATTGCTGAAATCTTCGACAAGCAGGAACGTGGCGAAGAACTCACTGACGAAGAAAAGACCGTGCTCAAGGTTGTTTCTGACCACCCGATTTACTACGCCGGCCCGGCCAAGACTCCGGCAGGCATGCCCACCGGTAGCTTTGGCCCGACGACAGCCAACCGCATGGACCCGTACGTGATGCGCTTCCAGAGCAAGGGCGCTTCGATGATCATGGTCGCTAAGGGCAACCGCTCTCAGGACGTGACCGACGCCTGCAAGAAGTACGGTGGATTCTTCCTCGGCTCCATCGGCGGTCCGGCAGCCATCCTTGCTGAACAGAACATCCTCAGCAACGACATCGTGGCCTTCCCGGAACTCGGCATGGAAGCCATCCGCAAGATCACCATCAAGGACTTCCCGGCATTCATCCTCGTGGATGACAAGGGAAATAATTTCTTCGAAGGCTTGATCTAAAGGCTTGTTATCCCCGCCAGCGGGGATCTCCCTTTTCAATAGAAACGCCCCGCAAGTTTGTGCTTGCGGGGTGTCCTTGTATGTGAAAATTTGAGGAGTCTCTAGTTTTTGAATTCTACGCTCTCGATTGCCTCCAGGAGCGTTGCCTTAACATCCGTGTCGTAAGTTAAACTACGCATGAAGGCGATGATAATATTTCCTTTTGGTGTTAATCTTGATGCGATGCAGATGTCCTTTGGCGTTTTTATTTTGTAGCATCTGTATGTATACTTTTTTCGGAATTATAATCGGCATCGACAAGATTTTCTTTTGTAAAACTTGGGAAGAAATCTTCGTAAGCAGAAAAAATTTTGGTTGTCTTCAATGAATCGCTTATATCGTTCTGAAAAACTTCTGGGTTGTTTTGCGAAGCATTGCTATATGAAGCGAGTCTGAAACCCATTTCTAAATCTCCATTATCTAACGTCACAGAAGCTATTCCTTTAGTGGTGTCATGAATGGCGTTTCTGTAATCGAAACGACCGCTGACATAGAATGGGGTGTCGATTTCAAGTTTTTCTGGCATCTCGGTTGCAATAAATGCCTTTGCTGTTGATGTACGGACGTAAATGAGCATTTTCCCAAGAATGATTGGACGCATGCTTGTTCCCATCAAAATGGCACAACTAGAAAGAACAAGTGTCGTGAAAATAAGTAAAATCTTTTTCATGAATACCTCTTTTAGGTTATGTTGAAATAATAATAAATTTTATACGAATAAAAAGCAGCCCCCTAGAGAAGTCAGATTAAATGACTTTGTCTGTAATTGTGCGCAACTCGCCGGGCTTTAAGTTGCCGAGCGGGATGTTGCCCTTGGTCTATACGACCAAAGACCGACCAAAAAGTTTACAAAAAGGAGCAGTTTTGTGTAGAAAACGGCGAATTTGTGCCATTTGGTAAAGCAAACGGGCTATTCCTACTTGGAAAGGGGAGACAGTCCAAGCCTGAATAATGTATATTATGGAGGAGGTTTATATGGAAGATCTTGTTCTGACAATTCCAACCCAAGATTTGGGTATCATGGAAACGCTAGCGAATCGCATGGGCTGGACTGTGCGGTCTAAGCGGAGCATCGTCCAGAAATTCGTCGATTCATGTCCCAAGACCCCAATGATGACCGACGAAGAAATCGCCGCTGAAGTCAACGCTGTTCGATACGGGAAATGAAGGTCCTGTTCGACACAAATTTGTGGATATCATTCATGATCGGCAAGCGGCTTGCTTCGCTTGCCGATGTTTTATGCCGTAATGATGTTCAAGTTTATATGAGCGAACAACTGCTAGACGAAATTCAAACTGTGGTCGCCCGTCCGAAATTTAACGTTATTATTTCTCAAGAATCACGGCAAGCGTTTGTTGACATGGTGGATAATGTTTGCCATTGGACTCCAATCACAATACAGGCAAAATCACCTATCAGGGCCATCAAGGATCTCTTTATATTGTCAATGGCAGAAAGTGTTCCTGTTGATTTCATCGTAAGCGGAGACAAGGACTTGACAGAGTTAAAAAGTCATGCAGGAATTCCGATTCTTTCGTATTCAGAGTTTTTGAATAAATTAGGTTTATAGAAAAAACGCAGGCTCGGGTTGAGTCTGCGTTTGCTAATATGTCATCCCCGCGAAGGCGGGGATCTTTTATGCCGCGATGATTACCGCACAACCTTGCGGTCGTCTTCGGTCATCTTGAGGAAGTCGGCAACCTTCATGCTGCCTTTATCACCTTCTTTACGACGGCGGACAGAGACAACACCATCGGCAACTTCTTTCTCGCCGACGATGAGGAGGTAAGGCACTTTCTGCAATTCGCACTGGCGGATCTTGTAGCCGAGCTTCTCATTGGATTCGTCGACTTCCACGCGGACGCCGGCGTTCACGAGTTCCTTTTCGACCTGCTTCGCATAGTCAACGAACTTCTCGGAAATCGGAAGCACGCGGGCCTGAACCGGAGCGAGCCACAGCGGGAAATCGCCCATGAATTCTTCAATCAAAATGCCGAGGAAGCGTTCGATGGAACCCACGGCCGCACGGTGCAACATCACCGGAATATGCTTCTGGTTGTCCTTGCCGACATACTCGGCGCCGAGACGCTGCGGGAGGTTGAAGTCCACCTGGATGGTACCGCACTGCCAGTCACGTCCGAGGGAGTCCTTCAGCGTGAATTCGAGCTTCGGACCGTAGAAGGCGCCTTCACCCGGGTTCAGAATGTAGTCGAGGCCAGCGAGCTTGGTGGCTTCGGCGAGGGCGGCTTCAGCCTTGTCCCAGATTTCGTCGGAACCCACGCGCTTTTCGGGGCGGGTGGAGAACTTCACCACGATATCGTCGAAACCGAAGTCATGGTAGATTTCCTTGACGAGGGCGCAGAAGTCAGCCACTTCGCTTGCAATCTGGTCTTCGGTACAGAAGATGTGGGCGTCGTCCTGCACAAAGCCGCGCACGCGCATCAGGCCGTGCATGGTGCCGGCAGGTTCGTAACGGTGGCACTTACCGAATTCGGCAAGGCGCATCGGAAGGTCACGCCAGCTGCGCAGACCCGTATTGAAAATCTGAATGTGGCAGGGGCAGTTCATCGGCTTCACGGCCATTTCCACGTCGCCAGCCAGCGTCTTGAACATGTTCTCGTTGTACTTGTCGGCGTGGCCGGACTTGATCCACAAAGTCTTGTTCACGATTTCCGGCGTGATCACTTCGAGGTAGCCACGACGGTCAATCTTACCGCGGATGTAGTCCTTAAGGGCGTTCACCATCTTGGTGCCCTTCGGGTGCCAGAACACCATGCCCGGAGAATGGTCTTCGATGTGGTAGAGGTCCATTTCCTTACCGATCTTGCGGTGGTCGCGCTTTTCGGCTTCTTCGAGGAACTTCAAATAAGTTTCGAGACCTTCCTTGTCGGCAAAGCAGGTACCGTACACGCGGGTCAGTTGGTCACTGTTCTGGTCGCCATGCCAGTAAGCACCGGACATCGAGAGCACCTTGAAATTCTTGAGCTTGCCTGTAGAAGGCACGTGGGGGCCGGCGCAGAGGTCTTCAAAGTTCTTGCCCGGTTCGCCAGTCACGTAGAAGCTCAGCGTACCGTCGCTGCCTTCGCGGGCGAGAGCGCGCTGCGCGTTATCCGTCTTGTACTTGTCGCCCTCGGTGCGCTTCAGGCCATCGGCGGCGCTGACTTCGCAACGGGTAAACGGACGGTCTTCCTTGATGATTTCCTTCATGCGCTTTTCGATGCGCTCGAAATCCGACTGCTGGATCGGGGTCGGTGTCATCAAATCGTAGTAGAAACCCTTTTCGATAGCCGGACCGTAGGCGAGCTTGGTGCCCGGGAACAGGTCGCAGATGGCTTCGGCGAGCACGTGGCTGCAGCTGTGACGCAGGAGCATCAGAGCATCCGGGTCGTCGTTGCTCGGCGTGATAATCTTGATGGTGCCGCTCTCGGTAAGCGGGCGCGTGAGGTCGAGGACCTTATCGCCGAGTTTGACGCCAAGCGCCTTGCGTGCAAGACCTTCGGAAATGCCCTTCGCAATTTCGAGGCCGGTGGTGCCCGATGCTACGGAACGTACGGAGCCATCGGGGAAGGTGAGTTCGATCTGAGACATAATTAATCCTTTTTGTGGGCGGTTCTCGCCCGGTTCCCCAGAAATACGACATCTGGCGGTGCGCGCAAAGATAGAATATAGGGTGCGCAGTGGCAACCAAGACACCTTTTTTCTTCCATAAAGGGGGAAGAATCCCCCTGATTGCAGCCCCGTCGTCATGGCGGCCCTCGAGCCGCCATCTAGCCGTGTCTTCCATCACCCCCTCGCCTAGGGGACACCCCTAAAACCCCCGATAAAACTCTACACCCTATATAGCGCCCTTTTCTCAGCGACGCAAAGCGCCGTTTGTTTAGAGCGTTTCCTGAATTTCATTTTAGGGACGAGAGTCATCTGGATTCCCATGGCGTTCAGCACCTTGAAAATGGTTTCAAAACGCGTCTCGCGGTGTGTCCGATGGCTCGGAGAAACAGCGCTGGATCATCAGATTCGCTGGCTAAAATTGGCGAAATTTGCATAAAATCGGAAAATTTACACTTTTTCGGTGGTAAAAACGCGACTTTAATGCACTAATTCGGTTGAAAAAGTGCGCTAAAGTATTGACAATTCGGTTGGAAAAGTGTAGTTTTAGGGTATGTTCAAGAGAAAAATCCTTAAAGAATTCGAAAATTGGAAGATCTCGGGGGGCAAAAAGAAGGCCCTGGTTGTCAAAGGGATGCGTCAAATCGGCAAGACATCCAGTGTCCTGGAATTCGCCCGCAACAACTACGAGAACGTCGTCTATATCAACTTTAAGGAAAATGAAAATGCGAAGAAGGTCTTCGAGGGAGACCTGAATGTCAATAGGATTACTATAGACCTTTCGGCACTTTTCCCTAATGCGCATTTTGTCGAAAACAAGACCGTCATCATCTTCGATGAAATTCAGGAATGTGCAAACGCCCGCGCAAGCATCAAGCCTTTTATGGAAGACGGTCGCTACGACGTCATCTGTACTGGATCCCTGCTTGGTATTAAGGGGTACAACCGTAAAAAGGGAAAAGGCGTCCCAACCGGTTTTGAAAGAATAATTTATATGAAACCTATGGATTTCGAGGAATTTCTGTGGGCAAAGGGCATAGGCGAAAACGTCATCGCATACCTGAAGGAATGCTTCGCGAAAAAAGAACCCGTAAGCGAGGCGACACATAACGCCATGCTCCGCTATTTCAAGGAATACCTTTGCGTGGGTGGCCTCCCTTATGTCGTTTCTCGATTTGTCGAAACGAACGACATGAACGTTGTTTGGCAGGAACAGCAGGACATTCTCGAAGAATACAAGGACGATTTCGGCAAACACCTTGACGAGAATGAAAACGAGGAAATTGACCGCACGCTTCTTGGCCGCATCAATCGCGTTTTTGATTCGATTCCCGCCCAACTTGCGAAGGAAAACAACAAGTTTGTCTATTCGCAACTTGAAAAGAAGGGCCGTTCCGAAAATTACCAAACCGCAATCCAATGGCTCTACGACTGCGGCATAATCAACATTTGCCACAACCTGACCAACATCGCAGAACCCCTTGAAGGCTACAAGATCGAGAATACGTTTAAGATTTATGTGCAGGATTCCGGCCTCTTTGTCGCCATGCTGGAACGCGGCACCGCGGCCAAGATTCTAAGCGGCGATCTGGGATTCTATAAAGGAGCCATCTACGAGAACATCATCGCAGATTGTTTCTCTAAACAAGGTCGCAAACTATTCTACTTCCGCAAAGATACGGGGCTAGAAATTGACTTTGTAGAAAATGTCGGCGGCGAACTCGCCATTATTGAAGTCAAGGCAACAACGGGACGCTCCAAGTCGGCAAAGACCGTTTTGAATAACGATAACTACGCAGCCAAGGTTTGCTACAAGCTTTCCGAAAACAACATAGGTGTTGCTGGCAAGATGGTTACACTGCCGTACTACATGGCAATGTTTCTGGAGTGATTTTATAAATTGGCAGGGGGAAGCCTTCCCCTCGCCTAGGGGATAACCCTAGGACCCCGAAATAAAAACTAGATATTACCTTTCTTTTTATTGCAGGGGCCACATAGTAGCTGTGCATTCGACAAAACAGTTCGGCCACCTTTAGACCAAGCTTCTATATGATCTACCTGAAGCTCTTCTTTATAGAACCATTTTTTACATTTTTCACACTGATACTTATTTTCTCGACATTCTTTTTGAGCAAGCAATTCCCGTTTATCATCTACTGTAAACAATCGCTTGTCATCGACACTAATGCCTTGGACAATTGCTTGGATAATGTTTTCTATTTCGACTGCTTTATCTGTAAATTTTGCATCATCGCTTTTTAGATAGCGTTTTATGCGTATATTTATATCCGATTTATGTTCTTTCCAAATAGTTAAATCCTTTGCGTATTTTATCGACAGATTAAAAAGAATGTCCAAGTGACCGTAATCATCAAAAACATCTCGTATAAATCTGAAATTTTTCATTATCAGCCTTTGATCATCGGCAAATGATTTACTCTGATTCATTTTTACATAATCATCTAGTTCCTTAACATTACGAAGAGAGCAAATGAATTTTAGCGTTCTCATCTGGTTCTTTCCGCGACTATTAGGTCCGAGTATTTTAAGGGCATCTTTGTCCTGGCTTATATAACTCGTTACACCTCGTAAATATTCCCCATTATACAGTCCGTTCAACACTTCATAAGGACTAAGCGGAACACCTAAAGTATTTATGCGATTAAATATTTTTCTTTTTAGGTCTTCTGAACCGGAACAAACAATCACACTAAGTTCAGCGGAATTAAATTTATCCTGCGTTTCGCGATCCGTCTGCTTCCAAATTTTATCATTAAACAGCAAGTCATTCTCTATAAACTTCTTTATTGATTCTATTCTCTGTTTGCCATCCAACACCTCTAACTTTTCATCTTCATTTTTCCAAAGATAAAACGCAGGAAGCGGCACTTTGTTTAAAATGCTGTCTATTACGAGTTGTTGTTTTTCTGTGTTGTAAATGATTTCGCGTTGCAAGTCAATATCGCTGATGATGATTCCATCGCGAATTTTTTCGTAAAGTTCTTTAATCTTCATTATGTCGAACCTTCTTGTTTTTTATGATAATTCTTGGAAATTCCCGATGATATTTATACTTTCCATCCGGACACAATCTGTAAAAAGCCGGTCCACCCTGCTGATATTCCCCTTTTTGAGCAATCTCCTTCATCGGTTTCGCCAACGTACCACTGTAACCTAGTATTTCAAATTGTTCAGGATTGTATTTCTGAAGAAACGTAATGGGAACACTCATTTCATCAGGATAATCATACGGAATGAGATTTGTCTCCTTCACATGAATAGCGTCATAGTTTACATACTTAGGATTCCGTTCAGAAGAATATTCTTCCGTCAAGATCATTTCATCATGTCTTAAAGAGACCTCCATATTTGTAAACCAACAACAGGATCGAACCTTATTATCGTTTTTAGGAATATGAGTTCCATCGGGACGGTCAAATCCGGTCATATGAAAATGATAGCCGATCCACATTTTATTTTCATAAATGTATCTGAAACATTCTTTGTAGGTAATTGCATTTTGTGGACCAATTACGAGAAACAACATGTTGTTTTTAAACATCGTATCTATAAATTCCCGAAATTGGGAAAAGGGAGGATTCGTAATAACTACATCGTAATTTGAATAGTCGATATCTTGAAAACGAATACCCTTTTGCAATATAGGATTAAAGCCGCTTACAGATATTGATTTTATTTGATACGCATCAGCATGAGATACTAAAAATTTTATGAAGTTGCATTTTATGAGATCTATTTTCTTTTCAAACGACTTTCGTGTTTCATCGATATTTATATCTTTAACAAAGTTTAAGTTGTTAAATAAATCGGACGAACGCACTTCACTTCCGTCACTATAGACAATTTGCTGTTCAAAAGACTCGTCCCAATCACAAGGACATAAAATACGTTTTCCTTTTAATTGGTCCCTGTAATTGGGCAACTCGGCAGCAATATCTGCATATATCGTATAAAATTCGTCTTCGGCGTTTCTTTTTGACTTTTGAATACGCTCAATTCTTGTCGGCATATTTTTGCATCCTCATCTGCGAGACAAGTTCTTATTGGATGCTCTTGTACTCTATGCAAAAAAAAGGCGTGGAGTTGTAAGCACTTATCACTACTGCGGGCTACCACACCCTTAGACCTAATAAGCACAAACAACCCACGCCCCAGATGGGACGTGAGCGTTCGTCTTATCCTCAGGTCTTTTGAAAGTGGTAGTTTCAGTAGTGAGAATAAGAGACGAATCTCAAAAATTCCGGTCGCTCCGCACCATTCGGTACGGGGCTATGTCACGGAAAATGATAGTAAAAAAACAAGGAGAAATGACAATTAGAACCAGAAATAGACCGGTTGACCGAGTTCTTTAGCTTTTGTTAAAGCCTGCATCAACTTGTCAAAAGCCATTTTTTCCAATTCACCTGTTTTCTTTTCCCGAAATGTATCTGCAATGTTTATTGCAGCATCCACTTTTTCGGCAGGAATCTCCTCATCCTCATAGTGATCAATGAGCACGTCCAACGTTTCGTTAAAAGCCATATAGACATCCCACAAAGTTTCATTTTCCGGGAGTTTCAGCCACCACTGAACGAAATCGTCAAACTCTCCGCTATTAGCGTAAGATTGCCAGCAGTCCGTATTCTCGTCAAAATTCCGCTTGGGGACAAGGATTATTTCATGCTGTTCCATTACATTTCGCTCCTGTATTTTATCCTAAAGTGGGTCAGAGCCTCTCGTTCCGTCTTAGGACGTCCATGTTGCTTTCCTTTTGCATCAATATAGTTATTGACACTCTCGCCCTTCAAGTCAAAATACGCTCTAAAGGGTTTCGACAAATCTTGAATACGCAAATACCCACCCCCAATATCAGCCACAATGGAGACTTTACCTTCTTTGTCGCGCCATTCAACTTTATTGCCTTGAACTTCCGCCTGTGCTCCAGGCGCAAACTGATTTACGATATCGTTAATATTTACAGACATCCATTTTTCAGAATGCTCGAGACTCCTGTTCTTGCCTTGCACAATATTCTTCATTAAATCAGCATTTGTCCGAGCAAGATCTTTTTGCTCTTGAACAGATTTAGAGTATGTATCTTTGGAATCCATTATGCGGCCCTCCTTTCTAAAGATTCTTTGTAACAGCGAGTTCTATAATCCGAAACCACCATGTAAGGAACGTCTAATTTTTCAAGCATTTCTTCATATTCGCCCCTCAATCTTCCATAGATTACAAGAAAGGAAGGCCTAGCGATTAGCATCTTCGTTTTAAAAATGTAGCCATGCAAAGGATTATAGCGTTTCGCACAACCTAACGCACCAACAATATAAGGAATATTTTTCGGATAAGATTCGAGCGCATACAAAGTCTGCAAACAGCCTACCCGGAAATTCGGAAGAATCTTTTGTCCTGACAGAGCAACAAAAGCTGTAGCCAACTGCGAAAGCCAAATATTGAATTTTTGCATTTGAAGAGGCCAATTAATCCGAGGGCTCAAGTCAAAACCACCAAAGCCATAATAATTCAGATACAGCCCAATTTCATCAAATAGATTTTGCAACCGTCTCCGAATGAATTTATCATCAGCAAAAGAACAGAGCAAGGTCTCTTTCGGATTTTTGCAACAACGAATCCTTTGAATGGGTTCAATGAGTGTAGGGGGTTCTCCAAGAATAACCTCCCTGGGAAATACGGGAAAACCGTATCGGTTAAATGGCCATTTCGCCATTTTCAATTTGGCTCTCAACAAGAGAGCTAGTTCATATAGATTCATGATTTTCATAAATCATCCTTTTTTAAGCCAAGTTTTCCGTATTCACAACTGGCTTATAGTTGTGAACAGGGAGTCGGCCCTTATTCGGCAGCTTGCCACACATTATTTTAGGAACAAAAAAGCGTGGTGTCGTATGCACTTACCATTGCTGCGGGCTACCACACCCTACCATACAATAAGCACAAACGACCCACGCACCTAATGGGACGTGAGCGCCTGTCTTACTCTCGTATGGTTTGAAAGTGGTAGTTTCAGCAATGAGAATAAGAGACGAATCTCAAAAATTTCGGTCACTCCGAACCATTCGGTACGGGGCTATGTCAGTGGAAAATATATATAAATATGCGAGAGGGAGATCCCCGCCTACGCGGGGATGACAGGGAAAAAGGAGTTAACAAGTCAAGCTCGGCATGACAATTTGAGGGGAAAACTAGTCCAATGATCCACTTTTTATCAAAAAAAACAGCGTTAAGATATTCCTTGACTTCGACAACCTATTTGTGTATATTGTAGTCGATATTCGATAATCCCCGTGACAGTCGACATAGACCTTCGGGTCCGTACGTGCATTCGCGGCGGGGCGCATTAACCTTCTTGTTGATGCTGTTGGATAGCTGGTAGAAACACGACCTACTCGAGTGTGCTCGCTAAGGCGGGTGCCAAGTAACGCCAGGGCTGCAACCACTTAGTGCTTTAGCACTTAGTGGGCCATGGTCCCCTTTAGGGGAGAAAGCCCCCGCCAACAGAATCGCAAGATTATCCCATTCCGCGCAAGGCGTGGAAAATCTCAATACATAACAAATAAGCAAGGGTATGTTGTGCGCTGTTTTTCAGCAAAATCGCAACGGCCTGTCAAAATGTCGCCCAATGGCGACGTTCAACTAAAATTTATAAGGAATAATTATGTTCGATGAAATTTTCGGAAAATTCAACGGAGGCCCGAATCGCAGTGCTAACAACGCCATCGGGGATTTCGCCAAGGTACTAGAAGAAAAAGATGCCGAAATCAAACGGCTTAAGGAACTGATTCTGCGTTGCCCAAAATGCGGCGCTAAACTACGTTACCCGAGAGGATGAAAGGGGTGCCGATATGGATGAAAAAGAATTGAGGAAAATCATTCGTCAGGGCGAAGGCTTGACTGTCGAATTCAAGAGGGCAAAGACTGCATTGCCCGACAATCTTTTCGAATCCGTTGCGGCGTTCTTAAACCGCAATGGGGGCCATATTGTCCTTGGAGTTACAGACGACAAAAAAATTGAGGGCGTTGACCCCAATTGTGTCGAAAAACTTTGCAAGCAAATAGCGAATTTAAGCAACAATCCTGAAAAATTGGATTCTCAGAACTTGATAGACCCGCAAGTTGTTGATTACAAAGACAAAAAATTGATCTACTTCTTTGTTCCCGCCAGTTCGCAGGTCCACAAGACCGGCAAGAAGGTCTTCGACCGTAGCGTCGATGGCGATTTTGTGGTAAAGACGCAGAGTGCAATTAGTGCGATGTATTTGCGCAAAAGCAACAGCTATACGGAAAATACGGTTTATCCGGGGCTTCGCGAAATAGACATTAAGCGCGGAATGCTAAAAAAGGCCAAGGATTTGATTCGTTCCATCAGGTCCAATCACCCGTGGCTCAAGTTGAACAAGGAAGATTTTTTCAAAGCGGCTGGTTTGATTCGCTATGATTCTACCATTGGAAAGTCGGGCTATACGCTTGCGGCACTTATGCTGTTCGGTACGGACGAAGCGATTTCAAGTTATTTGCCATATTATAAAATTGAAGCAATAGTCCGCAAACAAGACCTGATGCGTTACGATGATCGCTTGACTGTTACATGCAACCTGATTGATGGTTACGAATTATTGAACGGGTTTATCGAAAAGCATCTCCCTGACAAATTCTATTTGGATGGGAAAAAAAGACTCTCTTTGCGTGACAAGATTTTTAGAGAGGTGATTGCGAATATGCTGATTCATCGTGAATACATGAATCCGATTCCAACAACGCTCGTTATTTATAAAGATAAGCTTGTGACGAATAACGCGAATAAGCCCTTTGCGTACGAGAAAATAGCATCTCAACTTTGTTCTTATCCTAAGAATCCGCATATCGCCACAATGTTTGCCCAGATGGGGTTTGCGGAATACCTCGGCACGGGCATCCGTAAAATTAGTGACCTGTGCGAAATTTATTCTGGGCTAAAACCCAAATTTGTGGATAATGATATTTTTATAGCGGAGATTCCGTTGACTGATCATGTGCCAGAGGGAGAAAAGAGCGGCGGATTAAATGGCGGATTAAATGGCGGATTAAGTGGCGGATTAAAAATTGAACTAAATGAAACACAGCAGAAAGTGTTCCTGGAAATCACAAAAAGACCTGGAGTTATGATAAAAGAACTTTCTGGCAGACTACAAATGCCTATTGACACACTTGATAAGGTTGTTTCGTCTTTGCGTAAAAAAGAACTTATTGAACGTCGTGGTTCTAAAAAGACTGGCGGCTATTGGGTGAAAAAGGAACCTACATCCACAAGCTGGTAATGAACATAGGGTTTGCGTCGTCGGCTTTCTTGAAGCCGCAATGCTCGTAGAAGGCGAGTTCTTCGTTGTAGGCGACCACGACTACGCGCAGGTAATGCATGTAGGCGTTCATGAATTTTTTTGATGGGAGATCCCCGCCTTCGCGGGGATGACAATGGGGTTATTCCCACCGGCGGTAAACATTCGCCAAAATCGCACCCGAGATGTTATGCCACACGGAGAATATGGCGCCGGGAACAGTCGCCATGGCAAGGCCCGAGAACGCGGTCGCAGCAAGGCTTGTAGCGAGTCCGGAATTCTGCATGCCGATTTCGATGGAGAGTGCCTTCGTCTTGGGTGTCGAGAATTTCAGCAACTTGCCGAGGCCAAAGCCGCAGCCGTAGCCCAGCAGGTTATGGAGAATTACGACGGCGAACACGATGGCACCCGTAGAGAGAATCTTTGATGCATTGTGCGAGACGACGGCGGATACAATCATCGCAATCGCAATCACCGAGACGAGCGGCAAGACCTTCACGGCACGCGCCGTCCATTTGCCAAAGAACTTGTTTATGACAAATCCTAACGCAATCGGCACGATGACAACCTTCACGATGGAGAGGAACATCGCCAGCACGTCGACGTTCACGGTGGTGCGCAAGAGCAGGTAGGTAATTGCCGGCGTCAGCACGGGAGCGAGCAGCGTGTTCACGCTAGTCATGCCTACGGAGAGCGCCACGTCGCCTTTCGAAAGGTAGGTGATGACATTGCTGGATGTCCCGCCGGGGCAAGTTCCCACAAGGATCACGCCCGCCATCAGTGCGGCATCGAGCCCGAAAATCTTGGAGAGCAAAAACGCGAGTCCGGGCATCACGATGAATTGCGCCGCACACCCGACGGTGATTTCCTTCGGCCGGGCAAACACAAGTGCAAAATCGCTTAACTTGAGCGTGAGCCCCATGCCGAACATCACGACCATCAAGAGGTAATTCACCCAACTGAGTTCAATCCAGAGCGTGGATTTCGGCAGGAACAGCGAGAGCGCCGCAATAGCCAGGACGACAACCGCCATCCACTTGCCAATAAAATCACTGATTTTTTCGAGAATGCGCATTTGTAATCTCCGGTTCAATCGCAAAAGATAGTCTTTTTATTTATATTCAACGCATGACCAATCTTATCAAGAAAGCTTTTATCGTTGTCGCCATTTGTGGCGCGTCGCTTTGCAGTTTTGCTGCAGATGTCAAACCCTACGTGGAAGCGGATGCTCTCCCGAACGCGCTGAACTTCTATCCGGCGCCCCCCGATACGCTCTCCCCGCAGTTCATGTACGACATGTCGCAGTACATCTGGGGTAAAAAGATGCGTGCCGATTCCGCGCGTGCGGCCCTGGCTGTAGCCCAGGCGGTAGAAACGGTCGAGGACATGGCCAAGATGTTCAGCGAACCTTTCGGGATGGAAATCTCCGCAAAGAAGACTCCCGCCATCATGAACCTGCTCGAACGCGGAGTCCGGACGCTCAAGCAGGTGGGGAGCCTTC
The DNA here is from genome assembly GCA_002449765.1 of Fibrobacter sp. UBA7003. Lineage (GTDB taxonomy): Bacteria > Fibrobacterota > Fibrobacteria > Fibrobacterales > Fibrobacteraceae > Fibrobacter. The sequence goes on from DJXN01000015.1 coordinate 61,116, forward strand.
CCAAGAGGCATTACATGAGGCGCCGCCCCTACGACCGCTTCAACGAACCGACCCTGGTTCCGTCCGAAGAAGAGCGCCTGAGAACGAATGGTTCCTACCCGTCGGGACATACCGTTCGCGCATGGTCGATGGCCCTGCTGCTGATCGAGGTGAACCCGTCTGCCCAGGACGCCCTGCTGAAATACGCCTACGAATGGGGGCAGAGCCGCGTGATTGCCGGATTCCACTGGCAGAGCGACGTGGATGCCTCCAAGGTGCTTGTTTCGGGAGCCTATCCGAGCCTGCACACAAACGAAACCTTCATGGCCGACATGCGCAAGGCCCAGGCGGAATTCAAGAAGCTTTCCGCCGCGAAGAACGGGAAGAAGACGAAATAGGGGCGGTTTTCCGTTAGTCAATTTCTTTTAATAAAGTTGCAAAAATCTTTTTATTATTCTACATTGCGTCAATGTGTTGATTTTTTTGATAGGAAAGACAAATGAAAACACTGTATTCTAAGAAGTCGGCGCTCCTTGCTTTTGGAGCGGGGCTTGCCGTATTGGCAGGTTGTAACCTGAATTCATCGGATGAAGGCAAGACGGAGGTCTCCACTTACGAAGACTTGCCGAATTGTTCTTCGAGGGAGAGCGCCTCGGGTGTTAGCCCGGTGGGCGAAAAGGTCCTTGTCGAGGAAGAGGGCATGTCTTACCAGTGCACGGACGACGGCTGGGTCGTTGTGTCCGTGGCTAACTTCGAAGACCTGCCGAAGTGCCCCGCCAAGAGGGGCAAGACGCTCGGCATGAAGGTGTATGTCGAGGCGGATTCCATGTACTACCTGTGTGTCAATACGGGCTGGATCGAGTCGGACGAGTCCTCGGACGGGAGTATGCCGACTCCCCAGGTCGAAAACGATCTCGTTCTCGGCTCTGCAAAGGTGATTGGCCCCTTTGAAATGGGGACGCAGGTTAAGCTCCGCGAAATCACCAGTTCCAAGGAAGCCGCCTTCGCGACGACGGATTCCGCAACCGTGGGTTCCGTCTCGAACAGGAAGGGCGACTTCATGGTTCCCCGCGTGACGGCCTATTCCGACTTCGCCTTGATATCGGTGAAGGGCCTTTACATGGACGTGGTCTCGGGCGAGGTCTCGGAGGATTCCCTGGAACTGGAAGCCGTGGTGGACCTCTCGTCGGGCGAAACTCCCGCGGTCGATGTGGTTTCCCACGTGCTGGCGGGCCGTGTGCGCGCCCTGGTGAACGGCGGTGCTAGCGTATATGCCGCCATGAAGCAGGCCAAGAGGGAACTCTTTACCGCTTTCGGTTTCAATTCCGATAGCGACGAGGAAGAAGTCAAGCTTGCGGTTGCGCTCCTCCTGCGCGCCAACCTGGACGAGGGCGAGTTTGCCGAAGCCGTTGCGAACTTCGCCGAGGGCTTTGCCGAGACCGGTTCTTGGGGCGACGAGGAATTCCACACGGTCCTGGCCGATTTCGCCTTCAATATCGAGAACCTCAAGATCAAGGACGAGGAAACGGGCGAGATCCTCTTGAAGGAATCCGACTACCGCAAGAACCTCGAAAAGTTCGGTAACGAGGCCGCCCCCGCCTTCGAAGGCTACTTCACGAAATTCTGGGTGGATGCCTACGGCCTTGGCGGTTGCGCCGGGGCCCGTCAGGACGCCGTGGTACAGAACCGCAACGAGCTGAGCGACAGTGCGAGCGCCTTCTTCACCTGCGACAACCAGGCCTGGCGCATGTCGACCGATTTCGAACGCGATACCGTGAATCTCGGGAATGCGAACGACGGCGTGCTCAGCGCGGGCAACGTGGATTCCGAGAAGATGTATGTCTACGATACGACTGGCTTTGGAACCGGGACGACCATCCGCTGGAAGGAACCTGATTCCATCGTGCTCGTAATCGGCAAGGCCTGCACGGACTACGAAGATGTCGTGAACACGGTCGAAAAGACCGAAGATGAAGACGAAAACGACACCTATTACGGATGCCAGAACCGCGCATGGACTCCGACATCCCTGACCACCTACGAAATCGGCTACATGTGCAACGCGTCCGCCAAGAACGTCGTCGAAAAGTACAAGCACGAGAAAAACGACTCCTACGCCCGTTGCCAGGAAAACAAGATGACCGTGGGCAGCGTGGAAACGGTGAGCTATGTCTGGATTCCGACGGACGAGGCGAACTACGACCTGCGCGACGAGAAGTGTGTCGTGTATGACGTGTTCAAGAGCGGTTCCAAGTATTACTACTGCGAAGATTCCGTGAAGGTGAACTTCAAGGAAGCTACCGAAGACGACCAGGAACTCGGCGTGTGCCGCAAGGCGATTGTCGATTCGATCGGGACTTACAAGAGCGAGGGCACGAGCGTCTACAGGTCCTGTGGCGAAAATGCCTACGTCGCCGGGAAGTACGAATGGTCCGTGACCGACAAGGTGACCTACGATATCGGCAAGGTGTGTAACGCCAAGACGATCGGTACGACGGGAAATGCCGGCGGGGATTCCTACACCTGCGGATGCAGCATGTATGATTCTGGCGCTATGGGCATGGTAGTGAAGACGACATTGGACGATTGCGGTGCCTATCCGCTTGCATGGCAGAAGAACTAAAGGAGAGTTTGTATCATGAATATCAAGAAAATAGTTGCGATTACGTTTGCGTCTACCGCTTTTGCTCTTGCTCAACAGCCTGCCGCCCCGGCTCCCGCGGCCCAGCCGGCCGCCCCGGCTCCCGTGGCCCAGCCGGCCGCTGAGCCTGCACCCGCTCCTGTGGCGGAAGCTGCACCCGCGCCCGAGGCTGCTCCCGTTCAGCAGACGGCCCCTGTTCCCGAGGCTGCCGCAGAACAGCCCGCTCCGGCGGAATCCGCTCCCGCAAAGGAACCTTCCGCATTCGACGTGCTGCATGGCAGCGCCTACAATTCGGTCGGCAACGTCGCCGCTGCCGATAATGTCGACGGCCTGCTCGGAAGCCCGGACAAGTTCTACGGCAAGAAGTTCTTCTACATCGAACCTGCTGCAGAACGTGGCGTTGTTTCGCTTGGCTCTTTCTTCGCCGCGATGGATATCTCGGGCGACCTGGGCCGCGCGACCGCCGGTTATGCTACCGAAGGCTTCGGTATCGCGCTCCGTCTCGGCCTCGGGCAGTTCGCCATCGATGGCGACAACGGCAAGAAGAGCGGCTCCTATTCCGGGGACGACTGGGGCCTGACCGCCTCGAAGGTCTTTGGCGGCTATGTCGCGTCCGTCAACGCAGACTGGGTCACGACCCGCGAAGAGGACAACGCGGAACCCAAGGTGGGCAAGTCCAGCGAAGAGGCCTACCGCGACCTGAACGTGACGCTGGGCATTTCGAATACTCCTTCCGCCGTCAAGCATTTCTGGTCGGCTGGAGTCGGCTTCACCCGTCACGAAAACGAACTCAAGGTCGGCGGCAGCGTGATTAACGACGACGTGGATTCCCACATCGCGATTTCCCCGTTCTTCAACTACGGCATCGCGGCTTTCCAGAATGAGCGCGCAAGGCTCCTCCTCGGAGTCAATGCGTCCGTGCCGCTTTCCATATACGACGAACAGGATGTTGTCGATACGGTGTCGGGAGACACTGTGACGACGTCGCTGTTCAATGCGGGAGTTTCGCTCAGCCCGAACGTCCTGGGCGAGGTGCTCCTAGGCAGCCACGTGATGCTTTTCGGCGAAGCCTCCTATAATTGGCGCGTGTTCGACTTTACGTCGGGAACGGACGCCACGGACGACGAATACACCGCCATGGAAAGCGTGTCTGACCAGGTGACTGCGACTGTCGGGTTCCGCTACCAGTACGGGAACTGGATCGCCTGTGAGTTCGCCTTCGGCGACACCTTCTTTACCGACACGAAGTCCATCTTCAACGGGGAAGGCGTCTTCGTTAGCTTTGGTGGATTCATCTACTTCTAGTCCCTAATCGAAAAGGTTTGTCTTCAATCCTCCCGGAGGAATTATGAAATTGTCCAAGAAACTCGGTCTTGCCGCTAGCCTGGCTGGCGCGCTCATCCTTGCCGCCTGTGGCGACGACGGCAGTTCCGGTAAACCCGCCCCGGAAAAGGACGGCACGGCTTCCGTCCCGACCTACGACGACCTCGCACACTGCACCAAGAGCCACTACGGCGAAATCGTGTTCGTGGAAGAGGAAAGCGCCTACTTCGAATGCACCAGCGAGGACTGGGCCGAGGTGGACGAGTCGAAACTCGACAGCCTGCTCGCTGCGGCAAGCTCCAGCAGCGAGGCCGACGAAGACAAGCCTAAATCTTCCAGCAGCCTGAAGGCCGACAGCACCGAGACCGCCGACGTGGAGAAGGTGGAGGTCGACTCCATCACGGTGAAGGGCTTCGCGCAGAAGGGCCCGTTCGCGAGCGGCACCGCGGTGACCGTCTACGGGCTCGACAGCCTCCTCGAGAAGACGAAGACCAAGTTCACGGGCAAGGTCTCTGGCGACTCCGGCGCGTTCAAGGTAGAGAAGATCGTTCTCCCGAGCCAGTACGCGCTCGTGGAAGTCTCCGGCTACTACCAGAACGAGGTGACGGGCAAGAAGACGAGCGGCTCGAAGACGACGCTCTCTGCCCTCGTGGACCTGAGCGAAGGCAAGACCGTGAAGGCGAACGTGAACCTGTTCACGGACCTCGAGTACGCCCGCGCGAAGCACCTCGTGCTCAAGGAAAAGTTCAACGTCCCCGCGGCGAAGAAGCGCGCGACGAAGGAACTCCTCGCTATTTTCGGCGGCAAGGGCGACGACGACCTGACCGCGACCGCGCTCAGCCTCTCCGACACGACTTCTGCAGGCAAGGCCCTGCTTTTCGCCTCCATCCTGCTTCAGGGCGAACTTTCGGCAAGCAAGTTCGGCATCCTCCTCGGCGGAATCGAGGAGTTCTTCGGTTCGACCGGCGGTCTCGACAGCGCGGAAGCGACCGCCGCCTTCGCCGACTGGGCCTCGAAAGTCGACAGCACCGACAACTTCGCCGCCATCCGCGAGAACATCAAGAAAATGAACCTTGCGGCAATTGTTCCCGACTTCGAATCGGCGCTCTATGCGTTCTGGACAAATGAATACGGTCTCGGAGCATGCACCGACAGCCTGGAATCCACCATCGAGAAGAACAGCAACAAGAAGAGCGAAAACTACGGCGCGGGCTACGCCTGCACGGCGAAACGCTGGCACAAGGCGACCGCCCTCGACACGGAACTCGGCCTCTGCACCGGCAAGATGGAAGGCCAGTTCAAGGAATACAAGGGCGGGAAGACTGCCGAATACTACGTGTGCAAGGCCGGCTCCTGGAACAAGATCACCGAGACCCAGTTCGAACTCAAGGAATGCACCGAAGACCGCGACAACGAGTATGTGATGACCAAGGACAGCAGCTATTTCGTCTGTTCGGACAAACAGTGGATTGAACTGGACGCCGTCACCTACGAACTCAAGCTTTGCACCGAAGACCGCAACATGGAGCTTGGCAAGACCGGGAAATCCGGCAGCTACGTATGCGAATGGGACGGCAAAAACGGCAACTGGCGCAAGGCAAGTGACGCGGACGTCGAACTGGGTGTTTGCGGAACCGAGTCCGTGACTGCCGGTAAAATTTACAAGACCAAAGGCGGAGACTATTACTTGTGCGCATCGGGTGAGTGGAAAAAATCGGACCAGCTGTCTTACGAACTCCAGGATGCCGGCGAGTGCTCCGCCGAAAAGAACCTGACGACTTTCGAAACGGAAAATATCGGGCTCTATGTATGCGACAACAAGGAATGGCGCAAGGCTACCTCGTTAGAAGCAGACCTCGGAGTGTGTGGCGCTACTGAATATCCTAAGGGATCTTTCAAACAGAAGGGCGGAAAATACTACGTCTGCAAGAATGAATGGAAAGAAACGGATGCAGTTTCCTTTGAACTTGAGGCGGAATGCACCCAGGACAGTGTTTTCAAGAAGTCGGATGCGGGCAAGTATTATGTTTGCATGGATGGAGAGTGGCAGACCACCAATGAATTGACTTATACTCTAGGTTATTGTACGACTTCTAATGCGGGCTACATGAAAGCGGCCATGGATAAGTACTGGTACTGCAAAGATTTGAATTGGGAAGAGATTGACAGGGGAACCTATTCAACAGGGAGGTTCTGTAATAAGGACATTGATTCCACTCTGGTGGAAGGATTTGCCTGTGTCCATACGGGCTCGGGCAGCAGTGCTGTTTATAGCTGGAGGGAAGAGACTGCGGGAGAAATGGCGAACAACGCCTTCTGTAGGCCAGGATTGAATGATAATGTGGTCCATGAAGGCTATGTGTGTGAATTGAATGGCTCCGTTTATGCTTGGCGAACTGCCACGACGGCCGAGAATATTACCGGAAAAGTTTGCATTTACGAGAATAAGGGCGTGGATGGTAACTATGCCTGTGATAAAAGCAATGGTTCGTACGCCTGGAGGAATGCAACGACTTTTGAAAAGGCTGTCGGTTTTTTGTGTGAATCACGTAAGTCGGGAATCTACGGCAACTATGCATGTGATTATGACGGCTCAAAATACCAGTGGAGAAATACTACCGCGGCAGAAATTGCGACGGGGAGTTTTTGCGTAGAAAATTTTAATACAAGAATAGTAAATGGCTATGTTTGTCAATACGGTAATACGAATTGGAGAACTGCTGATCCAGTTGAGTTGGAAACGGGCAAAGTCTGTGGAAAACTTAGCAGAAACGATAATGGTGCTGTTACGGAAACTAATAATATCCTGTATTCAGGGAAATATGTTTGTTCTGCACACACTAGTACTAGTAGCTGTCTGTCAAATAAAATAAATGGTTATTGCTGGCGTAATGCAATGGCTATGGAGAAAACGTTGAATACACCTTGCGAAACTAGGAAAAATTATGAGCGATTCGGCAAGTATAGCGGCGACATGTACCGCTGTGTAGATACCACGGCTCATACGTGGTCAAAACATGGTTATGCGACTATGACCGATACCCGTGATAACAACACGTATCGCATAGTGGATGTCAATGATGATACGGTGATGGTTGATAACCTGCGTTACCGCCATGATAATGATTCCAGCTCGAACTGGACGTGTTACCAGAATAAGATTGCAAATTGTAACAATTATGGAGTCCTATATACTTGGACTGCGGCGGCAGGACAGCCACAGGTATATCTCGATAGTTATCTAGATTTGAGCAATGTCGTTAATCAGGGGGCCTGCCCCGCTGGGTGGCATGAACCGACATCTAGCGAAGACGACTGGGTGTTCAAAGAAATGAATGAAAAAGGATTGCTTCCTGAAGACGTTTTCGGTCGCTATGTAGGAAACAAGTATGAAGAAGCCCCCTGTTGGTGGTCTGCCACAAATAATATTACCGATGCGGCTTGCTTTATGAATGCGGACTTGACGAATACCAATGGTAAGTATGATAAGATCAGCAAAAGGTCGTACGCATACCTCCGCTGCATCAAGAACAGACAGTAAAAATCACCCTAAAACATTCTTTCCCGATGGAGTCCGGTATGGATTTGCTAAAAAAAACAGGCGTCGTGGCAGGTGTGCTGCTCGCGGCTCTTACCACCTTCGCTCTGACCGCCTGCGGCGACGACGGCAGTTCCGGCAAGCCCGCCTCGGAAAAGGACGGCACGGCTTCCGTCCCGACCTACGACGACCTCGCACACTGCACCAAGAGCCACTACGGCGAAATCGTGTTCGTGGAAGATGAAAGCGCCTACTTCGAATGCACCAGCGAGGACTGGGCCGAGGTGGACGAGTCTAAGCTCGACAGCCTGCTCGCTGCGGCAAGTTCCAGCAGCGAGGCCGACAAAGACAAGCCTAAATCTTCCAGCAGCCTGAAGGCCGACAGCACCGAGACCGCCGACGTGGAGAAGGTGGAGGTCGACTCCATCACGGTGAAGGGCTTCGCGCAGAAGGGCCCGTTCGCGAGCGGCACCGCGGTGACCGTCTACGGGCTCGACAGCCTCCTCGAGAAGACGAAGACCAAGTTCACGGGCAAGGTCTCGGGCGACTCCGGCGCCTACAGCGTTTCGAAAATCGTTCTCCCGAGCCAGTACGCGCTCGTGGAAGTCTCCGGCTACTACCAGAACGAGGTGACGGGCAAGAAGACTAGCGGCTCGAAGACGACGCTCTCTGCCCTTGTGGACCTGAGCGAAGGCAAGACCGTGAAGGCGAACGTGAACCTGTTCACGGACCTCGAGTACGCCCGCGCGAAGCACCTCGTGCTCAAGGAAAAGTTCAACGTCCCCGCGGCGAAGAAGCGCGCGACGAAGGAACTCCTCGCTATTTTCAGCGGCAAGGGCGACGACGACCTGACCGCGACCACGCTCAGCCTCTCCGACACGACTTCTGCAGGCAAGGCCCTGCTTTTCGCCTCCATCCTTTTGCAGGGCGACCTTTCGGCCAGCAAGTTCGGCATCCTCCTCGGCGGAATCGAGGAGTTCTTCGGTTCGACCGGCGGCCTCGACAGCGCGGAAGCGACCGCCGCCTTCGCCGACTGGGCCTCGAAAGTCGACAGCACCGACAACTTCGCCGCAATCCGCGAGAACGTGAAGGCGATGAAGCTCGTGGCGGCCGTCCCCGACTTTGAATCGGCGCTCTATGCGTTCTGGACAAATGAATACGGCCTCGGCGCATGCACCGACAGCCTGGAATCCACCATCGAGAAGAACAGCAACAAGAAGAGCGAAAACTACGGCGCGGGCTACGCCTGCACGGCGAAACGCTGGCACAAGGCGACCGCCCTCGACACGGAACTCGGCCTCTGCACCGGCAAGATGGAAGGCCAGTTCAAGGAATACAAGGGCGGGAAGACTGCCGAATACTACGTGTGCAAGGCCGGCTCGTGGAACAAGATCACCGAGACCCAGTTCGAACTCAAGGAATGCACCGAAGACCGCGACAACGAGTACGTGGCTACCAAGTCCAAAGAATACTTTGTCTGTACCGGCAAGCAGTGGCTTGAAATCGATTCCGTTGCCTACGAACTCAAACTCTGCACCGAAAAGCGGAACATGGAAGTGGCCTCTACCAAGAAAGCGGGGACTTACGTCTGCCATTTCAATGGCAAGGACGGCTCCTGGGATAAGCTGAGTGAACTCGAAGAGGAAATTGGCGTATGCGGCAGCGAGGATGTCGCGGATAGCACCCTGAAGAAAACAGAATCTGGCTCTTATTACATGTGTTCCGGAAACACATGGGTGGAAACGGACGGTGTTACTTTCGGACTGGGCATCGTATGTACCGAAGGTCGCGAGGGTGAACGCAAAAAACTCGATAATGAGCACTTTTATGCTTGCGAAAGCGGTTCCTGGACCGAAATCACGGGAGAGGTGTTCGAACTTGGGTTCTGCACGGCCGGCAGGGATGGCGAGATGCAAATGACACCGGATAGTGCCTATTGGTATTGTTCCGGCGGCAAGTGGAACGCCATATCGGAGGCCGAGTTCGTGACAAAGAAATTCTGCAACAAGGATATCGACTCAACATTCGTGAACGGTTATGCCTGTGTACATACCAACTCTGAGGCTGGAGCCGTTTATAACTGGCGAAAACAGTCTGCGGCAGAGAAGGCGAATAACGCATTCTGCACCAGGAGGAATATGGACAGCACCCGTGTACAGAATGGCTATACATGCCTTATCAAGGACCAAACGTTGAAATGGCGTACGGCTTCCGAGGAAGAACTTGCGACAGGGATGCCTTGCAATACTAAAGTTGCACAAAGCGTGGGAGACAACGTTGTGAACGGCTATGTTTGTGGGTATGATAGTAATGGTACTAGCAATTCTTATTCGAATTGTCACTGGCGAGTTGCTACGGCGTACGAAATTGCTGCAGGCAAGGTTTGTTCCTATAAGATGAAAGACTCCGTGTTTGGGGAATGGACTTGCTTGTATCTTTCATCAACGGGATATTTCTGGCGCCCAGCCAGCGCTGGAGAAATTGCGACAGGGAAGGTGTGTTCTGGAGAGAAAACGGAAATTTTGAACGGATATGTATGTGAATATTATCAATCCCCAGATTCGTTAGGGTGGCGCCCGGCAAATTTTGTAGAGAAAGAAACTGGGGTTGTGTGTGGATCTAGAGCCCTTACAAATGGGGGATTTCCTCATGCGGAGGGGGATGCAATCCTGGTAAATGATGAGGTGTATGCCCAAAAGTATGTCTGTTCCAAGCAGAACTGCATTACTGATGAAATTAATGGTTTTTGTTGGCGCAATGCGACTACCGCAGAAAAAACTACAGGGAGCGTGTGTAACTGGGAGTTGAGGTACAAAATGGATTCGACCTATACGTATGTCTGCGAGTATTCTTCGGGCAGCTATGCGTGGCGTACGGCAACGGCAAAAGAAAAAGAATTAAAAAAAGCCTGCAATAGGCCCAATTACAAGCTTTTTTCCCTAAAAAAAATGAGCCTCTTTACTAGTAGGTATCGTTGTAACGATACGCTTAGCCATACATGGTCTATTTGGACATATGACACGATTGTCGATTCTCGCCACCTGGAAAACGGAGAACCTCAGAGCTATCGTATATTGGACGCTCGTGTTCCCGATAATAGGAATATAAACACTGTCACAATTATGGTAGACAACTTCAATTTCCATGGCGATGGCGCTGGCAACCACAATCAGGCATGGTGGTGCTACAACAGTTCCAGCAATACAAGCAACGCCGCTGATTGCGAAGGCCAGGGCTCCCTTTACCACTGGACTGCGCCGGTGGATTTGGGGACAAAGTATCTAAACGATAGGGCTGAATTCAGTTTTCCTAGGCAAGGCATATGCCCCGACGGATGGCATGTTCCAGATTACAGTGAATTGAAAAAACTTAATTTCTCTGCTGAGTATGGAACCATGCCGGGTTCCCAAAAAGGTTCCTACGTTTATACCGAGAAGAAGTTTGAGGCGGAGCCATGCTGGTGGACTGCGACGCAGAACAAGCCCAGTGGCGAAAGTAATACGGTGAACGCCCTTTCCTATGCGCCCGACTCGTCAGGGATTATGCAAGAAAAGTCCCGGGACAAGGATGACGGCTGCTACCTCCGCTGTATCAAGGACGAGTAGCCCGTTCGGGCTCTTTTTGCCCGCTTTGGAACATCATTTTATTAAAAAGGTAACCTCGTCCGGGGTGCCTTTTTTCTATTTTTGGTGCCACTATGGCAAAAATTCTCTTTAAAAAACAGTTATCTCCTGCGGTATTCCAATTCCGCGTCGAGGCCCCGCTGATCGCCCAAGAGCGTAAGGCCGGCCAGTTCATCATCCTCCAGACGAACAAGGACAACGGCGAACGCGTGCCCCTCACCATCGCCGATGCCGACACGACTGAAGGCTCCATCACCCTGATTTTCCAGACCGTCGGTAAGACCACCACCGAACTCTCCAAGTTCGAAGTCGGTGACGATATCCCGGTGCTCGTGGGCCCGCTGGGTTCCCCGACCCACATCGAGAATTTTGGCCACGTGGTTTGCGTGTGCGGTGGCGTGGGCATTGCCCCGATGCACCCGATTGTCCAGGCCATGAAGAAGGCCGGCAACAAGGTCACTATCATCATGGGTGCCCGTAACGAGAGCCTCTTCCTCATGAAGGAAGAAATGACCGCCCTCGCCGACGAAATCATTTTCATGACCGACGACGGCTCCTACGGTCGCAAGGGTCTCGTGACCGAACCGCTGAAGGAACTCTGCGAAGACACGAAGGGCAAGCCCGACATGGTGCTCGCCATCGGTCCTCCGATCATGATGAAGTTCTGCGCCCTCACCACCAAGCCCTACGGCGTGAAGACCGTCGTGAGCCTCAACAGCATCATGGTGGACGGGACCGGCATGTGCGGTGGCTGCCGCGTGACTATCGGCGGCAAGACGAAGTTCGTCTGCGTCGATGGCCCGGAATTCGACGGCCACGAAGTCGACTGGAACAACATGCTCCAGCGCATGGGCGCCTTCAAGCCCCAGGAACAGGAAGCCTTGCACCGCTTCGGTGCCAATGACGGCCACAAGTGCAACATTGATAAGATGGCTGACGCAAAGGCCAAGGAGAGCAAGTAATGTCTGAACATTTGACTCGTGAACAGTTGGACGCCGCCGCCAAGGTGGAACTTGAAAAGATTAACGCCCTCCCGAAGCCGCTCAAGCCGAAGGACAAGACTGCCATTCCGGCCCAGCCGATGCCGCAGCTTGAACCCAGCTACCGTGCCCGCGTGATGGAAGAAGTGGCTCAGGGTTACACCGAAGCTCAGGCTATCGTGGAAGCTAACCGCTGCCTCGCTTGTAAGAACCAGCCTTGCGTCGAAAGCTGCCCGGTGCACATCGACATTCCTGCCTTCATCGCAAAGATTGCCGAAGGTGACTTCAAGGCCGCTATCGCGAAGATTAAGGAAACCAGCTTGCTCCCGGCAATCTGCGGCCGTGTTTGCCCGCAGGAACGCCAGTGCCAGATGAACTGCACCATGGGCAAGATGCACAAGGACGTGAACCAGGCTGTGGCTATTGGCCGCCTGGAACGCTTTGCTGCCGACTACGAACGCAACAACGGTGGCGCCTCTGTGCCGGCCGTGAAGCCCGCTACCGGCAAGAAGGTTGCCGTTATCGGTTCCGGTCCTGCCGGTCTGGTTGTCGCTGCTGACGTGCGCCGCGAAGGCCACGACGTGACCATCTTCGAAGCTTTCCACAAGCTCGGTGGTGTGGTCCGCTACGGCATTCCTGAATTCCGTCTGCCCAAGAAGATCGTTGACAACGAAATCGAATCTCTCGCAGCCATGGGCGTGAAGTTTGAGACAAATTTTGTCATCGGTCGTACCCGCAAGCTCAAGGACTTGATTGAAAAGGATGGCTTCGATGCCGTGTTCGTCGGTACCGGTGCTGGCCTCCCGCTCTTCATGAACATCGAAGGTGAAAACCTCGTCGGTGTGTTCGCCGCTAACGAATACCTCACCCGCGCTAACCTCATGCGCGCCTACGACAAGGAACATGCCGATACCCCGATGTGGCCCGGCAAGAACGTGGTCGTTCTCGGTGGTGGTAACGTCGCTATGGACGCTGCCCGTATGGCTCTCCGCTTGGGTGCCGAAAAGGTTCGCATCGTTTACCGCCGCAGCATGAACGAACTTCCGGCCCGTAAGGAAGAAGTTCTCCATGCCCAGGAAGAGGGTGTCGAATTCTGCGTCTTGCAGAACCCGGCCAAGATCCTTGGCGACGAAGCCGGCCACGTGCGCGGCATGCTCGTCGACAAGTACGAACTCGGCGAACCCGATGAAAAGGGCCGTCCGCGTCCGGTCAAGGTCGAAGGCGCAAGCTTCGAAATCGAATGCGACACCGTGCTCGTTGCTATCGGTAACGGTTCTAACCCGCTTATCAGCAACACCACGCCGGAACTCTCCGTCGACAAGAAGGGCCATATCCTTCTCGAAGATGCAACCGCCAACAAGACCTTCATGGAGAAGGTCTATGCCGGTGGTGACATCGTGCTGGGTGCCGCAACCGTGATTCTCGCCATGGGTGAGGGTCGCCGCGCTGCAGCTGGAATTAACGAATTCCTGAAGAAGTAATTCTTCCTCAAATCTTGGATTTGAAAAAAAGATGGCCTTGCGGCCATCTTTTTTTTTATGGAACGAACAGTTCCGGAAAAATGCCCTTTTTTGATGTTCTCTTTTACAACGGAGAATGCTTTATTAACGCTTCTTTACAAGGAATTTCGGGAGTTTTTATCTATTTTTCGGATGAAACGTTATTATAATGGCTCTTTGTTGACCCATTTTTACATGAAATTGCTCTAAAAACGGCATTTTTTAAGTAGATTATGGGGACAAATAGCAAACCTATACGGAGTCCAACATGCTTGACCTTCTTGCGGTCCAATCCAGTACGACCAACGCGACGATTATCACGTTGATCTATACGCTAACCTTGGCTTTTATCCTCTCTTCCATGATTGGCTGGACGTACGAAAAGACGTTCCTCGGCCTTTCCTATTCCCGCAACTTCGTCCAGGGCATCGTCCTGAGCTCGGTCGCGGCTGCGATGATCATGCAGGCCATCGGCGATAACGTCGGACGCGGTCTCGGCATGATGGGTGCGCTCTCGGTGGTCCGCTTCCGCACGAGTTTCAAGGACCCGCGCGATATCATGTTCATATTCGCCTCGCTGGGCGCGGGTATCGGATGTGGCGTGTATGCGTGGGGTGCCGCTGCCGGCGGTACGGTCGCCTTCTGCTGTGTGGCTTTCCTCCTTTCGCGCACGGGTCTCGGCACCAAGCACTTCTTTGATGGCATGCTTCGTTTCGCCCTCCCCAACGAAGGCTCGGTCCGCGAACAGGTCGAACATATCATGAAGACGAGCCTCAAGACGTTTATTTTGATTACCATGCGCGAAGTCGATGGCGGTTCCCGCCTCGATGTCGCCTACCAGGTGCGCTTGCGGGCCACAAAACCCGCCGCTGAAATCCTGAACGAACTGTCAAAGCTCGATGGCATCTCGGACGTGCAGTTCATGATGCAAGATGCTACCACGGAAATGTAGGGGAGGTCGGGAATGAACAAGCTTGAAGATCTCCTCGACAACTTCTGGAACACCCACAAGAACAATGCGGGCGTGGCCTACGTTTACAGTCACAAGCTCTCCATCGCCTGGATCCTGTGCGTCATCATCGCCGTGGTGCTCGGTGTCGTCTACCAGGGCAAGGTCGCCATGTTCAGGGGTATCGCCGAGGCTAGCGAAACCATCATCAGCGTGCCTTCCGCTACCGAGATTGTGAAGGTGCACGTGGTTCCCGGTCAGGAAATCCATGCGGGCGATACGATTGTCCAGATCAACCGCCCCGACCTGACCCTCCGCATTGCCGAACTTACCCGCGAGATTGACGCTCTCGAAGGCCGCAGCAACCTGAGTTCCGCCGAAATCGACCAGAAGGTGGCCGACGTGAAGGCGAACCTCGAAACCCGCCGCCTGACGCTCACCGCCGAAATCCGCAACCTCGAATCGGAATACCAGAGCAACAAGGCGATTTCTGCAAAGCTCAAGAGCCTCTCGAACTCTAAGTCCCAGAGCGACGGCAACGACGCGATGGCGATGCGCATCAAGAGCCTCAAGAACGAGCTCGCCCTTGCCACCAAGAGCGCGAACGAGCAGATTGCCCTCCTCCGCGGTAGCAGCAAGCTCCAGAAGGCGAGCGGCAAGAACGAAGCCGAGAACCTCAAGAAGGAACTTGAGGAAATGCAGAAGCAGCAAGAAGAACTTATCCAGATTGCGAAGGAAGACTGGGTCGTGGGTGACGTGAACGTGCGTGACGGCGAGAAGGTATCCAGCTTTGCTCCTATCGTGACGCTTGCTCACAAGTCCCCGACGCTCGTGCGCGGCTACATCAACGAACAGATTTACCAGAACATGGACCTGGGCGAGGCCGTGAAGGTCACTACGCTTGCCGGTACGGGCAAGGCCGTGGTGGGCGAGGTCGTCGGTCTTTCGAGCCGTATTGTCGCATTCCCGGAACGCATGTGGAAGATGCCCGAGATGCCGGTCTACGGCCGTGAAGTGACCATCAAGATTCCCGAAAACAATCCGTTCCTGCTGGGCGAGATGGTGACCATTTCTGAAACTAGCGGAAAGAAACTCAAGAAGAACGAGAACAAGTAATGAAACGCATTGCAGTCCTCCCCGCCATGCTTGCGGCTGCCGTATTCGCGGAACCGCTCACATGGGATAAGCTTGTAGAATCGGCCAAGAACGACCCCCGCTACGAGGCGGCGCAGAAGCGTTCCGAGGCTACTTCGGGCGAACGGAATACGAAACTCTGGGACAAGTTGGAACTCCGTTACCAGCTTGACGGGTTCAGCTTTGCAAAGCACGATTTTGAACTGCGCATGAGCCCGAAGACCTTCGGCGAAAGCAGTGCCGACAAGGAAAGGGCCGATGCCGTAAGGAATTACGAGAAGGCGAGGTTCGGCGTCGAACGTTCGCTGTTGCTCTACGACCGTTACGAACGCGGCGTGCGTTATGTGATGCGCAAGAAGATAAATGCCATCAATCAGCAGCTGCTGCAGGTGAACGCCGACCGCATCGAGGTGCTGCACCTCAAGTCGGGTTCTGCCTCGTTTAATGCCGAAGACCTGATGTCTACGCTCGAAAAGAGCGCCACCATCAAGGCTGACCTGCTTTCGGACAGCACGGCGCTCCGTGATGCCGAACTCAAGATGAAAATCTGGGTGCCCGACTTCGAAGGCGTCGAGCTCGATTCCTCGTTCCTCCCGACCATGGATGAACTTGCCCAGAATCTCTCCAACGGTGTGGAAGTGAACGAGAACTTCCCGCTGGTGGCCATGGCGCGCGGCAAGCGCGACAGCGAAGTGGCGCAGGCCAAGCAGGACGTGAGCAAGGGACGCGACTACATTTCGCATATCGGTATCGGTTACTCCCTGCAGATCGAATCCCTGATGGAAAAGTACAAGGATCTGTATGCCGATGACGTTTGGGGATCGGGCGCCTATTCGGATTATGTGGACGAGTTCAAAAAGGAGACGGGTTGCACGCAAGCTTTGAACTGTGAGGCTTCGGCCAGCATCCTCGTTCCGGATAAGGATAACCGCAAGACCGCCGACAAGTTCTTCGTGAATCTGGCCTTCCGCTTGCCGTTCTTCGACAGCGGGAAGGATGCCGACCTCAAGCTCCAGGTGGCAAAGCTCGATGCCGAGAGTGACTACCTCGCCGACGTGCGCGATATCAACCAGAAGGTGGCACGCCTCACCGAGGAAGTGCTTGCGCTGATTGGCCAGTGGAAGGTGCAGAAGGAATTCGTGGAGCAGGTGGGCGCGAGCGGCTTCATGGAACAGTTCGCACGCAATGCCGGTTCCGACCCGCTGTTGCTCCTGCGTGCAAAGGAAAGCGCGCTCGAAAGCGACATGAAGGCGGTCAAGCTTGAATACGATATCTTTGCCCGCTATCTTGAACTGCTCAACTACGCGGGTATCCTTGCCCGTGAGGGCGTTGTGAACCACCTGCGCGAGGCTCTGAAGTAATATGGCAGAAGCCCGCGGTTTTAGCCTCCTCGAGCGTTTCGAGCTCAAGTACCACATCCCCGTCGAATGGGCGGACCGGATTGGAGCCTTCCTTGCGCCGTACTGCGAGGAGGACTACTACTCGAAAATTACGCCGGGTGGCTTCTACTGGATTACGAACCTCTACCTGGACACCCCGAAGTGGACATTCCTCGGCTGGAAAAAGAAGCAACTGCTGGACCGTTTCAACATGCGCATCCGTACCTACGGCGAACACCCCGCACAGGACGGCACGTTCCATTTCGAGGTCAAGCGCAAGATCAAGAGCATCTGCTACAAGAGCCGCGCGACCATCAAGGGAATCAACCCCGGCGAAGTCTGGCACATGAAACCCGATGAATGGCCCTGCAAGGGCGAGAAGGACCGCATGTATCTCAAGGATTTCCTGTACAAGACGGAACTTTACGGGGCGCACCCGCGCCTGCTTACGCAGTACAAGCGCCGCGCCTGGTTCGGGCTACGTGAAGAATATTCCCGCGTCACTATCGACACGGGCATGCGCTTCCGCGAAGAGAATGGATTTGACTATACGGTGGACCCGCACTACATGCATTCGACGGGTCTCCCGAGGTTTTTCCAGCCCGGTGCCGATGCAGTGCTCGAATTGAAGTGTCCTTGCTCACAGGTTCCTTACTGGATGTTCGACCTGATAAGATTTTTGAACCTCAAGCACGCCGCATTTTCTAAATTCGGTAATGCGGCAGCCGAATGGAAACGCGTTTACGAGAACCCTCGCCGGTTCAAGTCCCCGTATTGGACAAAACTGGCTGGCAATTTTTAAGTATTTTATTAAAGGCATGGACTTTAAAAAAGGATGGCCCTTATGAACATGAAAAAGTGGCTTTTGACAGGATCCTGCATCGCGGTGCTCGGTGCGTTTTCGGCTTGCTCCGATGATCCTACGGCCCCGCAGCCCGAAAGTTCGGCTGCAGAACCGACCAGCACGGAAAATCCCACCAGCAGTGGGGACGTTGGCGCGAACAGCAGTTCCGCAGCTACGGTAAAGTCCAGCTCTTCGGTAGCGAGCGGCGCGAAGGTGCAGATGGCCTGCTCCGAAATTATGTACAATGCTCCTGATACATCGCCCCTTGAATGGGTGGAAATCTACATCGCGAGCGGCATGGACATGGATAACATGCAGAACTTCCTTCTCCACCTGAGCGGTGCCGTGGACTACACGTTCCCCGGAGAGCCTCTCAAGAAGGGCGAGTATGTGGTGGTCGCGAACGACACTGCCGAATTCAGGAAGATGTACCCGACCTTTGCGGGAAGGCTCTTTGGCCCGTGGGTTGGAGGAACGTCCGCGAAACTCGTGAACGAGGGTGACGTGGTGAACGTGAAGGTGGACGGCGAAGGCGACGTTAGCTGCGCGTTCAGCAACGAACCTCCTTGGCCGAGCCTTGCCGATGGCAAGGGACGCTCGCTTGTTTATGTGGGCGGAAATGCGGCTCAGCCCAATTCTTGGGCGGCGAGCAAGGTCGATAAAGGCACCCCGGGTGTGGGTAATGACGAATGGGTTGTTCCGACGAAAGTGCGCATTAACGAAATCAAGCCTTTCAAGATTGGCGAGGATTCCTGGGTCGAAATCTATAATGCGGGGGACGAGCCCGTGGATATTACGGGATGGAGGCTCGATGTCAAGCGCCGCGGGGACAAGCTTACTATCAAGGAGGGCACGGTCCCTGCGAAGGGTTATCTCGTTCTTGATGCCAATACGGCATTTGACGCCGAACTGATTGTCGCTCCCGATGGTGGCGAGTTCTACTTGCGCGGACCGCAGGAAGGCGACGAATCGAGTATCTGGGTCCCGGCGACGAATTCGACAAGCGGCATTGTCGACCTTTCCGACGGTTCTACGGCACAAGGGCCGCTTGCCGCAGCAACCCCCGGCGAAAAGAACTCTGCCCTCCAGGTGGGTTCTCTCTACATCAACGAAATCCATTACCATCCGGCAACGGTCAAGACCAAGGTCCCGTTTGAATTTATGGAAATCGTAAATGCTTCGGACGCCGCCGTCTCCCTTTACAGTTCTTCCGTAAAGAAGGGCTGGAAAGTCGAAGGCATCAACCTCGAATTCGCTTCGAATGCGACAATCCCTGCGAAGGGCTTGATGCTCCTGATTCCGGAAGTGCTCGAAGATGTCGATTTGGAGTCGTTTGGCATTTCTGCATGGAATGCGGATGTTGTCCGCAGTATTTACAAGATACCGGAAGAGGTTCAGATCATTACCTACAGCGGCAAGCTCTCTAACCGCGGTGAAACGATTGCGGTGAAGGAACCCTATTCTAAGGAAACGGACGCCCTGGATCCTTCGATAGTCAAGTATTTTTATACTTGGCACGACGCGACCCTCTATTCCGATGGCTGGGATGGCCTTGCTGAAGCGGATGGCCTGGGTTACAGCCTGCAGCGCGTCGACGTGACCACTATGGGTTATGAAGCGAAGGCCTGGAAGGCCGCCGAGCCGACCCCTGGCGTGAAATAGCCTTTGATATGAAATCATAAGTTTTCATGAAGAGGCCCCGAAAAATGGGCCTCCTTCTTTTTCTGATTTTCTGCGCAATTGTCGGGATGAGCGGAGTTATTTTTGGCTGGAAAATTTGTATTTTTTTACATGCTATGAAAAAGAGCTTGGTCTATATTGGTTTATTCAGCATGGCTGCCATGGCGACCCCGCTTACTCTGCAGGACGCCCTCGAAATGGCGAAGTCCAACAACTCGCAAATCAAGGCGGAACGCGCCAAGGTCGAAATGGCCGAGAGCGGCAAGAGCGAGGCTTTTTCCCGATTTTTACCTAAGGTGTCCCTTTCTGCCGGGGTCACGAAGATTAACGAGCCGATAAAGATTGATTTGAGCCGCCTGCAGGAACCCCTTGGCGAGGTGGCGAGTGCTGCTGCCTATTCCAAGGCTTACCTTTCCGTGTACGAGAAGGCTTACGAGAAGGCTTACGGCGATGCCGTGAAGCAGACGATGGACGCTTACGGACTGGACGAGGCGACCGCGAAAAGCATGGTCGACCAGAAGGCGGGCGATATCCGTAGCGGCGTGATGGGGAGCCCCGAAGTGGGTGCCCTTGCCCAGCAGGCTGCCGATTCGTATGGGGAATCGGCCTCGAAAAAGATTGGCGATACCGACTTTAGCATGAAGGTGCAGGATGACCTGTTCTTCAATGCGCGCGTGACGGTCGTGTGGCCCATCTTTACCGGCCTCAAGATTTATTCTGCCTACGATGCCGCCAAGGAGAATGTGAACGCCCGCAAGGCCGAATTCGACATGGCGCAGAACACCATCTTGATGGATGTCGCGACGAAGTATTTCACGCTCCGCCTTGCCGAAGAACTCACGGTGATGCGCGAGACGACGATGAAGAACCTCGAAGGTCACCTGGAACGTTCCAAGAAGCTGGAAGAGGGCGGCCAGATTAGCAAGGCCGAACGCCTCCGTGCCGAGGTGGCACTTGCCGAAGCGCAGAATGCCTACGAAGATGCCTTGCGCGACCAGTCGCTTGCCCGCATGGCGCTTGCGAGCCTCTTGAAGACGGATACGAGCATCACGGCGACAACTCCGGTGGAAGCTCCCGAGGTGGTCCGTAGCATGGAAGAATTCAAGCAGCTTGCCCGTGAAAAGCATCCGGGCCTTCGCCAGTTGCGCACGGAACGTAAACGCAGTCAGGATGCCGTTCGCGCGGCGCGCGCCGACTGGTTCCCGACGGTCGCCCTGTTTGGCTACCGCGAACTTTACACGAAGGATTTGACGATTCTGGAGCCCGAATGGGCGGTGGGCGCGAAAGCGCAGTGGGACCTCCCGATTCTGGGGGGCAAGGAATCCCGTGCCAAGGTGAGCTCCGCGAAGTCCATGGAGCGTTCGCTTTCGAGCAAGGAAGAGCAGACGCTCGACAATATCAATTTGCTTGTCGAAAAGCGCTGGCGCGAACTGGAACATGCAAGGGGCCGTCTGACAAGCCTTGCAAAGACCCGCGAACTTGCCGACGAAGCCCTCCGCAGCCAGACCCGCGCCTACGAGGCGGGCCTTGCGACCGGCCTTGACGTGGTGGATGCGGAACTTGCTCTTGCCCGCTTGCAGGTGGGCGATTTGAAGGCGCATTTTGATGCGGTTGTCGCCTGGCTCGGGCTTCTGGAAGCGTCGGGCGAGGTGGCCGATGCGGGAACGATGCTCAATGCGACCCGCCCTGTGGAAAAGGCTGAACCTGTTGCGGAGCCCGCTGCGGAACCTGCCTCAGATACGACGGCTGCCACGGCAGATGCGGTTGCACCGGCTGCTCCTGCCGATATGCAGGCTGCACCGGAGGCTCCGGCCCAGGAAGGCGCAAAGCAGGCTGAAACGGCGCCTGCAGAGAATGAACAAAAGGAATCTTCGGCTGAAAATTCGGAGGCTAAATAATGAACGTGCTTAAGACTCTCGGAAAGGTTATCGTTGTTGCGGGCCTGATTGTGCTCGTGGTTTTGGGCGTCATGCAGTTGCAGAAGTTTGCGACTGCCCCGCGCGAACAGTTCTTGCAGGGGCAGATGGAAGCGCGGCGCGTGCTCGTGGCCGGGAAGGTTCCCGGCCGCATCGAACGGCTGTTCGTGCACGAGGGCGACCTGGTCGTGAAGGATTCCATCGTAGCCGTTATCTCCAGCCCGGAAATCGAGGCGAAGAAGATGCAGGCCCAGGGTGCCCTCGGTGCCGCACGCGCCCAGGCGAGCAAGGCCCGCAACGGAGCCCGCAGCGAAGATATCACTGCGCTCAAGGCGATGGCCGACCGCGCCCAGGATGCCGCGACACTCGCGAAGAACACCTACGACCGCGTGCAGAAACTTTTTAACGAGGGCGTGCTCCCGCTCCAGAAGCGCGACGAGGCCGAAACCCAGATGAAGGCGAGCCAGTCCGCTGCCGATGCCGCGAAAGCCCAGTATAACCAGGCGCTGGCCGGTGCCCGCAGCGAAGACAAGGCTGCCGCGAATGCGCTCGTGATGCAAGCCCGCGGAGCCACCGCCGAAGTCGACGCCTACCTCGAAGAAACCAAGATCCGTAGCCCCATCAGCGGCGAAGTCTCGCTCAAGCTTGCCGAAGAAGGCGAAGTTGTCGGCTCCGGCATGCCCGTCATCGCCGTCACCGACCTGGACGACGCCTGGGCCGTATTCCACCTGCGCGAAGACATGCTCAAGAATGTCTCGAAGGGCAAGAAGTTCGTGCTCCGTATTCCGGCTCTCGACAAGGATGTCGAAATGGAAGTGAGCTACATCGCTTCCGTGGGCGACTATGCCACCTGGCGCAGTTCCAAGGAAAGCGGCGGGTTCGATCTCAAGACGTTCGAGGTGCGCCTCCGCCCGACGGCAAAGGTCGAGAACCTTCGCCCCGGCATGAGCGTTCTCCTTTCTGCCGATTCCATCAAGTAATCCGGTCGTGCCATGATTCTGAATGGCCTGTTGAATACCATCCGCAAGATTTATTTCAGCCACAATATCGTGTTGTGGATGACTCTTGTGGTGCTGCCCATTGGCGTATCCCTCTTTACGATAGGGATGTTCTCGTCGCAGATTGTGCAACACGTGCCAATCGGAATTGTGAAGCAGGACGATAGCCAGCTTGCCGATAAGCTCGAGATGAAGTTGCGTTCGAGCCCGGTACTCGATATCAAGATGATTTGTACGGACATGGGCGAATGCGAGCATGCGGTTGTCCGTGGTGACCTGCAGGGATTCCTCGTGTTCCCCAACGACCTGGAACGCCGGGCGCTCCGCCTCGAAGCGCCTGTCATTCCCGTATATTCTAGCGGCCAGAATTACCTCACCAACATGTTCGCGACCAAGGAAATCCGCTCCGTGCTTGCGTCTGCAGGCAGCGAACTCTTTACCGCCCAGATGGAAGACCCCGTGAAGGTGCAAATCCATTCGGTAGGGAACCTCAAGAGCAATTACCAGGGATTCCTCGCGTTCGGCCTCGTGACTGCAATTTTCCATCTCGCTGCGATGATTGTCGGGGTGTACGTGACCTCGTTCCCGCTTCGAGACCACCGCGTGACCGAGATGATCCGCTATGCGGGCGGCTCGCGCCTTACCTTGTGGGTGGCTAGCGTGTTCCCGATGAACATCGTGCTCTGGCTCGAAACCGTCGGCTGCTATGCTTACTGCCACAGGTTGCTGGCTCCGCTCACCTTCGATGAATTCGTGATGTCGGCTGCGGCCCAGCTGTTCATGATATTCGCGTGTTCCGGCGCGGGAATCGTTTTTGTGGGCGTGTTCGGCATCATGAGAATGGCGACAGGTGCCGCTGGCATTATCGGAAGCCCCGCGTTCGCCTTTGCGGGCCAGACATTCCCGGTGATGGCGATGCCCTTTGCCGTGCGCTGCTTCGCGTTCATACTTCCGCTGACGCATGTGCTCATGATTCAATCGACGATGCTCCTTGGCGATGTGGATATGGCCCCTGCGTGGGAGAGCATGAAAATCCTTATCGGGATGGCGGTGTTCTGGAATGTGCTCGGTGCGCTCCTCATGTCGATGCGCTGGAAACAGCACCTGCGTCGTGAAGCCAAGATGAAAGAAGTCAAGAATGCGGAGGCTCAAGCATGATCAAGCGCCTCTGGAAAGTTGCCTTCGCCGAATGGAAGTTGATTTATACGGACCCCGCCGCGGTGCTCCTGCTCGTGGTGGCCGGCCTCATTTATGCTTTCTACTATCCGGTGCCCTACGTTTACCAGACGGTATCGAAGGTTCCCGTAGCCGTCGTCGATCTCGACAACACGTCCATGTCCCGCGACCTGATTCGCATGGCGTCCGCAGCCCAGCAAATCGAAGTCAAATCCATCTATCCCGAAATGCGGCTCGCCGAGGAGGCGATGGCCCGCGACGAGATTTACGGGTTCATGGTCATTCCCGAAAACATGGAGAAGGATATTCGCGGCAAGCACCAGGTGACGGTAAACATCTTTACGCATGGGGCCTATGCCATGTTCCATGGCGCCATTGGGACGGCGTTCTCCACTTGCGCATTGACAGTGGGCGCGACAAACAAGGTAAAGCAGATCGCGCTTTCGAAGAAGGTTCCCTCCACCAAGGCGATTGCCATGCGCGATCCCTTCCCGATAAGCATTCAGACGTTGTTCAACAGCACCGGCGGCTATGCGAACTACGTGGTGCCGAGTGTTCTTGTGGTTATCTTGCAGCAGTCGCTCATTATCGGCATCTGCGTGCTCGGCGGTTCGCGTGCGCACAGGCGTTTCCGTAAAAAGTTCCGCGACAGCCCCGTCGAGAACGAGTCGGTGCCCTACCGCTACTTTGGCCGTTCCATTGCCTACTTTGTCCATTATTGTTCCTTTATTCTCTTCTACCACTGTATTGTCTACAACCTGTTCGATTTCCCGAGGCGTGGGGAACTGTTGCCGATGGTGGTTTTCTCCATCGTGTTCTTGGCGTCCGTCATCAACTTCGGCATGGTGGTCTCGCAGATATTTGTGCGTCGCGAATCCAGCATGCAGCTGTTCCTGTACCTTTCCATCCCGATTCTCTTCCTTGCGAATTTCAGTTGGCCCAGTTACCTGATGCCCCAGTGGATGGTCTCGATATCGTACATACTGCCGAGCACTTTTGCCATACCGGCGTGGCTCTCCATCGAGCAGATGGGGGCCGATATTTACGATGTGGCGCCCAAGCTCTACCAGCTTGCCATTCAGGCTGTCGTCTACATGGTCATAGGGCTGTTGCTGACCCGTATCCGCGACAAGGTGAAGATAGACGTCGGTGACATGTAGCTAGCTTTTTTCGATGGAATGCGAATAAGCCGGATAGGAAACTACCTTTTCCGGCTTTGTTTTTATACATTTAGGGTGTAAAACTTTATCAAAAGGAATTCAGATGTATTTCGATCCTTTATACATGATGATTCTCGTGGTGACGCTCGCCCTTTCGGGCGGTGTCTCGCTGCTGGTCAAGGTCCGCTTCAATGCGGGGCAGAAAGTGAAAATTTCGAGCGGGCTTACCGGTGCCGACGTGGCGAAGGCTATTCTCATGGACGCAGGCATCACCGACGTGAAGGTGCTTGAACACCAGGGGTTCCTTTCGGACCACTACAACCCTCTCAACAAGACGCTCAACCTTTCCCGCGAAGTTTATCACGGGCGCAGTGCTAGCGCCGCGGGGGTTGCCGCGCACGAAGTCGGCCATGCTATCCAGCATGCGCAGGGGTATTTCCCGATGTGGTTGCGTTCGTTTATTGTCCCTGTGGCAAACTTGGGAAGCTCGCTCGGACCGTGGCTCGTGATTATCGGCATCATGCTCATGGGATTCGGGAAGGCGATTGGTCATCCTGTCGCTCTTGTCGGTGTGTTGCTGTTTGCGGCAACCACGCTGTTCACCCTCGTGACGGTACCTGTAGAATTCGACGCCTCTAGCCGCGCGAAGAAGGCTCTCGCCCGCATGGACGTGGTGGCACAGGGCCGCGAGTACAACACCGTCTCGGGCGTGCTGTTTGCCGCGGGCCTTACCTACGTGGCGGCTGCCATCAGCTCGATTCTCCAGTTGCTCTACTGGGCGTACCGCGCAGGCCTTATCGGCGGGCGCAGGGACTAGGGGGCTCTATGGCCGTAAGGACGCTTACCATTGAATGCCCCATGTGCAAGGGCGAAATCGTAGTGGATGCCGATACGGGCGAGGTGTTGAGCCATAAGGAATTCAAGAAGGAGGTCAAGTCCTTCGACGACTTCTTGAAAGAACAGAAATCCCGCAGTTCCGACCTGGACGCGAAATTCGCGGCAGCGAAAGAAGCGCAGAAAAACCGAGCCGAACTCCTGGAAAAGAAGTTTGAGGCTGCCAAGCAGAACAAGGACCTGAAGGACCCGCCCCCGAGCATCAACTGGGATTAAATTTTTGCACCGAAGGTGTCCACCCTAATTTATAATCGCTTACGCTTGCGTAAGCGCGAGGCAAGCGTTGCTTGCCGAAGTTTATCTCGTCAGTTATCGCCGGAATGGACTTCTATGGACGGGAAGTCGTCATCGTCGGATTCTCCGGCGATGTCTTCGTTTGAGTGAGTTTCCTCGGCCTGGGTGTCGTAGAACGCCTGGGCTTTCTTCATGAACGCCTCGAACTCCTCGTCGCTCATGTTGTCTGACGGCTGCGGTTCTTCTTTCACGTCATCGCGAGCCGTAGGCGTGGCGATCCATTTCTCATTGTCATGCCCGACTTGTTCGGGCATCTCCATTTCTACTGAAGATTCCGCAACCGTTTCGGTTGTCGGCGGCTCGCTTTCAACCGGTACATCGGTTGGTGAGCCCGTCGAACCATCCGCTGGTGCGGTTTCGGCAGGAGCGCCGGACATCGCCGCCTCGGCGGCCTCGTCTTCCTTCATCATCTCGGCGAACGGGTTCTCCTGCACTTCGCTTAGGTCTTCGCGCCCTTCGAGCATGGCCTGCAGGTTTTCCTCGGTCACCTCGCGCCCGCGGGTCGTCCAGAGCACGGCTTCCTTCATCACGGCGGCGATATCGCCCACGCTGCCTGCTTGCGAGCGGGCCAGCGCCATGTTGCGGATTTCTTCGACGAGTCCGGGCTTTACGTCCGGGTCCTTCGAATAGAAAACGGTTTCGTGCGCCATTTCTTCGGCGTAGTCCGGGTTGTTCTTCTTGCGGTAAATCCAGATGGGGCCAAACAGTTCGCTTTGGCGGAACACCACCTCGTCGGTCTTTATCATCTCGAGAAGCGCCATGAAGGTCACTGCGGCTACAATCGGGTGGCTGTCGTTGTCGAGCAGTTCCTCGAAGAGTGCGCGCCCGTTTACCGAGAGGTAGTTGTTTATTGCCTGTTGCCGGTCCTGGATGGTCACGTAGTCGAGTTCGATGTGGTGGACCGTATCCGAAATCTTTGTCTTGAGGCTCTTCTGGTACGCGCGGAAAAGCTGCCAGATGTTCGCGTCGGCGAGCGTGTCCTCGTCGCTCTGCGTCTTTTCGAGGCGGCCACGGCTGTAGGTACCGAAGTTCTTGCCTTCCATGTCCTGGAGCCCGCCCGCGACCTGCTTGTAGCGCTGGTACTCGAGCATTTCCTGCATCAGTTTTTCGCGGTCGGCGTTGTATTCCTCGACAAGTTCCGGGTCGCGTTCTTCTGCCGGGAGCAGTTCCTGAACCTTGAGGGCCATCAGGCGGCTCGCCATATACAGGAAGTCGCCCGCCTTCGAGAGGTCGGTCACTCCAATCTTGTTGACCCATGCGAGGAAGTCGTCCGCGATTTCTGCAATCGGGATCTGGTCCAGCGACATTTCCTTCTTCTGGACAAGGTACACGAGCAGGTCCATCGGCCCGTTAAAGGAGCCGATTCGGACTTCGTAATCTTCCTGTTCCTCGATTTCGGTCATGATTCCAAATCTAGAAAATCAAATAGCCTCGGGGCTTGCCTTATTCCACCGTCACGCTCTTCGCGAGGTTGCGCGGCTGGTCCACGTCGTTTCCGCGGAGAACCGCGATGTGGTAGGCGAGGAGCTGTAGCGGAACGCATGTCACGATAGGCATGAGCATCGGGATGGTCTTCGGTACCTTGATGAGGTGGTCCGCAAACTCGTCGAGCGGCTTGCAGTCTTCGGTGGTGACTGCAATGACGCGTCCGCCACGGGCCTTGATTTCGCGCACGTTGCTGATGACCTTGTCGAACAGCGCATCCTTCGGGGCAATCACGACCACCGGCATGTTCTCGTCGATTAGGGCGATGGGACCGTGTTTCATTTCGGCGGCGGGATAGCCTTCGGCATGTATGTAGCTGATTTCCTTGAGCTTCAGGGCGCCTTCCATGGCGACGGGGTAGTTGAAGTGGCGGCCCAGATACAGGAAGTTGTTCGCCTTCGCGTATTTCTGCGCAATGCCCGCAATCTGGTCCGAAAGCTGCAGTGTCTGTTCTACGAGTGCGGGGAGTTCCTGCATCGCCTTCACGATGTCCGCTCCGGTTTCGAAGCTGAGCCTGCGCTGGCGCCCGAGCAAGAGTGCAATCATCGCAAGTACGGTCACCTGGCTGGTGAACGCCTTGGTGCTCGCCACGCCGATTTCGGGACCTGCGTGCAGGTACACGCCGCCGTCGCTCGTGCGGGCGATGGTGGAGCCCACGCCGTTGCATATCGCAAGAGCGGTCGCGCCCTTCTGCTGGGCCTCCTTGAGGGCCGCAAGCGTGTCGGCCGTTTCGCCGGACTGGCTGATGGCGAGCACGAGCGTGCCCGGCTTGATGATGGGGTTACGGTAGCGGAACTCGGATGCGTATTCGACTTCCACCGGAACACCCGCCAGGTCCTCGATCATGTATTCGCCGACCATGCCCGCATAGTAGCTTGTGCCGCAGGCGGTGATGATGATGCGGTTGATGTTCCTCAGTTCCTTGATGTTCGTGTCGAGGCCCGCGAGTTTCGCGTTCCCTTCGGCGGCGAGCAGGCGGCCGCGCATGGTATTGCGGAGCACTTCAGGCTGCTCGAAAATTTCTTTCAGCATGAAGTGCGCGAATCCGCCCTTCGCAATGGCGTCCGCATCGAATTCCACATCCTGAACGTCGCGCTGGACTTCGTGGCTGTTCATGTTCACGATGGAGTAGGCGCCGTCCTTAATTTGCACCACGTCGTTGTCGTCGAGGTAGACGACTTTCTGCGTATGGTTGATGATTGCCGAAACGTCGCTCGCAAGGAAAAATTCGGAGTTGGTCCCGATTCCGAGGATGAGGGGGCTTCCGCGGCGGGCTCCGATGAGGGTACCCGGTTCTTCGCTGCAGATGACGGCGAGGCCGAACGTGCCTTCGATCTTGGCGAGAGTCTTGAGCACGGCTGTCTTGAGATCGCCGTTGTAGAACCTCGCGATGAGGTGGGCGACGACTTCGGTATCGGTTTCGGACTTGAACTGCACGCCTTCGGAGATGAGTTTCGCCTTGAGGGTTGCGTAGTTCTCGATGATTCCGTTGTGGACAATGGAAATCTTGCCGTCGTAACTCACGTGGGGGTGGGCATTTGCCTCGGTCGGTGCTCCGTGGGTGGCCCAACGGGTGTGGGCGATGCCGATGTTTCCGCCAATATGGGTGGTCTTGAGCTTGTTTTCGAGGGCGCTGATCTTGCCCGATGCGCGGACAATCTCTATTTTCGCGTTTTCGATGAGGGCGACGCCCGAACTGTCGTAACCGCGATATTCCAGTTTCTTGAGACCGCCAACGAGGATGGGTAAAGCATCATTTGGGCCGATGTAGCCGACTATTCCGCACATGTTCAGTATACCTTGATTGTTTTTGCCCATAATATATGAAAAAGGCCATGTAAAAAATAGTTTTGCATGATAAAAAACATGCTGGATTTGCTATTTTAAGAGTGTGATAAGAAACACACAAAAAAGAGGACTCTATGAAGACTAAATTTATAGTTGCTGCTGGAACGCTTGCCCTTATGATGACGGGATGCGACCAGTTTTGTACTCAGGGCCAGGCCGCCAAGACCTCCCTCAATACGGACAAGGAGAAGTACAGCTACGCTCTCGGTGCCCATTTCGGCAACCAGGCCCATTTCCAGCTGGTGACCCGTGATTCTATCGACCTGGATGTGGATGTGTTTATCCAGGCATTTAAGGAACGCTACATGCAGGATTCCGCCAAGTACCTGATGACGGACTCTGTCGTGTTTGCAAACCTGATGGAACTCCAGCAGAAGAACCAGGAAGAAAGAAACAAGAAGGACAGCATCGCCAATGAAGAACGCAAGGCCGCTGGCGAAGCGTTCCTTTCCACCAACAAGACTGCCGAAGGTGTCGTGACGACGGAAAGCGGCCTCCAGTACAAGGTCATTACCGAAGGTACGGGCGCCGTTCCTAGCGATTCCGACGTTGTCAAGGTCCACTATACCGGTACGCTTCTCGACGGAACCAAGTTCGATAGCTCCGTCGACCGTGGCGAACCGCTCGAATTCCCGATCAACGCCGTCATCCCGGGCTGGACGGAAATGCTCAAGCTCATGAAGGTGGGCGAGAAGGTGACCGCATGGATCCCGAGTGACCTTGCCTATGGCCCGCACGGACGTGGCCCGCAGATTCCGGGCAACAGCGTGCTCGTATTCGAAATGGAACTCATCGATACGCATGCCGCCGCCGCTCCGGCCGCCGCTGAACCTGCCAAGGAAGAAAAGCCTGCCAAGGCAGCCCCGAAGGCTAAGGCTGCTCCCAAGGCTGCAGCCAAGCCTGCCGAAGCCCCGAAGGCCGAGGCCGCTCCCGCTGCTGCAAACTAAGCAAACGGAAATCAGTAAACAGGAAAGGACCCCATTCGGGGTCCTTTTCCGTTATGGCGTGAAGGCTACTTGAGCGGCGCCGGTTTTGCAATGGGCTTGCGGAGTATCTTGAACGCTCCGCCGCGTTTGGGGCTCTTGTTCCCGCGTTGGGATTTTTGCAGCGTGAAGTGTCCCAAGTCCGTCGTCCCGTAGCTTACGGTTCCGACGGCGGTTGCATCCTCTGCCAGGGAATAGGCCTTCTCGAGAGCCTTGTCCGGGTCCGCTTCCTCGTAATCGGGAGCAAATCCGAACCGGTGATAGCTCTTGCCGTATTTGTCCATGATTCTCATGCTGGTGATGCCTGCGATTCCCCCTGCGTAGGTTCCAAGGTATGATTGACCGATTCCCTTTCCGTAGGTGACCATGCCAACAATCGGGGATTTGGTATTGTGCGCAACACCCGCGAGCATGATTTCGGCACAGCTGGCGCTACCGGTGTCGGCGAGGAATACATAGTAACGTCCCTTGCCGAGACCGTCCGAATCCGCTGTGTAGGTGACCGTATCCACGACGGCTTCGTAGTCTTCGTCGAGCCCGTGCTCGATGATGGTGACCAGAGTGTCGTTCTTGGAGACGAGTTCGGCGGAAATATTCAGACAGTGATCGACGCTTCCGCCGGGGTTCCCGCGCAGGTCGATGATAGTGGACGGCGCTCCGTCGGTTTCTTCAAGAGCCTCGAGGAATTCGCCATAGGTGCCGGAAGCGAGCGTTGTCGTGTCTGTAAATTCGGAAATGGTGATGACGGGAATGCCTTTGTAGTCATCAACAAAGACGGTGGGCGAGATGTAGGGCGCCAGCGTGATTACGATTTCACGGGAGTCTCCATCGCGGGAAATTTCCAGGGTGATTTTTTCGCCTTCCTGGCCGGTGGTCAGCTTGTCAAATGCGTCTACCGTGTTCGGGACTGTCCCATTGACGGAAACGACAATGTCGCCTTTCTTGATGCCTGCGGCTTCCGCCGGCCCGCCCTTGTAGACTTGGGAGAATTCGAACACGGTGACCGAATCGCTGCAGGTTTCATCCGTCTCGGCGCAGGAGGGGCTTGTATACGGCTTGACCTTTGCACCGATGCCGATTGCGGTCTCCGAGTAGGTCAGCAGGTTGATAATCCGGTCGGCAATGCGGGGGCTGTAGTAGTTGGTGTAGTTGTCGTTTATGGTGCTGTACATGTACGATACGTCGGGGTATTCGTAATCGTCCGGAGAAAAGCCGTGTGATGCTCCCTTGCCATCGTAAACATCGGCGTCCCTCAGTTCGGTCGAGGCGTTTACGTAGAAAGACTGAAGCAGGAATCCGTTGTAAACGAGTTCTTTTTGATCTTCGGCCAGGTTGTCGAAATCATTGTTGAACGGGTCGTTCAGCCATGTCCCCGATGTCGTTGTGCAGGCGTTTATCGAAAATAGCGCTAGCGATGAAAATGCTAAAAAAGCAATGTGTTTGAATGCGTTCATGCGGGTCTCCTTTTTTCCTAAAATAGCAAGTTTTCCGTCCATGCGCCACCGGAATAGGCTGTGTCGGGAGAATTAAGCCTGAGTATGGTGGGTTCTTGTGCATGGAGGCCGTGATATCCCTTTTTTAAGGATTTTTGAAAATGGGTGCCTATAGCGTCGACGGCGCAGGATATGGTCGCACCTTCCTTGCAGGGGTAATCGGGGACGATTCCTTTTTTGTGGTAGGAATTCCCGTTGGGAGTCTTGAACTCAAGGGTCGTGATGGTCGCGAGCCCGCCTGCGACGGTGGTCCATGCCGACTGCCCGATGCCCTTCCCGTAGGTGGTGGTTCCTGCGACGGGAATATCCGTAAGCTCGCGGACGGCTGCAATGAAAATCTCTGCGCAGGAGGCACTTCCGTTGTTGGCCAGGATAATGAACTTGCCCGATTCTCCGGGGTCGCCTCCCTTGGCATGGATAGAGCGCTGCATGTGGATGCGGCTGCCGCTCGCGTCGAAGGTCGACCATGACCTTGTCGATAGGGTCCCGGCTCGGACGAAGAGGTCTGCCATGGGAATGCACTGGTCGACATGCCCGCCGGGGTTGCCTCGCAGGTCGATAATGCGGACCGAGGTGTCGCCCTTCGTGGAATCCAGGTGGTTTCGGAGTTCGCCGTAGGTTCCTTTTTCGCGGTCGATGGTGTTCGGCTTGAATTCGCGGATGGAGATGACTTCCGTTCCCTGGATGGTGTCGACGAAGATGGTCGGCGCGTAGATGCTCTCACGGTGCATGCTGTAGACTGTGACGCTGTCGTCGAATGCGATTTCGAGGACGATATCCGCTGATTGCGAGAATACGGCACGGAACGTGCTGTAGGCGTCTTCGCCTTTAAGTTCGGTCCCGTTGATGGATATGATATTCCCGTACCTGGGGACTCCGGCCTTCGCCGCCGGGCTTTCGGGATAGACGCGATAGACAAAGAGCGGGTGCTCGAACCTGAAATCTTCCATGTATTCGAGTCCGATATCGCCCGTGATGATGCTCGTGTTGCGCGATTCGGTGACGGCTTCGCTTCGGGAGGGCTCCACGTAACGTGTGTAGCGATCGGAAAGCGCCCCGTAAAGAGCCTGCACGGAATCGCCCTTCTCGGGGAGACCTGCAAGCTCGTCCTCGTAGAGGTAGGTCCTTTGCAGGAGCCAGTAGTTGAACTCGTATTCCGTCGGTTCGGGCGTGCTCTCGACAGGCGAAAGAAAATCGCTACAGCCGACAAGGAGGGCTATAGGTAAAAGTGGCCACAGGCGCATGCGCATAGGCTACTGGTCTATCTTCAGACCCTTCTTGTCGAGGAGCTGGCGAGGGACTCCGTCTTCCATCGGGTTCTCGACAATGGATACGGTTTCCAGGGAATCGCACTGGACGAGAGTGTCCGGCAGAGAATCGAGCTGGTTTGCGTCCAGCACGAGTTCGCGGAGCTTTTTCAGGTTGCCCAGTTCGGAAGGCACGGAGCCGAGGCTGTTGCCCGACACCATGAGGATCTCGAGGTTCTCGAGGTTGCCGATGGATGCGGGAATGGCCGTCAGGTCGTTGTTGTCGAGGTAGAGCTTCACGAGACCCTTCATGCGGCCGATGGAGGCCGGAATTTCCGAAAGCATGTTGTCGTGGAGGGACAGCTTCACGACCTTGGTCCACTTGCCGATTTCGAGGGGCAGGTCCAGCATCTGGTTCTTCGCGATGTTTACCGTGCGGAGATTCTCGAGGTTGCCGACGGAACTCGGGAGTTCCGAGAGGCTGTTGTAGCCCAGGTAGAGGTGTTCCAGGTTTTTGAGCTCGCCGATTGTCTCGGGAAGCTCCATCAGGTCGTTTTCGCTCACCGAAAGGCTCTTCAGGTTCTTGAGCTTTGCAATTTCGTCGGGGATTTCGACCAGCTTGTTGCGGTCCAGGTTGAGCTCTTCGAGGGTTTCGATTTCGAAAAGTTCAGGCGGAAGCAGCCGGAGTTCCTTCTGCGAAAGGTCCAGCACTTTAGCTTTTTCGGCCTTGGCTTTGGTGATGATATCAAGCAAATTCATACGGCACTCCTAGATCGTTTTGGTTCTCGTCTAAATCATAGCTTTTTTGACGAAATCCGCGGGGGAAAATGCCCGGAAAAGATATTTTTGATTGGAATTTGCTCATTTGTGCATTATTTTTAGGGGTATTCTTGGTCTTTTTACAAAAAGATTTATTATTTTTTTACTCAAATTGTAGTTTTGAAACTATTTTTAGTGTGCGAAATCCGA
The DNA here is from genome assembly GCA_002449765.1 of Fibrobacter sp. UBA7003. GTDB lineage: Bacteria > Fibrobacterota > Fibrobacteria > Fibrobacterales > Fibrobacteraceae > Fibrobacter. The sequence goes on from DJXN01000015.1 coordinate 95,148, forward strand.
AGTGGTCTATTATATATCTAAATATGGTGGGCCGCAAGAAGAATCATTGAGGAAAAAATGGAACTAACAAAATCGCAGGAACGCCGCTTAGCATTCGTCGCTAGCCTCTTGAGTCTGAACCCCAACGATCCCAACGACCGAATCAAGGCACTCCGGCATCTGAACCTAGACGAGAACGGCTGTTTCCACGGCTTCCAGTATTCACAGGGCTTCATGGAGTTCTTCATCTTCCTGGATGAGGATACCCCCCTCGAAAAGGTGGTGGCCCACTTGAATTCCGACCTCAAGCAGCTGCAGATTGCAGTGTTCCGCACGAGCGACCCCACGAACCCGTTCTTCCTTTCGCTCCGCGAAGAGGCTGACCCGTGGGATGTAAAGAAGATTTCTGACGGCGACGAAGAGGATGACGAAGATACGCCGGCTAGCCGCCCCTACATGGAAACGCTCCAGATTACGGTTCTCCGTACCAAGGCAAGCCGCGATCTCACTGATTCCGAACTCGAACGCACCCTCAAGGACATGCGCCGCAAGCTTGCCATCTGGAAGAACGAAGTCAAGGCGAAGCTTGAAATCATGGCCGAGCATGACGACCTTACCAAGGATCTTCGCAGTGCCGACGACAAGCTCGAAATCGTGATGGAGTCCGAACCGCTTCACCTCACGAGCGACCACGGTGAACTTTTCCTCGGATTCTGCCCCATCCGCACGATCTTTGATTATCACGTTGCTCTTGGCAAGCGCCTCAAGACGAAGCACAACATGGCGATTGTCAGCAGCAACATCCGTACTTATCTCGGTAACCTCACGCATACGAACGCGGCCCTCATCGACGCCTTCCAGACCATGGAACGTAACGACGACGAGAACGTGAACGTGGACGATTTCCCGTTCCTGCACAACGGCATGACCCTTACGGGCGATGACCTCCGTGCGAAGGAACGCGACGGCAAGAAGGTCCTCGTGATCGAACGTCCGAAGATCATTAACGGCGCCCAGTCGCTCTTTACCTATGAAACCTATGCAAAGAGAAGCAAGAAGCCGGTGAACCCGCAGGTCCTGGTGAAGGTCGTGGTGCCGTACCCCGGTGCCGACAACTTCCTGAACCAGGTGACCATGGCCAACAACCGCCAGAACCCGGTGTTCAGCTATCACCTGCGTGCCGCTGACGACCTGCAGTTCTTCATTTGGCAGCGTTACCAGGAAGAAGGCTTTACTTACGTGTACAAGGACGGCGTGCGCCTCAAGGCCCGTACCCGCAAGCTCGAAGTGCGCATGCGCCCGGAACTTGCGAAGACTCTGTTCATGATGGACGGCAAGCTCAGCGAATGCCGCAGCAGCGACTGCATCTTCGACAAGGAAACGCTTTACCAGCGTTGCTTCGGTGCCTTCGTGCGCGTTTCGCCGGACAAGGAAAAGGACTTCGTGCGAAAGACGATTGCCTTCACGAAGGCATGGCAGCTTCTTAGCCGTCTCCCGATCAAGATTCGTCGCGTAACTCCGGGCAAGGGTGTCTCTATCGAAGCCAACGACGATAACCCGCTGACCAAGATTACCTGGAATGGCCGCCTCGAAGACAAGTTCATCTTCCGCAGCGCCGTGAGGGATCTCGTCGTGGCACTCGCTCTCAAGCACTGGCTCGTCTATGGCGATCCTATCCAGGATTTCGAATGGCTCGTCGAGAACGAACTCAACTTCAACGAATCCATCCTCAAGTACGCTTCCAGGATCTATACGGAAGACTTGAAGGGCATCCTGATTAACGAGTTCAAGGATAATCCGGCCTACTACGACACGATTACCACGATTGACAAGGATAGCGGTGAATCCGTGGAACGTCGCTTGTGGAAGGGCTTCTCGAACACGGCGACCTACGACAAGATGATGGAACTCCTGTGCAAGAAGAATTCGAGCTGGGAGAAGTGCAAGGGCGGTATCGAGGCGTTCATCTAACGTCTCGGAGCAACCTCCCGATTCAAGGATTTAATCCCCGCATTTTGCGGGGATTTCCTTTTTATGTAGCTTCTCCCTTGTTATAATTTTCTAATTTACCGCAAAATCAACTTTTTTACTGGATTTGGCGCCGCCGAATTCTGTATTTTAAGACTGTTGCTTTTTAGGAAGTTTGGACATAAAGCCCCGACGGGTTTGCTTGCCCTTTGCCTTGCGGCGTTCGGCATTTCGTGGTCTCAGGAGAGCGCTCCTGCAGACGTTGCTCCTGCAACGGAAAATGCGGATGAAGCCCAGCCCCAGGATCCTGCCGAAACGGAATGGCAGCCGACACTGGACTATTTCCCCCTGCCTCCATCCACATATCCCCTGAACAGTCTTTTGCCTTTTGGCGGCGTGGGTTCTTCGCCCATGCTCATGAAGTCGAACAGGGGGCAGGTGTTCAGCCATGACATCAACATGGCGACCCGCGAACTGGATGTGAGCGAGAAACGCGTGAACAGTGTCTCGCGCGACACGACGACTCTTTGGACGGCGCATTACCCTGAACTCACGGATTACGTGGCCGACATGTACGACATTGGCCGTAAGAACCTTTGGCTCAGCAGTCTTGTTGGCCAGCGTGACGGCGGGTACGAGGCTCCGGAAACGGGTTCTATGTTCGATATCACCATCCCGGTGAACATGCCTGCGTGGATGAAAACTTTCGGCTTCGACAAGCCGAAGCTCATGCTCCAGGGAACGATGAACGTTCGCTTCAAGGGTTACGGCGAACTGGATGACGCGGAGGGAAGCACCAAGACGAGCCTTTGGCCTTCGCCGACCTTGGAATATGAACCGAGCTTCATGGTGAAGGGCAAGATCGGTCCCTACATCACGGTCGAGGTCAACAATGTCGAAAGCGGCCTGGGGGTGCAGAACCAGGTGCGCGTCGTCTACGAGGAATCGTTCAAGGGGGAATTCGAAGACTATATCTTGCAGCGCGTGGAAGCGGGTACGACTTCGCTTTCGCTTTCGGGTACCGAACTGACGGGTTACTCGGAGAACCATCAGGGCCTGTTCGGTATCAAGGCTGACTGGAAGCTGGGCGACTGGAAACTCACGACGATTGCTTCGCAGGATGGAGGAAGCCAGGAAGAATACACCATCAATGCGAGCGAGACGACGACCGAATTCCAGGTGCTCGACAAGCAGTTTGTTGCCTACCGCTATTACTTCTTGAATCATGAAGCGCGTAGCGCCTACATCAATGCGGGTATCGCGGGGCGGACGACTTCCAACTATCCGGCGACGAACCTCAAGCTCTACAAGCGTAGCGCGATGAACGCGTCGAAGGATGTCATCGACAATATCACGGTCGTCTACAAGGCTCCGAACGGCAAGACGGTCGAGAAGACTGTGGAACGCATGGTCGAGATTCCGTCGAGCGATTTCACCTACGACCCCAAGACGGGTATCGTGAAGGTGAACGGGGTGACCCGTTCTACGCTTCTCGCTGCGAGCTGGAGCAACGACGGGACGGGAAGGACTGGAACAACGGTAAATGACGGCGCACGCGTCGTCCTTATCCAGTGGGATGCGACACTTGCCGAACTGACCGACATCGACAAGTTGATGCTGCGTAACGTGTATAGCATCGGTATCTCGGATGCGAGCGCCAGCAGCTTCGTATTGCGCATGAAGAACAAGTCGGGCGTGGCCGGATCGTTCCTGAAGACTCTAGGGGTGGCGGACACTTCGACCGGAAGTCCCCTCGTGAGCGACGCTACGATTTTCAAGAAGGACGCGAGCGGCAACTATACGGGTGAAATGTGGCTTCCGTGTAAGCCTCTGTCGGAGTATAGCGGACCGAATGCGACGGAGCGCGCTCGTGCGAACTGCCTTGAACCGTTCCGCCTGCTGGATTCCTCGAACGCGGTATCGCAACTGTATTCGCTGCCTGTTTACAACTTGAACCGTTACACGAGCCAGTTCTATTTTGAATCCGTGGGCAAGCGCCGGAGCTCGACTATCAGCGTTCGAGACCCGAACTCCAGCTATTCCGTGAGTGGAAGTGCCTGTATGGATATTTCGCCGGGCACGGAAAAGCTGACTTCCGGTTCCACGGTCCTTACGCGGGGAGTCGACTACGAGGTGAACTACGAACTGGGACAAATCGAACTCCTGAGCGAACGGGCTCTTGACCCGAACAAGGAAATCAAGGTGAAGTTCGAATGCGAACCCCTGTTCGAAATAGACAACAAGCTTTTGCTCGGTGCTCGCGCGGAACTGCCGCTGGAACGTTACGGATTCGGCACGGGATCCCTCTTTGGCATTACGGCTCTCTACAAGAGCCAGAGCACGACAGCCAAGACGCCGACTCTCGGAAACGAACCCTTCTCCAGTTTCCTGTGGGGCATGAACCTGAGACTCCAGGATACGGTCCAGGTGTTTACGGACCTCGTGAATAAGATTCCGGGCATTAACACGGAAGCAAAGTCCAGCTGGAGGTTCGAAGCCGAATTTGCCGGAAGCCGCCACAATGCGAATACGAGCGAAGACGCCGAAGCGCTTGTCGAAGATTTCGAAGCGACCTCCTCGGGGCTGACCTATCCGCTGTCGAGGCTCTCCTGGTATCATGCGTCGCCTCCGGGCGGTGTGTCCGCTAATCCTTCGACTTACATCGAGAATCAGGATTACCGCCACAAGGGCGAATTCATTTGGCACAGCAATAACACGGAACTTTACAAGTACATCTACCCCAATGTGGGCAATTCCGATGTCGATAACCAGCACTTGACCGTGCTGAAGATGACGCTCCGTGCGAACGACAACCTGGTGGGAAATTCGTGGGGCGGCATCATGCGTCCGAACAGCGCCTACTACCAGGACATGAGCGAGATGAAGTATATCGAGATTGTGGCTCGCGGAAACGTAGGCTCGCTTTACCTCGATCTCGGGCAGGTCAGCGAAGACCTTTCCATTAATGGTTACGAACCTGACGGGTTCTATAATGGCGAAAATGACTTGGGCTCTACGACGGCACTTCATGACAAGGGCCTGGACGGGACTAGCGGTGCAGACGAAAAACGCCAGGTGTGGGATTGCCGAATCTCTGGATGTATCTCCTCGGAAGTCAATTCTCGCAATGCGGGACCGACGACGGATATCTCGCTGGACAACTTCGACGAGAACCTGGATGACGACAGCGACCCGCCGGTAACGATTAACGGTACTGAAAACAACTCGGGTGAACGCACCTACGATACCGAGGATATCAACAAGAACGGTTCTCTCGATACCGACATTAGCTTCGTCCGCTACCGCATAGATCTTTCTGATACGAACGAGGCGAACTTTGACCGCTTGAAGAATGGCTGGCGCAAGTGGCGCATCCCGCTGAACCAGTATGATACGCTCGTGTCTTCGACGGGGAGCAGCTACAAGTCGATCCTCGCTCAGGCGCTCTACACTCGTCTCTGGATTGGAAAACTGAATCCGGGTGTCGCGGAGGCGAAGGTCCAGGTCGTGGGTCTTGCGGTCGTTGGCAATGCCTGGGAAGAAACTACGGTTGCGGATTTCTATAAGACGTCTTCCAACGAGAATTCGCAGGTGGTGAGCGTAAATGGCAACGAGATGAAGGTTTCGGAAAATGTATCGACATCGGATACCAGCTACATAAAGGTTTCGACCATTAACAGCCGCGAGAATGCGAATACTTACTTCAAGTCGCCGAATACCAAGACGGAGCGGGATTCCGAAACAAACGCGCCGCTCAAGGAAACATCCCTTGTCCTTGATTACCAGAATATGAATCCGGGGCAGGAAGTGGGCGTGACGCGCCTGTTCGAAACGGACAAGAAAAACCTTGCGTCTTACAAGTCATTGAAGATGGAAATACACTATGTAACCGAGGCCGAGAAGGTTCCGGTGCGCTTCGCGATGCAGTTTGGCTCGGGATCTCTTGAAGGTTCTTCGGATTATTATGAATGGAGCTTCCGCCCGGTGAAATACGAATGTTCGTCGTCGGAACGTGACCAGGATTGCCATGAGCAGAACTGGCTCGACAACGCGTTTGCGATGAATGTCTCGGACTTCTCTGACCTGAAGCAGGGTCGGCATCCGCCGTTTTTGGAACCGGTCGTGAGGGAACTGGGCGGTGACCGCGATGAACGCATTAAGCTGGTCGGTAACCCCACCGTGTCAAGTATCGACTGGATGCGCTTCGTGATTATCGCGGATTCGAATGCCTCGCCGGCGGATCTCAAGGGAACGTTCTGGATTGATGACCTCAGGCTGTCGGATATGGATACGGAATGGGGCTATGCGGCGCGCACCTCGGGACAGGTGAACTTTGCGGACTTCCTCTCCGTTTCGGGCGCCGTCCGCTATCAGGATGGAAACTTTGCGACCCTGTCGACGACGGGAGGGTCCCCGAAGCCGAAGGCGTCGCAGGCAGCTTCGCAGTTGGACGTGTCGGCCGACGTGTCGGTCAATTTGAACAAGTTCCTTCCGGATAGCCTGGGATTCCGCATCCCGATGAATTTGGGCTACAGAAGCTCGACGAAGCGGCCGTACATGAAGCCTTCCGATGACCTGACGCTCGAACATAGCGGGTTTGGCAACCTTACGAAGGACATGTTCCAGAACGAACTCTCGGTGACTTCGGACAAGAAGGAACAGGAACTGCGTGACGAAGCCAAGTCTAAGGGCTATGAATCCTACACGCGCGAGAAGAACTTCAGTATCAGCTACAGCAAGAGCTACAAGGCTTCTGAATCCAAGGTGGGCGAGGTGCTGTCGCAGATGCTTCTGGAACGCCCCGCGGCGAGCTACTCTTTCAAGCAGAGCGAAGGCCGCGCGACTACGGCGGCAGATTCTACGTATGCTTACCATACGGTTTTTGAATACAAGCTTGGAACGTTCAGCCTGTTCAAGATGAAGCCGTTCGGATCGCTTGCGAATTCCGAAAACGCAATCCTGAAGGCGCTCTCCAAGACGGAGTTCGAACCTTGGCCGCAGACGTTCGATGTGACACTGTTCGATTTGAACTATGTCCGCTACGTGAACCAGGTGCGAGATCCGGATTTCGTGGAACCGCAGGTGGACAAGGTCGTCACCTATACGGCGGACCTCACGCATAAGCTCAACATGCGCTGGAACATCCTGTCGTTCCTTTCTACGAGCTACTCGTTGAATATCAAGCGCGACATGTATGGTGGCGGTGACCGCGAAGGCTTCGTGAAAGAAAACTTCTTTACCACTGATGAAGGCGGGCTTTTTGCTAGCGGGTATGTTTTCGATTACGACCATACCGATAGGAAGGTCTATATTTCGCGCGACAGCCTCGTGATTATCCCGACGGATACGATTCCGAAGAAGGATGCTTCGGGCAAGGATATGGCTATCGATATGTCCAATCCGGATTCTTACACGATTCTTTATGATAGCACCACGTTCTACAAGGTGGATAGCGTCGGTAGTCGCCAATATGGCAAGTCCTACGGCATTCTCCGCAACGAACGTTCTAGAAACCAGCAGTTCAAGGTCAATTTCAATCCTCGCCTGATTCCATTCCTGCCGTTCAACATGGGATTTACTTCTGACTTCAACCAGCAAAAGACAATTCCTGATGACTTTGACTTCATGAACCAGAAGACGCTCGAAAAGAATTACTGGACGATTTCGCAGACGAACCGGTTTGAATTCACACCCACGCTCAAGATTGTCGACCTTGTTAAATTGTTCGGAAAGGAATCCATGGCTGTGAAGGCTCTTGAAAAAATCAAGTGGCGCGAAATTCGCATGAACTGGACGGCCAGCACGAATACCATCGGTGAAAACTTTACACTTGCACAGCTGTACGAACAGCAGGGCGTGACACCCTTCCAGTATTACCTATACGGATTAGGCCTTGGTAACGGCTACCGCAATCGTGGCCTGTGGAATATTGTATCCGGGGATATGGGACTTACTTCGCGCGGTGATTTCGAAAGGTTCGGCCAATACCGCAGCAAGGATGTCGATACCCTTGTCTACCAGGGCAACTTCCGCCATGCGGTTTCCCGTAGCTTCCAGATTGGTTCCGGCTTTACCCTGCCTATTTGGGATATCGGCATTACCGGCGATTTGCAGTGGAAAGAAGATTTCGCGCAGTCCAGGGAATACCCGCTTTACATTGATACGACGACGGTGTGGCCGAAGATCGGTGTGGGCGTGACGGTCCCGAACTTTGCGCAAAGGATTCCTCTGTTGAATAGCTTCAAGAGCGTGAGCACGGTCCATCGGTTTGACTATACCTACACGACGACGGTGAAGCCGTTCCAGAGCGCAGAAGATTCCTGGGCGCATCAGATAAACTTCAATCCGCTCATCCGCGTGACCTTCTTGACTCAGAAAAACCTGAAGATAGAGAATAGCGTTCGATTCAAGATAGAGACGACAGACAGACGTCCGAAGGAAGAAGTCATCGGGCTCCCATGTTGGCCGGATTCTACGGGCAATATCGCCGATACCTCCGATTACTTCTGGGAAACTCCGTGGATACATACGTCGCTTTACAACGATTTTGCCATAAACATCGGGGACGACTTTACGATTTCCTATCCGCTCAAGCTCAAAAAGGGCTTCCAGATTTGGAAGTGGTATTTCAAGCTTGAAAATAACCTGGACCTGAAATTGACTGCGGGCTACGACTACAACAAGACGATTCGCAAGGAATATAATCCCGATCAGAACTACAGCATGTGGAATAAGGAGTCCGGTACGGACGGGGTGTTTAAACAGTGGAATTTCGATTCCAGCGTCAACGCTCCCGATGCAGCCTACAAGCCCGAGCTGAAGCTTACGGACCGTACGGTGCCCTCGCGGACACACGAATGGTTTATCCGTCCGAGCGCAAGCTACCAGTTCAATAAGATGGCCTCGATGAGCAGCTACATCGAATACCGCCAGATTCACGAAAAGCTTGATGACGAGACTCCGCACCTGCGGCAGATACTGCAGTTCGAAATTGCACTACTGCTGAAGTTTAATTAATTGTGGGTGCGCAAGGCTAACGTAGTTAGCCGAAGTATTACTTTATAATCCCCACTTCGGAGAGTTTCACGAAGCCCTTGATCTTTTCGCCGAGGCGGATTTCTGCGAAGTTGCCTTGTTCGGAAATGACTTCGAACGTGGTGCCTTCGGAAAGCGTATTGAGCGTCTGCGACTTGTCGCTCGGGGCGCTTGTCACGTCGGCGTCGGTTGCGGTGACAACTCCACAGATGTCTTTTTCGAGCACGAAAATCTTGTAGGCGGCACTGGAACCGATGACGCAGAAAATTGCAGTGAGCACGAATATGGCGCCCGTGCAGATGTTCTTGGCGCGTTCACCGATGACGATGCGGCCGGCAATGCCGATGAGCGCAATGAACCAGAAAATAGCAAGCAGCGTGATGAGCTGGGCCTTCAGGGAAAGCGCGTGGTGTAACTTGAAGAGGCCGGAGAGGATGGGGTTCTCTTCTTCGTCTTCGTCCACCTTGTCGCGGGTCATGGCCTGCGCAAACTTGAGGTTGTGCTGGATGTCGTCGTCACCCGGGCGCAGCCTGAGGGCCGAACGGTAATAGAAGATGGCGAAACCAATCCTGCCGCTCCTGAAGTAGGCGTTCCCCAGGTTGTAAAGCAGGTCGGCATCGGGTGTGCCGTTGTCGGCACAGGTGCGCCATTCGTCGATGGCTCGCTCGAAATCGCTTTCGTTATAGGCCTTCGTGCCGGCGTCAATGCCCGCGCAGTCGGGGGCGGCTACGGCCGATGCCGCAGCGATGCAAAGTGCCAGAAAAATGTACTTCATGAAATTCATACGTCGATCTCCTCGCAAAGTTTTTCTACGTCGGCAAGCATCTGCTTCTGCTCGCTTTCGTTCGGGTTCACCGGGGCAAACCGCGCAAAGGCGCACTTTTCGAGCCAGCTGTCGATGGCCTCGATGGTTTCTGCCTTCACGCCGAGTTCTTCGAGTTTCGATTTCATCTGTGGGCGGGTCATGCCCTTGAATTCCAGGTTGGTGCGGTCGCTCAGGTAGCCGATGAGGCCGTTTTCGAGTGCGGCGTACAGAGCCTTCGCGTCACCCTTCGCCAGGGCGTCACGGGCGCTTGCGAAGCGGGCCTTGAGCATCTTGTTCGCCTTGCCCTTGCGTACCAGGGCCGTGTCGCTATTGTGCTTGCGGCGCTTGCGGATAATCCATGTCACGACGAAATAGAAGGGAAGGGCGGCCGCCATCAGAACCCAGTAAAGGATGCTCTTGTACGGTGCGGTATTGCCTGTGCCCTTGACCTGGTGGATAAAGCGGATGTCCGAACCTAGCGATTCGATTTCCTGTTTTTGCACGGCGGCGGGGCCGCTTGCGGCGACGGGGTTCTGGAATACTGCCTCGGGGGCATTTTCACCCTTCTCCACATGGATGTTCCAGGGGCCTGCCTTTGCTGTCTCGTACTTCTTCTTTGCGGGGTTGAACCAGCTGTAGGTAATCTCGGGTACGGTAAAGTCGCCCTTCTTTTTGGGGTAGAGGAAAACTTTTATGCTCTTGCTGGTAATGACCTTGCTGCCCGCGACCTTTTTGCTGATGCTGTTTTCGGGCGGGACGGAGCGGAAGTCGCTGAAGTCGGGGAACTTCGGGTCGGTAATGGTACCGGGCGTTCCGTCGCCCTTGATGTCCACGGAGAGCGTGAGCGCTTCGCCCACCTTCACGTCGGTGCGGTCAAAGTCGGCACTGAAGCTGTAGTTACCCACCATCCCGCTGAAGTCCGCAGGCTTGCCTTCGGTGGGAAGCGGCTTCACGGTGATGTTTACCGTGGGGGTCTGGGTTTCGGCTTCGACGGATTCCTGCCGGATGCTCTGCGAATGGAAGGACATGCCGCCCATCTGCTTGTTTTCTTCGACAATCTTCGGTTCGCCGCGCTTGGTGTACTTGAACTTGAACGGCGGAATTTGCAGGTTGCCGCTCTTGGTGGGGGTTAGCCATGCGAACTTTGCACTCGCCTGTAATTCGCGGCGGTTATTCTCAACGGGTTCGAACTTGATGCCGGCTATATCGCTCCTGTGGACGATGAAGTCGTTGCCCGTGTTCATGTCGGTCGCCTGCAGGTTGCCCTGGAAGTGCTCGTAGGCGTAGAATCCTAGTGTCACGTAGAACTGTTCGCCTTCGTAAATGGTGCGCTTGCTTGGGGTGAGGCTTACTGTGAGCGCATCGTCGCTATAGGCTCGCTGGATGTTTATGGAAATATCGTCCGAGATGGGGTGCCGTTGCCCGTCAAATTCGATCATGACCTTGCCGATGTTCAGGCGCCCTGTCTTTTTGGGGGCCCTTAGCTTGAAGGTGTAAATGCGGGCCTTGTAGGCGCCGCGGCTTCCGCCTCCCCAGAAGGAATTGAACATTTCTTCCATGCTGGGGCGCATCACCTGGTCGGTACTGTCCATGCCAAGGAACGTGAAACCGTTCTGCGTGTCGATGGAAAAACCGCTCCTGTTTTCGGGCAAATCGCTTAACGGGTATACAAGCTGCAGTCCAAAGGTCTTGCCCGCTTCTACGCGTTCCCTGTCGAGTTGCAGGGAAGGCCGCGCGGAGGCTATGGCAGCCAGGACGAGGCAGAATACGATAATCTGTTTCATGCCCCAAAAATACCAATTTTTCAGGGAGAAAACCAACGAGAAGGATTCGAATTGGGCGTTCGGGGGAAGAGGGCGAGGGATGTAGGGATGCGAGAAAAAATGGAGTGGGTAAATTATTTAAATATATATAATTTTTCCCCTTGACGCGTTAGTAAATTTTTGTTAATTTTGGCGCGCTGTTTGGAAAAGAAGTGAAAAACGGCGATAAAAAGCAAAAATAAAGGATAGAAAGGTTAATATGTACTGCATTCTCGCTGCCCTGCTGGTCAAGAGCTTCAAGAAGTACGCCAAACGCGCCTAATCGACGCTCGGCTCTTTTTTTAGATATCTCTCTCTAGTGATTTCCGGTGCCGTTGAAAAAACGGGCCGGTTTTTTTATGCTTTAATCAAAATTTAAACTGCGCCGGTACGGGGTAAAACCGGCGTCGGTAATGAACTTTTCGGCCGCCTCGATGGTGGTGAGGCCGTGACTTTGCAGTACGTTTTCTTCTATCACGATGCTGTTGATGTCGTCGGCGCCGGCATGGAGCCCGAGTTCCCCGAGAGAGAGGCCCATCCCGAGGAGCGAAACCTCGATATGCGGGATGTTGTCGAGGAATATGCGGCTGAGCGCGAGCAGCTTGAGGTATTCGTCGCCGCGCACGTGCCGGATGGGGAACTTGTCGGTCTGCGGCTGGAACGTCCATACCACGAAACTCTTGAATCCGTGGGCGGCGTCCGGCGCCCTGTCCTGCGTGCTCCGCACGTAGTTCAGGTGCTCGATGATTTCTTCTGCGGTCTCGACGCTCCCGAAGACGATGTTCGCGCTCCCGGGTAAACCCTTCCTGTGGCAGGCGGCGAGAGTATCGCACCACTGTTGTGCGGGGAGTTTTCTCGGGCTCAGCATCTGGCGCATGCGGTCGCTGAGGATTTCGGCGCCTGCTCCCGGAACGGAACTCAGGCCCGCTTCCTTCAGCACGTCGAGCAGTTCGTCGAGAGGCATGTTGTTGAATTCGGCGATGCGCACGAGTTCCACCGGCGAAAATCCGCGTACCTTCACGCCCATCTCGCGCGTGAGCATCTTGAGCACGTCTGTATAGTAGTTGAGCGGGATTTCGCGGTTCACGCCGCCTTGCAAGAAAATCTGGTCGGCGCCTTTCGCCTTCGCTTCAAGAGTCTTCCGGCGGATTTCGTCCAAACTAAGCACGTACGCTTCCGGGCTATGCGCCGGCCTGCAAAAACTGCAGAAGCTGCAGGTCACCTCGCACACGTTCGTGTAGTTCACGATGCGGAACGCGGTATAGCCCACGCGGTTTCCGGGGTTCATGCGCCTGCGAATCGCGTCTCCCGCTTCCACCACTTCAGTCCACGGGGCGTTTTTTAGGATATCGAGCGCTTCCACCGGAGTGATGCGGGTTCCGTCAACCGCTTTTTGCAAGTTTGTATTCATCGTGCAACCGCCCGCCCCGCCTGTCTGCTACTTCTCCGCGTCGTTGCTGTCTAGCACCGGAATGTTCTTTTCTTCTTGGCACAGGTTCTCTTCGCGAATCTTGAAGGTGAAGTCGACCAGGTTGTTCTCGAACATCTTCTGGTAGGGCTTTTTCGCCTGCACGCTCTGGAGGGCGCAGGTGCAGTAGTTGATTCGCTGCACGAGCTTTACGTCATCGGAAGGCGTGCCCTTCGCGAACACGCATTCGTGCATGATGGCGTATTCCATCGGGCGGTCGTAACGGCCCTTGCACTTGTTCTTGAGGTCGGGCTGCGCTGCCACCTTCTCGATGATTCCCTGCGAGGGCACGTCGTTTATGACCTTGCTCACGATAAAGCCCGCAATGAAGAACAGGAGGCACACGGCAGCGTTGATAAGGAATCGCTTGCCGCGGCTTATCTTGTTGTAGCTGCGTTCGACGGCTTCGAATGTCTGTGTGGCATGCAGCCTGACGTCTTCAAAATCGTTACTTGCCATCGTCTTCCTCCATCGTCCAGATTTCGGGGAATGTGCGGTAGTCGCCCGCGTAGTCGAGCCCGTAGCCCACGACAAACTTGTTTTCTATCTCAAAACCCACGAAGTCGGCGGTTATGTCCGCGGTACGGCGGGCGGGCTTGTCGAGCAGCACGCAGGTCTTGATTTCCTTCGCGCCCATGCCGGCAAGGGCCTGCTTGATTCCGAACATCGTGTTGCCGGTATCGAGAATGTCGTCTATCACGAGCACCTTCTTGCCGCGGATATCGATGTTCTCGAGCCCCGTGATTTTGAGGCTCCCGCTCGATTCGGTGCCGCTGCCATAACTAGATGCCCGTATGAAGGCGAGTTGCAGTTTCGGCGTCGCGATACGCTTGCAGATATCGGCGCTGAAAATGAATCCGCCCGAAAGTACGGTAATTACGATATCGCACCCGAACGCGGCCACGTCCTTGCCGAGCGTGTCCAGCCGTTCGTTTATCTCCTGTGCGGAAATGAGCGGTTTGCTGGACTTCCTATACATTGTCCACCTCGAAGTTGAGCCAGCCGAACATGGGCTTGAGCGCAGCAAGTTTGCCCTTCGGGTCTTCCTTGAACTGCTTGTAAATCTTGAATACCTTGTTCTCGAGGCTCGTCTTGTCGATGCCGAGCTTGAGCCAGTCGGCAACCGTGATGAGGTCGGTGATGTACTTGACCGTAGATTCGTCGATCTTGGCGTAAACGTCGTCGATGAGGGCACTCAGCTTGCGGAAGAACATACGGCCCGTACCGCCGAAACTCGGGTTCGTGTCGAGCCTGTTCGCCTCGTCCATGAGCCCCTGGATTTCCTTCACGAGGTTAGAGTCCGGACCTTCGAGCAGCTTGAGCGCCTCGTGGTGAATGCGGGCGTTGAGTTCGAGCGAGAGAATCTTTCGCATGGTGTCGGGCAGCGTGTGATCGGGGTCGGCAAGGCTGTCGATGGAGATGCCGTGATTCAGCGCGAAACTCGAGAACGATTCCGTGAGGCTCGCAAGGTGTTTCTGCGTGCTGCGCTTGTTGATGGTCTGCAGCGAGTCGCTCATGAGGTCGCGCATACGCACCACGTAGGCGGTCGGGAACAGGTTCCTGAGCTCTATGGTCCCCATGTTCGGGTTTTCCACGAACTTGAGGCCGTTCTCCTCGATGCTCCCCATCGCCACCACGATGTTCACGCGCCCGAGGGCGTCGGTAATCACGAGGTTTGTCGTCTCGCGCTTTTCGCCGATAAACTTGTCTTCGTAGGTTACGCGCACGAGTGTCTGGCGCCTGCGGCTAGAAATCTTCTCGGCCTTCATGCGGGAGTTCGTGTTGTCGGAATCCTGTTCAAGTTCCAGGTGGAATATCGCGGCGCGTTCGGCCATTTCCTTGAGGATTACGGGGACCGCGTCTTCGGCGTAGCGCGTAAAGACCTCGGCTCCGTTCCACTTGTGTTCGTTACTCGTGGCGCGGGCAAGGATGCTCAGCACCTCGCTCTTGATGTTGTGCCCGAACGGCAGGAACGGTTCCAGCAGTTCCATGGCACGCAGGGCGTAGCGCATGTTCTGTACAGGTTCCAGGCCCTCGATATCGTTGAAGAACCAACCGCAGCTCGTGAAGCTGAACAGGCAAAACTTCTGGATTTCCAAGAGGCGAATCGCCTTCGCGCACATGGCCTCGTTTTCGGGTTCCTTGACGGTATCCTTGAGGAACTGCTCCACGCGGGATTTGTCTTCGGGTGCGACGAGCGCCTGCACGTAGTTGTTGCGGGCATCCCACGGGCCGATTTTCGAAATCTTCTCGAACTCACGCACGAACACGTCGTCGGCGAGTTTTTTCAGGTGATTGAACGCGTCACGCAGGGGTCCGCGCCATTTCTGGTTCCAGTCGGGCCCGCCGCCGGTCGAACAGCCGCAATCGCGGTACCAGCGGCCCACGCCGTGGGCGCAGCTCCATGCACATCCTTCGCCGTAGAAGTTCTTGAGCATAACCTCGTGCTGCGGCGGGAACTTCTCGAGGAACCAGCCGTAGTTCACCGGCACCATCTTGTGTTCGGGAGCGTAGCGGTTGTAGAGCCAGGCGGCGCACATGTCGCCGAAAGGCTCGTGGTGACCGTAGCTTTCGCCGTCGGTACCGATGCTCACGAGTTGCGCGTCTTCGCGGTTCTCGTCCCAGGCGTCGGCAATGCGCCTGCCGAACGTGCCTGCATCGCGCAGGAGGTGTTCGAACCCTACGGCAGAAGAAAGCCACGGGTTGTAGAAGAAAACATCCAGGTATCCGTCGCATACGAGATTGCCGTCCTTGTCCCGCGGGTACACGCGGTAGGGGCGCGTCGTATCGATGTCGGTGTTGCTGCACCCGGTCCATTCCTCGTCGCCGAACTTGCGGAAGCTATCGGCCTGCGTGGGCGAAAGGATGGTGAACTTGATGCCCGCCTTGATGAGTTCCACCACCGTCTCGAAGTTGATGGCGGTCTCGGCAAGCCACATGGCCTCGGGCATGCGACCGAAATGGAACTTGAAATCCTCGATACCCCAGCGGATTTGCGTGCGCTTGTCCTGCTCGCTTGCAAGCGGCATGATGATGTGGTTGTAGACCTGCGCAATCGCGTTGCCGTGCCCGAGACGCTCGATGCTCTTCTTGTCGGCTTCCTGGATGCGCTTGTAGGTATCCGGCGTGTTCGTGCGGATCCAGCCCATGAGGGTTGGACCCATGTTGAAACTCATGTACTCGTAGTTGTTGACAATGTCTACGATATGCCCGTGCGGGCTCAAGATGCGGCTCGCGGAATTGGGACTGTAGCACTGGCTCGCTATTCGGTCGTTCCAGTCGTGGTTCGGGCGTGCGCTCGGCTGGTTCTCGATGACGCCCGTCCAGGGGTTTTCGCGAGGGGGCTGGTAAAAATGACCGTGAATAGTAAAGTAGAGGGGGTGCTTCTTGTCCATACCCCCAAAGATAGATTTTTTTGAGGGTGCCTATAAAAATTAATGTATATTCATGCATGTTTAGCGCAGGAATGTTATTTATGGCCTTGAAGAAATTCTTGATGGTTGCAGTTGTGGCGGCGGTGCTGGTGGCTTGCGGCGGCAACCGTAACTCTGAGGCTCATCCTGATGGGGAATCTTCTTTGTCTAAAAACGTCATCCTGAGCTCCGGCGAAGGATCCTGTTGCAACTCTTCTAGCGTCATTGCGGGCGACACGATATACGATACTAGGCAACTTGTCGACTTATTAGTAGAGTTGGATTCGAAGGAACTGCAATCTAGTAACTCCAGGTCCAGCAGCAGTGCTTTTGTGGCCTATGTGGCCCCCACGACTGTAATAAAGGGGACAATGACCGACGAACGTGATGGCAAGATCTACAAGACTGTTAAAATCGGTACGCAGACTTGGATGGCGGAGAACCTGAACTACGAGAGCGCGAACAGTTTCTGCTATAATGATTCCGCAGAATACTGCGCCAAATACGGTCGTACTTATACTTGGGCAGTTGCAATAGATAGCGCAGGAACGTGGTCTGCAAACGGCAAGGGTTGTGGAAGCTGCGTAGAGGGCTTGTGTTATTTTATAGCGTCCTGTACGCCGACATACCCGGTGCGTGGTGTATGCCCCGAGGGCTGGCACTTGCCCGATACAACGGAATGGAAAACGCTATTCACTGCGGTTGGCGGGCGATTAAATGCGGGCGAAATGCTCAAGTCCACTAGCGGCTGGAATGATAATAGGGGAGAAAATGGCAATGGTATAGACGCCTATTCTTTTGCTGCGTTTCCTACCGTCTGCAAGCACTTCAAAAAAGGTTATTTCGGCTATGATGGCGAGGATGCGCACTTCTGGAGTTCCTCCCAGCATAGTGGAAGCAATGCGTACTTCATACGCTTGGACAACGACGGCGATGGTGTGTCTTGTACCCACAACTACAAGGACTACGGCCACTCGGTTCGCTGCCTCAAGGACGAATTCTTTGAGCAAAGTTCATCTTTCGGTGACACGGCTGAGCCTAGTAGCAGCTCTGCGAAATCGTCGTCGAGTGCGGCGTTGAGAAGCGGTATCCCTGAGGGATATGTAGACCCGTCGACTGTGGTTAAGGGGACTATGACTGACGAACGTGACGGTCAGACTTACAAGACGGTCAAAATTGGTACGCAGACTTGGATGGCAGAGAATTTGAACTACGCATACACAGGCGTTCCCTATGAATTTCGGTTGGTCAGATCCGATTCCTCTAGCTGGTGCTATGGCAATGACCCTGCCAAGTGTTCCAAGTATGGTCGCCTTTACACCTGGATTGCTGCGATGGATGGCGTGGGCAGGTGGTCTACAAACGGTAAGGGTTGCGGTTATGTCCATAAAGAAGATGAGATGTGTTCGCCGACTTATCCGGTGCGAGGCGTTTGCCCTGAGGGCTGGCACTTGCCGGATACGACAGAGTGGAAAATATTGTTCTCCGCTGTCGGTGGAATATATACAGCGAGCAAAATGCTCAAGTCTACTAGCGGCTGGGGCTGGAATAAATATTATAAGGTATATGGCAATGATGTAAATGGCTGTGGCTCGGACGCCTATTCCTTTACGGCGTTGTCTGCCGGCGACTTCTACGAAGGATACAACGGTGAGGGCCGCATCGCGTATTTCTGGAGTTCTTCCCAGTACAATGGCGTCGATGCGCACAGCGTGAGCTTGGGCTATTACGACGACAGAGCGCACCTGTTCATCAACTTCAAGGATCTCGGACTCTCTGTCCGTTGCGTCAAAGACTTGCAAGCCGAGTGATGCGGTCGCCAAGCTTGCTTGTGCGACCATTTCCGAGGCGCAGCAGTCTGCACTACGAAGTAGTGCAACGGCTAGCCGGGGCGTTGCGGGGCTTATAGCCAATATTTCATTATTTTTTCACGATAAATCAAGCCAAAATCCCTGCGATAATTGTATTTTTCTGTGCGGTACCGAACGATACCTTTAAAAATGCACAAACTGCAAAAAAGGTTAAATTATGCTTGATTTGAACACTGTCGATTGGAAGACGCTCCCCTTCGGTTATTACGATACCGATTACAATGTCCGCTGCTACTACCGCGATGGCAAGTGGGGCAAGGTTGAACTTTCTTCTTCCAAGGACATCAGCATCCACATGGCCGCTACTTGCTTGCATTACGGTCAGGAAGGTTTCGAAGGCCTCAAGGCTTACACGGGCAAGGACGGCAAGGTCCGTATCTTCCGCGTCGACGAGAATGCCAAGCGCATGCAGAACACCGCGAACCGCGTGCTCATGGCTGTTCCGCCGGTCGAGCTGTTCCGCGAGATGGTCCACACAGTGGTGAAGGCCAACGCCCGTTTTATTCCGCCGTATGGTCATGGTGCAACGCTCTACATCCGCCCGCTCCTCATCGGTACGAGCCCGGAAGTCGGCGTGAAGCCCTCCGACGAATACCTGCTGTTGATGTTCGTGACTCCGGTGGGCCCGTACTTCAAGGATGGTTTTAAGCCTGTCGATATGATGATCAGCCGCAACTTCGACCGCGCCGCTCCGCAGGGTACGGGTACGGTGAAGGTCGGCGGTAACTACGCTGCCAGCTTGCTTTCCCTCGCCGAAGCCAAGAAGCTCGGCTACTCCAGCACGATTTATCTGGACGCGAAGGAAAAGAAGTACATCGACGAATGCGGTCCGGCAAACTTCTTCGGCATCAAGGGCAAGACCTACGTGACCCCGAAGTCCGAATCCATTCTGCCGTCCATTACGAACAAGAGCCTGCAGCAGCTTGCTGAATACCTCGGCTACACCGTGGAACGCCGTCAGGTCCCGTTTGAAGAACTCGCTGAATTCTCTGAAACCGCCGAATGCGGTACCGCCGCCGTGATTACCCCGATCAAGAAGATTGTGGATCCGGTTGCCGGCAAGGAATTCACCTACGGTGACGGCAAGAATCCGGGCCCGGTCTGCACGGAACTCTTCACGAAGTACACTGCTATCCAGTTCGGTGAAGCGGAAGACCCGTTCGGCTGGACTGAAGTGGTCGACGTGTAATTGTCGCGAACATGACGAATGTGAAAAATCCCGCGGAGAAATTCGCGGGATTTTTTTATGGGAGATCCCCGGTCAAGCCGGGGATGACATGAGGGTTTATTGCATGCCGCGGATGATGTCGCGGAGTCGCGCGGCTTCTTCGAAGTCGAGTCGCGCGGCGGCTTCCTTCATCTGGCGCTCGAGGTCGGCAAGTTTTGCCGATAGATCCTCGCCTGCGCGAGGATGACGTGTTGCGGTGGCGCCGACGGCCGCACTCAGTTTGGCGTTCTCCGCGCGCTTGGAGTAATTAGAACCTTTCTTTCGTCTAGAACTGGGCTGCAGCGGTTCCATCGGACGGATTCCGGGTTCGTTCCCTTCGGCAGGCTCAGGGAACTGGTCGTCGTCGATAGAATTGTCGCCGTCAATCCCAAGGGGATCCGCGATTCTCAGGTCGTCTTCCAGCTTGCGGGTCACGGACTTCGGCGTGATGCCGTGTTCCTTGTTGAATTCTTCCTGCACGCTACGACGGCGGGCGGTTTCGGTAATTGCCTTGTCCAGGCTGTCGGTCATGTTGTCTGCAAAAAGCAAGACGGTACCGTTCACGTTACGGCTCGCGCGACCCATCGTCTGGATTAAGCTGCGGTAGTTACGCAGGAATCCTTCCTTGTCGGCATCGAGAATCGCGACCATGCTCACTTCGGGCAGGTCGAGGCCTTCGCGCAGCAGGTTGATGCCCACCAGTACGTCGAATTCTCCGGTGCGCAAGCCCCGGATGAGCTCGTGGCGTTCCAGCGTCTTGATGTCGCTGTGCAGGTAACGCGCGCGGATGCCCGCTTCCACAAAGAAGTCGGTAAGGTCCTGCGCCATCTTCTTGGTGAGCGTCGTGACCAGCACGCGGTCGCCGTTCTTGACGACTTCTTCGATGCGGTAGAGCAGTACGTCCATCTGGCCCTTGATGGGGAACATCTCGATTTTCGGGTCCAGAAGTCCGGTCGGTCTGTTAATTTGTTCGGTAACGACGCCGCCCGTCTTGGTGAGTTCGTAATCGCCGGGGGTGGCACTCACGAAGAGCACCTGCTTCGGGTACATGTACTCGAATTCGGCAAAGTTCATCGGGCGGTTGTCCAGCGCACAAGGAAGGCGGAAGCCGTACTGCACAAGCGTCGTCTTGCGGGATTTGTCGCCCTCAGCCATGCCGCCCACCTGCGGAATGCTCACGTGGGATTCGTCCACCATCAAGAGCCAGTCGTCGCCGAAGTAATCGATAAGCGTAAACGGGCGCGTACCCGGTGCGCGGTTCTCGATAATGCGGGAGTAGTTCTCGATGCCGCTGCACATGCCGGTCTCGCGAATCATTTCCATGTCGTATCGAGTGCGGCTCGAAAGGCGGGCCGATTCCAGCACCTTGCCTTCCTTGTCGAGTTCCGCAAGGCGCTCGGTCAGTTCCACTTGCATGCGCTGCAAAATTCCTGCGCGGCCTTCTTCCTTGGTCACGAAGTGCTTTGCCGGAGCGATGGTCATCTCGTCCATTTCCTGAGTGACTTCGCCGGTAATGATGTTGAAGCGAACGAGCCTGTCCACCTCGTCGCCGAAAAGTTCGATTCGCAGGCCTTCCTCGTCGTAGCTCGGGTGGATTTCAATCACGTCGCCGTGCACGCGGAAGCTGCCGCGTTCCAGGCTGAAATCGTTTCTCGTGTATTGAATTCGCACCAGGTCATGCAGAATCTTGTCGCGGTCGTAAACGTCACCCTTTTTGATGCGCACCATCAAGTCGAAATATTCGCTCGGGCTACCCAAACCGTAGATGCAGCTTACGGAGGCAACGATAATCACATCCCTGCGGGTGAGCAAGTTCGCGGTCGCGCGCAGGCGGAGCTTGTCAATCTCGTCGTTGATGCTCGCGTCCTTCTCGATGAAGGTGTCTGTGTGCGGAATATACGCTTCGGGCTGGAAATAGTCGTAATAGCTTACGAAGTATTCCACCGCATTGTGCGGGAAAAACGCCTTGAATTCCTGGTAGAGCTGCGCCGCGAGCGTCTTGTTGTGCGTCAAAATCAGCGTCGGCTTGCCTACGTTCTTGATGACGTTCGCCATCGTGAAAGTCTTGCCGGAACCTGTGACGCCAAGCAGCGTCTGGAACTGCTCCCCGTGCTTGAAACCTTCGGTGAGTTCCTCTATGGCCTTCGGCTGGTCGCCCGCCGCTCCGTAAGGGCTCACGAGTTCGAAGTTCGCGCGCGTCGGCGACTGGAACTGTTTGAGGTGCCCCGGTAGGCTCTGCTCGGGCGGTAGCGGTTTCGCTATCGGTTTCGCATACGGGTCAGGTGTGATTGTCTTGCGTGCGCGTGCCATATCCCAAAAATAGCAATTTCAAAATTTCCGTTCGGTTGGGGCGAGTTTAGGTTCAATTATAAGTTGTCTGTGAAAGGAGTCCCTTGCACGGCGGGCTCTTCATTGCATTGTTTTTTTGAAGGATGGGCGCCCGACGAGGGGAATGCCGGAGCAAATCGAGCGGCTTTTCCCTGAACAGTAGGGGCGATTTCTTGCTTTTTATCGCCATTTTGGGCCTACATGTCGTTTTTTTAAGGTTTTTGCGATAAATACTTACAAAAAGATTTCTATCTTTGTCGCAAAAATAAACAAAAGAGGAAACAATGGCTAACGAAGAAATGAAAAACAAGCTCAAGTCGTTCTTTATGTCGGATCTCGGCGTCGATGGTGACGTGCTCCAGTTCGACACTCCGCTCTTTGGCGAAGAAATCGGTCTCGATTCCGTCGATTCCCTCGAAATCATCTCCTTCGTGGATTCTACCTTTGGCGTGTCCATGACCGGCGTTGCCAAGGAAAACTTCCAGAGCATCGATACTATCGCTGCCTACATCGAATCTCACAAAGCTTAATTTTAGAATGGTCATCCTGGATGGCCGCGGTTACTGAGCTAGCCGGACAAAGGCCCGACAGGATCCATGGGTAAAATATGACTCCTGACGAACGCCGCTGTGTTGTTACTGGCCTGGGTGTGATTTGCGCCGTCGGTAACAATGTCGAAGAAACCTGGAAGAGCGCTTTGGAATCCGTTTCGGGTATCCACAAGACGACTTCCCTAGATACAAAGAACTGCTATGCGGACTTGGCTGCCGAAGTCAAGTGCGACACGCTCGACCAGATTGACGCCCCCGAAGAGAAGGACCGCGTCTCGAAGCTCTGCATCAAGGCCGCGAACGAGGCCTTAGCCGATGCGGGGCTTTCTAATTTTGGCGACGACCAGCGCGTGAGCGTGGTCATCGGCAGCTGCGTGGGTGGCGTGCTCTCGATTGAACAGTATCACCAGCACGGGCGCGATGCCGCAGAAATTGCGAAAATGCCGATTGCATCCATTGCAAGCCAGGTGGCAGAAACCTGTGGCGCGGGCGGCATCGTGACGAACGTGGCGAATGCGTGTGCGGCGGGTACGATTTCTATCGCGGTGGCATGTGACCTCATCCGCGCGGGCAAGGCCGACGTGGTGATTGCGGGCGGTGCGGATTCCTTCGCTTCCGTGCCGTATTCCGGTTTCCTTTCGCTCCATGCGCTCGACGAGAACGGTTGCTCCCCGTTTAACCGCTGCAATGGCATTACGCTCGGTGAAGGTGCGGGTATCGTCATCGTGGAATCCTACGAACATGCCCAGAAGCGCAGCGCGAAGACTTATTGCGAAGTGCTCGGCTCCGGCGTCACGAGCGACGCGAACCACATTACTGCCCCGCGCGAAGATGGCGTGTGCTTGATGGAGGCCATCAACCGCGCCGTCAAGAACTCCGGCATCGACAAGTCCGATATCGGTTACGTGAACGCTCACGGTACCGGCACGGGCAAGAACGACAATGCTGAAATTACGGCTTTCAAGAATTTCTTTGGCGAAGACAATGCGAACGTGAGCGTGAGTTCCACGAAGGTGATGACGGGCCACTGCCTGGGCGCCGCGGGTGCCATCGAGGCGGTTTTCAGCATCAAGGCGCTTACGACCGATACGGTGCTCCCGACGTTCCCCTATACCGAGGAACAGTCCGCCGCCCTCAAGGAGAAGGTGGGCGCTCTCGACTTTGTGCAGAACAAGGCCCGCCACAAGGAACTCAAGTGCGTGTTGAGCAACAACGTGGCATTCGGCGGCACGAACGCGGCCATCGTGTTCTCGAAGGTGCCGGGCGAAGTTTCCGCCCAGTCCGCCAAGGCGAAGAAAATTGCGGTGACCGGTCTTGGAATCGTGTCTCCGCTCGGCAACAGCAAGGCCGCCTACCTGGATGCCGTAAAGGCGGGCAAGAAGCCCGAGAGCGCTTCGGTGCATTCGACCATCGCGCTCGAGGATTACAAGGAACTTGGCATCAAGATGGCCTTCTACCGCAAGCTCGACAACCTGGGCCAGCTCCAGACGGTTTCGGGCATGCGCGCCCTGCAGGATTCCGCATTCCAGGTGACCGACGATAACGCGAAGGATATCGGCATTATCGTGGGAACCAGCGAGGGCGGTCTCGGTGCCACCTACGATTTCGAGGAACTGATTGCCGAGGCGGGCAACGCGGGCGGTTCCGCGTTCAAGTTCCCACACACGGTTTACAACGCCGCCGGTGGTTACCTCTCGATTTGCTCCGGCATCAAGGGTTACGGCGTCACGATTACGACGGGCCCGCTTTCCGGTCTCGACAGCATCGGCTACTCCATGAACGTCATCCACGACGGCCAGGAAAAGGCGATGATGGCAACCGGTACCGACGAAAACTTGCCGATTATTACCGAGTTCGCCCAGAAGCTCGGTGTTGCCGCAGGTGATGTGGTCGCTCCCTTTGCCGAAAACGAAGGCTTCGTGGTGGGCGACGGCTCCGTGTCGATAATGCTCGAGGAAGAGGATTACGCGAAGGCCCGCGGTGCGAAGGTCTATTGCTACGCGCTCGGGTTCGGCCATGGCCGCAAGAACGTGAAGTTCGGCAAGCTTGCTGGTTCCGACGAGGCGCTCGACAAGGCCATCAATGACGCCCTCGCCGATGCGGGTCTCTCTGCCGCCGATATCGATGCGGTTTGCGGATTCGCGAACGGCTGCAAGCGTATTGACGATATCGAGAAGGGCGCCCTCAAGCGCGTGTTCGGCGACAAGCTCGCTACGATGCCGCTGTTCGAGGTCAAGGAGCGTGTCGGTGAAGGCCGTGCGGGGTCTGCCGCGCTCGCCGCTGCAGAAGCCGCCATGCTTTTGAATGGCGAACTTGCAAGCGATAACGCCTATTTTATTGCGGGCGACGGTTCCGTGACAAGCAAGGCAGCCGATGCAGCCGGTCTCAAGAAAATTCTAATCATCTCTTTTGCGGCGGGTGGCTCTTACAGCGCAGTCGTGTTTGGAAAAAATCCTTAAATAGGGAGGCTCAAAAATGAAAGTTGCTCTCGTTACAGGTGCATCGAAGGGAATCGGCAAGGCTTGTGCCTTGCGTCTTGCCCGCGACGGCTACACGGTCGTGGTGAACTACTCCAGTTCCGACGAGGCCGCGCAGCAGACGCTCGACCAGATCAAGGCTGAGGGCGGTGACGGCATGATTTACAAGGCGAACGTGGCCGACCTCTCCCAGGTGAAGGTCATGGTCCGCGAGGTGTTCAAGGCCTATGGCCGCATCGACGTGCTCGTGAACAATGCGGGCATCGTGCGCGACGAGTACCTCCTGATGATGAACCCCGAAACGCTCGACAAGTGCTTCGACTTGAACGTGAAGGGCTACTTCTACTGCGCCCAGCAGGTCGCCGTCAAGATGTACAAGCAAAAGTCCGGCGTGATTATCAACATGAGTTCCGTATCCTCCAAGTTTGCGCTTGCCGGCCAGGCCGTCTATAGCGCCACGAAGGGAGCCGTGAACTCGCTCACCCAGACGCTCGCGAAGGAACTCGGCGGCTTTGGCATCCGCGTGAACGCCGTTGCTCCGGGCTTTATCGCGACCGAGATGATTGAGGCTATCCCCGAAGAGACCCGCAAGGGCTATGTGGAAAAGATTCCTCTCAAGCGCTTCGGTACCGCGGACGAGGTCGCGAACATCGTGTCTGCGCTCGCGTCTGACCAGTTCGCCTACGTGACGGGCCAGGTGTTCGTGCTCGATGGAGGCCTTTCGCTATGATGAACATTTTCGAAATCAGCGAAAAGATTGCACAGCGTCCGCCGTTCCAGATGATCGAAAAGGTCACGGAACTCGTGCCAAACGAATCCGCTACCGGCATCAAGAACGTGAGCGTGAACGAACCGTATTTCATGGGGCATTTCCCGGGCACCCCGATTATGCCGGGCGTCCTCATTTGCGAAGCCTGCGCACAGCTCTGCTCCCTCGTTATCGAGAAGCCCGCCGAGGATTTGGAAAAGAACCTCTACGTGCTTTTGAAGATTGACGGGTTCAAGTTCGTGAAGCCCGTGATTCCGGGCGACCAGCTCGAAATTACCGTGAACAAGACGAAGGGTGGTGGAGTCATCGTTGGCTTTGACTGTATCGTGAAGGTGAACGGCAACGTGCACGCGAAGGGTGCGCTGACGTTCACGAGCATTCCGAAAGAAAGCCTCGGAAAGTAATGAAAAAGAAGAATCCTTTGTTCGAACTTTTCATGAAGTTTGTCATGGTGGTCGTGATATACACCGTGCGCGTTTACCTGCTTGTGGCGTATCGCCCGAAAATCGAGTACGTGGGAGAGACGGTGAAGTCTCCGCGGCTCAAGACCCCTTCGGTTATTATTGCGAACCATACCAGCATGATTGACCCCCTCATGATGCTGGCCATCTTTTTCCACAAGAAGAGCATTGTTGTGGCGAAAGACCAGGTGGAAGATCCACATTTCAGCTGGGCTTTGACGCGCGTGAAGTGCGTGATTCCCTGCGACCGTTTTAACCTGGATACCGAATGGGCCTTGCTAGCGAAGCGTGAACTGGAAAAGGGGAACAACGTCATTATTTTCCCCGAAGGCAAGTGCCGCTATGATGGACTCTTGAATGAGTTCAAGACGGGGTTCGCTTTCCTTGCGCGTAGTACGGGCGCTCCCGTGCTTTCTGTGGGCCTTGAAGGCGTCTACAAGATTGGGCGCCGCACCCGTGTGGTCGTGGGTGAACCCGAGAAAATCGAGCGTGTGAAAGGCATCCCTTCTTCGAAGCATTTGGCTGAACGCAGCGAGTATTTCCGCCAGAAGGTCTGGACGCTCAAGCAGAAGGCTCTTGGTGTTGCAGAACCTCCGGTTTTGCCGGTGGCGGCGGAAACACCGTCCGAACAGATCCCCACCTTGGTGGCCATGCGCACTAAAGAGCAAAGCTCTAAGTGCTGTCCGCCCGGTCAGGCCGGGGATGACAATAGGGGGAATGCGTGAAGACGGGGTTGGTGTTAGAAGGAGGCTCCCGCCAGACGATGTTCAGCGCTGGAGTGCTGGATACGTGGTTCGACGAGGGTATTGATTTCAATTACGTGTCCGGTGTGTCGGCCGGGGCACACGCGGCGGTCAACTTCATTACGAAGCAGCAGGGGAGGCTAAAGTTTATCGTGCTCCCGACCCGCTTGCAAGAGGGCAAGAAGTGGGCAAGCAAGTTTATCGGAATCCAGAAGGAATTCCATGCGCTCAACTACCTCTCGGCTGACGGCAAGATGCCTCTCGATTTTGAGGCATACCGGAATTCCAAGACTGAATTTGAAATTGGTCTCACTTGCTGTGAAACCGGCCGCGCCGAATTCAAGTCCGAAAAGCATGACAAGAAGCGCCTGCTGGACCTGATTAGCGCGAGTTGCGCCCTCCCGATGATTTTCCCGATGGCCGAAATTGACGGCAAGCATTATGCCGATGGCTGCATTACGGTTCCCATCCCGTTTGAACGCGCTTTTGAAAAGGGCTGCGACAAGGTGGTGGCTGTTTCGACGCATTACCCGGGCGAGGACGTGACGGATTTCCGCAAGTACCGCGCCATCCTCAACCCGATGTACAAGCGCAAGTACCCCGAACTTTTCCGCGCGCTGATGGTTCGCCTCAAACGCTACGAGAAGATGTTCGTGCAGATGGAAAAACTCGAGAAGGAGGGGAGGCTGTTCCTGGTCCGCCCCCTTATCGAGCTGTGCGACCAGTTCGATACCGACATGGACAAGATGAACGAGTCCTACGAGCATGGAATCGAGATAGCCAAGCGCCGCATGGACGACTTGAAGGCCTTTTTAGAAATCTAGCGGTTGACGCCCGTTTCGATATTTCTATATCTAGAGCAGGTCCCATAAAAGGAGTCTGCTATGAAAATTGCTCGAATCGCTATATCCTTGCTGGCCGTAAGCTTGCTTTTCGGCTGTGCCTCGAGTCCGAGAGCCTTGGCTTCCCATAAGGCCATTCCCGGTGGTGCATACACGGGAAAGGCCGATAACAACAGGCCTGAAAATCTCAAGTACCAGAAACTTCCGGACGATGTCGAATATGTCGTCGCTAGCGATTCGCTTGTCGTCGCCGTCCATGGCGATCTCAAGAAGGCTCTCGAATCCGACGAAGGTGTCGTGCTGGCAAAGTACCTGTTCCTGATGCCGGGATCCTGGGAAAGCATCAAGGACGACGAAGCGTTCAAGAGCAAGTTCAAGAGGCAGAAGGGAAAGTTCGAGGTCCAGGTGACCAAGAAAAAGAAATTCAAGTTCCACTATGCCATTCCCCAGAACGAGCAGTCTGCGGAGAAGGCGTGGAATGTCGTGAAGCAGAGAATTCTCAATTCCGAACAAACTCCGGAAACGCCGTCAGAAACGCCGAAAATCCGTTCTATCAGTACGGAGGAAATGGTGTACCTGTCGAAATTCTCGCCGTTCAAGATGGTGGAACCGCTGTTCGTCGTGAACGACCGCTACCTTTTGGGCTATAACAAAAAGGGAGAACTCGAACTGGTCGATGAACTCCCGTACTATATTCCGTTCTATGACGAGGCGATGGAAATTATTTCTCAAAAGAACAAGAAGAAATAATGCCTTCGCCTAAGCCATTTCGATTTAATTTATTCTAGGTCAAACGATTTTCCGGAGAGCATCTTGCGGAGAGCCTTGGGCATGGGCTTTTCCGTTGTCAGCTTGTCCGTGTCGACATCCACTTCGTCGCCGCCGTTGATGTTGAATGCGAGCGTAGCTTCCTTGTCCTTGACATCGAGCGTGACGGTTGCTCCCATGACTATCGGAAGGTTGATGTCGCCGTGGCCTGCGGGGAATCCGGCCATGACGGGAATGTTGTATTTTTTCAGGCGCTCGATGAGCATAGCTTCGGGACTGTCGAAATCAAGGTCGGTTCCGCATTCCTCGAATTCGCCCAGGACGACGCCCTTGACATTTTCCATGACTCCGCGGAGCTCGAGCGAACTGAACATGCGGTCAAGATTGCGCATGGTTTCTTCCAGTTCTTCGAGGAACAGGATGATTCCGTCTTCGGAGTAGACGTCGACGGGGCTTCCTGCGAGAGGGACGAAAGTCGCCATGTTGCCGCCGACGAGGACGCCCTTCGCCTTACCATTGATGTTTAGCTTGTTGGCGGGGACCTTGTATTTGGGGACCTTGCCCAGGAGCAGGTCGCGCATGTAGATGCTGTTGTCGTCTTCGCCGCCGGTCTTGCCGATGAAGGAACTCATGGTGCCATGGATGCTCATGACGCCCGCCTTGGTTTCCATGGCGTGGAGCGTGGAAATGTCGCTAAAGCCGATGAGCCACTTGGGGTTGTCCCTGACGGTTTTCAGGTCGACGCGGTCGATGAGGTGGATGGCGCCGTAGCCGCCGCGGTTGGTGAGGATGGCCTTGATGCTTGTATCCTTGAGCGCGTCGATAAAGTCTTCGGCGCGTTCGTCGGCGTTCCCTGCGTACTTGCCTGCGTAGATGGCACCCACGTGCTTGCCGATGACGGGCTTGAATCCCCAGTCTTCCAGGACTTTCGCCGTGTTCTCGACGTTAGAATCGGGCGTGTGGTAGGAGGGGGAGAGCAGGGCTATCTTGTCGCCTTTCTTGAGGAAGGCGGGTGCTACGCATTCCTCGATCTGCGAAGGTTCGGGAATCGAAGCCTCGGACGACGAGTCGTTGGAACATGCGATAAGGGTCAGGCTGAAAAACGTTGCCACAACAGCCGAACTGCGAAAGAATTTAAAACCATTCATTATACACCTCTTTTGCGGCAAATAATAACAATAAAGTGAAATATTTCAAGGAAAGTGCGGATAGGGTGTGCGCAATATCAAAATTTGTATATTTCTCCTAAAGGAGCGAATATGGCAGAAAAGATGAATACAGTTGCGGCAATCTCGAAAAACTTCCATGCGGAACACCGCGGTAACTGCGCAATGTCGGTGGCCTACGGCTATGCGCGTGCGACAGGCAAGTCCGAAGCAGAAGCTGTTGAGGCGGCAGAGATGTTCCGTGCGTTCGGTGGCGGGAAGGCCCCGAACGGCGCCTGCGGGGCGCTCTATGCGGCAAAGATGATGCAGCCCGATCATGCCGATGCCATCGAGGATTTTTTCAAGCGAGGCGCCCAGGGTTTTACCAAGTGCGGTGAAATCCGCCCGAACAAGGTCATCCCATGCAACCGCTGCGTGGAGCTTGCGGGCGAGGCACTCGACTTTTTGAATGCGTAGCGCTTTCCCTGCTCCCTAAATTTTTTATCTTTGCGCATGCAAAGAGAGGTCTCTATGTCTGCAAATCCTATTATCGTGGTCGACTACAACGCCGGTAACTTGACATCCGTGATGAACGCGCTTGCACATATCGGTGCGGATGCGAAGTCGAGCCGCGATGCGGATGAAATCGCGAAGGCGACCCGCCTGATTTTTCCGGGTGTGGGTGCCGCCGCTTCTGCAATGGAAACGCTTACCCGCACGGGCATCGGAGACGCCATCAAGGCTGTTGTGAAGGCGGGAAATCCGGTTCTCGGCATCTGCATCGGCTGCCAGATTATCCTCGAAGAGAGCGAGGAAGACGGCGGCGTGAAGACTCTCGGCCTTATTCCCGGGCGTGCGGTGCGCTTCAAGGACGAACCTGGTCTCAAGATTCCGCACATGGGTTGGAATCAGGTGAACTTCACCCGCGAACACCCGATCATGAAGGGAATCCGCAGCGGCTCTGACTTCTATTACGTGCATTCCTACCATCCGGTGGTGCCTGCGGAATATGCGTTCGCCGAGACGACCTACGGCACGCAGACTTTCCAGGGGCTTATCGGCAAGGACAACCTGATTGCAAGCCAGTTCCACCAGGAAAAGAGCGGCGACGTGGGCCTTGCCATGCTGAAAAATTTCTGCGACTGGAACGTTTAGACGTCCATTGAAAGATTTTTTTACAATTCCGGGCTGTAGCCCGGTTTTTTCATGTTAAGGCTTTTTGAGGGGGTTCCCCTAATTTATCTGGTTTTCGCGCTTTTTGTATCATGGATTTTATGTTTTTTTGTAAATAACTAAAAAAGCGCTTAAATCTTTGTAAAATCGTTAATTTTGTATCGTAGACTATTGACAAACGAACAAAAAAGAGCTATATTAATGCACGTATGAAACCGATAACCGAGTATCAGGATTACCGTCGTTACATGCAGGAATTCTATGAGGAGGAGAAAAGGAATTCCGCATTCACGTGGCGGGAATTCGCTCGGTTATCCGGTTTCGTATCGCCGACGTATCTGAAGCTTGTCTGCGAAGGCAAGACAAGGCTCAAGAACGATGGCGTGGATCGGACCGCCCGGGCCATGGGGCTGATCGGATACGAAGTAGATTACTTCCGTGCGATGGTTAGGTATGCGCATGCAAAGACGGACTACGACCGCAAAAAGGCGTACGACGAGATGCTGGGCATAGCAAAGGAGAACAAGGTGAAAGTAGTCGATGGCGACGCTTTCGCTTATTTTGAGTCATGGAAGAATCCCGTAGTCCGCGAATTGGCCCCGGTGATGCCGGGGGCGAAGCCCGGGGACATCGCGAAACGCTGCTGCCAGGAAATCTCGGCGGGCGAAGTTCGCGAGTCCCTGGACTTCATGACCAAGGTGAGCCTCCTGAAGAAGGACAGGAACGGCTGCTACACCCAGACAGACAAGGCGCTGAGGGGAGATTCCGAGGTCATGCCCGTGGCGATCCGTTCCATGCACCGCGATATGGCGAAATTCGCCGTGGCGGCCGTAGACGACTTTGCGATATCGGATCGCAACTTCCAGGGTGTTACCATGGGCGTCGATCGGGAAACTTACGAACAAATTATACGCGAGATGGATGCGTTTCGCCGCCGTATCGTGACGATAGCGAATTCCTCGAAAAAAGTGAAGCAGGTTTATAGGCTAAATTTGCAACTGTTTCCCCTTTCCTGGCCCGTGCCGGAGGAAAACGATGCTTGAGCGTTTGAAGTGCCTGCCCGGCTTGCTGCTGCTTCTCCTTGTCGCATGCTCGACGCATGTCGCCGGAACTACGGATGAAAATAACGCTCTTGCGGAAAACGATTCTTCGTCCAGCGTGTCCTCTTCCTCCGGAACGTCGAGTTCGTCCGGTCCGGGAATGCCTGCTTCGAGTGGCTCGGAGGTACCGCCAGAGAACAGCATTATGGACTTGCCTTACTGGTTGCCGTATTGGGGCGATAGTGTCGACAAGCGCCAGCTGGATGTGCAGATAGAAAGGGGCGAAGATGATAATATGAAAATCTCGTACAGGAGATTGTCGATGCTGGGGGCGCCGGATGCGGGACGCAGCGCTGAGTTCGGTGTGGCAATCCGTGTTGCCGGGGAAGGCCCGGATGTGTTCTCCGAGATGAAGACTTGGACCGGTGGCGCCTGCTATATGCTGACCTCCGATGCGCCGATTGTCCTGAAGATGGGCATGTCGCCCGTGAAAGAAAGAGAATTGGAGTATGACTTGCCGCAGGCGACCCTCATCAAGCCGGAGGATGTTGGCAATATGGTTCTCCGCTGCCTGAGCTGGACCGAATTCGAACAGCAGGGATTCGGACCTTCGATTACGATTGAAGAGGCGTTCTTCGATTACATGACGGAACTCAGGTTTGAGGTCCAGCTGGATAGTGGCGTCTACGAGGGCGCGTTCGAGATATATCAAATCCGTCCCGGTGGGTCAAACGTCAGTACGGATATTGACGGAGTGAATATATCGGTTGACGACGGAACTAGGGAAGTTCTCCGCCAATAAGTTCCATCTGCTTCTTGAAGATATCCTTGCAGGCGTTTTCGCCGAGGTCGAGGAGCGTGTTGAGCATGTTGCGGTCGAAACTCGCGTGTTCGCCCGTGCCCTGCACCTCGATGAAATTCTTTGCGTCCTGCATTACGACGTTCATGTCGACGTCGGCGGCGGAATCTTCCACATAGCAGAGGTCGCAGAGCGGCTTGCCCGAGACAACCCCCACGGAGATTGCTGTGATTCCGTGCTTCAGGATTTGCTGCGTGATGCCGAGGCGTTCCTTGATTTTCTTGAGGGCAATGGCAAGGGCCACGAAGCCGCCAATGATGCTCGCGGTACGCGTGCCACCGTCGGCTTCGATCACGTCGCAGTCGACCACGATGGCGTTCTCGCCGAGTGCTGCCAAGTCGGCTGCACCCCGCAGCGAACGGCCCACCAGGCGCTGGATTTCTTGCGTGCGGCCGCTCGCGCCCTTGCGTTCGCGTTCTACGCGCTTGCCCGTGCTCTGCGGGAGCAGGCTGTATTCGGCAGTAATCCATCCGGTACCGCGACCGGCGAGCCAGTCGGGAACTTTCGGCAGGAGGGTCG
Organism: Fibrobacter sp. UBA7003; assembly: GCA_002449765.1. GTDB lineage: Bacteria > Fibrobacterota > Fibrobacteria > Fibrobacterales > Fibrobacteraceae > Fibrobacter. Next base: position 128,371 of record DJXN01000015.1, read on the forward strand.
CGTTGCAGATGACGCGGGTGCGTCCCATCTCGATGAGCACAGAACCGTCGGCGCTCGAAATAAAGCCGGTGGTCATCTTGAGATTGCGGTATTCGTCGAATTTTCGGTCAGTACGTGTGTAAGTCATAGTGATAAAATAGTGGTTAGTAAACGGTGGCTAGTGGTTGGTGAACCTGTCGAACTATGGGCTCGGTTACGGCGTTATCCACTTTGTGGTTAAAGTTTGGCGGCTTCATCTTCCTTTCGTCTTTCGTCTATAGGCTCGCAGAGCCGTTCTTTCGTCTAATACGACAACTTCTCCGTCGTGCCTTCGCGGAAACTCCCGAGACGGTATACGAAGTCGCAGTAGCTCTGCAGTTCCTCGAGCGCCTCGATGACGGCAGGGTCCTTCGGGCTTCCTTCGAAGGAGAGGTGGAATATGTATTCCCACGGACGGTCAGGATGCGGGCGGCTCTCGATGCGGGTGAGGTTCAGGTCGCGTTTCGCGAAACACCCGAGTGCGGCATGCAGTGCTCCTGACTTGCCGGAATCGCTCAGCATGAACAACAACGTTGTCTTGATTGTGCCTTCTTCCGGGAGCGGGTTTGCCGTCTTCTGGATGGCGTAAAACCGGGTGAAGTTCACCCCCGGCAAGTTCTCGATGCCCTCGGCAAGGATGTCGAGGCCGTAGAACTTGCCGGCGTAGGCGCTCGCAATGGCGCCTACGGTTTTATCGCCGCGCTTCGCAACCTCTTCGGCGCTGCCTGCGGTATCGTAGAACGCGGTGCTCTTGATTTTCGGGTTGCGCCCGAAGAAACGGCTGCACTGCGCAAGCCCCTGCGGGTGGCTCAGCACCTCCTTCAGGTCTGCAAGCTTTGCCCCGGGGAGCGCGCACAGGCTGTGCGAAATCTGGAGCTTGACTTCGCCCACGATGGGGTGGCGCCACTTGTATAGCAGGTCGTAGTTGTCGTAGATGGAGCCCGCGGTGGAGTTCTCGATGGGGATTGCCCCACCATCCACGGCGCCGGTCTCGATGCCCTGGAAAATCTGCTCGAACGTGTCCATCGGGACAACTTCGATATCGTTTCCGAACAAGTGATATGCGGCGCTTTCGCTGTAGGCCCCGCGACGGCCCTGAAATGCGATTTTCTTCATAGTGCGAAAGATAGAAAGCTACTTGAACCTTCGTGCGCCCTGGTACTTGTTCTTGTAGTATTTCTCGTTCAGGTTCGAGATGATGACTCCGCGGCTGGAACTGGCGTGGATGAACCTGTCGCCGCCGAGGTAGATTCCCACGTGGCTGATTTTCCAGAAACTTCCGAAAAAGATGAGGTCGGCTTCGCGCAGGCTCCCTCGGCTGACGGATTTTCCGCGTTCGTCCTTGTACATCATGTGGGCGTTGTGGGGGAGGGCGATGTTGAAAAAGCCCTTATAGACTTGCATGACATAGCCGGAGCAGTCGGTCCCTTTGGTGGAATTTGCACCGTAGACATAGGGCGTGCCGAGCCACTTGCTGGCGTATTCTTCGAAGGTTGTTTTCGGGGCGGGCGGTTCCGGGATAGACTTCTTTGCGGCGGCCTGCTTGACGTCTCCTGCGGATGTCTTGTGGTTGCCGGTTTGGGTGGGCGTTTTTTTTGAAGAGTTCTCCTGTTCTGCCGATGCTTGCGCAATGGGCTTGTAGTCGCCGATGTTCCTGTCGTAGCCCGTGCGCGTCGGGAAAGTGCAGCCAATCAGGCCCGCACATATCGGGACTAACGCCAAACTTGCGATTTTCGAAAGCGAAACCATCGCTACGAAATGTAATTAAAATGCGCTCCCTTTAGGGGGCTGTGCTTTCCTATCCGATGAATCCGTGCGGTTTGAATCCGAGGCCCTTCACGAGTTCGAAATCCTTGCAGCTGTTGACGCCGGCGGTAGTGAGCATGTCGTCGGTGATGGCCGCGTTCGCGCCGCTCTTGAATGCCCGCTTGCCGTCGTCGCCCAGGACGCCGCGCCCGCCCGCGAGGCGGATGAAAGCCTTCGGGTTGATGAATCTGTAAATCGCCACGATGCGGCAGAACTCGTCGTTCGTGAGTTTGGGCAAGTTCTCGTAAGGCGTGCCCGGGATGGCATTCAACACATTCACCGGCGTGGACTTGACGCCGAGCTTGCGGAGATCGAGGCACATGTCGATACGGTCTTCCATGGTTTCGCCGAGGCCCATGATGCCGCCGCTGCAGATTTCAAGACCTGCGGCAAGGGCGTTCTGGAGTGCGCCAATCTTGTCGTCGTAGGTGTGCGTGGTGCAAACGTCGGGGAAGTGCCTGCGGTAAGTTTCCAGGTTGTTGTGGAATCGGGTAAGGCCGGCCTCTTTCAGCTTGTCGAACTGTTCCCTGTTCAAGAGCCCTGCCGAAAGGCAGACGGAAAGTTTCGTCTCCTTTTTGAGCCTGCGGATGGCTTCGGAAATCAGCTCCACGTCCCGATTCGAAAGGGTTCGCCCCGAGGTGACGATGGAATAGCGGGGGATGCCGGCGGCCTCTTTCTTCTTGGCGTCTTCCACGATTTCGTCGGCGCTGAGTAGTTTGTATTCAGGGGCGCCCGTGTGGTAGTAACTACTTTGTGCGCAATACTTGCAGTTTTCGGAGCAGCGTCCGCTACGGGCGTTCACGATGGAGCAGAAGTCGAAATCGTTTCCGTGGAATTTTTCGCGAATTTCGTTTGCGGACTGCGTGAGTTCGCCGAGGTCGGCGTCGAGCAGTTTAATGGCTTCCTCGCGGTTGATTTCGTAACCGTCGTTAATAATCTTGTTCTTTAGATCTTGAATGAAGGACATTTTTCGATTCCTTAAAAAAGGAGATGCCCGCATAAGGCGGGCATGACATAAAGATTGGTTTAAATCATTAAGTCATTTTGCATAAGAAACAAATCAATTTTTTTGTCTTAGAGGCGAGTTAGACTAGGAGCGAGACTCCGTAGCGTAAATTCGTACGTGAGGAGGCTCGCGACGCCGTATAACGATGCCTATAAGGCAAAATTAAGCAAAAGGCGGCATGACCTGCCACAAAACTGCCTTATGCGCGTGCAGCCTATTCTCCGCTTCTTCGAAGCTCATGTTCACGTCGAGGTTGTCCATCACGGAGTCCGTGATTTCTTCGCCGCGGTGTGCAGGCAGGCAGTGGCTCACCTTGCAGTGTGCCGGAGCGAGCTTCAAGAGTTCGTCGTTGATCTGGAACGGGAGGAAGTGGCTCTGCTTTTCGGCCTTTTCGCCTTCCTGGCCCATGCTCACCCAGACGTCGCTATAGAGGATGTCGGCGTCCTTGACGGCTTCCTTCGGGTCGTTGAACACGCGGTACTGGCAACCGTGCTTCTTGAGGCCGGCGGCGGCTTCTTCCACCACGTTCTTCGGCTGCTCGAAACCCTTGGGGCAGGCGAGCGTGAAGTTCATGCCCACCTTGGAGGCGAGCGCAAGGAAGGAGTTTGCCACGTTGTTGCCGTCACCGATGAAGGCGACTGTTTTCGGCTTGCCATTGGCATTCTTGAAACCGCCGAGGTTCTCGCAAATCATCTGCGCAAACGCGATGGCCTGGCAGGGGTGGCAGTCGTCGGTGAGGGCGTTCACCACAGGGACGCTACCGAATTCGGCGAGTTCTTCCACGAGCTGCTGCTTGAAGCAACGGACTACGATGGCATTCACCCAGCGGCTGAGGCAGCGGGCGACGTCCTTCACGCTTTCGCGCTTGCCGAGCCCGATTGAATCCGGGGCGAGGAGCACGGCGTGGCCGCCGAGCTGGTTCATGCCCACCTGGAACGTGGTGATGGTGCGCAGCGAGGGTTTCTCGAAGAACATGGCGATGTTCTGGCCGTGCAGACGGTCGGACACCTTGCCGGCGTGAACTTCGGCCTTCAGGCGGGAGGCGATTTCGACGGTTTCGAGGATTTTTTCTTCACTCCAGTCCATCAGGCGAAGGAAGTGCTTGTTGCGATCAATCATTTTGATTCCTTTGGGCAAGCCCTAAAAACAAAAAAACTAAAAAACGGAGTTTTTCACTCCGTCTTTTGGAAATCACAAGAAGATGCTAACGGATATTAGCGAAGTTTCTTTTTGTGACGGTCACGACGACGGCGCTTTTTACGCTTGTGGGTCGCAATCTTCCTGCGCTTTCTTTTCTTTCCGCAAGGCATGGTTGTATCTCCGTTAAAGGTTAAACTTAAAAATGTGCCCCCAAATAGAGAAAATTTTTGGCCTTTTGTCAAGGGGAATTGCAAAAGGGCTGGGTTTTTATGGCCGGACGGGCGATGGTGGTCGGGGACGGTTTTGGGCTAGGCTTCGGTCACCTGGTCCATCGCCTGGCGGATAAGTGCCGCGGCACCGCCGAACTGTGCGGCGCGCGGGGCGTTGTTGCTCAGCATCTGGCGGAACTTGCGGGCGCCGGGGAGTCCGGTGAATAGCCCGTACAGGTGGCGCACGAGGATGGTCGCGGGGCAGCCTTCGGCGGTCTGCTTCTCCACGTAGGGGAGGTAGGCCTCGAGCAGCGCCTTGCGGGTGGCGGGGCGTGCCTTGCCGGCGATAATGTCTGCGGGGTTGTCGCTCGCCGGTCGCAGGTCGTTAAAAATCCGTTCGTCGGCGTCGTGCAGGAACCACGGGTTCTCGTACGCTTCGCGTCCGACCATCACTCCGTCCAGGTCCTGCAGTTGCTCTTCCACCTGGTCGAGCGTCTTGATGCCGCCGTTGATGCTGATGTTCAGGCCTGGCATCTCGGCCTTGAGGCGGTGCACGAAGTCGTAGTGCAGCGGCGGGACCTCGCGGTTCTCCTTGGGGCTGAGTCCCTGGAGCCAGGCCTTGCGCGCATGTACGATGAAAACCCTGCAACCTGCATTGCTGATAGTTTGTACAAAATCAGTGAAGAATTCCCAGCTGTCGAACTCGTCGACCCCGATGCGGCACTTGATGGAGACGGGAATGGAAACTGCGTCCCGCATGGCCTTGAAGCAGTCGGCCACGAGGTTCTTATCCTTCATGAGGCAAGCCCCGAAGTTCCCGTTCTGCACGCGGTCGGAAGGGCATCCGCAGTTCAGGTTCACTTCCTGGAAACCCGCGGTTTCCACGAGCTTGCTTGCCTGCGCGAGGTCGGCCGGGTTGCTGCCCCCGAGCTGCAGAACTGCGGGGTGCTCGAAGGCTTCGTGCCCGAGGAACTGTTCCGGCTTTGCGTGGAGCACCGCGTTTGCGACAACCATCTCGCTGTAGAGCAAGATATGCTTTGAAATCAGGCGCAGAAAGTAGCGCTCGTGACGGTCGGTGCAGTCGAGCATCGGCGCGATGGAAAGCTTGCGGTTGAAGTCCAGGTCCATGCGCGCAAATGTAGAAATTACTATAATATATTACATGAGCTTAATTCGCAAAATTGTCGTTGCTGGCGGGACGCACGGGAACGAGCGGACGGGTGTTCGCTTGGTCGAGAAGTGGATGGCGTGCCCCGAATGCTACGGCGCGTGCTGCCCCAGCGCAGATGTTTCGCTGGTACTTGCGAACCCGGAGGCCATGCGGCTTAACCGGCGTTATCGCGATTTTGATTTGAACCGTTCCTTTTCGCAGGTCTGTCTCGACGCTTCTCTTGAACCGCAACAGTACGAGTTTAGGCGTGCGCGCGAACTGAACCGCATTTACGGCCCGAAGGGCGCAAACACGAAGACCGACCTGTTGCTCGACGTGCACAACACGGGCTCGAACATGGGGCTGTGCCTGATTCTTTCGGCGCGTGACCCGTTCACGATGAAGGCCTCCGCCGTCTTGACGCAGGAATTCGATGACGCCTGGATTTACTACCAGCCGGAGGAGCGCAGTGCGTCGCCCTACTTTGGCACGGTCGCGAAGGCGGACGTGTGCATTGAAATTGGCCCGCAGCAGCACGGCACGCTGGATGCCCGCCTCTTTGAACAGGCGGAAAAACTGGTGAAGCGTTACCTAGAACTTGCGGACGAATGGAACCGCGGGGAACTGCAGAAGCGCTCCCCTATCCAGGTGAAAGTCTACACGCAGCTGCGCGACCTCGGTTACCCGAAGGCATGGGCGGGCGCCCCCATCGAGGCGATGATCCACCCCGATTTGCTTGGGGCGGATTATCGCGAACTTAAGAAGGGCGACAAACTGTTCCGCACCTTCGACGGGAAGGATATTCTGTACGAAGGCGAGGCGGACGGGCGCGAGAGCGTGTGGCCCATCTTCATCAACGAGCCCGCGTACTACGAGAAGGACATCGCGATGAGCCTGACCGTAAAGAGCGTGGAGGAATGGTAATATGGCTGAATTTGACATGAGTGGCGTGCCGGGAGAGGAACTCACTTCCATCCCGGGCGAAGAGCGCCTGGGTAACCTGATGCAGTTGATTGAAGCCCAGAGGGGCGAGGGTTGGGAATCCCGCCTTCACGATATTCTCGATTCTTTCGAGGACTTCTTGACGTTGCGCCCCGAACCGCCGCAGGCCTGGCTCGACAACTATGCGGCGAGCGGCAAGCAGTTCGACTACTACCAGATTGTGCTCCCGAAGGATTTCGAGGACCCCTACGAGGATGACCTCGGAAACATCCGCCGCCTGCGTGGCGAGTTTGACCGCGTGCCGAGTACCATGGCGCTGGAACACGAACTCATCAGCCGCAATTACTTTGTCTACGAGAACGGCCATGCGGAAGCTATCCCTGCGCCGCGCCCGATGCTCATGCTCGAAAGCCAGGACCGCGACAACGACCAGGAAGAGCTGGAAGGCGACATCACTTGGGACTGCTGTATTTCCATTTTTGCGGACGGAAGTTACGTCGCCTACAACCTCGATAACGACGACGAGGAGGTGCTGGGTGAGGATTTCAAGGCCGTTTTCCAGAAATACATCAAAACTTTGGCCAAGATGCAGCTGGTGATTCCCGTTGAAGGCCGAGATTATGGTATATTAAGGAGTGATGCGTAAGGTTCTGGAAATATGTCTTGCGGTTGCCCTGCTGTGCAGTGGGGCGTTTGCGGCGTTTATCCAGAATCCGATTCCGCCGAGCTCCAAGCAGAACTTTTTCCGCGATACCGACGGTGACGGTCGCATGGACCGGATTGTCATAAGGTTCCTGGGGGCAATAAGCCAGGACTATATTGACGAAAAAATCGACAGCCTCACTTATACCTGGGTTGACACGACGGGCTTGATTTCCCACTTTGTTGCGTTCCCTGCGGATATGCGGCTTGATACGACGAACGTACGGCAGATGTTGGTCGGCGTGAATCAGAAAAATTTTGAGCGCATTACGACAATCTCTTCGGCGTTTATGTCGGTGAGGCCATATGGCAGGGTTGATCTGTATCTTGCGGACAGTTCGGTATTTCATGTGGTAATGCGGGATGGTATGTCGCCTGCGATTCGGGAGGCGCATTTGAAGAGCTACCGTGGAAACAGGGCTGATACGCTTCAGGTGAATTTTACCGAGTGGGCCGAGGCTGTCGACGGTTGCGACGCAATGCTGGAATTCAAGAAGACTGGCGATTCGACGGTGCGCTACCTGCCTGCATCTTCGGTAGAGTGGAGCCAGCTGGCCACTAAGGCGCTGTTCATATTTGACAAGGACCTTTCGCTCAATGTGAGGCTTTCTCCCGGAGACTCCCTTCGCCTAACCAGCGGTTGCATCAAGGATACCTCGTCGAATACCGTGTTGAAGAATGGCAGGTTCGTGGAGGTGGATGGTTTCTATCCGTTCCTGCTGAATGTGACGGAACTTGTCGAGGACGAGGAAACCTCGGTTGCAGATGACCAGCCGATTTTCGAACTGGACTTCTTGTCGGAAGAGGAAGAGCAGAATGATGGCTACCACAGGTGGCGGATGACAATGGAAGTTCTCGGGCAGAGTTTTGAAGATGCCATCCGTAATGCAGAAAAGATGGAGACAAATGCCCCCCTTGATCTTTCGAAACTGAAGATTACCTACAGTGTCCGGATCTATACGAATCTCGGAGCGTATGTTGTGGGGACATCCTACGAAATAAAGGGGAGCGACTCGAGGTTCGAACACAAGCCTACGTTCCTCTCGCTGCGGTGGAACCTGATGGACATGCACCATCGCCGCGTATCGACGGGCGCATATATCGCGAATATCTTTGCTGCCGTTGAATACGGGGGCAAGGTGATTTACCGAAGCGACCTGCAACCGGAAAACCTCTCGCGGGTGTTCGGCGTCAAGCGCCGTTAGTTTGCATGGAAGCACTCGAACTCGAAATATACGGGCGGTACTGCGCGCTTGTCGAAAAGTCGGGCGCTTTTTCGGGCCGTACTAGCCCCGATGGGGAACCGTCGCGCGTGCGCCTCTCCGACATTATCGATAAGTACGATGCGTTCTGCTTTGACGGTTACGGCACGCTCTATAACCGGGGTGATTTCGTGTACCCGGGTGCGAAGGAGTGGTTTGCCGCGCTGAGACGTACGGGGAAGCAAATCCGCTTGGTTACGAATGCGGCATCGAACCTGGACCAGGCCCTCGCCGACGAGGCGGATGCCCGCGGGTTCGATTTCACCGTTGCAGAAACGATTTCTTCCGGTAGCCTGCTGAAGGGCTGGCTGTCGGGCCTGCCTGCGGGTGGCTCGCCTTTTGGTGCCGGTCGCGAGGTGTATTACATCGGGCGTGCGACGGGCGTGAACGTGCTCGCCGAATGCGGGATTGCTGCCGTGGATAATCCGGTTTCGCCCGTGGTGGCGATTTCTTCTTCGATGGCGACGGACGAGATGTACGCGCGGGCGGTATCTATCTTGCGCCGGCCCGGAGCGCTGTTGCTGGTCTTGAACCCGGATGCGTGGGCCCCGCGGATTGACGGGACTCGCGCGCCTGTCTCGGGCGAACTTTGCGAACGCCTGCGCCGGGAAACGGGCTGCGCTGCGGAATATTTCGGCAAACCGTTCCCCGGAATATGGCAGAAGGTCCGCGCGACCTTGCCCGCGGGCGCGAAAGCGGTTATGATTGGCGATACGCTCGGGACGGATGTGTACGGCGCGTATGTCGCTGGTTTTGACAGCGCGCTTGTTGTCGGACGCAATGAGCCGGCGGCAGAACTGGATGCCGACGAGAAACTGCTGGGCGTGAGGCCTACTTATTACCTGGAACCGTAGCGGAATCCGCGGGTGCCTGCTGCTCGCCGGGCTTACCTGAAACGATTACGTACAACGTATCGTGAACGATGACCGTGTCGCGCACGAAGACGGTGTCGTGTGCGCAGACTGCCTGTGATAAGGATGCTGAGCTTGCCGAAGCACCTGTCGAAGCGTCTGTCAAAGGGGTGCTGCTTGTCGGCGCGTTGCTTGCGGAACTTGCAGGCGTTGCTGTGCTACTTGCGGGAACTGTTGCAGGTGCGGCGACTGCCGGCTGGTTCTTCTTGGCCTTTTCCTCTTCGCGGATCTTGTCGATAAGCTTTTCGCGCTTGGTTTTAAGGTCTTCCATTTCCTTTTTCAGGCGGGTCTTGTTGCCGGGCCTGCGTTCGCGCGAGTAGCGTCCTTCGATGCGGTCAATCTGGGTTTCCAGTTCGCGCAGCTCGTCGTAAAGCGGGCCTTCGCCTTCGAGCGAGGGGGCGGGCTTGAACCAGTCGACGAAACGCTGCCACAGGGATTTTTCCTCTTCTGCGGCGCTCTGGCTTGCGCAGAAAGCGGTGAGCACGATGGTCGCTGCGAAGATACTGAAAACGTTTTTGCGGAAATGCATGCGACAATGATAGAAAAAAATAGTGGAATCTTTTCTAGCGGAGAAAGGGTTTGTTGACAATCAGACTCCGCTGCGCGGCTGATTGTCAACCCTACGGGCTTGATGCTCGTGGGACTCGCATCAAGCTCAAAAAGTGCCTATTTCATGGTCACTTTGTGCCCACGGCACTTTTGTGCCGAACCCTCTTCGAGGGTTCTTGCCACCTTTTTCTCCCTACTCTAAAAAACAAAAAAAGACACCGTGAAGGCGTCTTCTTTGTTTTTAGAGCGGGAAAAGGGTCTCGAACCCTCGACATCGACCTTGGGAAGGTCGCGCTCTACCAACTGAGCTACTCCCGCGAGTGTTCCAAATTTAATAAAAAAGGCCGTTTTGTAAAGGGATTCTGGAAATTTGGGGCGATTTTTGCCTTGTTGTGTTTGCATAAACGCTTTTGGGGCGCCCTTGCCGCATTTCGTGGCGCACCGGAGCTCAATAATATATTTTCATATCCGGTGTATGGGGGTGTTGTACCTTTATGTTTGGTAAGAATATGTTCGAAAAATTGATGCTGGGTGCCGCGCTGGTCGCGGCGGGTGCGGGCCTTTCGCAGGCCGAAAACTACAACTGGGGCAATGTCCGCTTCGATGGCGGCGGCTTCGTGTCGGCGGTAATCTTCCACCCGAAGGCCGAAAATGTGCTCTATGCGCGAACCGACGTGGGCGGCATCTACCGCTTCGATTTCGAGAACAAGAGGTGGATCCCGCTGATGGACTGGATCTCGGAGAACGACAAGGGCCTGTACGGCACCGAGGCGTTCGCGCTCGACCCGACCGACCCGAAGCGCATCTACGTGCTCGGCGGGACGGGCTACTTTAGCCAGGGCCGGACTGCCGTGCTCCGGAGCGAGGATTACGGTGCCACCTGGGACACGAGCTACGTGGAAATGCTCGCCCACGGCAACGGCATGGGCCGCCAGACCGGCGAAAAGCTCGCGGTGGACCCGAACAAGCCGAACATTATCTTCTGCGGGAGCCGCACGAAGGGCCTCTACAAGAGTACCGACTACGGCAAGACGTGGACGAGCGCCTACAAGGTCGCGCTTTCCGATGCGAAGGAATCGAGCCTGAACGGTGTGAACGGTATCAGCTTCGTGATGTTCGACGAGGCGCAGGGCACGAATGCCGATGGCTCGACCAAGACGATTTACATCGGCATCTCCGAAACGAAGGACAACCTGCAGGTGAGTAACGACGGCGGCGCCACCTGGAAGGCCGTTTCGGGAGGTCCCGCGAACCTGATGCCCCACCGCGCGAAGATTGTGGGTGGCGACATGTACATTACCTACGCCGACGGTCCGGGCCCGCACAATATCAGCAGCGGTGCGGTCTACAAGTACAACATCGCGGGCGGCACGTGGGAAGATATCACCCCGAGCGATTCGGTGACGCACGAGCAGAGCCCCACCACCTACGAGAAGGACTATAGTTCTTACGGTGGCATTTCCATCGACCCGAAGGACCCGAAGCACATCGTGGTCTCGACGCTCGGCAAGTACACGGGGCGTCACCTCGCGAAGAACGCGAAGGGCGAGGAGCGCGACAACTACGGCGACCGCATCTACACGACCACGGATGGCGGCAAGACGTGGATTCACGGGCAGCACTACGGCGACGGCATCAACATCGACGCAAATGGCACGGACTGGATTCCGGGCAACGCCATCCACTGGGCGGGTTCGCTCGAGATTAACCCGTTCGACAACAAGCAGGCGTGGGTCACGAGCGGCAACGGCATATTCATGACCGACGACATCACTGCGAAGGTCCCCGTGTGGAAGTTCATGTCCCGCGGCATCGAGGAGACCGTCCCGCTCGATATCGTGAGCATTCCGGGCGGCCCGCTGGTGACCGCGATTGGCGACTACGACGGCGCCGTCTATACCGATATCAATGCGAGCGCCCAGAGGCACACGCCGACGGTCGGCTCCACAGAAAGCATGGCGTTCGCGCCGCTCAGCGGAAGCCTGCTGCGCACGGGCGTGATTACCGTGTACGGCCAGTACGAAAGCATCAACTACAACGTGATGTACCGCAGCGACGACATGGGCAAGACATGGGACAGCGTGAAGACGACGCTCAAGGGCCCGAAGGGTATGGTGGTGCTCTCTGCTGACGGCAAGGTGATGCTGCACCGCCCCGAGATGGGCTCTACCACGTACCGTTCCGCCGATAACGGTGCGACCTGGACCGCGGTGGAACTCGACGGCGGGCAGACGCAGAATTCGCGCATTGTCGCGGACCCCGTGAATCCGGACGTGTTCTACGTGATGGATGCGCAGGCGAACCTGTACCGCTCCGACGACGGTGGCAAGAACTTCGCGAAATACGGTGCGCGCTTGCAGAACGACGCCGCGGGCGAATACTACAACGGCGGCGGCCTCATCCGCACGGTGCCGGGCAGGGAAGGCCACGTGTGGGTCCCGATGGACCAGGCGCAGATGTGGCTCCCGAAGGGCTTCAGCGAGAACGGCCTTGCCTACAGCGAGAACGGCGGCAAGGACTGGACGCGTTGCGAGGGTGCAAAGACTGCCATTGCGGTGGGTATCGGCAAGGCCAAGGAAGGAGCCGACTACGAGACGATATTTATCTGGGGTGCCGCGAAGGAAGGCGACCCGATTGGAATCTACCGCAGTACCGACAAGTGCAAGACATTCGAACGCATCAACGACGACAAGCACCAGTTCGGCGGCCCGGGTAACGGGAACTTTGTGCAGGGCGACATGAACAACTTCGGCGTGGTGTACATGAGCACCGTAGGCCGCGGGACGATTGTCGGAGCGCCCGAAGGTACGGAATTCTTTACGGTCCGCGCTGCACGCCAGGTGGCGAACTTCGTACCGTCCCTGCAACTGGAAAAACGCTTGCTCCATGTGACCGCGCCTGCGGGCAGTACGCTCTCGCTATTCGCCGTGACGGGCAAGGCGGTGCTTTCCAAGCAGGTGGCAGGGCTCGCGCACGTTTCACTAGAATCGCTCTCCGCCGGCCGCTATGTGGCAAAGCTGCTCGATGCCCGCGGGAAGGTGCTTGCGAACAAGTTCGTGACGCTGAAATAGTTTATTTACCTCAATGTAAAAACAAAACACCCTGCTTTTACGCAGGGTGTTTTTCAAATGAAATAAATGCTAAAGCCTTTTCGGTGGATTACAGCTTCATATCGCTCAGGCGCGTGTGTTCCACAGCATCAAACTCATCCTGAATTTCCTTGCTGGGGGCCTTGGTGCAGAGGCTCACAATCACGATGGTCGCGAAACTGAGCACGAAGCCGGGCACGAGTTCGTAGATCTGGAAGATTTCGGCGGAGAATCCGGAGAGGTAGAACTTCCACACGAAGGTGGTGATGCCGCCCACGAGCATGCCCGCGATGGCGCCCGGAAGCGTGGTACGCTTCCAGAACAGGGCAAGGAGCATAATCGGGCCGAAGGTGGCGCCGAATCCGCCCCAGGCAAAGCTCACGAGGCTCATCACCACGTCGAGGAAGCTCTTGCCCTGTGCAGCGCCGTTGGCGCTGGGCGCCCCCTGCATGGCGACGATGACCGCGATAACCGTAATGAGCACCACGACGCCGCGGCTCACCCACATGACTTCCTTGTTGCTCGCATTCTTGCGGAACAGGTGCTTGTAGAGGTCGTTGCTGAAAGCGGAAGCCGAAACCAGCAGCTGCGAGTCGGCGGTACTCATGATGGCGGCGAGAATGGCTGCCATGAGGATGGCGGCGACAGCCGGGTGGCAGAGCGCCTGGCAGAGAATCATGAAGATGCGTTCCGGGTCGGCGACGGTGATGCCGTTCGCTTCCACGTAGTAGCGGCCGAGGATTGCAATCATGATGGCGGCACCGAGACAGATGGTGACCCAGGTCATGGCGACGCGGCGGGAGAACTTGATGTCTTCGGCGTTCTTGATGCTCATGAAGCGCACCAGGATGTGCGGCATGCCAAAATAGCCGAGGCCCCACGCGAGGCTAGAAATCAACGCGATAAGCCCGATGGACTTGCCGGTGGTGGCGTTGGTGAACAGGCTCATCAGGTAGGGGTTCTGCGCGTTCACCGCATCCATGGTGGCAGCAAAACCGCCCGAACCTGCCATGATAATCGAGGGAATGGCGATGACGGCGATGAGCATCATGGTCGCCTGAACAAAGTCGGTCCAGCACACGGCGAAGAAACCGCCCATGAAGGTGTAACTCACTACGACGACCGCACCGATGATAAGGCCCGTGGTGTAGTTCATGTTGAAGATGGTGCCGAAGAGTTTCGCACTAGCGACAAAGCCAGACACGGTGTAGAACAGGAAGAACGCGAGAATGAAAATCGAGGCGATGACGCGGATGATTCCCTTGTTGTCGCGGAAACGGTTTGCAAAGAAGTCGGGGAGCGTAATGGAATCGCCGCAGAAGTGGCTGTACTTGCGGAGCCTGCGACCCACGATTTTCCAGTTGAGGTACGTGCCGATCACGAGGCCGATGCCAATCCACGCTTCGGAAAAACCGCTCACGAAGATGGCGCCCGGGAGGCCCATCAAGAGCCAGCCGCTCATGTCGGAGGCCTGCGCGGACATGGCCACGACCCACTTGTTCATGCCGCGGTTGCCCAGGTAGTAGGCGTTCAGGCTGTTCGCCTTCTTGGAAAAGTAGAATCCGATACCGAGCATCATCAGCAGGTACAGGATAAATACGGTAATGACCATTTGGTGAATCTCCTATTTTCGAATACTTGTTTATTGAAATATAACTATACGGGCTACTTTTCCGTCCAGAGCCAGGTGCTCAGGTAGCGTTCGCCCGTGTCGGGGAGGAGCGCCACGATCCGCTTGCCCTTGAATTCGGGGCGCTTGGCGACCGTCAACGCGCATTCCAGAGCCGCTCCGGACGATATCCCGACAAAGATGCCTTCTTCGCTTGCTGCCGCGCGGGCCGCGTTCCCGGCCTTCTCCGTGCTGGTGAGGTACACCTCGTCGACCACCTTCGGGTCGTAGATTTTCGGGATAAAGTTCGCTCCGATTCCCTGTATCTTGTGCGGACCCGCCACGCCTTTCGAAATCATCGGGGAATCATCGGGTTCAATCGCGATGACGTAGACGTTCGGGTTCTTTTCCTTGAGGTACTTGGCCGTCCCGCTTACGGTTCCGCCCGTGCCCGCCGTCGCGATGAATACGTCCACGTTGCCCTCGGTATCGTTCCAGATTTCGGGGCCCGTCGTGAGGTAGTGTGCCTCCGGGTTCGCCGGATTCTCGAACTGCTGCGGAATAAAGCTCCCGGGGTTCTGCGCCGCAATCTCGTTCGCCTTCTCGATGCAGCCCGCCATGCCCTTCGCGCCTTCGGTCAGCACGACCTCGGCCCCAAGCGCCTTCAATAGCAGCCTGCGTTCCATGCTCATGGAATCGGGCATCGTGAGCACTACCTTGTAGCCCTTTACGGCCCCCACGTAGGCGAGCCCGACGCCCGTATTGCCGCTGGTCGGCTCGATGATGAGCGCGCCCGGCTTGAGCTTGCCCTCCTTTTCGGCGCGTTCAATCATGTTGAACGCCACGCGGTCCTTCGCGCTTCCGAGCGGGTTGAAACTTTCGAGTTTTACGTAGACTTCGGCCCCGCCCTTGTTCAACTTGTTGATGCGTACGAGTGGTGTGTTGCCGATAGTTTCGAGAATGCTATTGAAAATTGCCATAAAAAAACTCCGTCGCGACACGTGCCGCGCTGGCAAACAATCTAGTATTATTTTTTGTGTGCCGGCCGCGCCCGTTTAAGTATATTTTATGCAAATTATGCCTGTACTCCGTTCCATCATGTCAAAAGTGTTCGCGCGAACCGCCGGTTTCGTGCTTTGCACCTGCGGGTGGAAAAAGGGGACGGTTTACGCGAACTTGCGACACGTGGATGGCGCGGAACCCCGTGAAGGGAGCCCGCTGCGCATTTCCCGGCCGGGAACGTTCTACCGCACGCTCATCTGCAACCTCACGCGCCATGCGGGCGAAATCCTTTTCCGGTTCGGCTCGTTCAAGAAGTTGCCCCGCGAACTTTCCGCATATCCTTGCCGCATCGACGGCTGGAACTTTGCCCTCGCGGAAGGTTCTGCCCCGGTTCTCGAGAAAATGCGAAACGGCGGCATATTCCTTACGGCCCATTTCGGGAACTATGAGGCGATAGGCCCGTGGCTCTGTCGCCTCGGAATCCCGCTGGTGGCGAGCTACATCCCGCTAAGGCCCGCGTGGCTCAATCGCATTCTGGATAAACGAATTCGGGCCGTCGATGGTCGCCCTTACAGCGTAGATGCGCGCACCCCGCGGGAGTTCTTGCGCCTGCTCGCAGACGGGAAGTTAGTTTGTCTGCTGGCCGACCAGGATAGTAGAATCCCGAGCGCGCTCGAGGGCGAGTTCATGCACAGGCCCGTACGCAACAACCCGCTTCCGGATTTTTTGCTCCGGCACCGCCCCGAGACGCCCGTGTTTATCTGCTGGCTGGAGGATGCCCGCGGTTCGCTGCGTGTCCTCCATGCGATTGAACTGCCCCGCGCATCCGCATCCTGCGATGTCTTGCCCGCCTTCAACATCTGGCTCGAATCCCGCATAAAAGAAAATCCGGCCCTCTGGTACGGCTGGACTCATCGCAGGTTCTATTCCAGGAATCCGGAAATCTACGCGCGGAAAAGTCCGCGCATGGAAAATTCCGTTTAAAGGATTTTCTCCGTTACGGCCCGCCACTGTCTGGGCTGCAGGTCGCCGAGCTCGACGTTCCCGATCCTGGTGCGGATGAGTCTCAGCGTCGGGAAGCCGACCGCGGCAGTCATGTGGCGCACCTGGCGGTTCTTCCCCTCGATAAGCGTGAGCCGGACCCACGAAGTGGGGATGTTCGCGCGGAATCGGACGGGCGGGTTGCGTGGCCAGAGCCATTCCGGTTCGGTTGCAATTTCGGCGGTGCACGGCTTGGAACGGTAGCCCTTGAAGGAGACTCCCTGCATGAGCTTTTGGACGGCTTCTTTCGTGATTTTGCCTTCGACCTGCGCGAGGTAGGTTCTCGGGTGCTCGAATTTTGGGTCGAGGAGCCTCTTGATGAGCTTTCCATCGTCCGTGAGCAAAAGGGCCCCTTCGCTGTCGTGGTCTAGTCTTCCGGCGGCATAGATTCCGGGCGGGAATCCGAACTGGTCGAGAGCCGGGTGCCCCGCTTCGGGGGTAAACTGGCTCAGGACGCCGAAGGGCTTGTTGAAGAGGATGACGCTGGACATCAAAAAAAATATAGCATTACCACTTTGTCACAAAATTGACACTTTCTTTTGCTATATTGCGATTCTGTCAACCCAGGGCATTTATGACCCTAAAAACCGGAAACGGAATCTACATATAGGAATAGAAAATGGATTTTTCCGCAATTATTGCCGAAGAACTGAAGCTCGAAGTATGGCGCGTCGCTAAGGCGCTTGAACTCATGGACCAGGGGGGCACGGTCCCCTTTATCGCCCGCTACCGCAAGGACCAGACGGGTACGCTGAACGAAATTGAACTGCGCGACATCAGCCACCGTCGCGACTATCTGCAGGAACTTGCCGACCGTAAGGAAACGGTGCTCAAGAGCATCGAGGAACAGGGCAAGCTCACTCCCGAACTCAAGGCCCAGATCGAGGCCTGCAAGGACAAGACTCTCCTCGAAGACATTTACGCCCCGTACAAGCCCAAGAAGCGCACCCGCGCGACCATCGCGAAGGAACTCGGTCTTGAACCGCTGGCTCGCCTGATGTGGGCACAGGAAAATACCGGCAATACTGCCGAAGAAATCGCCCGCATCTACCTCTCCGAGGAGAAGGGCCTTGCCGACCCGAAGGCCGCCCTCAAGGGTGCCGCCGACATTCTCGCCGAAGAGGTTGCCGACAATACCGAATTCCGCCAGTACCTCCGTGCCAAGATGGAAAAGACCGGCGTGATGGTTTCCAAGGTCAAGAAGGATTTCGAGAAGCAGGAGACAAAGTTCAAGGACTACTACGACTTCAGCGAGCCGGTCTGCAAGATTCCGAGCCACCGCATGCTTGCGCTCCGCCGTGGCGAAAAGGAGAAGGTGCTGCGCCTCACCATCGAAGTGCCGAACGACGAAATGGTCGGCTACCTCAAGACCCAGATTATCAAGGGCGAAACGACCTGGACTCCGTACCTGGAGGCCATGTGCCAGGACGCCTGGGAACGCCTGCTGCAGCCGAGCATGGAAAGCGAAGTGCGCCTGATGCTCAAGGACGCCGCCGAAGAGGAAGCCTTCAAGGTGTTCAGCAAGAACCTGCAAGACGTTCTGCTTGCCGCCCCTGCCGGTCACAAGGCCGTGCTCGCTCTCGACCCGGGTTTCCGTACGGGCTGCAAGGTGGCTGTGCTCGACGAAAACGGCAAGTTCATGGATCATGGCATTATCAAGCCGCATGAACCGTGGAACGACAAGGCCGGTGCCGCTGTGTACCTGATGCAGCTCATCGACAAGTATAAGATTGACCTCATCGCCATCGGTAACGGAACCGCGAGCCGCGAGACCGACGCCTTCTGTGGCGAGATGGCCCTCAAGTTCAAGGGCAAGGTTCCGCCGCGCGTTATCGTGAGCGAAGCCGGTGCTTCCGTTTACAGTGCAAGCATGATTGCCATCCAGGAATTCCCGAAGGAAGACGTGACGACCCGCGGCGCGATTTCGATTGGCCGCCGCCTGCAGGACCCGCTTGCCGAACTCGTGAAGGTAGACCCGCAGTCTATCGGTGTTGGCCAGTACCAGCACGACGTGAACCAGCGCGAACTCAAGAAGCGCCTCGACGAAGTGGTGGAAAGCTGCGTGAACATGGTGGGTGTGGACGTGAACAGCGCATCCGCTCCGCTCCTTGCCCATGTGGCGGGCCTCAGCAATACGCTTTCGGAAGCCATCGTGAAGTACCGCGAAGAGAACGGCGCGTTTGCAAGCCGTGAAGACCTGAAGAAGGTGAAGGGCTTCGGTCCGAAGGCCTTCGAGCAGGCGGCGGGCTTCATGCGCATCCCGGGTGCCGAAAATCCGCTCGACGATTCCGCGGTGCACCCCGAAAACTACGCCCTCGTGGAACAGATGGCCGAGAAGGTCGGTGTTCCGGTGAAGGATATCGTGGGCAATGCCGAAGCGGTGAAGGCTATCAAGGTCGATGAGTTCCTCTCCGACGAGGTGGGTAAGGCTACCCTCGACGATATCGTGAAGGAACTGCAGAAGCCGAGCCGCGACCCGCGTAAGGAATTCCGCTACGCGAAATTCGATGACCGCATCAAGACCATCAACGACCTCGTTACGGGCAGCTGGATGGAAGGCGTGGTCACGAACGTGGCGAACTTCGGCGCGTTCGTGGACATTGGCGTTCACCAGGATGGCCTCGTGCATATTTCTGAAATCAGCGACAAGTACGTGACCGATGCGAAGGAAGTCCTGACTGTGGGCGATGTGGTGAAGGTGCGCGTTGTTGCCGTAGATGCGAACCAGAAGCGCATCAGCCTCTCGATGAAGCAGGAATCTACCGACGGTGTGGCAGGTGCGGGTGTGAGTGGCCCTCGCGGCCAGCGTGTCGGCGGTCCTCGCGGGAACTTCGGTGGCCGCGGCCGCGATGGTGTTCGCGGCAATGCCCGCCCGCAGGGCGGCATCCAGGGCCATGCGACCATCGCAGACCTCAAGAACAAGATTGCGGGCAAGGATCGCCCGGGTTTTGCTCCCAAGAAGCCCGTGGTCGCCCAGCCGCAGAAAATGAGCGCCCTCCTGAAGCAGATGAAAAAAGGCAGGTAGATTTGACAGCGGCGGAACGCTTGCGTTCCGATATTGGCAAATCTACGGTGCCTAGCGCTGCGTAGCAGCGCCAAGGCCGGTAGGCGAGCGTCGCGGGAATAAGCTCGCGTTCGATGATTTGGAAAGCAAGTTCCACCAAAGGTGGAACCTGCCTTTTTTGGTAAGAATACGCCTTTTTTTGTTATAAAATAATTGCATTATGTTCCTTTGAATGCAATTTGATTATTTTATCAAATAATCAAGCGGAGAAAATATGTCAGAACAAGGTAGCGAAAACAATCGTTATAGGGAATTTGTCCTTAAGAACCGGCGCTCTATGAATGAATCCATGTCGAGGATTCTTCTCTTTTGTGCCTTTGCGGGCCCTGCAATCGCGCTCGACCGCTTCCTCGGTTATTGCGATGTCTCGTACTTGTCGTGCGCCCTGGTAAGCCTCTTGCTTGTCCTCCTCTCGGTAGGGCAGAAACTCCTGAACCGCTATTATCCCTTGAGCATCGTGACCGTGTTCTGGGGGCTTGTGGGCTTTATGTGCGTGCTTACGTTCATGTGCATGGCCAAGGTCGGGGTGTATATTACCTATGCGCTAGTGCCCATGGTGAGCCTGTTCTATTGCGAGAAGAACATCTACCTCATAAGCGTCGCCATGAACTACGTGATGATTCTAGTGTCGAATGTGCTGGTAAGCGATTTCCGTTCCCTCGACCGTCTCGATTTCCATAATCCGCTGGATTGGTTCGTCGCGGTGATGGGAGGCTATACGATTGAATCCATTGCGATTGGCGTTGCCGGATACTACTTGTGCAATCGCATTTCCAACCATTTCAGGAGCATCTATACCAGCAATATCGTTATCGACCAGAAGTACCGCGACGAGGAGCACAAGGACCGTGTCACCCGTGCCGTTACGGCCCTGTACCAGTGCGTCTACGTGATAAATCTCAAGAACATGAGCTACGAGGTGGTGCAGCGCGACCGCTTTGTGTCGGATGTTGTGCGCGACGAGGACAATCTTGCGACGAACATTGAAAGGGCTGTCTTTGCTCTTGTGGAAAACGTGGACAAGCAGCGCATGTTCGAGTTCCTGGACTTGAATACGCTCCCGGCCCGTCTGGATCAGCAGAGCATGATTTATGCGGAATGCCAGGGAAAGTTGCATGGCAGGGTCCAGCTGTCGTTTATCCTCGTCGAGAGGGACGAAGAGGGGGATCCGCTCTCGGTCGTGTTCACCTTGCGACAGGCGGCCTGATTTTGGCCACGCCGGTGTGCGAGGCTTGTTTTTTACACGCTCCTGTGTTGTAAAAATTGCCGATTTAAACGCATTTTACACGCTTTTTTACTCAAAAACGGCCTTTTTGTGTAAAAATAATGTAATTTATGGGCATGAGTATCGCACTGGAACATCTATTTGACTACGATGACTTCCGCAAGTTCATGCAGGACTATTTCGAAGAGCAGAAGAAAATGCGCTCCGTGTTTTCGCACCGTTTCTTTGCGGCGAAGGCGGGGTTCAGCAGTTCCTCGTACTGTCTGAACGTGATTCGCGGGCGGTTCAACCTCACGCCGAAATCTATCGAGAAGATTTCGAAGGCGATGGATTTCGAGCCCCTGCAAAAGGAATACTTCGAGGCGCTGGTGCAGTACAACCAGGCGCAGCAGGTGGACGAGCGCGACCAGGCCTGGAAACAGATTCTGCAAATCCGCAAGCAGATTGAATTCACGCACATCACCACGCGCGAGCAGGCCTACTTCAGCAAGTGGTACTACCCGGTAATTCGCGAACTCGCGGCAGATTCGCAGTGGCACGGCGACTACCGGATTTTGGCCCGCTCGCTTACCCCGCAGATAACTACGGAAGAGGCGCGCGATGCGGTGAAGAACCTGCTGGAATGGGGGCTCTTGCGCAAGCTCGACGACGGCCGTTACGTGCAGACCTCGCAGATGCTTGATGCTGCAGAAATCCCGCCGATTGCCCTCCGGCAGATTCGTCGCGAGTATATCCAGCATGCGATAGGCGCGGTGGAGTCCATGCCGAAGGATGAGCGCTTTGCCGCCTTCACGACGCTTGCCATGAGCGAAAGTTCCTATAATTATGCCGTGGATGTCCTCGAAGAAGCCCGCAAGAAGATTATTGCCCGTGCGTCCAACGACACGAACGTGGAACGCGTTTACGAGATGATGCTCGTGGCGTTCCCGATGAGCAAGAAAGTCGGAACGGAGGTTGAAAGATGAAACGTTTGATTGTTTATCTAAAACAGCCTGCCATTTGCCGCGCATGGATGCTCGCCCTTGCCGCATCCCTTGCGTTTTTTGCCTGCTCGAACGGCGACGATGTTGCGGGCGGCGTTACCGATATCGGGAACTCTATTGCACGTGAACCAGATACGACAAAGATTGCAGGGACCGTTGTCGACATGCAGGGCAACAAGATGCCTGCCGCACGGCTCACGCTGTACTGGGATAACGGTTATGCGATTGAGGATTCTCTGGAGGCTGTTGCCGATTCGAATGCTCAGTTCGAATTCAGGGTCGCAAGTAATGACATGCACGGTTACCTGCAAAACGGGCGGACGACTGCCATCCAGTATGCGGATTCAGCAAGGGATGTGATAAATGCGTTTGCGGGTGTTTATCTGTATGCACGGTCGGGGTCCCTTTCGGGTATCTCGCTTCCGCCGAGTGGAAAGGCGACCGAGGTCCGTATCGGTTCGCGCAAGGCCCTGCGCGGGAGCATGTCCGGTGTGACTTCGGGCAAGGTTCACATCGGCGGGACGCATCTTAGCGCCGACATACAGGAAGACGGTTCGTTCAGTTTTGATTCTATCCCGCCAGGAATGCAGGAAGAGTTAATTTACTCGGAAAGCGATTCCGTGCTGGGTTACATTCCGTTTACCATACAAGATGGAGGCGATACCGTTGTATTGCCGCAGCTTGAAAACTACGACGGATTCCTCTGGAACCCTGACCTGTCCCTGCTTGCGGATGCGTACGGGTTTAACTCTTACCATACCGATTATGTTCGCTGGTCCGATACCGGCTGGACAACCGTGAATATTGAGATGAATGGCGACGAGTACGTGTTCAACCACGACGGCAGACTTGCTGACAGTGTGAATTACGTGGATGGCGTGAGCGGCAAGGGCGTGCTGCTCGGTGCTGGCCAGTATATCGACCTCGATACGCTCAACCCGACCGGTGGCGACTTCACGCTGTCGCTGTGGACTAAGTGGAACGGCCCCAATGGCGAACACCAGGTGCTGTTCTGCCAACGCGCCTATTGGAGCGATTCTACGTCGCGATTCCAGTGGCACTACGAAGTGAATCGCGGTTCGTTCGCCGTAATGAAGAGCATGCCCGGCTACCCCGAGGTGGTGTTCTTCGGGGATTCGACTTCCGTACCCGTGGGCGAGTGGGCGTTCCTTGTGCTCGTCTCCAGGAACCATCGCGTGAGCATGTACGTGAACGGCGAGCCCGTAGCGATTGCTGATAGCGACGGTACCGAATTTGCAGGCGAGTTCGTGCCGAACGAATTGAACCGCAGTGTCCCGTTCCGCGTGGGGGGCGACGAAATCAGGACAGAAACCTGGAATGGCGTCATCGACCGCGTGAGCATCGAAACCCGCGCCCGCAGCCCCGAGTGGATAAGGGCGACGTACGAGTCCGTCCTTTCTCGGTAAAAGGGAATATTGACAATATTTGTTTGTATGAAGGCAACAATGGTTGCCGTTAAATATTATTTTTGTAAAAAAGGAATTGAAATGAATAAGAAGCCTTGTTTTCTTGGTTTTGTGTTTTTGCTTGTCATGGCGTTGGTTTCTTGCGACCAGGAAGGAGTCAAGACGAGTAAATCGGGGTATGTCGATCCTTCAAGCGTTGTCAAGGGCACGATGACGGACCCCAGGGATGGAAAAACCTATAAGACTGTGACTATTGGGGACCAGATCTGGATGGCTGAAAATATGGCCTTTAAGGTTGGGAATAGCCCCTGTTACCAAAATAAAGAGAGTAATTGCCAAAAATATGGACGTTATTACGATTGGGCATCTGCGATGAAGGCTTGCCCCTCGGGGTGGAGGCTTCCTAGCAGGAAAGATTTCGATAAATTAGTCGTGTCGGTTGTTTCTGAGCCTCTTGAAGCAGACTCCCGGTGGCTTCAGCACGCGAAAGAGAAAATTTTGATTCAGATGCTGAATTCCAAGAAGGGATGGCAAAAGAATGGTAATGGAAAGGACTTATACGGCTTTTCGGCAATTCCCGCTGGGGATGGGGATGCGTATGGTTCGGAAGGTTTTCGCTTCAGGCTTATGGGATATGGCGCCTATTTTTGGAGTTTTTCTAATACCGGGAACGATTCTGATTACCATGACTTTTTTTCGCTGTATTACACGGAATGGGGAACGTATGAGTATGAAGGTATTGGAATTTGGAACTATCCGGATGGTGCCTTGCTTTCAGTCCGCTGTGTTCAAGACAAATAGAATTTTATGAGACGTCAGTTTTTTGCATTTCTTTTCCTGTTGATTGCGGCTCCTGCGTTCGCGGCACATGTCGCTGTTCTGGAAACAATGGCGGATCCCACCGCGAAGGACAAGGTCAAACTCTCTGACAGGCAGTATTTGACGAATGTCCTGCGTGAAGAGGCCGTGAAGCAACTTCCTGCCGAACAGAACTTCACCATTATGACCCGCGAAAACATCTTACAGATGTTGCCGCCGGGCAAGGCCATCGAGGATTGCGAAGGGGAATGCCTTGTGGAAACCGGGAAGAATATCTCCGCCGACTATATTTGCCAGGCGCGTGTCGGCAGTTTTGGTGGCTCGCTCACACTTTCGGCGGAACTCTACGAGACCGCGGGAAACAAGCTTGTTTCGAGCTTCAATGGACAGGGAAAGAACGTGAACGCCTTGCTCGACATTATCAAGAAGAAGGCGCCAGACTTCTTTAGGAGTGCGAAAAGCAAATCGACTGGGTTTGACGGGCTAGGTGGTATTGGCTCAGTCGGTTCCATTGGCGATTACAGTTATTCGGGCAAACAGAAGTTTATTGTAGAAATTACTAGCGAACCGAAGGGTGCCGTGCCTACCATAGATGGAAGGGCGGATTCCAAATGCTTGAGTACTCCATGCAAGGTGCTGGTGGAGGCCGGTAGCCACAGGTTTGTTGTTTCCAAGGACCGTTACGACGATGGCGAACAGGTTGTGGATGTGAGAGAGAATAACCAGAAGGTTTCGTTCTCGCTTACTCCAGCATTCGGCTGGCTTGTGGTAAAGCCTGAATTCGAAGGCAACGCCGAGAGTCGAGGGAAATTGTCCATCTCTGTGGATGGCAATCATAAGAAAGACGAAAAAATTGAACTGGACCCCGGTGTACACAAGGTCAGCTTGTCGCACCCCTGCTATGACCCGGTGGAATTTGTGGTATCTATAGCGAAGAACAAAACCGAGCTCTTCGACAGGATGATGACCCGGGGCAAGGGCGGGCTTGAACTCAATGCGGAATTCAAGGGCGAGCCGCAGTCGGTGACAGTGCGTATCGATGGTGTGGAAGCGGGTAGCACGCCTTATGCGGGGGAGGTGCCGATGTGCGCCGAGGTTGAACTTGTGGGAAGTGGCTGGGCAGAGAAGGTCGACGTGCAGCCGAAGTGGCACAAAGATGTACAGGTGACGCACTCGCTTGCACATAGCCCTGATGGGCTTGATGTCGATGAAACCCGGCTACGCGCCAAGGAGGCCTATGCAGAACTGGATGGCGATGATGATTTCTTGGCTGAGTCAGGCAGGCCGTCGAAGGTGAAAAATGACGGCAGCGGTGCGGCTGGAAAGATTTTGCTGGGCACTGGCGTCACGGCTGCGGTGACGGGCGTTGTGCTGGCCGTTATCGGGAACAGCCAGGCGAAGTCCGCATCCGAGAAAAAATACGAGACAGAGTCGGAGTTTAAGAAGAACCGCAAAGATGCGGAATCAGGACAGACTCTCCGCAGTGTAGGAATCGGAATTGCCATTGTCGGTGCCATCGGGATAGGCATAAGTTTTGCGTTCTAGGGGGTGGGATAATGAAGTGGATAGTAAATAGTGGCTGGTGGTTAGGAAATCGTCACCAACGCGTCTCATTTCGTTACCCTCGCGTAGGCGTGGGGCTGTTGACAATCTTTTGCCTTTTTCTTCTCTCCGCCTGTACCGACTATGTCGCGCAAATGGATGAGGACTTTGAAGCGTGGAAAGAGGAACGGTTGACGAAGGATGAACCATCTTCCAGTTCGCAGGTCAAGTCGAGTAGCAACTCGATGCAGAAATCGTCTTCTTCAAATGTGAAATCATCGAGTTCTGTTACGGTATTTAGTAGCACAGGGGCAAGTAGCAGTACTGTGGAGTCCTCGTCCTCTATGGTTGTTTCTTCGTCTTCTGTTTCGGTGTCGTCCAGCAGCGTTGCTGCAGTCAATTCGAATTCTTTTAGGGATTCCCGCGACGGCCAGACCTACAGGATTGTTAAAATAGGAACGCAAGTTTGGATGGCGGAAAACCTGAACTACGAAACGGCAAACAGCTATTGCTACGATGATGTCTCGAGCAATTGCTCCAAGTATGGTCGCCTTTACACATGGGCGGCGGCGACAGCGGCCTGTCCCAGCGGCTGGCATTTGCCAACAAAGACTGAATTTGAAACCTTGCTCACAGTAGTGGGTGGCTCGTCCCCTACAGTGGGCTGCTCATCTACTGCTGGCGCAAAGCTAAAATCTACCAGTGGTTGGAACAATAGTGGTAATGGCTCGGATGCCTACAGTTTTTCCGCTCTCCCCGCGGGCAGGCGGGGCAGTGTCACCTACTCTGGCGACTTCTTCTATTTGGGCGAGTCTGCCGATTTTTGGAGCGCCGATGACGATGGCGGCTACATGAGCCTAGGCTATCGCGATGATGGAGCTTGCGTGTGGCGCGGCGCTTACAATTACTTCGCTTATTCTGTCCGTTGTCTCAAGGATTGATTGTGTTGAGATTGCGTGACATACGTCGTCTTTGTCTTTTGTTGTTGGCGATACTTTTTGTTGCCTGTACTGATTATGTTGCACAGATGGATGAAGACTTTGTTTCATGGCGTGCGGCTCGTAATGCTGTGGAAAGTGGCGTTTCAAGTTCAAAAGACGAATCCAGCAGCAGTTCGTTGATGTCATTGTCTTCTTCAAATGTAAAATCATCGAGTTCTGTTGAGAAATCATCTAGCAGTATCGTCGAATCATCGTCTTCTAAGGTCCTTTCATCATCGTCGGCTCTTGTGTCATCTAGCAGTGAAATTCTAATGTCAAATAGTTCCGAGAAATCGAGTAGTAGTTTATTTGGCGAATCATCTTCTAGTAAAAGTCTTGGGACGATGACCGACTCCCGCGATGGTCAGACGTACAAAACGGTAAAGATTGGCGTGCAAATCTGGATGGCGGAAAACCTAAATTACAAAGCGGACTCTAGCTTCTGCCACCACAACGATGAAAGTAATTGCTCCAATTATGGTCGATTTTACAGATGGGCGACTGCGATGGATAGTGCTGGTACATGGAGTTCGAACGGCAAGGGTTGCGGTTATGGCAAGGCATGTTCGCCGACATACCCCGTGCGCGGCGTATGTCCAAGTGGCTGGCATCTGCCTTCATTGACGGAGTTGATCACCCTGTTCAATGTAGTTGAAGGCTCATCGACCGACTACGAGGATGCCGCCATGTTTTTCTGGAGTTCTTCTGAGAACGATAGCATCTACGCATATGGCATGAACATGTACTATGATTTCGGTGATGCTTATCCAGACGTTCACTTTAAGAACTTTGGTCAATATGTCCGTTGTCTCAAAGATTGACAATTTTTTTAAGGAGTAAAAAATGCATATTCTAAAATTAGGTGTTGCCATCATGGCTCTTACAGCATCCTTGTGCACATCAGTTTCTTTTGCGGCTCAGCAGAAAGGAACGATGAAAGATCCTCGCGATGGAAAAACATACAAGACTGTAAAAATTGGCGACCAAGTCTGGATGGCGGAGAACTTAGCTTTCGAGATAAACGAGAGAAACGGAAATCCTGGGAGCACAAATGATTGTTTGATTTTTGGCGGTAACGGGGAAAAAGCGAATTGTAAAAAATATGGCCGATATTATTCGGCGATGGCCGCTGCAACAACCGCTTGCCCTGATGGTTGGCGTTTGCCGGGTGCTGCAGAATTTAAAAAATTATTGGATTATACAGGAAATTCCATAGACCTTAAATCAAAAAAAGGGTGGAACACCTACCAGCAACCGAGCGGGAATGGAACAGATAAATACGGATTCAATGCACAACCTTCAGGTGGATGCGTAGTAGCCCAGGATGCTAAATGTGCTTATATGGATGAAGGAAAATACGCCTATTTTTGGACATCTTCGATGCAATGGAACTCTGCAGAGGATGCCATTTTGCAACAATCGGTGCCAGAGGGGGTTGCTTATGCATTTTTGGGAGCACCGCATGCTGATTATGGTTTTGATGTTGCTCCACAAAAAAAAGCAATTTCGATGTGGTATCCTGTCCGTTGCATTCAGGATGAAAAAAAGAATGTAGGAGATGGGTTGGCTGGCTTGTTATCGGGGAATGCTAACGACAACGACCAGAAAGAAAGTGCCGATTTTAATGAAGGGGATGCAACGGAATCGTCTTCACACGATGCTTGTAAGGCTGCGGTAGCTAAAGTTAAGAATACATTTAATAGATGTAAAACACTCCCTACAGGAAGTTATGAAAGATCGATTTGCAAGAAAAAATATAAGGAGGAAAAAGAAGATGCAGAAAATGCTTGCAAAGTTACGGATAATTCATGTAGTCGTAGTGCATCGGATATTATGGAGGTTGTGCGTCAGAGAATGCCTGGTCTGCGTCACATCTACAACAAGTTTCTGAAGCTGCAACCACATTTTCAGGGTGTGGTTTCCTTGAGGTTTACGATTGCTCCGGGTGGCGAAATCATCAGTATCTCCATTGCTTCTTCTACGACCGGTTACGGCGAATTTGACAATGAAATCAAGACCGCTGTGAGCCGCTGGAATTTTGGCAAATTTAAATGTGATGATGGAAATGTCGCAAACGAAACGACAGTAACTGTTCCGTTTACTTTCTATGAGTAAAATAAAAGAATACTTATATAGAGGAAAAAATGAAAAATCTTCTTAAAATAATGCTTGCCGCATCCTTGTGTATATCGGCTTCTTTTGCGACTCCGCAGAAAGGAACGTAAAGGATCCTCGCGATGGAAAAACATACAAGACTGTAAAGATTGGCGATCAAGTCTGGATGGCGGAGAACCTGAACTACGGAACAGTGAACAGTTATTGCTTCAATGATGATGTAACAAAATGTACCAAGTATGGTCGCCTTTATACATGGGCGGCGGCCATGGACAGTGCCGGAGTGTATTCGACAAATGGCAAGGGTTGCGGAAAAGGCAAGACATGCTCGCCGACATACCCCGTGCGGGGCGTATGCCCCGACGGCTGGCATCTGCCGACCCCAAAAGAGTGGAGGACCCTATTCAGCGCTGTCGGCGGTTCACCGGGCGACGGTACAAAACTCAAATCCACATCCGGTTGGCAGAAAGACGGCAACGGCACGGACGCCTTCTCGTTCTCGGCGTTGCCTGCTGGCTACCCGAGCTTCAAAGGGAATTACTACGACGAGGGCACCTATGCGATCTTTTGGAGTTCTACTGAATACGATGACTACTACGCGAACCACATATACTTGTATCGCGGGGGCGACATTGCATCCCTGGCCGAAGACTACAAGGGCTACGGGTTTAGCGTTCGTTGTCTCAAGGACTAGATGAGCCTAGCCGCACCGCATTTGTAATCTTCTTCCTTGGCCTCGCCGTTTACTTGGACTTCTATGTAGCCTTACTTCACTGCCTGCGTTGCAAGATTCGTCTTGATGGTGAGAACCTCGGACTCGGAGATCTCCTTGTGCCCGTAATATACAATCGCTGGATTTCCCGTGCTAGACAAGTTGCGACAATTTCCTGCCTCTCAAATAAAAAACAGCCTTGTCCGAAGACAAGGCTTTATAAGTTTAGAGTTGGTTACGGACGCCTTGCGCCCCTAATGATTACTCGTACTTGATCACGCCGGCCGGGCAGCTGTCGGCAGCGTCCTTGATTTCGCTTTCGTAAGCGGAGAAATCGACGCCTTCCTTCACCTGCATCTTTTCGGGAACGCTGAACACTGCGTCGCAAGTTGCTTCGCAGGCGCCGCAGGAGACGCATTCGTCGCTGGATTCGTCGAGCCAAACTTTCGTGATTGCCATATTTTACCTCTTGTGTATGGTTGAATTATGGTTATAATATAATAAAAACATTGAACTCGCGAGCGTTTTTTCTAAATTTTGCGCGTAAAAATCAACGTCACACGACAAAACCCATAGAGGACATCGCAAAAGATGAAAAAAGTGGTTGTAAAAATTGGTGGCAGCCTGGCAATCGACGAGGCCAAGCTGGCTGATTTTGTGTCGGCAGTCTCTACCCTCCCCGGTAGTGGCTGTCAGGTGGCCGTGGTTCACGGCGGTGGCAAGGACATCAACGAGAATATCGCCTTGCTCAAGGAACAACCGACATTCATCGACGGTCTGCGCGTGACGACTCCCGGCATTATGAAGATGGTCGAGATGACCCTCTCGGGTCACGTGAACAAGAAGCTTGTGCGCATGCTCCTGAACAACGGTTGCGGTGCCGTTGGTATTTCGGGCGTAGATGCAAACCTGTTCCAGGTGGAAAAGAAGCAGGGCAAGGTGGACCTTGGCCTGGTGGGCGAAATCAAGAAGGTGAACCCCGGCATCGTGACCGCGCTCTGGGGTGCGGGGTTTGTTCCCGTGGTAAGCCCGATTTCGATTGGCCCTGACACAAACGGCAAGGTTGTGAGCTGGAACGTGAACGCAGACACCGCCGCATCTGAACTGGCTGTGGCGCTTGAGGCCGACCAGTTCGTGCTGGTGAGCGACGTGCCGGGCGTGATGGACGAAAACAAGAATGTAATTCCCGAACTGAGCGAAGCGGACGCCGAAAAGCTGATCGAGGCTGGCGTCATCTCCGGCGGTATGATTCCCAAAGTCCGCGAGAGTTTCAAGTCGATCCGACGAGGACTCAAGAGCATCCACATCGTGGGTTGGAAGGACGCGGAACACTTTGGCAAACAAATTAATGGAGATTTAAATTATGGCACAATCCTCAGCTAACCTGCTCGAACAGGACAAACAAATTATCGCGCCGCTCTACGGCAAGGCAGACATCAACTTCGTAAAGGGCGAAGGCTCTTACCTCTATGACGACCAGGGCAACAAGTACCTGGACTTCGTGGCGGGTATCGCCGTGAACGCGCTCGGTCACCAGAACCAAGCCATCAAGGATGCGGTGGTGGATCAGATGAACCACTTCAACCACATCAGCAACCTTTACCCGAACTACCCGCAGATTAATCTCGGCAAGGCACTCCTTGAAATCACCAAGTTCGACAAGGCGTTCTTCTGCAACTCGGGTACCGAGGCCAACGAAGGCGCAATCAAGTTCGCACGTAAGTACTTCGACCGGAAGGGCGAAAAGAACCGGCAGAAGATTATCACCTTCGTGAACAGTTTCCACGGAAGGACGTATGCTGCGCTTTCTGCGACGGGCCAGCCGGCTATTCGCGAAGGCTTCGGCTCCATGCCGGGCGACTTCGTTCACGTGACTTGGAACGACTGCGCAGCCTTGAAGGCCGAGGTGGATGGCAATACCTGTGCCATCATGCTGGAATCGCTGGCCGCCGAAGGTGGCGTGATGACTCTCTCTGCCGAAATGGTCGCTACGATTAACAGCCTGCAGAAGGAATTCGGCTGCCTCGTCATCGTTGACGAAGTGCAGGCGGGTGTGGGCCGTCTCGGAACCTTCCTCGGTTTCGAAAAGTACGGCCTGAATCCGGACCTGGTAACGCTTGCCAAGGGAATCGGCGGCGGTCTCCCGCTGGGTGCGGTGCTCCTGCGCCAGAAGATTGCCGACCAGCTCAAGGCCGGCGACCACGGTACCACATTCGGCGGTAACCCCATTGCTTGCGCCGCGGGTCTCGCTGTCGTGAAGCAGATTCCGGGGCTGCTCAAGAATGTGGCTGAACGTTCTGCCCAGCTGAAGGCCGGTTTGGCAGGCCTCGTGGAAAAGTACAGCTTCGCCAAGGAAATCCGCGGTGAAGGCCTGATTCTCGGTGTGGCACTCGACGAATCCATGCCGGTGGGTAACATTATCGCTGCTGCTAGGGCCGAGCATCTCATGGTGCTCTCTGCCAAGGGCAACGTGCTGCGTATGCTTCCGCCGCTGAACGTGAGTGCCGCGGAAGTGGACGAAGCACTGGAAAAGCTCGGCAAGGCGTTTGAAACGGCCGCCGCAAAATAATATATTCTAGCCATGATCTGCCCTTTTTGCAAGAACGACAACGACAAGGTGGTCGATAGCCGCGTGAGTGGAACCGCCATCCGCAGACGGCGTGAATGCCTGGCCTGCGGTCGCAGGTTCACGACGCGTGAGTATATTGAACTCCAGCCGTTGACTGTCGTGAAAAGGAGCGGCGAAAAGCAACCCTTCCAGCGTGAAAAGTTGATTCGCGGCATCATGAACTCTTGCAAGAAGCGCCCGATTACATCCGAGGATATCGAGGAACTGGCGACCCGTGTCGAAAACGCCCTGCCGGTGAATGACAATTCCGAAGTGGGTTACGATACCATCGGGAACCTCGTGATGCAGGAACTCAAGAAGCTCGACGCGGTCGCCTACGTGCGGTTTGCCTCCATCTACCGCGAGTTCAAGGAAGTGGGCGAGTTCGTGGACCAGATCAAGTCGATGGACAAGGCTTAGACGCGGAGTTTTCCATGCGTCGTCTCCTAGAAGTTGCTAATGAAAAGCGTTCGCCGCTGTTTCCGGTGACGGATGCCTATCGCATCGTGAACGGATTGGCCGACGGGTTTCCGGGGCTTACGCTCGACAGGTTCGGTGACCGGTTCCAGGTGCAGTTCTTTGGACCCGAAATGCTTGCCCGTCGTCGCGAATTCGTGGATGCTGTGGCAGCGGTGTTTGAACCGGCCTGCATCATCGTGAAGGAGAGGCTTTCGCGTTCGGGCAAGTCGCTAGAGAACGCGCCCATGGAGGTTGCTTTCGGGACTCGCGATGCTGCCGTAGGTACGGTGCGCGAAGGCAATGCGCGGTTCCATGTGGACTTGCTCGACACCGTCAATCCGGGGCTGTTCCTCGACATGCGGCACGTTCGCCTCGAGGTAGAGGAACGTTTCCGCGCGATGACTAATAACGCGCGGTTCCTGAACCTCTTCAGCTACACGTGCAGTTTTTCGGTGCATGCGCGCCTCGGGGGTGCTGCGGTCGCCACCAACGCCGACATCAGCGGCAAGATTCTTGACAAGGGCCGCGCAAACTACGCTTTGAACGGGCTCGACTTGCGTCCGGGCGAATTTTTCCGCGGGAACGCGCTCGAGTATGTGCGCTGGGCCATCAAGAAGGGCCTCGGGTTCGACGGTATCGTGCTCGATCCGCCGAGCTTTGCGCGCTTCAAGGGGTTCAACTTCAACGTGCGGGAACATTTGATGCCGCTTGTTTCGGAATGCGCGCAGGTTCTGAATCCGCGCGGATTCATCATGGTAAGTTCCAACTACAGCGAGTTCGCGCTTGACTCCTTTGCGCGGGATGTGCTTGCTGCCGTCAGTTCGGTGCATAAGGAAGCCCGCACTGCTTGGAAGCGCGGGCAGGATATCGATTTCGCGGGGAGCGGTGCGACTAAGGATTCTTGCCTTGTCGCAACACTAGTAGAATTGTAAAAAGATCCCCACCTACGCGGGGATGACGTTATTCGGCGTCGGTCGCGCCTTCTTCGGCAGAATTCTCTTCCTTCTTCTTGAGCCAGGGCGGAATTTTTTTTGCTTTCGGTTTAGCTTCCGGCTCGGGTTCCGGCGGGTACAGGAGCCCGAAGCGGATGCCCGCGGTGCTGATGCGGAATGTCTCGACGCGTAGCTTTTCCAGGAGCGACTTGAGCCAGAAGAGCCCGCAGATGATGACATCGCTGCGGCCGTTCTCGAGCCCCGGGAGCATCGCGCGGAGCTCCTTCGAAAGGTTCGATATGCGCGTGGTGACTGCGTCGAGGTCGGCGATGCTCATTTCGAGCCCCTCGATGGCCTTGTAGTCGAACTGTTGCTTGTTCAGGAACACCATGGCGAGCGCGGTGCCTGTACCGCCGATGAGGTAGACCGGCTTTTTCGTCATGCCCTTGAAGCTGACTTCCTTGAAGGTCTCCTTCACGAATTTCTTGTATTCGGGGCCGGGGATGGGGCCCATCGCCTTGAACATCTTGAGCGCGCCTACGGGAATCGAGAACGTGGTCTCGCCGTTGCTGAGTTCGGTGGAGCCGCCGCCGATATCAATGGTGACGATGCCTTCGCCGTGCCATTCCTTCACGGAACGGTAGGTGAGCTTGCCCTCTTCTTCGCCGCTGATGATGCGCGGGCGGAACCAGAGCGCCTTTTCGACCGCATCGATGACTTCGTCCTGGTTTTCGGCCCTGCGCATGGCTTCGGTCATGGCCACGGCCTTGATGTCGGCCCCGAGGGCGTGAAGGTCCATGCGGAACGATGTCATGACGGCGACAAGTTCCTCGATTTTCTTTTCGGAAATGCGCCCGTGTTCGTAGATGTCTTCGCCGAGCTTGCAGATTTTGACTTTCTGGAGTTTCGGGACCAGGACTTGACGCGGATCCTGGCCTTCTTCGCCTTGGGTGCTCTCGAAGGCGGCAATGAGCATGATGCAGCTCATGCTCCCGATATCGATGGTGGCCTGGAGCTTGTTATCCATTCTCGGCCTCGTTTCCGGAGTTGTTTTGCTCGGTTTCTTCCGGAGCCTTGTTGAACTTGTCCATTCCCGCCTTGATTTTCTCGGCGATATTCGCCGGGTGCAACAGGAATTCCTTGGCCGACGCGATGGCTTCCTCGATGACGTATTCGGAATACTTTCCGTTCCAGCTGGCGACTAGTTCGCCCGATTCGCTTCCGAGGGGCTTCTTCTCGCGGATTTCCTGGCCCATCCTGAGGGCTAGCAGGAGCCCGAGTTCGAATCCGCGGGGGGATTCCTTTGCTTCGAGCAGTTTCTCAACGCGCTTGACGCGTTCGTCTAGGGGAATTTTCTGGAGTTCTTCGAGGTCTTTTTCCGAAATCATGCGGTAAAGATAGCAATAAGAAAAAAGAAAGGGCTCGCGAGATGCGAGTCCTTTCCAAAAAGAGAGCACTGTAAGAATTACTTCTTGGCAGCGGCCTTCTTAGCAGGAGCCTTCTTGGCAGCCGGCTTCTTGGCGGCAACCTTCTTGGCAACCGGCTTCTTGGCGGCCGGCTTCTTAGCGGCGACAGCCTTCTTGGCCGGGGCAGCCTTCTTAGCAGGAGCAGCCTTCTTGGCGGCCGGCTTCTTGGCAGCGGGCTTCTTAGCGGCGACAGCCTTCTTGGCCGGAGCAGCCTTCTTGGCGGCCGGCTTCTTGGCGGCGACAGCCTTCTTGGCGGCGGGTTTCTTAGCAGCGGGTTTCTTTGTTGTAGCCATTGTATTCTTCCTTTTTTGAGGGTTTAATGATTTGATGACTTTAAAATAACTTTATTTTCACAAAAAATCAACACCTTTTTAAAATTTTTTTCATTTTTTTTCAAAAGTCTATTGACAATCGAGAAAAAAAGTCTTATAGGAAAATAAAATTACTTTGTATGTAAAATGGCGCGAGCCCAATAAATACGGGCATTCCAGACGATTTGGCATTTTTTGCACCATACAATATTTTTTGATTGTAAGTTGATGATGCTCAAAGGATTACTTGTGATTTTCGTAACACTTGCAAAAAAATCCCGCCATCGACGAGATTTTTTTCTTTTCACCAGAATTTTTTTTCAATCGCGAGAGAAAAATTTTCAGTCATTCGAGAATTTTTTCTATGCGGAGACAACTTTTTTGCTTTGCGTCGAGAAAAATTTCTCCTTGCTGTGCGTTACGCTTCGTTCTTCACGCTCTCCACGTATTTGCGGAAGCCTTCTACGCCCAGGGAATACATGTCGACGAACTTCGTCGCGAACGGAGGGAGCTTTTTCTGGTGCATTCCGAGCGCGTCGTGCATCACGAGCACGTGTCCGTCGGTGAATTTACCGCCGCCGATGCCGATGGTGACGCTTTTCACCTCGCCGGTAATCTTTTTGCCGAGTTCTTCGGGGATGTGCTCGAGCACCGTCTCGAAGCATCCGAGGCTATCCACGAACTTGGCGGCGTCTTCGATGGCGCGGGCCTCTTCTTCGGTCTTGCCCTTCTGCTTGAAGTTCTCGGCGGTCTGCGGGAGCAGCCCGAGGTGTGCACAGACGGGAATATCCTTGCTGCGGAGGTACTCAATGACGCCTGCGGGGGTGCCTTCGAGCTTGACGCTTGCCGCGCCTAAGTCCATGAAGCGCTTAGCGTTATCGTATGCGGTTTGCGGATCCTTGTCGCTTCTGTAGGGCATGTCGGCCACCACGTGCGTGTTGGGTGCGCCGCGGCAGACGGCGGCGACGAAGATGAGCATTTCGGTCATGCCGATTTCGCGGGTGCTCTTGTAGCCGAGCATGGTGTTCGCGAGGCTGTCGCCCACGAGAATCTGGTCGACTCCGGCGGCTTCTGCCATCTGGGCGAATGCGAAGTCGTAGGCGGTAATCATCGAAACTTTCTTGCCCGTGCCCTTCAAGGCGCGGATATCTTCCGCAGTAAGCATAGCATCTCCTATTTATGAACCGCGCTTATAAACCGCGCTTTCTGTGAACAGCGCTTTTCACAGCGCGTAAAAGATAGAAATTATGTTGGAACTTGGCGCGAGGTCGTCGCAGGTGGGTGTGAGCGCAAACCGGAGTAATTTAATTCAGGAATCTAGCGCGAACGGTCGTATAACTTCCGTGTTTCGTTCAGGAACTTGAGCGAGTTTATTTCGCGCATGAACCCGATGTGGCTGCGCAGGTAGGCGAGGAGCGCGTTCTCGACGTATTCCGGGTGCGCGATTGCCCTGCCGGTGCGCAGCGCCTCGAAACCGGCGAGCGTCTCGGGCCGAGCGCGGGGAGTTTCGACCCCGAGACAGTTTTTGCAGACGAACGCGCCCGTTTCCGGATGGAAATCGGCCGGAGCGCCTTCGATTTGGTGGTCGCAGCGGCTGCAGGAACTCATGTCCAGGTGGTAGCCCCAGAGTTCACAGGTGTCCAGGAGCCAGCGGGCGAAAACACCCGACTTGTTGTTCGCGGCGTTGCGCGCGGGGAGTTTAACTTCGGAATCTGCGGGCAGTTTAACTTCAGGCGCATTGCCCGCGGGTACGTCAAGTGCCGCGAGCGCCTCTTCCAGCAGGGAGAATTCCCCTTCCAGCGGGACACCCGCGGGTGCGTACCGCAATACGATTTCGGCCATCACCTGCGCCTTCGCGAGGGCGAGCAGGTCTTCGCGAAGGTGCGCGTGCCAGTTGATGACGCTCGCTTCCTTCAGGAACTGCAGTTCCGTATTCGGGTTCTCGCGATACACTATCTCGCACAGGGCGAGCGGGTCGAGCGCCCCCCTGAACGGGCTATCTTTTCGCTTGCCTCCCTTCACGATGAAGGAGACCGTGCCGGTTTCTTCCGTAAGCGCCTTCACGATCCAGCTGGAATCGCTGTAGGGGAAGCGGTGCAGGACTATCGCGCGGGTTTTAATCATAGAATGGCGGCTGCGCCGCGATTATTAAGCCTTCGGGAACGGAGGCCAGCCCATCTGCTGCCCGCCAACGACGTGCAGGTGGATGTGGAACACCGTCTGGCCCGCATCGGCCTTGCAGTTGAACACGAAACGGGCGCCGCCCTCTTCGAGGCCGAGGTCCTTCGCGATAAGCTGTGCGCGGTAAAGCATGTTACCCACGAGTTCGCAATCTTCCGGCTTCATGTCCATGATGGTCGCGATATGGCGCTTCGGCACCACAAGGAAGTGCACGGGGGCCTGCGGGGCGATGTCGTAGAATGCGAAAACGTCGTCGTCTTCGTAGATTTTCTTGGAAGGGATTTCACCCTTGATGATTTTGCAGAAAAGGCAATTTTCACTCATAGTATTATAAATAGTAGTAAAAGTTTTAGGAAATGTCGGTTGGGGTGTCGCTGGGAGCGTCGGTGGGCGGGAAAAGGAGCGCGCTCGTGTTCGCGGTGATGGTCCTGATGACATTGATGTAACTGACCAAAAGAACGATGCTAACGACGAAGGTCACTATCCTCGCGGCAATGGTTCCTCCCAAATAGAAGTACAGGCAGACTTGCATTAAAAATCCGAAAATAAGTATGGCGAAAAGCCCCCATTTCGGGATATTCTGGAATTCCTGGTTGTTCTTTTCGAGGGCCTCTCTTTGCAGTAAAAGCTGTTCGCGGAAAATACTAAAATGGGCTAGCGGAAATATAAAAGGTATCAGGGCGCTGATGAGTGTTCCCCATGGTGGAACAGGTTCGCTCCTGAAACGGTTCAGTTCTTTTTCGATGCAGAGCAACCACCTGCAGAATTTATAAAGCGCAATCAGGAAAGGTAGCACGGCTAGTAGAAAGAATTCCGGCATGCCAAACATTCCAAAAACCAAGGCATACAAGAACGGCGTGTCATTGAGAATTATATTGACAAGGAACAGTGTGCAACAGACCATGAACCAGAATATTGTCTTGCGGGCGCGCTTTTGGCAAATTATGCTGGCCTCGGCTTTGTCGCTGTTTTGTTCTTGGGCGCCGTTGTCTGGTTCGGTGCTGGCCGCAGTGTCGTCGGGAGCGTCGGTAGGCGCTGTATCGGGAATGCCGGTTGGTGAGTCGGCTGTGGAGACGACATCCGGCAGGGAATAGAGCGTGCTCGTGTTCGCGGTGATGGTGCGTATAATCTTGATGTAACTTGCAAAAAGGAGAATGAGGAACGCGATGAAGCATCCGATGGAGATGTGGCTGAGAGCGGGGCTTCTATTGTCCAGTATCAGGAAAAAGGAGGCGTAGGCGGCGATGCCGCCACCGAGTATGCCGGGGAGTGCCCACCGCGGGGGAACTTCACTTTCGAGATTGTTCTTGTCGAGCGTCTCTTTTTGCTGCGAGAGCAGTTCCTTGAATATGAAAAAGTGCGTAAAGGGGAATAAGGGGAGAATCAATGCGCTGGAGACATCTTCCCACGGGACGAGTTTTGCTTCGGAGACTCGGTTCAGTTCTTTTTCTGCGTGGATTAGCCATCTGCTGCATTTATAAACGGCGATGCATAGCGAAACGATGGCGAAGAGAGGCGGGATGATGAAGGGCAGATAAAAGGGGAATGCAATTGCCGCAAC
Organism: Fibrobacter sp. UBA7003; assembly: GCA_002449765.1. Lineage (GTDB taxonomy): Bacteria > Fibrobacterota > Fibrobacteria > Fibrobacterales > Fibrobacteraceae > Fibrobacter. Next base: position 167,192 of record DJXN01000015.1, read on the forward strand.
CAGCCCTCTTGTGCAAAAATCCACGAACCCTCTTCTTAATTCAGGGTCAATGAAAAGGCATGCAATCCATGCGATGGCAACGGAGGCTACAAGGCTTAGAAAGAAAAATTTCAGCCAGCGCAGGGCTTTCCCCGCGTGTACATCGCATTCCGTTTCGCACTTCTTGCAAATCATGTCGGCCTCTGCTGGTCATCGGGAGTGTCGCTGTCTAGTTCGTCGCTTGGGGTGGCTTTGCTCGGTTCGTCGCTGGCTGCGGTGTCGGGAATATCGGTGGGGCCGTCGTTCGTTGTCTGTGAATTCAGCGCTCTGGTGTTCGCGGTGATGGCCTTGATAACTTTGATGTAGCAGACCAAGAGTATGATGCTGAGAATTATGCTGAGTACCCGTGCTGCGAAGAGGCCTTTTGCAACGAAGAGTCCCAGGAACCAGCCAATTTGTATAGTGAAGCCGAGAAAGGGGATTGCTTTGAGCATCCAGCCGGGAAGGTGAGCGCTTTCTAGGCTGTTTTGTCCGAGAGCCTCTTTTTGCCGGGCGAGTAGGTCCTTGAAAATCATATAGTGATATACCGGAAAAATAATGGGGATCAGGGCAAAGAATATTGCTCCACGGGGTGTAAAATCGGTTTCTGAATAACGTTGCTGTTCCTTGATGACGCAGTGGAGCCAAGCGCAAAACTTGTAAATGGCAATCCAAGAGGTGACAAAGAGATGTACAAATAGCAGGAAGAAGTTTATGATGATGCCGAAGCCCAGGAGGTCGCCGACTGCGTTTGCTCTTGTTCCTGAAAGGAACTGTAGAAATATGAATGGAACGAATATGCCCAAAATTCCCGAAAGCAAAAATCCTTTAAGCAATTCTCCAAAGTAATTGTCGAAGCCACCATGAGTTGCAATTGAAATTTCCGTCGGAATAGCGAGAATGGTTAAGCCGATAAAGAAAAAACTGAGCCAGAAAACTGCATTCTTACAGTAAATCTCGTATTCCGAGAGGGTTGCAGTTTCCTCCGGCTCGGTTCCGTCTGCCGGGTTTGTGGCCGAGGAATCGACTTTGCTGTCGTTCGGTGCGTCACACCACAGGCACTTCGGCATGTCGTCATCGTATTCCCTTCCGCACTTCTTGCAAATCATGTTGGCCTCTGCTGGTCAATGTAGAAAAAATCCCGGCGCAGGGGCCGGGATTTAAAAAGAGCGGAGGGTTAGCGACCCGTGTGCTACTGCTTGATCGTCGGGGCCTGGCGCGCCACAGGAGCGAGCTGTCCGTGCTTGCGGAACAGGTGCTTCACGAGCGTGCCGAATCCACGCATCACGCGGTAACGTTCGCGCGGGTTCTTGAGGGCCATGATTCCCTGACGCAGAATATAGCTCGGACGCAGGTAGAACTCACGGCGGGCCTTGTCGCAGAAGTCCACGAGTGCCTGGCTGCTGAGTTCGCCGCGCTGGATGGTGGTGCGGTGGAACCCGTCCTTGTCCAGCCACTGGTTGTAATCCTTTGTCTGTAATGCGCCGCTTTCGAGGGCTTCCTTGTAGGCCTCGGTACCGGGGTACGCCATGATGGGGTAGAACTGCGCGGTGTTCGGGTTCAACTTCTTGGCGTAGTCGAGCGTCATGCGGAGTGTTTCCGGAGTGTCGCCCGGGTTGCCCACCATGAAGCAGCCATGCACCAGCAGGCCTGCCTTGCGGGCGTTCTTCGTGAACTCGATTGCCTTGTCGGTGTTCTTCACGCCCTTGTGGATGTTCTCGAGTACCACGGGGCTGGCGCTTTCAAAACCGACGCACATCTCGCGGCCGCCCGCCTTCTTCATCAGCTTGAGCAAATCCAGCGGTACGTCGGCGCGGGCATTGCAGCTCCACGTAATCTTGAGGCCGCGTTCCAGGATGAGGTTGCAGATTTCGCGCACATGCTCGTGGCTTGCGGTGAACGTATCGTCTTCGAAGAAGACTTCGCCCAGATCCTCGAAATTGTCCTTGATGTACTGCAGTTCGTCTACCACGTCCTTGGGCGTGCGGCGGCGGAACTTGTGACCGTTGAGCGTCTGCGGAATCACGCAGTAGCTGCAGCGGTTCGGGCAACCGCGCCCGCTTAAAATCACAATCAGCGGGTTGAGGTTCGCGCCGTAGAAATACTTCTTGTAGCAGCTGTACAAATGCTTGCGGTAAACTTTCGAGACCCACGGGAGTTCGTCCAGGTTCTCGATCTTCGGGCCCTCGGGCTGGAAGTCTGTGGTGCCGTCCTCCTTGCGGAAGGCGAGACCCGCAATCTGGTTTACGGGAACACCGTCGCCGCGCAGGCTCCTCGCGAGGTTCCGGCAGGTGTAGTCCGCCTCGCCGATAATCACGAAGTCGAGCGCGGGTTCCATCTCCAGGCTCTCGAGCGGTTCGGCTGTCGCATGTGTTCCCATGATGGCGACTTTCACGTTCGGGAGTGTATCCTTGATGGCGTGCACCACCTTGAGGTCGTTTAGAATGCTCGGCGTACTCGTGCTGCAGACGACCAGTGCCGGGTCAAACTTCTTGATGCCCTCGAGCGTCTTGGGCAGGTCAAGCTCCATGGCGGGGCTGTCAATCAGCTGAATCTCGTTGCCATCCGCTTCGGCAGTGCCGGCGGCGTAACTCAGGAACATGGGCCAGTAAAGTGTACTCGATTTGGTCACGCAGGGGCTGCGCGACTCGCGACTGAACATCGGATGGAACGGAGGATTCAAAAAAGTAATACGCATAAGCAACAGCAAAATACATAATTCTCGACGATAAAACTACATTTATCGTTGATGAGAAAAGAAATTTCCGTGATACTTCTAGGTTGTGCCTGCGTTTGCGCTTTTGCTGCCCCCAAAAAGGCGGCGGTCAAGAAGCCTGACGCACCCCAGAACGAGGCTACTCTTGATACGGTCCGCGAGACGTTTGCGGATGGAGCCCTTTCGCGCATCTATACGCTCCAGAAGGGAACCGATATACGAGAGGGGTTGTCCGTGAGCTATCATCCGAATGGCAAGATCGCTATCGAGGCCCCGTACAAGAACGGCAAGCTCGACGGCGTGTTCAGGAGCTATTACGAGAACGGCCACTTGTGGCAGACTATAGGCTACAAGGACGGTGTGGAGGAAGGTGCGACGACGGATTATTACGAGGATGGCCGGAAGAAAAAACGAGAAATCTACAAGGCGGGCGTGCTGAACGGCATGAGCGAGGAGTGGAACGAGCGCGGCCTCCTGTGGCGCCAGATTCCGTATGTGAACGGCCGTATCCATGGCGTTGCAAAAATATTTGACGAACTGGGCGCAATCAAAGAAGAGATGACGTTCGAGAACGGACTGCGCAACGGGCCGTACCGCCGCTTCACCAAGGGCGTAAAGACTCTCGAGGCGATTTTCGAAAACAACCGCTGCAAAGAGAACTGCGACTTTTAACTAATGTGAAGTGTGGAGTGTGAGGTGTGAAATGACGGATTTCACGCCTTCTATTTTTTCGGCTTGAGCGCGCACCAGGTCATGTAGCCGATAAACAATACGCCGAGCCCAACGAGCCCGATAGAAAGCTCGTGGCTATAGGCTTGGATTAGGTCTTTCTGCCCGTGCGCGATGTAACCGAGAATGGCGAGGATGATATTCCAGAAGGTCGCGCCTATGGCGGTGTAGAGCGTGAATGCCCAGAGCTTCATCTTGGAAAGGCCCGCCGGAATCGAGATCAGCTGGCGGATGGCGGGAATGAGCCTGCCGACGAGCGTGGAGATTGCTCCGTGTTCGAGGAAGAACCTCTCGGCGTTGGTCACCTTGCTTGAATCCAGCAGCAGGAAGTGGCCGAGACGGCTGTCTGCGAATTTGTACACAATCGGCCTGCCGAGGAGCTTTGCGAGGAAGTAGTTGATGAAAGCGCCCGCGAGAGCCCCGAGGGTCGCAAATATCACGATGAACACGATGTTCAGTCCCGATTCCGGTTGCATTGCCTTGTAGGCGGCAGGCGGAACCACGAGCTCGGACGGGAAGGGGATAAACGAGGACTCCACCGCCATGAGCAGTGCTATGGTCCCGTAGTTGAGGTTGTCATTGTACCAGCCGATGACCTGGTCGTAGATGCCGACTTTGGCGGTGTCTACGGTCTGGATTGTCGTTGTCGTATCGGCCTGGCTGGCGGTGGCGGTCCCGGCTGCAAAAGCGAGTGAGACCGCGAGGGCTGCGAGTATGGCGATTTTTTTCAAGGCCTATCTTCTCTTCTTGGACTTGGCTTTCTTCTTCTTTGCGGCCTTGGCGGCTTTCTTCGATTTCTTCTTGTTCTTGCTCTTGACCTTGGCGGGAGCTTCTTCCTCTTCTTCCTCGGCCTCTTCTTCGGATTCCTCGACCGCCGGTTCCTCTGCAGGAGGTTCGACGTATTCCGGAGCCTGGTATTCTATCTGGGAAGGTGCGCTGCTGTTTGCACCCTTGAGGGCGGCCTTCGCCTCTTCGACATACTTGCCGTTGGGGAAGCGCTTGAGGTAAATCTCGTAGTCCTTCATGCGGTTGCTGTTGCGGACGAGTTCGAAGATTCCGGCTTCGGCTTCGTCGCGGAAGGCACCGTTCGGATTGTCATTCAGGTAGGAGAGGTAGGCCTTGAAGGTGTTCTGGGCCTGGATCTCGCGGAACTTGTGGTATTCGCTGAGGGTGCGGATCTTGGCCTCGACCTCGCCCCTACGTGGGGAGTCGGGGTAGTACTGCAGGAACATCTCGAGCATTTCGGGGTCGTTGGACGCCATGACCTGGTCGAAGCGGGAATCTTCCTGGCGAACCTGGTATTCCTTTAGTTCGACCTTGCCCGAATCGAGTGTCGCGTAGAGCTTTTCCTTGGTGGCGAGGTCTGCCGGGTGACAGAACGCGAGGAAGCTTTCGAGCACGTCGGAGAACTGGGTCTTGGTATAGGCGTCGCTCATGTCGGGCAGGTCGCCGTTCTCGTCGAGGAAGAACCGGTAGTCGCGCTCGATGGCCATGCAGTCCCAGTCGCTGAGGGTATCCTTGACTTCGCTGTTGTCTCGCAGCACCTGGTCGCGGTCGCGCAGGTTGAAGCGCATGCGGCGGTCGCGGTGGCTCTCGCGGCCGAAGTCGAGCGAAAGCTCAAGTCCGATACGCACGGGCCACTTGTAAGAAATCTTGTCGAAGGTGATTCCCAAATAGCCGGAAGAGGGAGTCGGGTTTTCCTTGTTGTACTTGTAGGGATTGGTCGCCTTCAGGTCTTCGTAAGGGAGGAACTCCTTGCGTACGTTTACGCCGATTTTCAGGTCCACATCCTGGAAAACTTCGGTAATGCGGTATTCGAGCGCTCCGGAGACGAATGCCGTCGGGAGCATTTCCGTGTGGTCCTTCGTACTGGTGGAGTAGTTGTCGATGAACGTGAAGAAGTGCATGCCGTAACCGCCGAGCACGCGCAGGTCGAAATCTCCGGCGAGGTTTACGGAGAAACCACCGACTACGGACGGGGCGTAGGCACGGAACGATAGCGTGCGTCCCTCTCCGGCTGGCGTGAGGTCCTCGCTGTGGTCTGGCTTGCCATTGTCATCTACACCCCAGTAGGCGGGGTCGCTTGCGATTTCACGGAACTGGATGGAGTTCACTTCGGCGCCAAGCCAAATGGTGAACGGAATGTCGGCCTTGAAGAGCGGAGTGTAGAGGGGGCTGAACAAGAAACCCACGCTCATCGGGACGGTGAGGCGTTCTTCGTCGATGGGTTCCTTCAGCAACTGGGGCTTGTCTGACTCAAAGTGAACAAAGGCAGGTTCTGCCTGCAAGTACATCTGGGCTCGCCAATTGGAGCGTTCAAAATCGGCCGCATAGGCCGCTGCAGTCAGAAGTAAAAAAGTGATAAGTAGTTTACGCATCGTTTTGAAATTTAGTTTTTATGTGGCGGTTTTGAATCTCGGAGGGTTGAAATTTAGGCTATTTCGGGCATTTTCAGGTTTTTTTACCCCAAATAGCTAAAATGTGAGGAAAAATCCCAGGCCAAACAGGACGGCTCCTGCTCCGACCAGGCTTCCGCCGATGATGTTCTTCTTGTCGCCGGAATCCACGAGGTCCTTGTTTTTCTTGATCTTCGCATTGAAATTCTCGCCTTTAGCGGCGCTCGGCATCTTGAGCGCGTCCTTGATATCTTCGGCCTCGTCGTAATCCTGCTGCGCGAGGTAGAGAAACAGTGCTCCGATAATTGCCGGCGCGACGGACGACCCCATCAGAATCTTCCCGATGCGGGTCTTGTTGCGTTCGCGTTGCCAGTCCTGCTGCTTGCGCACTTCGTCGAAGTCCGTGAGGTGTTCCAGGGCGATGTCAAGGTTGATTTCGGGAACGGGTGCCACAAAGAACTGGACGAGGGTGTCCCGATAGCCTTCCTTGCGGAGCCGCATGTAGGCCATGCCCGGCGTGGTGAGTGAAAATTTCTGTGGCGTCGTGCCGATGGATTCGCTGCTGCGCGTGATTTCACCCTGTCCCGGGAAAATTTCGGCGCCGACGGGGTTCGAGACGATTTTGATTTCGGGAGTGATCCGCTTGAGCTTGAGCGATACCTTGGTCGTGTCTCCGGGAAGCGGACGAACGAAGGTCTGGGCTCCCCACAGGTGCTGGTCCACGGTCCAGTAGGCATCGATTTCGATTTTGCCTGTGTCGGTGACGGCGAAGGTGCAGGGCGACTTGCAGATGGCGTCTTTCTCGGGTCGCGAGATGGTGGCGCTTTCGGGATCTGTCTCGACGTGGATATAGCTGCGGGGGAGCTTCTTTTGCACGGGAAGTCCGAGCAGTTCCTTCGCGAGGTTCGTTGCGCTTCCGTCCTTGGTCATATCCTGGAGCATGTTGCTCCTGCTTACGGTAATGGCGGACCTGTAAATGGTTGGAAGCTCTTCTTCGTAAAATGCGCGCGTGATTTCGAGAACCACGGAGTCGGGGTGCTTGGCATGCGAAACCTTGCCGAAGAACATGTCCCTTTCTCCGCGGTCTTTCCAGAATTCCTGGAGGCAGGCGCGGTCGCTACAGCCCGGGGCACTTTCGATGTTTGCCTTTTTGAAGGTGGAATCGAGTTCCTGCAGCAAGGCGAACGTGAATGCGTCGAGCCTTTCGATTCCGTGTTGGGGGATGACGACTGTTTCAAACCCAAGAAATAGTTTGTGCGTAATCTCGGTACCGGAGTCTGCCTTGGGGGTGCCGTTCGCGTCTGCGACGGGGGCCTGCGCGGAAGAATCCGCGATGGCGGCTGAATCCGCAGTGGCGGTGGAGTCTGCTGTTTCGCTTGCGGCGGAATCTGCAATTCTTGCAGTTGTATCTGCGGTGGTGGAATCCGGTTTTGCGGGGAACAGGTTCAGGAGGTCGGTGCCGTCTTCGCCGACGATGCTTTTGAACTGCGACTTGGGAAACTTGACGACGGTAAACTTGTTCTTGATGTAACCGCCGAGGCTCACTGTGTCATTCGCGATTCCAAGGAACTGGGCCTTCTGCTTGGTGCCCGATACGAGTTCTACCTGGGCGTACGGGGCCTGAACTTCGGCAAGTGCTGCCGAAACGAAGAAGAGCATGAGGAATAGGGCGGTCTTTTTCATGGTATACCTAGAAGGAAAGGACGACTCCGATGCCGAAAAGGGCGGCGCCTGCGATGAGCATGTCGATGGATAGCGTGCGGGCCGTTTCTGCACGGTCTCGATAGTCGCCGAAGCGTTCGAGGTTGTGGTTGTAGCTTTCGCTGTCGCGGAATAAACTCTGTTCCACGAATTTCTTCTTTTCGTTTGCCTTGTCGATGCTGTTGCTTGCGACGATGGCCGCAACGGCGCTCGTAACGAAAGGAACTGCAGATGCGATCATCAGGCGGAATCCGAAGTTGTGTCGTGCCCTCCGCGAAAGGGCTGCACGTTGCTCGTCGAGAAACTCGTCATCGTAGCTTGGGGTAAGGGAGACAATCAGGTAGGAGGTGTCCGATTCCGAAAGCTTGACATTCAGGACGGTGTCCTTGAAACCTTCCTTGAAAATGGCAACGGCGACAGAATTTTCCCCATCGGGAACTTTGATGAACCCGGGCAACTTGCTGTCGGGATTGCGTGAGTGGTTCGGGTGCAACGTCCCGACGTATGCGTCTGCATAGGAGGGGTTCGTGGATACGTGTAGGTACTTGGGAGCATCCTGCGCAAATGCGATGGAGCAGAGGAAGACGGCGATAAGCAGGACGAGGCGTCTCATGGCTCGCCTCCCATTTCGGAGAAGGGTCCCTCGGCAGAGTTAGCGTCCGGTTCCAGTTTCCAGTAAAGTCGCGGATTTGAATTCCGGGCGTTGTCTTCTACGGAGATTCTCAGCTTGCATGTGCTTGCGCAGGTGTTGCGGAACTTGATGAAGGGCTCTTCGTAGGTGTGCTCGAGCGTATCTGCGTTTGCCGTGACGAAAATCCTTTTGGGGTTGATTCCCGAACCGTTGTCGAGGGCGTAGAAGATGACGGTGTCCCGCTGGTTGTGCCTGGGTGCTAGTTGGGCGACTTGGGGCTGGATCTTGTCGGAGAACCTTACGGTGTCGAGCTGTATCTGGGTCCCGCTCTGGACATTCAGCGTGATGTCTCCGGTGCGGAATTCTGTCTTTTTTGTGTCCCGGAGGTTGATTCGGATCCCGGTTTGTGCGGTCACGTATGCGTGTAGGGTGACGGGAGCCTTGGTGCTTTCCAATATGGAGAGCGTATCGCCCTGTGCACTGGTAATCGTGACGACAGTGTGGACGTCGGACTTGCGGAGGTCCTCGTAGACAATGGGAATGTCGATCCTGGAATTTTTGGTGTAGATGTATCGTGTCGAAAAGCGGGAAACCTTGGAGGAATCGCGCTCGATGAATCCTTGGCTCGTTGTCAGGGATGCCTTGATTCCCCAATAGACGGTAATCGAGGTGTCGGGCTTGACTCCGGCGGCAATATTATCGAAGAGGTTCTTTGTGAGGAAAGAACCGATGAACTGGGCTTCATGGAAGCAGTCTACTTCGCCGATGTTTTCGCTCCAGACTTCTTCGACATTGAATGAGGCAAAGACGAAGCAACGGGCCGTTTCCCATGGGTCGACTCCGGCAAGTTCCCATTGCAAATCTAGTTCGCTTCCCGGTGTAGGGTCGAACAGGTTGTATCCGTCGACGGGGGCTATCGCGCGGATAGAAATGGGAGTGTTCACGAATATGTTGAGCGTGTCTTGCAGGGTGTCGCCAAGGAGGTCGACTGTTTTGAGGATGCCGCGGTGGAATCCCGGAGTTGCAAAGCTGTAGCGAAGCGGCGATATGTTGTAGGTCTCGTCGTCGATGGTCCAGCTGTGGCTTATATAGTGGGCTTCCGCATTGTCCGATGTCAGATACATGTTGTCTATCGAATAGGCCGCCCACAGTTTTACGGTCTCGTTTGTGTCGAGATAGACGGTCGTGACCGGTACTGCGCCATAATTGTAGGGCTGTCCTGTAATTCGGTCGGGGAGGACGAACATGTGCTGGACAAGCTGAGGGACATCTCCCTGCTCGATTGTCGCGTCTTCTCCGCATGCCGTCAGCGAAAGGGCTGCAGCAAGCGTTAAGGATACGAAGAGGCTTGCGAATGTCGCCTTTTGCAAAAGCTTAGTCATTGCCGCCTCCGGCGTTATAGAAAATGTTCCATTTTTCCCAGAGGCTGATTCCGTTTGTGTATTTCACGATGCTACGGATGGTGTTCTTTCCGCTGGCGATGTAGGTGGATGGAACTGTAGCCGTGCAGATTGACTCTGTCGCGGGACGTCCGTATTGCGTGTGCTTCCCGTTTATTTCGAACATGCAGGAGTCGACCTCAAAGCCGTACGGATTGCTGTCGATGATGAACATCTTGATGTCCTGTGCCGAATCGAGGGTCATGTCGCTGTTTGTCTTTATCCAATTTTCGGACGGATTGATGATGTAGCTCCTGACGGTTCGGTTCCGGCTTGCATCGAAGGCAATCACATTCAGTTGCCGGGTGTTCCAAGAGCGTGCCGATTCGGGCAGGACGACCGTGAAGGAGTCGGTTAGGGACTGCTTTTCGACAAGTAGCGAGGATTCCAGATAGATGGAAACTTGTTTGCTGGATGCGGTCGAACCCGAGTCCTTGATGAGGAAGGTGAGCGTGTCGGTGAAATCGATGGTGTCGGTCTGGATGGGAATCCCGTTGATGACAAGCTCTATCTTGGGCGCGGTGGTATCCTGCATCAGGAGCATGTCCAGGTCGAGGACTTCGTTCTGGAAGAGTTTTGCCGTGATGGGCTCGATAAAGAATTCAGGATACTTCAAGATTCTGGGCTGTATCGTGTAGGTGCCCGCCTTTATGGGTGAAATGGAAAAGGAAAGGGGTGTCTTGCCGTTGATGCTGTCGGTGCGGATGAGCGTCCCGGTTGTATCGTAGATGTCGAACGCGATGGTCTGGAGCGGAGTGCCTTGCCCGTTATCTTTGTAACTCGTGTTTATGGTTCCGCAAATGCCGCTCTCGTCATTTGCGCCCTTGGTGTAGAAATCTCCCAGGAGTCTTTTTTCGGAGGTCAATCCGAATTCGTTTATCGCTTCGACCCACCAGTGGTAATGGTGTAGGGGGGCAAGGTTGCCCCAGTAGGTAAAGTGGGGCTCCGGAACAATCGTATCGACAAACTTGTCAATGACGATTCGGTAGTAGAGCCTTGCGAGTGAGTCGGGGTCGTAGGCGTCCCAAGCAAACGTGACACCGCCCGATGTCGGGATTCCTTGTGTGCCTGGTGCGGGGAAGAAATCGCTGTCGCGGATGATGGGTGGGTTTGAAACCCAGAGGCGCAGCGTGTCGCTCAGGGTGTCGCCGAAGGTGGTCTCGAGAATGAAGGCGAGCTCGTGGTAGCCCGGCTTGTCTATGGAGCTTCGGAAACTGAAGTCGAAGGAATAGGGCTTCCCGTCGAGAAACCAGAGGTAGCGCTTGAGCTTGATGGATTTTGAGGGAAGGATGTTCGCGATGAAAATGAGGGAGTCGCCGACGCGGACCGTGTCGGCCTTGATGCGCGTGCTGCTTGAATCGAAGGATGTCGCCATTTCTACGGAGATGTCGACAAAGATGGACTGCGATTCGTCGTAGAGCAGTTCATCGCTGTTGGTGCAGGCGAAAAACACGAGGGCTGCGAAGAGCGCAACAAGAGATGTCGGAATGTTGGCGAGCATGCGCTTTGTCATCGTTGCCCCCTCAGCGTATCCAGCATATAGAATGTCTTTTCGGAAAGGGAATCCGCATCGCCGTAGGAATCGTAGACGACGACGCGGAAGGTGTGCTTGCCCTCGGCAAATCCGGACTGCATGATTTCGGTCACGCTTCCGACGGACGCCCTGACGCTATCGATGACGAGCGTGTGCGAAAGTTGCTTGAAGTCGGATTCGTCGCTGTCGGAGGACTTCCACTTGAAGAGGACTGCGGTGTTTTCGCTTCCGTATAGTGTGTCGCCGTCCGCGGGTTCTGTTTTTTGTGATAGTGTGGGAGGTGTGTTGACGATGACGGATACAGGGATCTCTTGCGAGTTTCCGACCCTGTCTTCGAGAATCAGGAGGTTGGGAAGCGAAAGTTCGTTCGCAAATGCGGGCAATGTGTAGACGGCTTCGCTCCCGAGGACGGAGTCTCCGGCCGAAGTCCTCAGGACCCAGCGGAATGAAAGATCCTTCTTGTGTTGTCTGGGGTAGACCTGCGCCCCGAGAACGGCGGAGTCGCCTGGCCGGATCTTGAGGAGTGTCGAATCCTGGGACCCTTCCTGGAGGATGTAGAGGCTTACGGATTCAATTTCTTGGCTCGTTTGTGGATCGTCGGGAATGTCGAGGCAGCCCAGGAGCGCGAGTGCCGCAACGGCAAAAACCGCTCCGCAAGCCCTGCGGAAACCTCCGAAGATGCCCGCGGAATTGCCTCGCGGGTTGTGGTGCATTAGTTTGTCCACTGGGAGTAAATGTAATTATTGACGGGAATAAAAATCCATATCGACCCGTGTTTAACTATATTCAGACGCATGAGTAAGGAAAATTTCGAGTATAAGAACGCAATGGAGCGCCTGGAAGCGATTCTTACGCGCATCGATAATTCGGAGATGGAAATCGACGAACTTGCGGAAAATGTTCAGGAAGCGACAACGCTCCTGAAAAAGTGCCGTCAGATCCTCTTGGATACAGAAAAGAGCGTGCAGACTGCGCTAGAAAGTCTGGATGGGGAGGCCGATGCCTAACCAGGAGGCGTCTTTCCTTGAAGGAGTCCCTGCCATTGAGGCAGATGGGCTTGCCGTTCGCTTCCCGGTGCGCGGGGGCGTGCTCGGCAAGGTGAAGGACTACTTTACCGCGGTCGACGGAGTGTCGTTCACTCTGTCGCAGGGAAAAATCCTGAGCGTGGTGGGCGAGTCGGGCTGCGGCAAGTCGACCCTCGTGAAGTCGCTGGTGGGGCTTGTGCCGCTTGCTTCGGGAAGCGTGAAACTTTTCGGTCGCGAGGTGCATGAAGGAAAGGTCGCCATGGATGGCGGCAAGGCGATGCGCGTCTGCGACTTGGTGCAGATGGTCTTTCAGGACCCGTTCAGCAGCCTGAACCCGCGACAGACAGTATCGGAAATCCTTACGGCTCCCCTGATGGCGCGGAAGGTTTCTTTTGAACAGGCTCAAAGGCGTGCGTGCGAGCTTCTGGAACGGGTGTCCATCCCGGTGGGGGCGATGGAAAAATTCCCGCACGAATTCTCGGGTGGACAACGCCAGAGACTCTGTATTGCGCGCAGCCTGATGGTCTCGCCTAAGATTCTGCTCTGCGACGAGGTGACGAGCGCGCTGGATGTGTCTGTCCAGGCGCAGATCCTGCATTTGCTCGACGACCTGAGGAGAGACCTTGGCCTCAGCATCCTCTTTATCAGCCATGACATGCAAGTTGTGCGCGCCATCTCGGACGATGTGCTGGTGATGTACTTCGGGAAGGTGGTGGAACGCGGAGTTGCCGACGAAGTGCTGACGAATCCGCAGCACGATTATACGAAAAAACTGCTTTCGTGCGTTCCTACTATAAGAAATTAGGGAGGGCGCCTATGGGGCTGGCCCTCCCTAAGATTCGTCCCTAGTGGCCGCGCTTGCTTCCCTAGTGGCCGCGCTTGCACTTGATGCCGATGGTCTTGACCATCCGTTCCTGGTTCGTTTCGAACTTGTCGTAGGCGAATTCCTCCACATAGACTGCCTTGCAGTCAAAGAACTTTTCTTCGTACACGGGCTTCATGTCGGAGGAATAGTGGATGATGACCATGCGGAAGCTCTTGAGGTACTCGTTCTTGATGCAGGTGGTGACGAGGTAGTCCTCGAACTCGTCGAAGGATACTTCTACGATGGTAAAAACGTCGCTTGTGTTTTCTTTGAGAAACTTGATCTTTCTGCAGCGAGCTGATAGGTTGTTTGCAAGGTCGTCGAATTCTTCTTCCTTGCCTTGAGGGACGTTCTCGAACGTAATCTTTACGTTGAACAGGTAGGACTTGGCCAATTCGGGAAGATCTTGTCTATGCATAAATACCGTCCTTTGTTCAGAATCATAAGACAATATAAACACAAAAAGCGACGGGGTCAAGTGCCCCGTGCATTTTGGGACAGAACGAGGGGTCTACTTGAAGATGGCGGTGTAGGTGGCGCCGTCTTCGTTGACAATGAATCGCGTGGCTGCGGTCTCTCCGTCGCTCCATCCGGTAAATACGGAGCCGTTTGTCGGGGTCGCAGTGATAAGCATCCCGATGCCCGCGAAGAACTTGCCCGCATAGGTGGGGGCGGGTGCCGGTCGGCCTTCTACAGAGATGTAGCCGCTGCCGCTAACGTTCAGGTTCACGGTCACCATGCCGGAGAGCCCGAATTCTTTTTTGTACTCGTCGACGACGTTCCCGTTACGGATCATAGACCATTCCTTGAGGCAGGAACCCGTTTTGCTGAATCCCTTGCCGCAGGCGTTTTCGTAGTACATTTCGTTCTGCTTGAATTTCTTCAGGTCGCGAGTCATTTCGGCCGTGTCGATGGTTGCCGTCATCGCGTCGACAACGCGCGTCACGTTATCGCCGTTCGCGTTGTTCTGGAACATCATGGCGGAGCGGTTCAGGAATACGCGCTGGAATTCCGGGTTCTGGATGAGCTGGATGTACAGGTTCGCAAAGCAACCTTCGTCCTTGCAGGGCTTGTTGCCGCCACCCTTCTTTATCCACGGGAACATCTCGTTGTTCTGGTTGAACTCGCCTCCGTTCACGCCCCACATCCAGTCGAATCCGTGGTCGAGGTCGTAGACCATGAACTTCCACGGCTGCTCAGGGCTCTTCCAGGCGCGGACGTTGTTGTTCGGCCAGTCGCCGTTGTGGATGTAGATTTCGGCCGCCATGTAGTCGGCGAAGTTGCCGACGTCCATGAGAGTCTTCACCATCTCGTAGTTCTTGTTGCCTTCGCCGCTGAAGTCGTTCTGCGCCACAAAACTCAGGAGCGTCTTGTATTCGTCGACAGATCCGTTGCTTGCGGTGACATCGTGGCCCAGGTGCTTTACCATCGTGACCGTGTTCGCGTCGATGCCGTAGTTTGTTTCTACGTAATGCTTGTTGAAGCGTTCGCGCATGTCGTGGATGCCGTAGTAGCGTCCGTTGTAGAACACCACCACCTGGCGGCTACGCTGGTAGTCGACGCCACTCCCTTCGAGAATTGCTCCACCCATCGCGTCGCCGATGTAGTCGCTCACGAAGCGGTTTCCGTTGTTTCTCAGGTTGAATCCGCGGAACTTGCTGTTGATGTCCTTGCGGGTTTCGAACAGCGGGTAGTTGATCTTGCCGTCCTGGTATTCTTCGCGCATCACGACGGCGACGGACTTCTTGTCCTTGAGCCTGCTGTAACCGCCCATGATGGAAATGCCAGCGTCGACTTCCCATGCGGGTGCTGTGGACTTGCTGCCGTCGGGGAAGTATTCTACATGCACGGGGTATTCTTTTTCTTCGAAGAGTCCTGCGGGGGCGCTCTTAGGAGAATCCGCGTTGGTCTTGATGTAGCTCTCCTTGAAAAAAGCGGAATCGACGCTGACAGCGACGACCGGCATGCGCACGTTTTCGCCGATAAAGAATGTCTTGGTGATGACGCTCGTGGTGAGTGCTCCGGGCTGGAACGCGGCGCAGCGGAGAACCGTGTTTGCCGAGATAGCCTTGGGCGCGTTGAATTCGGGTGACGCTTCGGTCGGCTTGGAGCCATTCTGTGTGCAACGGACTGTCGTGCCTTCCGGTACGGCGGGCGGGTCGAGCGTGATTTCGCTAGGGTAGAAACCTGCACTCTTGGTGCCGAAGTCGAATGCGGGAGCGAGGGTTGCGTATGCGCCTGCTTCGTTGTTTGCCGCTTCGGGGGTCGCTGTTGCGAAATACATAAGACTGCCATCGGTAACCTTGCCATAGCTGATGCCGGGCATGAGTTCCGGGTAGGGGAGGCTGTCGTGGATGGCGTTGTGGTTGTCGATGATGTAGAGCGTCCCGCCCTTCTTGTCGAGTTTCCAGTTCGTGTGCGTGCGCGCGTGGAGTACGTGGCCTTCGTCGTCGACTCCATCTACCAAACCTTCGATATTGGAGATGTCCTTTTTGTCGAGGAATACGGTACGGTAGGTGCCTGCGGGAACGGTCTCGTTGCGGAATACCCATTTTTGCGGGTTCGCGAGATTCTCGACGAGTGAGTAACCCTTGAGGTTTATGTCCTTGTTGCTCGAGTTGTAGATTTCGACCCAGGCGGGGTCATCGCCTTCGTGGTCGAGCCACGAGAGGTTGAGTGCAGAGATCTCGGTAAGGGAAAGAATCGGGTTGTCCGAGACGTGGAGTTCTTCCTTGGGGATAGGAATATCTTCGCCCTTTGCCGAGGAAGGGTTGTCGGAACAGCCTTGAAGTGCGAGCCCAAGCCCGAAGGCGAGCGTCGCGGGGACAATCTTTTGCGTAAAGAAACTGTCAAACATCTTGTACACCATACCGTATTTTAAGTATGCAACCAAACCCATCTTAAATTTAAAATCAAAAAAAGCAAAGCGATTAAACCTTCACTTTTTTTTACAACGAATGTGCGTTTTTATACGCTAAAATACTGCGAAATGCCCGAAAATGCCGAGTTTTGGACGTGTTTGGCGGTTGAAGTGTCCGAAAAAGCCGAAATTGGGGATTAAAAGGCAAATTATTTTATGGTTTAATCCCCATTTTGATAGCTTGTTTGTAAGCTTTTGCTCGAAAAAAGGGACAGATGGGGATTAAAAGCTGCTTTTTGGGCAATTTAATCCCCATTGGAGAGTGAAAAAGGAGGGGCGGAGGTCACTTTTGAAGAAAAATGAGTTAATTTGTTCTGAAAATTGGGGATTGAACGAGAACTTTTGCGAGGTTTAATCCCCCAATTTCGCGAAAAATGTGTTTTTGTCTGCGAAAATTACACTGTGCGGGCATTCTTACACCGCACAGGCATTCTCGCGCCAGATTTACTTGCCTGCGCCGGCGATGGCCCCGAGGGCCTCTTCCATGTACTTGCCGAGGAGCTTCGAGATGGCCTCTGCCACAAGGCGGGGTTCGCGACTGCTCACGGATTGCCTTTCGTCAAAACGCTTTTCCCAGAGGGGAGCGTCGCTGTCGGGTTTCTGGAGCGTAAGCTTGAGGGAAAGGCGTGCATACTGGTTGCTGCCTTCGTCGATTTCCTCGATGGCGTCGATGTGGCCCAGGAGTTCAAAATCGGGTTTGCCCGAGGCGCGGGTATCGACCGATGCGAAAAGCCCGCTTTTCACGATGTATTCTGCGGCGACCTGCGCCACCATTTGCTCGGGGCGAGATGCCCACAGGTCCAGGTCGTAGAACATGAAGTCGTAAGCGGATTCGCGGTAGACGATGTTGTTCCTCTGGTAGGCCTGGTCGATGGTGAACTTGCGCACCTGCAGGCGGCCGCTGGCATCGCCTGCGGCCGGCATGTCGATGTTTTCGACGGCGAGCGTGAAGTAGCGGGTGGGTTCGCTCGTGCTTCCGCCAAAGCATGCGGTAAGCGTCATGGCGGCAAGGGCCGCGGTTAAAAATGCAAACGTAAACTTCTTCATGCTCTCTCCTTATTTGCGGCGGGTCTTCGCGGGTTCGCGGATGAGCGCGGAGGGGTTGTTCTTGATTTTCTGGCTGAACTCTTCGAGATTCTCGAGTACGGCGTTCAGTTCCACGATGGCTTCGCCCACCTGGTCCTGGTTCTTGTAGACCATGCCGTCGAGCCGCTTCGAGAGCTGGCTGATGGATTCCATCGCCTTCGTCAAATTCTCGTTCATCGCCTTCGTGTCGATGGCGTCGAGTTTCTGCTTCAGAATGTCGAGGTCTTCGCCCGCCTTCGCGGCAATCTTCGCTTCTTCGATTTCGCCCATCACGCGGTGCATCGATTCGGCGGACTTGGAAATGTTCTCGATGGGCTTTGCCATGCCCTGCGTGACGCGGCTCAGGTTCGCCGTCATGGTTTCGAAATTCTTGATGGCCTTGCTCAGGTTCTCCGCATTTTCGGCCGAGAGCAGCGTGTTGATGTTAACGAGTACGGAATCCACGTGTGCGACGATGTTGCCCGCCTGGCTCGTGATGTGGTCGAAGTGCGAGACTTCCGCCGGCACGAGCCCTCCTTCGGGCACGTTCGGTTCCGAGAACGAGCCGCCCGAGAGTACCACCTGCTTTTCGCCGGTGAGGTTCATGCCCGCCGTCATGCCCGCGCGGGTGCCAATCTTGATGGGCGTGCCGTGCGTGACCTTGAAATTGACCACGACTTCGTTCAGGTTCTCTTCGTTTATCGTGATGCGCGTGACGCTACCCACGTCGATGCCGTTCAGCTTGACCTTTGCGTCAACAAAGAGCCCGTTCACCGAGGTGTCGAAGATGGTGTAGTAGTTGTCGTACTGTTCGCTCAGGTAGCGCTTGAGCACATAGCCCAGGAATACGCAGATGAGTATTCCGCATAGCAGCATGAACGCGCCAAGTTTAATTCTTTCGGATCGGGTGGTTTCCATCGTTTCTCCGAATCAATCTATAAAATTAAAGTGGTAGAGTCCTTCGGAGTATTCCTCCTTGGGGCACTGCCGGTTGAAAAAGTGGCGTAACGTGGGGTTGTCAGACTCCATGCCTTCTTGCAGCGAGGCGTCCTTGAGCACGTAGCCGTCCTTGAGGTACACAAAACGGTCGCAGATAATCTTGATGCTCTCGAGTTCGTGGCTCACGATGACCATCGATACCTTGAGCGTGTCGCGCAGTTCGAGCAAAAGTTCGTCGAGGGAGCGGGCCGTTACCGGGTCGAGGCCCGTGGAAGGTTCGTCGCAAAAGAGCAGTTCCGGCTTGAGCGCGATGGCGCGGGCGAGGGCTGCGCGCTTCTTCATGCCGCCCGAAATTTCGCCCGGGTACTTGTGGAAGGCGTGCAGCAGGTGCACCTTCTCCAGGCGGTCGGCCACGATGGCTTCCATCTGGCTCTTGGGCATGTAGGGCATGCTGCGCTTGAGCGGCAACATCGCATTCTCGGCGATGGTCAGGTCGGCGATGAGGGCGCCGCTCTGGAAGAGCACGCCCGTGCGCATGCGGGTCTCGCTGTCGAGCCCTTCCTTGGGCCCGAAGGTCTTGCCGAAGTAGGTGATGGTGCCCGCGTCGGACTTGATGAACTTCAGGATGTTGTTCAGGAGCGTCGACTTGCCGCAGCCCGAACTCCCGAGCACCATGCGGATTTCGCCGCGCTTCACGCCGAAGGAAATATCCTTCAGAATGGACTCGCGCCCGTAACTTGCCTTCAGGTGGTCTACTTTCAGGATTTCTTCCATTGCTGCTCCTAGTAGAATATGAAGGCGAAGAGGGTGTCGGCGAGCACGATGCAGCAAATTGCGGCGACCACGCTCGATGTGGTTGCCTTACCCACGGCCTCGGCACCGCCGTGCGCGTTCAGACCCTTGTTGCAGGCGATGAGCGTCACTATCCAGCCGAAGACGAGCGCCTTGATGCTGCTCTTTAGGAACGTGATGGGCGCGATGCCGTCGCGGATGCCCATCATGTAGTTGGAAAAAGAAATGTCGCAGAAGAAGTACGCGATGAGGAACCCGGAGAAGCACCCGAAAATGGAGGCGCAGAACGAGAGAATTGGCGTCGCGATGCTCATGGCAATAAAGCGCGGCACCACCAGGTACTGCACCGGAGGGATAGCCATCGACTTGATGGCCTTGACTTCTTCGCACACGCTCATGTTTGCGATTTCGGCGGCGACGGCACTGCCCGAGCGGCCCGCGAGGATGATGGTCGTGAGGAGTGGGCCGATTTCTGCGAAGATGAGGAAGCCGAGGCCCGAGGCGAGGTAGGAGCCGCCGCCCACCGCATTCAGCATGATGGAACTCTGGAGCGCCATCGTAAGGCAGATGAGGGCGACCATCAAGAAGCATATTCCCATGGCTTCGCTCCCGAGCTTGAACATCTGCTTGGCGACACCGCCAAAATGAATTTTGCCCTTGTCGAACGGGCCAAAGATGGTCCAGTAGATGGACATGAACAGGAGCGTCAGGACTTCGAAGGATTCCTTCAGCACGGCGAATCCGATGCCGCCGAGCATCTCGAGAACGTTGTTCGTGCCCTTCGCGGGCCTTGCGGGCGGCTCCATCTTGCGGAGTGCCGAAAGGTGCGCCTTGATGTCGGCGTTGAAGTGGGCGAGGGTAAGCGTGTTGCCCGTCTTTTCGGAAAGTTCGGCGAGGAGCGCGAAGAACGCGTCTCCGCTGTAGTCCATGCTTGCTAGGTTGCTCCCGTCAAGGCACAGCGCGCCGCTACGGAGTTGCCTAGTGCAATTCCTCAGCAGGTCTTTGCTGTTCGCCGCCGTGAGCGTATCTGGCAAGAGAATGGTCGTCATGGTACAATTTCGGGCGAAATATAGAAAAATGAACCAAAAAAGGCCCGCTTTTGACCATTAAGGGGATAGCGGGCGTGTTTTGCCGACAAAGTGTTGCTGTCGCGGGTTAAAAATGGTTGCAAAATTTGATTTTTGCGGTGAAAATGAAAGGTTTTGCCCCGTTTCTTCGTCTTTTTTTGGTTTTTATCCTCAAATTCGATTTTTTGCACTTGTACCGGGCCATTCGTTTGAATTATTTTACAAGAATTTCTGTTGACTTGGCGAAAGTTTCAAAATAAATTATTGCTGATGAATTTGTCTTGGATTGTACGGTGAAAAGAAATATTCCGTTTTTAGTTTTGGGATTTTTGCTTGTCGCCTGTAGTAATTCCGTTGATTCGTCGGATAGCGTAGTGGGGACAATAAGTGTCGCTCAGGAACACGAAGTGACCGGCGTCAACATTCTTACAAGCCCCATCGTGAGTGATCCTGCGAACGACCCCTATTCTGTCGAGAACATGAGCAAGGCAATGCGCAATCGAATTCTAGCAAAAAGAGCCGCCGATACGGCCGACGTAGAGCAAATGAGTCTGGCCCCCAACTACCTTTACGTTCGCTTTCTTGCCGATGGTAAAAGGGGGGCTGCGGAGCTTAAGAAATACGACACATCGCTTGTCCTTTTCAAGCACCCTCTAGACTACAAACACATCCGTAAGCCAGTCGTTTATATCGATCCGACACTTCCCGATTCCATTATTCCGTTGTTTGCTACCGTCCCAGTAGACTACAAGTTCGGGCCCACGAAATACGAAGTCATCAAGGAACTTTTTCTTGTTGAGCCTCTAGATGGCGACTGCGAAGAAGACGAATGCGTTGAAGAGACTGATTCGGCGACCACGGAAAGAGCGCTTTTGAAAAAAGCTGCTCGCAAATCCAGCGGTTCTACGCTTGAAAAACTTGCGGACATGGGCATATCCCTCCATGAAGTGCAGTGGGAATCGATGACAATGACGGGTTATATTGAAGAACGGGCAAAATTGCGGAAACGTGAAATCGGAGAGTTGCCAGCTGCGGCATGGTCTCTGCTTGGTGGCGGGAAAAAGCATGGCGGTCAACTGAAATTTAAGGATGACTCGTTAGGGGTCCAACCGCTTGAAGGGGTTCGTGTTACGGGTGGATACTCTTATTATTGGCGAGAAGCGCACACCGATGCTGAAGGGAAATTCAAGATTCCAGAAAAATGGAATTTCGACATCGACTATGAAGCGAACTTTGATGCCGAGGATTTCTTGCTGGAAGATGGTCATTCGGGTTATGGGGAGGATCTTGAGATAGAGAAAAACGACATGAGTGGTGACTGGAAGGAAACATTTACAGGTAATAAGGCCAAGTGGTGCGTTGTATGGACCGCGGCATATCAGTACTGGTACGGAGAAAGATACGGTTTGAAAAAGCCTAGAACAAATACAGCAAGCAACATGAGCATGGACATTATTGTTTATTATGAAAATAAAGAGGATTATATGGAGGATGTCAAATGCACGGGCGAAACAATTGGATGTACACAAACGAATCCATCTTTTTTTCACGATGATAAAATTTCCGTTTTGGCGTATGGATTTGATTCCAAAATAATCTATAGAACAACAATTCACGAATCATCGCATATATCTCAATATACGAATCAGAAGAAGGGTACATATTCTGATTTAAAAACCATTTATCTGGAAACTTATGCAAGGGGTATAGAGATGTTCTTCGCCAAGGAACGATATGGGAATCCAGGCGTTTACTTTTCTACTAAAGACAAAAAGAATATACCTAGTTATTTTCATGACTATACAGGATTAGTCGCTGATTTGATTGATGATACAAAGTCTACGGCAGATTTAAAACGAGGTATAGACAATGTATCGGGATTCAATATCAAGGATGTTGAAACGGCCTTCTTTAACTCAAATTCAATGAGTTCTCTAAAAAAATATCTTAAAGAAAAGTTTCCTTCTGGGAAGGGCGGGAGAAAATATACTGACAGCGACATGGATGAACTATTTGAATATTGGGAAAAATTATAGGTCTGCTATGAAAAAAATAATACTTCTATTTTCTTTCTTAATGATGGCGTGTTCTTCCGAATGCATTGATTGCGGAGGACAAGTTGTCCATCAGTTAAATGGCATAACAAACATTTCCGGCTTCGATGTGAAAGTTGTTTTTTTTGCAGAAGATACGATAACGGCGAATATTAACGCAAATGAAGATTATTTGTATGTAGAAGAAAATCGAGAAAAGAATATTCCTTCCTATGAATGTGGCCTTTTTGTTGATGGCTGTGATTCTTCACCGATAAACGTAACATTGATTTTTTTGACAGAACCGCAGAAATGCATCGATTTCAAAGGGAATGTAGAGGATAAAACCAAAGATTTGCGAACAATAGAAGCATATAAAGAAACTGGAGAGGGGCTTACAATTGGGGCTCTTGTGAAGTTTTATCAGTTTTATATCACCCCTGAAATGTACGAGCAGGCTGAACCCTGCGAATAGGTTTCAAAAAAGAATTATATTGTTGTGCTTTAAAACGGCTTTTTGCCTTTGCGCAGGGCTGTTTTTCTATCTTTATGCCCGATGTCCCGCAATTTCTACAAACCTGGCAAGCCGCGCAGGCCGGGCCACAAGCGCCCTGCGTCTGCTCGCCCCGCACATTCTGCGCCCGCCCGCGAGGTGTTCGAAGTCCGCATCGAAAAGATGGTGCAGGGCGGCGAGGGTATGGCGCGCCTGCCTGATGGCCGCGTGTGCTTTGTCGCGGGCGCGTTGCCGGGCGAACTCTGCAAGGTGGCGGTGACGTTCACTAAGAAGGATTTTTCCCGCGGGCATGTTGTGGAAGTGCTGGAAGGCGCAAATCCCGACCGCGTAGAGGCGCGCTGCCCGCTCTACGGCAAGTGCGGCGGGTGCAGCTTGCAGCACCTGGATAGCGAGAAACAGGCGGAATACCTGGCGCAAGTCGAACGCGAGAACTTCCGGCGCATCGCCCGCATAGAGTTGCCCGAAAGTTTCACTGTGCATACGGGCCCCGCGTGGGGTTACCGCAACCGCGCCCGTGTCGTTGTGGTTTGCGACCAGGCCGGCGACAAGCCGATTGTACGTTTCGGGTTCCGCAAGCAGGAAAGCAACAGTGTGGCGCTGTTCAAGAACTGCCCCGTATTGACGCCCGCTCTCAACGATTTTTTGCAGGGCCGCGCCCGCGAGATTTTTGCGGGCAAGTTCCGCCCCGGCCGCGAGATGGAAGTGAACCTCTTCGATAACGGCGCGGGTGAAATCTCGTACTATTACGAGGGAATGCCTGCTCACGAGTTCAGCGAGAATGCGGTGAGCGTCGCCGAAATCTGCGGGAAGAAAATCGAGGCCGATGCGGGCGTGTTCTTCCAGAGCAATCTCGCGCTGTTGCCCGCGCTGGTGAAGTCCGTGCGCGATGCCGTGGACGAGGGCCTTGCAAGCGGCGAGGCGAGCGACGAATGGCTTATCGACCTCTTTAGCGGGGTAGGGTTCTTCGCCGCGATGCTCCTGGACAAGTTCAAGCGCGTGACGACCGTGGAGCGCGAAGAAAAATGCTTGCAGCATGCGAAAGTTAATTTATCTGTGACAAGCGGTGCTGAAAGTGTAGTAGAAAACGTTTCTGCCCCGGCCGAGGAATGGCTCGCGCAGAACGTGGTGGATATCCCCGCGACGCTCATCGTGGACCCGCCCCGCACGGGCCTCCCGAAGGAGGCTCTCGATGCCATCGCCGCATCTTCCGTGAACCGCCTGATTTACGTGTCCTGCCACCCGGTGACGCTTGCCCGCGATACCGCCCTCCTTGCCGAAAAGGGCTTCAAAATCCGGCGCGCCGAGGCCTTTGCCTTCTATCCGCAGACGCCTCACCTCGAAATGATGCTCGTTCTTGCCCGCTGATTTGCTTTCCAGGGCTTTTTTTGCTACCTTGTTAGGTAGACATTTGTCTCAATGGGAGGCTTAAGAATGAGAAAACTGATTTTGCTTGCTGTGGTTGCCTTTGGCGCGCTCCTTGCCGCCTGTTCCACTGAAGAAGCGAAGATTGTTTGCGGTCGTGAGTGGAACCCGGCGAACCAGGTGGTTGTTGATACGACCAGCGAGTTCGAACTTATCAATCCGATGATTGTCCAGTTCCGCTACGGCACCGGCTTCGATTTCCCTGCCTTGAAGATAACCTTCTACGAAGGTACAGAAAAGAGCAAAGGAAAGGAAATCTGGCACTACGAGACCAAGGTGAACGAGAAAGTGAGCGTCTACACGCTGCAGGGACATTCCAAGCGCGGTGGACTGATGACGGCTGCAGAACTCACGCGTCATAAGGCTCCGGGGTCGATTCTTATCGAAGCTACTGCTGGCGATAGGCTCCTCGCGTTTAAGGAAGTGACGCTCGTAAAGAACAAAGTGAAATAATTTGGATGTTTTGATGCTTAGAGAAAAACATTTCGCCTCTATTGGGGTGCTTGCCGCTTTTTGTGCCTTGCCGTTTGCCCTTGCCGGGTGCGGCGAATCTGAGGTTACGCTCAACTACAAGCTTGCACAGCCTGTAGATGTGGAGGTCTATACCGAAAGCTACTTCGCGACGATTGACCTGAAGGGCGAAGAGCAGATGGGCACGATTACCGCCGCCTATGTGGACCTGAACTACTCTACTGCGGGCGATACCACGAAGGTGCAGCGCCTGTACCGCTTGAACAATTCCCGCGGCTACCTCAAGAACTTCATGCCCTCCGAACTTGCATGGCGCGTGAAGGAGGTGAACCTTGCTGCCGTGGACCGCGAAGTGACGAGCATTACGGGCCTCGATGACGGTTACGACACGCTTCTCGCGCACATCCCGATGCCCGAACGCTGGCGCAAGCAGCTCTTGAACCCGGATTACAAGCCTCACCTGCGCCGCCTCGAAAAGCATCGCTGGGAAATGGACCACCTGCTTACGGGTTCAGTGCCCGTGAAGGCGAACATCACGCAGATGCTCAAGGACCAGGGACGCCTGAATTTTGCGCTCATCAAGATTGATTCCGTGGTGACGAAGGGCTTCGAGAACCGCGACCACCGCCATTGCCTGGATTACAAGGTTTACCTGCATGAGACGGAAAGCTTCCCGTACTACATCTGGGAGCAGCACGTGAACAGCAATATCGTGCCCGAGAAATTCAAGGCGTACACTGCCGGCCACAAGGCGGAATATGACACCGAGTTCGAAATCATGATCGACCCCGAGACGGGCATCCCGTGCCAGGAACGCGAAGTGAAGGTGGGGACGCACTACATGGTGCACCCGGTCACGAAGGATACGGTCACCTTCAAGAGCAACATCACGCACGAACGCCTCTTCAACATCAAGCGCGCGGAAAAGGAATAGCCCATGCGCGCTTGCCTCCGTATAATCATAGCCCTGTCCGCCGTATCCCTTGCGGCAGTCCTTTCGGGATGCACGACGCACCCGTCGCCGCAGCAGACAATGGTCGACGACCGTTACATGATGTACAAGGAGACCTATAAGGCCTACAAGGAAGCGGAAGAGCGTTACCTGAACATCCTCTTCAACATCGAGCGAATGCCCGAGGAGGAGGAACTGTGGATCATGAAGCGAGACCAGATGCAGGAACTCTTGCAGCTCCGCGAACTCATGCTGCAGGCTCGCGGTGAATTCGACGACTCCATGAAGGAGTGGGAGACGCACTTGATGGAGCTGCAGGCCGAGGTGAAGGCTTCGCAGGTAAAACAGTACAACCCGAATTTCAGGGGCCGCGATGCCCAGCGCACGAGCCCCGGACAGTTGCTTCCAGGCGAAGTCCCGAACAGACGATAGTGTCCGGGCGATAATCATCCCATGAACCTTTCGAAATCATATCAGGAGCTTTCTCGTGCGAGCATCGGACGGATCCTTGTGATGGACGGGGATTACGTGGCGTCGTTCGGGACGCAATCGCTTACGGAACAGGATTTCCGCGGCAACGAGTTTGCTGATCATCCCGTGTCGCTTGAAGGCAATTTCGAGGTCCTGTGTCTTACGGCTCCGGCCCGTGTGAAAGAAATGCACCGGGCCTATCTTGAGTCGGGAGTGGACCTTGTCCGCACGGTTACGCGAAACGCGAATGCCCATGGCCAGACGGAATATCGCTTGGACAAGATGGCCTATGACATCGCGAAGGCGGGCGCGGAACTCGCGCGTCAGGCGGTGGAAGAATACAACGACGATATTCTCAACTCTCGCGCAGGGAAGCTGGGCCAGGTTCCCGAACGCAAGTTCGTTGTGGGCTGCATGGGTGCGTCGGCACGGCGGGCTCCTTTCCGGGATCTGGTGGATTGCTACGGCGAACAAGCCAGGGGACTTCTGGATGGTGGTGCGGATGTCCTGATGCTTGAAAATATATCGAATTCGCTCGATGCGAAGGCCGCCCTGTATGCGGTCCTTAAGATTTGCAACGAACGCGGTATGCTCTATCCGATTATTGTTTCGGCATTGGTGTCTGATTCCGGTGCGCACCTAGCATCGGGGCTGGGCGTAGGGGCGTTGCGGCATAGCGTCAGTAGTTTCCCGATATTTGGCCTTGGGGTGGAGTGTGCTTCCGAGGTTTCCGATATATTGCCCAGCCTCCGGGATTTCTCGCTCGCGTCGGTGCGTGTAAGTGCCTTCGTTGATTTTGAGAGACTGTGCGCCGGGGTCGCGGCAAACGCTTTGGAAAGGGCTCTTGCCGAAGAAATGTGGAAGTTGGCCGATTCCCGTGTCGTCAACATTGTCGGTGGCGGTCGTGGATCTTCTCCGGCCATGGTGAAAACGGTCGTAAAGGCGCTCCGGGGATGCCGGCCCCGCAAGATTCCTGCTCGCAGTTACAGCACGCTTCTGAGCGGTCTTGACGCCCTGGATGTCTCGAAGCAAAATGACGTGGTTGTCATCGGGAAACAGTCTTGCGATGCCAAGGTTATTGCGGTAGACGTCGATGTGGATGAGAAAGAGGCCAAGAAAATCATGGAATCGCAGCTGGACGGCTTGCTGCTGCAAGATGAATCCGCGCGGTTGCCGGTCATGGTCAGTTCGGAAAGGTGGGATGCCCTTGTCGCAGGTATGGAATGTGTGCTTGGAAAGGGGATTGCAAGATCGGTCAGCCTTCGAGAAGGGGAAGAAGTGTTCCTTTACAAGGCCGAGGAAATTCGCAAGCATGGCTTTGCCGCCGTGTTCCGTGCCGAGGATGAGGAAGGCGAGGCGACTACGTTCGAGCGTCAGTCTGCCATTATGGAACGGATGTATCGCCTGCTTATCGGTAAACTTGCTTTCCATGCCGAGGATGTCCTTTTCGAACCGAACGTCCCCGCTTCGGATATCGATTTGGCCTCGGGAATAGAGACCTTCTTTAGAATCTGCAAGTTCGTGAAGGTGAACTTGCCGTATGCGCATATCCTTTGCGACATAAGCAAGATTGGCCGCTTGTTTGAAGGCGACGATAGCTTGCGGGGCGTGTTCCACTCCGTGTTTTTGCACCATGCGCGCAAGGCGGGACTGGATTTCGTGTTGGTGGATTCCAAGCTGGAACCCGCATACGACGAAATACCTTATAGGCTTTGTTGCCTCGTCGAGAATCTGATGTTCAACCGCGAAAGCGATGCCATGGAAAAATTACGCGAGTTCGTGGTTGCTTCGAGAAAGTGACCCTGCTGCAGGCGACCAGCCTATTGCCAGGTGTTTATAAATCCCATTCCGATAGCAAACTTTATTTTTGTGGGCGATGCCGCGTCGGGCAATAGCGGAATGTCGATGGGTTTGACCTTCCTGCTTTCGCTTCTGCCATTTTCGTCGCCGATGCGGCTGAGGGCGCGGGCGAACGTGAGCGAGATGTCGAGCGGGACGCTGTAGAAAATCCTGTTGCTCAGGCGCAGCGAGAACCCTACGGAACGGTCCCAGAAATCGTGGTCGGTAAACTTGTCGGAGTCGAACCATTTGGAATTCCAGGCGGCGCCGATCTGCGCGAAAGCATCGATATAGAAATCGCGAGTCTCGAAAATCCAGAAACCCTTGCGCCAGTCGTCGTAGAACGGGAATAGGTAGTGGAGCTCGGCCATGGCGGTCTTGGTGCCTGCGCGCGTGTAGTTTTCGGAACTGCGCAGGTAGGGGTAGCCTTCGAGCAAGATGGGACTGTAGTAGTAGGAGTCGAGCGTGTCTACTTTTGCTCCGCTGGAATCCTTCGAGTCGGTGTCCCAGCTGAATATGCCGCCGACCTTTGCTCCCGCGGCGAGGCGTGCCCCGGTGAGCGGGCTCTGGATGCTCCCGTAGAGGCTCAGGCCGAACTCGTGGATGTTGAAATTCCTGTACTTGGGCTTTGCCTGTCCGCTCTCGGTGACGTAGAAACTTTCGGCGAATGTTCCCGGACGGAACAGGTCGCTGTTGGAATACTGGTACGAGATGACGGCCCCGTCGCCCTGGCCACTGATGCCCGTGCCGTCCTCGCCTTCGCTGTCGCCGTAGATGCCGAATAGAGCCATCGCGCTGAACCGCTTCTGGTAGGTCCATGCGAAGTTGTCTTCGTAGAGGTTGAAATCGGCCCAGTCGTAACCTGCGGCAATTTGAAGCGTGTCGATGCTCTTGAACGGGCTGTAGCCTGCCGTTGCCACAAGCGCCTGCATCGGGACGGCGTAGTTGCTGATGCCGAGGCTGTCCCCGTCGTGGGCACGAACGTCTTCGTAGCGCACGGTGTCCCTGCTCGTGTAGTTCGCATAGGAATAGGATAATCCGAAGTCGATGGGCGTGCTCCTGTTTTCCCATGCGACGAAGAACTCCTTTTCCTGCTTGGGGTTGATTCCGCCCGAATTGATGTAGTCGATTCCGTTGCCGATTTCGAGCAGGAGGCCGACTTGCACCGTGTTCTTCTTGAGCGGGTCCGCGATGATGGCGGCAAGCCCGATCTTTGCCTTGAGTTGTCCTTCTCCGAATACGGTGAGGTCGGGGGCGTTCTCGTTGAACGAGAGCATCGGGATGAACAGCGGGACTGTCGGGATGGGTTTGTAGTCGCGCTCGGTGCCGGCGAATTCGCGGCTTTCTAGTTCGATATGCTTCTCGATGCGCGGGAGGGGCGAGCCCTTGAGCACGATTTCGCTCGGGGCGGGCCTCTGCGTGATGGTGTAGGTTGTGTCGTAGACTTTGATGGTGCTGTCGCGCATTGTGATGACCGGTTCAGATGCGCAGTTTGCGAGTGCCGCGGTAGAGTCAACCGAGGCTGAGTCTTTCGTCATCCCCGCGGAAGCTTCTTCTTTCGTCATCCCCGCGGAGGCGGGGATCTTTGTAGAATCAGCTGCCGCGCAGTTGTTCCAAACGGTATCGGCAACTTGGATGGTACTGTCGCGTTCCACGATGTTCATCGTCGTGTCGTTTATCATCGCGACAGGAGTATACTGGAGCTTGTAGAGCGAGAACCCGTCCTTGTCGTACTGCGTAAAGTAGAGCGTGTCGCCTGCAAGTACCGGAGTGAATGCACCGCCGACCACGTTCGTGAGCGGGCGTTCGTTTCCGGTGTCGATGTTTTTCTCGATGAGGTTGAAGATCCCGTTCCTGTTGCTCGCGAAAACAATCTTGCTGTCGTCAATCCAGTTCACGTCGCGCTCGTCGTAGCCCTCGGTGCTCACGACCTTCATGTTCTTGCCGTCCGCGTCTATCACGGCGATACCGCGGTGCACGTCGTCAAAGAAACTGAAGGCGATTCGCTTGCCGTCGGGGCTGTACTTGGGGCTATAGATGTTGTAGTACCTGAACTTCGCGTCGGGCACATAGATGTCTATCGGGTCTTCTGCCGTGTATTCGCTGAAGTCTGCGGTGAAGGGAACCTTGCTCAGCACGAAGCGCGTGCTGTAGGGTTCGCGCCGTACGAAGGCGACTTCGTTCCCCTTGGGGCTGAATGCGGGGTAGACCGCGTCCACGAGGTGGGTGAGGGTGAGCTTGTTCTTGTTCGTGTCGCTCACCGCAATGTCGAAGTGGGCGTGCCCGTCCTTGTCGCGGTTTTGGAACGTCACGTAGGCAAGAATCGGGCCTTTCTCCGGGGCGTCGTACACGTCGATGCCCTTGTCGAACCAGGGCTTCTTCGCGCGGAACCCGCTCTTCGCGTAGTCTCCGATATTGATGGTGGAATCTTCGTCAGTTTCTTCTTCGATAGATATCTGGCCGATTTCGATGCCGTCAATCTTTTCGTCTTCCTTCGCAGTACTGTCCTTGACTTCTGCGCTATCTTTCGTCTCTTTCAGCGGCATCTTGAAAACCGCACCGTCGAACCACGGTCCGCCGAAATTCGATACGCCGTAGAGGTGCTTGCCCGCGACTACGGGGAAGTCCTGCCAGAAGGCGTCTGCGGTAATCTTCGTGCCCTCGACGAGAGGCCCGAGGGAATCCTTCTGCGCCTTGTACGCCTCGGTGATTTCCTTTTTCCACGCTTCGTAGAGTTCCTTCTCGCTGATGCCGAGAACCTTCTTGAGCGCCCCGTCGAGCGTCACGCGGTAGGGTTTCGAAAGTTCCGTCCAGATTTTCGGGACTGCATCTTCGCCGTAATGCTTAGAGATGTAGAGTACGAGCGAGAAACCCTGCGTGTAGGGGCCGAGTTCGGCAAACAGCGAGTTGTCCGAGAAATCGTGCATGTATTCGAGCGGGAGCAGGGTATCGTTGAGGGCCGCGACGCGCAACAGCATGTCGCGGTGCGTGTCCCAGGCGTCAAAGCCCATGCGGCTAGATTCGAACTGCGCCGTACCTTCGGCGAACCACAGCGGTTGCAGCGTGAAGGGGACGAACGTTGCGAAGTCGCTCGTGATGCGCTCGTTGTAGTAGTCGGTGTAACTGAGCTGCACGCCGTAGATGCTCGGCTTGACTTTGCTCCCGTTCTCGATGCTCACCAGGTGGCTGAATTCGTGCGTGATGACGTCGGCGAGCCAGCCGTGGCTGCTACGGACCTTGAAATCCCAGTTGGTGAGCCACAGGTTTACCGCGTTTTCGCTCGGGACGGCGCTGCCGTTGCTGTAGAGAGCGTTGTTGAGCACCGCGTTCACGCGGCCCGGCAAGTCCTTCTTGTAGCGGCCTACCACCGAATCGTAGACCGCTTCTGCGTATGCGGAGAGTGCGGAAGCGTGCTCTGTGTATTCCTGCGGGTAGATGAACTGGAAATGCTTCGTGCCGGCGGTCTTCCACTTGATGTCGCTCTGGTTGCCGTAGAAGCCGGCCGCAAAGGCAGAACCCGTAAGCAGCAATGTGCCTGCAAGTGTAGCCGCAACCTTAGCGCGGATTTTTTTCGCGTCGAAGAACATTGTTCTATAAATTTAGGAAATTCGCGCTTGAAAACCCAATTGGGGGTTGTTCCTTCTCGTTCCCTGACGAAAAAAAGGTCGCGCGGTTGCCCGCGCGACCTATGTGTTAGGAGGAGAACTTTGTATTTCGATTAGAGGCCGTAGGCTTCCTTCATGCCTTCGATGAGCTTGGTGCCCTTCGGGCTTGCGCCTTCGGATTCGAACAGGGCGAAGCCGCCGGTGTATCCCCAGTGAGTGAGCGGAATTTCAAGCGTGTCGCTGATATCCCTCATGGCGGCCATGTAGTTCAGGACGGACTGCTTGTCGCTTGCCGGCCTGTAGGCGCCGAATTCGTTGATGATGACCGGCACGTTGTTCTTCACGGCCCATTCCTTTGCGGGGAGGATGAGTTTGAGGATGGCTTCCTTGCTTGCGTTCTTGTAGTAGTTCTTCACGGCATCTGCGACCCACTTTACGGTCTTGGTCGAACCGGTGGAAATGACGCCGAAGTCAGCGCTGTATTCGGACCACTTTTCCTTATCGTAGGGGAACATCAGGTTCTTGATGGTCTTGGTGTCGGACCAGTCGGCACCCTGGTGTGTGAACACGAACGGTTCGTAGGTGTGTATTGCGTAGACAACGTTGTCGTCATTGAGCTTTTCGCCTGCGGCGAGGTGCTTGATGGCGTACCATTCGGCATCACCGAAGATGATGGTGTGCTTCGTGTCGACCGTGCGGATGGAGTCGATGTCTTCCTGGGCGGCAACGCGCCAAGTTGCAGAAGAAACCTTGCCGTTGCTCATGTCGGGTTCGTTCAGGAGCTCGAAGAAAATATCTTCACGGTCGTTGCTTGCGAAGTGGGCTGCCACGTGCTTCCACACGTTTGCCATCATTTTGGTATAGTTGGGATTCGCGGCGCTTGTGGCGTTGTAGCTGTTGTCATATTCGTGGTAGTCGATAACGAAGGACATGCCGTGCTTGCCGGTCCATTCGACGAAGGAGTCGAGGACGGCGAAGAGGTTTTTGTCGTCAAACTTGAGTTCGGTCTTGCCGGTGGTGTCGGCCACGAATTCGTCGCGGTTGGTGACGTACTTGTCGAGGTCGATGGGCAGACGCAGCGACTTGATTCCGTTGTCGGCCATGAGCTTGATATCGGATTCGTCGAACTTGAATTCGCCCTTGAAGTAGGTCTTGTCTTCTTCAAGCCAGTTGGTGATGTTGAGACCCTTGTTGAGGTACTTCATGGCCTTGGCCTGGAGCGGGTTCGAAATCTTGATGTCGCCGATGGTCACTTCCGGAATTTCGGGGTCCATGATGGTCATGTCGGGCTTGTCTTTTTCGACTTCGCTCGTGTCCTGCAGGTAGACGTTGTCGATGAGCACGGAGTCAATCTTGCCGTTGCCCTTGGCCTGGAAACTGATCTTTTCAATGTTTGCCGCATTGAATTCGACCTTTTCGCCCCAGCCGCCCTGTGCGAGATCCTTGAAGCGGATGACAGCCTTGGTCCAGACTCGGGATGCCTTGACCTTTGCGAGGTGGACGTCGTAGTCCGTCACGTCGGAAGTTTCCACGTGGATTTCGTGGGCGCCACCCTTGTACCAGTAGGTGATTCCGCCGAAGCGGCTGTAGTCAATTTCGGGATCGAGCTCGACGCCCCAGCCTACGTACGGGTCCCACAGGTATTCGCCCTTGTCGAGGGAGTAGTACACAGCCCAGACATAGTTTGTTCCGTTGTCGGACTTTCTGGCAACTGGGTAGCCTTCTTCGCCAATGGGAGTCTTGATTTCGGATGCACCGTCACCGTCGGCACCGCCGTTGTTGTCGTTGTAGGTGTACCAGTAGAATTCACCCTGCAGCGAGCCGTTGTTGCCGTCTTCAAAGTCGTCAATGGTGAGGCCCTTGCCGGTGTCCTTCGGAATTTCGATGGAGGCGACGATGTCAGCGGCCTCTTCGGGCATCACGACCTTGCTCACATTCTCAGTGCCTTGCGGAATGCTGTCTGCCGGGATCGAGTCTGTCGGGATGGAGTCTGTCGGGATAGAATCCGTGGGAACATCCAGGGAATCGGTCGGCACGCCGTTTTCGGGGTCCTTGTTGGAAGGATTGCTGGAGGAGTCGTCGCCGCAGGCGCTCATGAAGAAGAGTGCGGCCGCGGAAAGGGTAAGACCAGTTTTGAGTTTGAAATTCATCGTTTCCTCGTTTTGGGTTTTGTGCAATCTAAAACTACATCGGTATGGAGCGAAAAAAAAGGATTTCGGTATAGTTTGCGTTTACGAGGGTAAACTATGCACGGTCCTGATTTCTCTTTTCTACGCTAATATATATAATGGGATAGGCCTAAACGAGTCTTGTAAGAACCAAATGTCGCTAACTGTATCAAGTGTTTGTTTCGCTTTTTTTTATATATTTCATGCCGTGGGCTTCTATTCCATCGCTTATCATGAATCCGTAAGGCATTCCCTGCGCCATGTGGGGGATCCCGTTACTCTTCATTGGGATAGGAGGACGCCTCCTGACAAGAGCTATCCGGGAGCGAAGCGTTTCCCGGTAGAAGGGCAGGGAAAGGTGGTTGACGGCGACCTGTTCTCGCTTGTGAATGCGTCGTCTTCGATGTTGAACAGGCTGCTTTCGCAGTTGAAGAACGATGTCAGCGCGGATGGGCTTCATTCGGTTGGAATCTACGTGCTGTTGCGCGGCGAACGTTTTCCGGACGGGCTCTATTATTATGACTACGCAGAAGGCGAACTGGTGCAGCTCCCCGCCGAGAATGCAAAAGCGCGCAGGGCGAACATCGACAAACTCTGTGCGGCGTTCCCGCCGAACGAGATAATGCAGGCTGCTGGCATATCGCTTTTCTTTACCGGCATCCTGGACCGTGCGGTTTGGCGGTACAAGGAAGGTGCCTATAGGGAGCTGGAAATCGATACGGGTTCCATCGCGGGACTTGTCTCCATCCTTGCGCGTTCGCTGGGGGGGATCGCGATACCGTTCGGTGCGTTTGTCGATGACGATGTTGCCGTGGCTCTTGGCCTCGGGGCTTCCGAGGTGCCGCTCGCAGCTTTATGCCTGATGCCGAAATCACTCAAGAAATACGAGGCTGTTTCGGATTTCGCCTATTCCAATAGGGGTGAAATCCAGGGCGATTCCGACATGGGAGAAGGCCGCTATGCATCGAGGTTCTTGAGGCAGAACCGAGGCGAGTGCATCACGGACTTGTCGAGGTGCATGAAGATATGCCGCGTGGTGAACCAGCCTGCGGAAGGGACGGAATTCCCGCTTACGCCGCTCAAGTTCCCGAACGAGTATTTTTTCCGCGAGTATGAATTCCTGGGCCCGGGTAAGGTGAGCTACAGGAATTTTAAGCCCTGGAAGGCGTCGCTCGATGACTTTTCGACGATCCTTCGCTGGATGGAAATCTGCAACCTGAACACGTTCGGCGCGGGCCTCCTTAAAATCTGGGTCGTGTGCTTTGACGTGATGCTGGTGTTTCCTGGCCTGTATCGCTATGTTCCGCTGAAAAAGACTCTGTATCTGCAGACGAACTCGGTGAATCGGGGCAAGTTCTGCAATGCGCATCTTTCGCCGGAGGCCGTGGAGAATGCGTCCTTTGCCGTGTTCTTTACGGCGGATGTCGAGGAAGCGTGCAACATGCTCGGGGAACGCGCCTACCGCTACTTGAACATGAACGCGGGGTTCATCGCCGAGATGCTTCGGGAATCGGCCCGCGGACTAGGAAAGTTTGCCCGTCGCGAACCCTTCTTTTGCGAAGACGAAGTCCGGAAACTCTGCAAGTTCCCTGAAAGGGAGACGCTTCTTTCCGAAGTTCTCGTTGGCCGCTAGATAATTCCCGATAGAGACGAAGCGTTTAGGACAAGCACGCTAAAATCAGTGGTGCGACGACTGCGGTGAATAGCCCTGCAATCCCGATGGCAAGGCTGCTCATGGCGCCCTGTACTTCGCCCATCTCCATGGCGCGGGTGGTGCCGAGTGCGTGGCTTGCGGTGCCGATGGCGATACCCTGCGCTACCTTGTGCTTTATGTGGCAGAACCTGCATACGGCGGGGGCCGCGACCGCACCCGTGATTCCCGTGACGGTGATGGCGATGATGGTGACGGAAGGAATGCCGCCGATTTGCGACGAGATGACACTCCCCATCGGGATGGTGACGGATTTCGGGAGCAGCGAGAGCATGAGCGTGTTGCTCAGCCCGAGCAGTTTACTGAAAAGAATCACGCACGCAATCGAGGTGAGGCTACCCGCGAAGATGCCCGCGAGTATGGGCTTCCAGAATTGCCTGAGTTTTGAAATCTGCCTGTAGAGCGGCACGGCGAGCACGACTGTCGCGGGCGAGAGCATCACCGAGATGTAGTCGCCGCCCACGTTGTAGCTTTCGAGGCTGATGCCCGTAATCAGCAGGAATCCGACGATGAGGATGTTGCCTATCAGGAGCGGGTTCAGGAAGGAATACTTGAATTTTTTGCTGATGAACACGCCGGTTTCAAAAGCGACGAGCGTGAGGAATATGCCGAACAGGGGAGAATTGATGATGGCGTTCATTTTTCGCCCCCGATTGTGCCGTTGCGTTCTGCACGCTTGGAAAGGCGTTCTGCACGCAGGGCCAGGTTTTCCCGGTATTCCTGCCTGCGGATAAAAAACTGCGTGACCCAGCCGCCCATCGCGATTGTTATGAGCGTGAAGGCGATACACAGGAACAGGAGTAGCGGCCACTTGGAAAGGATGTCGTCACCGACGGCCATGATGGCGATGCTCGGCGGCAAGAAGAACAGCGCGAGGTGCTTCAGGAAAAAGTTCGAAACGCCCGAAATCTGCTCCGGCTTGATGACTTTTGTACAAAGTAATATGAGCAGCAGGACCATGCCGATAATGTTCCCCGGCAGGGGCACGCCCACGATGCGGTGGAGGAATTCCCCGGCAAGGCAGATGGCGAAAATGACGGCAAGTTGGAGCGGGATTCTCATTGCGGGCGTAAATTTAGAAAAAGTGCGCTTTAAAAAAAGAGTGCTCACGAATAACCCAAAGTGGCTTTTTTTGCTGAAATTTGACGTTTTTGTATCGTAAAAAGTTTAAAATTATCATACATTCCTAAAATTTGCAAAAAAATGCTTGATTTGTATCAAAAATTGTTGCGGAGAAGGGGGCGCGAAAGTATCTTTGCTGGTATGCGTTCAGTAGTAGAATTTCAAGATTATCGAGAGTTCATGCGGCTCTGGTTTGCCGAGAACAAGTTGCGTCATGGCCTTACCTGGCGCGATTTTTCGCATCGTGCGGGGTACGTGTCGCCGGTGTTCCTCAAGTTGGTAAGCGAAGGAAAAAGTTCCTTGCGGAAGGGCGGTGTCGAACGGGTTGCACAGGCTATGGATCTGGAAGGTTTCGAAAAGGCCTATTTCATTAACCTGGTGACGTTCACGCAATCGAAAATAGGCCCACAGCGTAAAAAAGCATTTGACGAAATGCAGGCGCTGGCCCAAGCCCATAAGGTGAATGTTCTTGGGCGAAAGTCCATGGGTTATTATGAATCCTGGAAGAATCCGGTGCTCCGCGAGTTGGTGCCCCACATGCCGAAAATGTTTCCCAAGAAGGTGGCGGATTGCTGCTTGCCCAAGATGACGGCCGCCGAGGTCAAGGAGTCCGTGCGCTATCTGGTCGATCTGGGGCTCTTGAAGAAAAACAAGGATGGCTCCTACAGACAGTCGGACAAGTCCGTTTCTACGGGTGAGATGAGCTTTGTCCCGCTTGCAATCCAGCAGATGCACCTGCAGATGGGAAATTTCGCACTGGATGCCATCAAGAACTTGCCCCTTTCGGAAAGGAACGTTTCTGGAATCACCATGGGGCTTACCCAGAAGGCATACACGAAAATCGTGGCGGAACTGGCAGAGTTCCGAAAGAAAATTGTTGCCATCGCTAGCGAGGACGATGGCATGGATAGAGTCTACCGACTGAACTTGCAACTTTTCCCCCTGACAAAAAACATCCAGGAGATCCAAAATGCGTAAATTAGATGAAAAAATTATAGCTATCCTTTTTTCTGCACTTTTCATTCTTTTGAGTGTTGGTTGTGGCGATGATGGCAGCAACAAGGGGGCTGGCGGAACGAGCGAAGAGACGCAGATTATCGCAATAGAGGACAAGACTGTGGCCGGTGTCTCGCAGAAGGGACCGTTCCTCAAGGGTTCGAGCATTACCGTGCAGGAACTGGAAGGAGCCGCCTTGCTGGAATCGGGAAAACTCCGCCAGACGGGCAAGAGCTTCAAGGGCAAGATTTCCAACGACAGGGGTGAATTCTCCGTGAAGGATATCTCGCTCATTTCGCAGTTTGCCCTGCTTGAAACGGAAGGTTTCTACCGTAACGAAGTGACTGGCGACGTATCCAAGAGCCAGATTACCTTGAATGCGCTCGTGGACCTTTCCGAACGCGAAAAGGCGAACATCAACCTGCTGACGCATCTCGAATACGAACGCGTTATCAAGTTGATTGAAGACGGGATGGATTTTGCGAAGGCGAAGGAAAAGGCGGAAGCGGAAGTCTTTGAGGCCTTCGGGATCAAGGTGGACAATGCGACTGCCGAAGACTTGAACATCTTTGCAACCGGAGACGATAACGCGGCGCTCCTTGCCATAAGCATCTTGATGCAGGGCGACCTTACGGAAGGCAAGCTCTCCGACCGCTTTGCGGGCTTTGCAAGCGACATTGAGAAGGATGGCTCGTGGGAAGATGAGGCGACCAAGACCGATATCGCGGATTGGGCGAGTACGGCGGACCTGGCCGAGATCCGTTCGAACATCCGTTCGTGGGAATTGGGCGAGGATGTCCCGGCCTTCGAAAAGTTCTTCAAGAGATTCTGGTGGTATAATTTCGAATTGGGAGAATGCGATGACGAGGCTGCCGGTTTGACTCGGAAAAACAAGAACGAGCTGAGCGCGACCTACGGCGAGAATTATTACTGCTCCAAGAACGAATGGAGCTTGGCTTCCGAATCGGACGATAAGGATTCCCTCGATTTCGATTACGGTACGTTGACAGATAAGCGTGACGGCAGAACCTATAAGACGATTGTAATTGGCGAACAGGAATGGATGGCCGAAAACCTGAACTATGCCTACAAGGCGGGTGGTTCGATTTATGGGAATGCCTGTTACGGCGGAGATTCCGATAATTGCATCAAGTACGGAAGGCTCTATACCTGGGGCGCCGTGATGGATTCGGTCAAGACGGGCTGCGGTATAGATATGGCTTTTGGACAGATGCCGACGGAAGATTGCGACGCATTGGGAAAAAAGGTCAAGGCCGGTGAAAATGTCCAGGGCATTTGTCCCGATGGATGGCATTTGCCGAATCACGAAGAAGTGCTGACCCTGTTTAACCATGTGGATTCCATTACAGGGTATGATCCGATGGCGCACCAGATGGCTGATGATTTTGAAGAGTTGATGAATTCCGACGAGACCGATTCCCTTAAGAAACTCTATATTGCGTCACTATTGGATTCGTTGAATCTAGAGGGCGATTCTCCGTTCAATGCATTGAGGGCGAAGGACAAATGGGATTGGCTTGAAAAGGGGACGGATCTTGTCGGATTCTCTCTGCTCCCTGCAGGCAAATGCAACTCCTCGAACTTGGTTTGCGACGGCAAGGGGAAAGGTGCGGGTCTTTGGATGGCCGGATGGGACGAGGCTCCGACTGACCTGTATCCCGCTGATTATAGCTTGTGGATGAATGCCGCTCGGCTCAAGGTGCTTAGATTCTCGAACGATTCGCAATGGTCGTGGGTGCGTGACCCTCCCGAGTATTTGGAGTTCTCGGTGCGCTGCATCAAGGACTAGGCTGCCGTTTCAAAATATACCTGACCTATTCACGAATATTGGCCTGCATGCAAAACGCGTGTAGGCTATTTTTCTACATTGTTTTTCATGAAAGTCGTATTTATGGGAACGCCGGAGTTCGCGGCCTGTTTTTTGAAGCATCTCAAGGAATCTGATTTTGCGGACGTGGTGGCTGTTGTCACGCAGCCTGACCGCCCGGCAGGGCGCGGGCGCGTGCTCACGCCCCCGCCAGTCAAGCAACTGGCGCTCGAATACGGGCTCCCCGTGCTGCAGCCGACCGACCTGAAGTCGCCCGAATTCGAGGCGGATTTGCGCAAGTTCGAAGCCGACCTGTTCGTGGTCGTTGCATACTCGATTTTGCCGAAGAACATCCTGGGTGTCGCGAAGTTCGGCGCCGTGAACGTTCACGGGAGCCTGCTCCCCAAGTACCGCGGGGCAGCCCCGGTGCAGCGCGCGATTGCCGATGGACTGCCAGAGACGGGCGTGACGGTTTTCCGCCTGGACGAGAAGATGGACCACGGCCCGATTCTTGCGCAACGCACGGTGGCGATAGACCATCAGGATACGACGGCTTCGCTCTTGGAAAAGATGGTCGCTCCCGGTTGCGACGCGCTGGACGATGCGATTCACCAGTTGCTTGAAGGCCGCGAGAAGGACTTGACGCAGGATCACGCGCAGGCAAGTGGCGCGCCGAAGCTCAAGAAGGAAGAAGGCCTGATTGATTTTAACCTGCCCGCGAAGGTGATTCACAATAGAATTCGCGCATTCAACCCGTGGCCCGGCGGTTACGGGAAACTGGGCGGCCGTATGGTTTACCTGCGCAAGACGGATACTCCGGAGGCGGGCCCGAAGCTTGCTCCGGGTGCAGTGGAATTCAAGGACAATCGCTTTTACGTGGGTACGGGCGAGGGCCTGCTCGAGGTCATCGAGATTCAGGCCGAAGGCAAGAAGCCTATGCCTGTCGCCGACTTTATGCGCGGAATCCAGAAGCGCGAAGGACTTTGCTTTTGCTAGACGATTCCCTGAAAGAGCGCATGGACGCATACCGCGTGCTTCTGCTGTGGCAGAAGGACGGTAGCTTTATTAAAGAAAGTGGGCTTTCTCCGTTTGCGATGGAACTTGCCCTGGGCGTGTGCCGCAGGCACCTGTACCTGCAATACTTTTTAAAGACTCTCGTAAAGAAAATGCCCTCGCTTGAAGTGGCGACCGTGCTTGAAATGGGAATCTTCCAGATGTTCTTTATGGAAATCCCGGACCACGCCGCCGTTTCGACGAGCGTGGAACTCACGAAGGCGGCGAACCTTGGCGAAGGTTCCGCGCGGCTCGTGAACGCCGTGCTGCATTCCGCGCGGAGGTCCGGGCTGCCCGCACTTCCGCAACAGCGCGTGCGCCGCGTTTCGATTGAAAGTTCGGTGCCCGAATGGCTGGTGCGTCGCTGGTTCGATATTTACGGCGGTGACCGTGCAGAATCGCTTGCGAAGGCGACGCTCGAGCGCCCGGTGGAATGGATTCGCGTGAACCTGCAGAAGACTTCCGCCCCGGTACTTGCCCAGAAGCTCGGGCTTACGGGTGCTTCGATTCTCTACGACCGCTACATCCAGGTTCCCGAAGATGCGAAACTCAAGCCGATTCTGGAATCGGAATCTTTCGCGAAGGGCGAGTTCAGCATGCAGAACCCTTCCGCGTACGAGGTCGTGAAATTGCTCGACCTGAAACCTGGCCTTAAAGTGTGGGATGCGTGTGCCGCTCCCGGCGGAAAGTCTGCGCTGATGGGCGAGATGGACAGTTCGCTCGATATTCTCGCGAGCGACGTTTCCGCATTCCGCGTAGAAAAGATGCACGACGTGGTGGACCGCCTGGGCCTCAAGAACGTGCGACTGGAATGCATCGACGCGCTTTCGCCGCAGCAGTCGAAGTTCGACCGCATCTTGCTCGATGTGCCCTGCAGCAACATGGGCGTTATGCCCCGCAGGCCCGAATCAAAGTACCGCATTACGCAAGATTCCATGAAGGAACTTGCCGAACTGCAGTACGGAATTCTTGAATCCGCATCGGCAAGCCTTGTGGAAGGCGGCATTCTCGTATATGCCACGTGTAGCCCCGATCCGCTGGAAACGACCCAGGTCGTAAACCGCTTCTTGAAGGCTCATCCCGAATTAGTCAAGCGTGGCGAGCATGTGCTCCCCGGCGCGCAGGATAATCGTTTTGACGGATTTTTTGCACAGGCTTTGGAACGGAAAAAAGTATGAGACTGAAATTTATTTTATCGGCAATAGTTCTGTGCTGTGCTTCCACGCTCTTTGCGCAGAATCCGGCAGATTCCGCTTTCTCGAAAATCTATGTCTCCATCGAAGGCGGCGAGATGTACCCCTTCGGAGACTTGATCGATGCTGTCGAGAATTCGTTCTATGGGGGAGTCGGATTCCGCTATTCTTACTGGGACGATTTCGACGGCTTTGTCAACTTCAACTACGCCTACGTGAAGGTGCGCCCCGAGGGAATCCCGTATCCGGGAGTCCACCAGTTCGTAGGGAGGCTCGGTCTCGACTGGCACTGGAAATATGTCAAGCCGCTTGCGATTGGCGCTGGCTTTACTTGCAACTGGGCCCGTGCCGATTATGATGGCGAAGATGACTATTTGAAAGGCCGTGGCGGCATGCTTCTCGATAACGAGACGGAGTTCGGCTGGTTCGCGCGGATCAACATGCCGTTCCTGTACTACAGGTCGTTTACGATAGGGTTCAATGCGCTTTGGGAACAGATCTGGACGCTTCCCGAAAGGTCCAATACCTTGACCATCGGCGTTTATGTAGAAAGGAGGGTCTGGTAATGAAATCCTCGCTCTCGACAACGTTGTCTGTACTTACGCTTTCTGCAGTTTTGGCGGGTGCTGCGGTGGACCCCGAAATGGAAGGCATGGAGGCGGTGAACCGTGACGACGGCACCTTCCTCGTGGGTGGCCCGACTTATTTCTTTGACCGCATTCTCGGTGCCGGTGGAATCCATTCCGAAACCGAACTCTGGACCCCGCAGAAATTGCGCAACCGATTGCTGTTCAACCGCATGTCGCTGCTGCC
Source organism: Fibrobacter sp. UBA7003 (assembly GCA_002449765.1). Classification (GTDB taxonomy): domain Bacteria; phylum Fibrobacterota; class Fibrobacteria; order Fibrobacterales; family Fibrobacteraceae; genus Fibrobacter. The sequence continues at coordinate 209,220 of DJXN01000015.1, forward strand.
TTCGTGGAATCCGATGGAACCCTCCGTGTGGGTCAAGACGGGTAACGAACTCGGCGACATGATTTACCAGGACGTGATTACCGAGACGGACAGGCCCACGAACCGCACGCCGATTCTCGAAGGAGGCTTCAGAAGCCCGAGTTTCAAGGGATTCTGGGCGATGGCGCGTGGTTTCCAGGACGACCATTATTCTGCCCGCACATACAGTTACCGCAAAAAGATGGTTTCCGATGAGTTTGCCATCTTTGGTGAAAATTACCCGATGTTCAGTTCCATATACGGCGGCGTGGGCTTTACGAACGATTTCGTCAATGCATCCGTCTTGGCGGGCGAGGAATATCTCTGGGAATACATGGAATCTTCCCGCTGGATTCCGGTGCACATGGCGCCCCGCGTGGAGGGCCGTGTGGATTTCTGGAACTTCGAACTGACCGCCGCTTACGAGCATGCGGAATACCAGGACGCTCGTGTCGACGAGTCCGGCGAACGCAACGAGGTGAACGGCTCTGTCCTCTACAAGTGCGGAAACGCCTGCCAGAAGGGTATGTTCCAGCTGTCTGCGGGAATCGCGTTCCGGTTCGTGAGTGACGACGGTGACGTTTATACCGGGCTGGATAACGACCGCGTGCTCTGGCCGTTCATGCAGTTGCGCGTGCAGCCGTTCCGCTGGCTCCGTGCCGATGCCATGTTCGGCATGAACGATTCCGACTGGCTCGTGCAGGATAGCGTCGAGATGGGTATGCCCGTTCCCGTGAAGGGTCTCGGCGTTACGATTGGCGTCAAGAACATTTCGGGTACGCGCCTGAACCCGCTTGCCGATGACAAGGAGTATTTCAACGTAAAAAGCGTGTCGGATACGATGGATCTTTCGCCTTCGGGCCAGATGAACCTGGTGCAGGGCTACGTGGCTTTTGCCGATACCATTGCTTCGGTATCTCTCGGGGGTCGCGCTACATTCTGGACGGAACACGGCGCCGAGACGTTCGACGTGGAAGATTTTGTGAAGGATGGCATTCTCGAGTTCCGCTATGGCGATGTGTCGCGCATCGATTCCTGGATCAAGGGCGTCACTGGAGAACTTTGGCTTGATACGTGGTATGAGGACTGGTTCAAGTTCCGTGCGCTGGCTGGTTTCGAACGCATCGACGGGCCTTCGGAACGCTTCGAGGTGACTCCGGCGGAATACTTTGTCGCCTTTACCGGGGACTGGCTCATCCGCAAGAGCTTCCGGGTGTCGCATTCGCTTCGCTACAGGAGCGATGCCCAGTGGAACCTGCGCAGCCCCGACCCGCTAGTCGTGAAGGGAGACTGGTATTGGGATGCAACGTTCGAACAGCAGTTTCCGAGGCATGGATTGTACCTGACGGGAACCCTGATACATGTCCTTGCGGACGAGGTAATCCAGGTGCCGAACGGTGATTACGATAGGCTTCGATTTGTTTGTACAGTAAGGAAAACGTTCTAATGTGTTTTCGGACATTAAAAAATCATTGTTCTAAAAAGACGGTTGCCGTGTCGCATCCCATGGTTCGCATGCTTGCTCATCTGATTGCATGCTTTGTGGTTGTATTCGCCCTCTGTTGGTTCGGCTAGCCGAAAGCCTTCCTGAGAGCCTTGAGGCTGAAACTGTTGGCGAGCGCTGCTTGCGCCGTGCTGGCCTCTATCCATTTGAATTCGAGTTTTGGATGTGCCCTGCGCTGTTTGGCGAGATGCCTTGTGGCGTTTGTTGCCGTTGTGCCTAGCCTGATCAGCAGCACGTCGCACTCGATTTTGTGGACTGTGATGCCGTGGCGGAATGAATCGCGGGTTTCGACGGAAGAGATTTCGTCTGCGGCGATGTAATCTTCGGCTTCGGCGGGAATGCCCGCTGTCGCGCCTCGGGGAGATTCGAAATGAGGCAGCGTGAACTGGTTCCTGAAAAATTTCTGCCCGCCGTGGACGGCGAGAATCTTGTGGTCTGCGCTTTCTATGACGAGGACGGTGCCGTGCCAGTCTATTTGCGTGCGCTTTTTGGAAGGCGGATATTCGGCGGTGCGGTTTTCGAGCGCAGCTCGGCAAATGCTTTGGAGGGGGCAAAGGCAGCACTCGGGATTCTTGACCCTGCATACGGTGCGCCCGAGTTCCATGAGCGCCTCGTTGTGCATGTAGGCCTTGGGCGAGTCCGCGATTTCGCGCGCGTAGTTCCAGTAGGTTTCGGAACAGCTTTCGCCTTGACTGTTGCGCGGTTTCTGGGTGGGTGTCTTGTCTGTCGGCAGGAAATCGAGCAGGAATAGCCTTGAAAATATCCGAACAAGGTTCCCGTCGAGAATCGCTTCGCGCTGGTGATAGGCGAGACTCAAGATTGCCCCTGCGGTGTAGGCGCCGATTCCCGGCAGCGCTTCGAGCTCCTTACGGGTGCGCGGCATTTCGCACTTTGCCGCCCCCCGTGTTGGCCGGTTTACGCCGCAAATGGCCTGCGCCGTCTTCAGGATGTTCCTCGCGCGGCTGTAGTAGCCGAGTCCCTGCCAGTAGCGGAAAACTTCGTCTTCGGAAGCTGCCGCGAGCGTCTCGATATCCGGGAAACGCGTCATCCATTTCACGAAATAATCGCGGACCGTCGATACCTGCGTCTGCTGGAGCATGGTTTCGCTGATCCAGACCGCGTAGGGGTCGCGCGGGGCGTCCAGGTCGGCGGGCCTCCACGGCAGCTCTGCCGCATTCTTCTTGAACCATTCACGAAGCCGCTTTAGCGAAACATTATCCATAGCGGCATAAATTTAAGAAAACGGGGGAAGACTTTTGCTCTATAAACCACAACGGCACCCCGCAAGGGGATGCCGTTGTTGGTGTATGGGATGTTTGGTTTACATGTAGTAATGTAGATTCTGAAACGGGACTCGGGTAGTAGTTTGGACGAAATTCCATTGTAAAGGTTTACAACACCTACAACGCGAAATTGCGAAAAAGCATGCAAAAAAGGGCATTTTTTTGAGGGAAATGGGGCGCGAAGGGGGCTTTTTGAATTGTTTGTTGCAAAAGGTTTACAATACGGCGGGGAAATGCGGCGAAATTTCGCTCCTGTGGGGGCGCCTGCGATAAGAAATGTGGTGAGAAAGCAGTGAAAATAGGACTAAATGGCTCGTTTTGGGGCGTTTAGTCCTACCGCGCGCAGAATTGCCGGCTGTTTTGTGGCGCGAACTGCTTCCAGCATAGGACTAAACGGCATGTTTTGCGGTGTTTAGTCCTACCGCGCGCAGAATTGCCGGGGTTATGCGGGGTGCCTGCGACAAGAAATGCTGGCTGAACGCTTTGAAAATAGGACTAAATGGCTCGTTTTGCGGTGCTTAGTCCTACCGCGTGCAGGTTTGCCTGCTGTTTTGTGGCGCGAACCGCCTACAGCATAGGACTAAACGGGTTGTTTTATGGTGCTTAGTCCTACATTTGGCCCGTAAAGAGCCCCTATAAGACTTTGACATGGGATTGCAATTCCTTGGGTGAAATGGTATATTAGAGAGCGAGGTTAATCATGATCACGGTTGACAAAGAAACAAGCAAATTTGAATTTTACAAGGAAAATGAAGATGATAAAATCTGGTGGGTCGATTATTTTGACCAAACAGGTCTTCATGCAGTTTCTTTTGACAAAAAAACGATATTATTCCTTTTTGAAGATTATCCTCATAATTTTTCAAAAGAGCAAAAAGCTTTATTTGATAAAGAAAACCCTTATTGGGCAAATTTTTTCCGCAAAAGGAAATGGCTGTCGCGATGATTATCTTACACTTTTAGTGTTGAAAAAGCCCAATAGCTCCCTAAATTTTGGGGAGTCTTTGTTTTACCTCGGCTCATAAAGAGCCTCTATAAGATCACTTTCTGAATATACCTTTATTTATGCGGAATTAAACACCCGCGCGTCTTATTTTGAAAAAATGATGCTGAAAAATGCGACATTTTTTTTGCTTTTGATGGCGGGAGTTGCCGTTTTTGCGCTATTTGGGGCGTTTTTTTTGCCGAGCGAGGCCCTTGGCACGGGTTTTGCATCTAGAGAGCGGTAAAAATAAAAAGAAGGTTCATTTATGTCCGATTTTAGCAACGATGCAGAAAAAGTTTTGGCGAAGGCGCAGAGCCTGCGTGACCGTTGCTCGCATTCCTACTTGGGTGCGGCGCACTTGGCGGTGGGGCTTGTCGAAGGCCCGGATGCCACCTTGAAGAAACTGTATAAATCCAAAGGCGCGAAGACCAACGAACTCCGCGGCAAGCTGGAACCGTTCGTGCAGAAGATTCCGCGTATGGAAGGCGTGAACCCTGACGTGGAACCCGATAACGACTTGAACCGCATTTTGCGTGCCTCCGTGCAGGCGGCGCGTCAGGTGAACCGTATGGTGACCCCGGGCGATATGCTCGTGGCATTGATGAAGTTCTCAGGCGACCGTGGCCTTGCGAAGGTTTTTGAAGATGCGCTCGGTAGCGTCGAGGTCGTGGAAACTTGGCTGTCGGACCCGTTTGCGGGTGCCGCGAATGCCGAGGAACAGTCTCCGCTGAAACTCTATGGCCGTGAACTCGTAGAAATGGCCGCCGACGGCAAGCTTTCGCCGGTGATTGGCCGTGAAGAGGAAATCCGCCGTGTCATCTTGATTTTGAGCCGTAAGACGAAAAACAACCCGTGCCTGGTTGGTGAACCCGGCGTGGGTAAGACCGCCATTGTGGAAGGGCTCGCCGAGCGTATTTACCGCGGCGACGTGCCTGACGCATTGAAGGGCAAGAAGTTGTTCGCACTGGATTTGTCTGCCTTGATGGCGGGTGCAAAATACCGTGGCGATTTTGAGGAACGTTTGAAAGCCGTGCTGGACGCCCTTGAAGAAGACGGCAACACGCTTTTGTTTATCGACGAAATCCACACCATCGTGGGTGCGGGCAAGACGGAAGGCTCCATGGACTTGGGCAACATGCTGAAGCCGAAGCTGGCCCGTGGCGAACTGCACTGCATCGGTGCCACCACTACGCAGGAATACCGAAAGTACATCGAGAAGGATTCCGCACTGGAACGCCGTTTCCAGCCCGTGCAGGTTGACGAGCCCAGCGAAGAGGAATCGATTTCCATTCTCCGTGGCATCAAGGATGGCTTTGATGCGCACCACGGCGTGCGTCTGCACGACAACGCGCTCGTGGCGGCCGTGAAACTTTCGAACCGCTACATCAGTGACCGTTTCTTGCCGGACAAGGCCATTGACCTGATTGACGAGGCCGCAAGCCTTGTGAAGACGCAGATGGATACCGTGCCCGAAGCCTTGGATACCTTGCAGCGTAAGGAACTCCAAATGAAAATCGAGGAGCAGGCCTTGGCGAAGGAAACCGACGACACCAGCGTAAAACGCCTGAAAGAGTTGCGCGAAGAGTTGGCGACAACGGATGCGGCGGTCAAGCTGATGCAGGACCGCTGGCAGGAGAGGCGCGCGAAAAACGCCGAGTTGCAGGGGCTTAAGAAATCCTTGCAGCAAGCGAAGGACGAGATGGAGCAGGCCGAAGCCCGCTACGACTTGAACCGCGCCGCCGAACTCAAGTACAACAAGATCGTGAACCTCGAAAAGGAAATCGCCGCGAAGACGGAAGAAATCAAGAAGTCCGCCAGCGACGGCGACCTGAGTGAAGAGGTGACCGAAGAAACCATCGCTCTCGTGGTGAGCCGCTGGACCGGAATTCCGGTGACCAAGCTTTGCGAAGGCGAAAAGGCCAAGTTGTTGCACCTGGACGAACGCCTGCATGCCCGCGTGATAGGCCAGGACGAAGCCGTGGAAGCAGTTTCGGAAGCGATTCTGCGTAACCGTAGCGGCTTAAGCCGCGAGAATGCTCCGATTGGAAGCTTCTTGTTCCTGGGCCCCACGGGTGTGGGCAAGACGGAACTGGCGAAGGCGCTTGCCGTGGAACTGTTCGACGACGAGAACGCGCTGGTGCGTATCGACATGAGCGAATACATGGAAAAGCATAGCGTTTCGAGACTCATTGGTGCGCCTCCGGGATACGTGGGCTACGAAGAAGGTGGCCAGTTGACCGAAGCCGTGCGTACGCATCCGTATTGCGTGATTCTGCTCGACGAAATCGAGAAGGCTCACCCCGATGTGTTCAACACGCTGTTGCAGGTGCTTGACGACGGTCGACTGACCGATGGCAAGGGCCGTACCGTGAACTTCAAGAACACCTTGATTCTCATGACGTCGAACCTGGGCGCCGCGCACTTCCAGAATCGCGCGGGTGATGCGAACCCGGTGACCTTGAAGGAAATCGAGCCGGAACTGCGCAGCTTCTTCAGGCCGGAATTCCTGAACAGGCTAGACGAAGTGCTGGTATTCCAGAGCCTCACCAAGCCGCAGATTCGTGACATCGTAAGGCTCAAATTCAAGGGTCTCGCCGAACGTGCGGCCCGTCAGGATTTGCAGCTCACGCTGACCGACAAGGCGCTCGATGCCATCGCCGATGGCGCTTACCAGCCGGAATTCGGCGCACGTCCGATTCAGCGTTACCTGGAAAGGAACGTGGAACGCCCGCTGAGCCACGCCATTCTCGCCGGAGACGTGAGTGCCGCAAAGCCCGTGGTCATCGACTACGACGGCGAGAAATTCGTAGTCAAGTAAGTCTTCATGATCCCTCCATCCTAAACGAAAAGTCCGCTTTTATAAGCGGGCTTTTTGCTTCTGAAAATCTTGGTTTTTATAGTGCTGCTATCACGTAGAGCGCTATGGTCCCGTTGTCGTTGTTCTTTTCTTGCAAGATTCCGATGTCGAAGTCGAGGCGGAACCGGATGAATCCGAAGGTAAGTTCAAATTTCGGGATAATGTCGACCATGAAGTCGTCGGTCAGGTTGCCGATGCTTCCGGACATGTTGATTTCGATAAAGGTGCGGAAATACTTGTTGAAGTAGAGTGTCGGGGTCATTCCCGCGGCGAACTTGACGTATCCGTTTTCTCCGGTGACACCTTCTAGGACGCCTGCGCGGATTTCGTAGAAGTTGGCAAAATTCTTGGATATGAATTGCTCGTTTCCGTAGGTGAGCACGATGGCCGTGCTGTTGTTTCGGTTGAGCCCGAAGAAACCGTCGAGTTCGAGGAAGTTGTTCTCGTTTATCAGGTATCGCCCGCCAATGTCGAGCGTGACGATGACTTCGTCGAACTTGTCCTTGCTGCGGACATTCAGCTTGCCGCCGATGTTCCATTCCTTGGAGAGTGCCGTGGTCAGGTTTACGGGGAAGAGGATGTTCGAACTGTAGTTGCTCACGGCTCCGACGCCGATTCCCCATCTCGGAGATGGTCTCGTGTCTGGCCCGAGCGTGTAGCGGATATCCCACATGGGATCGACAGCGTAAGCGCTAGTTGCAAGAGCTACGGCGATGAGGGCGAGGAGTCGTTTCATACGCCCTAAATTTAATAATCCTGCGACGATTTTCTATATTTGGGGGCGAATCAAGAGGTAATTATGGTCGAACCGCGTCCAGAACTTTCGAAATTGTCCGATTACGTTCCCGGAAAATCTATCGAGGAAATCCGCGAACGCTACGGATTGAAGCGTATTGTCAAACTTGCGTCCAACGAGAACCCGTTGGGAGCCTCCCCGAAAGCGGTCGAGGCTTTTCATGAGATTGCGGACAGCCTGCACCTCTACCCGCGTGGCGATGCGCCCAAGCTTATCGACGCCATCGCAAAAAAATACGGTGTGAAAACGTCCCAGATTGTCATAGGGAACGGTTCCGACGAGATTATCGACATGGTGGGCAAGGCTTTTATCCGCCAGGGCGACAACTGCGTGGGCATTACGCCGACGTTCTCTGTGTACAAGTTCACGACGCTTTCGAATGGCGCCGACTTTATCGGTGTGGGCGAGGGCGAGGTGCGTACGTCGCTTGACGACCTTGCAAAGAAAATCGATGGCAAGACTCGCGTGGCCTTTATCTGCAACCCGAATAACCCGACGGGTGCGTACTACACGGAAAAAGAAATTTGCGACTTTATGGGCAAGGTGCCGCAGGATGTGCTCGTGTTTTTGGACGAGGCCTACGCCGAATTTGCGACCGCAAGCGATTATCCGAATATGGCCGCCGCCCTTGATAGATTCCCGAACCTGTTTGTCAACCGCACCTTCAGCAAGATCTACGGGCTTGCCGGGCTCCGCGTGGGCTATGCCATGGGAAGTGTCGAGGTTGTCCGCGCCCTCTGGAAAATCAAGCCCCCGTTCGACGTGAACCAGGCGGCGCAGGTGGCGGCGATTGCGGCTCTCGGTGATACTGCGCATGTCGAGGCGACTTGCAAGATGAACGCCGAGGGCGTGGAATTGCTTACCCGCGAATTCGAAGCTCTCGGATTCAAGGTCCTCCCGACACAGGCGAACTTCATTTGCGTGCGCATTGGCGAACGCGCGAAGGAACTGGTCGCGTTTTTGGAAAGCAACGGCATGATTATTCGCGGGCTTACGAGCTTCGGCATGCCCGAGCACGTGCGCGTCACGGTTGGAAAACCCGAAGAAAACGCTTTCCTCCTCACGCTCGTGAAAAAATGGTGCGAGGCGTAATATGGTCCGGGAATATAACGACCTGCTGCAGATTGCGCTCAAGACAGCGGAAATGGCCCAGGAGAATATCCTGAAGTATTTCCAGTCCGGCGTTGGAGTCGAGTGGAAAAAGGACAACACGCCGGTGACGGTCGCCGACAAGAGTACGGAAGAACTGGCCCGTGAATTCTGGGCGAAGGAGACTCCTGGCTTTGGCGTGATTGGCGAGGAATACGGAATCGAGAGCCCCGATGCAGAATACCAGTGGGTCATCGACCCGATTGACGGTACGAAAGCATTCGTGCATGGGGTTCCGCTGTTCGGGACGCTCATCGCGCTCTACAAGAAGAATGTCCCGGTGTGTTCGGTTATCCGCATCCCGGCGATGAATACGGCCGTGTGGGCGGTGAACGGCGGTGGCGCCTTCCTGGATGGCCGTCCGGTGCGTGTTTCTGGCGTTTCACAGTTGAACGAGGCGCTCGTGCTTTCGGGTACGGTGAACACGATGGAATCCCAGGGCTATGGCGAAGGTTTCGCGAAGCTCCGCCGCGGGGCAAGGCTCCACCGCGGGTGGGGCGACTGCTACGGATATTACCTTGTGGCGGCGGGACGTGCCGAAGTGATGGTGGACCCGGTCGTTTCTCTCTGGGATATCGCGCCGTATCCGCTCCTTTTTGCAGAAGCGGGCGGAAGGTTCAGCACCATCGACGGCAAGACGGAACTTTTCGGTGAAGACGGCAAACCTGTGGCCCCGATTTATGAAGGGTTCTCTAGTGTCGCGACGAACGGGGCCCTGCATGGCGTGAGCCTCGACTGCATGAACTCCTAGCATTTTGTTTGCAGATAGTCCGCTTTCATTTCAGCATCGGTTCGACAATTACAGTATCCGCGGAAAACGTCACGAAGACGGTTCCGCTTGTCGCCGTGTTCAGGTAGGGAATGTGCAGGGAGTCGAGCCTTTCGATGACCTGTTTGCTCGGATGCCTGAACCTGTTTTTTCTCCCGCTCGAAATCAGCGCGAGTTGCGGCGCAACGGCGTCCAGGAATGGCGCACTGCTCGAAGTCTTGCTTCCGTGGTGTCCGAGTTTTAGGATGTCGCTTCGGATGTTGGCATCGGATGCGAGAATTTCCTTTTCGCCTGCGGCAGTCAGGTCGCCGGTGAGCATCGCCGAGTGCCCGAGCCCGTGCGCCCGAAGCGTGATGCTGCCCTGGTTTGCGTCGCTACATTTGAGCCCTGCTGTCGAATTCGGGTTGGGATGGACCGCTTGAATTTCGAAACGGTGTTCCCTCCATGTGAATCCGCGGCCTATGTCGCGGATGGAAATTTCCCTGTCGGCAGCGGTGGCGATTGTCTTTTGCCAATCTGCCTTCGCTTCCGTGCGCGAACATTCGTTTATCCACAGTTCCTTGACAGGAAAGGTACGCAGGATGCTGGAGGCTCCGCCGAAATGGTCTAGGTCGGGATGCGTGATGACGAGCGCGTCGAGTCTTTGGATTCCCGAGTGACGCAGGAAGGGGACGATGACGTCTTTTCCCATATCTCTCTTGCTTCTGTCTCCGGAATCGACGAGGATGTGCTTGCCGGAAGGCGTCGTGAGCAAAATGCTGTCGCCCTGGCCCACGTCGATAAGCGTGAGGTTCCAGGACGGATGCGAAATCCGCATGTAACCCTGGACGCAGAAGATGGCCGAAAACAGGAGCAGGCACAATAGTCCGAATTTCTTTGCAACCGCATTTTTGCGAATGGCGGGAAGGAGTGCAAAAAGGGCCCCCAGCAGCAGGAGGATGGCCGGGGAAAATGGACCGACGGTGATGGCGGCTCCCGACGAATCCGAAAGCAGGCGAGTGAGGAAACTTGCCATGCGCAAGAAGAATCCGGCTGCAGCGCAAAAGGTGTCGCACAGGGATTCGATTGGCGAAAGTAGCGCGAAAAGTCCGGCCTGCATGCCCCACGAGACGAGCGGTACGATGATGATGTTGCCGAGCCAGGCGAGCGGCGAAAGTGTCTTGAAATGGTGAATCAGGAACGGGGCGGTCGCAAGCGTCGCGCACAGGGTGACGTATGTCGGGGAGAGCACGTAGCCTTCGGCAAGTTTCCAGAGGCTGGATTTGCGGAGGCCTTCGGGGATGCTTTTGAAGGGGTTGCAGCTGTTGCCGAGCAGGATTCCCGCCGTGGCCGTTGCCGAAAGCTGGAATCCGGGGTTCCAGAGTTGCGACGGGTCGGGAAGCAGGATGAACAGTAGCGCGACACCCAGGCTGTTGAACGTATTGGCGGGCTTCCCGAACATGGTGCCGAGTTGCGGGATGGCGAACATCAGCACCGCGCGTTTGACGGCGGGGGAACCTCCCGTGACAGGGACATAGACGAACAGCAGCGCGATGGCGATGAGGTTTGCCACCTTGTGCGGCAGCCGTGTCGCTTTTAAAAAGACGCTCAGGATGCCGGCGAGTAGCACGACGTGGAATCCCGAAATGGCGAGAACATGGACAAGACCTGTTCGCTGGAAGTCGTTGCGGATGGCATCGGGGATTCCGCTTCGGTCTCCGGCGAGGAGCCCGAGCAAAAGTCCGGTTTCGGCGGGGTCGAGGTGTGCTTCGAAACGGCGCTTTATCCATTGGCGGAATGCGTAGAAGCTGCGCTCGGCGGTCCATTTCCCGTGCCAGGATGTCCAGTGCCTGAACTTGCCGTATGCGGCGAACCCTTGACTCCTGAGCCATTCGCGGGTGTCGAAAGCCCCGGGCACTGTCGGGGGCGTGACGGGGTACCACTGGGCCTCGAAACAGATGCTGTCTCCGGGTTCGGGGAGCGATTCGAACGCTCGTTTTTCAGTAATGCGCAATCGGTAGCCGCTGTCCGCCTTCACGATAAAGGCGGTCCCGCTAGGCCTCGGAAGGAGCGATTCGATGTTGCCGCAAGCTTTGGCCGGAATTTCGCTGGGTTCGTGGCCGGCATGCAGATGTTCGCGGTGGGCTTGCGCGGTATGGCTTACGCAACCGCAGATGAGCGTGAACAGGATGGCGCATTGGACACTCCTGTGGAATGTCCTCGCGACGACGGCTATGGGGATGAGCAGGAACGGCGCATAACCCGGAAAATCGAGGCTTGCGTATACGGCCATCAGGGTGAGTGCGCTGACGAGGGCCGGTTTTCCGGCCAATGGGGCGGCCAGTTCTTGCAGGCTGGCGAAAATAAGTGCATTTTTTCTTGTCTTTATGACCATCTTTTATCTACTTTTGGGTTAAAAGGATGTCTCTATCTATAAAAACGGTTGAAAACGGAAAATGAGCCAAAATCGATGAAAAAATTTTTCAGTTTGATTTTTCTCGTGAATTTGGTGATGTTGCTCGGGTGCTCCGAGGTCGACCCGGGCGAACCTGTCCTGCAACCGTCGTTCATGAGTCCATACGTCCTTTTCCCGAACGATCCTGCCATAAGCGATTCTGTGGCTGCATACCTGACTTCGGGGGCTGTCCTGAGCCTTCATCCGGGAGTCTCGTACACATTGTCTTTTGACAAGGATTCTTCGCTGGATGAAGCTCCTGTCTTGCAGCTTTTCAGGGTGGGGGGTGCGCTGGACGACCAGAGGTATTCCATAAGACATGTGAGGTCCTTGGATGCCGTCGAAAAGGATGGCCGCTACTACTATGATTTTGTCTGCGAGGAGAATGACAGGGCGAGATGGGTGACGACGCTAGCCCTGAATGGCGATTTTTATACGGGCAATGTGAAAAATGTGCGGCTCGACGCCGAAGGCCCGTATTCGAAAAACTTCTCCATAAACCTGATTGTCGTGGGTAAAGTGGTTTTCCCCGATTCCTCCATGACGGTTCAGGCTTTTGCCGATTCGATGCTCAAATCGTTCCGCAAGTTCTTCAAGGGAATCGGTATTGATACTTTGTATGTACGCTACGCCCATGAGCATCCGGATCTTGGAAAAAAATATCCGGCGGACGAACCCTGGCTTGCGGGAAGGTCGTCGGACGACCTGTTTGTTTCGGAACTCGGGGGCTGGCCCGAGAAAGAACTGAAAAAATCCCTGGACCTGGTCCTGGTGCACCGTATCGAGGCCGACCATGTGCTTGGGTACTCCTATTTGTACTCAGGAAACTTTGGCGGAGGAGAGGGCAGCACGGTCGTCATTGGCACCCGCGAGAAGACTCCCTACGGAGAATCGGAAGTCACGGTCGGGGAAATCCTTGAAACGGCTGTTCACGAATCGGGACATTTTCTCGGGCTGCGCCACACGACTTCGACTCGCAGCGATATGAGTGAGACGATGGATTACTCGGTGCTTGAAGACGGATTTACGGATACGCCGTTCTGTCGCGACTTGCTTTTGAGCGGGCTTCTCAAGAAGAACTCTGTTGGGCATTCGGATTTTGCCGTGCCCGCCTACCGCTTGGATTTGGCTGCGGCCGCGGATTTCAGCGTGACGGACTGTCCGGACCACCGTAACCTCATGTTCCCCAGCGTGACGGGCGAGGAATTCGAGGGCTTTTCCGAACAGCAACTGGAACATGTCCGCAAGAACCTGACGGTGTTCCCTCATTAGGCCGGTCAGTTTTTTGCTTGCTTTTGTGGTGCTTGTATGGCAGAAAAAAAACAATTTTCGGAAGATGTGCAGCTGATAGCCTTTGTGCTTCAGCAGGGTGCGGAATGGGATACGCGGGTAATCGAGGTTCTGGAAGATGCCTGGGGCCCACTCCGTTACAGGGGCAAGCTCTTTGCATTCGACCAAACGGACTATTATGTGCCCGAAATGGGCGAAAATCTTTACCGTGGAGTGGTCTCGTTTGAAAAGTGCATCCCGCCGGAATCGATTGCCCTCGAAAAGGCCCGCAGCAATGCGCTGGAACTTGCGGCAGACGTCTCCTCGGCGTCTGGGGCGCGGCACGTGAACATCGACATCGGCTACATGGATTTGGACAAGGTCGTGCTTCCTAGCTACAAGCGCGGCCCCTACAAGCTCTATGCGGGGGAGGGGGTGTGGCTCGACATGCTATTGACCTATTCCAAGGGCGTTTTCCATCCGACAGCCTGGGCTTTTGAGGATTTTAGGCGCAATCCCTACCAGCACGACCTCCAGCTTATCCGTGAACGCTGGCGGAAAAGTGTCCGCGGATAACGGCGAATGCCGAAATCCGGTTCTGCATGTGTTTTTGATGCCGGAATCTTATTTTTCTATGTCAACATATATATATTTGCAATATATGCGAGTATCCAATAGACTTTCCCTCATGTCGGCTGCCTTGTGTGCCGCCTTTTTCTGGGCTTGCAATGACGAGCCTGATCCCAAAACCATGGCAAAGACCGATGCCCCGGCCAAGGTCGAAACCGTGAAGCCGGAACATGCCAAGTTGAAAGCGAAGGTCCGCAAGTCACTGGGCGATGCGAACTTGCAGCGCAAGAGTGAAGGTGACTGGTCGCAACTGCGCATCGGGCAGTCGGTGATCGAGAAGGACCGCATCCGCACGGGAGCCGAATCCGAAGCGGTCTTGTCCGTGAGCGACGGTTCTTCGCTGTGGATTACGGAACTCTCCGAAGTGACGCTCGATGTGGAAATATTCGATTCCCTGAGCCGACAGGTCTCCATTGTAGTCAATAATGGTGGCGTGCACTTTGATGTGCAGAAACAGAAATCTGGAAATACGCTCATGTTCCGCACGGGAACGGCGACTGCAGCCATTCGCGGTACCGCCGGCTTTGTTGGCGGGTACAACGGTCAGATGGTGGCCTCCCTGAAGGAAGGCAAGGTCGATGTTACCGGCGCAAATGGTGCGTCCGAGAACATTGTCGAAAACCAGACCGTGCTTGTGGACCAAAACGGCAGGGTGAAGAAACTGCAGTTGAGAAGTTCCGGTACGAGGGCCCTTTCGACGCAGCTTTCCAACGTGAACATCTTTGGCGACGGGATGATCGATTCCCTCGAACAGACCTTGAACGATTTCGACAAGGATTACTCGAAACGCGCGGACGCCTTTGAGAAGAAACTTCGCTTCCAGGCCTCCCCGCTCTCGCCTCAGGTGTTCTTCCCCAACGTGACCCTGCAGGCCCGCGTTAACCCTGGTGTCGTGGTGACGGTCCTCGGCGAATCGGATACGGTGGGTGCAAACGGCGTCTATCAGCGCACGTTCGAATGGGATGACGATGCTTACGGGACCAAACGCTTCCTTGCGACCTGTAGCGAAGGCGATGTGGAAATCCAGTGCTACATGTGGGTGACGGAGTACGTAGCTCCGGCTCCGGTCGAGGAATCTGCCCCGGCAGAAGAACCCGCTGCCGATACGGCTGCCGCTGAACCCGCTCCGGCTCCGGTGAAGGAACAGCCCAAGGCGGAATCCAAGAAGGAAAAACCGAAGGCCGAACTCAAGAAGGAAAAACCGAAGGCCGAACCCAAGAAGGAAGAACCCAAGGTCGAACCAAAGAAGGAAGAGGCTCCTTCGGGCAGGGACCTCAAGAGCCTTACCTTGAAAATGGGCGCATCCGTCGAACGCAAGCATCTCGACTTGCCGAAGACGGAATACTCTACGGACCTGAAGTTCAGTCTCGGTGGCATCACCCGTTCGGACCTTTCCGAAATCAAGGAAATTGTCGTGACGCGCAAGGGCAAGGTTGTCAAGTCCTTCTCGGGTGCTGAACTCGATGGAATGGAATACGCCGTGCCCGTCACGATCGGTCTTAACAAGATTGCGAAGTTCGACGTGAAGGTTGTCCTCAAGAACGGCAAGAGCATGCGCAAGACCAAGACTTACGAAGTCTACTGCGTGCGCGGAAACCACATGGGCAATGCTCGCAACTTCATCCAGTACAAGACTCCGGAAGAAGAATACGAGGCAGCCAAGGCTGGCCTTGAAAACGAATAGTAGGTTTAGGAACCTATAAAGGACAGATTATGAAGAAAAATGAAAAAGGTGTGCTCGGTCTCCGTCTGGGCTCTGTTCTTTGTGCCTTTGCGGTTGCCTTTGTGCTGGCGGGTTGCGCATCGAATCCCCCTGCGAAGGATGACGGCTCCGCGGCCGCCTCTGCAAGGAGCAAGGAAAATAGGGCCCAGGGCGAACTCTCTGCAAAAACGGCTGACGCTGCTGAGGCTGCCGACGACGATATCAAGGTTTCGACGGTGAGCTTCAAGGTCCGTCCTACGGTTCTTGTCGCTCCGGCGATGGGCGCAAAAATGGCAGGAAGCATTGACGTTATCCGCAAAAATCCGCTTGCGAAGACGGCGATGGAAGTCATCAATACCTATCTCACGAGCCGCGACTATACGGTCATGGGCCTCGAAAGCCAGGCCCAGCTCGATGAAGTGGTGCAGCTCCAATCCGATATTGCTGGCAACAACGAGGACCTTGCCTATGTGGCGGGCCTCTCTGTGGGAGCCGACATCAACATCACTTTTGCGGGTAGCATCCAGGAAGATTACATCGTGATTGACCTGAACGCAAGCGAAGCTTCCACGGCGAACCTCCTTGCTAGCGAATCCATGCGCCTCAAGGATAACGGCGAAAGCCAGCGCGTGCTTGTGCAGAAGGCCGTGCAGAGGGCTATCAAGAAACTCGAAAACAAGGTCCGCGACCGTCTCGCCGAAGAACTCGAGAAAGGTGTGCAGTACAAGGTGGTTGCGCATTTGACCGGGGACTTTACCGACGACCAAGCCGAAGAAATCTCGAACATCGTCTCCATCAAGATGAGGAAGAAATTCAACAAGATGCAGGTGATTTCGATGAGCAGAAACACCTATGACTTGCTAATCTATGTGGATCCGGACAAGTACGAAGATGCACAGATGGTCTACGGCGAATTTGTCGAAAGCCTTGATGGACTCGCAAAGGTCCGCAAGCAGAACATCACGAAGAAACTGATTATCCTGGAAATCCAGTAATCCGGGAGTGACGTTATGAATAAACTATTTCTCGCCTCGCTGGTTGCTATGACGGCGTTCGCCTCGGCCGAGGTGCTGACATACACGGCGACTTCGAAAAAGTCGCAGAAGGAAGCTGACCAGCTTGCGTTGGAAGGACTTGCAAAGCAGCTGCGGACTAAGGTCTCCAGCGAATTTGAGACTACCGTGAAGGAAGATTCCAAGGGCAAGGTGACAACGACGGCCAAGGGCATGAAGAGCTCCTCTACCAGCATGACGCTCAAGGGCGCGAAGCTGACCCAGGGACCCAAGTCGAAGGGAGCGTTCCAGTCTACAGCGACCATCGATACCGACCTGATGGCATCGAAGATCCTCATGGACTTGAACTCCATCCGTGCTCAGATGAAGTCCAAGGATTCCATCATCCGCTTCGACATGGTGGACCGCGATTACCGCAAGATGGGCGTCGACATGGTCGCTCTCGAGAAACTTGCCGATTCCTATACCGAGCTCCTGGAAGACTTGAGCTGCGTGCAGAAGATTCCGAAGGAAATGAAACTCGAGAGCACCCTTGGCGAACTGAAGGAATACCTTATCTCGGGCATGAGTAGCCTGAAGATTGAAACCGACCTCACAAGCGAAGCCCTGATGGTGACCGTGACGGATTTCGCGGGCCCAGTGAAGGGATTCCCCCTTGCATTGACCCAGGATAGCAGGGATATCGCGCACGAGAAAACGAACGATGAAGGCGAGGCCGTGTTCTCGCTTGCCCAAGTGAAGAAACTGCATCCGGCGGGCGAGGTGACGGTGCATGCCGACTTGAATTTCCGCTACGTCCGTGCTGCGGTCCTCCTTTCGCAGACTGTGCGCTACGATTCCGAGAAGGCCGCCTGCACCTACAGGCTAGTCTGCGACGGACCGGTGGAGGCTTGTGGCGCTCTCAAGAGTTTCTTGGCCGATGCGGGAATCACCCTCCTCGACAAGGAGTCGCTCCCGGCGCTCAATGCAAAGCTCCAGTTCACCGATAAGATGAATACGAGCAAGACCCTCTGCACGTCGCGTGGTACCGTGACGCTCGGTGCTTTTGAACAGCAGACGACTGAATCCGTCCAGGGTGTCGGCCGTGACGAGGGCTTTGCGCAGGCGACCGCGGTGAAGAAACTCCCGGCGACCAAGCTGAACCAGATGTTCGGCAAGGCCTGTCAGAAAAAGTAGGCGCGAAGGAACGTATAGAGGAAGAGGCTGACGGCTGCGTCGGCCTCTTCTTTTTGTTGAGGTAAAAAAAGGGGGGCCCGGCCATGCGGCCGGGTCCTTTTCAAATGCGGATTCCGCTAGGAATTACTGCTTTTCGATTTCGGCATCGAGTTCAGCGTAAGCCTTGGTGGCAGCAGCGCGGATCTTGTTGGCGACAGCGTCGTCATAGGAACCGGCGGCCTGGAGGCTCTTGATGAGTTCTTCGACGAGGTTGGCGTCGAGGGTCATGATGCCGTAGATCTTGAAGTGGCCGTTCTCGTCGGTTTCAACCTGCACGTCGGTGAGGGTAGCACCGCTCATGTGGGTGTTTACGACAGTCTTGGAAGTGCTCTGGAAGTGTTCGGCAACCTGGTCGTTCACGTCTTCCTTGAAGTTCTTGATGAGAGCCTTGGTCTGGGCGTCGATTTCCTTGGCGAGGTCGACACGGGCGTTCTGATCGGCCTTTTCCATGGCAATCTGTTCGTCGGTGGAAACACCGATACCCATACCGGCAGGCACGTGGTCCTTCAGGTATTTCTTCTTGAGCATCTGCATTTCGATGAGCTTGCTGGCAGACTTTTCCTGCGGGGTCGAGCTACAACCGATCATGAGGAATGCTGCGAGTGCGGCAACGATCAACTTCTTCATAGTAAACTCCTTGTTGTTGTTTTTCCCAAAATGGGATGATATGAAGTCTGTAAACAAAAATATCTTAAAGAAACAAGAAAGTCAAGTCAAATTCGGTATTTCTTACAAAAAAGTGATTTAATGTGATTTTTAAGGGACAAGAGGCTTTTTGGCATGGTTTTAGATGTGATAAATTAAACATCCAAGGGCGATTATGGCGGCAGTCCTTGCCCTGAGGCGGGTGTTTCCCAAATTCAGGAGGTGCGTCTTGCCCTGTTGGTAAGATTTGACGGCCCCGATTTCCCGGGGGGAAAATCCGCCTTCGGGACCTATGAGGAGGGTTGTCCTACGGTCTAGGACGGGTGCTTTGCGTTCGCCATCGATGTCGCAGAGGACGAGGTCCCCGCTTTCGCTTTCGAGCCAGCGGTCGAATTCGACTGGACCTTCGATGCGGGTCAGCCATGGTTTTTTCGACTGCTTGAGGCTGACCAGGCTCTTGAGTTCGGCGCGGCGGATTAGCTTGTGCAGGTCGGAGTTCTTCGGCTCCTGCGAAAAGTCGGTGCGCAAGAAATAGATAGTGTCAATTTCTGTCTGTGCCGCGTGAAATACGACTTCTTCTAGCGCGTCGTCCTTGAGGCATGCGATGGCGAGGTTCAGCTTGGGGCGCTCGGCCGATACGGTTTCGAACCTGTCGATGCGAACTTCACAGGCCTTCGGATCGGCCTTGACGATTGTCGCATCGGCAAAATGCCCGAGCCCATCGCAGAGTTCGAGAGTGTCGCCGACGGTGGCGCGGCAAACGCGGACTGCGTGCCCGCTTTCGTTTTCGTCGAGGGTAAATTCGCCCACGTCAATTCGCGGACAGTAGAAACGGCTGTCGGGAGTCTTCATGGCGTAGAATATAAAACTTTTTGCGGGTGTTTGCTACATTTACCGCATCGTGGAACACAAACCGGTAAAGGCAGTCGTATTTGATCTGGATGGCACGCTCTACTTGAGCGGGCGTCCTTACCCAGGTGCTGTCGCGACGGTGAAACGCGTGGCAGCCCGCGTGCCGGTCTATTACCTGAGCAACAACACGAGCAAGTCGCCTGTATTTTACGAGAACCGCCTCCATGTGATGGGACTTCCGCTGCGTGACGATTCCATCATCTCTGCGCTCTACCTCTCGCTCGAAGCGATTCATGAAAAGGGCATCAGGAACGTGTTCTTCTTTGCGAATCCCGAAGTGCATGAATGGTTCGCGGCGCAGGATCCGAGCCTGAACCTTTGCCCGTCGGTAAAAGAGACCGAACTCGTGCTCGTCGCCTATCACAACAGTTTTGACTACCGCGAACTCTGCGAACTCAGTTTCCGCGTCCAGCGCGGGATCCCGTTCTGGGTGACGCATACGGATTTCGTGTGCCCCGATGCAAACGGGCCCGTGCCCGATATCGGAAGCTTCATGGCGCTTCTCAAGACGGCCTATGGCGTGGAACCGGAACGCAGTTTCGGAAAGCCGAATCCGGCGATGCTTGCGGGCGTACTCAAAAAATACGAACCCGAAGAGATCCTCTTTGTGGGCGACCGCCTCTATACCGACTTCGAACTTGCGAAGCGCAGCGGATGCAGGTTTGTGCTTCCGCTCTGTGGCGAAACCAAGCGCGAAGATGTAGAAAAACTCGAGACCAAGCCCGAGTTTATAGTTGAAAGCGTCCGCGATATTGACTTCGACGCCTTTTTCGAAGGTCGTGCCTAGACTGGCCTTGGCTAGGCTTTTTTGCGACGGATAAGAACCAGCACCCCGATAGCGACGAGGAACAGCGCCGCGACCGCGCTCACCTTGATGCAGGCGTGCAACGGACGGCTCCGGTATTCCATGCGGACTTCGGATTTGCCCTTCGGAATTTCGACGGCGCGGAGCGTGCCGAAAGCCTTGTAGACTTTTGCGGGCTTGCCGTTCACGGTCGCGTTCCAGTAGGGATGGTAGTTGCCCGCGACAACCATGAATCCTGCACGGTCGCTTTCTACCTCGAATACCTGGGTGTCCATCTTGGGGCTTGCGATAAGCTTCGCGTGCCCGTTCGCGACTCCGCCTTCGCCTTCGTGTTCGGGCTTTTCGGAGAGGATGACCGTTTCGCGGTAGTAGAAGCTGTCATCTTCGGGTTCTGCGGCTGGAGAGACCTCCGCGGCAGCTTCTGCTGTCGTGGAATCGACTGTGGCTGTCGAGTCTGTTGCTTCGGCAGGGGCGCTCTCTTCGGCCTTGGGCTTACGGATGGCTGCTTTTTCGCGCAAGGTCTTGATGGCGCTTGCATCGTCCATCGTCACGGACTGGCCATAGATGTAGGCTTCGCCCATGGCCGTGGAAATCGGCATGTAGGTGGTGCCCTGGCGCGTGTCGAAGACGATTGCTCCCACGTTCATGAGGTCGAGGAACGGGTGTGCCGCATCGGGGTCGTTAATGTTCTGGAGGTAGTTGGCGTTCTGTTGGCCGCCGCGGAATTCGCGGTAGGAGGCAAGCTCGTTGTCGTGGAAGCCGTCGGCGTTACGCAGGTGGTATTGCGGGAATGCGTTTGCACCGAGCGACGGCTGGCGCGATAGCGAAAGCACGCGCGGCGTGTTGAGCGAATCGGCCTTGTAGGGAGCCTTGATGGCGGCGACCACGGCGTTGTTCGGCTGGAGGTACTGGGCCGCGGGAACGTTCTGGATGAAGGCTCCGTTGATGAAGAACAGCTCGATGGCGGCGACGATGGCGAAGATGCACGCCTTCGCGACGGTGGATCCCTTCCAGAAGAAGAGGAAGAGTGCAACGACGATGGTCGCAAACGCGAGCACGAAGCTCGGGATGATCTTCGCGGCGGTCGCTTGCATGATAATTTCGTTCAGCGGCTTGAAGTAGGGCGCCGTGATCGGGTCTGCGAGCAGGTCCTGTCCGCTCATGAGGAATGCACCGATGGCGGTGAACCCGAGGACGAAACAAGCCTGTGCCACGCGGCTTGTGATGCTACCCTTGTCCTTGAAGGCAGTCTTGTAGGCGTCGATGAAACTTTCGAAGCTGAGCGCCTTGCCCTGGTCGTCTACCTTCATGATTCCGATGCAGACAAGCGCATAGGCGATGCAGGCGACAAGCCCGAACGGTCCGATGAAGAGCGTCCAGTTGTAGCGTGCGATGACGGTGAGCAAAAGCAGGACGACGAACATGGCGGCGCCGTGCTTGAGCGCGCGGAGGTTCCTTGCCGCATCTTCTCCCTTGTCGCTGATGGCGCGGAGCACGGGCCCTGCCATCATCACGAGCAGCAGCGGAAGCCAGAACAGTGCCATGCCGGGCGCGCGGAAGTTCTTGACGCCGGGGAGGATGGCGTACCAGAGCTTGAACAGCGGGGAGTGCGCTCCCATGCCGTAGCTGAGGGCGACGACCATGCCCATGGCCCAGAATGTTGCCCAGCGGCGCTTGCCGGGCAAGAAGAGGCAGAGGAATCCGAGGAAGGTGAGGAGAGTGCCCGCGCTGTTGTGGTCGAGCTTGAAGCTGTTGTGGCCCCAGTAGAACGGGGAGCCTCCGGGCATCTTCTGCAGTTCGCCCCTCGAATACGAGATGAAAGAGCTGCCGACGATATCGCCAGACTTGGGATCCTGTTCGTACACGTCCACGCCGATGAACCCGGGGAGAATCATCTGCGCGAGTTCTTCCTGGTGCAGGCTCCAGCTGACGGCGTGGCCCATGTTGGTATGGTCGCCTTCGCCGCGCACGGATTGCGTGGTGGTGTACAGGTAGGGCGGCACCAGCTGGAAGCAGGCGAGCGCAAGCCCGAAAGCAAGGCCTGCGGCGGCAAGCCCGATGCGCTTGCCGCGCGTCTTGAACGTGTTGCAGTGGAAGGCGGCCTCATAAAGCGTGTAGAACCCGGCTCCCCACAGGAAGAGGTAGGTGAGCTGCAGGTGGCTTCCGAGAATCATCCACGCGATGGCAAGCGCAAGCACGATAAGGTAGGGGAGGCTTCCGTTGCGGACAACCTTCCGGATGGCGAGGAGCGCGAGCGGGGCGATGGCGAAAACCATCATCTTTCCGTCGTGGCCGCCGTAGATGTAGGTGAAGTATTCCGGCGAGAAGGCGTAGAGGAACCCGAGGAGGGCGGCCCACCAGCGGTTGCCCGTGAGGTTCCAGGCCAAAAGCATGGCGCTCATGAAGGCGACCCACACGGTGAGGATGAACTTGAAGCCCACGGCGCGTGCCGGGTCCATCAGGAACTGCGTCCATACGAGCGGGTGGTAGGCGTCGGCGAACAGCGCATCGATGGTGGGAACCCCTCCCAGGCGGCTGTCGTCCCATTCGGTGACGATTGGGTTTTCGGCACGCAATATGCGGCTGCCGATGCCATTCAGCTGGTCGCTGTTGAGCATCAGCTGCGAGTCGTCAAAGACGAATCCGCGGAAAACGATAAAGAGAATGGCTATGAAGAGCGCGGCTGCTGTCGCAAAGAAAATGGGCTTTTTGTTCAAAAGATTCATGCTGGGAAATATAAAAATACCGCGGGCGAGTATGCCTTGCGGTATGGCGAAAAACGTCGAACCCGCGGTCCGACAGCGTTGTGCGCGTTTTGGCTAGTCGGCGGTGTTTTCGTCGACCTTGTTGTACTTGATGAGGCTGTAGATGCCGAACGCAGAAATCACGCATACGGCGACAAATACGACAATCTTGATGAGTTTTCCCATAGTGGCTTCCTGTTTTAAATTTTTTTTAAAATACCTTTTTTTCTGGAGAAAAGCAAGTTTTATTTTTGTGAAAGGGGCCGGATATTCAAAAATTGGGGATTGAGGATTGAAAATCCGCTGTTTTTAGAGGAACGGTGCCAGGAACTCCGCCAGTTCCCGATTGAGTCCGCTATTGAGCGCATCCGCTTCTTGCACGGTGTGGTGCTCGTCGCCTGCAAAGTCGCGGGCGCGTTCCCCGCAGATGTCTACGCCGATGATTTTGTGGCTTGTGGCGAGACCGGCGATGATTTCTTTGAGTGCTGCTACGTCCAGCGAACCCTGATCCCAGTTGGTGGCCGCGTAGGCGGGGGAGAGGGCGTCCTTGTCGATGGAGATGTAGATTCGGCCTTCTGTCATCCCCGACTCGGTCGGGGATCTTAAAGATTCTCGCATTCGCGAGAATGACGAGGGTGTGCGCGAGAATGACGTGGGTGAACCGGTTTCGCGTATTTCGCTTTCTTTGATGAAAGTTACTTTGTCTAAAGTACTGGTATCGCCCGCCTGCGAAAGTTCTTCGCGGATTTCTTCCACGAGGTGGTCAGCGACCCCGATAATGACAACGTTGCCTATGAACTTGTTTTCTTCCAAAACCTTCTTGACCCAGCCGCCGCAACTGAGAATGTTCCCGAATCGCGGGGCTTGCATGTCGGGATGGTGGTCAAAAACAACAAGCGAAAACGGTTCCTGGACCATGTCGGTCCAGATTTTGCTCATGTAGTGGTAATTGCCGTTGTCGAAGAAGTGGATGCCGTGCGCATTCGTGATGCCCGCATCGGCAATGCGCCTGCGGAGGGTCTCGACAGCTTCGTCATCGCAGTAGCAGTCCGTACCCGAAATGTCGGCGCAGTCTATGTAGAGGATTTCTGCGTTCGAAGTTGCGGAAACTAGACGCGAATTTCCTTTCAGACCTTGCATAAAGGGCTGAAAACTGTAAACACCCGTGAAATCGAGAATTGTCGTTTGCACATAGGAAAAATAAAAATATATATTGGAATCATGAAAGTCAAAAGCCTTCCTTTGTCGCTGATTCTTGGTCTTGGATTTGTTTTCCTGGGCTTGCAGCAGTCTTTTGCGCAATCTTCGACAATCCGCTATACGAATGTGGCCAGCGCACCCAAGGCGATGGGGAATGATACCCTTTCGGCCAATGAACGCGAAGCTGTGCAGCTGATTGCCAAGGGAAACGCTTACCACGACAATAGGATGTTCCGTGAGGCTATCAAGTGCTACAAGCAGGCCGATTCGCTCTCCCCGAAAAATGCGACGGTCAACTACGAACTGGGCTATTCTTACATGATGCTTAGACAGCTTGACAGTGCCGCCTTGTATGCAAAACGCTCCATTGAGATAGAACCGGCCGAGCTGGCGTTTTCGCTTGTTGGCGACATCTACGATTTTGAGGAAAAAATCGATTCTGCATTGAAGTATTATGATCTCGGCCTGTCATTTTATCCGAAATCCTACCACCTTCTGTACAACAAGGGAGTTGCGCTCTTTTTCCATAAGCGCGAGGATGAGGCCTACGAGGTGGCGAAACTTGCCGTAAAGTCGACACGCCAGCACGAAGGTTCCTATTTCCTGCTCGCGCAGATTTCGGCGAATAGGAGGATGTGGATTGATTTCTTTGTGAATGGTGTTTATGCGAATTTTGTAGGGGATACAAGGGATCGTGCTGCTTATGTGAGAAAGTATTTTGCAAAGTTGATGCTTATCTTTAAGGAAGTGCTGGAACGTTTCGAGGACCACCCGCTGCTCGATATCCACAGGGAATGGGCCAGGTCTACGGTGTATCGTTTTGCCGAGAGCGAATCGAAATTCGAAAAGTTGAACTTTGACCGCCTGGATTCACTGGATGGCAGCGAAAATGACTTTGAAACTCTGGTAGCGCTGGGAACATTCGCGATGCGTGAGTCCGTGATGCTGCCTTACGAATTTGACTTGAAACCGTTCTATAGACAGATTGTGGATGGTGGCTTCGAGGATGTTTTTATGCGGGTTGTTTTCAGGGGTGTGAACGATATTGCATTTGAAAGCTGGAAGATGATGAACAGGAAACGCTTCGAACAGTTCTACGAAAAGGTTGTGTATCCTTTCTGGGAAGGCGAAGCTAGCCTGAAGGCTCCGGTGCTTATCGATCGTCCGAACTAGGTGAAATTATTCCTACAGCCCTTCTTTGGTGCAGTTTTCACGTAGTTCTAATCCGATTTGGACGTAAAAGCGCCGTCATCGTATCCCGACGAATTTTCTGGAGCAATCGGTTCGGGCTCGGAATCACCCTTCAGGCAGCGGATGTTCCAAGCAGGAGTTGTATCGTAAGACTCAATATAGACGGAGTCGCTGCTCGTGAAGGAGAAATAATAAACTTTGCTTCCTCTGTCGATGCGGTTCCCGTAACTGTCGTATTCTGGACGGATGAAGGTGGTCGAAGTCCACAATTGGGCGTATTTGCCGACGCCGTAGACGCCGTCTTCCTTGTTCTGCGATTTTCCGCTAGCCTTGATGCCGAAACAGTACTTGTCGGTGCCGTTTCCGTCTTTGCCTTCTTCATCTTTATCCCAGCCGGAGGTCGCTTTTAAATTCTTTCCGGCCAAGCCGACTCCGCCCGTGTTTTCGCGAAGTTCGTCAATTTCGTCAAAGGTGGGCAGATGCCATCCATCTGGACAAGCTTTTTTTGCTCTCCCAAAGGTGTAAAAACGCCCGTAAATGGAACCATCCTTGTCGAGGCTGTCGTTTGTCCAGCTGCCTTCTACGTCATAGTTCAGGTTCTCGGCCATCCAGACTTGGTTGCCGATCTTGACGGTCTTATAAACCTTGCCGTCGCGGGGGTCGGTAAGCGGTTCGTCGGCGTTGGAACAGCTATTGGATTTTACGCTTGAATTGTTTTCTGAACTCGGGGAACTTGAACTGTCGTCGCATGCAACAAAAAGAACGGTGCATGCTGTCAATGCAAAGAACAACTTTTTCACGGTTCAATCTCCTTTCTATTTCTAGTAGGACATTATAGCAATTTGTTTGAATATTACTGCCTGAACCGCTTGCAGAAGGAACAATTTTGGCAGAACGGGTGGCGCAGTTCGTGCTTTTCGAAGCCTTCGCGTAAATTGCGGGCGGCAGGCGAGCCGAGAATTTCGGGCAGGCCCTGGTTGGCGATGTTCCCGAGGGTGATTTGCCCGCTGTAGTCGAGACAGCAGGCGACTACCCGGCCGTCGTGCAGGATGGCGGCATGCGTGTCGAGGGCATGGCACGTGCCTGCGGGGTATTTGCTGGCGGTCACTTCGGCGGGCTCACTTTGACCATGCTCAGCACTAGCAGTGACCTTGCTCGTTCCCGGCCATTCGAATCGTGAGTCTTCGTGCAGGTAGAGCCTCCCCGCGATAGGGAAACTCTTGTGCCTGCTGCAGAAATTTCCCGGAGCGACCTGCGTGTTGAACGTCTCGTTTATGCGAGAAATCGCAAACTCGTTCCAGTCTCCGGCGGTTGTTACACCGATGTTCCAGAGCCGCAGATTGATGTACATGTCGGGCCTTGCGGCCAAGGCCATTTTGCAGAAGTCGAGGACGTCCTGTAGATACCCGTGCGCATCGTCGGGCGGGAGTTCCGCATATGCGTGCGTCGAAAAGTTTACCTGGCGCACGGCGGGGCAGTTCAATATGTGGTGGGCGACTCGCCTGATGGTCGTGCCGTTCGTGGTGAGCGTCGCGGTGAGGCCCGCGGCCTTTATATCCTTGAGAAAGAGTGCAAATCCCGGGTGCAGCGTCGGTTCGCCCAGGACGTGCAGATATACGTTCTCGATGCCTGCTTCTACCGTTCCCGCGATACACTTCTCGAAAAGTGCGCTCGGCATGAACGAGCGCGATGCTCCCGAACCGGCCTCGTGCCCGCAATCACTGCTGGGGCAAAAGCTGCAATGCAAGTTGCAGGCGTTCGTGATTTCGATATAAACGCTATTCATGCTGGTTCTCGGGGAGCAATGTAGAAACTGCATCGGCGTATACGCTGAGCTTGCCTGCTTTCTTGATTCTCTTGAACGTCTTTTTGGGAATGCTCGGCTCCAGATAATCCCAGAAACTTTGCACGTGCGCAAGGATCTGGCTGTCACCCTGGAATGTTTGCCGCGCGTGTTCGAAAATAATCTGGTGTATTTGGAGAAGTTTGTCTGTAAATTCTTTTCCTGTTATGTTCGCTTTCCCTGCTTTGTATTCCGCTGCGAGGCTTGGCTGCGCAAGTAATCCGCGGCCGATCATCACTCCGGCGAGATTCGGGTAGCGGCGTTCCATTTCTTGAATTTGCGAAACGTCTGTGATGTTCCCGTTATATACAAGCGGGTGGCGGCATTCGCTGTAAAATTTCTCAAATGACTTGATATCAATTGCGCCCTTGTATTGCTGTTTGCCGAGGCGCGGGTGGAGCGTAATGTGCGTGAGCGGAGTATCGTTTAAAATCGGGAGGAGTGCGAACGCTTCATCGGGAGATTCCTGTCCGAGCCGCATCTTGACGGAAAACTTTGCGGTTCCCGCTGCGGATAGCCGCGCGATTTCGTTCATGATTTCCTGGACGGTTCGGGTGTCGTTCAGCAGGCCTGCGCCACGGTGACGGTTGACTTGCATGGGGAAGGGACATCCCATGTTGAAGTCGATTTCGGTGAAGCCTTTTTGCAGGATGGCGTCGGCGAGAACCTTGAATTCTTCGACGCTATTCGCGATGACCTGCGGAATGACCCGTGGAGAACCCGGCACGCCTGCTGGGGTTTCGAGGTCGCGCAGGTCCCTTTCGCGCGGGTGCCCGTTTTCAATCCGCAAGAATGGAGCGTAATATGCTTCGATGCCGCCAAAGATTTTTGCATGGGCTGCCCGATAGATGCCCGTCGTGTAACCTTGTAGCGGAGCGAATAGGACCTTCAACATGTTGCTGCTCTTGCAGAATCTAGACGGGGCGTGGCGCCATGGCGTCTGGCGGCTTCCTTATTTCCCGAGTGCTTTTTTCAGGGCGCGGATGGCGTTTCCGCGGTGGCTGATGGCCTTCTTCTCTTCAAGCTCCATCTGCGCGAAGGTGCGGGCTTCTCCGTCGGGGACGAATAACGGGTCGTAGCCGAATCCCATGTCGCCCACGGGAGCGTAGTTGATGCTGCCGCGACATTCGCCTTCAAAAATCTGCGGTTCGCTCACGACGAATTCGCCGTCGGCGTTGCGCGTGATTGTCTGGTAGGCGAGTGCGCAGAAGTAGCGCGCCTTGCGGTCGGTTATTCCCGCGAGGTTCTTGAGGAGAAGCGTGTTGTTGCTTTCGTCTGCGCCGTGGATGCCGCTGTAGCGTGCGCTGTAGATTCCGGGGGCTCCAGCGAGCGAGAAGACTTCGAGTCCCGAGTCATCGGCGAGGACGGTTGCCTCGATGCCGCGTTTGGCAAGCCAGCGGGCCGTAGTGCTCGACTTGATGATGGCGTTTTCGGCGAATGAATTGCCGTCCTCGACAATTTCTTCGTCGAAGCCGATGTCTTTCAGCGTCTTGAATTCGTAGTGGTCGGTGCCTAAAATGTGCGCGAAATCCCGGATTTTCCCGGCGCTTGCGGTTGCGATTACAAATAGGTTTTTCATGGTGCCCTTTTTTGCGGAACAAATCTAGAAAATATGCGGTGCGGCGGGCTTTAGACCACATGTGCTTTTTGTATATTCGGTAGCGTATGAATATTATCCCGTTTACTTGCAGGCGCATGGGGCTTGCTGCCGCATCTCTTTGCGTTTCGCTGGGCCTCTGCTCCTGTGCTTCCGGGACGCCGGATCCTGCCACGGATGTTTCGACTGCGTCTCCCGAAAAGCAACTTTCTGCGTCCAGGGCGCTTCCGCCCGCTCCTTCGACTCCGGTGACGGTGTTCGAATTACATGTCGAATCCAGGGACAAGCAGGTGCGCGTAATCGACAAGCCGACGCTCGCCGCGCTTGATTTTGCCGCCTATTACGACAATCCCATCCGCCTTGCAGGCAAGGACGAAAAGCCGGAGAATTACAAGGGGGGGATGGCAGGCGCGAAACTTGCCGAATATCCGTTCCCGATGCTCGATTCGCTTTCGGAATATGAGCCCTCCGTTGTGGCTGGCAGGCAACCATTGGCGTGGGAACCGCTTTCCAAGATTCTCTATGCGCAGACGGGCGATGATTCTCTTGCCCGGGTGCTCAGTGCCGTGGAGGCCGTCAAGTGGAGCGAACCCGATGTCTTCAGGGCGTTCCAGACGGTAGGCAGATTCTGGGGCGTGCCGATGAGCGACGGTTCCGTCGAGTGGTGGGCAGAAATTTTGCCGGCCACCTGGACGGGCCGTACCGTGTTTTTTGCGAAGTTGAAGTTCGCATCGCACGGTGAGACTGCCGAGGTGCTCAATCATTACATTACGGCAGAGTTGACGCTCGAAGATGCGATGAACTGGGCTCGGACGCTGTCTTCTTACTGGTATCCGACGCTCAATACAGACCTGGAACCCCATACGCCGGGAGGCTTCTGGCCCGAAGGCGCCAAGACGCAGCCCTTTGCCGTGATGCGCGGGAACCCGATGGGGAAACCCATGTGGGTCGCGTTCGATGTTCCTGCATTCCGCCTGTCCGAAGAACAGATTCGCGCACAGGCTGTTGCCGATTCGCTTGCTGCGGCGGGCGAGGTGGTGCCGGTGAACCGCGCACTCGACACGACCTCCGATGCGCGCCTGCAGACGCTTGCCTCGCTGGAAGGCTCTTGCCCCGCGAATGCGGAAACCGCGAAGTTCCGCGCTACGCTCGAGAATACGCTTGCGAAACTCCCGAAGGAGCAGAACGCCTGGGCGACAGCGGGAGCGACACCCGCGGAAAGCTTCCTCTGGTTCCGCCGCAATGCAAACTACCTGCTTGCAGACAAGATAACCGGGCAGGATAGCCTGCACAACCCGCTCCCGCGCCTGCTGGAACTTAAACACTACCTGGATTCCATCGGGGTGCAGCTGCTCGTGGTTCCCGTTCCCGTGAAGGAAGAAATTTACGCCGAGCGCCTTGTGGCAGGGACGCCTGCCGATCTCTGCGTGAACCCCGCGGGCCGCGAATTTACCCGCGAGATGCTTGCCGCCGGGCTTGACGTACTCGATATCTACCCGGCGCTCATGGCGGCCAAGGCGGGCGACGAACCCCCGCACTTTAGCTACCAGCGCTACGATACGCACTGGTCACTCCCCGGCATGCTTGCCGCCATGGAACAGCTTGCCGCCCGCGTGACGCAGTACAGCTGGTACGGCGATGCCGGAGCGAAGCCGGGTTCGCTCAACATGCAGGAGACGACAACAATGCGCGAGGGCGACCTGGTGGCGCACCTGCCCGATGCGGAGAAGGCGAAGTACACTGCAGATACGTTGCCCGCGATGAAAATCTTCAAGGGTACAGAACCTTACAAGGGCGGCAAGAATGCGCCGATTCTCTTGATGGGCGATTCGTTCACGGGCGTTTTCGAGTCTGTGGACCAGAAGAGCGGTGGCCCGGGATCGCTCCTTGCTTATGCGACAGGCCTCGATGTGCAGGTGCTTACCAGCTGGGGCGGCGGCCCGGGCATATACCATCGCATGATGAAGATGAAGAAGGATATGCAGAGCAAGCGGCTCGTGATTTACATGATGACGGCCCGCGATTTTTGGCAGTCCCCGATGGAATGGGATGCCCTGAGATAAGATGCTTGCCCGCCTCTCCGCAATGTTCTCGCGAGTATTCTGGCCGCTGCTGCTGATTTTGCTGGCGGTTTCGCTCACGCTTGTGCTGTGGACAGGGCGTCCTGAAAACGTGCGGTACGCCGAAATGGCCTGTACCTTCGAGAACCGCGCTCCCGCCTGCATAGATTCTGTAGATGCCTGGCGCGAAGGTCTTGTCTTCTACGATAGTAGTTTGTCTGCAACGCGCGATACGCTCGCCTCTTTGAAATCGCTCCTGTGGGAATTCTGGAAAATCGAATTTGCGGGGGAGGGCGAGGCGTCCATAGCCCACGATGCGATTCTACCGCTGCGGGTGCTTGAAACCCGGAAATCGGGCTGCATGGGGCTTGCGTGGCTTGCGATGATGGTCGCCGAAGCCCGCGGAATTCCGCTTGATGTTATTCTCTTGCCGGGGCATGTGTATTTGCGGTACGGCAAGGATGACGGCCGCGCACAGGTGGGATTTGCGCCAAGGACGGTGAACCTCGAACCGAACCGTCTCGGCTATACCTACACCAATGAGGAATATCGCGAAAAGTACAAGGCGGGTCGCTGGACCGGCCTGGAATTCAAACCGCTTACTCCGGCACAGTTTGCGGGCCTTGCCGCATTCGACTTGGGCAATTTGTACCTGCAAACGGAACCTCCCCGCGCGCTTCGCTGGTACAGGCTTGCAGACGACCTTTTTCCCGAATATCCTGGCATCGATGCAAACAGGGAAATTGCTAAAAGCCGTCTGCCCGATCGATAGCAGCCTTATGAGCTAGGCAAAATTTCTATCTTTGCCGCCGATGCGATTGTTCCTTTACCTGTCGATGCTGGTTTTGTTTTGCGCCTGCTCTAATTCAGAAATGGCAATGCCGGAATATACTTCCGAAGATGATGAAAGTGTCGCTTTTTCAAAAATGATTTCGGTTTCGGCGGCGGGAGAAGAGGTTACCTTGGGTACCAATTCCAACAACGCCCGCACCAACGAACGCCCTGCGATGCAGGTAAAGTTCAGCTATGATTTTTCAATGTCGCGCAGCGAAGTGACATGCGGCGAATTCAACCGTCTGATGAAAAAGTCCTTTGGCTTGTCTCTGAATTGTCACGGCTATTATCCGGCGACAGACGTGACCTATTACGATGCAGTCCTGTTTGCCAATGAACGTAGCAAGAGGGAGGGGCGCGATACCGCCTATTCCTATAGCAAGGCTACGTTCGACAAGAATCATCACTGCACGAATCTGGAAGGATTCTTTTTCTCGACCGAAAGCGAAGGCTATCGTTTGCCGACGGAAGCGGAATGGCTTCTTGTGGCGGGTCGCAACTGGTCTTTTGACAAGGGATGGACGGCAGAAAATTCGAAACTTAAAATCCAGACGGTGTGCGGCAAGGCTAAAAAGGATGAATTTTGCGATTTGCTCGGGAATGTGATAGAATGGGTGAACGACTGGTTCGGTAATTTGAAGGATACGACCCTTTTGAACTATGTCGGGGCTCCTGACGGCGGCGCGTTGGGCCAGCGTGTCATAAAAGGAGGCTGCTACCGTAACGCAAATTCTTTCATTACTCTCTATAATCGCGGTGACATCTATACGGTCGTTTCTTCGACCCGTGCCGAATATGTCGGATTCCGTTTGGCAAAAGGGGCAATTCCCGAACCGACCTGGATGGGAGGCGATGGCAAGGCGGCTACGAGCCGTGTTGTTCCTTTGGCGAGTTCCAGTGCGCTGCATTCCTTGACGGGAACCCACAAGATGAAACTTGCGTTCAGGAACGATATCACGGGCAACTTGGCGTATATCGATTATTCCAGCGGCGTTCCGTCCGTGGTAGAAATCGAGGATACGCTGGATGTCTACCATCCGGAAATTTCCCCCGATGGAAACCGCGTGGCCTTCTGCTCCCGGATTGAAGGTGTCTCGGGAAAGTCCGCCCTTTATGTGCGCGATTTGAACGCGGAGGGGACCAACCTTGTAAAGCTCGAAGTGGAATCGGCCGTAATTCCGCGCTGGCAGGTGCTTGAAAACGGGACCACGATTATAATCTACGTGACGGATGCGGGCAACAATAAGGACGAGACAAGCTTCAAGGAGACTTCTACCTGGCAGGTGAAGTTTGCAAACGGCAAGTTCGGCAAGCCGACCAAAATTTTGGATGGTGCATACCATGGCGGAATCAGTGAAGACAAGTCGCTTGCTGTAACGGGAGCGCGTCTCTTGAGGGCTCGCGTCGCGAAACCGGGTTCGACGGTGTTCAAGGAGGCAAGCGACCTTGTCTGGTACGACAGCGCACAGGCATGCAATGTCTCTCTTTCTAAAGACAGGAGCAAGCGGACCCTGTTCCTTGATTTTGGAGCGGGACCGGGACGTAAATTTGTCGGTGAAAGTTACGGGATGCATGAACGCCTGTTTGTGGCGGATAGTACCGGCAAGCTAATTCAGTCAGTCGCTGCGCCAGCGGGATATTCCTTCGACCATACCGAATGGGGGCAGGGAGGGGAAAATCTGGTGGTCGCTTCGCTTTCCAATCTGGATGGGGCGCACAAGAAGATTGTCCTTGTCGATATGTCCGATTCGAGCGTAGTCGAGCTTGTCGAAGGGGATGAACTGTGGCATCCGAGTTTCTGGGTGAAAGGGAAATCGGACGCTGATCGGGATGTGCTGCTTGATTTGGACAGCGCGGGCATGTATTTCGACTACAATCCCGCCAACCTGCTCCAGGGCTCTTCTGTGGAATTGGCCATGAGGATGCAGATGTTCTGGAAAAACTACCGGAACATTGAGTGCGTTACCCTGGGCAGTTCCATGTTGCTCGACGCCGTAATCGATACTTCGATAACCGCCTTTAAGACATTGAATATGGGCGTGACGCTCGCCGATCTGTTCCTGTTCAAGTATATTGCGTCGAGATACATTCTGCGCTATGCGGAAAAAATCAAGGTCCTTGTCGTAGAACTTTCCCCGGGGTTCCTGTTCCGGCAGGAAAACGACTATTTCTACTACGTGCGCCTGTTCTCGCCGGGACTTATTTACGACGAGCATCATTTGAGCCATGAAACCAAGGATGTTGTAGCCGCCCTGAGCCAGGAGTATTCTTACCCGAGATCCCTTTTCGCCCAGAACTACATGGATGATTCCTTCCTGTTACCTTCGGTTTCTTGGGGCGATACCTATGTCGACGCCGATGTTTCCAAGATGCCGTATAGCAGTGTAAAATTGAGAAGAAACCGGGAAATGCTGGATTCCCTGCGGGCGGAGACGGAACGGCGTGGCGTCAAGCTGATTTTGGCCATCACTCCCCAGAATCCGGATTTCGCAAAGACGGAATCCTTCGGATCGTTCGGCCCCAAAATGGAAGTCGCGAAAAAGATTGTCAGTGCACTCGAGAAATCGGGCTACTATATTTTTGACGAGAACAAGTTTGGAGAACATGATTACACATCCGAAATGGCTTACAACAGCAACCACCTGAGCTATCTGGGGGCGCGCCAGTTTACAGCCCGACTCGATTCCCTATTGAAGACGTTGAGGTGAGTGATGCTGTATAAAGCGCTGCTTTTGCTGCTCTCCCTGTTCTTTTTCTCCTGCTCCAACTCCGTTGGCGGGGATTCGGGTCGTCCTTCGACGAAGGAGTTCGAAAAGGATTCCCTTGCCGGCATGATCCGTGTCCATACGGGCGAATCGTTGGTGGCTCTCGGGACGAACAAGACTTCGGCAAATATCAACGAACGCCCGGAAATGATGGTGGGGTTCGAATATGACTTCTCGATGTCCCGGAGCGAAGTGACGTGCGGAGAGTTCAACGGGCTGATGGAATCTGCGACGGGCCTTTCGCTGGATTGCGAAGATGGCGCTCTCCCGGCAACGAATGTTTCCTATTACGATGCCGTCCTGTTCGCCAATGAGCGCAGCAAGGCGGAAGGTTTCGATACGGTTTACAGCTATAGCATGGCCTCGTTTGACGAACAGCGCCATTGCGTGAAAATGGAAGGGTTCTCGGATCATGCCGATATTTTGGGCTACCGTTTGCCTACGGAGGCGGAATGGGTCTTTGTGGCGTCCCGCAACAGCAATGTGGAAAAGGCGTGGACTGCAGGTAATTCCGGTTACAAGCTGCATCCGGTTTGTGAAAAGGCCGCTGCGAATGAATTTTGCGACATGTTCGGTAACGCCATGGAATGGGTGAACGACTGGTTTGGAATCTTCCGCGATACGACTATTTTGAATTATGCCGGAGCTCCAGATGGGGGCGCCCTGGGACAGCGCGTCTTGAAAGGCGGAAGCTACCGCAACGACGCTTCCTCCATTTCTCTTTACGGCCGCGGAGATGTCTACACGGTCGTCTCGTCTACCCGTGCCGAATATGTCGGGTTCCGCCTGGCGTTTGGCATCATTGTCAACCCTGTGTGGATGGGCGGAGACGGAATGGCGAATTCGAGTCGGATTGCCCCGATGGCAAGTTCTTCGTTTTTGCAGTCGCGGACGGGAACCCGCAAGATGAAACTCGCCTTCCGGAACGACGTTTCGGGCAACATTGCTTTTATCGATTACGCCAGCGGCAGTTTGTCGGTAGTGGAGATTGCGGATACGATAGAAGCGTATCATCCCGAAATTTCGCCTGACGGAAAAAGGGTGGCTTTCTGCACGGGCCTTGAGGGAGTGGCGGGCAAGTCGTCCCTGTATGTGCGCGACTTGAATGCGAATGGCTCGAATCTCGTGAAACTCAATGTGGAATCTGCCGCCATTCCGCGCTGGCGCGTGCTCGAAAACGGCGATACGGTAATCGTTTACGTGACCGACGCGGGCAACAACAAGGATGCCTCCGCATTCAAGGCGGCTTCGACTTGGCAGGTGAAATTTGCGGGCGGCAAGTTCGGAACGCCCGAGAAACTGTTCGATGGCGCCTACCACGGCGGCATCAGCGAAGACAATTCTATTGCGGTTTCGGGTGCAAGGCTTTTGCGCGCCCATGTGGCGGATTCCGGCTCGACGTTGATGGCGCATGCCCGCGATACCGTCTGGTACGATAGCGCGCAGGCGTGTAACGCGTCGCTTGCGAGGGATGGTTCTAAGCGCACTTTGTTCCTTGATTTCGGAAAGGGACCGGGAGTTGACTTTGTCGGTGAAAGCTACGGGACGCACGAACGTCTGCTTGTCTCCGACAGCACGGGCAAACTGCTGCAGGCTGTAGCAGCCCCTGCGGGTTATTCGTTCGACCATAGCGAATGGTCTTTGGGCGGGGGAAATTTCGCCGTTGTGACTCTTTCCAATCTGGAGGGGGCCCATTCGAAGATTGCCCTTGTGTATCTGAAAGACGAAAGTGTCGTGGAAATCGCCGAAGGCGATGAACTTTGGCATCCGAATTTTTGGGTGGACGCCAAGGCTTCTGCACGGCCGAATCTGACGCTGAATGCCGATAGCGCTGGAGTGTATTACGATGAAGGCGTGTGGTACAATGCGTTGGAACTTCGCGTGAAAATGGAGAGGTTCTGGTATCGTCGCGAGGAGGTGACCGTTGTAGGCCTTGGAAGTTCGAGGATGATGTTCGGCATGTACGAGAAGAATGTGAAATCGGAAAACTTCTTGAACATGGCCTATTCCGCAGGCGACATGAGGGGCATGCACTACCTCTTCAAGAATTACATATTGCAGCACGTTCCCAACCTCAAGACGCTGGTGATTGAAATGTCTCCGGACCTGTTGTGGTACGACCGGTCGACATCATGGGGCCCGATTATAGACGGCGTTCCGGGTTTCAAGTATGACGAGGATCATTCTTTCTGGAAAGACGGCGTGCCGGAAGGGTTCTTGAGCCTGGTCTCGGAGTGCCCCAAGCCAGAATCCGTATTGCAGCATCCCTACAACTTGGAAGACTTCTTGTTGCCGACCATGGGGTGGTACGGTATAGACGTATTCCGCGATACGACGGCCCTTTCGACTTTGGATGAAAACTACAAATACGATTTTTCGCTGTTTGAAGAAATTATCAAGATGGCGCGGGAGAGAAATTTGAACATTATATGCTTTATCGCGCCACAAAATCCTGGCTATAGGGAAACGGGCTCGTATGGTGTCTATGGCCCCAAGCGTTCCATCGCGGATTCCATTTTGAGCCGTGTAAAAGGGATGGGGCTCATTTGGATGGACGAAAATAAAATGGGGGACCACGACTATACGGAAAATATGGCCTATAACATGGACCACCTGAGCGCAGAGGGGGCGATGCAGCTGACTGCCCGTCTCGATTCCATACTGGAAACGCTCAAATAATCGGAAAAACGCTACAAAGTGTATCGTGTCATCCTTTTTTCCGTGACGGGTCGCACTTTGTCCACACGCGTAGCTTTTAATTAGTTTTGGATTTGTCGATATTAAGTTATTTTTTAGAGAGTAGTTAATGCCCTGTGGGCACAAGGAGTGTTTATGAATTGTTTGGTAAAAATGGGCCTCGCGGGCCTTATGGCTTTTGGACTTTCGCAGGCGGCGGTAAACTTCCCGTTCCCGCAAATGTCCGATTACGGTGGAAACGCGACTCTCCTGAGCGACAAGGCTGCCGCCTCGGAACAGTTGAAAAGCCAGTTCGCTGCTTGGATGAAGGATATGTACAACGAACAGGGCGATATTGCCGGTGTACGTTCCGATCCGGGTTCTGATCAGTATTTCTCGGAAGGTGTCGGTTACGGCATGCTCCTGATGGTCTATTTCAGCGACAACACCACGAGTTACCAGAGCCAGTTCGACAAGCTTTGGAATTTCTATAAGAAATTTGACGATGGCAATGGTCTTATGCATTGGAAAATCGGCAAATTGAGCGAAGTCTGGGACAAGGGCGCTGCTCTCGATGGCGATATCGATGCCGCCGCTGCTCTCGTGATGGCCTACTACCAGTTTGGCGATGAAAAGTATTTGACCGCTGCGAAGACGCTTATCCAGGCCATGAAAAAGTCGGAGTTCGAATCGAATGGCTTGCATCTGCCTGGAGACTCCTGGGGTGATGCCGGTTTTAACCGCAAGAACCCGGGTTACTTCGATCCGGCCTACATGCCGCTTTTTGCTGCCATCGATACGGAAAACTCCGAGTTCTGGAGCAAGACCGCCTACGATGCGAACATGAAACTGTACGAGTCAAGCTCTAACGAAGTCAAGACGGGCCTGGTGGATGACTGGACCGACAAGAATGGCAAGAGCGAGGATGACTACTACAGCTACGATGCATCGCGCGCCCCGTGGCGTAACGCTAAGGCCGTTTGCTGGCATGGCGATCAGCGTGCGCTCGCCATCGACAAGAAGATGGCGGAGTTCGTGTCGACGATTTCCGCATCGAACATGAAGGGGCCTGTGGTTCGCTCTTCGGGAAGTCTCGGCAACGACCACAACAGTACGTTCGTGACTTCCCTGATGACCTCTCTCATCTCGGATGCCAAGTACCAGTCTAAGCTCGACGAGTACTGGAAAGAGGCTGTGGCGCTCGGTAACGAGAACTACTTCAACCAGTCGCTAAAACTCTTGAATGGGCTCTTGGTTTCGGGCAACATGCCGAACCTCATGACGGCGGGCTCGAATCCGCCGCCGCAGAGTTCCAGTAGCGCAGTCGTGCCCGGAAGTTCCAGCAGTGTGCCGGATTTGAGTTCCAGTTCCGATGGAAGTGTCGCTATCCAAGCGGCTCGCTTGCCGGCCGCGGTGGGTATCTCCCAGCTGGGCCGCACCCTGCATGTGAACGCAGTGGGACACGTGCGCATGGACGTGTTCGGCGTGACGGGAACCGCGGTCAAGACTCTCTGGAATGGGAATGTTTCTGGCGGCATGGCGGTGAGCCTCGAGGGGATTCCTGTGGGTGTCTATGTACTCCGCGTCCAGACTGCGGGAGGCACGCAGTTGAAAAAAATCCGCCTGGAGTAGAATCCAGCTTGGGAATTTTATCGATTCCAAAGACAAAAACGCGCTTGCCGGATAGGCGGGCGCTTTTTTTTCGTATTTTTAGGGCATGAAAAAGTTTGTGAAGATTTGCACTTGTGCGGCATTTGCCGTGACTTCTGTTTTTGCCCAGCAGGGAGCTCCGACGGGTGCCGCTGTTGATCCGACTGCCGACGAGCAGAAGGCACTTTCTGCCCTCAAGGGCAAGCTCGAAGGGGCCATTGTCTGGGCGACGAGTCGCGCGAATTCGCATCATGATATCTGGATTATGAATGCCGACGGCAGCAATGCCCGTGCGCTTACGAGTGGCGACAACGTGGACTGGTTCCCGCGAATCTCTCCGGATGGTTCGACGGTGCTTTTTAATCGCAGCAAGGGCGGCTGGGTGCCTGAAAACGACGCGAACTATCCCGAAAAGTGGGACCTGTGGATGGTCGATATCTCGGGCGAGAACGCGCGCAAGGTGGTGGACAACGCTACATGGGGCACCTGGAGACCCGACGGCAAGTCCATCGTGTTCAGTCGCGCAGGGAAGGTCTTTACGATGGACCTCGCGAACAAGGCCGAAACGCTCGTGCTCGATGGCGAAAAGGCCTTCAACAAGTCCGGTGTTATTCTGCAGGAACCGAACATGAGCCCCGACGGGAAGCATTTGGCGATTACGCTCCGCGGCTCCATGCGCGAGACGGGCGTGTGGAACCTCTCGAAGAATGTCTGGACCAAGTCCGGCGACGGTTGCCAGATTGACTGGAACTTCGACGGCTCCAAGCTCTACCGAGTGAATCCCACGGGTAATGGCGGTACTGCAGCCCCGAGCGAAATCCTGTGGTTTTCTGCCAAGGACGGCAAGCAGATTGAGAAGGTCGGCTTCTTCGGCATCCCGAAGAACGTGAAACTGATGGACCTGCCGGGCCGTCGCAGTCATGAATACTTCCCACGCCTCTCGCCCGATGGCAAGTGGCTTGTGTGGGGTGCGACCGACAAGGGCCACGACCACGACCTGTTCGACTACGAGCTCTACATCTGGAAGATTGGCGAACCGGTGGAAACTGCGACCCGCATTACCTATCACAGCGGCAACGACCGCTGGCCGGATATCTGGCTCGGCAAGGTCCCGGTGAACGCTTCGGCAGGCTCAGCGACCGGAGCGACAAAGGCTGTTGAGACTGCGGCCCAGGCTGCGGTCGGTGCCGCCGTTGCCGGTGGTGTAAGCGATGCCAAGATGGACGAACTCATCCAGGCCATCGATCGCCTGACCGAAGCGGTGAAGGCTCTTTCTGCCGAAAAGAAAGAGTAACTATTTGACCATCTGAAAAACCTTCTCGTCCTTGCGGCTCATGCCGTAACGGGTGCGGAGGATTTCTTCTTTGTAGAGGGAGTCGTTCTGGAGTCTCTCGATGATGAGCTTGCGCTCTTCGATGACGGTGTTGAGCGAATCGATTTGCTTTTGCTTTAATTCGATTTGTTGAATCAGCATCTGCTGCTCGAAAATGTTCCCCTTGCTGAACAGGAGCTGGGATACAACGATAGCGATAAAGAAAATGACGACCACAATGGCGATGTAGATTTTCTTGTGCATTATGCCGATCCGTTGAAGTGGAACATGAAGTTGTCTTCGGTGTGGGCGAGACCCGCAATTTCGAGCTCTGTCAATATAGCTAAAAGTTCGCCGATATTAAAGCCCGATTCTGCCTGGAGCTCGGGAAATGTTTTGCGGTAGCCGTTGACTTTTGCGAAAAGTGCTTTCGCGTTTTTTCCGAGCGTGCAGCCCGCGCTTTCGAAGGCCGTGATGCTCTGACCTCCTCGCCGGGGGAGTCCGAGAACCGAAACTAGACTTTCGGGCCGAAAGACTGGTTTCGCAAGCTCCCGGTCGAGTAGGTCGTTCGTGCCCCCGGCCACTTCGCTGTCGAAGTCGCCGGGGATGGCGTAGAGCGGCTTTCCCTCCTTGCGGGTGAATTCGGCGGTGATGAGCGCTCCGCCCTTCGCCTTGCTCTGCACGATGACAGTCGCTCGCGACATGCCGCTGATGATGCGGTTCCTTGCCGGGAAATTCCCCTTGTAGGCAGGCATGTCGGGTTCGAATTCCGAGACGATGGCGCCGCCGTGTTCGAGGATGCGCCTTGCAAGGTTTCCGCGGCTGCCTTCGATTTTGGTGCCGAGCCCCTGCGCGAGTACGGCGACTGTCGGGATTCCCGCATCGAGCGCGGCTTCGTGACACAGGCTGTCGATTCCCTGCGCGAGTCCCGAGACGACGATGGCTTGTGTCCCGCATAGTGCGCCCACGAGCCTCCGGCAGAGTTCCTGGGCGCTGTTTCTCGGCCTTCGCGTGCCGACCATCGCGATTCCCACGGGGAGGTTTGCGTTGCGAGCTTTCGCGCTGTCGAGGGCGTGAACCGGTGGCGGGAGCGTCCCCATGGCATAGAGCTGTTTTGGCTTGTAGATGGATTCCCCGAGCAAGAGCGGATACTCTTCCGGCTTTACGGTGTAGATGTCTTTCATTGCTTCCCTTTGGGCGTTGTTGTTTGCCCGTGCCTAAAAATACAGAATTCGAGTGTCAAAAACAAGGGGGAGAACCTGCGGGCGCGCGACTTTCTATCTTTGGGCCATGAAGTACAAGTTTGAAGATTTGGTCGATATCCTGTCGAAGCTCCGTGCCGAAGATGGTTGCCCGTGGGACCGTGCTCAGGATACGCACACGCTCTTGCCGTACCTGGTAGAAGAAAGCAGCGAGTTTATCGATGCCGCTCTCGAGGACGACAAGGCGCACATGTGCGAGGAACTCGGCGACGTGCTTTTGCAGGTGGTTTTCCATGCGCAGGTTTGCAAGGAAAGTGGCGATTTCAATATCGACGACGTGGTGCAGGGAATTTGCGAGAAGATGATTCGCAGGCATCCGCACGTTTTTGGCGATGCGCAGGTGGATACCGCGGGCGAAGTGAGCCGCCGCTGGGAAAAGATCAAGGCCCAGGAGGCGCTTCACCAGAAGGATGCCGGCAAGTCCGTGATGGACAAGGTGAGCCGTAGCATGCCGACCTTGGCTCGCAGCCAGGATATTATCCGCCGGGTGGCGAAAGTCGGATTCGATTGGGGCGAGGCCGCACCCGTGTTCGACAAGGCTCAGGAAGAATTTGCGGAATTCCGTGCCGAGATGGAGAAGGTTACGCCAGAGAACGCGAACACCGACCGCCTGGAAGACGAGTTCGGCGATATCATGTTCTGCCTCGTGAACGTGGCGCGCCATAGCGGGTTCAATGCCGACGTGGCACTCCGCCGCGCAAACGCGAAGTTCGAGAAGCGATTCCGCGAGGTGGAACGCCTTGCACGCGAGCAGGGGAAGGCCGTTTCCGAATTCGGACTAGAAGGCCTGCAGCAGCTATGGAAGCAGGCTAAGGTTTCCGCTCGATAGTAATCGAATCCTGC
The DNA here is from genome assembly GCA_002449765.1 of Fibrobacter sp. UBA7003. Lineage (GTDB taxonomy): Bacteria > Fibrobacterota > Fibrobacteria > Fibrobacterales > Fibrobacteraceae > Fibrobacter. Next base: position 251,183 of record DJXN01000015.1, read on the forward strand.
AGGTCTATGCGCAAAAGCCCGTCGCTTGCGGCGACATAGAACTTGTCGAAGTTGCATGAGCTCTCTTCGGCGCCGGTGGCGTCGAATTCCAGAACGTCCTTGTACGTCTTCTTGCCTACGGCGATTGAATCCAGCATACGCACGGTGTAGCCGTCGTTGTTTGTCATCTTGTTCCCGTCGAGGTCCTTGAATACGATGTCCGGGCCGTAGGGCCAATTGACGTCGCGAAGATTCCTGAGACACGAAACGGTCATCTTGCCACCGTTTTCGTCGCATTCAACCCTCACGCCGATGGTAATTTCGTTGAGGAAACCATGTGCCTCGAATTCAAAATACTCGGGCTTGTGGCTGTAGATGCGTTCTCTGTAGGAATCCTCAATGCCCCAATTGTCGATGACCTTGACTGTATCGCCCCATTCCTGTTCCTTCTGCACCAGTTTTGCGAAATCGCCGCCGACATACGGATCGTCTACGTCGAACATCCCGCACGAAGTGAGCGTCAAGGTGAGTGCGACTAGCGTCGTTGCTGTCGAAAACTTATTCATTGTCGCCCCTTTCCTTGATGGTGAAAGAAGCTCCGTCGGTGGTTTCGAGCCTCAGGATTCCCGCAGTCTTGGAAAAGTAGAGAAAAGCGGTGTCGCTTTCGATTTGTTTATGGTAGTTGAGAGCGTCGTAGTGAGCCATGTCCATGATGGCGAAAACGCTGTCGTAAGTGACTCCGTTGAAGGTGATTGTATCGAGCAATCTGACCGTCCCGTCGATTCCCATTTCTTCCGGATTTCCGGCAGAATCAAGTTCGACAAAGAAACCAGTGTTTTTGTGGCTTATGTGCATCGGCATGCTGTGGCTTATGACAAGATTATTCTTGTTTTCTTCCTCGCTGACGTTAATGCCGCCATAGAAGTTGACTTCGACGCTCATGATGGGGTAGGTGGACGTGAGGAGTACAGAGCGGTCCTCTTCTTTTGCCACCACGCAGAAATCGCTCCAGTCCTCCATGAAGGTAGAATCCTGGCTCACGGTCAGGTCGAATTCGAACCCTTCGGAATGCTCGTAATGAACAGTGTTTCCCTTCTTGAAAACATTGGTGGATTTCTGGCAGTCGGCAAGCTTGTATATCGGATGGTAGACCCCGTCGCAGGTGTCGGTACAGCCGCAGGCCGTGAAGGCTACGATGCAGATGTCAATCGTTAGCCCGATTGTCAAGGCCGATAATGCTCTTTTTGGCATGATTTTCTCCTTTTTCCCTTTTGCATAAAATAGCAAAGACTTTGTCTGAAATCATGCCGGGAACCCTATTCCACATTGGAATGTTCCTTACGGGAATGGCGCTTTGTGAAAAATTTTGTTCACGTCCGGAGGATGCGAAGTATATTGAGGGTGTACTTCCAGTCAGTCCTGGTTCTGGAGAAGGGATGCCGGATCGAACCGCGGGGTAGGACTCATTGGGTGTACACTTTCTATTCCAAAGTCACTCGGCCTTCATGGCCGGGTGATTTTTTTCCTTCCCGATGCATACAAATATGCAAGAAGGTCCGGGGCATGTGCCACCGGACCTTGAATCTTGCTTGAAGTCGCTTGGGCTTAGGCGCGAGCCTTGGCCTTGTCGCCGTACTTCTTGATGAGTTCTTCCTGGATGTTGCGCGGCACCGGAGCGTACTTTGCAAATTCCATGGTGAACTCGGCCTTGCCCTGAGTCATGGAGCGAAGGTCGGTAGCGTAACCGAACATTTCGGAAAGCGGAACTTCGGCGGTGATGGTCGTCGTGCCGAGTTCTTCGCTCGTACCGGTGATGGTACCGCGACGCTGGGAGACGTTACCCACAACGTTGCCCTGGAATTCGGTCGGGGTGGCGATTTCGACCTTCATGATCGGTTCAAGAATCTGGGGGCCAGCCTTGGCGAAAGCTTCGCGGAAGGCCATGCGGGCACAAATCTGGAACGCCATGTCAGAGGAGTCCACCGGGTGGAACGCACCATCCTGAACTTCCATTTCGATACCCACGACCGGGAAGCCGATGAGGGAACCGGCCTGCATGCAGCTCTGGAAGCCCTTGTCGCAAGACGGGATGTATTCCTTAGGAATACGGCCGCCGACGACGGAGTTCACGAAGTTGTAGACCTTTTCCTGGTCGCCTTCGACAGGCATCGGGCGCATCACGCCGGACATCTTAGCGAACTGACCCGAACCACCGGTCTGCTTCTTGTGGGTGTATTCGAACTTGGCTTCGCGGGTAATGGTTTCGCGGTAGGCCACCTGCGGAGCACCGGTCTGCACGTCCACCTTGTATTCGCGGCGCATACGTTCGATGTACACGTCGAGGTGAAGTTCGCCCATGCCCTTGATGATGGTTTCGCCGGATTCCTTGTTGACTTCGACCTGGAAGGTCGGGTCTTCCTTCGTGAAGCGGTTGAGGGCCTTGGACATGTTGTCCAGGTCGTCACGGTTCTTGGCTTCGATCACGAGCTCGATCACGGGGTTCGGCACGTGCATGGAAGTCATGTTGTAGTGGTTCTTGCCGTCGGTGAAGGTCGTACCGGAAGCACAGTCGATACCGAACAGTGCAACGATGTCGCCGGCGCCGGCTTCGGTGATGTCCACCATTTCGTCGGCGTGCATACGCACGAGACGGCCCACGGACACCTTCTTGCCGGTGGCCATGTTGGTGATCATGTCGCCCTTCTTGAGGGTACCCTGGTACACGCGGACGTAGGTGAGCTGGCCGTAGCGGTCGTTCACGAGCTTGAACGCGTAGCAGACGAGCGGTGCGTTGTCTTCGCTCTTGAGCACGACTTCGGCTTCGTTGTTGTCGAGGTCGAGGGCCTTGTTTTCAACGTCGGTCGGGCAGGGGAGGTAGTCGATAACACCGTCGAGGAGCTTCTGCACGCCAATGTTCTTGTGGGCAGAACCCATGAACACCGGGGTGATTTCGAGGCGGATAGTGGCTTCGCGGATGGTCTTCTTGATGAGGGCCTTGTCGATCTGGTCCACACCGTACTGGCCTTCCATGGCCTTTTCCATGATTTCGTCGCTGTAGTCAGCGCAGCAGTCGATGAGCTTTTCGCGGTATTCGTTAGCCTGGTCGACGAGTTCGGCCGGGATTTCCTTTTCGATCATGTCGTCGCCGTTGGCGCCTTCGAAGTAGTAGGCCTTCATTTCGACGAGGTCGACCACGCCCTTCAGTTGGTCTTCGAGACCGATAGGAATCTGCATCACGCAGGGCTTGTGGTTGAGCTTTTCCTTGAGCATCACGGCCACGCGGAGCGGGTTTGCACCGGAGCGGTCGCACTTGTTGACGAACACGACGCGCGGCACATGGTAGCGCTTCATCTGGCGGTCAACGGTAATAGACTGGGACTGGACGCCTTCCACACCGGTCAGAACGAGGATAGCACCGTCGAGCACGCGGAGGGAACGTTCCACTTCGATCGTGAAGTCCACGTGCCCCGGGGTATCGATGATGTTGATGGAGTCCTGTTCACCGCTCTTGGTGTGGGTCCAGTTTGCAAACGTGGCGGCAGACTGAATCGTGATGCCGCGTTCGCGTTCAAGTTCCATGGAGTCCATCGTGGCGCCGACGCCGTCTTTACCACGAACTTCGTGGATAGCGTGGATACGCTTTGTGAAGTAGAGGATGCGTTCGGTAAGGGTAGTCTTGCCCGAGTCGATGTGGGCAGAAATACCGATGTTTCTGTGATTTTGGATGTTTTTCATTTTTTATTCCACAAATGGAGTTGATGTTTTGAAGTTTGCGCCCAAAGATAGAAAATTTCGGGGGGTATTCAAGGGCTATTTGCCGCTTTGGGGGCGTTTGGAGCGCTTGAAAACTTCGTTTGTGCCGATAAGGGCGGCTATGGCAACCGCAATCCAGTCCCGATAGCTGCTTCCGGTCATCCAGGGGCCGTAATTCATGAAATGGCGCTGTGCTTCCGGGGTGAGGAATTTGCCCGCCTCGAGGCTCTCGGAAAAACCATCCACGTTGATGGGAATGTAAAAATGCGAAAGCACAAGCTGCAAAATAACGGTGAAAATGGCAAATTTGGGTGCAGGGTCCGCCTTGTCGAGGGCATGGCCCAGCGGCACCAGCAGGAGCGGCAGGAACGGAGCGATGTGCCTCGATTCGCTGTCGAGGGCAAAAAAGAGGAAGACGAGAAGCACTAGCGTATGCCCGGGCGACCTTGCTGTGGAAACCTTTACGAAATCCCTCGCGAACAAGACCAGGAAGGCGGGAAGGGCACCCCAGTAGACGACGTGCCCCGCCAGGGTGACGAGGGGGTACTTTAAGGGACGGATGAGGACCTGGAGCAGGAACACCTTGCCGTCGAAGAAGTAGTCGTTGTTCGTGTGCATGCGGAGGAGCAGGGATACGGCTGCGATGCAGAGCACGATGCCGATGAAGACCCTGGGGCGGAAAGACCGGGCGAAATCCACTGCGGAATAGGGAATGCCGGGGACTTTTCGGAGCAAGGCGATAACCCAGGCGCAGCCCGAGAATGCAATAAGGCAGAAGATGATGTGCCCGGTGCCGAAGTTTCCCATCAGGAGGTTGTCGAGGATTTCCTGCTTGTGCATGACATGGAACAGGATGACGAGAGTCCCGGCGGCAAGCCCGTAGACAAACGGGAGAACCAGGAAAAACTTGGGAACCGGTTTTTCGAAAAGTTCCGGGAGCGCGCCTGCGGACTTGCTCACGCCCAGTCGGAGCGGGAACAAAAGAAGCAGCGTCATCACGTAGGTGAGGGAGGGCCAGGTGACAAGCCCGAGGAGCGAGAGCGCGAATCCCGAGGCCTCCCTGCCTTTGAGGATCGCGTAGTAGGAGGCGAGCGCGACAGTCACGGCGAAGGCGTCCGTCTGGAACGGAACGTAGCCGCAGTTTTTCAGGGTTGCGTAATTGAAGAAGAATAGCGAAAAGAGGACGACCGTTGTGGCGGGTTTCCATCCCTGCAACCGTGCCAGCTTGAAGAACAGCAGGAGCTGGAGGGCGAGGTTTACAAAATGGAGCACGTACATCCCGGCCATCATGTGCGCATTGTCGAGCGGAATGCCGGCCAGATTGTAGACAACGTTCATCAGGCAGAACGGGAAGATGCGCTGGATGCGGAAGCTGTCATAGCCGGTGGCGAAGAAATCTGCGGAAAAGTTGCGGAAGACCTCGCGGTAGAATTCCCCGTCGAATCCCGCGCCTTCGTTCACGGGAATGGTCTCGCCACAGACAGATAGGGCGAATAGGGCGAGGAGGATTGCTGACAGGAGCCCGTAGACGGTGCGGACTGCCAAATGCTTATGCGTGGAGTCGTTCACTTCGCTTCGGAGCTGGAATCTTCTTTGTTGCTAGGTCCGGCGCCTTCCGCGTCGACGATCTCGGCGTCGGTCACAGCCTTGCCGTCCTGGTCGGCGAGCGCCTTGAAGTAGGCCGTTGCCGTCTTGCCGACTTCGAACGTGTCGTAGTAGGTGTAGGCTCCGTTGCCCACTGCCCCCACGACCGGAATGGCGCGGAGCAGCGACTTGCTCAGGAACTTCGAGGAAATCTTGATGCCGATTTTCTGGATGAGCGCCTTGAGCGCGGTGGTGGAGAGCTTCTGTACCACGATGCGGCTGCCGGTGCGCACGGCGATGTCACGGATGAGCTGGGCCGCGCTATGGCGGAACAGGCACCAGACCATGGCCTCGCGGCTTAGTAGGGCGAGCTTGCCGTAGCTTGCCGCGATGTCGGCGACGAGCTGCGCCTGGATGCGCCAGATGGCGGCGATGTCCGGGATGGCGGTGAGGATGCCCGTGATTCCTGCAGGGATAGAGAGCGTGGCGCTTATGGTGGCCGCCTTGAACGCCGCCTGCTGGATAAGCTGGTTCGCCCTCTTTTCCGGTTCCCGGTTTTCGGCGTACAGGGAGTCGGGAATATTCGTGATGAGGTCGAAAAGGATATTGGTCGCCTTTTCCTTGAGTTTTTTCTTGGTATTCTCGGTTTCTTCGGTCATTCGGGACTCCTGTAATGATGAGACTATTTTAATAAATCCTGCGGGGGGTGGCAGGGGATGTTTGGTAAATGTCCCTTGACAGCGTGTCGGTATTGCCGAAGATTGCATTTAGGTAAAAAAATGTTTATTTTTTGTTGTGAAATGAGACTGTTCCGTTCTTGCATATTCATGGTTTCCGTGGTCGCGGTTCTCGCTGTGCCGTCTCTTGCGAAAAACGTATTCGTGGCGGTTCTCGAGACGGTTACCATGGGAAGTTCCGTGTCCAGGGCCGAGAAGGTGTTCCTGACGGACAAGCTCCGGTCCCAGGCGGTGGAAGTCCTGCCCTCGTATAAGGACTTTGTCGTCATGACGCGTGAAAACATCCTCGCATTTTTGCCGCCCGACAAGTCGCTGGAGGAATGCGAAGGCGGATGTCTCGTGCAGACGGGCAAGAATATCGCGGCGGACTACGTGGCGCAGGCCCGCGTGGGGCAGTTCGGTTCGGACTTGACCCTCACGGTCGAACTCTACGAGACGGCGAGCGGCAGGATGCTTTCCAGCTATACGAGCCGGAATTCTTCCGTGGATGAACTCCTCTCCGAAATCGAGAGCCGCTCGGCGATGCTGTTCGGGACCATTCCGGGAGCCATTACGGTAAATGCGGAAAAAGACGGCGGTGGTCATGGCGGATTCACAAGCGTGTCGATGGGAAGTCACTGGTCGTCGTCCAGAATAAAAAAACGGCTGATAGAAGTCTCCTCAAATCCTGTGGGTGCGTTGCTAAGCGTGGATGGTCGTCCGCAGTCGAACTGCCAGAGTACGCCCTGCAATGTGGAACTTACTGAAGGAAACCATAAGTTTACATTTGTGTTGGACCGTTACTTCGACCTTGATACGCTCGTGAACGTGAATGGCAATACTACTAGTCTCGGTGTGCGGATGAAACCGAATTTTGGAACGCTTGTCATTGACCCGAAATTTCCCGATCGTCTAGGGAGCGCGGATGGACTCTCGGTACAAGTTGATAACGAAGACGGAAGTCTGGAAAATACGCTTTCGCCGGGATGGTATCGCGTCGAACTGAAACACGCGTGCTACGAGGATGTGCTCTTTAATGTAAATATAGCCCGAGGTCAGGAATTCCGGTTCGATAAGAAACTTGTTCCCAAGAATGGGCATGTGTCGATTCGCGCCCGTCAGGGAGACTCTCCCCAGAGGGTGCCTGTGTATGTCAACGGCAAGAAGGCCGGGATGACGCCCTTTGACGAGGATGTCTCTGTCTGCGCTACCGTTACGGTGGGCGATGAACAGGCGGGATTCCCCTATGCAATCCAGGCGCATGCGGAAACGGAATGGGTCTACGAAATTCCCGAGGAAGAGGAAGAAAATGAAGAGGAATCTTACGACAGTTACGAATATTCCAGTTCCAGCGAATATACATTCAATCTGTCCGGGTTCTATAGCAGCTCCTCGCGTAGGCGCTCCGAAAGTTCAAGTTCTTATTCCATCAATGAAGTGGTTTCTTCTTCGGACAGCGAGGGACCCGTTAGATTCATTATTCAGGGCTTGATGGGATTTGGGTTCGAAGCTCTTCGCGAGGATGGCGTTGAAGATGAAGAAGTTCTGACGTTCTATGACAATATGAATGGCGGCTGTGATTACTGGGATGATTATTATGGTCGATGCTCTGGCTATTCCGATACAGCTAGTATTGATGGCTTATATGGATATATTGATTTGTTCCTTGGACTGGAATTCGCCCGCTTCCTCACAATTGGAGCGGGAGCAGGAATCGGAGTCTACACGTTGTCCTCGACGGACGACAAAAATCTTGATGAAGATCTCCCCGGTGCGAATTTTGCTCCGAACATATTCTTCGAGGTCTCCTTGGGGACGGAATATACGTTTGGTGCCCGCTACATGTACGTCTTTGAACCCCGTTGGCCGAGTACTAGGATGTCGGGCTTTTTTGAATGGCTGAATGTGTTCGGAATTGAATTGGGTGGAACGAATACAGAAGGCCTGGGAACGAATTTCTTCTTTTCAGTTTATCTCAGGGCCCCTACGCGCGGGAACCTCACTGAATTGCTTAAAGATACAAAGAAAAAGAACTAGAACAGGATTTTCGCAATCCCGCCGGCGATACCCGCGAGCTTGTCACCGCTGTAGTCTGCAATCGCGAAACGCAGCGTGCGGCCTTCCATCGCCATCGCGAGCGCTTCGTTTATCCATGTCCTTTCGCAGGTGATCTTGTCGACGGTGAGCTCGGTGCCCTTGTCGCCGTCGTCAAAGCCGTAGTAGCCGCGGAACATCGTGGGCTCGGTTTCGCCACGCAATATAATGCGGACCTCGGCAATCCTCGCTTCGGAGTCGATGGATATTTCCTCGATGTCGCCAAAACGGAGGACGGTCTCGTTCTTGCGGATGATAGATTCGACCGCCCTGTCCCGGAGGTTCCCTAGAAACGACATCGTGCTTTACTCCCGGAGTCCTGCCTTAGCGGGGCAGAGTGAGAATCTCGATTCCGTTCTTCGTCTTGACGATGGTGTGTTCCCACTGGGCGCTGAGGCTTCCGTCTCGGGTCACGGCCGTCCATCCATCGCTGAGCGTCTTGGTGCCCGGGCGTCCGACGTTGATCATCGGCTCCACGGTGAACACGTTGCCGACCTCAATGAAGGGCGTGCGTTCGGAATTGCGGAAATGGAGCACGGTCGGTTCCTCGTGGAATCCGCGGCCGATGCCGTGTCCGCAGTAGTCTTCCACTACGCTGAATCCGTGTTCGTCGGCGATGTCCTGGATGGCGCATCCGATATCCGAGAAGCGGGCGCACGGTTCTCCGGCGGCGCGGATGCCTTCTTCCATGCAGAACTTCGCGGTATCGACCAGTTCCTGCGCGAGGCTAGAAACCTTGCCGACGCAGAACATGGCAGATGTGTCTCCGTGGTAGCCCGAAAGGATAGTCGTGATGTCGATGTTCACGATGTCGCCATCCTTGAGGATGGTGTCGGCACGTGGAATGCCGTGGCACACGACTTCGTTGATGCTGATGCAGGCGTAACGCGGGTAGCCGTGGTAGCCCATGCAGGCGGAGATTCCCTTGTGGGCGCGCGTGTAGTCGCCGATGAATTCGTCAATTTCGAGTGTCGAGACTCCCGGCTTGCACATTTCGCCTGCGCGGATGAGCGTCTCGGCGGCGAGCGCTCCGGCATCACGGATGAGTTCGATTTCCTTTGCGGATTTTACCTTTATCTTTGCCATTTTGCTTACCTAAAACCAGTCTAACTTAATTTTTCCAAATGTAGCGGTCGACGAGGTAGGCTAGAAGCATCTGGTCTTCGACGGGGCCGTTTGCCAAATCTTTCACGAGCGGGAGCATGCGGCTGATGCGTTCGGTCGCCTTCTGGCCGCCGAAGTGCCTGCGTTCCTGTTCCAGCGAGGTGCGCGCGCGGTCGCTGACGCGCCTTGCAATGTCTTCGTTGGACGGGATTTCTTTCTTGATGAAGTTGATGCCGAAGTCCGCCGCGGTCTGCCGGATTTCGATTTCTTCGACAGGCGTGATGAGCGAGATGCAGAGGCCACTCCTGCCCGCACGGGCGGTGCGCCCGCTACGGTGCACGTACACTTCGTGGTCGGCCGGGTGGTCGTAGACAATCACGTGGGTCACGTGGTCCACGTCGATGCCGCGGGCGGCAACGTCGGTGCAGATGAGGATGCGGAGCTTCTTTTCGCGGAAAGCGTTGAGCGTCTTCTCGCGCATGGCCTGTGCCACGTCGCCGCTGAGAGCCCCCACCTTGAATCCATAGCCCGAAAGCACCTGTTCGAGGTAGCTTACGTCGCTCTTCTTGTTGCAGAAAATCATGCAACTGTCGGGATTGTAGTATTCGAGCACCTTGATGGTCATGGAATCCTTGTCCATCACGTCGCAGGGGTACCAGTAGTGCTCGAGGTTGTTCGCGATGACTTTGTCGTAGCTGAGCGAGAGAAATTCGGCACTCGGACGCTGGAATTCGCGGGCGAGGCTCTTCACCGTCTGCGGAATCGTCGCACTGAACATCGTGCACGAGATTGCCTTGGGCAGGTAGCGGCGAATCTTCTGCATGTCGGGGTAGAATCCCATCGAGAGCATTTCGTCCGCTTCATCGAGAATCAGGTCGCGGATGTCGAGGAAATCGACGTTGCCGCGCTGCACGTGGTCCATGAGGCGTCCCGGAGTCGCGACGATGATGTGGACCCCGTTCCTGAGAGCCTTCAGTTGCGGTTCGTAGCTGACACCGCCGAAAATGGCGACCGAGCGGATGCCCGTGCCTTCGGCAAGTTTTTCGATTTCGTCTTCTACCTGGATGCAGAGTTCGCGGGTGGGCACGAGGATCAGCGCCTGTGGGTAGATGTGGTCGCGGACGATGACCTGCAGGAGCGGGAGCACGTAGGCGCCGGTCTTGCCCGAACCGGTCTTGGACTGCACCAGCATGTCGCGGGCGGCAAGCATGTAGGGGATGGTCTTCTTTTGGACGGGCATGAGCTGCGTCCAGCCGTGCTTCGCCAGAACTTTTTTCTGTTCGTCGGGAAGCATGTCGAATGTGTAGTCGGGGAGCTTGTTCTTGGGCTCGATGATATTGACCGGCGTAAGGAACGGATTTACTTCTTCTTTCTTTTCTTCTTGTATTTCTTCGCTCATAGTGGGCACAAAGATAGAAAAAATCTACATGGGACGTTCACCGCTTGCGCGTGCGTAAGCGCGAGGCGAACTATGTTCGCCGAAGTTTGTATCGTTACAGACTCCAGTGGTATTCGAGTCCGAGGCCGACGAACCAGTCGATGGTGGAGCCTCCGATAATTGTGGGCGCCGCCGCCGCTTCGGGGGTCGGATCCACGTACATGTCGCGTCCGCGTGTCGAAATCCCGGTGCGGATTCCTATGCCATAGTGCTTCTTGAAAACGAACTGGGCTGCTCCGCCGATGACGCCTCCCTTGTAGGCTTCCTCGAAGCGGATACGGACCTTGTAGGCGCGCGAGGGTTCCTTCACGTCGTCGTTGAGCGCGATATCCTCGACAAAGAAGCTGTACTGGAATCCGAGAATGAGGAGGAGGCTGATGTCGAGCCAGCTCTTGATATTGTAGGTCCTAGAGAACAGCGCGTTGAGGCCGATTTCGTGCTGGTAAAAGTCCCAGTGGTCGAGCTCGTCGTAGACGGGGTCGTCGTCATCGGTCTTTACCCTGTGCTTTGCGAAACGGTACTGGAGTTCGAGGCCGATGAACCCGTACCAGATGCCGCCGAGATAGGCGTTGAGCAACGGGTCGGAATCATCGATAAAATTCCAGAGGCTTACCGAATCCTTCGTGATGCGGTAGTTGCGCACTTCGCTTTCGACGTGGCTCTTGTACCAGGTGTAGGGCGTAAGCGGAATATGTGCCTGCGAATATCCGAACGCTACTCCGGCCCAGGCCCGGAACTTGGGAACTTCCTGGTAAAGGTCGTCGGGCTCGTCCTGCAATTTTTGGCGCTCTTCCTTCGAGAGCCTTCGTTTGGTCTTTCCCGAAAAGAATGTGCTTGCGATTTTGTCGGCGAGTGCTACCTTGTCTGCATTCTTGGCAATCGACCCCGCGACTTTCGGGTTTGTCGAAGTCTCGTCGAAAATGGCGACGTTGATGTTGTCCCCGCTTTCGGCCAGGTAGAGCACGATATTGTCTTCAAGACTTTGCACCTTGGCCATGAGGGCGGGGTGGCGGATGTGCAGGTATTCCTCGTCGAGGGCGGGATCCATGTTCTTCTGCAACCATCGAGCGTAGTGCATGGCGACGGAGTCTCGTTCCCATTCCCCGAAAAGCCTGCACTTGGGTTCGCCTGCGCCGGAGTTGTTGCGCTTGAGCGAGAGGCAGAGTTCACGGGGGTCGACAGGGCTCTGCGCATCGGGAGTCCAGATGAGGATGTCCGCGTTTTCCCACAGCACCGGGTGCTTGTTGAAGTACACGTCCTTCGCGAGGCTCGTGGCGGCGAGGGCAAGGAGTGCTAGGATGAATGCCATGGCCCGCTTCATTTCTGCACCCCCTCGTAGAGGCTTATGCGAATCTTGCGTGCTGCGGTGGCGATGAGTGATTTCATGTCGTCCATCGAGAGCTTTACGATGGGCTGCTGGATTTCTTCAACGGCGCTAAACAGCGGACGCTGCCTTTCGTTGTCCCAGAGCGTGTACGAGAATATGGCGCTCAGGTTCTTGGAGGTCGGTTTCTCTTCGTTTTCCTTGTGGATGAGGTCGTAGTCGTAGTAGAGTTCGCGCTTCAGGTCGGTTCCGATGATGAACTCGTGGATGATGAGTACAAGGGCCGGGGTCGAACCGTCGGCATTCTTGACGGCGATGCCCTGTTCCGGGAAGTGTCCCTTGATGAAGATTCGGTCGTCGAGCTTCTGGCTCTCTTCGGGGTATGCGTTTATGGTCGCGTCGGGAACGTCCTTGAGCGCCGGGTATGCCCTGCGCATTTCATCGAGGAAGGCGCGTTCGCAGAACGATGTCACCTGCACCTGCGCACTCTCGGGAGCGATTTCCAGTTTCTTGGCGAACCACTTGGACCGCGTCAGCACGAATGCGTTCTGCGTGCCGCTGATGGAAAGCGCGCTGTAGGGGGGCTGCTTGTATAGCGGATGCGACTTGCTCCAATGGTACGACGGGCCGCACCCGACAAGGGCGCACACGGCGATGCACAGTGTGGCAAGCTTCCTAAACACGTCACTCCCTCAATGGAAGGCTGGCCCTAGTTGGCGCCCCACTTTTCGCGGTAGGCGTAAACCTTTTCGAGGATTCCTTCGGGGGCGTTGATCGCCTTGCGGTTCTCTTCGCTTTCGAGGAATGCGATGATATCGTTGATGTTCACGATGGAGTGGGCCTCGATTCCGTATTCGTCCTGCACCGTCTGGAGCGCGGACTTGCCGTTGTCGAGCTTTTCCTTGCGGTCGACGGAAATGAGAAGCCCGATGACATTCGCGTTCTCGATTTTTGAGAGCGCCTGCATCGTCTCGTTCACGCTGGTGCCTGCGGTAATCACGTCCTCGATAATCACGACGTTCGTCTTCTCGGTGTACTTGTAGCCGACGAGCATGCCGCCTTCGCCGTGGTCCTTCGCCTCCTTGCGGTTGTAGGTGAAGGTGAGGTTCTGGGCGTACACGTCGCTGAGTTTCATCGCGGTAGCGGCGCAGAGCGGAATTCCCTTGTAGGCCGGGCCGTAGAGGTTCTGGGCCTTGCCGTCGAAGTGGACCATGTAGGTGCTTGCGTAGTATTCGGCAAGCTTCGAAAGTGTAGCTCCGGTGCGGAACTCCCCGGTGTTGATGAAATACGGGGTTTCGCGGCCGCTCTTGGTGACGAAGGTTCCGAACTTGAGCGCGCCCGCTTCAACGAGAAAATGGACAAACTGGTCTTTGATGTTCATAGGAAAATCCTTATGCGGCACCGCCCAGGAGGAGGGCTGCAATGCTGGAGAATACGGCGACCTTCTCGGTCAGGACTTCGATGGCGATGAGGATGGCGAACACCACCACGCAGAGCCCGATATAGAAGTAGAAAGACTTCTTGAATCCCTTGATCTTGAGCTTGAAGATGAGCCAGAGGACAAAGCTCAGGATGGCGCTGAATATCCAGGCTGCTGCTCCCGGCAGGGGGACGAGCCTGCTCACGCCGAAGGTAAGGGCAATGCCCGGGATGAAGAAGAAGGCGATGCACAGCACGCAGAGGAGGGCGAATCCCACGTAGTGCGCGAACCCGCGTTCCTTCTGGATGATAATCTGCGGTTCCTCGCTTTCCGGCTTCGGGGCTTCGGCGACGGTTTCCTGTTGGGCTGCTTCTTCCGGGGCTGCTTCGGCAGCTGTCGTATCGTTTGTTGCGGGGGCAGCGTTCGTGGCTTCGGCGGCTTCGACTGCGGGAGCCTCGGTGGTTTCCTTGTTCTCGTTCAGGTTTTCTTCGTTCATGTTAACTCCTACAGGATAAAGGTTCTTCCGGCGTAGACGAAAACGCGGTGCTCAAGCCAGAGTTTGAGGGCGGCAGAAAGCGTCCGCTTCTCGATGTCCTTTCCAAGTTCCACCAGTTCGTCGATGCTTGCCGTTTCGGGCACGCGCTGGATATCCTGGCAGATGATGGGCCCCTGGTCCAAGTCCTCGGTGGCAAAATGCGCCGTGGCGCCGATAATCTTCACGCCCTTGTGCCATGCCTGGTGGTAGGGCTTTGCCCCCTTGAATGCGGGGAGGAACCCGTGGTGGATGTTGATAATCCTGTACTTGAATTCCTCGGTAAAAGCCTCGCTCAGAATCTGCATGTAGCGGGCGAGCACGATGGTGTCGGTCTTCGTCTCCTCGATGATTTCGCGGAAACGGTTCTCGGGAATGCTCTTGTCCGGGTTCGACGGCACGTAGTAGAACGGGACTCCGAAAGTGCCGCCCACGGGACCTAAGTCGGGGTGGTTCCCGACGATGCAGCTGAATTCGCAGGGGAGGTCTCCGTCGCGTCTCTTGAGCAAGAGGTCGTAGAGGCAGTGGTCCGTCTTCGAGACGAAAATGGCCACGCGTTCGGTCTTGGAGGTGTCGAACAGCTTCCAGTTCAGCTGGAGGTGCGGGGCGAGCGTTTCGAGGTGCTTGTTGACTTCGCTGATGTCGCCAGCTTCCAGTTCAAAAACGGCTCGGAGGAAAAAGGTCTCGATATCTTTCGCCGTATGCTGTTGCAGGTCGATGATATTGGCGCCTGCTTTGGCGAGAACCTGGGTGGTCCCGGCGATAAGCCCCTTTTGGTCGGGGCAGTGAATTTGCAAAATGTAACGGGTCATAGCCATATGTAAAATGTAGTTAATTGTAAAAAGGGCGCCTTGAGGAATTCCGCAAAAAAAGCTAACATTCAATACGTTGTGCAACATAAGCAAAGAAGGCAGGAAATGTTCTGTTCCAAATCGAGATTTGTCATCATTGCATCCGCTCTTTGCCTCTGGACTCTCTCCGAGGCTGTTCCCCCGAAAACGTGGGATTCGATTTTCAATGCGGAGGGCGAAGGCGATTACACTTCGGTAAAAATTGAAGGGAATATCCGTCTGGGCAAGTACACCCACTATAAAGAAGTCCAGCCGGTATCCTTTAAGGTAAACGACGGAAAATTCGCCTTTTCTGTTTCGGGAAACATGACGGTCCCGGCCGAAAAGATCGAGAAAGAAAACTTCTACAACAAGTGCAATATGTCGAAAGAGGCTTGGATCTCGTACTTCAACAAGCCCATGACATTCGGCAAGGAAGAACAGATTGTGAATATCGCCGGCGTGGACCTCGCCTGTGGCGACGACACTTACGCTGTCGGGGACTTGCGAATAAAGTTCACGAACCCGAAGGCGCAGGAATACTGGGCGGCAAACCTTGAAGGCCGCGAAAAGTACAAGCGCGAACGCCTTGCAGAATTCCGCAAGGCGGAACAGCAGCACCATGCCGACATCCGCAGCGTATCCAGCGCCTTTACCGATCCGCGCGATGGCCAGGTGTACCGCACCATCAAGGTGGAAGGCCGTGAATGGTTCGCCCAGAACGTGAACTACAACGTCGAAGGGCATTCCTGGTGCTACGAGGACAAGGATAACTATTGCTTGCGCAGCGGTCGTCTCTACGATTTGGAAGGAGCCCGGAAGGCTTGTCCTGAAGGCTGGCATTTGCCGCGTGACCGCGAATGGATGGACATGCTCGTTGGGCTTACCAAGTGCTACGAAGGTGTAGACAAATGTGGCAAGTTCGCCGAGAAGATGAAGGCTACTACTGGCTGGCACGGTGGTGGTGGCACGGACGAATACGGCTTCTCCGTCTATTCTTCGGGCTACCGCAAGGTGCTTGGCAAGACCATGGTCCGCTACGAGGAAATGGGCGAGTATGCCGGATTCTGGTCCGCACAAAACGGCAGGAACGAAACCATCTGGCTCTGGTCCATGGGCCGCATGAGCGATCAGATGGTGCGACAGCTCGTGCCGAACAACGCAAAGAACAACGCCTACTCCGTTCGCTGCATCAACGGAAATTGATTGATGATTGATAATGTATAATTGATAATTATTAATTCTCAATCATCAATTCTCAATTGAAAAAAACACAAGCCCGAAGGGCTTGCGTTTTTTTTTACATCTGGCGGATCGGGAAGAGTCCCAGCAGGTCGAGCACGTTCTCGAGCACAATCTGTGTTGCCTGAACCAGGAACAGGCGGGACTTTTCTTCGGCGGAGCCAAGCACGCGGTCTTCGTGGATGAACTTGTGGGCGGCTTCTGCGATTTCCAAGGCGTACTGGGCGAGCACGCTCGGTTCGTCACCGGCGACAGCATCCAGAATCTTCTTGCCCTTCTTCGACAGGATGTTGATGAGGCTGTAGGCCGCATCGTCGCTGAGTTCGGCGAAGTTCACGTCCTTGATTGCGGCGGCGAGGTCCGCGCGTTCAATGCCGGCCTTGCGCATGATGCTGCACAGGCGCACGTGGGCGTTCTGCACATACGGACCCGTATCGCCTTCGAAGCTCATCACGGCGTCCCAGTCAAAGCGCACATCCTTCAGGCGGCTGTTCTTGAGGTCGTTGAAGGTAAGGGCGCTAATGCCGATCTGGCGGGCAATCAGTTCCTTATTCTCGAGGCCCGGATTCTTCTCGTCAATGAATTCGAGAATCTTCTTCTGGGCGGCTTCAATCACGTCGCGCAACAGGCTTGCGGTACCCGTGCGGGTCTTGCCCTTTTCCCACTTGCCGTCCACCAGCTGCAGAATCACGCCGAACGGAATGTGGTACATGTCCTTGTACCATTCACGGCCCATCTTCTTAAGCACATGGAACACCTGCTTGAAGTGGAGCGCCTGTCCGAGGTCCACCACGTAGAGGCACTTGTCGAAGTTGTATTCCTTCTTGCGGTAGCAGGCGGCAGCGAGGTCGCGGGTTGCGTACAAGGTAGAACCGTCGCTCTTGCGGATAAGGCAGGGGTTCAGGTCGAATTCGTCGAGCATCACCACGTCCAAATCCTGGCTCTTGACCATCAGGTTCTTTTCGCGGAGTTCGTCGAGAATGGCGGGAATCTTGTCTTCGAAGAAGGATTCGCCAGTGTAGTGGTCAAAGCCCACGCCCATCATGTCGTAGATGCGCATGAGTTCCTTGAGTGTCGCTGCACGGAAGGCTGTCCAGAGCTTGCGGTAGAATTCGTCGCCCTGTTCGAGCTTAGTGAATGCGGCGCGTGCTTCGTCTTCGAGACCCGGCTCTTCCTTAGATGCCTTGGAGAATGCGGCGTAAAGGATGTTGAGCTCCTTCACGGTGAGGCTATCGAGCGTGGCGTCGTCGGTGGGACGGTTTTCGCGCAGGTACATCACGATAAGCTTGCCGAATGCGGTTCCCCAGTCACCGAGGTGGTTGATGCGTTCCACCTTGTAGCCGGCTGCCTTGTAGATGCGGGAAAGCGAGTTTCCAATCATCGTGGAGCGCAGATGGTGGAAGGCAAGTTCCTTACCGATGTTCGGGGAGCTGAAGTCGATGCAGACGACCTTCCCGTTGGGTGCGGCGTGACCGTATTCCAAACCCTTGGCGGCGATTTCTTCGAGAGTCGACTTCGCGAGGAATCCGCGGTCGATGAAGAAGTTCAGGTAGCCGTTCACGGCTTCCACCTTCGAAAGGCCTGCGGGGAGTTTCACCTGTGCGGCCAAATCTTCCGCAATCATCTTCGGGGCCTTGCGCATCACCTTCGCGAGTGAAAAGCAGGGGATGGTGAAGTTTCCGTGGCTGGTGTCAGGCGGCACGGAGATAAGCTTGAGTGCGGCTTCCTTCTCGAAGGAGCCGGTGGCGGCGAGCGCTTCTGCGATTTCTTGCTCAAACGAGTTCATTGTCGTCGGCCTTCTTGTCGGTTGTCTTTACAAAGTCATTTTCATCGAGTTCCACAATCTTGCCGTCGGCATAGAGACGGTCTAGCGAAATCTCGTTACGCTTTTCTTCTTCGAACAGGTGGACCATCAGGTCGAGGCCCGCATCGAACACTGCCCAGCGCACGCCTTCCTTGTATTCCACGCCCACGGACGGGAGCTTGTTCGCCTTGAATTCCTTGCGGAGCTCGTTCAGAATCGCTTGCATCTGGGCTTCGCTTTCGCAGGTTGCCACGAGGAAATAATCCGTGACATCCTTGATGCCGCGCAGGTCAATCAGCTGCACGTTCTGGGCGCGCAGCTCAAATAAAATGCTGGCACCGATTTTTACGGACTCTGGAAGTTCTTGCTTATTCGTTGTCATCTGTTTCTCCCTGTTCGGGTTCTATGATTTTATGAAAATCTTTTCCTATATAAACGGCTGCGTCGACATAGGCACGCTTGCTTACGATGGTAAGAACGTTTTTTGTCTGGAGCGTCTGGGCCAGAGCTTTTGCGCCTTCCCATTCCGGATTCCGGAGCACAAGGATGGTTTCCTCGTAGTTCTGCAACATGTCGTTCCCGAAGCTCACCACGTCGAATCCATTTTCGCGTAAGAAAGTTCGCATTTTGGCTGCAGCCCCTGGTTCTCCGCAACTGTTCAACACCTCAATGTCGCCCTTGTAGGTGCGCTTCTCCTTGACGACAACCTTCTCTTCTTCACAGGCGGAGAGAAAAAATGTCGCAAGCAGGAGGGCTATGGCTACGGCGCTGTTCTTCATCAACGGCAAAAAATAGAATTTCTCCAGTAGCACGAGGGATAACGGAACGGTCCGTAAGCCTTGATTGCGTCGTTCTCGTTTACGAACATGAGCCTGATGTAGGAATTGTCTGTCGGTTTGTATTCCAGGGCGATTGCGGGCAGGATGAATTCAACTTTCCCCTGCTTGATGTCTTCCTTGGGTATGGGTGCTCCTGCGCGGAAGTTCGCATAGAGCGGCATCCAGAGTCCGAAATCGGCGTAGAGGTGCAGGCTGGGGTCGAATTCGTATGCGAGGTGCGCTAGATAGCTCTGTTGCGCGAACGTGCCATAGGAACCGCCCATGAAACTCACGGAGTACGAAAATGCGGCGCTCAGGGCCGGGTCGATGGATGTCCTGCGGAGTAGCCTTTCACGGGGAAAAGACGAGTGGTTCCAGGGAATGCCGTCGAATGCGGGTGTTACAACGGCGGAGTCGCTTGCGGAGAGCGAATCGCTTGGGACGGGCTCCGCAGAAAACGCGAAGGCCGCAAGGATTGCTACAGACAGAAGGGTAAACCGCATGCTGGAAATATAAGTATCTCGGACGATGTCGATCCGGGCTACTTGTTCGTGATTTCGTTCTTCGCGTTCACGTGGATGACGGTCGGCTTCCACGACTTGGCCTCTTCTTCGCTCATGGTCGCGTAGGCGACAATAATCACGAGGTCGCCGGGTTGCACGAGGCGGGCTGCAGCCCCGTTCAGGCAGATGACTCCGGAACCGGCCGGGCCTTCGATGACGTAGGTGTCGAGGCGGCTGCCGTTGTTCACGTCGAGCACGCCCACCTTTTCGAAGGGGAGGATGTTTGCGGCGTCCATCAAATCGCGGGCAATCGTAATCGAGCCCTCGTAGTTGAGGTTTGCGTCGGTTACGGTAGCGCGGTGAATTTTGCTTTTGAGTAATTCCAGCTGCATGATGCGCTTAGAACTTTACATTGAAGAATCCCAGGACACCCTTTTCCGGGGTCGGGAGAACGCCGTAGCTGAATCGGTTTGCATCGGGGTTGCTGTCCCACTGGGTACCGAAGAATGCGTCGGCGAACGACCAGATGTGGGCGCCGGCCACGACGATAAGGCCGTACCACCATGCGTTGTTGCCGCTTACGGCGAGGTAAGTCGTTGCTCCCACGCTTGCGACCCAGAGCACGTCAATCCAGATAGCCTTTGTGGACTGGTCCATCTTCCACTGATAGTAGCTGGGGAGGAGTAGGGAGAGGTAGGCGGCACCCTGGTTGCCAGACTTGTTCCTGTAGGAACGGTCGATGTCTGCATCTTCCATTCCCTGCGAACGCTGGGCGAGCCAGTCTTCTTCGGAAACGCCGAGCTTGTTCCACGGTTTCTGGAGGTATTCGGAAATGCGGACGCCAAGCTCCACGAGCCTGGTGAGCTTGTCCCTCGAAATGCCTTCTTCTTTTGCCTGCTGGAATTCCCACTGGGTGAGCCCGAGGTCTTCGTAGCGGAAACCTTCCCACTGGTCGCCGGAGGCGGTTGCCTCGCCGACCGATGCGCCATCATCGGATGAATTATCGTCACCGTAAGAGTAAGACTGTTCCGTTGACTCGTCGCCAGACGGTTCGTCGTCAAACTGCGCGAAGGACATCGCGCATGCGAGGAACATTATTAATCCAATCTTGCTCCAAAAAGACATTAGGCTTTTACTCCTATCCTATATGCCGGGGGAGGGAATCGAACCCTCACACTCTCGCGAGTACCGGATTTTGAGTCCGGCGCGTCTACCAATTTCACCACCCCGGCTTGGGGTGTCCTAAATATAGAACATTTTATGTTTTTTTGTAGGGAAAATGCGCAAAAATACGAAATTTGAACAAATTTTAGGGGTCCGAAGGGCCTGCCCGATCCTATTTTTTCAGAATTGCCCTGAATTCCACGTTGATCGGCGCGAGTTTCTTTGCACCGAAATCAACAGCCTTTTCCTTGGTTTCGAAGGGCCCCGTCTGCACGAGGTAGAGCGTTTTCGTCTCTCCGGCGCGTTCTTCGATAGTGGCCGCGATGCCGCGTTTTTTGAGGTTGCTGACCAGCAAATCCGCGTTGGATTTCACGCCGAAGGCACCGAGCTGCAAAATCCAGGATTCGGTTGCCGCGCTTGGGGCTTTATCGGGAACTTTTGTTTCGGGTTGGACCTCCGGTGCAGGCTTGACCTCCGGTGCCGGAGCGGAATCTGCTGCTGCGACGGGTTTCGGCGGTTCGGGAGGCTGCGTTGGACTTTGAAGCGAGTCCTTGACGCTGTCCGTTGCTGCCGGAACGGGCTTGGCCGTATTCGGGACTGTTGCGGCCGGTTGCGGCTCGTCGAGTCGGGCGCAGGCTTCGTTCAGTGCCTGCTGCTTGACCTTGGGCTGCACGGCTGCACAAATCTTTTTGAGGACGACGACCTGGTGCGGTTGCGACGTCTCGATCGCGTGGATCAAGGCTTCGGCAGCCTTGGCGTGCCTGCCCATGTACAACTGGAACTGAGCCTTGGTCATCATGAGGTCGGCATATACCTTGTGCTGGGGGTTTGTCTTGCCGATGAGGCTGTCGAGGCGCTTGCCCGCCTTGGAAAAGTCTTTCGCGTTTCCGGTCTGCGAAAGGGCGAGGACATTCCACAGGTAGCATTCGGCGCGTACCGAATCAGGTTCCCTGGGGCACGCAGCCTCGTAGGCGGTCGCGGCGTCTTTCCACTTGCCGGCCACGTACGCCTTCTGCGCATCGGCAATCGTAACGGTCGCCTGCGAATCTGCGGGGGCATTTGCTGCGGGTTGCGCAAGTGAACTTGTACTGCAAATCAAGAACAAAATAGCGGCAATTCCGCGAACATTCCAAAACTTCATCTTCATTACCTCACACCACAATTATCCATCATTAATAATCAACCATCAATCATCAATCATCAATTTTCCTCGAATCGTCCATCCGCGAATGTCGTCCAGCTTCACCTTCACGTAGTCGCCGGGCTTCACGATTTGGCCAACTTCTGGCTTGAACACCACCTTCTTGAAGTTGTCGGTGCGGCCACGCAGTTCCGTCTCGTCGCGCACGGAGTTCTTTTCCACCAGGAGTTCCTCGGTGCGGCCGAGCATCATCTGGTTCCTCTTGAGCGTGATGGCGTTCTGCAGTTCTACCAGGCGCGTGTGGCGTTCCTGCTTTTCTTGCTCGGTGAGCGTCTCCGCTTCCTTGTACGATTCCGTGCCCTTGCGCGGGCTGTAGATGAACATGAAGGCGCTGTCGAACTGGCACTGTTCAAATGCCTTGAGCGTCTGCTCGAAGTCCTCTTCCGTTTCGCCCACGAATCCGCAAATCACGTCCGTCGAAATCCCGTAGAACGGGTCGTGGCTCCGCAGCTGTTCGATAATCGAGAGGTACTGCTCCATGTTGTGCTGGCGGCGCATCTTCTTGAGCATGGCGTCGGAGCCGCTCTGGATGGGGATGTGCGCGTAGTGGCAGACCTTCGGGTTGTTCAGCAGCACGTCGATGAGCTCGTTCGTGTAATGCCTCGGGTGCGGGCTCGTAAAGCGGATGCGGCGGATGCCCCCGATTTCAGAAACCTTCGTGAGCAGGTCGGCAAAATTGCCGCCTTCCGTCTTGTAGGCGTTCACCGTCTGGCCAAGGAGCGTCACCTCGGTAATGCCCTTGTCGGCCGCCTTGCGCACTTCGGCAAGAACATCTTCCATGTCGCGGTATTTTTCCGGCCCGCGCAGGTACGGCACAATACAGTAGCTGCAGCGCTTGTTGCAACCGCGCTGGATGGCGACGAAGGTGGTGAAGTCGTTCTGGAGTTTCGCGTATTCACCCAGGTAGTTCTCGCTCAGGTCCTCGTCGATGAACATCTTGTGGTGCGTCAGGTGCAAGGGGCTTTTGGCATCGCCTAGCAGCAGTTCCGGAATTTTCTTGTACTGGTCCGGCCCCACGATGTAGCTCACGTTCGGGAGCCTCTTCAAAAGTTCCGGCCCGCGATTCTTCGCCATGCAGCCGCAAACGACCACCTTCACGTCGGGATTCTTCTTCTTCAGGTACTTGAGCTTGCTGATGTTCGCGATGGCTGTTTCCTCGGCCTTTTCGCGTACGCTGCAGGTGTTTACGATGATAAAGTCGGCATCTTCCTGGTTGCTCGTCTCGACGCAACCGCACATGTCGAGCTCCTGGGCAATCATCGCCGAGTCGTACTCGTTCATCTGGCAGCCGTATGTGGCCAAGTGGTATTTTTTCATGCGGGTAAAGATAGCATTTTTAGTTGGCAGAACTTAGAAAAGTCATTCTGGAGCGCAGCGATAGAATCTTTTTATTATGAAAGGGGGAGGCTTCCCCCTCGCTTCCATCGCTAGTCCCAGTGACAAAGGTCCCTGAGCCTGTCGAAGGGCCGCTACCCTCTCTCCTAGGAGGCTCCGCCCCCTAACACCCCCAAAGGCGAATGCCGTGACAATCGTGCTTGCGCGAATTGTCATGGCTGAGCCACAGGGATTTTTGCAATGCCCACGAATTATCTAACAACTTACAAGCTAAATTTCGATGTATTTATACATTGATTCATTAGCAAAGAAACCATTATTCTCAAGATTCTTTTTAATGGTTTCAATTGCTATATCCGATTTATCGACGCCAATCCATTTGCGTCCCAACCTGCTTGCTTCAACCAAAGTGCCTCCCGAGCCGGCAAAGCAATCCATCACGATGGAATCCTCATTGGAGGACGCCTTAATAATTGTTTGCAACATTTCGTGATTTTTCTCTGTCGGATAAATAGGATTAGGAGAATCCTTGAAAGTCCAAATATCTTGCAACTTCTTGGTCAGATGTTCATCGGCGTAGTTGATTTTACGCGGATTTCCCGATGCAGACCATTCAATTAAACCATCTTTATCTAATTGTTCTAGTTCTTCCACACTACATCTCCAATGCCTTCCTGGAGGGGGTAAAATCCCTTTGAATTTTTGCGAAGATTTTCCATCTTTTGTTTCGCCAGGAGCGTGGATTGGAACAGTTGTATAGCGTCTTCCGTTTTTGTCAACTTTTGTATACAACTTTGCAATTTCCTCTTCTGACATAGGAATTCTTGGCTCGTGCCAGATAGGATTCTTTCCTTTTGTGTAGAATAGAATCATATCCTTTATGTTGCCATAGCCAATTCTTGAAAAATTTTTCGGATTGCATTTTATTCTTGTTATATCATTCCTGAAATTTTCAATTCCAAAAATTTCATCAAGCATGCACTTTACATAATGACCAATTTTATAGTCTATGTGTAAATAGAATGAACCTTGCGAAGAAAGAAGATCGTATATAATTTGAACCCTCTCGCGCAAAAATTCAATAAAAGCCGAACCAGTTAATTTATCAGAATACGCTATTTTGCCGGATGACGAACTACTAATTGTAGCTACACGTCCATTAGAATCTGTTTTAAACTCACCTCCCGTTGCAAAAGGAGGATCAATATAGACCAAATCAATAGATTCGCGTAATTTCATCTTATCACGGATATACACCAGTGAATCTATGTTGTCGCCTTTTATGAGAGTGTTTTTCATAGCGACTCCAGGAAATCACGAAGTACAAGAGCCGACATGATGTTGTATTCTGTCCTGATCAAATTAAGGAAAAGTTTCCCGTTATTCCGTATATAAGGAACACCATCAATTATGCCGATTTTTACGACATCGTTATTTCTAAGGGGAGATTCAATTGTCGCAATAGCATCCACAAACTGGTCATTTTGATGACCACCAAAATCAGAAATGAATTTTGCTTCGCCAATAACATAACGGCCGTTATATCGAGCTATGAAATCAAGCCCTTTTTCTCGGTTGTATCCGAAATTCCGTCTAGCAAAATCCATCATTGAACTGTCGGATCCATCAAGAATTGCATTTCCTGTACTACGAACAAAAACTGATTCAGGAACAGGTCTAATTCCTAAAGCCCCAGAATTAAGCCAATTGCGAAACATGGGACCCATTTGGCGATTGGCTTCTTTGGGTTCGGTGCATCTTTTATAGAGCTCCCTGAATCCCATTTCATAGAGATCCCCGCAGATGCGGTTGATTATTTGCGGATTTCTTCTAATGGCGTCTTTTGATTTTCGTAAGAAGGGAATATAACTGTCTTTTACAGGAAACAGGTCTAAATCCAACAGAGAGGCTATTAGATTGAAATTATCTCTCTCGTTAAAGTACATTTCAACGCGATACATGATTCTTTCATCTATTTTGCGTACATTTTCGTGTACCACAGGATAGACTGTGTACAAATCATCTAGATAGGGGCGGTTTGCTGCGTAGTCGATGCTTTTTTGTGTCCATGGATTGGCTGCTCGTAAAATGGCGGGCATTTTATTTGACTCCTTACTGAAAGTGAACGAGTCACTCTCGCAAGTGCCAAAACGCACGACATTTCAAAGAACAAAACTCGCAATATGAGTCAAGAGATTGCTTCGCCTTTACAGGTTTGCAACGGTATGACCAATATAACCCGAGCGAATATTATTCACTCAGGATACACTTCACCCATGTATTACATAGGCGTTGGCGAGTATAAGTCTTATTCTTTGTATCAGAAATTGTCGAGATTTCTAGCTAAGAACAAGAGTTAAACTCCGGTACGAGTTCACCCTTATTCAGCAATCAACCCAATTTTTTTGAATAAAAAAGGCGTGGAGTTGAATGTATTTACCAGCTAGAGGCTCTCGACTGCCCGATACAAATAAACACAAACAACTCACGCCCCAATAAAGGTCGCGTAACTAAAAGGCAAATACAATTTGCCTATAGCAAAACGATACGGCAACAGAATTGCCGCAGACGTGAGCGTTCGTCCTATCCTCTATATCTGGAAACTGTCGAGATTTCTAGCTGAGAATAAGAGAAAACTCTATTTTCAAGAATAAATATATAATTTTTTTGGGGAAAAGAAAGCCCGCTTGCACGGGCATGACAAAAAAGCAACAATCTGACTTAAAGGCTCCGTCCTTCCTAGTCAGACGTTCTCGTAATGGCCTTTGCACGAGAGAATGTCGATAAATTCGTCGTTGATTCGATAAATCAGACGGTTTGCGTCGTCGATTCTGCGGCTCCAGAATCCGCTCAAGTTGCCTTTAAGCGCCTCGGGTTTACCAAGACCTTCAAAATTGCTGCGCTCGATATTTTTTAATAGTTGATTAACTTTTTTTAGAGTCTTTTTGTCCTGAAGTTGCCAAGTTTCAATTTTTATCAAAAAAAATGTATTGCTTTTGTGCGTACAAAAATGTATATTGAGTGGCATGAACAAGACTGCAAATTTATACGCTCGTATAGAGCCCGATGTTAAGGAACAGGCCGAGAACGTCCTGGAAACCCTCGGCATATCCGTTTCCAGCGCCATCAACATGTTCTACAAGCAGATTATTCTGCAACAGGGAATTCCCTTCGACGTGAAGTTGCCCAAGGCTCCAGAAAACTCCGCCAAATGGTCTAAAGAACGCCTCGATGCGGAACTCGAGAAGGGCTACAACGACATGCTGAAAGGCCGCACCCGCCCCGCCGCGATGGTCCTTTCCGATGTCAAGAAAAAGTACAAGGTATGAATTTCGAAGTCCACTTTTCTTCCGCAGCACAGGCCGACATCGAACAAATCTTTGACTATATCAGCGTAACACTTTGTTCGCCTATCGCGGCAAAGAATCTCATGGGAAAAATTCAGGAATCGGTGAATACATTGTCCGATTTTCCAGAAGCTTTCGCCTTATGTCAAGACGAACCCTGGATTTTACGTGAAGTTCGATCGATGTCAGTGGACAATTACCGACTGTTTTACCATGTCGACCATAACAAGCGAATCGTCGTTATATTGCGCGTCTTTTATTGCAGACAGGAAACAAAATAGCCTTCAACGTTACCAATAGATATGATTGCTCACATCTAATAAAATAGGCGGGTTTTTAAGGAATCCGTGAATCTTCCAGCCCTGCCTGCGTCATGTATTTTTGTGCGAATGTGTTTGCCTCGTCGTCCTTCTGCTGGTTCTTGTTGCCGTAATAGACGTTCTTGATGAAGATGTCCTTCTTGCCGTGGAGCACGATGTGCCCGAGCTCATGGAAGAACGTGAACCAGAACGCATTGCGGTCCTTGAAACGGTCATGCAGCTGGATGACGGGGATGTCCTTGTACCAGCGGGCCATGCCATGAATCGGCGCCGACTTGAAGTTCTGCGCGTAGAGCACCTTGATTCCGAGCTTTGCGCCCAGTTCCTGCAACTTGTGCATGCCGTCGTCAATGAAATCTTCGCCCACCTTCGGCTTGGGCAATGCCTTCTTGCGGCGTAAATCTTCCCACGCGGCAACGTCGTTTTTGGCCAGTTCCACAAATTGCGGCATCGCCTTCTTGATGGCGGAACGCACCTTCTTGTCGTTCTGCTTTTCCATCTTGATTTCGTCGGCGAGGATTTCGCCGCGGCGCATCCACACGGAGGCCGCGTACGGGTCTTCGGTTTCGGCTAGCGAAATGCGGAAGGCCACCTTCAGGCGGTTCTTGTAATAGTAATTTTCCCACGCCTTGGGGCTTGCCACCCCGAAGAACCTGAGAATGGGCGATACGCCGTCTTCTTTGTTGTTGAAGTCCTTGATCCATGTGCGCGGATTGAGTTCACCGATAGGGAAGAACTTGCGCCAGTTAATCCGATTCTTGAGAGATTTCTTGACCTTTTCACGCCAGAGATCCCGTTCGTACAGCTTTTGTGCTTCTAGCCAACAATACTGAGGAATTCCTGTCCCAAATTCAAGGCTGTAGGCCATTTCTGCCGTCACCCTGCACTTGGCTTTGAGCAATTCGTTCACCGTCTTGGGGGTGTAGCCGATTCGGGCGGCGAAATCGTTAACATCCACATTCATTTCTTGAAGTTTTTCTTCAAGAATTTCTCCAGGGGAAGTTGCCCCCCACAAAAGGAGTTCTTTTTCTTCTGCCATATTATTCCTCTCTATTTATGATAATCTACAATTTCTATGACTTTGGCTTCGGTAACTTCAGCCCAAATAACAGCCTTGTTCGGTTCTGCGCCCCAAATAATCAATCGGTATGGTTGATCAAGGTCGCATGCCCATTGTCCTTTTCGGTTTCCGACCAATTCATGAAAATGACCTGGATACTTGGATAAATCGGCGAAATTTGCGACTGTGACCAAGGCGTTGATTCGCGTTCTGTAGCATTTTGCCCGTTTTTTGCCCATTCGCCGTATTGCATAAGCCTCATCCATTGCGCAAAGTTCCAAATCCTTATCTCTAAACTCAACTTTCAAGAAACCTCCACCGTTAATCAAAAATCTTTTTTTTTAATATAATAAAAATTTTTAAGAAACGCAAGGGGTGTCTTGTTTTTACAAAAATAGGGTCGATTTTGTTGATAACTAAAGGGGGAGGCGTCCCCCTCGCTTCAGCCACATCGTCATGGTGGGCTGCGCCCCGCCATCTAGCTGTGTCTTCCGCTACCCCCACGCCTAGTGGCTCCGCCCCTAAAACCCCGATGTTCGCGAAAATATTTTTGCTATACTTAAAATATGGCTAAACTCTTCAGCAAATGTCTTGGGAAGATTGTCCTGATGACCGCAGCGGTGCTTGTAGGCTTGCTTGTTGCGTGTGCTTCTTCGGAAAAAGTTTCGAAAGATCGTAAAGCGGTGTCTGAAGAAGAACGCAAGGCGAAGTGCCAGGCTCGGTTGAATTCTCTAACGCCTGAGGATTTGATTTCATGTCATTTGGATAAACTGGGACTTGGCGAAAAGCTAGATTCCTTGCTGTTTTGTGTTTATGGGCAATCGCTTAAAATGAGCGGAGGAAAAGTTTTTTGTGCTGAAGAAGGAAATGAATTTTCATTTTCGTTGGCAGATGAAAAATGCGAGTCAGGTGAATTGGTGTGTGTGCAAACAACTCGTGAAAAACCGAATGAAGATTGTAAACTGGATAAACTTCCTGTTTTTATTAACGGGATTAGTGTTACTCTAAAAGATGAAGGCTATTTGATTTCTTCTATTTGTGGCGATTTTGGATGTGATGATTATATGCTTATGAAAATTGATGATTGTGGGAAAAAATGGCTGAATATTAAAAAGGATTAATATGATTGTCAAAAAGCTTTTACCTGTTGTTCTTGTATTCATTCTTGCTCTGTTCTATACCGCTTGCGATAATTGTTCCGGTGGGTTTGAGGAACGCATAGAAATAAAATCAGTCGCAGTGATTGATACGATTCTTTCTAATAGGCATTCTTACAGCAATTGTAGTTCGGATAAATGTTCTTCTTATGAAATTCCGTTTCAACATGGATATAAAGACACCATATCTTTGAGTGTGGTTGTCTTAGACGATACTTTAGATTATGTTGTAAGTGGAAAGGATTTGAACAATACATATATTGTTATTGATACTGTGGAAACGCCATGTGATTCTTCTTATAGCATTATTTCAGAAAGAGGCTCAGATCATTATAGGGTGGATTCAAAAAGACTTTATTCATGCGTGTTTTATTTTGAACCTAGTTGTCCGTGATTTGATAAGGGCAATGAAAGTAGCAGAGATTGATACGATCCTTTCTAATAGGTGTTCTTATAGCGATTATGGCTAAACTTTTTGGCAAATGTCTAGGGAAGATTGTTCTGATGACCGCAGCGGCGCTGTGGGCGGGTTGCAGCGATTCTGAAAAAAACGATGGTGCCGCCAAGCAGGGTAATCCCAAATTGGTTCATCCCTGGGAGTTTTCGGAACACGTGGAGCAAAAGCGCGCTGAAAAGATTGTACCTGGAAATATAAATGATGACCTTTGGGGATGTCTCTATGGATGTGGTCGTGATGTAACAATAGTAACGAAGTCTCGGGGAAATGCGAAATTTTCTTTTGTAAATGTTGAATCTGCGGACAAACAGGCTCTTGATCAAGAGAGGTATTTAAAGGTTGCTCGACAAAGAACTGGTGGTTTAAGGCATGTATACAATAAGTTTCTCAAGAAGAAAGCTGATACATTCGCAGGTGAAATCACTTTGAAATTGATAATCGATGAGGTCGGCTCCGTTAAAAAAATTCAGATTGTATCTTCGACAACGGATTATACGGAATTTGACGAAGAAATCAAGACGCTTCTCAGTCGTTGGATATTCCCGAAAGTAGAATCTGGTGAAGCCATTGCAGTATTTTTAATCAAGTTTTATGAGAACGCGGAGATGTCCTCCTCGTCGCAACTTAAGTAAAGAGGAGAGGGACTATACGTCAAGATTCAAAATTTTCAGTGGTATTAGCCTGCTTCGCATGTGCAGGCCTTATTGCATGTGGCGATGATGCGAGCAGTTTTGCTCCAGAGAATACTGAAAGTAGTGCAATTGAAGAATCGAGTTCTTCGGATGCCGTGCCGTCCTCGTCTGTAACGCAGTCGAGTTCGTCGGCAGACATTTTTTCAAGTAGTTCGTCATGGATTGCCACGAACTCTTCGAGTTCTCGCAATGACGAGAAAGACACATCCTCGGTTCATGTTGCTGACACTACCAAAATCACCTACGCGCTCAAGCCTTTTGACGGGCCGCTTTCTAACCCGCACAAGGGCTTCACGGTACCGACCGGAGGCGCGTGGACTTTTGTCCCGGAGTTCGAATACGGCCCTTACGGTTCCTTGAACAACCGGGCGTGGGACCTGGTCTCGTACGGTTCCGGTTACCAGCAATGGAACAAGCTGAACCCCGCAAAGGGCGTTTACGACTGGACGGAACTGGAAAAACTGCTGAACGCACTTGCCGAGCACAACATGACTTACGCCCTGCGCGTGCTGCCGTACACGCCTTCGTTTATCAAGAGCGACTTTCCGCCCCAAGAGGATTACGACTGGACTCCGCCCTTTGTCTACGAGATGGGCGCGAAGAAAATCCAGATTGACTTGCGCGGGACGGAATTCCATGCGTACGCTCCCGTTTGGGACGATTCCATCTATATCTGGGCGGCGAAGGAGTTCGCGAAGGCTCTGGCCGAAAAATACGATGGCGATCCGCGCATAGAATACATTGACATCCGCACTTTTGGCGAATGGGGCGAATGGCACACGTCCCACATATTGGGGAGCGAAATGCCAGCCGATTCGGTGTTGATCGACATGCTGGACTACTATGCGTCCGTGTTCAAGAAAACCCAGCTGGTGCTGCCTTCCAACTGTTTTGGCGATGTCTATACGCATGCGCTGGACCTCGGCATTACCAAGCGCGACGACGGGTTCATCGGCATTCCCGGCAGGCCCGATACCTTGCTGCGGGCGTACAATGCGAACCTCCCGACCATCGCCGAGAATATCGCCGGTTACAGGACGATGCTGACTTACGACGACCTGATTCCCGGAGGCACCCAGAAGTGGACTGCGAAACGCTGGGTGGATGCGATTACCACGGCGCACCTGACCTACTACGTGTTGGACCAGGACAACGACTGCGGTTACTATTTCTACAAGGACAACAAGGCGCTGGCCGATTCCATGAGCAAGGTCATCGGGTACAACTTTACCGTGACGCAGGCGGAACTTTTGACCGTCGCGACGCCCACTGCGGAAAACTCCACCGACTCTGCTGCAGGCAATGTTGTAACGAACACATTGAACATTACCGTCAAGAACACCGGCGTTGCCCCCTGTTTCTTCGATGTGTATCTAGTGGCGGAATTCGTCGATAGCATGGGAGTGTCTCTTGCGCAGATTGGTGAGACCGTCCGCATTCCCAAGGCGACGTTCAAGGACGGCGCTTCGCAGGACTTCTTCTTTACGTATAAAGTTATGCCGAGCGCGGTTTCGGCAGGCGAGGTAAATCTCGCAACCCAGCTGGGCGTCACAATCGCCCTTTCCCTCTACGAGAGCGAAGATGCCTACAAGAGCGGCAAGAATCCAACTGTCCGCTTCGATAACGACGGCCTTCAAGGGAATAACAAGTTACTACTGCATAAATAATTTTTTATGGAGGGGTGTTCGGATTTGAGAAACCTGGATAAAAAATTATATTTCTCGTTGTAGGAGAATTTCATGATTTGTCCGAAATGCGGTGAAGAATACGAAGATGACATGCAGTGTTGCTTGTGGTGCGATGCGCCGAATCCGAATTATGGTCGCGTCGAGGAAACCGAATGTAAAGTAGGTTCTGTCCTGAAACGGAATCAGGGTGAAATAAACGGTTTTAATTATCTTGAGCATTCCGATGAGGTGGACTTTGCGCAAAGAACCTCTGGTTATGTTGTGTTTAAAATTGCCAGGTTTGAATTTGTTAAAACTGTTGTGGGAATGCTCTTCTGTCTTGGTCCATTTTTGTTTTCTGTTGCGGCGATGTTCTTTGTCGAAGAGCTGAAGTCTTTGTGGCCGTTATGGCTGCTTGTGAGTGTGTGTTTTGCTATTTGTATTTTCGTCTTGTCAAGAACGGTTCTTGCCGTAAAATGGTATAAGGATAAATTCGTTTTAAAGACACTCTATGGAGAAACGGAACTCTCGTTTGATAAATCGGTGTTTGTGGAGTTTGGATACGAAGACGACAAAGGCTTTAGCGTTTGCCTGAAAAAGGGAAAATGGAGTTTTGTACTTCGTGAAAAGGCGTTTCCAGAAGTTACAAAGATGTTGTGCAGAATTTACGACGAGTTAAATCCGAAAGACCTTGTGCTGGGCGAAAACGGTTCGGTTTATGCGGAATTCAAGCCGCTGAAGCGCCCCGTCGCCATGGGCTGGTATGTCGTAGCCTTTCTTTTCAATATATTTTTAGGTCTTGGTAATATTTCGGTTTCGGACTTGGGCTATGCTGCGTTCGCTTTTTTATTTGCCGCTATCGTCCTTATTTGTGCTTTTTATCATTTGAGTGATGTTTTCGAAATCCGGTGGTACAAGGACAAGTTTGTGCTTTGCACCCGTTTCGGAGAAAAGGCGTTCTCGTTCGACAAGTCGGAACTGCAAAAGACCAAGCGCGATGAAAAGGGCGCTTTGATGTTCTTTTTCAAGAAAGACCGAGGGTCTTTTGTTGTGGATGAACGCGTCTTTCCCGAAGTAGCGGCAATGATGAAAACGCATTACGGTGTGGAGTGATTCTGCGATGTCCCTGTTGCTTGCCCTTTTGTTCCTAGCCCTATTCGTGAGTGCGATTGTTCGCGGGCAGTTCTCTTATGGCAAGGCGGATTACAGTTTCCGGGAGCATCCGGCGCAGTTCGTAATCGTACTGGTGTTCATCTTGGGCGTGTCGGCGCTTTGCTTTTACCGTTTCTTGGTTGAAATGGAATTCTTGCGGTAAATTTCTACATTTGGGCGCGCTATGCTCCAAAAGAAATCCCTCATCGTTTTTGACCTGGACGGCACGCTGTTCAATACCCTCGGCGACCTTGCCGTGGCGGTGAACTTTGCGCTGCGCCATTTCGGGCTTCCGGAACATGACGAGCAGCGCGTGCGGACCTTTATCGGGAACGGCTCCATGAAGCTGATCGAGCGGAGTATGGGGGAGGCGGCCCTCCCGGAAATCATTGCCCGCACGGGCGTTACTGTTGAGATGGTCCACGAGGTCTATTCGGATTTTTACTGGGAACACTGCACCGAACGCACGCTCCCGAATCCGGGCGTTGTCGAATTCCTGCGCAATACGACTGCCCGCGTGGCCATGCTTACCAACAAGCCGGAGCGCCCGACATTCAAGCTGCTGGAACATTTTGGACTTCGCGACCGCTTTGAATTCGTGCTCTGCGGCGACACCACGCCCGAACGCAAGCCTAGCCCCGCGGGCCTGCTGAAAATTATGGAATCCGCGGGTGTCGCTCCCGCCGAAACCGTAATGGTGGGTGATGACCAGCCCGACATTCTGGCCGCCCGCAATGCCGGCGTTGACTGCGTTACGTTGTTCTGCGGGTTCGGAAAGCCGGTGAACTTGCTCCCGCTTGCCCCGGAGAATGTGGTCGAAAGCTACGCCGAAATGTGCGAATTACTTTGTTCTTTAACGCGCTGACGCTCTTGTTTTGGGGCGCGCCTTCGCACAGCCTTGTAAAAAATTGTATAGTTGTGCTTGGTATGCTTTATAAGTTTTTACGCCTCGTGACATTCGTATTGGTGATGGCTCTCGGCCTTGTCGCCTGCAGTAATTCTTATAGTTTCCTTGCCGATGTTTCGGAAGAAAATTCTTCGTCAGAAACCTTTTCGAGTTCATCGTTTGTAGTTTCGTCAAGTTCTTCAATAAAATTCTCGAGTTCTTCAGATGCCTCGGAAACCGTGTCGGTTGTTGCTCTGGTAACGGATACTTTCGAGGTGTTTGCCTTTGGGTCGTTGAATATCGATATTGTCGCGGATTCGTTCTTGACCAAGTTCGATTACGGCGACGTTGTTTCGGTGATGGTGCCAGGGTACGATACGCTGGACGTTCCCGTGGTTGCGAGCTATGGCGATGTGTTTCCGGGCGAATTCTTTTTGTATGTTTCCTCGGGACTGAATTATCTCAAGCTTGAAGCCCGTTATGGACAGATGGCGGAGGTCATTGGTCTCGGGCGTGGTGCAGAATTCCCGATAGAAGTTGCCATCCGGATGAAGGAGAAGGGCGGATATGCGGAACATCTGGGAAACTTGAACTCACTTGCAATTTCCTATTCCATTGAGGCGTATCCGGAACTTTCCATCGCGGACTTTGCGAACTTCAGGATGGTGCGTACGACGGGAATGGGCGAGGGTCGGCTTTACCGCTCGTCGAGCCCGGTGGACCCCTCGATTGGGCGCAACAAGTATGCGGATTCACTTGCGGCGGTCGCGGGAGTCAAGACCTTCGTGAATCTTGCTAATAGCGAGGAATATGCGGAATCGTACAACGGCTTTGCGCAGTCCTATTATGCGACGCGGAACGTTGTTTACCTTGATGTGCTGCCGGGCTTTGCGAACACGCCGTTCAAGGAGGGCTTCGTGAAGGGGCTCCGTTACATGATAGAGCATGATAGCCCGTACCTGTGGCACTGCACGTACGGCATGGACCGCACCGGGTTCTCGATAGCCGTGCTAGAGGCCCTGATGGGAGCGACCGCCGAAGAAATCAAGGCAGATTACGTTGCAACGCACAGGAATTTCTATAGCGTGAGTGGCGGCTGGCAGGTTGCCTTGACCGCGAAGCAGGCGGAACTCATTCAGGCGATAATCGTGAGGCTCATGCGGAATGCATACAAGGTGGAGGGAGTCGACATCTCGGATTTCGAGAATGCTGATTTGGCGGCCGCCACCGAGAAGTACCTGCTCTCGCTTGGCTTGGAACAGCATGAAATTGATTCGCTCAGGGCGCGACTGAAGTGAAACTACTTCAGGAATTTTCGAATGACGTTCCTCACGTGTCTCGCGTTAAGCGGGGTGGTCGATGTTTCGAATGTTGCGATGAGTTTCTCGCCGAGCGTATAGCCGGATTTGTCGTAGTGCTCGATTTTCTTGACTGCGTTGGATGCGTATTCCGGATTGTCCATCAGCCCGAAATGTTCCCATACAAGTTCCTTGCGGGAGTGAATGTTCAAGCAATAGAAATCCGGATGCAGTGTGCCCATGCCTTTGACTGTAAGCGGGAATTCGTACCGGAAGGGAATTCCTTCACTATCTAGAGAATCAGCGATGATGACCTCGGACTTCGACCGGACTCTCTCGCCTCTTGAGGTATAAATTTCCGGAGTGTCTTCTGCGAAGGATTTTGCTTTGTACGGGAGGCTTCGCCAGAGTTCGGCGTATTTTGCATCGGGCAATATCGCCGGAGAGACGAGTCCCCTGCGGGCTGGATTTAGGGCGTTGTAGATGTCCTCAATCTCGGTGCCGTTGTATTTCTGGGCAAATTTTTCCAGCAATTCGATTTCACGTATTGCTGCCGAAAGAAGAGCTTTGTTATAATCCCTTTGGGCGACTGCCTGAACCTTGTGGAGTTCTTTTTCGGGAACGTAAACTCCGTTGAGGTTGCTGTTGCTTACAAGGTAAAAATGCGGATAGCCGCTCTTGCTTGTTGAAATTCTAAGCCGTCCTTTGGGCGCATTTCTTAGGGCCTTTTGTTTTTCGCTGCGGAGGGCTTGCAACTCCTGCAGGCGCGCAGCCACCTGGAACGAAAGCGATTCCCTGGAAATCAGCTCGGGTATATGATTGTCCATTTTTTCCCCTCAGATTAATGGTGTTGGGTGTAATGTATAAAATATGGAGCCCGCAGACCAGTGGTTGGGCCGGTATTTGAAAAAATAGGACTAAACGGGGGTGAAATTGTGGTTTAGTCCTACCGAGGCAGTCGCAGTCAAAGTGGCGATAGGACTAAATGGGCGAAAATGTGCCGTTTAGTCCTATTTTCGGGCGCTCCTCCCTCCATTTTCGTATGCAGAATCCCCGCAACCCTCTGATTTTTTGCTGAAAGAGGTTGAAAATTTTTTTGAAGTTGCAGGTTGGTAGGACTAAACGGGGGTGAAATTGTGGTTTAGTCCTACCGAGGCCGTCGCAGTTAAAGTGGCGATAGGACTAAATGGGCGAAAAGATGCCGTTTAGTCCTATTTTCGAGCCCCCGTGGCTATTTCTAGGCGCCCGCGGCTATTTTGAAAGTCGCGTTCCCCTCCCAATCTCCACCCGCAAAAGCCTGCTTTTCCGCACGGGCAGCCCCTGCGTTGAATTTGCTATATTCTTGCCCATGACATCAAAGATTTTGAAATCCGCATTCATCGCGGCGCTCGCTTTTGCCACAGCCTCCTTTGCCGACGAGGCCATCCGCTTTGTTCCCGAGGTTTACCCGATGGGCGAGGTTGCCCAGGGCGACCAGAAACACTACGTGCTGCAGGGCGCGAACACCACGGGTGCAGAGATTGTGCTCGAAAACGTGTTCGGACAGGGCATCGGCATGTCGAATTTCAAGTTCCCGCAGAAAATTGCCCCGAAAGCGGCTGTCACTATCGAATTCGACATGGATTTTGCCGGCATGGACGGAAAAATTGATCCGACGGTCGTACTGGTGACTGCGGGAGGCAAACCTTACACGGCAAAGCTCTCCGGCGTGGTGAAGGCTCCCGTGTTCTTCGGCGAGAAACTTTTCGATGCCGGTTTCTACAAGGCAGGCGAGAAGCGCGAGTGGACGTTTTACGTGTGGGAGACCGACAAGAAGGCCCGCCCTGACATAGAACTTTCGCCCGAATCGGCGAAGCAGTTCGCAATGAAGTCGAAACCCGTGATGCTCAATGTCGACAAGCTCGACAAGATCAAGGAAGGCGGCAAGGTTCCCGGAATCAAGGTGACTCTCTCGACGAAGGGGCTCACTCGCGAGGGCTGGGAATTAAAGCAGAAGAGCATCAGGAAGATTGTTTCATTCAAGAGCAAGAAGTATCCGAAGGCGACTCCGGAAGTGCTTATCGTGGGCTACTGGAACGAGTAGTCCGGCCCCGAATTGGCGATAATTTCGCTTTTTTCGCTGTTTTGCCTTGAAAAAATGCCGAGGTTTAACTAACTTTGGCATACTCTTACGAGAGACCTCGGGATGTAGCTCAGCCTGGTAGAGCGCTTGAATGGGGTTCAAGAGGTCGCTGATTCGAATTCAGTCATCCCGATGAAAAGCCCGCTAGTTTTGAACTGGCGGGCTTTTTTGTTGCTTTTTTGCTTTAGGCGTTTTGCTCGTGTTGCTTGGCGGCGTTTGCTGCGTCTTTTTCGGGTTGCCAGAGCACCACCCTGTTGCGGCCGCTCTCCTTGCCTTCGTACAGGGCCTTGTCTGCCATCTGGATGCTCTTGTCGGCGCCGAGGGCTGCGTCGAACTGCGCGACTCCGAGCGTGATGGTCACCTTGATGGAGAGTTTCCCGTATTCGACGGTCATGTTCTCTATTTTCTTGCGGAAGCGTTCGGCAACGATGGCCGCTCCGGCAAGGTCGGTCTCGGGAAGCAGCGTGAGGAATTCCTCGCCTCCGTAGCGCGCGATGACGTCGTACTTGCGGAGCATCCCGCGGATGGAGTGCGATACGGCCTTCAGCACTTCGTCGCCACAGGCGTGCCCGTAAGTGTCGTTCACTTCCTTGAAGTGGTCTATGTCGATAAAGATGAAGCAGAACGACTTGCGTGTCCTCGCCACGCGTCCTATTTCGTTGTCGATGGTTCGCAGCATGTCGCGCCGGTTCGGAAGCCCGGTGAGTTCGTCGGTCCTCGAAATCAGGTCGAGTTTCTTGTTCGCCTCTTCCAGTTCCTTGGTCCGGGCCTGGACCTCCTGTTCGAGCAGTTCGCGGTGAGCGTTCAGTTCGTGAATTTGGCGGTTGATGGTCCGGCTCATGTCGTTGAAATGCTTGGTGAGGATGCCGATTTCGTCTTGCCGGTTGCCGAGGTCGATGTCCTCGCTAGAAAGGTCGCCGTTCGCAATCTTGATGGTGTGGACGATGAGCTTTTTCATCGGGACGGCGAGTGTCCGGTACATCCAGAAGGCGATGAGCAAGATTGCGATGAAGCTTGCGGCGAGGATGATGAGGCTCGAAAGCCTGATGGATGTCACCTGCGCGTCGATTTCAGCCTTGGGTTGCAGAGAAAGA
The DNA here is from genome assembly GCA_002449765.1 of Fibrobacter sp. UBA7003. Classification (GTDB taxonomy): domain Bacteria; phylum Fibrobacterota; class Fibrobacteria; order Fibrobacterales; family Fibrobacteraceae; genus Fibrobacter. Next base: position 289,276 of record DJXN01000015.1, read on the forward strand.
AGCCCGATGTCGTAGGTGGCGTCATAGTGGTATGTCGAAAGGTAGGACTCGCCGTCCTTGAGCCTGAGGAACGTGGCTGTCGGTATCTCGAAGGTCTTCGGGTCGAAAGCCTCGATTCCGAGCTCCGAAATCTTGTGGTGCCCGTCGAGCCAGGTCTCGAGGTCGGGATGGTAAAGGATTTCGCCCTGGCCGTTGATGGCGACGAAGTAGCCCTTCTTGCCGACCTTGTTTTCGGCAAGTAGCTTCCAGAGCCTTTGCGCCGAGAAACTGGCGACGAGGCTGCCGTTTCCCTTGGCGGCATCGGCGACGACGGTCGCGAAGGCGCACTTGGGCTTCATGTTGTCGGGGTCGCGGTACCAGCGGGACACGTGGATGCGGTGCGGGGTGAGCTTCGAAAGATCGACAGGGTATTTGGCGACGGCGGTTGCGCCCACCATGGAATTGTCGCTGATGAGGCTGTCCTTGCGGTCGAACAGCGAAACGCGCTCGCCCGAAGTGAACAGCGGCGAGATGTTGTAGCTCTTGAGGTAGCCGGCCGATACAGTCGGATCCATGCTGCGAATTTCGGATGTCTTTGCGAGCAGCGAAAGCTGGTTGCCGAACTGCAGGAGTTCGTTGTGGACAACGGTCGCCATCTGCTGGAGCTGCACGTAGTTTGTCTCGAATGCGCCTGCGAGGGTCGATTGCATTTGCCTGCTCGAGGAGATGTAGGTGCCGCCAGTGATGATGAGCACCATCGCAAAAGTCAAGAGCAAGATGCTCTTGAGAATGATACTCTTCGAGAACTTGGTTACTTTCGCTGTCTTCGTCTTGCTCATAGGCCTAATCCATGCGGAAATCGGTTATTGCTTCCTTTTTCGCGTGTACGAGAACAGGAAACTGATGACCAGGACGAAAAAGAAAATGAACACCGTGGGATTGAATCCGCTTCCGTCTTTCGCGTCGTTCTTTGGGGATACCTGCTTTTTGCCGGCTTGCTTGGCCCTTTTCCAGATTTCCTGGAATTCGGCGAAAGTCATCGTTTTCGTGGGCGTGTAGCCTAGGCGGTTGTTGATGTTGTCGGTGTAGTCCTTGAATGTCTGGTAGAGCTTTTCCTCGGAGAAGAGGGCGGGAATCTCGAGCAGTTCCCACACGGCGCTGAACATGGAGACGAGCGCCTGCTCGATGTCGCCCCATTCGGGAATGGCGGTGTAGGTGCGACCGTTTTCGAGGAGGTGGACCAGTTCGCCGTAGGCTTCGTCGTCGGCCCAGGATTCTAGGACCGTCTTGGATGGGGGCAAAAACCCGATTTGCTTGGTGTAGGCATCGAGGTTTGCGTCATTGGTGAGGTACAGGAGTAGCTTGAGTGCGTTTGGATTGCTGTTCTTTGCCGGGATGGCGAGGTTCGATCCGCCGACAAAGCTGATGCTTCCGGCAGCTCCCTTCGGGATGGGGAATACGGTGACGCTGTCCGCTCCGATACGCGCATTCGAAAGGCCTCCCATGGAACCGTTGAACCGTGTCTGCATCACGATTTCGGCGGTGTTCACGATGAAGGCGAGTTCGCCGTTGTTGAACTGCTGGGCGATTTGAGCCGTGTTGAGTTGCAGTGTTTCGCTAGAGACTAGAGTGTCGAGGATGAAGTTCAGGTACTTGGCGATACCCTTCAGCGTGGGCTCGGTGAGGATGTTCGCCTGCCACTTGCCGTCGTTGTCTTTGGCGATGAAGTCTCCGCCTTCGCTCCAGACCCAGGGCGCGAAGTTGTGCGGAATGTTCCAGTCGCTCTTGCCGGGGAAGGCGTAGCCGCGGACCTTGGCTCCGTCTTCGAGCAGTTCCCTGCCCTGGTTCACCTTGGCGATCGCCGCAGAAAAGCCTTCGTAGGTGGCGATGTCATCTTTCCCGATGCCGTATTTCTTGAGGATCCGCTTGTTGGCGAGGACGGGGCGGATGTCGATGAACCAGGGAACGGAATAGATGGTGGTGTCGGCATCGATGTGCGTGGTGCCCCAGCTTGCCGCGACAAACCTGTCGGGCATAATCTTGCCCAGGTAAGGGTTGAGGGGCTTGATTTCGCCTCGGGAGGCAAAATAGGGAATCCACGAGGTGCCGAGCTGCAGCACGTCGGGCGCGCCCTTGCCTGTCTCGAGGGTGGATGCGATTCGGTTCCAGGCTTCGCCCCAGTCGAGAACCTGGACTTGGACGGGGATGTGCGTCTCCTCGGTGAACTTGGCGAGCTGCTGTTCCAGCTTTTCTTGCGGGGAGGCGCCGTTGGGCATGATCCATACCGAGAGTGTGTCGGTGGCAAAAGCGGCGGATGCGGAAAGAGCTGCCGCGATGGCGAGCGTCCTTGTGAAAAATGACATAAAAACTCCTTGACTGTACCCCAAAAAGACAAAAAAAGTGATTTTGAATAAAAGTCCTTTTCAAAATAACAAATAATTTGTATTTTCCTTGGCAAAAAATTGAAAAAAGGGGAGCAGATGCATGTTGCTTGTGGAATAGCCGTGTCCGGCGAAAATATCCTTATCTGTAAGAGGGTTCAAGGGGGGCCCTATGCGGGTCGCTGGGAGTTCCCGACTGCGGTTCTCGATGCCGGGGAGACCCTCGAAGAGAGCCTCGAAAGGTCGTTTTTTGAGCGACTTTCGCTGAATTTGGAAAAATTTGGCTGTTTGGGGGCCTTTGATTCGGTTTGCGCCCGGGGCGTCCGGGTGCACGCCTTTAGGGTAAAATGCCCCGATTTTTCCATGGTGCTTTCGGGCTACGATGATGCTAAATGGGTTCATATCAAGAAGTTGGAGCGTTTTCCGCTCATTCCGGACGCTGTGACGCTTGTCAAAGTGTTGCAAAAAAATATCGTATTTTTCCCGCAATAAGATGTTTTTTTAGTTATATTTTCCCATAGTCGTAAAAAACGATGAACTCAATCCTTAAGGAGTAAATAAAATGAAAAAAGGTATCGCTACCCTCATTTGCGCAAGCCTCATCACCCTCACCGGCTGCTATGGCAGCAACGCTTGCTTCGAAAAGCTTCACAAGTGGAACGGCACGCTTGGTAACAAGTGGCTCAATTCCATCGTTCACTTCATCCTCAACATCTTCGGTGTTTACTGGATTTGCTTGGGCCTCATCGACGGCCTCGTCCTCAACACTGTCGAATTCTGGACTGGCTCCAACCCGCTCGCTGCTGGTGACTCCTACTTCGAGCAGGATGCTCAGGGCAACTCCATCGCCGCTGTGAAGAACGCCGATGGCACGATGTCTGTCGAAGTGACCACCGCTGCTGGCGAAAAGGCTAACCTCACGCTCCAGCGCGACGAAAACGTCGTCCGCGCTCTCGACGCTGAAGGCAACCTCGTTGCTCAGTACGACATCGAAAAGTAATTCTACTTTGAAAATGTTTCGGAATCCCTGCCTTTTGCGGCGGGGATTTCTTTTTTTCTATGGAATTGCCGAAAAACTTTGTTTACGGGCGTTTTTTTTTAGAAAAATCGAAAAAATCCGAAATTTTAATGTATTTTGGGGGTATGACAGGGCGTTTTCTACAGTTGGGACGTCTGATTGCGGTATTGGCTATCGCAGTCTGTTTTTGTGCATGCGTCGAAGATGACGTGAAGCGCGGGAATGAGGCGCTCCGCATCGGCGACTATGACCGTGCCGTCCTGAACTTTTCGAAGGCGCTCGACGTGCAACCCGCCGACCGCGATGCCCGCTACGGCCTGGCCCTTGCGTACTACGCTATCGCCGAGGACAAGGAGAGGCTCAAGGGATCGACCCGCGACCTCTGGGAACGTGCCGTAAAGGAATTCCGCATCCTTTCGAATGTCGATAGCAGCGGTCGCATTGACGCCGCTTACTCGACGGGGCTCTTCTACCTTGCCCGTGCGACCCTTGCCGAGGATTCCCGCACGAACGTGCTGCCGCTGTTGGACCATTCCATCCTGCTCGATACGGCGAACTACTTCAGCTATAACCTCAAGGCTCTAATCCTTGCAAACCAGGGCCGTGTGGAGGAAGCCAAAAAGATTTACGTTTACATCGTGACGAAGGAACCGAAATTCGCGTCTGCGTACCTGAACCTCGGAAATCTCTACTGGGAAGAGCACGATGTGGAATCGGCCTGGGATATCTGGTCGATGGGGCACGAGGCCCTGCCTAAGGATGCCGCTCTTGCACGCTGGACGCGTGTCGCCGAGGATTCCCTCAAGGCCATGGTCCAATCCGGGGAACTATGAGCGTACTCGACGATGCTTGCGGATGCACCCTCCTGCACGAAGGCGGCGAGGCCCGGATTTACAAGTTTAATTCCGGCGGACGTTCTTTTGTCCTGAAGTGGTATGCGGAAGGCGTCCGCATCGACAGTCGCTCGGTCGAAGTCCTGCTGCGTGGCCGTTTCCCCGGTGCCTACAGGATTTTTGAATCGGGGGTGCGCGATGGCCGGGCCTACCTGGTCTACGAATTTATCGAAGGCGCGGAATCGGATACCGTCGCGCCGCTGCCGCCTGCGGTCGCGCTCTATTCCTTGCGGAAGGTGACGCGGACCCTTTCGGACCTTGCAAGGCAGGGTGTCCATCATGGCGACCTGAACCCCTCGAACGTGATTTTCGGTCGCGACGGCGAACCCGTCGTTATCGACTGCGGAATAGTCGGTCCCGGTGCTCCCGCCTTTGCCGCTCCGGAACGCTTTCAGGGGAAGCCCGCCACGGAAAAGAGCGACCTCTACAGCCTGGGCATGCTCCTGTATTGCTGGCTCGCGGGGGAACCGCTGCTTTCGGCGGAAAAATTCGACGCGTATGCGGCTGCCGCGAATTCTGCGGATGGTCTCGACCCGACGACTTTGCTTTATGCGAAGGGCGTGGGCGCAGAAACATTAGCGAGGCTCGAACCTCTGTGGAAGGGACTGCTCCGTTCTAGTCCCGAAGACCGCGTGGAAGATTTCGACGAACTCGACGAACTGCTCGAAATCGCCTTCGATGCCGAATGCGGCGGTGAAGTTGTTTGGAATTCTACCCGCAAGGCGTTCTTGGCTTCGGTCGAATCAAAAATCGGAACGAATTGTTGCAATAGAGGTGAAACGAGCGATTTGCCTGTAGCGTTTGCCGTGACCAAACGCACAGGGCGTCGGCGAGTTGCGCTGCTTCTTGCTGCGATTGTTCTTATATTGTCTGTAATGGCTCTATTCTTGCTGCTGTTGCCTGCGGGTAATTCCGTAGACGAAACGGGCAAGCGGATGCTTGAAAAGTCGAGGGCTCTTGAGACCGAGGTTCCGGAAGCGGAATCCCCGGAACCTTTCGAAAAGATGCCCGAGGCTGTCCTGGAATCCTTGCCGGTTCCGGGAACGAATGACGGCGAAGAATAAGGAAAGGATGTTTATGAAATCGGAATCGATGCTTGCAACAGAGAAAATGCTGGATGTGGTGAAGACGCTTCTCGACGAGGACAAGCCGGAAGAGCTCTTCCCGAAGATACTTTCGGTCGCGAAGGGTGTGCTGCATGCGGATGCCGGTGTCCTTGATATCGCCGGCGATTCTCCGCTCCACTTCTCGAATCCGGAACAGGTATCCATTTCTATCTCGGCGGTGAAACAGGCCAAAAGCGAAGGCAAGGCGGTGGTGTGGAACCAGCTCGACGACGATGGGGCGGACCTCTCGAAGTCGATTGTGCAAAACCAGCTCACGAGTATCATGGTGTCGCCTTTCCGCACTCCCGATAGCGAATCGGGCTACCTCTACTTGCAGCGCGCCGCCCGCAAGGAACCCTTTACCGATGAAGACAGCGAACTGTTTGATTCGTTTGTCGCTGTCTGTGAAAAGTTTGCGTTTGCGGCCTACGACCGCCTGCGCGACAAGGAATCCCTGGACGTTTTGAAGAACGTTGTCCGCAAGGATGGAATCGTGTATTCGAGCCCGGCGATGTCCGAACTTGTCGCCTTGGCCGAAAAGCTCGCACCGCTCCCGCTCCCGGTGATTATCCGTGGCGAGACGGGCACGGGCAAGGAAGTTTTCGCGAGGTTCATCCACAGGCAGAGCCCGCGCGCCGAACGCCCGTTCATTGCGGTGAATTGCGGCGCCATCCCGGAACACCTGATCGAATCGCTCCTGTTTGGGCATGCGAAGGGCTCGTTCACGGGTGCCATCGATTCTCGCAAGGGCTTTTTCGAGGAAGCCGACGGCGGCACCATATTCCTCGACGAAATCGGCGACCTGCCGCTGAACATGCAGGTGAAACTGTTGCGCGTGCTGCAGGAAAAGCATATCACGCGCGTGGGCGATAACCGCGAAATCCCGGTGAACGTGCGCGTCATCTCCGCGACACATGTGGACCTGGAAGAGGCCGTGCGCGAAAAGAAGTTCCGCGAGGACCTCTACTTCCGTATCCAGGTGATGCCCCTCTCGATTCCGCCCCTGCGTGAACGCGGACAGGACGTGGTTCTCCTGGCCGAAGAATTTATTCGCAGGTATGGCGCTGAATACGGTCGCGGAAAGTTCAAGCTAAGCCGCAATTCCGAGAAGGCGCTGCTCGGCTACCATTGGCCGGGAAACGTCCGCGAACTCGAGAACCGCATCCAGAAGGCGCTTGTCCAGGCGGTCCACGGGGTCATCCAGCCCAAGGATCTGGGACTCGACGACCTGCAGGAGCAGACGAAGGAAAGTCCCCGCACGCTCAAGGAAGCCCGCGAGGCCGTGGAACGCGACGTCATTTCTAGGGCCCTGCGGGACAGCAACGCGAACCTCACGCTGGCGGCCACGATCCTCGGGATTGACCGCAAGGTGCTTCGCGAGGTGATGGAGCGCCTGGGTATCAAGAAAGAGGATTTCCGGAACTGATGCGTAATTTGGAAAAACGGGACTTTTGAACCCGGTGGGACAATGGGTATCAATTTTTACTTTGCTTTTGGATGCATTTTATCTATATTATTGACGATAGGTGGCTAAAAAACCTAGAAAGAAAGCCTAAAGGGATGTTGGCACGGTTTTTGCAGTAGGAAGAGTATGAAACGCTTGACTTTCATATCAATGGTTCTCATCGCGGCGGCGCTCTCGTTCGCCCGTGATGGCCTTGCTGCTCCGGAGTCCAGCATTCCGACCCCTGCCGAAAAGACGGAAGTTTCGCAAGGAACCCCGGATTTGGGCGCTAAGGAAAGTGCAGACTGGCAAAAGCTACGTGCAGAAAGAAAGCAGGCGAGGGAACAGATCCTCTCCAGGTTGAGGGAAAGTTCCAACGTCGAGAAGCAGGATATACGTCAGAAGGTTTCGAAAAATCGGAACGAAGAGTCTCACTTCGAAGGGAAAAAGCATCAAAAAGAGCCTCGCGAGCGTCGTCCGGAGGCTGAACGTCCGGAACGCGCTGATTCTCCCGAAATGAATCCGATGCGGGGCAATCCCGGCTTCATGCCATTTCCTTGGTGGGGCTGGGGTCCGATGCCTCCGAAATGAATAAAATCGCAGTAGTACTGATACTATTGCTTTCGTCTGTCCTCTTGGCCGAGACCCAGGAGGAGGTTTACTATCAGGCGTTGAAGGCAGAAGAAGCCGGGGATGTTTCCGGCTCCCTTTCGTTGTTTGAACGCGCCATCGATATCGGCGGCGAATATACCGACGAAATCCGCGAAATTGTGAACGAATACTACGATGCCCTGGGAATCTCCCGTGACGGCAGTTCGGTCTCGTTCCGTCTTCAGGGCGATGTGGGCGGCTATGCCCTGCGCTACGATGATTTTTCCGCTTCGGATTCGAGCGCCCGATATGGCGGAGATGCTTACCTGACGCTGAACGCGTTCCTGGACTGGAACGTGGGCGACTGGATCCACTCCTTTGGCCTCTCTTTTGCGATGGACCGCATTTTTGCGGACAACGTCCCCGTGCTGGACACTTGTACCTGGATGCTGGTGCCCGGGATTGAGTATTCCCTTGTTGGGGAAAGCCTCATGCTCGATGTTGGCATGGAATACAACATCTACGACATGGATAAGTTTGAACCCGCCGCGTTCCTATGGTTCGAGTTCGATGCGAAACGCTTCGAGAAACAGCGTATCGGAGCCGCGATTTGGGGCTATACCCGTTGGGGCGGGAATACGACTGCGGCCGTCTATGCGACGTGGCACCGGACTGTGCCGCTGGGCCTGAACGGCCAGGTCTATGCGGGTGTTAAGTACGAGGCCGATTCCCTCGCCGATGTCATCGGCTATGTCGACAAGCTCTCGGAAGATTGCGAGCGGAACGAATTCGGAATGTGTGTTGACGGAAGCATGCCCCCCGGGACGATGCCCCCCTTTACGGATTTCTGGGGGGAGTGCGTCAGGGACCATGGCGAGGAAGTCTGTGCCGATTCCAGGAATGGCATCCTGCAATCGTATATGGATGCTGCCTACGCCGACTGGCTAGAACAGATGGCGCAGGCGGAAACTTCCGATGTGGAAATGGAATACCGTATGAGCCGTTGGATTGGCCCTACGGTCCGCTCGAAGATTTCGTACCGGTTCCGGAACAGGCTTTCCCTGGAATCCAAGATGAACCTGCTGTACGCGTTCTTGGTGGATGGCGCGTCTAGCGAATACGAGAAGATGCGCAAGTTCTCTGTCTCGTGGGGCCTTTCGCTCGGATGGAACCCGAACATTTTCACGTTTTACGTTGGCTTCGAGCAGCTCTACCTGCATTACTGGCTTCCCAACAGCCTCAAGAACTATTTCCCCGACAACAGCCTCGTGAACGAAGTGAAGCTCGGGGTGAAATTCGACATCTAGCGCAGCATTTGATGCTGATTTTGGGGAAAAGAAAAGAGGGCGGATGAACCGTCCTCTTTTCATGGAGATAGTGGGAGTCGAACCCATGACCTACAGATTGCGAACCTGTCGCTCTACCAACTGAGCTATATCCCCGTAAGTGATGCCAAATATATCTTATAAGTGCGCTTCCGTCAAGTGTGGATGCCTCAAAAATCGCATTTTGATGCAGATTTGGCGATAGATTCGTCTACTGGCTATTTGTTCCTGTTTTCCACGAGCTCGGTGGCGAGTTTCTTCATGCCGTTGAAATCCCACTTGCCGCTCCCGAGCTTGGGGATGCTTTCGACATTGAATACGGAACCCGGCAGCATCAGCGGGGGAATTCCGGACTTTCGCAGCCTGCGCGAGATTTCCTCGACGTCGCAGTCGCCATTCACGAGCAGCACGATGCGTTCGCCCTTCACCGAATCGGGGACGGCGGTCACGGCGAATTCCATGTTGTCGAGGATTTTCGATTCGGCAATGCGGAGCTCCACGGCGGTAAGCGAAATCATTTCGCCGCCGAGTTTCGCGAACCGGCTGTAGCGGCCGAGAATCTGGACGAACCCGTCGGGGGTGAGCTTGCACTTGTCGCCCGTCTTGTACCAGCGTCTGCCGTCGATCTCGATGACGACGGAATCCGTCTTTTCCGGATCCTTGAGGTAGCCCTTCATTACCTGCGGGCCGGACACGACAAGCATGCCCTCTTCGCTTTGCGGCATGAACTCGTTGGTCTCGGGGTCGATGATTGCCGCGATGGAACCCGGGACTCCCATGCCGATGCTCGACAGGTCGCAGCACTTTTCGAGGGTGAGGAAGTCGTCGAGCAGTGCGTTCGGGGCATTGAGCGTGGCAAGCGGCGTGAGTTCCGTGCAGCCGTAGCCTTCGTAGATATCCTTTCCGAACTTGAGCTTGAATGTCTCGCGCATCTCGGGACGGAGCTTTTCGGCACCTGCGATGATGTAGCGGAGCGAATCGAGGCACATGGGGTGGACCCAGCGGCTCACGACGATGGCGCGGAGGAACGTGGGCGTGCCCATCATGATGGTCGTCTTGTACTGGGCGCACACGCGGGCAAGCGTCTTGATGTCGGTCGGGTCGGGGCAGAGCACCATGGGAACGCCGTCCAAAAGCGGCATCATGAACGTGAGCGTGAAGCCGAAGGAATGGAACAGGGGCAGGAGCGCCGTCATTACGTCGGTGCGGCGGAGCTTGATGATGTGGTCGCCCTGCTGCGCGTTCGAGATGACATTCTTGTGCGTGAGCTCCACGCCCTTCGGCGAACCTTCGGAACCGGAACTGAAGAGGATGACTGCATCGTCGGAAAGCTTGGCGGAAGTGAACCAGAGCCTGCGGAGGATGGGCTTGGGAGTCGCGATGACTATGAACGTTGAGAAGATACGGTCGAACGTGGTAATCTTCGCTTCTTCCTCGTCGAGGTAGATCATTTTGCATTTCCCGGCAATTTGCCCGAACGCGGGGTTCCTGCCGCAGATTTTCTCGTAGAACGCGCGTGTCGTGACGACCGTGGAAACATCGGCCTTCTCGATGCAGCCGAGGATGGTGTCGACGGGGGAGGAATAGTTGAGGTTCACGCTGGTCTTTCCGGCGCCCAGGATGGACATGATGCCGAGTGCCGCGTCGCGGCTGGTCGCGAGCATGAATCCCACGTTCTGGTCGTTCCTTGCGACGGAGCGGATTTTCTTGCCGAAGTAGTGGCAGAGGCGAATCATTCCGTAGCCGCTCACGTGGTTGCCTGCGGGGTCGATAAGGATGACTCGGCTGCGGCGTTTGCGCATGGCCTTGAACCAGAGCGGGACAATCGATTCGGAGTGGTCCATCGCCATGTTCCAGATGTCGGTGGCGAGGAACTGCAGGTCTTTGCGGATTTGCTTCTCGCTGGCGTCTGTGGGGAGCGGCTTCCCGAATCCGACGCTGATGACGCGGTTGAAGGATTGCGGACGGTTGACGCATTCGGAGGCTTGGCTGTAGCGGCTGCCCCAGAGCCCTTGGATGTAGAACGGCACAATCTGGGCGCCTGTACCCTCGATTGCCTTGGAGTAGTCGAGGGAGAATGTCGAAACGAAGGGAGTTTTCGAGACTTCGCCCTCGGGGAAGATGACGACAGCTTCGCCATTCAGGAGCGCCTTGCGGATTTCTTCCATGGCGGGGGCCGGGTCGCGCCTGTTGATGTCGATGACGAATTTTCCGTGCGAAAGCCAGCGCAGGTACCAGTCGGCGAACGTGTTCCTGTTGCTTGCGATGCGGAGCGGCCTTGGGCTCGACATCTGGAGTACGGCCCAGTCGATAAAGCTGAAGTGCGGCCCCACCAGGAGGAGGGGGCCCGTCTCGGGGATGTTCTGCACGCCCATCACCTTGACGCGGTAGCGGAATACGAAAGCGAATGCGAATCGCAGTGCCGCGCGCAGCAGGGCCATCGGGGTCTGCCTGAGGTTCGTGATGAAGGTCAGCGCCAGGATGACCGCGAGGATCATGAAGCAGTGGTCGACCGTTATTGGCGTAAAGATGAGTAATAGTGTCTGCCCGCCCATGATGAGCACGAGGAACGCCATCTGGATGCAGTTGGCGACGGCATGGATGCGGCCTGCTGTGTCGGGACGCGTGAAACTCTGGATGACCGTGCGGAGGATGACGAATGCGGAGCCGGCGCAGAATCCGATGATGCCATAGAGGATGCCCTGGAGCCAGTCGTTGTGTACGAAGGGTAGTGCGACCATCGTGCCAGCCGATACGGCGGCCGAGAAGGGGATGAATCCGGTCTCGACGAATCCCTTGGATGCCCAGCTTGCCGACAGGGCGCCGATGACGTAGCCCAGCGTGACGATGAACATCGAGATGGGAATGACCGCCGTGTTGAGCATGTCGGTCATGTTCTGGATGAGGATGAGGAATATCTGCGTCACGCCCCAGAACGCGGAAAGCCCGAGGATGGAAAGGCGCACGATGGGGTGGCTCCAGGTGGCGGAGAAGTTGCGCATCGGGGAACGAAGCTTGAGCGAATCGTGGTGTGCTCCGACGCGGATGCAGAACCCGGCGATGGTCGCGACGACGCTGAGTCCAAGGTAAATCCAGAGAGTAAGGTCAATGCTTACGGGGGAATCGGGCCTGCCCGAAAGCCCCATGGCGAAGAACGCCGCGCCCGCCGTGCCGAGGACGGAGAGCACCATGTACCAGGAGTTGATTTTTACGAGGTCTTCGCTTTCGACCATCTCCTTCATGATGCCGAGCTTTGCGGGGCTCAGTACCGCGAGGAAAATGCCGTAGAGGCCGAGAAGACCGTAGGCGACCCATTCGGCGCCGGCCACGTAGCACACGACAATCGCGATGACGGAGGCCAGCATCCCCACGGACGACCATGCCATCACGCGACCCTTGTGGAAGTGGCCTGCGAAGTAGCTTGCCGCGGGCATCATGAATATGCTCGGGGCAAAAATGGCGACCTGGAGTAACATACTGCGCCACCAGAACGCGGACCCCTCGAATGAGAATGACAGCCAGCGCTGGAAGTGGACGAACAGGCCCATCTGCACAAAAATGCTGCAAAAGACGAACAACAGGAACGCGAAGACGCTGGGGTACTTGCTCAGTTTCATAGATCCTCGAAAAGATGCTTAATAATAGAATTATGTAGAATATAGGGAAGTGTTCGCTTAAGGTCAAAAAACTTACAATTTTATTACTTTTGGCCGGTCGTCGGGCATGTTCCAAGTCGGAAAGTTTTTTTTGAAAAAAATTTTCTTTTATTCGAAAAGAAAGTTATATTTTCGGCAAGGATGGTATTGGGATCACCAATCCTTAGAGACGGAGGAGTCTATGAAAGCAAAAGTTCTTGCTGTTGGTATGGCCGTTGCAGCGTCGTTTGCGTTTGCAGAGTATGTGAATCCTGAAATCTGGTTCGATGGAACTGATGCAGAAATGTGGATAAGTACCCCTAATCCAGAAAATCTTTCGCATGACCCAGGAATACTTGGCAGCTATTGGTACGATCTTGATGACCGCAAGAATGACCATGGTGGGTCTTATATCGCGTATCCGTACGACACCACGGGTTATAACGGCTCGTTGATCGCTCCGATGATTGACAGTCTCGGCTACTTGGCTGTCAAGTACCGTCTGGAAGACCCGACAACTACGGGGCAAACAGAAGAATATCCTTACAACTTCGTCAAGTTCGGCTTCAATATAGTTCAAATGGGCGACCCTGGGCTCGACATTTCGTCGATCGGGGGGCTTTGTGCCACTTATACCTCAGATATGGAAGTATGGCTTGAGGTCATTACAGACAAAACCGGCAACACCCCATGTTTTGCGAAGCTTCCCAAGGCTGTAGAGCCGACGACGGTTGACAAGGCAATCGAGGATTTTGCTCAGCCGACGTGGGCTGCTGATTCTAACAAAGTTGCCAGTTGCATGGAGGCGTTCAAGGCCGCTCGGTCTGTCATGTTTAAAATCGATGGCGGTGCGTCTGTGGCGGATGGCGAACTTCGTATTTTCGAGGTCGGTCCCAAAGGGACTTGTAAGGGCGGAAAGACAGTTAAGGATTATTGGCCCGGATCCGGATGCAAGTCCGATGGCGATGGACATGCGCAATGTCCGCCGTGTGGTGGTCCTGGATGTTTCACCAAACTTAGCGGATTGAAAACCGTTTCGTCTGCATCGATTTCTGTGTTGGGCCGATTGGTGACCTTGAACGGACTTGGGCAGAACGTGCAGTACAAACTTTTCGACATGCAGGGCAACGTGGTCCGTAGTGGCTATGCCGCTGGGAACATCGATTTCGGCGGCGTAAAGTCCGGTAGCTACCTGCTCAAGGTCAAGGGCAATCTGGAACTGACCGAGAAGATTGTGCTGAAGTAGATGCTCCGTAAAAAGGTCGCTTTGTATTGAAATTTTGCACAAATGTTCACTAAAAATTAGACGGCTAGGCCGTCTTTTTTTATATTTGGGGCATGACCAAGTCTATCGAAATCCGCGATGCGCACGAACATAACCTCCGCCATGTGAACCTTTCCATTCCCCGCGATTCCATCGTGGTGGTAACCGGCGTTTCCGGTTCGGGCAAGTCGAGCCTCGCGTTCGATACGGTGTTCCAGGAAGGCCAGCGCCGCTTTGTGGAGTCGCTTTCGGCGTATGCGCGCCAGTTCATCGGCCGCATGAAGCACCCCGAGGTGGAGAGCGTGCGCGGTATCTCGCCGACGATTTCGATCGACCAGAAGACGGTGAACCGTAACCCGCGTTCCACAGTGGGTACGGTGGTAGAAATCTTGGATCATTACCGTTTGCTTTTTGCGCGCTTGGGCGTGCCGCATTGCCCCGATTGTGGGCGCGTGATTCAGGCGCAGACGGTAGACCAAATTGTCGATAATTTGTATGTGAGCGACGAGGGCAAGCAGATTACGGTGATGGCGCCGATTGTGCAGGAGCGCAAGGGCGAATACCGCAAGGAACTGGCCGAACTCAAGGAAAACGGATTTGTGCGTGCCCGCGTGGATGGCGTGATTTACCGCCTGGAAGATGTTCCCGCGCTTGTGCGTTACGAGAAGCATACGATTGAAGCGGTGATTGACCGCTTGACGCTGGAACGCAAGAACATGAGCCGCCTGCGCGAGGCGCTGGAAGGCGCACTGAAATTGACCGACGGAAAGTTGGTGAGTTTCTTGCTGGCTGCGGCTGGTTCTGCGGGTGCGGGGGATGCGTCGCAGACTGGAAATGCGTCGGCCAAGGAAGAATATCGCCTGCAGGGCACGCTCTTGGCTTGCCCCAAGTGCGGCATCTCCATTCCGGAACTGGAACCGCGGTTCTTCAGCTTCAACGATCCGAAGGGCCGTTGCCCCGCCTGTAAGGGCATGGGCGAAAGCTACAAGTTCGACTTGGATTTGATTATCCCGGACAAGACGAAGTCCATCAAGGACGGCTGCATTGCGACCATCAAGAAGGACGACGGCACGCTGATTTTCAGCGATTTCGGTCGCCGCAACCTGCGCAACATCGCGAACGAGATGCATTTTTCGCTCGATACGCCGTGGAACAAGCTCAAGAAGGCGCAACAGGATGCCGTCTTGTACGGCACGCCCAGCGGGAGCGAACGGGGAATCATGCCCATCATGGAAGAACTGTGGGACATGTGGCACATCTACCACTTCCGCAAGTACATGCAGATAGGCATTTGCCCTGAATGCCACGGCACGCGCATCAACCGTACGGCGAATGCGGTCACGTTCCATGGAGTGAATCTGACTGAGATGACGGAATGGTCCGTCGAGAAGTCGGTGGAATTTTTCAACAAGATTGACTTGTCCGAAAAGGAAAAGCGAATTGGCAAGGAAATTCTGAAGGAGATTCGCGGGCGACTTTCTTTCTTGAATGCGGTGGGGCTTGGCTACTTGAATATCAACCGCAAGGCGTCTACACTTTCGGGCGGTGAAGCGCAGCGAATCAGGCTTGCAAGTGCCGTGGGCGCCGGTCTGCAGGGCGTGCTTTACGTGCTTGACGAGCCGAGCATCGGGCTCCACCCCCGCGATAACGATAAACTGCTCGGGATGTTGGAACATTTGCGTGCGCAGGGTAACTCCCTGATTATCGTGGAACACGACGAAGACACCATGCGCCATGCGGACTGCGTGATTGACGTGGGGCCGGGTGCCGGCGTGGAAGGCGGTCGCGTAATTGCGGCTGGAACCGTCGAGGAACTCGAAAAGAATAAGGCGTCGCTGACGGGTGCGTACCTGAGCGGCCGTAAGGCAATCGAGATTCCCGAAAAGCGCAAGAAGATTGACAAGAATACGCCGAAACTCAAGATTTGCGGTGCCGCCGAGAATAATCTCAAGAACATCGATGTGGAAATTCCGCTGGACGGTGCGCTCACGGTGGTGACGGGCGTGTCGGGCTCCGGCAAGAGTACGCTGATTAATCAGATTCTGCGCCGCGAATTGGCCCGCGTGTTCTACAATTCCGAAGAACCGGTAGGCAAGTTCGACCATCTGGAAGGCCTCGAAAACATCGACAAGGTGATTGAAATCGACCAGACGCCCATTGGCCGCACGCCGCGAAGCAACCCGGCAACGTACACGAAAATTTGGGACGATATCCGCGACCTTTTCGCCAGCATGGAAGAAAGCAAGATTCGCGGTTACAGCAAGAGCCGATTCAGTTTTAACGTGAAGGGCGGACGCTGCGATGCCTGCGAAGGCGCTGGCGTGAAAATCGTGGACATGCACATTCTGCCGAGCGTTCAGGTGACTTGCGAAGTTTGCGGCGGCAAGCGCTTTAACGATGCAACCCGCGAAGTGTATTTCAAGGGCAAGAACGTCTCCGAAATTTTGGACATGAGCATTGCCGATGCAGCGGAATTCTTCAAGGATATTCCGAAGATTGCAGAACCGCTGAATTTGCTCGTGGAGGTGGGCCTCGGCTACCTCACTTTGGGCCAGCCTTCGACAACGCTCAGCGGCGGTGAAGCGCAGCGCATTAAAATTGCTTCTGAACTGCGCCGCCCGGGTACCGGCAAGACGCTTTACCTGCTCGACGAACCGACGACGGGCTTGCATTTCGAAGATATCCGCAAGCTCATGGATTGCCTGAATCGTCTGCGTAGCCTCGGCAACAGCGTCGTGATTATCGAACACAACCTGGACGTAATCAAGTGCGCCGACTGGATTATTGACTTGGGCCCGGATGCGGGTATTCACGGCGGTCGCGTGATTGCGACGGGAACGCCGGAACAGATTGCGAAATGCAAGAAGTCGGAAACGGGCCGCTACCTTGCGCCGGTGCTTGCGAAAAAGCATGGTGAAAATCATCATTTTGATCGTACGCTCAAGGGCGGCGAGGACTTGTCGCTCGATATCGAGGTGCATGGCGCCCGCAAGCACAACCTCAAGAACATTGACGTGACGATTCCGCGCCACAAGCTTACGGTCGTGACGGGCGTTTCGGGCTCCGGAAAATCGAGCCTCGCTTTCCATACGCTCTTTAGCGAAGGCCAGCGCCGCTTTGTAGAGACGTTGAGCACGTATGCCCGCCGATTCTTGGGACGTCCCGACCACGGAAGCATCGATTCCATTTCGGGCCTCGCGCCGGCAATCGCCATCGACCAGAAGAGTGCAAGCAAGAGCCCGCGCTCTACGGTGGCGACCCTCACCGAAATTTATGACTACTTCCGCATTTTCTGGGCGAGGGTCGGCACCCCGCATTGCCTGAAATGCGGGAAGCCTGTGTCTTCGTACAGCGCGGGCGACCTGATGCAATACGCCTTCGACCGCGACTTGAATAAGAAAGTCACGGTGCTTGCCCCGTTCGAAATCAAGGACGTGCTGAAGCTTTCCAAGATTCTCACGGAAAAAGGCTACCGCAAGGTTTACCTCGGCAATAAACTGGTGGAACTTCCGCTGCCGAAAATCCCGACCCGCGAAAAGCAGTTGTTCGCTGTGGTCGATACGGTCGTGGTCAAGGAAGAAAACCGCGCCCGCTTGGTAGAAGCTTTTGAACGTGGCTACCGCGATGGCAACGGAATCCTTTATGTGGAAGACGAGAAGGGCGGACGCCTTGCCTGCTCCGAAAAGCCGGGTTGCCCTGAATGTGGCTGGTACATGGATTCAGCCTTGAATCCCAAGCACTTCAGTTTTAATACGCACTGGGGCGCTTGCGAAACCTGCCTTGGCCTCGGCCACTTTAAGGACGGCGAAGTTTGCCCCGATTGTCACGGCGAACGCCTGAAGCCTGAATATCTGGCGGTTCGCATTGGCGACAAGAATATCATGGATGTGAACCACATGAGCATCGCCCAGGCGCTTGAATGGTTCAGCAACGAAAACTTCAAACGTGACAATTTCGGAAAGGACAAAAATCCCGACGGCAAGATGACGGTTGCCGAACCTTTGCTCCGCGAAATTGTGGGGCGCCTCAATTTCTTGAAGGGGGTAGGCCTCGGCTACATCGGCCTTGACCGCGCGGGCGACACGCTCAGCGGTGGTGAATCTCAGAGAATTCGTCTCGCAAGCCAGATCGGTAGCGGCCTCGAAGGCGTACTTTACGTGCTTGACGAACCCACGGTGGGCTTGCACGAAAGCGATACCGCCATGCTGCTCGATACGCTTTACCGCCTGCGCGATTTGGGTAACACGCTCGTGGTGGTGGAACACGACATGAAGATGATGCAGGCCGCCGACCACATTATCGATATGGGGCCTGCGGCGGGCGAGTTTGGCGGCGAAGTCGTTGCCGAAGGTTCTCCGGAACAGCTTTCCAAGCCTTACGCCTTGCAGCAGTTTCCGCGCAGTGAGACTGTCAAGTATTTGACGCACACCATCCCGATGGCGAACGAAATTGCGGCAAAGCCCATTACCGATTCCACGGAATTCTACGAATTCGAAAAATTGAATCACAACAATCTTAAGAATTTGTCTGTAAAGTTCCCGAAGGGCGCCATCAGCGTGGTCTGCGGTGTTTCTGGCTCGGGCAAGAGCTCCATGGTCATGGACGAAATCTACCCGCGCCTCAAGAAGAAATTCCAGGCCCGCGGTCGCAAAAAGCAGAACGGCGAAGTTCTTCTGGTGGACCAAAGCCCGATTTCGGGGACTCCTCGCAGCACGCCCGCGAGTTTCACGGGCGTGTTTGACGACATCCGCAAGCTGTTCGCCAAACTGCCGCAAGCCAAGTTGAAAGGTTTCGACTACGGGCGCTTCAGTTACAACTTGGCTCGCGGCCGCTGCGAGGCCTGCGAAGGCCGCGGTGCCATTTCGGTGGAAATGCACTTCCTTTCGGATGTGTGGGAAGTCTGCGATGTCTGCGGTGGCAAACGCTACAACCAGGAAACCCTCACCGTTACTTTCAAGGGCAAGAATATCGCCGATGTGCTCGACATGCGCGTTGCCGAAGCCTGCGAATTCTTCAAGGACCAGCCGAAAATCCTCCCGAAACTGGAATGCCTGCGCGATGTGGGTCTCCCGTACGTGAAACTCGGCCAGTCCGTCACCACGCTCAGCGGCGGCGAATCCCAGCGCCTCAAGTTGGCGGCGGAACTTGCCCGCAAGCCTGCCCAGGAAATGGTCTACCTGCTCGACGAACCGACTACAGGGCTCCACCTCAAGGACATTCAGATTCTCTGGAACATGTTGCGCAAGCTTTCGGCCCGTGGCGATACCATTATTGTCATCGAACACCACCCGGACATTATCCGCCTCGCCGACTGGAAGGTGGAACTCGGGCCCGTCGGTGGCGAAAAGGGCGGATATTTGCTCGAAATGGGCAAAAACAACCAATAATCACGAACAAAGTCCTTACAAAGATGTTATCTTTAAATATGGTTGGGCTATGGTTTTTTCTGTAGCCGTGAGTAATTAACAGGAGAAGTTATGTCCTTTGCCCGTTTGCTGCCTCTATTGCTGTTGGTCCCGGCGCTTTCTTTTGCCGATGCCGACAAGAATTTCAAGGTCGCACCGAACCAGTTTACGACCGGAAGCGTGGTTGATCCCATTGCGAACATGGCTGTCGAGATGAAGGGGCCGTCCCTCGTTTCGCAGAAGCCGGTCTTCCCGCTGAAGACAAATACCCTCTACTGGAGGCACAAGAAGGGTCCGAAGGAATACCAGTGGGTTCCGGGGCAGCTGAACTACAACAATTTCAAGAAACTTCACGCCTTTAGCCTCGAGGATGCGCATTTGAACTCCTTCGAAGTTGCCCAGATGCGTTTCTACGCTTCGCAGAACAAGAAGGCTTTCCAGGACGAGGACGATCTCTACTTCGACAAGTATTTCATTTATTCTCCCCGCGTGCCGAAGCTCCTGTTCATCAAGAACGGCAAGTGGCAGATTCTGAATGAGACTGCCTTGCCCGGTGTCGTGGTCTTCAAGAGCGATGTGAAGGGGCTCGAGTCCGCATTCGAAGAGGCTCCGTTGAAAAAGCTTCCGAAGGCAATTTATCCGCTCAAGGAAGGCGCCTACGTGTTCGAATTCTCTGCCCCGGGTTTTCTTCCGTTGGTGGATATCGGATCGGTCAAGTCCGGCGAAATTCTCGTGATGCAGCCCAAGCTAATGAAGATTGATTCCTCCAAGGCCGACAAGAAGGTCGAACTTTCGATGGATGAAGCTTCTGTCAAGGCGGCCAAGAACCTCGAAGAAACGGAAATCCTCTATGACAAGTTCATCGCCGAACTGCAGAAGGTCGTGGATATCCTGGATACGAACGCTTTTGCGAAGGGCTATCCCCAGGTCAAGCCTGCTGTGGCGGTTGGCCTCTACGAAGGCGATGCTACTTATGAAAATTACAGGTCCGCTTATGAAGGCGTGCGTCTTAGGGCGAAAGAAGCGTGGCGCAATTCCCACATGAAGGGCGTTAGCGAAATCAATACGGCCTTCAAGAAAAAGCTCGACAGCTTGCAGGCGCTCCCGCTCCGTGGAACGATGGCTCCTGTTTCCTTTGAGCCCGTCCGTGAAAGGGTGGTCGAAGGGGAAGGCGTCGATTCTGCGTCGGCACCCATGAAAGAAGTCAAGTTCAAGTTCGGCCAGGATGGCCAGCGCTTCGACGTGATGTGGAAGGGAACGGCCAAGGGCATGAATGCTGACAGTCTCTATTCCCTCTTCCAGAACCATGCGGGCGAAGTCAAGGTGTTTATAAGCCTCAAGCAGAACAAGCCGGTGTGGATCCGTAAGGACGGCGTGATTACTGGCCGCCACCATTACCGCTACACTCGCATCGAGTTCGAATACAATGGCCAGAACCTGGTGGGACTGGGCGACTTCATCTTGCCGGAATATATCGTGGACGAACCGGAGGTGCAGGAATGGCTGAACCAGTATGATGCGGACGATATTGCTCTCCAGCAGAAGACCGCCGCCGAAGCGAAGGCGAAGGCTGTCGCCGCGCAGCAGAAGAACGATACCGTCTATGCGAAGGATGTCGATATGCCGGGCTTCAGCAAGATGAGCATTCCGCGCATTATCCGCGACAACACCTACGGCGCGGTCGCTCTGATTGATTCGGGTTCCTTCCGCTACAAGGGCCGCGTAGTCAAGATGTCCCCGTTCGCTATCATGACGACCGAGATGAGCCAGCAGCTCTTCGACCAGACCATGCTCCGCGAACCGGATACGACCAAGCATATCAAGAACCGCTCTGTCTACAAGAATCCTTCGAAGCCGGTCCACAATATCACGTGGGATGATGCTCGTGCTACATGCAAGATGCTTGGCGGTGATCTGCCGACGGAAGCCCAGTGGGAATTTGCCGGTCGTGCCGACAATAACGAAGGCGCCATCTGGGTCCTGGACGAGGACGGCGATGTCGGCGATTACGCCGTCTACCGCGAGAATTCGTACAAGATGGGCAAGAAGAGCCCTGCCTACGGCCCGCAGCCTATCGCATCGAAGAAGCCGAACGCATGGGGCATCTACGACATGTCCGGAAACGTTGCCGAATGGACCCGCGACAAGTACTTCATGTTCTCGTTTTGGGTGGAATCCTCTAACCCGACAGGTGCGATGATGGGTTCGACCAAGGTCTACAAGGGCGGTTCCTGGAAGGACAAGGAATCGATGCAGAACCTGACGGAAAGCGATGACGAAGATCCGCGCTACTGGTCCGACGCCATCGGGTTCCGCTGCGTATTCCCGAAGAAACTTTTTGAGGGACGCTAATGGCGACGGCCGCTGAAGAACTCAAGAGCGACAAGCGATTCAAGCTATTCCGGAAGATTATCTCGGTTCCCTACCTGCTGGCCCTTCTCGGGTTGCTGATGCCGCTTATGACGGTATCGTGTGGCGACACGCAGGTCATTGCGGAACCGTCGTTCTACGAGATTGCTTCCGGACTCGACATGCATGAAGCGCTGAAGGAGCCTGCCAAGGGTTACCTTGAGAAGATGGAACAGAGCAACCCGAAGTCCCTGGAAAGGTTCAAGGAATCGCTCCCCGGTTTCCCGCAGCTGGAACCGGTTCCGCATCTGTTCGGGATAGTTGGCGCGTTGGTGCTCGCGGCTGCCTTTGCCTGGTTTACGGCGCTTGGCTCACTGACAATGGGCATGCTCTCGATGTTTGCGCTATGGGCGTTCTTCTCGCAGATAGGGCGCGCCTGTGTCAATATGGGCATGCAGGTTCTGCATGTGGAGCCGGGCGCTGGAATCTATGCTGCGTCCGTGCTGATTCTCATCGGAACGGCGATGAACCTCGCCGCAATCATCCGCCCGATTATCGTAGAATTCAAAGCGAAAAGAAAATAGGGAAGGCTCCGCCCTCCCTAAGGTCTACAAAAATAAGGACGGCTTTCCTCGTTCGTAGTTACACGTTAAACAGGAAGTACATGATGTCGCCATCCTGTACCAGGTAGTCCTTGCCTTCGGTGCGGACGAGGCCCGCTTCCTTTGCGGCGTTCCAGCTGCCGTGCTTGAGGAAGTCCGCATAGCTGAGTGTTTCTGCACGGATGAAGCCGCGTTCGAAGTCGGTGTGGATGACGCCTGCGCACTGCGGGGCCTTGTAGCCCGCGTGGAACGTCCAGGCGCGGCATTCCTTTTCACCCGCGGTGAAGAACGTGCGGAGGCCCAAGATTTCGTAGCCCTTGCGCACCACGGCGTCGAGACCGGATTCCTTCATGCCGAGTTCCTTCAGGAATTCGGCCTTGTCTGCAGGTTCCATCGCGGAAAGTTCTTCTTCAATCTTGCCGCTGATGACGATGACTTCGTGGCCGTTTGCGGCGGCGTATTCCTTGAGCTTGTCCACGTAGGCGTTTCCGGTGAGGATGTCGTCTTCCTTCACGTTGGCGCAGTAGAAGAGCGGTTTTGCGGTGAGGAGCGCAAGGTCCTTGACGATGAGCTCCATCTCGTCGCTGTCGTGCATCACGGTGCGTGCGGCCTTGCCCTCTTCCATGGTCTTCTTCAAAAGTTCGCAGGCGGCGAGGCGAGCCTTCGCTTCGGCGTTGCCGGTGCGGGCGCCCTTCGCTTCGGTAGAAAGGCGCTTTTCGACGGTGTCGAGGTCCTTGAGGATGAGCTCGGTCTCGATGACTTCCACGTCGCGCACCGGGTCCACGGAACCGCTCACGTGCACGATGTTCTCGTCGTCGAAGCAGCGGATGACTTCCATGATGGCTTCGCATTCGCGAATGTGGGTGAGGAACTGGTTGCCGAGGCCTTCGCCCTGGGCGGCCCCCTTCACGAGGCCGGCGATGTCCACGAATTCAGTGACGGCGGGGACGATGGACTTCGGGTTGTAGACCTTCACGAGTTCGTCGAGGCGGCTGTCCGGGACGCTCACCATGCCTACGTTCGGCTCGATAGTGCAGAAGGGGTAGTTCGCGGCTTCGGCGCCGGCGTTGGTGATTGCGTTAAAGATGGTGGACTTGCCTACGTTCGGGAGGCCTACGATACCGCATTTGAAACCCATGGTAAACTCCGATTGAAAATGCACGGAAAAACCCGCGCTCTTTGAACGCGGGTAAATTTAGAAAAAAGCGAGCTGCAGGGTGGCTCTAGAATGCAAGCGCCACGGCGATTCCGCCCTGTTCTGTGGGGACGAGCTTAAGGCGGAGCGATGTTTCCGAAATGCCGATTCCCTTGTTGTAGAGGTCGATGGCGTCGTGCATGTAGCCGTCTGCGATATGCGAGAGCAGAAGCGAGATTCCTATGACTCCGGCACCGCCGAGGGTGAGGTACATGCCGAGGTCTCCGTCTCCCCAGATCCATTCTACGACTCCGTATCCCAGTGCAGCGCCGCCTGCATAGGCAAGCACCAGGCCCGGATAGTAGAATCCCATGGCAGTGCTGTAGGCACTTGAGGATTCTTCTTTCGACTTTATGGCGTTGATGGCGACATCGGCGTCGACAATCTGTTCGCCCATGAACCAATTCCTGTCATGGAAGGAAAGCTTCTTGCCTGCGATGGAGGGGGATAATTTGACATCTCCGTCATCTGCGAACGCATTGCCGAAGAGCGCGAAAATGAACAGAAATAGAGCCATGGATTTGAACTTCACGTTTTGTCTCCTTTTTTACCCCAATGAGGGTGTTTGTGCTTACAATATAGTAAACCCCGGGCGATTATGCCGAGGTTTTTGCGTTGCTTTATGTTGTTTGCTTTTATCGCAGGTCGTCGCGGTTGATACCGTAGACGCGGACGTTGTCGAGCCAGAGATTGGAACCGTTGTACATGAACACGGTAAAGTTCGTTATCTTGTTGCGCGTGATGTCCCAGCCGTGGTAATCGCGGAGCTTGTAGGTAAAGTCTTCGGGACGCAGCACGAGCCTCTGCCAGTTCGATTTGGCTTCGCCCTTGTACGAGGCCTTGTAGTTGAGATCTTCGTCGAGGGATTCGAGGATGACTTCGAATTCACAGTCGCCGCGCAGCCATACGACCACGGAATCCATGCGGCTCCAGTCGTGCGGGTGGCGGGTGAGGCGTGTGCCGAAGACGACGATATCCGGGTATTCGACATCGTATTCGATATGCATCACCTTGCCGGAACGGCCCTTTGTATCGCTTTGGAGAACGCTCAGGGAGTTGAGGAACGAAGTCGTTACGGAATCGGTCAGCGAATCCTTCTTGTGGAATTGGATGTACCAGTTGTCCCTTGTCAGGGGGGCGGGAAGATCGCTGCGGATGGTCCCGCTGTCGAAATGGAATATCTCGACGGTATTGAGGTCGTACCACAGCGAATCGCTGATGTCCCTCCAGATATCGGCGGGCTCCCTGTCGCTCGGATCGGTGTTGCCCCATTCGAGAGTCCAGGTGTCGGAAGTGTCCTTCAGGTTCTCGAGACGGATGTTGACGGTCGCGCTCTTGATGGATGCATCCCAGCCGTTGACTTCCATTTCGACTTCGGCTCCGTTGCTTGCGTAAAGCCGCAGGTCGCTACCGTCTTCGCTTGCTTCGGCAAACTTGAAGTTCGTGGAATCGAGCCGGAGGACAAGCACGTAGGGGGCTTTAATCGGGCGCATCCAGTCGGAGACGAGGTCGACGGGCTTGAACTTCATGGAATGGACGTAGCCCTTCTTTGCCGGGGAGAGCACATGGCCGACATGGGTTGTCTCGTCGGAGATGACGGAAACGTTCGCGTCGGCGATACATTCGTTGCTTTCTGGACTCCACGACTTGAGCGAAAGCTTGCCTGCAGGGAGCGAATCGAACTGGAAGAACCCGAGCGAATCAGTCTTCTGGATACGGCCGATGCCTTCCACGTTGACCCAGGCGTGAGTCGCGTTTTCGGGAAGCGAAATCCATCCCTTGATGGCGCCGCGCTTGCGGAGGTTCGCCTTGGAAAGGGTGTAGTTCTTGGTGAGGCTGTTCAGCGTGTACTGGAACACCGCGGCGGAATCGCCCTTCTCGATTTGGATGGTGTAGGAGCCTTCCTTGTGGTTCTCGATAAAAATCTTGCCGAGGTTGTCCGTCTCGCCGATGTAGGCGTAGTCTTCAGAATGGATGGTTTCCGTAGAATCGGTGACGAACCAGCTGGGTAGAACCTTGTAGGAGGCCTTTTCTGCCTTGTCCGTGCCGCTAAATACCTGGATGGAGACGGTGCCGCCTTCTTCCTTGGCTATTGCGTTTTCGGTTTCTGTCGTGCTGCCGGCGGTGCCGGAGTTTGTGCAGGCCGCGAAAAACGCAAGGGGAGCCGCTAATAATATTTTCGACGCGAACTTCATTATTTTGTTTTCTTCTTATTGAAGGCTACGGGGAACAGGGCGAGGTTCATCTGCAACACGCGGGTTGGCTTGCCGCACTTGTCGACCCGGATCTGGACGTCCTTGCGGAATTCCTGGATCATGGCCTTGATGTCTTCGAAACCCTGTTGGTCCACAGCCATTGTAAGTGTAGAAATATCTCTGTCGGCCGGGTCGATGGTGTTGAGGGAACGGGCGCCAATTTGCATGACGTTGGCCTGGAACTGGCGTATGGCCTGCGCCCTCTGCTCTCCGGCGATGTTGATATGGGCGTCGGCGAGTTTCACGCGGCCGTTCCCGAGGTCCTGTATGAATCCGAGTTCGTTCAGGATATCGATGCTTTCCTGGACTTTATCCTCCTCGATGGAGGGTTCAAGGCTTTCGGAAATCTCCTTCGCGTCGACCTTGCCCTGGTTCACCTCGATGAGGGCGCGGATGACGGGGGTCCACCAGTCGCTCAGGTATTTCTGTTCCTTGTCGGCGAGGCTGTGCGTCTTGACATCGCGCAGCAGGAAGGCCTTTGCAAGGATTTCGGTCTTTGTCTTTTCGGATTTGGTGCGGGATGCGGCGAGGAGTAAGTCGAAGTAGCGTGCGGCACGGCCGGTAAGGCCCAAAATTCTCTTGACGGCGGGAACACAGCGGACGGGGAGGTTTCTCTTTTTTTCGACGATGCAGAAGACGTGGCTCGCGTTGAGGCCGATGGCCTGCCCGAGCACGCTATAGGAATACCGGCCGTTGCCGTTCTTCTTTTCGAGATAGAAATCCCGAATGATGTCACGGTAATCTGTGTAGTCGTATATGGTCATGTTGCTGTCCCAAGGCCTCAGGAAGTGGCCGTTTGTAAAAAAATATATATTTTGGACAGGGCGGTTTTCCCGAAATGAAAAATTTAATCGTTACCTTTTTGTCAATGCTTTTGCTCTATGCGGGCTGGCGTTTTTTTGAGGCGCAGAGGGCCGAGAAATTCGAGTTCGAGCGTAGGGAAGCTCTCGTCCGTAGCGCCACGGAATGCCTGGAATCGGAGAATTGGGAATGTGCGGAGAAGAGCGTCCGAGCCCTTTTGTGTGATGCTCCTCACGATTCGAACCTGCAACTCCACCTGGCGGGCATCCTGTACGAGCAGGAAAGGTACGAGGAATGTATCCGCTATGTCGACAGCATCGGGGTGAAAACTCCTGATTTTGATTTCCTGAAGAAAAAGTCGGCGCAGCTCATACGCGAAATGGAAGAACTCGGAATAGAGCGCTCGATGCATTTCCGCGTAGAATTCGAGGGGCATCCTTCGAAAAGCGATGTGATGGAAGCGCTTGCGGTTCTCGAAGTCGCCTATGATTCCCTCTGCCGCCTGTTTGATTTTAGGCCCCAGAACAAGATGAGCCTCGTGCTTTACAGGTCGAACGAGTACCAGGGCATGGGGCCGCGGCCCGAATGGGTTGGCGCGGTTTTCGATGGAAAGCTCCGTGTACCCGTAGAGATGATGCGTTACCGCGAAATATACCGTCCGGTTCTTTTCCATGAACTCACGCATTCCTTTGTGCGGGCGATGACGCATGCCAAGGTGCCCTTGTGGATCAACGAGGGCATAGCGCAGGTTATAGACGGCTCGCGGACGGGGAATCCACGTCCGGCTGGGGGGATTCCTTCGAAGGAAGCCCTCACGGAACCGTTTGTCAAGGAGCCGAATGCCGACGTGGCCAATCGCCTGTACTGGTATTCGCAAAAAATGGTGGAACGCATGCTTTCGCGGAATGCGGACTTCTCGCATTTCAAGATGTTTGTCAAGAGCCTGCGCACGATGAGTGTCGACGAGGCCCTGCAGAAGTTCTATGGCGTTGATACGGACTTGCTGATCAAAGAGGTGATGTGATGGCGAAGAAGAGGATAGTTGTCCTTACGACGGGTGGAACGATTGCGGGCGTCGGCGAGAGCGGCAAGGATCTGGATTACGAATCGGGAAAGGTCCCGGGCGAAACCCTGGTGGCCTCCGTGCCGGAACTTTTGGAATATGCGGACGTGCGGGTCGAAGAAATCTGCAATATCAATTCCGACGATATTACAGACAAAATATGGATCTCGCTTGCGAACCGCGTGAAGGAACTGCAGGAAGACGAGTCGGTCGATGGAATCGTGATAACGCATGGGACCGACACGATGGACGAGACGGCCTATTTCCTGAGTCTCACCGTCAAGTGCGAAAAGGCGGTTGTCCTGACGGGCGCGATGAAACCTTCGACGGCGAAGAATCCGGATGGCCCTGCGAATCTCCTTGGTGCCGTGCGTGCTGCAGCCGGTTTTGCCGTGGATGACGACCCTCCCGAAAACAAGGTGTGGGTCTATTTCGGTGGCGAACTTTTCGATGCCCGCAGCGTGCAGAAGTGCAGCGCGAGCGCCATGAATCCCATGGGCGTGAACTATCCCGGCGAAGGTTCCAACTGGAATGCGCTCAAGGAACAGAATTTTTTCGATGTCTCCGGGCTCGATTCGCTCCCGCGCGTGAACGTCGTGTATTTCTCTGTGGATGCGAACCCGAAAATCCTCCTGTATGCATCTAGCGTTTCGGACGGGCTCGTGATTGCGGGTGCGGGGTCGGGCGAGTTCAGCCGTGGCTGGGCGGAAGCCCTGTCCGGCATCGATATCCCCGTGGTGGTCTCGACGCGGATCCACCACGGGCTCGTTACGCTTAACGAGCGCCTGGCCCCAGGCCGGATATGTGCCGGACGGCTCCCGCCGCAAAAGGCCGCAGTCCTTTTGCGCCTCGCCCTGACTGTGACGGACAGGGTGAGTGACTTGCGGCGGATTTTCTCCCTGTAGCTTTTTTTGTTATTTTGATGAAGATGAAACGTTTTTTTGCTTTGTTTGTTATCTGTTCGCTTGTGGGTTGTGCCGGCCTTCGCGACGATGCCCGCGGCGGCTCCGGTGACGGAGATTCCGGCATGCGGGATGCGCCGTGCGAGGAATGTGGAACCCGTGGCGATATCGAACTCAAGATCAGCGACGAAAAGTCGTATCGCGAATGGAACGGCATTGCCTATTCGCGCCTGGATTCTTCGGCTGTCGTTGGGGTGTTCCCGACGCTCAAGGTGGTGGCGAAACGTCCGGATGATTGCCGCATGTGCCACAGTTTTAGCGCGGATGCTCTCGATTTCGACCTTGCGCATGTCGAGGATTCCCTGTTCGCGAAAGCTTTCCCTAAAATGCGGCGAGAACTGCTGCTTCCGGGGATGAGGCTGCCCGATGCCGACTCTCTCTATCTGGACACGTTGTCGTTCCGCTTGCTGAAAAGCGTCTTCGCCGATGGGAAGCCGCTTTCGGATATGGCTCCCTGGGTGTCGCGTGACAGCGTAGAGCAGGATTTGCAGCGCGAGGTCCCTGCCAAGCTCAAGAACCTGTTGAACGATATCGCATCCCGCTACGAAATCAGGTATGTCACCATGCCGATTTACCTCAAGGTTGAAATGCTTCCCGATTTGGGCAAGAAGGGCGGCTTTACCTGGGAAATCCTCTGGACCATGTGGGATGTGCGGTATGGGGAGCTTGTTTTCTTGACGTATTCGCAATTTACGGCGGCAACGACAAGCCGGGTCGCTCCCGAGAAGGAATGGTCTCGCCCCTTTGCGCCTCGCCTGTGGAAGATGTTCAGCACGGATGTGGGCAAAATCGAAAATCACTAGCGACTTTTTTCTATCTTGCAAATTATGAATACCGCTTTTTACGTTTTCATGAAACTCTTGCCGAAGAACGCCGCGAGCCGCGCCTTCGGTGTCTTTACGCGTCTTCGCATTCCCGTTTTTTCGAAGCTTGCGCGCAACGCTTTTGCCGCTTACTACAAGCTGAACATGGAGGAATCGGAATACCCGATTTCGCATTACAGGAATATTGGCGAACTTTTCATCCGCAGGCTCAAACCCGGCATGCGTCCGATTGCGGATTCCGAGATTGTCTCGCCTGTCGATGGCGTCCTTTCGCAGACAGCCACTTTCGACGAGAAACAGGAACTGATTCAGGCGAAGGGCAAGACCTATACGCTCAAGGATTTGCTCCGCGACGAAGAAATGGCGAAACGTTTTGAGGGCGGCGCCTTTGCTACGATTTACCTCGCTCCGTTCAACTACCACCGCATCCATAGTCCCGTGAAGGGGGAAGTGGTGGGGGCGAGCTACTGTCCCGGGACGCTCTGGCCGGTGAATGTCGGGAGCGTGGAACGAGTGGAAGGCCTCTTCTGCATCAACGAACGCCTCACGAGCCACATCCGCCTGGACGACGGTTCCGAGATGCTCGTGGTGAAGGTGGGGGCTACCAACGTGGGCCGCATCGGGGTCGCCTATACTGACGACCTCCTGGTGAATGCGGGCAAGCTTCCCAGGGACTGCAAACGCTACGACTGGAATCCGCCTCAAAAAATTGAGGTGGAAAAAGGTGGCGAGTTGGGCCGATTCGAGATGGGTAGCACCGTGATTCTCGTGGTGGACAAGAAAATCCGCGAAAGGAATCCGGGCCTTTTCCAGAGCCGCGTGGGTATGGCGGTCAAGGTGGGCGAGGCACTCTAATGGTTTCGGCGAGGCGGTTTGCAAGCGACGAGCCTGCGCTTTTCAAGTCGACCGTCGATTTTATACGACATTTCAGCAAAGTCCCCGATCCGGTTGTCGCCGTTTCGTCTAGGGAATCCGACGTCTCGGCCAAAATTGCGTGGACGCTTTTGGGGACGACTTTGTTCCAGGGAATCGATTATCCGGCGTTTGTCTCGGTTCTCTCGGCGCTACAGAAGCAGTTCCCGGGCGACCGCCTTTGGAATCTCCCTGTGCCGAGTGTCAAGGAAATTCAGTCGTGCGCGGAATCTGCCCTCGAAGGCTACGAATGGAAACTCTTGCCGGATGTTCCCGGAATTTTCTGGAGTGTCGGGCTCTTTGTGCGTCGTCACGGCAACATGCTGGAGTGGCTCAATTCCAGAACCCCCGAGGGAATATGGCGCGATCTCGGTGAAATTTATTTTGTTGGAAAAGGAAACCCGAGGCCGAAGGCCTGTGCCGCCATCTACCGTCTGCTGATTCCCGCTCCGATTGGCCTGGGGCTTGGTTGCGCATCTCCCAAACGTCCGGCGCCCCTCCCCTTGACGATGGGGGCGAGGCGTTTCCTTGCGATGCTGGGGCCTGCTCGGGACGATTCTTTTGCGGACCTGAAACCGGAAAAAAAGCAGAAGATGCTGGACGATTATTGCAAGATCCTTAGTCCGGATTGCCCCTATGTGGCAGCGCATGCGCTCCAGTTTTACCTGGAATGGGGAAAAAACGACTTTATTTGTCGCGAGTCGACGTGCCGGTGCGCAAAATGCCCTCTCTATGAACATTGCAACAATGCGGTTCGGCATGACTAGATTCTTCAATTCTAAATTTAACGTCATGAATTGCCGGGTCGCACGCCTTTGCCTGCTTGCCGCTTTCGCCTTCGTGGCGATGGCTGTTTGCGCATGCAAGGAAAAGGAAGTCCCGCCGCTGGACCATGCCTCGATTCTTTATAAGAACATTCGTCCGTCGCATGTGAACGTGAACGAAAATCCGGTGGGTGAGAACATCCCTTCGCTTGTGAAGCGGATGGACTTTAGCTATCCGGTAATGCCGGGCGATACGCTCGATGTGTCTATTCTCGAATTCAAGAGCGATGTCTATGCGATGGATTATTACACCAACAGCGGTCGTTTCCAGGGGATTGTTCCAATCCTCCGCGGCTCGTTCTTGGAACAAAGTATTCGCTCCGACGCTCGCATTTTCATATTCCGTCACGACAGTTTCCGCCGGTACGAAAGGAGCGACCTCGAACAGTATGTCCGCAATTTCCCCGGCTATCGCGGCGGGTTCCCGCAGGAATTCCTGAGCCTGCCCTTCGAACATCGCGAGGCGGGACGGACTTCGATCCAGACGCAGAATTTCTTGGGCGTCAAGTCGTATTTCCCGGTTCTGGTGCAGAGTTATCGCGATGCGAATTTGCAGTGGAACGTTGCGCGAAGCTGGGAACAGGTGGATTCCGATACCTATGACCGGTGGGCTGCGCAACTGAAAAAGGTTGAACCCAAGGGCGTTGTCCGCGATGTGGAAAATACTTACTTCAACGCCGGCGAAGGAGTGAACGGCATTGCTTCGCGTCTACCCGGTGGGCGAATCGTTGTCGTGTGGGGCTACCTTGGCTGGTTTGACCTGGAACGTCGCTTTTTCACGGCGAGCGACCGCATTTATGAAGCCAGATTCTAATCTTTAATCTATATTAAAAACATGGCTATTGAAAAACTTGCAGAAACTCTTTTGGAAAAGCTCCGTTTCATCACTAAGGCTGAAACGGTTATCGGTAACCCCATCCAGGCCGGTGAATCTACCGTTGTGCCCGTGAGCCGCGTGTCTGTCGGTTTCGGCTTTGGCGGTCACCAGTCCAAGGGCGATACGTCCGCTTCCGGCGGTGGCGCTTCGGTCGAACCGGTCGCCTTCCTCGTCATCAAGGGCGACGATGTGCGCGTGATGCCTATTAGCAAGGACAGTTCGCTTGTGTCGAAGGTCATGGACATCGTTCCCGACGTCGTGAACAAATTCAAGAAGTCTGACGCAGAATAAAAAAGACCCTCGCTTTTGCGAGGGTGACGATTAAAACAGCTTGTCATCCCCGTTTGCACGGGGATCTTTTTTTTAGCCGAGTACCTTCTTCTCGAAGTCGCCGAGGCAGTCGACAAGAGCCTGCACGCCTTCGACCGGCATCGCGTTGTAGATGGATGCGCGGAAGCCACCCACGGAGCGGTGCCCCTTGAGCTGCTGCAGACCGCGAGCCTTTGCGAATTCGAGGAATTCCTTGGCGAGGTCGTCAGCCTTGTCTGCAGCGACCACGTCCTTGTTGAACACGAACGGAACGTTCATGATGGAGCGGTCTTCCTTGGCAGCGGTACCGACGAAAACCTTGGAAGCGTCGAGGGCGCTGTAAAGGAGAGCAGCCTTGCTGCGGTTCACCTTTTCGATAGCGTCCACGCCACCGAATTCCTTGAGCCACTTGAGGGTGCGGTTCATCACGTACACGGCGAAAACCGGAGGCGTATTGAACATGTTCTTCGCATCGATGTGGGTCTGGAAGTTGAGCATGGTCGGGATGGTGCGGTTCACCTTGCCGAGGAGGCCCTTCTTGATGATGGTAACAGTCACGCCTGCGCAGCTGATGTTCTTCTGGGCGCCGCCGTACACAACGCCGAAGTCGGACACGTTGATCTTGCGGGCGAGGAAGTCGGAGCTCACGTCAGCCATGAGGAAGCCGGACTTCGGCTTCGGGAAGTTGTGCCATTCGGTACCGTAGATGGTGTTGTTGGCAGTCACGTGGAGATACGTGGCGTTGTCGGAAAGCTTCAGGTTCTTGTCGATGCGGCTGTAAGTTTCGGACTTGGTGTCGCAAGCGGCGAGAGCGTTACCGAACTGCTTGGCTTCCTTGTAAGCCTTGTTTGCCCAAACGCCAGTCAG
The DNA here is from genome assembly GCA_002449765.1 of Fibrobacter sp. UBA7003. GTDB lineage: Bacteria > Fibrobacterota > Fibrobacteria > Fibrobacterales > Fibrobacteraceae > Fibrobacter. The sequence continues at coordinate 322,157 of DJXN01000015.1, forward strand.
AGCGTAGTCTGCCGTAGCGTCCTGGTTGAGGAAGTTCATCGGGAGCATGCAGAACAGAAGGGAGCAACCACCACCGAGGAAAACGATGTCGTAGTCTTCAGGGATGCCCATCAATTCACGGAGGTACTGTTCCGTCTGGGCGAACATGTTTTCAATCGGCTTTGAACGGTGACTCATGGAGAGAATGCTGATGCCGCTGTTTTCGAAGTCGATGCATGCAGCAGATGCTTCCTTGAGTGCCTGTTCGGGCAGGACAGACGGTCCTGCGCTAAAGTTATAGACTTTATTTGCCATGGTTGTGTTCCTTTTTGTTTTGCCCCGCATGGTTTACGGGGACTCTTAAATTACGCGCGTAAAAATAGCAAAATGCGCTATGCTCGGCAATGGTCTACGGGTGCTACCTATCGTCTCGTTTTTCCCTTTATCTCTATTTGCGAAATTGTCGCGGCGACTGCCGAAACGCCCCCGATAAAGGCTGCGATAAATGCCCCGCAGAACAGGTATAACGGTAGCGAATACACGGCCCCGTTCGCAATAGCCAGGTACTTCAGTTCGCTCGTGCCCTTGAGGCTGTCCTTGACGGAGTAACGCCAGCGCTCGAAGGTGTAGTCCATGAAGCCGCTCCCGAAGTAGTAGGCGTTGATGATGAAAATCAGGCAAATCGAGATGACACTCCCGACGACGGGAATCAGGTTCAGGAGGAGGCAGAGTGCGGTCAGGACCAGCTGCTTCGCCGTGTTCCGGAGGGCAATGAGGAGCGCTCTCCAGATGTCCTTCAGAGTCTGTTTCGCGTCGAACGGGAACTCGTTGCCTGTGAGGATGGTTTCTGCCTTTTCCGAAAGCATCGTGTAGATGGGCGACATCAAGACGTTCACGATGGTGCCACCGATGAAAATGAAGACGATGAAGAATATGATGGGGAGGACAATCTTGATGGCGACCATGCCGGCCTGTATCCAGCCGTTCATGTTCTCGGTGTGTCGTTCGATGGTGCCGTTGATCCAGTCGCCGATACCGAATCCCGCGAAAATGAGCGCGACAACCACAATGATGTTCAAAACGACGGGCAGCACCAGGTACTTGGTGAGCTTGTTTGTCCATATCAGGCGGAGCGCCTTGGGGTATGCGACGAGCCCGCTTACAATCTGTTCCTTTATTCGAATCATTCCTTGCTTTTTCCCTTACAAAAAATGCCCCGCAGTGCGGGGCGAAAAGGTGTCTTTTGTGGCCTACACGCCGAGGGCTTCGATGGCGGCCTTGTACTTCTTGAGGCGGAACTTCGTCTTGAGTTCGCGTCGTTCCTGCCTGTGGATGTACTTGTCTTCCATGAGCACGTTCAAGATGGCGCTCTTGGCTTTTGCTGCGACGGGATTGTCCTTGAGGGTTTCCACGAAGCGCACAAAGTCCTTCTCGCGGGCGTCGTAAGTCGCGTCTTCTGCGGGTACGCCCTTTTCCATGAGCCTGCAGCTGTACTCGTCAATCCAGCCCTGGTTCTTGTGGTAGGTCATCTTCTGGATAAGTTCGACCATGTCTGCCGGAACGCCCATCGCGATGACTTCTTCCGGGGTCTTCTTGGTGGCGCCCGTAATCAGGTCCTGCAGAATCGCAAGAACCTGCACGTCTTCGGATTCGCCCTTGTTCTTGAGGTAATCCGCAACGTTCTGGAGAAAGTCAATGTAGGGGCCGCCGGCCTTGTCCTTCTGGCCTTTGTGGACTTCGGCGGCAATCTTGTAGGCGTCTGCGTAAGAGAGCATGTTTGTTCCTTGTGATAAAAAACTTGTTTGCCCGGTGGGCTCTAGCACAATATATATAAAATGAACCGGAGAGTTTGTTGCATTATCGTCCAAAATGGAATGATTGTCAGATTTCTTCCATTTTTAGCGGTTTGCCGGAGAACGTCTTCACGTAAATCTCGTTAGTGACGCTGTCCTTCCAGTTTTCGGGAACCTTGGATTCTTCGAGGAATTTGCCGATATCCTCGATAGCACCGGCAAGTCCGCCTTCTTCCTGGAGGGGAATGTTTTCGGTAGAACGGGTCTTGCTGAGACTGAGAGCCGTGTTCAGAACAAGGACGCTCTTGAGTTGTGCTAAAGCCTGGGTCTGGGTCTTGATGGCGTCTGTCTGGGCGTTTATCGCATCCAGGAAAAGGCGGAATTGTTCGTCGGTCATCTGATTGTCCTTTGGAGGGTATTTCCTTCCTTAATATAGCATAAAGGCAGGAAAAGAGGACAATTTTTTAGGCAAAATTCTTCCCGAGAATAGCGGAAACGTTCTTCAGGATGCCTTCGGCCACATCGGGCTTGTTCATCGAGTAAACGTGCACGTTTGTAATCCCGTTGGCATACAGGTCGATAATCTGGTCGCTCGCGTAGATGATGCCCGCCTGCTTCATGGCCTCGGGGTCGCTCCCGAACTTGTCGACCAGCGACTTGAAGCGCTGCGGCATGAAGGAGCCGGAAAGCTTGATGGCGCGTTCCACCTGGTTCGCGTTCGTGATGGGCATGATGCCGGGGAGCACGGGGCAGTTCACGCCCGCATCGCGCAGCTTGTAGAGGAAGCTGAAGAACAGGTTGTTGTCGAAAACCATCTGCGTGGTGAGAAAATCCGCGCCTGCGTCGACCTTTTCCTTGAGGTGCTTGATGTCTTCGGCCTGGTTTGCGCTTTCGGGGTGCTTTTCGGGGTAGCAGGCAGCACCGATGCAGAAGTCGGCGTCGGCAGCCTTGAGTTCGCGGATGAGTTCGACGGCGTAGTGGTAGTCGCAGTTGTCGCGGCCCTTCTCGATGAGTTCGGGAGTGAGGTCGCCGCGGAGCGCCATCACGTTCTTGATGCCCGCCGCCTTCATGTCTTCGATACGCTGGTGCACTGTCTCCTTGCTGCTCGAGACGCATGTGAGGTGGGCGAGCATCGGGATGTTGAACTTTTCCTTGAGGTTCTTCGCGATGTCGAGGGTGAAATGGCTTACGCCACCGCCTGCGCCGTAGGTGACGCTCATGAATGCGGGGCCGAGGGCCGCGATGGATTCTGTTGCCGCCTTCACGTTTTCGAAGCTCGTCTCTTTCTTGGGCGGGAACACTTCAAACGAAAGGCTCATCTTGTCTTGCTTCAGAATGTCTATAATCTTCATCGTCTCTCCGTGGGGCGGGTCGGACCGGCACCCGAGGTTTATGCAAATATGTTAATACATGCATAAATATATATAGTTTCAATGAAGTTGGCAAGTGGGCGCGTGTAAGTAGGCTATTCTTTTTCCATCTCGTTAATCAGCTGGATATTGTACAGTTTTTGCACCTGTAAAATGTCGAGGATGACGGCGATGCGTTCGTAAGTGGTTCCCTTGTCGATCTTGATGGCGACAGGGGATTTCTTGTTCTGCACCGTTGCTGCCTTTTCGCGGAGTTCGTCGGGCGTGCCGCGCTGGCCGTTAAAGGCGAGTTCCGTCTCCGAAAGCTCGATGTACAGACCCTCGGGCGTGTCGCGCTTGGTTTCGGTCTGTGTTTCGGGCAGAATCAGCTTGAGCACCGATTCGTCTTGCTTGAAGACTGATGTCACCAGGAAAAACACCAGCAGCAAAAAGACGCAGTCGATGAGTGGCGTCATGTCGGGGCGGATTCGGCGGGTGCGCTTGGCCATTTATGCATCCTCGTTTGCGGAATCGGCGCTCTGAGAACGGATGTGGTCCTTTTCTTTGAGAATGCGGCCCAGCTGCAAAAGCACGTCGTTTTCCACATTGTCCTGCTCGGATTCCATGCGGGCGTTCAGGTAGTTGAACGCAATGACGTGCGGAATGGCGACCACAAGGCCAATCACCGTCGTAATGAGAGCAAGTTTGATGCCTGTAGCGAACGCACCCGCATCAGAAAGGCCCGAAACAGCGATGACGCTGAAGGCGTTGAATATGCCGAACACGGTGCCCAAAAGGCCGAGCAGCGGAGAGATGCTCGCGATGTTTTCAATCGTAGTCATACCCTTCTGTAACGGCGAGAAGGCGAGCGCAATTTCGGTGCGGATGCTTTCGATAATGATGTGATGGTCGGTATTGTGCGTCACCACGCGATGCAGGATTTTCGCCGGAAGGCGCTTGCGGATGCTCCTGTTGAAGAGGATCAGCGAGATGATTTTCCATACGATGATGGAATAACCGACGAAGTTCATCGCCACGAGCACGTAGGCGATAACGCCGCCCTGTTGAATAAAGTCTAAGATGTAGTTCATTGTGTTCCTGTTTAATGAAGGTTATACTTGATTGGAATCTCCATTTTCCAGGTGTCCTTGCCAAGTACAGCTGGAATCGGGTCAAACTTGGGCACGGCCTGCACGGCGGCAAGCGCACTTTCGTTCAGTGAAGAATACGGACAGGGTTTTGCCACAACCGCACCGCTGATGCTTCCGTCTTTTGCAACCGTAAACTGCACGCGCACGGTGCCTTCTTGCTTTAGGCGGCGGGCCGTAGCGGGGTAGTCCTTCTGCTTTTCAAAAGCTTTGCTCAGCCCCATCAGATAAGCGCGAGTCACCTTCATCAGCGAATCCTTCGATGGTTTCGGTGGTGGCGGTGGCGGCGGGGATGGAGGAGGTGCCACGGGCTCGGGAGGCGCTTCTACAACGGGTTCCGCGTCTGTAACCACAATCGGTTCCGGCTCTGGCTCGGGTTCAGGTTCTGGCACCGTATCTTGCACAATGTTCGGGATAATTTTCGCGCGGACCACTTTCTTCACGATTTTCTTGACTTCGGGTGGAGGCGGAGGCGGCTGCAAGAGCAAACGCTCCACATGAATCACTTCGGCATCTTCGCGGGTGGTAACCACCTGCGTCCGCTTCAGGAATCCCCAGGCGTAAAAGCCCACGTGCAGCAAAATGGCAACGACAATGCCAATGCAAAATACGCGCCGCATCGTGAATGCGGAATAGGGATTGCGCGGGCGCGATGTCGGTTCAATTTCAAAATTCATCAGGTCTTATTAGAAGTAATACTTCGCTTTCGCCCAGATTTCGCGGTTCTTGTCGTAGCCTGCGAGTTGTCCGCGTTTTCCACCAAAGTGGTCGTACCCAAGTGAAATCATTACTTGGTCGGTGACGGAGTAATCTCCCGAAATACGCGCGTAATAGGCAAGGTTGTCGATGTCGAACATGCCGTAGAGCGAAAGCTTGAGCGTGTTGTTCAGCAGTTCCTTTGAAATACGGAAGGTCATTTCAGAAGAATTCTTTTCGGCGGCCAAGTTATGCGAATAGTCGGCGATGTACTTGTGTAAATACTGCACCATGAAAGTCCAGTTGTCCCCGGCGTACCAGTCGATTCCTCCGAGGGCATTGAAGGTGTTCTTGCGAGCGTAATCGAGATTGCTTGCGTAACCGAGCGCTTCACCGAAGTATTCTGCGATTTCGCCACGGAGCACAAATTCGCCGATAGGCATCGACATGTCGCCACCGATCATGGTCATGGTTTCGTGTATGCCGTGGATGACAATGGAATCCTTGACGGGGTCGTAGCCTGCGACCGTAACGGGCGACTGGTTGTGCGTATGAAGCGCCGAAATGGAGAAATCCAGATTCGAGAGGAAGAACGAAACTCGCGTTCCGAAATCTCCGTTCTTGAATTTGGCATCGGGACCTTCCGGGAAATCGATGCTCGCTTTTTCGGGCAATTCAGGACGCCAGGGGTTATCTTCTTGCATGGGCATCTGGAAGTATCGCGGCACGGGCACGTAAACGATTTCAGCATTCACGCGTTCGCCGGGGTACTTGATGCGGAAACCGTCGACAGCCATGCGCATGTCGTCGTAGTCGCTCGACATGAATTCGGTGTAATCTACAGGCGAAATCAGGTCGGTAACGCGAAGCCCGTCGGCAACGCCCCATACCACAATCTGGCGGCCCGCGCGTATTTCAAGAAAGTCATTCTGGTAGTTGAAATACGCCTCTTGCAACTGCACTCCGGTGCGGTCTTCGAGAATGCTGTTTTGTACGCCATTCAGGCTGGTGAACAAATAGGCGTTCTCGTAATCTACGCGAAGTTCTGCGCGCAGGCGCGTCCGCGACGTGGTAAAATCGTGCGGATGCTGCGTCTGGACGGCGTGATACGTGTCCACGAAGCCGTTGAATTGAAACGGGCTTTCTTGGGCAACAGCGGTCGTCGCCGCCAATAACAATGCTGCTAGAGATTGCTTCGTCACTTTATTTCTCCTTAATTTGTCATTCCCGACTTGGTCGGGAATCTCCTTTTCTACTAAAAAAATGTTTTGTAAAGGGGAGATGCCCGCCTTGATTCGACTTCGCTCACCACAGGTCGCGGGCATGACAAAAGTGGGGATAGTTCCTTATAATCCTCGTTCCAAGCGCGGCACGGTGAATGTCTTTGCGTCAAGCGGAATGTTGAACTTGATGTCGCCGAATTCAAGGAGCGTCTTGTGGTTGGTTTGCACGTTTTCCATGCTCATCTTGGCGATAGACCAGAATCCGTCTACCTGAACCACGTTTTCAACTTTCAGCGAGCGCTGCAGTTTGCCGAGCTTGTCGTAGTATTCCACCTTGGCGGCAATCAGGCAGTCCTTGCGAATCCAGGAGATTTTCTTCGAGAAAATTTCGTCGCCCTTTTTCGGCACGGATTCAATAACCCAGCAATCGATTCCGTCCACCTTTTCTTCGCGGAGGAGCTTGTGGGTGTCTTCGTCGATGTTGCGCTGGCCCACGTCGTCGTAAGTGAAGTCGGAACCCATGAAGTAATCCGTCTTGGAGCTCTTTCCGCTAATGCGGCGCGTCTTTTTCATGGCGGGCAGATAAAGCCACTTGTCGTCATCTTTGTTGATGTCGTCGTAATCGACGGTTAGGAATCCCGTGCCCTTCACGTCGTTGGGGTAGCGGAAGAACATAATCTGCTTGGTGTCTTTGCCCACGTCCATCGCAAACGAGGTAATCTTGCGTTCGCGCTTGGCCCCGCTCTTGTTGATGAGTGTCATCGAGAGTTCGGAACTGCGGGTGTTGCCATCGGGGCGGTCATGCACTTTTTGCACGATGTCGCGGCCGGTCAAAGTTTCTGCGCTTACCATGGCGCTCAAGGCGACAATAATTGTCGCAGCTTTTTTTGCGAATTTCATATTCATATTTTTCTCCTATTTTCCAAAAATCTTGAATTTCTTGATTAAAAGCGGTGTCACGAAGAGGTCTGCGAGCAGTGCCGAGACAAGTCCCACGAACACCACGAAACCGAAGTTGAACATCTGCGTTGCGGCCGAGGTGGTAAAGCCCGCAAAGGTCGCCACCATGATAATCGTCGTCATCACGAGAGCCGGGCCCGCCGTGCGGAACACATTGAGAATCGATTCGCGGTAATCGTGGGTGCGGTCAAATTCCACATGCCCGTGGTTGATAAAGTGAATCGTATCGTCAACGGAAAGGCCAATGATCATCGGGATGAGCGTCGCTGTCATCATGTCAAGCGGAATGTCCGTAAGCCCGAGGTAACCGCCCACGAAAATACCCGGCGCAATGTTCGGAATCATGCCGATAAGGCCCGTGCGAATGCTGCCGAAGACAATCATCAAAAGGACTGCCACGATGACTACAGAAATCAGGAACGAAGTCATTTGGCCCACTTCCAGGTACTGCTGCATGGCGGTGAACTGCGGCAAGTTACCCACGGCAGTCACCTTTGCGTCCGGGTAAAGCTCGCGTGCGAAATTCTGCAAGTCTTCGATTTCCTTCTGGAGTTCGTTGGAGTTGTAGCTTGAAATTTCAATCATCAGGCGGAGCTTCCTGTAATCGTAATCCATCCAGTAAGTTGCCTCGCTGCCGCCCGCGTTTTCGTAGAGCAAAAGCAGTTGTGCGACTTCTTCCTCAGTTTCGGGAATTGCGTATTTATCCTGACGGTTCTCGTTCAGCGTGCGGTCCAAATCTTTGACGATATCAAGAATCGAGGTGGAACGCTTGGTAAGCGGGTAGTTGCCGGCGTGTTCCTGCAATTCATCGAGCTTTTTCAGGTTTTCGACTTCCTTGGCCTTGTCGTTTGCGCCAAAGTCAATCACCAAGTCGTAAGAGTAGAAGCTTCCGATTTCGGATTCTGCCACGTAGAGCATCTTGTTCACGTATTCGACCTTGCGGCCCATGGTGCGTTCCACATCAAAGGCGGGTTCTATCTTGGTGAGCCCGAAAACAGAAATCGCGGTCACGACGGCGAATACGATGGCGATGGGCTTTCCGTGCCCGAGAACGAACTTGCCGACAGAATCGAGAATGATTCCCATGTGCGTGTCGCCGCGTTCAAGCACCTTGGCGTTCGGCTTCTTGTCTTTGCCGAAACTCAAGAGAATCGGCGAAATGGTCAACGCTACAAGCAAAATGAATCCGACCGCAATCGACGAAAGAATGCCCACGGAGCGAATCGGCTTGAGCATCACCGAAAGGAAACTGAGCAACGCGACAATCGTGGTAAGGCCCGAGAACAGCACCGACCAGCCGGTTTCACGCATGGCGTAAAGCACCGATTCCTTGCGCTTGCCCGTAAGCATCATGTTCTTGCGGAAGAAAGAATTGATGTGTATGTTGTATGCAATCGAGACGGCGAAGGCCAAAATCACAGGCACCATGATGTTGGTCGCATCCATGTAAAGCCCGAGATAACCCACCAGGCCAAATGTCATGATGACGCCTGCAAAAGTCGTAATCAGCGGAGAGACAATTCCGCGGAGCGAACGCGTCACCAAGAACATCACGATGATGGCGCAGATAATTGTCATGATGAAAATGCGGCCCATCTCTTCGCCGATGTATTTCAGCTTCTGGAAACTCAGGTAGGGCATGCCTGTGGCGCGCGGGTGCAGCGGCGCATACTTTTCCTTCGCGATGATTTCTGTTGTCTCGCGGCCCGTCTGCATGTCGGGAGCTTCAGCCTTTTCACCCTTCGCTTCGCCTTCGGCCTTCCATACGGAATCTTCGGGGAAGGGGCGCAGCTTGATGTTGATGAAGGCTTGCTTGCGGTCGCTCGAAATCAGCTTCTTCGCCAGTTCCGGCTTGTCGGCCAGGCGTTTTTCGATTTCAGCGAGGCCCGCCTCGTCCGTCGGGATTTCTTCGGGCACAATCTGCGTGATTTCCATGCCCTCTTCGGTACCGAGCATGTATTCCAAATCGACAATCGAAGTCGCCTTGCCGTCGGAATACGAAAGGCTGTCGCGCAGTTCGTTCGAAAGTTCGCGTAAAAGCTTCAGGTTGTCCGGCGTCAAGATGGAATGGTCGCTCTCGACCAGCACGCCCACGAAGTAGTCGTTACCGAAAGTTTCCTTGAACTTGTCCGTTTCGACAAGCATCGGGTCGCCCTCGATAAAGTAGCTGTCCCACGACGCCTCGACGTAGATTTTTTTCATGCCCACGATCGAAACCGCAAGCAAAACGACAAACGCCACCAGCAAAATGGCTCGGTGGTTGAGCAAAAATTCGCCAAAACGGCCGAACCGCTCGTTGATTCTTTCAATGTTGATTTTTGGAATACTCATTTTTCCCTCTTTTTTGCTGGGCAAAAATAGGGATTTGGGTCTAAAAATTCTACTCCAAATGGTTTTCTAAAAACCAAATGGGTCCACGCAAAACAGTGTGGACTGCTTTTTAAATGGTATGGTTTTCTTGTTTTTGTCCGACTTTTAGAGCAAAAGTGCACGTGCAGGACGACTTTACGTCCAAATATGCCTGTTTTTCATAAAAAATGGGCTTATTTTGTTTCTAGAAAGACGTAAGAATTTATATTTCTATTGACATAATGAATTAGAGTAGTACTCTTGTTCCCTATCTGGAAATTCTGGTAAAATTTCTTGGGGCTTGCCCCTGCAACTTGGGAAGAAGACGAACGCTCACACCGATCGGGTGTGGGTCGTTGGGCGTTTGCCCACGGTGAGTTTTCGCTTACTGTCGTGCTTAAAGTTGCGGGTTTACCAGAGCCTCCAGATAATGAGCCGAGCGACACCATACTTTTTTTGTTTTAACAAAAAGTATGGGTTTAGAACGGTTCTCTGAATAAGACCGCTGCTCGCAGACTGCCTTTGGCAGAAGGGTGTGGGAGATGAGAAAGACGATTTTGGCTTTGGCTGCCATATTTCTTTGTTCGTGCAACATTGACTACGATACGGATAAATTGATTGGTACTAGTTTCGTTTATATTGGGGAATGTCCTAATTTATATGATTATCTTGATAGTGAAAATTCTTGTACAAAGTCTAATGATGAACATACTTATTCATGCAAAAAATTAGAAGCCATGAAAAAGTATTTGAGAACGGATGAAAAATGTAAGGAGAAATTGTTGTTGGAAGTCTTGGTGCATGGGTTTGCAATTGGATCGAGTCTGTATTTATTATCAAGGTAGCAAGTAAACTGGGAACAAAACTCAAAAAAGTAATTCAAATATTTGAAAGGAGTAATGATGAATTATCAAGATGCTTGGAACAAAATAGTTGAGAAAGAAAAAGATCTTTCTGGAAAAAAGGAAGAAGCAGTTCAAACAATGTGGGAATCCGTTATTCTCCGAGATTATTTAGAATATAAGAAAGATTGTATCAATTCTCAACGGAAAATTAGAATCGGTTCTACGGATAAAATTGCTGACATTGTCCTTTGCAAAGAAAATAAGGAAATGTGTATTGTAGAATTAAAAAGATTTGAATTGCACGAAGGCAGAAATCAGTTATTTTCATATCTTAAACAAATAGATCGTGTATCTATTGGCGTTCTTGTTTGCGATAAATTGTATGTCTATGACTATCAATATGGACGAGATGCTGAAAAGCAACCTTATGTAGAGATTTCTTTTGAAGAGAATAATTTAGATGGAATTTCTTTTGTAGAATTGTTTAATTCATCCAATTTTGACGAAAGAAAAATTAAAGAATGGATTGCAAAAAAGAATGAAGAACGTCAATTGCTAAAGCAAAAACAAAACAATTTTAACAAAAATGTTGCTCAAATAAAAAATGAAATAAATGATAGCCTTATTAAGGAATTGCTAAAGAAGTATTTCATAAATGAAAGAGGTTTTACAAAAGAAGAATTTGAAAAGGCTGATAGTGAACATAACCAGATTTCGCCACAACCTTTACTACGTAACCGTAGAAATACGGCAAATAAGCGGATGGAAAAATTTAAAGAATGGCTTACTGCACATAAGTATTCTCCAAATGTGGCAAGCGGATATGCAAGTGCGGTTAATTATATTGAACAACACCAATGCAAATTAGGAAATAATATTGATATATGGAATGCATCAAAGGGAACCATTCGAGATTTAGTTCGTGATTATGAGAGCGATGGTAAGTATGCTAAAATTGGTCTAGAAAGGCATGCCGCAATTAAGAATGGTCTTAAGCGATATTACGAATTTTTATCATAATGTGTGAGATGGTTTGAAAATGCCAGAATAAATCCTATGCCCAAAACAAAAACTACATCAGAGGATGCCGATATCAAACGTTTTGAAAAGTTCGTTAAAGAACTTCTCGGCAAGGATGATGCCGAACTCTTTTTAGAAAAATACGGTGAACAGTGGAATGAACGTATTGAGAGAGATGAACCTGAATTAGATTCGTTCGTCTTAAAGGCTATTGAATTTGACAATGCTTCGTGTGCAATCATTCTTATGAATGATTGGATGAGGTTCATGAACAAGGTGGAAAATTACGAAAAGTGGAAAAAGAATTCACCTGTACAAAAGCAAGATATCATAGAAGACTATTATTTTCAAATAAAGGCTGACTTCTTTCGCGCCAGTCTAGAAAAATATGGTGGACGCAAAGGCGTCGAAGATAAACTGTTGGCGTTGAATGGAATGTTGAGAAAAAAGAATTTCGAAGATGCGTCAAAACAGTCAAAAACTCTACTCAAAATATTAGACGATAATCCGTTTGTTTCAAATGAATCCTTCCAATATGTCTCTATTATGAACGAAATGGAATGGTTTGTTTATCAGCATTATAACAAATCGTCAAATTCTAATGTTAGGAACATTAACTTTATTTGTCCGGTAGAATACATTTATTTAGAGAATGCTGCCATTGCTTTTGAAATGAAAAAATATTCAGAAGCAGAAAAGTATCTGAATGAAACACTGAAATGGAACCCGGTTTCCGCATATGGTTTGTGGTTTCTCGCTCGTGTGTATCTAGAGCGAAGGCAGTGGAAACAAAGCCTAGATACAATCATTCGAGGCCTAAAATATGCGTATCGTCCATCCCATTTTAGGGCGTTTTATGATGCTTTGATGTGTTATTTCGATGGCAGGAATTTGAACAAGGATGTTTTATGTTGTATTTATTTGAAAATGCAATATGTGTCTTCGGATAAAACCAGAAAGAATGTCGCTCAGGATTTTCAAATCTTTTCTAGATCAGAACGCACAACAAATTTGCGTGTGAAAAAATTATGCGATGCGTATATTAAGCCCCTAGAGGAACCGGGCAAACGAAATAATAGGACTGATAGTAAATCAAGCAAACTGGTTGATGTTTCAATTGAAGATGTTCGTGAATCGTCCCGAAAATATGGATATCCAATGGAAGTGAATCCAAAGATAATCGAACTGGCAAAATCTTGTCGTGAAAAAGCCGTTTGTGCTAAAGATAATCGCGAAGCAGAATATTTTCAAACTATACTTTCTGATTTAGAGAAATGTCGGGAACAGGCGAAAAGAATTGGCGTGGCAATATCTCGTCAAAGAAAATCAAAAGTTATGAGTTGATACACTTGTATTACTTTTTTTCAAAAAAGAGGGTTCATTATCATGAAAAAAACAGATTCAGAAAATACTAACCCAAATAAAAAAACAGATTATGACCCGAAATCGGCAGAATCACGGAAAAGCCAACATTTCTATGAGAGAGCAAAGGAGTGGTTTGGAGACGATGTTGATAAGTTCATGCAGGATGTTTATCGATATGCAGACTATATTAATTCTAATGAGCCTTTACTTCTCCTTTATGTTCAGCTACCTTTTGGAATAATTCTTTTACACGAATGGATGAAACGGATGGATAATTCTGAATTGTCGAAGCTGTGGTCAGAAATGAATGAAAAGCAAAAAGACGGGGTTTTGTGCAATTTTTATCACCAGATTCATCAAACAGTTCAGTCTGTAGAAACAAAGAAAGAGCATGATAACCATACTAACAAATCAAACGTGAACTAATAATAAAGCCAGGCGTTGCGGGCTGGCGTCTGAAGCCCGCATAGAAGGGGTAGCGGAAGCCCCGTTGGGGTGGGCTTAAGAGATGCCCGACCAAGTCGGGCATGACAATAAGGGTGGGGCGGGGCTGGAGCGAGGGGAAGGCTTTCCCCTCTAAATCCCCTCGGAGCATTCAAAACCCGTTTGGAGCGGTTTTTTGAGCGTTTTTCGGCTACTTTTGGCGCATGAAAAATGCTGATTTTGTTGACCGTTTGAGCCTCGCCGAAATGGGCGAAAATCGTTGCGGAACTGTTGCCCAGATTGAGGGCGATTCCCGCTTTATTTCAAGAATCGTTTCCATCGGGCTTACGCCGGGTTCCGCCTTTACGCTCCTCAAGAACGATAAACTTTCGCCGGTGCTCGTTTTTTGCCGCGATACGGTTATCGCTGTCAACCATAAGGAAAGTTCACAGATTTTTGTCAAGGTAGAATCGTAAAGATGAGCGAAATCAAGACTATTGCTTTGCTCGGGCAACCCAATTCCGGTAAATCGACGCTTTTTAACAACTTAACGGGACTTCACCAGCGCGTGGGCAACTGGCCCGGCAAAACGGTGGAGCAGGCCGAGGGTGAATTTGTTTTTGACGGCACGACATATAAAGTAATTGACCTTCCGGGCAGTTACGGACTTTCGGCGAACTCCGAAGAAGAAGTCGTCACCCGCGACTACATTCAGAGCGGCAAGGCGGACCTCGTCTGCATCCTGGTAGATGCGTCGCAGCTGGAACGCAGCCTTTACATGCTGGCGGATTTTGTGGGCATTCGCTTGCCCGTGATGCTGGTGCTCAACATGATGGATGTGGCCGAAGCGGCAGGCAAGAAGATCGATGTGGCTGCGATTGAAAAGCGCCTTGGCGTTCCGGTGCTTGGCTTCAGTGCGGCCGAAACGGAACGTTATCCTGAATTTTTCAAGAAGATGGTTTCGGCTATCAAGACGCCTGTTTGCCTCGATAGCGGGAGCCTGCGCGAGGAACTCGTTGGCGGGGGAGAGCTTGCTGAAAAAACGGATAATCTCATTAGCCGCATCGAAGCCGCGCTCGGTGACTTTGAATATGGCGTATGCGAAAAAATTTGGATTGCGGAAAAACTCCTTGAAAAAGACAAGCTCATTTGCGGTGTCGTGAATGAAATGCTTCCGTTTGCCCATAAAAATGCGATTGACGCGATTCTCGATAGCGAAGAAGGGCGTGACGGCGGTATGCTTACTGGTGAAGCCAAGTATCGCTGGGTTTCGAAGATTGTGCGTGAATTGGCGACGCCCAAGTCCATCGAGAAGGTCTTTAGCAAGTGGGACCGCATCGCCACGCACCACATCAAGGGCAAGTTCTTTGCGTTCGGCATTATGGTCGTCTCGCTGATTGCGTGCATGATTCTCGCTTTCCCGGGCATGGGAATCGGTTTTGGAATGCAGCCTGTATTGCAGTCGCTCGTAGAACGTGTTGGCGGCGCACTTGGCGTCTGGCCTGTGGTGATTTCGTTCATCAACTTGGTGCTTGTCGGTGGAACTTGCATCACGATTTGTATGACGAGTTTCATTTTCGCCATCATTTTCGTATTCCGCATTCTCGAAGAAATTGGCTACATGGCGCGTTTCTCGTATGCGTTCGACAACTGGCTTTCGCGCCTGGGCTTACAGGGCAAGGCGATTATGCCGCTGTTTTCCGGAATTGGCTGCACGGCGGGTGCAGTTTGCGGTACGCGCGTGCTCGATACCCGCGGTCAGCGCCTGCTTGCGCTCGTTCTGTTGTGGGCGATTCCGTGCGGGAGCAAGGTGGCGGTGGTGCTGTTCCTGGCGTCTACTTTCTTCGGGTCGGCGGCTCCGTTGTTCGGTATTGGCTATGTGGCGTTGATTTTTGCGAGTTTCTATCTGTCTTCGCGCCTGTTTGGCAAAAAGCTTGTACCGCAGAATGAACGTGTGGGTATGATTATGGAGCTTCCGCCGTATCATAAGCCGCATTGGAAGATGATTGCCGCGATGGTCGGGCGCAGCACCTGGGGCATTTTCAAGAAGGCCTTGAAGATGATCCTGGTGGTGGCGGCCCTTTTCTGGGCGCTCTCTTACGCAGGCGACGGGAATGTGGAAAATACGCTCCTTTACAAAATTGGCAATGCGATTGAGCCGGTGACGATGTTCTTTGGCATGCGCTGGGAACTTTTCGTTTCTTATCTGGGCGGTATGTTCAGTAAGGAAGCTTCGCTTGGCATTATGAGCACGCTCTTCAACCACACCGGCGAGGCGTTCTCTCTTGTGACCCGCGTGGCTGCAAGCGAAAACTTGGGCGAGGCTCTTGCAAGTACCATCAGCAAGCCCGAAGCGCTCGCGTTCCTGTTTGCGTCGATGTTCAACGTTCCCTGCGTACTGGCGATGGGCACCACCTATCGCGAGGCAGGCTCGTTCAAGTGGCTAGCCACCATCATGGGGTATTATTTGGCGATTTCTCTTGGACTCGCCTTTATCGGCTACCACATCGGATTGCTGATTTTTTAACGGAAAATTTTATAGCGCGCTGTCGAGCACCATCATGAGCGTGAAGCCCACGGCAAAAAGGATGGTGCCGGCATCAAAATGCTCTCCTTCGCTGACTTCGGGGAGCATTTCTTCGATTACAACATAAATCATGGCGCCCGCCGCAAGCGAGAGCAGGTAGGGCATGAACGGCGAGAGCGCCTCAGCCGCAAGCAGCGTGATTAACGCGCCTACGGGTTCTACGGCTCCGGAGAGCGCTCCCAAGGCGAAAGCCTTTTTGCGGGAAGCCCCTTCGGCACGGAGCGGGAGCGAAACCACCGCCCCTTCAGGGAAATTTTGAATCGCAATGCCTATGGCAAGCGCAAACGCCCCCGAAAGCGTGATGGCCACATTCCCCGAAAGCCAGCCTGCGAAAACGATACCGACAGCCATGCCCTCGGGCAAGTTGTGCAAAGTCACCGCTAGCGTAAGCATGGTCGTGCGCTTGAGTTTTGCCTTGGGACCTTCTGGCGTGGCGCTACCCAAATGCAAGTGCGGCGTTATTTTATCCAAAATGTACAGGAACAGAATGCCCGCCCAGAAACCGACCGTCGCCGGGATGAAAGCCAGTTTGCCCATCGATTCGCTCGCGCTGATTGCGGGCAAAAGCAGGCTCCATATAGAAGCCGCCACCATGACGCCCGCCGCAAAAGACAAAAGGCCACGTTTGAGATTTTGCCCCATCTGCTTCTTCATAAAGAAAACACATGCGGCACCGAGAACCGTCCCTAAAAACGGGATGGCTAGACCTTGTGCAATTTGTATAACCGGCTCGTTCATACTTTGAAAGATAGCATAATGCGTATCAGTGTGTCGAGTTTTTCTCTAGGTCCTTAATGTCGTGGCTGTGGCTGTGCTTTGCATCGGAGAAGACATGGTTGTGCAAATGGGAATGCACAACAACGTGCGTATGGGTTATGCCGCCATGCGTGTGCGTGAAAATATGCTGATGCATGTGCGAATGTGAGCGGACAAGCGTATCGCAGACCACGAAAATGGTTCCGGCAATCATGACCAGGAACGCCACGATGTATTGCAGCGTGATTTTTTCGTTCAGGAGCACGACAGAAAACAAGACGCCGATAAAGGGCGCAAAGGCGTAAAAGGCGCTGGTCTTTGCGGCTCCCAGGTAATGTTGCGCGCGGATGTAGGTGAAAATACTCAGGCCGTAAGCCACAAAGCCGAGCAGCAGGGCGAGCGGGATGTATTTTGCGGCGAAGTTCATTTCGCCTGTAGTAAGCGAAACGACGATGGAACCGATTCCGGAACAGAGGCCTTTTATGGTCACAATCTGGTATGTGCTTTTGTCCGAAATTTTGCGGGTGCAGTTGTTTTCTAGCCCCCAGCAGATGGTCGCGCCGAGAACGAAGATGGATCCGATCGAAAAGTTGAATCCATCGGCATTTTCGAACGAGAGAATGAAACTGGATAATGTTATAAATAAAATGGCAATCCACAAACGCGTAGACACCTTTTCTCTAAAGATGAACAGCGCAATCAACGTTGTCGCGACGATTTCGAAGTTCCCGAGCAGGGAGGCGTTGCTGGATGTTCCGTACTTGACGCCGAACATGAGCAATATGGGTGCGGCGATGTCGAGCAGGACCATGCCCAGCGTGTAGGGGAAATCTTTTTTGCGGAGCCGTTCCGATTGGGACTCGCGCCGGATATGGAACAGGTAGAGAATGCCGATGCCGAGCCCCGCGCCAATATAGAGCAGTCCCGCCATGAATATAGACGAAATGTGGGCCAGCAGCATTTTGGAGCAGGGGACATTCAGTGCATAAAATGCGGCCGCCGCTATAGCATAACCAATCGCAACGACATTCTTGTCCATGATTTAAATGTAGAATTAATTTGAAGATATCCCGTATGGCTTGCTCAGGTACACAAGTGCGGTGGTGAGCGTGTAGTCGGCAAGGAGTGCGGCACCGAGGCCCACGATGGAGAGCAAACCCACGTTGTGGAGGGCCCCCATGGGGCTGAAAATGAACACGAAGAACATCGCGCAAAGGATGAAAGTGGTCATGCCCATGGTCTTTCCGATTTCGCGGTAAGAGAGCAGTAACGCGTGCCTGTAACTGCCCGTGCGTTCAAAGCCGTATTTGATGTGGTTGTTCATGTGGATGGTATCGTCGACGGCGATGCCCAAAATCATTGGCATCACGATCATCGTAATCATGTCGAGCGGCATGCCCGAATAGCCCATGACGCCGCCTATCAGGAGAACCGGCGCTACGTTTGGAATCATCCCGATAAGGCCCGCCTTGATGCTTCCGAACGCAAGAATCATCATGATGGCGATAATCACGAATGAACCGCCGAAGGAGCGCAGAAGTCCGCCGACCAGTTTGCCGTTCATTTCGGCGTAGTTCACAACTTCGCCCACCACGGAGACTTTTGCGTCGGGGAAAATGCGGGCGGCATAGGCGTTTGCCGAATCCAGGTCTTCTACGATTTTGTTGGCATCATAGCCCGAAAGTTCTATGTGGATGAACGTGGTCTTGTATTCTTCGTCCATGCGTTCAAAGAGCGCGTCGGGGTCCGAGATTTCGTACAGGAACAGCAGTTGCGTGAGCATGTCCTGCGCGTCGGGAATCTTGTAATACTCGATGCTGTCGGCGTTCAGCGTGCGATTCATCTCTTTCACGAGGCGCGTCACCGATTGCACGCGCGGCTTGTCGCCCGAAATTTTCGTGAGCTGGAGCGTTCCGAGTTTTTGTTCAAGTTGCTCGATGCGCTTCATATTGGCGGGATCCTTGAGCGCATCCGCGTCATCGAATTCCACCATCACGTTAAAGTCGTAAAGGCTTCCGAGCTTTCCGCTGAGCATGTCCTTGAGCCGCACCACGAAGGGAATCTTTTCGCCCATAGTTTCGGTGTAGTCCATATTCACGTCGATACGCATCATGCCTGGAACTTGCAACAGCATAATTGCAGCCGAAATCACTGCGACAATAACGCTGTGCCTGCACACCTTGCGCCCGAAGAATTCAAAGAGAATGTCCGCCTTGGTGGCCCCTGCGGACTTTACCTGCGTCGGGTCGGGTTCTGCGTTCTTGCCGAAGCTCATGAGAATCGGAATCAAGATGATGACATACAGATAAACCATCGTGACGATGCCCGCTGAAATCCCGCCAATCCAGCGGATAGGGCGAATGCCTGCGAACAGGAACGAAATCAGCGATGCGACCGTGGTAATGACGGTAAAGAGGATGGGCCAGCCCGTCTCTTCGACGGCGTAAATCACGGATTCGCGGCGGTTGCCCGTGCGCCTAAAGTGCATGCGGAATGAATTGATGTAGTGAATGGAATAGCCCACCGAAAGTGCCATGCCTAAAAGCACCGGGAGCGCGACCATGCTCTCGTCGCCGACAACGCCGAGCCACGCATTAATGCCGAGTACCGAAGCGATGCCGCCGACTGTTGCAATCGCGGGCACCACCACGCCACGCAACGACCTTACAAACAAGATAAGGCATACAAGCATCACCAGGAACCCGAAACCGATACGCATGGCGCATTCTCGCGAGATGACTTCGTTTTCTTCCATCTCGGTGTAGCTCATGCCCGTCGGGAGCATCTCGAACTTGTCGCTTTTGAATTCGTCGGAATAGATGACCTCGCGGGCAAAAGGCGCGATACTGTCCTTGCCAAAATTGACGCCGCCTTCGTATGATTTCAGCGCGAGAATAATCCAGGTTTCTTTCGCGTCGTCAGAAACGATGTTGTTCACGAGCGATTCGCGGGAAAGAATCAGTCGCTTTTTCGATTCTAGTTCCTGCGGGTTATCGGGAATGCCGCCCTCGAACGGGTCTATGACTTCGAAACCCTCGTCATTTGCGACCGGAATCGACAAATTGTGCGTCAGCGAAACGACGCGGTCGGCATACGGGACCTCGTTTTCGAGCCTACGCGAAAGCCTGTCGATTGCCTGCAACACCTCTGGCGCAAAAACGTCGTCGGCGCGGACCATCACCATGTAGCCGTCGTCGCTACCGAATTTTTCGTTGAAATGCGCCTGGTCGATTTTCACCTTATCCCAGTCATCGAACCAGTCCTCTTCACTGCTACTCATCTGCAGATGCGGGAGCCCGAGACTCGCCAAAACCGTCACGACGGCTGTTACCAGCAGAATCAACCAGCGAAAACGAACCTGAAAACGCCCCAATCGGGCAAAAACCTTGTTGACACGAGAAACTTGCATTGTATAACTCCTCTAAAAGCCCCAACGGAGTGTGATTCCGTCAGGGCTGCTTCAATCCAAAACACTATAAGAAAGAAATGTTCTTTTTAGGCGGTGGCGAGCGCCTTGCCGAGATCCTGGCAGGCGGCCTTGCCGGCGTCATCGGGGGCGTTCTCGATGGCGAGCGGGTCTGCCACAAGTACGAGCCCGGCGGCTTCCGCGTCGGCCTTCCACGGGTTCATCCATTCGCCACCACCCCAGCCGTAAGAGCCGAACAGGGCGACTTTCTTGCCGTTGAGAGCGGGTTTGACGGCTTCGTAGAAGGGCTGGAATTCGGAATCTTCCAGTTCTTCGGCTCCCATAGCAGGGCATCCGAGAGCATAGCGGGCGTATTCGCCCAGCTGGCCCTGCGAAAAGTCCGAGACGCTGAACACGTCGGCTTCGGCGCCGGCGGCCTTTGCACCTTCGGCGACGTATTTTGCCATCAGTTCAGTGTTGCCGGTTCCGCTCCAGTAAATGACTGCGATTTTTTCCATTGTGATTCTCCTAGGTGAATTAAAGAGGTAAATGTCGTTTGATTACGCTGCGTTTCGGACGGTCAGCATCGGCAGCGAGTATCCTTTTTCAAATAGTTTGTTGAAAACGTCGAAGCACTTGCGAAAGCAGGCGAACCGTTTTTCGCATTCGGTTACATCGCCGTAAACTTTCCAGTAGCCCGTATATTTGCTATTCCTGCCGCCGTTGATAATGAACCCTTTCACGTCTTCGAGGGGGTAGCCCAAGAATAGTCCGACTTCGTGCGGAAAACAGTGGCATTTGCGGATGCGCGCCGTCATGTATGCGAGTGCACAGTCGGTGCTAAAGTCTGCGTAGCCGTAGGCAGCGAGAAAATGGCGGATTTCCGGCTCGGCAATAAGCTTTTTCAGGGCGTCTTCGCGATAGACGTAGATAAAACTGCGACCGCAGCGTTCTGCGATAACGCGCACGCACACGCCGCGAGGGTTGAGTTCCTTGTTCCAGTGGGCGAGTTGTTTACACAGCGTTTCGCTGGATGAAGATTCAAGGCAGAATAAACTTCCGACCTTGAGTCCGGCGAGTGTTGGCGCGCATTGGCGAACGAGACGGTGGTCTAAAAGGCGATTCATTTTTATTGCAAACTACAAATAAATTGTAAAGTTAGTTTTCTCTAACAAATATATAAAAAAGCCTTGATGTTTGTCAAGGCTAATTTTGTATTAATTTTTGTTCATTTGCAATTTGAGCATCTTGCTGAACAGGCCGCCTTTCGCCTTGAGTTCGGCGGGGGAGCCTGTTTCGGCGATGTGGCCGTCTTGCAGCACCACGACCTTGTCGGCGTTCGCGATGGTGCGCATGCGGTGTGCGATGATGATGACGGTCTTGCCCTTCACCAGCTGCGAAATGCCGCGCTGGATCTTGGATTCGTTTTCTACGTCGAGGCTTGCGGTCGCTTCGTCGAGCAAGATGATGGGCGCGTCCTTCAACAGGGCGCGTGCAATCGAGATTCGCTGGCGTTCTCCGCCCGAGAGTGTATCACCGTTTTCGCCGATGACGGTGTCATAGCCCTGCGGCATCTTCTGCACGAATTCATCGCATCCCGCGAGTTTTGCCACCTTCAGGATTTCTTCGTCGCTGGCATCGCGCTTGCCGATGCGGATATTGTCCTTGATGCTCGTATTGAACAGCACCACGTCCTGGAAGACGATGGAGAAATTCTTGAGGAGCGTTTCAGGGTCAATCTTGCTGATGTCCTGCCCGCCGAGGGTCACCTTGCCGCCTTGAATATCCCAGAAGCGTGCTGCAAGTTTTGCAGCAGTCGTCTTTCCGCTGCCGCTCGGGCCCACAAGTGCGGTGATTTCGCCCTGCTTAGCCGTGAACGAAACTTTTTTCAGGACTTGCTTGTTCTCGTTGTAATTGAAGTCGACATCCTTGAATTCGATATCGTAATTCTGCGGAGTGAATACAGTTACGCCATCCTGAGGTTTCATCTGGTCCATTTCGCGGAAACGGCGCAAGCGCACATTCACGAAGAACAGTTCAGCGAGGTTGTTGAACACCAGGAAAACCGGGTTGTAAACAGTCGCCGCGCACACGATAAACACCAGATAGGTGAATACATCGATTTCGCCCTTGGTCCAGAGGCGTGCGCCAGTAATCAGCACCGTGGCAAGGCCCATCTTGAGAATGCCTTGCGCCGAATTCAGGAACGAACCCACCTTCACGTCGGAATCCATCTGCGATTTTTCGTATTTGATGCAATCCTTGTCAAAATGATCGAGGTAGGCCGCTTCGCCCGAATACGAACGGATTTCCTGCACGTTTTCGAGACCTTCCTGGATATCTTCCATAATCACGCGGCGGGCGTTATATGAATTTTCGAACCAGCGGTCTTGAATTTTCTTGGAAAGCGCAATGAGCAATGCTGCTGCGGGCACCACCCAGAAAAGTGCGATAGACATTTTCCAGTTGTAGCAGAACAGCATGATTCCGATTATGGTGACGCTCCCGATGGCAGCGAAAAGTTCCGGCACCGCATGCGAGAAAATCATTTCGAGAGCATTGCAGTCGTCCATGATGGTCGATGTCAAGTCTGAAAGGTTCTTTTTGCCGAAGAACGAAAGCGGCAACTTGCGGAGTTTTTCGGCAATCGAGACGCGACGTCGCATGCTTTCGTCGTACACGCTATCGTAGGTGGCGCTGTACGAGAACCTGTAAATGACTAGCATCACGACAAACAGGACTACCGCAATTCCCACATAGAACAAGGTCCCGTGCGGAGTTTTGCCTGCAAATTCACCGACGCCCATCTGCTCCATCAAAAAGTAAAAGAGCATCATCATCGGGAACATAAGCGAAACAAAGTGCAAAAATGTCCAAATGACGCCACGGACAAACGTGCGCGAGCCTTCTTCCGAAAGAGCAAAAGTATTCTGAACCCACTTATACATTTTCGCCTCCTTCATTATTCTTGGAATTGTCGAGGGTCCACGTGACGGACTGCTGGTATTCGGCCCACATCTTGGCATAAATGCCGTTCTTTTCAAGTAATTCGCTGTGCGTTCCGCGCTCGGCGATTTCGCCATCTTCCACAACGATAATCTGGTCGGCGTTCACTACGCTGGTGAGCCTGTGGGCAATCATCAGCACGGTCTTGCCGGCGGCAAGCTTGTGCAAGGCTTCTTGAATTAGGCGTTCGTTTTCGGGGTCTGCAAAGGCGGTCGCCTCGTCGAGCACCACGATGGGAGCGTTCTTCAAGATAGCGCGCGCAAGCACCACTCGCTGCTGCTCGCCGCCTGAAAGGTAAGTTCCCTTGCTCCCGATAACAGTATCAATACCGCCGGGCAACTTGTCGATGATTTCGCGGCACTGCGCACGGTCAAGCGCCTTATTTACCTGTTCGAGAGTCGCATCGGGCATGCCGTAGCGAACGTTATCCAAAATGCTCATCTTGAAAAGGCGCGTATTCTGGAACACGAACGAAACATTCTTCATCAGTTCCTTCGGGTCAATCTGCTTTACGGGAACACCGCCAATAGTAATCTCACCGCTATCGACATCGAAGAATCGTGGCAGGAGTTTTGCAATCGTACTCTTGCCGCCGCCCGAAGGTCCGACAAGTGCTACCGTATGGCCCGCCGGTACCGTGAGTGAGATGTCGCTCAGTACCTGTTTGTCGGTATCGGGGTAGGTGAAGTTCACGTTCCGGAATTCCACATCGAACTTTTGCATCGGTACGGGATTTTCGCAAACCTCCAAATCCTTGGTGCGTGCAATATCGTTGATGCGGTCAATGGCAAGCCCCGCCTGGTTCGTAGCGTTGCTTAGGTACATGCTGCGCATGACGCACTGCGAAAACAGCGGCGTCACCAGCACGTAAATCATCATGTTCACGATGGTGAGTTTTACATCGCCGTCGTTACCGATAATGAGCGCTGCCGTCGGCACCAGGAACAGTACGAAACCGTTCACGAGGGTCGTGTAGATGCAGTAAGGAACTTTCCAATTGTCGGAATAGGCTGTGACCATCTTGTGGTAGGTCGCGATGCTGTTGTAGAAACTCTTGAATGAAAAAATCGTCTGCTGGAAAACCTTGACTACGGGTATCCCGCGCACGTATTCCACCGCTTCGGAGTTCATTTCTTCGAGGGCCTGCATGTAGCGTTCCATGAACTTGGTTCCCCTGCGGCCTAGGGTGCCTAAAATGAACATGGCGTAGGCGATAGGCACCAAAGAGGCGAGGCCAAGTCGCCAGTCAAAGCTGAACATCATCACGAGCGCCACGACGGGAATCAAGATGGTGCTCGAAATGTCGGGCATCTGGTGCGCAATGAAGGTGTGCGTAATCGCGGCGTTGTCGTCGATAATCTTGCGGAGTTTGCCGGTCGGGTTCTTGTCGAAAAATCCGAGAGGCGCGCTCATCAGTTTTTTCATGGCGAATCGACGCAGGTCTCCTTCGAGCCTGAATGCTACCAGGTGCGAGCAGGCGAGGGCCGCAAAGTAGAGCAGAACGCTTGCGACCGAGGCGAGAACCGCCCCGATGGAGTAGTCGAATATCTTGATGTTCGTCATGTCGCCGCCAGAGATAACCTCGCGGACAATGAGCCACATCAGTAAAAACGGCACGAGCCCTGCGATGGCGCTCAATGCCGAGAGAATCAATGCTAGCGGGAACAGCGGTCTTCGCGAACCCATGTATGCGTAGAGTTTAGAGAATGTCTTTTTCATAAATTAATCGCTAATGTGTCATTCTGAGCGAAGTGCGAAGCACGTAGTCGAAGAATCCTGGTAAGAGATCCTTCGATTTCGAACCTGACGGTTCTCCACTCAGGATGACACTTTTTCTTTTTATCTGGTTATGCGACGTTTGTCATCCTGTATTTTTTCCTGTATTCCTTGGGGGTCATGCCCATCACATCTTGGAAGGCGTGGGCGAACTTGCTCCCGTTATTGTAACCGACTTCGCCTGCAATCTCGAGAATCCCGCGGTCGCACTCGCGAAGTTGCTTGGCGGCCAGTTTCATGCGCTCGCGGCGAGCGTAAGTGAATACCGGCAAACCGAACACGTTCTTGAAGCAGAGCTTCATTGCGGTGGGCGGCATGTCAAACTTGTCGGAAAGTTCCTCGATGGTAAAATGGCTGTCCATGTTTTCGCAGATGAACGAACGGATGCAGTAAATCTTTTCTATTTGCATCGAAGATAAATTGCACTCGCGGCAGGCGTATTCTCTTTGAGTGTCCAAGTTTTTTAACGTGAGCAACAATTCTAAGATGGCGAGTCTGCAGTATTCTGCCTGCGTTTTTTCGGACTTGTTCTCGATTTTCTCGAATGCGCGAGCCACCTCTTCCTTGGTGTGCACGATGAACGGTCGGCCCGGACGGCACATTTTTTGCGCAAGAGTCCTGATGTCGAGTGCAAAACCTGCGAAATGTTCCTGGATGTATTTTGCTGATTCCTCGTAGAACAAGATGCGGTCGCCGCAGTAGTCTGTAGAACGCGTCAGCGCCCCAGAAGTCCAAGCGTCGTAAACCAGCATTTCTCCGGCATTCAACTGATTGCAGGGGAGGGCACCACCTGCCCAACTGATTTGCCCCTTTCGGCAAAATTCAAGAACCAAAATCGGGTCTCTTTCGAGTGTCGTGTGGTAGCACCCGACTTTGTGGAGCCATTCAATTCCGTTAATGTCTAGCATTCTTTCCTCATAAATCAATTCAGATTGACTATGTTAGCTGAATCTTAAAAAGTAAGACAAATCTAACAAGTAAGCAAAACTTTGTCAAGGCTAATTTTATTTTGGGCTTATCATATTTTGAATACGATTCTGTCTAAATGGATTGAAAAATGACTAAATGGAGTTAAATGAGAGTTGGATGATGAAAAAAAATGATATGATATTTTAAAAACCATTTGGATTTTTTCGTCACTATTTGGAGTAGAGGCGTTTGTGAGACTTTTCTAAAATGCTCCGCAAAATTAACAAACGCGGTTTTCCCGCATCTCAATCAAGGAGTATATATGAAAACACGTTTTCTGGCGGCTCTTGCTGTATCGTTCAGCATGCTTGTCGCTTGCGGCGACGACAACTCTTCTTCTGCTAACGGTGACGATGAAAAGGAACTTTCCAGTTCTTCGTCCGAAAAGTCTGGTGACAGCGAAAACAAATCTAGCAGCAGCAATGCCAAGTCTAGCGATAGCAAGGATAATTCCAGCAGTTCCAAGAAGGAAGAAAAAGGCGAATACAAACGCGAATTTGCAACTGCGATTGCCTCGGGCGAAACGATGTTTATCGGCACGATGTCGCTGGACCATACAGATGATATCGGCACCGACTATATCGAAGTCGGAACCCGCGCAGGCGTTGTCTATTACGACAATTCCCTGTTCATTGCCGACCTTGATGTGGGAACCATTGCACGCTACAGTCTCGATGCAAACAACAAGATTGGTAGCAAGACGGCTGAACTTTCGCTTGCTGGCGCATGGGCGAACCACATTTACTTCGTGAATGAAGAAAAAGCCTACTTAGGCGGCATGCTTGACTCGCTGCTCATCATCAACCCGAAGACCATGAAGCGCACGGGCGCGATTGACCTGTCCAAATACAAGAACGACGATGCTCTCGTGGTGAGCCCGGGTACAGGCGTAATCGTGGACGGTCGGCTCTATGTTGGCCTGTTGCAGAACGTGAGCGACTATGCTACCGGTAATACGGCCCAGGTTGCGATTATTGACATCGAGAAGGATTCCGTGATTGCCGTGGCTGAAGATGACCGCGTCGCGGCAGTGGGCTCCCTGGATGATTCCCAGAACCAGTCGTTTATCGTTGCTGACGGTTACATTTACTGCTACAGCAATGCTTCCTGGGGCTACGCTCCGGGCCAGGTCGACGGGTTCCTGCGCATCAAGGTGGGTGAAACCGAATTCGACAAGGATTATCAGTGGCTCGTGACCAAGGATGTCGCCATCGACGGTGTCACCAAGAAAGACAACTTCAAATACCTGAGCCCCACTACCGCCGCCAATGGAACCAAGGTGTATTCCTTCTTGAACGTGATGGTGGACCTGCAGCAGGTTTGGACCGATATGGATAGCTACCACAATAACACGTGCAAGCCGGTTGAAATTGACCTTGCCAAGAAAACCATGAAGGCGCTCCCGATTGATTATTCTTCTAGCTGGGCTAGCTACGGCAAGTACATCGATGACGACGGCACCGTGATTTTTGCGGTCTCTACCGAAAAAGACGGCAACGCCTACTTCCGCTATGATCCCAAGTCCGAAAAGGCGGAAAAGATCGCCGATATAAAGCAGATTCCGATGTGGCTTGTGCCGCTTAAGTAAGTGAAATTGCCGCAAATCTGCGGTGTACATATTGTCCTCATAAACACAAACTTCCGTTCTTGCTCAAGCAAGGGCGGATTTTGTTATTGGTACAGGATAAATCCATTCGGATTTTCAAAGGCCCGTTTGGAGTAGAAAAATAGTCTGAAAATTGCTTAATTGCGCTGCGATGAAAAAGATGATTTTTTATAAGGCGGCAACGCTTGCCCTTATATTTGCAACGGTTGGTGCGGTTTCGGTCCGTGCTCAAGATGATGAAATTACCTCGATAGACGATTTTCTTGAAGAATCTGCTCCGGAAAGTAATGCGGCAACTGACAACGCAAACAGCGCGACGGCGCAATCAGATGCATCTGCGGCAAATGCCTCGGGCGTTACGCAGCTGGACGAACTTTCGGTGGAATCTGAAATAGAAGCGGAACAGGCGAAGCAGGCAAAAAAGGCGGAATCTGTCGCGACAATTGACGCGGCCGAGATGCAGAATACAAGCAAGACCGTTTCAAAAGCGGTCAATTCCGCTTCGGGCGTGAAAGTGCGCAAGTCCGGCGGCATGGGCAGCGAAGGCAAAATCAACATTCGCGGCATGGAAGGCAAGAACATCAAGGTGTTGGTGAATGGTGTCCCCGTCGAGACGCAGGGAAACTTGGGCCTTGACGATATTCCTATCGACCAGATTGCGGACATTGAAGTTTACAAGGGCTATGTCCCCGCGCGTTTTGCGACAGATGGAGCAGGCGGTGCTATCAATATCATTACTAAAAAGCGCCCCGCCAATTCGGTAGATGCGTCCTATAGCCTTTCGAGTTTCAATACGCACAAGGCTTCTGTAACGGCAAGCCACGTGATTGACAGTATTGTGGGTGGGGCAGGCTTGGAAGTAGGCGTGTCGGGCTACTTTAACCATTCCGATAACGATTACGAATTCACGTCTCCCTACATGAAGAGTTCTGCGGGCAAGGATACGAGCGTAGTTCGCGACCATGACCGTTATACATCTTACAACGTGCAGGCTTTTGCGAACTTGATGAATGCGTGGTTCGACCAGATTTCGCTTGGTGCAAGCTATGGCGCGTTTGACAAGGAAATTCAGGGGGATGCGAACCGCATTGTCGAAACGAGTGCCGAAGGATACAATTTTGGGGCGACATTCGGCCTGGATAAGAAAAATATCTTTGTAAAAGACTTGAATTTCGGTAACCATTTTTCGTTCGGGTACAGTGAAAATAAAACCATTGACACGAGCCGCGTTCATTGCCGCAACTGGTATAGCTGCGATACGGCCAAAAAGAATGTGGGTGAGTTGACGATGATGGGACTCCCGAAACTGAGAACAGTACAGGCGTATGATTTCAACGATTTGCTGAATTTGGATTACCAGTTCATTAAGAATCAGTTTGTTTACTGGAATACGCTTTTCCGGTACCACAAGGAAGATCCCGAAGATGACGTGGGTTCCGAAATGGTCG
This sequence comes from Fibrobacter sp. UBA7003, assembly GCA_002449765.1. Classification (GTDB taxonomy): domain Bacteria; phylum Fibrobacterota; class Fibrobacteria; order Fibrobacterales; family Fibrobacteraceae; genus Fibrobacter. The sequence goes on from DJXN01000015.1 coordinate 350,861, forward strand.
GATTCAATACGGCGGGGTATCCGGGAAAGACGATTTCGGTGACGACGGGGCTTTCGCTTGAAGACAATTTCTTTGATTCGAGACTCCAGAACCTGTTGGGTTTCAAGTTCCATTACATGAAGGCTGAAATTTCTAATACTTCCACAAGTATGATACAGCAGGCGGTATTGGAAAAGAATGATTATACGGACTTTAGTTACGATGAAAGCTTGATGTTCCGGATTGTAAAGCCTCTTGCGGTCAAGGGCTCTTACCAGCATGCGGTACGCCTGCCCACGCCCGATGAACTCTTTGGCGATGGAATTCGCGTGAGTGCTGCGACAAACCTCAAGCCCGAAGAAGCGGATAATTTTAATGTCGGCTTGTCTCTTGATTTGCAAGAAATCCCGCTGGTGGCGCGGTTCCGATTTGATGGCGACGTTTTCTATTCCTATTACAAGAACCGCATTCACTATATGAGCGCTTCTCAGATGTCGGTGCCGTATTTCAACATGGACCCGATTCGCGGCTGGGGCTACGAGGGCGATGTGAAACTTGATGTGAATGAATGGGTGTTGCTTGGGACGAACTGGACTTTCCAGGATTTGCGCAATATAGATTACAATGCGAAGCAGGGTATTCTTGAAGATGCGATTATCCCGAACATTCCGCGATTCTTCATGAACTACCTCGCTGAATTCCACATGGGCGATATATTCAATAAGAACGATTTTGTCAAGTTTTGGTGGGCTGCTAACTACACCGATGAATATTATTACGGTTGGAAAATCAGTTCCCGCCAGAGCCGGAAAATAGACGCCTCGTTCACGCAGGATTTGGGCGTGGAATATTCCGTGTGGGATAATAAGCTCGCCTGGAGTTTTGAGGTCGACAACTTTTTGGACGAAACCGTTTACGACAAGTACGGAGAATCTAAACTGGGACGCACTTTTGCAACCAAGATCCGGTACAGTTTCAGGTAGATATATCTAACTTCGGATAGTTTACGCTAACTAAGTTGTTTATACGGAAACTAAGTTGTGTATCGTAAATTAATTTGCAAATTTGCAACAATGTTAGTCGCACGGAAGCCTTACAGGACTTGGGCTTGAAGTCTGCTTGTTAGTTTGTATGTAAGTTGCTTTTTGATGAAAATTTAGGTAGATTATTAAGCAAAGAACAACAAAGCTTTAATGAAGATCCCCGACCACGTCGGGGATGACATTAGGGCGGAACAAAAGGAGTAAGCTATGTCCGTATGGAAAAATGAAAAGTTCTGGTGCGTGGTGGCTGGTGTCGTTGGCCCGGCTATCATCAAGAAGATTCTCAAGGCTCCCAAAACCCGCGAGTATGCCGTCAAGGGACTTGCCGAAGGCATGAAGATTACTGCCGACGCCAAGGCCACTTTCCAAGATATGAAGGACGAAGCTGCCGACATCTGCAACGACGCGAAGAATCAGGCTGGCGTGAAATAAGAAGTGTCATCCTGAGTAAGCGAAGCGCATCGAAGGATCTTTAGCATAGATTCTGCTCCTTCGAACCTAAGAATTGTCGAGCAACAAGTTGCTCACAATTCTATATCGACTTCGTGCTACGCACTTCGCTCAGAATGACAAAAAGTTTAATCCATTATTTGTAATAATATGAATTTTCGCATCGTTTACGATCAGCCGGGGCGTATCCGCTTTCGGGCGGGGGCCTACGCGTTTGAAAAAATGCATGAACCGCGCATCCACAAGGCATGCGTGAGTGAACCTTATGTCCAGAAAGCGGTAGTCCATTCGGAAAACGGCGGCATTCTGCTGGAATACGAAGACGGCTATCGTGAACAGGTGATTGATTTCGTCCGGAATCTAAACGTTGCTAATCTTCCGGAAATTGAACCCGATACCGAATACCAACTGCAGGAACTCGACACGCAATTCAAGAACCGACTCGCGTTCATGATTGCGCGGCGTTACCTTGCCAAGTTGTTTATTCCGCCTCCCATCCGCACGGCGCACCTGATTTACAGGGGCCTCAGGTTTGTGGCGAAAGGCCTGAATTGCCTTGGCGAAGGAAAGCTTTCTGTCGAAGTGTTGGACGGTGCCGCCATCGGGGCGAGCATCTTGCAGCGCAATTACGAATCGGCTGGGACCATCATGTTCCTGCTGAACGTGAGCAGCCTTCTGGAAGATTACACCAAGGCGCGCACCCGCACGGCCCTTACCGCAAGCCTTGCCGTGAAGGTAGACCGCGTGTGGGTAGTCAAGGACGGCATCGACGTTCAGGTGCGCATGCAGGATGTTCAAGTGGGCGACCTCGTGCGCGTGCGTTCCGGCAGCATGATTCCGGTGGACGGAACCGTTGCCGAAGGCGATGCCTTTGTGAACGAGGCGACCATGACGGGCGAATCGCAGGCGGTGCACAAGACAGTCGGGAAGTCCGTTTTTGCGGGCACCGTCGTAGACGAAGGTTCCATTGTGGTGTCGGTGCGGGCTGTAAGCGGCAACACCAAGATTCAGAAAATTATCGAACTCATCGACCGCTCCGAAGACCTGAAGGCTTCTATCCAGAGCCGCGCCGAACGCCTTGCCGACGGAATTGTACCGTTCAGCTTTATCGGATTCGGGCTCACGCTCCTGTTTACGCGCAACATCACCAAGGCCGTCTCGATTCTAATGGTGGACTATTCTTGCGCCATCAAACTTTCCACTCCGATTTCGGTGATTTCGGCACTGCGCGAAGCGGCTGACCGCAACATGACCGTGAAGGGCGGCAAGTACCTGGAAGAATTTGCGCTTGCAGACACCATTGTTTTCGACAAGACGGGAACGCTCACCAAGGCGGAACCGAAACTCGAACGCGTGATTCCGTTCGGAAACCGCAGCGAAGAAGAAATCCTCCGCATTGCGGCCTGCATCGAGGAACATTTCCCGCATAGCATGGCCCGCGCCATTGTGCGTGGTGCCGCCGAGCGGGGAATTGACCACGAAGAAGAACATGCTGACGTGAAGTACATCGTGGCGCATGGAATCGCGACGACTCTCGACGGTGAACGCGCCGTTATCGGCAGCAAGCATTTCGTCGTCGAAGACGAAAAAATTGCAGTGGGCGAGGTGGAACAGAAAAAGATCGATGAACTCGCCGGAGCCGCATCCGTGATTTACCTTGCCATTGGCGGGAACCTTGCGGGCGTGCTTTGCATTAGCGATCCTCCGCGGGACGAAGCTGCCGAAGCCATCCGCATGCTGCGCGAACGCGGGATCAAGCATGTGGCGATGATTACCGGCGACAGCCAGAAGGCCGCTGAACGCACGGCGCAACTTTTGGGAATCGATACCTTCTTTGCGCAGGTGCTGCCCGAAGACAAGCACCGCTATGTGGAAAAAATGAAGGCCGAAGGCCGCCGCGTAATTATGGTGGGCGACGGAATCAACGATGCTCCTGCCCTTGCCGCCGCGAACGTGTCGGTCGCCATGAGCGATGCCAGCGACATTGCCCGCGAAACCGCCGACGTGACGCTCCGCAGCGAAGACCTGCGCGACCTTGCGGAACTCCGTACATTGAGCGTCCAGCTTATGGAACGCATCCAGGCGAACTACCGCTTTATCGTCGCCTTCAACACGTCGCTACTCGCGGCAGGCTTCTTTGGCTTCTTGGCCCCCTCGACCTCGGCCTTGTTGCACAACCTCTCGACCATGGCGATTTGCGCCAAGAGCATGACGCCGTTGAAGCGGAATCAGCCCTAAAATTCCACAAAATCTCGTTAAAAGGTGGTGTAATGCCACCTTTTTCGTGTTTTTACGGATGCATTCTTATGCGACGCTATTTGTCGCAGTCATTATGTATTTTTAGTGGATGACGAATTTTACTAAAATCAATGTTTTTTCGCAAAAAAGAGAGCCATAATGACAACAGACCTTTCACGTGCACCGCGGTGGGACATTCTCCGAAATTTCTATCGCGACTTCGATAACGGCCGCAAGCGCGGCTGTGTCGAGAAGTGGAAAAAAGAAATGCCCCAAAGCAGGTTTGAACAGGAACTTTTCGAAACAAAAATCCACACCGAATTTCTGCGCGACCGCCAGAAGATGCTGAACAAGAATTTCCGTTGGACCTACGCGAACATGAAAAAGCTCATCGCGCTCGACCAGTATTTCAGGGAACTGCACCGGAGCATCGCCCGCACCTTCGAAGCGACCAAAAGGGACATCGCCGCACTTACTGCGCAAAATCACAAATGGTACAGGGAATACGAACTCGAATCGGAAATCTGCCCTGCGAACGACTGGGACATTCCCGGCGAACACGAATACATCAGCGATTTGCTTTTCTGGTACGCGAACTGGGGCTCCATCAACATCTGCTCAAGCACGAACGAACACAACCCCGAACGCCACAAGGTCTACCTCGTTCCCGCTTGGAAACAAATGCTGCTCATCGATAAGTTCGTCAAAGACGGCGTCACCTGGGAACTCGACTCGCTCCTCTACGACAGCGAATCAAGCCTCTACACCTTCCACGACATTGTCCGTATGAAACCGGAACAATTCGAAGTGTGCTACACATTGAGATTTTAAACAAAAGTGAGGTTCTATGAGAAGACGATACATTTATCAGCTGGCGGCAACGATTCTGCCGAATGGGCTGGGCAATGACACCGTTGACCATGATCTGGGAATTTTCACGTCGCTACGCACTGCCGAAAAAATCCTGCGAGATTATGTTGAGAGTGGAAATTTTTATTGCCCGGTCTATAGCTATTCCATCATGTTCCTGCCCGTCAATGACGATTTGGAATATGAATCCGAGCGGCGAATCAACGTCTATTCGCCCGATGGCAAATTGCAGCTTTCTGAATTCAACATGATGTCCTGTAACGGGGCGTGGAGCAAAAAACTGAATATAGACCTTCGCGCCGTCATCGACACCGGCCCCGGCAAAAAGCCTTATTTCACGCTGTACAACCATTGGAAACGAGGACTCGCGACCAAGTGCGCGCGCATCTCCTTTCTGGAACCCAAATACGAACTGGGCACCTCGTATAACAAATCCGTCTGGTTCCTGGACGACAACGAGAAAAAGATGCTCATGAAGTTCCTGAAAACAAAATGCAGGAGCATTTTTAGCGACAAATGCACAAATAATTGGATGAGCGTCATCGGGGCTTTCAACAACGAAGTCCAAGGAGACGATGATAGCCGCATTCTGCCCTATGATTTGCCCATCCCTAATTACAACAAACTAGAACCGTAGTGACAAAATTCCTTTGGGCGTTCCCCTAGCGGGTCGGGCCATACTCGCACGTCGCTAACGGCGCACTCACCGAGCCTTGCTAACGCAAGTCTCGTCCCTGCGGGTAACTGTCTCCCCTAAAGGGGACCATAGCCACTAAGGCAACGAGTTGCCAAGTGGCTGGAGGCCTAACGCAGAATGTATAAAACATTCCAATTTGGAGTAATTTTCTTGGATTTTTGTAGAGAAATGAGTATAGATTTAGGAGAAAAAAGAGGAAAAATATGGCAGTCTTTAAAAATAATCAAGAAAAAGAAAAATTTGTAAGAAGTTTTCTGAATGAAAAAATAAAAATTGGTGAATTGCGTGATTACAAAAAAATCTCAAATGGTGATTATGGTTGTTATTTATCGAAAAGACACGGCTTATTAGATTATGTCTCTTTAGGTGTTAAAGATTCACATATATTTTTACGTTTTTGGGAAAAGGAAAACGAGGAAGATCGAAAGGAAAAAATTGCAAAAAGGCGGTCTTTTTTAGAGAAATATTATGAAAAAATACAACAGGAACTTGGATCTGAAATTAAATATGATAGTTTAAAAAAAGTGAATCATTACATCTGTGGTGAAGATAATTTTTTTAAAGGTTTCTGCGCCTATTACCCAGATAGGAAATCTGTGGATGAATTAAATCAGGATATAAATAAATTGTATAGTGTATATTGCGATATGAGGGATAATATGAAAAAAAATGGAAATGGAAAATTTCATGCATTGTTTGAGAGCATAATGCAAATAATGGGTGAAAAATATAATCCTTTGAAATTTATTGATGAAGGTAAGGCTTGTTTGCAATATAAACCGTTTAATGCAAAAGAAAATGATTGGGGTAAGAAAAAATGCCATTATGAGTTTTGTGGTGGCTATGATGAAAACTATGTACCAAACTATATACAAATATGTTTTCATTGTGAAGACAATTTTAAATTCGAAAAGGAATTTCAAGAGTTTGCCCAAAAAGAAGAAAGCCTAAAACAACTGATTAAAGTCAAACCTGGTGCAAAAAAAACAACATTGGAATATGGAGAAATTCCTATTGGAACAGATGTTGGCGATGTTGCGAATAACGCTGTAAAGCAAATGCTTAGCTTTGAACAACAATATGGTCCCAAAATTTTAGAATTAATTCAAAAGAGTAAAGGTGAAATTCCTTCGGAGAATAGTAACAGTGAGGAAGAAAAAATGAGTGCGTCAGAAACGAACAAAGAAGAAATTGCGTTGAATACAATTCTTTATGGACCTCCGGGAACAGGCAAAACATTCAACACCATGGCCTACGCCGTAGCTATTTGCGAAGATAAAGATGTTGAAGATATAAAAAGAGAAATGCAGGAAGAAACGGGTTTTAAATCCGTAAAGCAACGATATGATGCTCTTAAGGATGAGGGACGCATCGAGTTTGTGACCTTCCATCAATCGTATGGCTATGAGGATTTTATTGAAGGAATTAAACCAGACCTTGACGATTCTGCAGGAATGTTGAAATACAAGTTGGAAACAGGATGTTTCAAGGCTTTTTGTGATAAAATATCCGGTAATTTTGAAGAAGCATGGGGTGTGTTGTGCGACAAACTAGATGATGAAGATAAGGAATACCTTGAAATACCTTATATTAGCGATAAAAACAAAACCTTTGCTATTGAATGGAATGTATCTCATAATGGATTAAAGGCTAAGGATGCTCATCGATTCTTTAATAAGAAACAACTGCAAAATATATACAGGAAAAAACCTGGTGTGAAAAAAGGTGGGCATGACAACTACAGAAAGGCCATTGTAGAGTATATGAAAAAAGAATGCGGGTTGAAAGAATTCAATGGCAACGAAAGTAATGACTTACCAAGTAATGCAAGAGTATTTATCATAGATGAAATCAATCGTGGCAATATCAGCAAAATTTTTGGAGAACTGATAACGCTCATCGAGCCTTCTAAGCGTTTGGGCGAAAGGGAATGGATGAAAGTAACGCTCCCTTGTTCTGGAGATGAATTCGGTGTTCCGAATAATGTTTATATTCTTGGAACAATGAATACAGCGGATCGTTCCATTGCAATGATGGATACAGCTCTTCGTCGTAGATTTAATTTTGTTGAAATGATGCCGGATACTAGCGAATCATCACCATTAAAAGGCAAAGAGATTGAGTATAAAGGTGTTATTATTAACATCTGTGAAACGCTAAAAACCATTAATGAGCGTATCGAATATCTCTATGACAGAGAACATACTATCGGCCACGCGTTCTTTATTGGAGTAGATTCTCCTGAAAAATTGTCTTCAGTCTTTAAAAACAAGGTTATCCCTCTACTACAAGAATATTTCTATGACGATTACGAAAAGATTCGCCTTGTGCTAGGAGACAATGAAAAGGATGAAGAACATCAATTCATAACAAAGGTTGTTCCCCCAAAAGACCTTTTCAAGAAGAATAGTCGTGACGAAGATTTGAATACGGAGAAATATACATATCGGATAAATCAAAAAGCTTTTAAAGATCCTAATAGCTATAAAGATATCATTTGATGAAAACACTGATAAAAAAAGAGTTTGAAATCATTGAACAAGGGGATGCTGAAGGGCAACTCTCTAGCGGTCAATTTAAATTGCTCCGAGATTTTGTCTTTGATTCTGAAAAAAGTGCTCCTGATTTTTTCAAACTCGTACCAAAAAATGGCAAAGAAGCCATCAAGGTTCAAAATTATGTTGGAGTTATTGAACTACCTGATGGTTTTCGCATAGAAGTTTTGCCTAAAATTGATCTAGCGCAAGATGACGAAAATTTCGATAAAACTAGGAGCATTTTCTTGAAAATGCTACAATGTATGGATGAAAATCAGTTCAAAGTATCTGATTTTGCGAATTTGAACACATCCAAAATGCCTTTGTTCGAAATTTTCATCCAAATGTTTTTGAATGATGTACAGAAGCTAACTCGCGTGGGTTTGAAATCTGGTTATGTTCATATAGAGGAAAATTCTAAAACATTTAAGGGTAAATTACTAGTCTCGCAGAATATACGAGAAAATCTTGTTCATCAAGAGCGTTTTTATGTAGAATATGATGAATTCCAATTGAATCGCCCCGAAAACAGACTCGTCAAATCAACTTTACTATATCTCAATAAAAAATCAAACAGCGATTCTAATCTCGCAGAAATTCGAAGGCAACTGATGTTCTTTGAACAGGTTGATGCATCTGTCAATTATGAAGCAGATTTCTCAAAAGTGATAAAAACTCGAAATACGACCGAATATGAAAACCTAATGGCATGGGCGCGAGTTTTTCTTCAAAATAAAAGCTTCTCAACATTCTCTGGAAGCACCTCTGTAAGATCAATTCTTTTCCCGATGGAAAAAGTTTTTGAAGCATATGTAGCGAAGAAATTGCGTAAAGCGGTCATCAAGGAGACGGAAGACGATTATTGGAGAGAATGGAATGTTCGTTCGCAATATGGTGCAAAATATTTATTTGAAGTTCCTTCAAATAAATTTCAGATGCGCCCAGACATCGTAATGAAAAAGGATGATAAAATCAATATCATTTTAGATACAAAATGGAAACGGCTTGTAAATGACGATTCTCTAAATTATGGTATTTCTCAGCAAGATATGTACCAGATGTTTGCCTATGGACATAAATATAATTGTCCAAATATCTGGCTTATTTATCCCAAAAATAAAGATATGGATGGGAAAATAAAAGAATATAAAGAATTTAAAGATAGGAACGATGGTTTGTCAGTAAGTATATATTGTTTAGATCTGGGAGATAAAGATGCTTTTTCTACACTTCTAGCACAATTGAAGGAAGAAAAATAGCCTGAACGGTTGTCTTTTTGATGTATTACCTAGAACGAACCCGGCTTTGCAAGGTATCTTGAAACAAACGGAAAACTTCGTGAAAGAAATCCCGTTTCCGATAACGATTCAGTTGCAAGAAAAATCTTGAAGTCGGAAATTCCGGCTTCAAGTTTCTAAGGTGCAAAATTTTCACCTTTAATTGTTGTTCCCCTTGACAATCGTCATCCATGAATTTATATTTGTAGTGAACAAGTGTGTAGTCTCGTCTTTTTTGCATGTAGACGAGAAGGAATTTAAATGAAGAAAGATGTAACGGCGATTGCCAAACCAGAGTTCTCCCTGATAGACGAAAATATGCTCAAGTCGCGGATATATACTATTCGTGGGCTCAAGGTTATGCTTGATGCCGACTTGGCGGAAATTTATGGATATAGCACTAAAGTTTTTAATCGGCAGGTTAAAAACAACATCGAAAAATTCGATGAAGATTTTCGCTTTCAGTTGAATTCGGAGGAAATTGAAGAACTTTCAAGGTGCAAAATTTGCACCTTGAACATGGAATCTGAAAACATCGAATCTTCAAGGTCAAAATTTTTGACCTTGAACAAGGGTTCTCGCGGTTCAAACATAAAGTATGCTCCATACGCATTTACCGAACAGGGCGTTTATATGCTCATGACGGTTCTTAAGGGCGAACGGGCGACGGCGCAAAGTAAGGCTCTTATCCGCCTTTTCAAGCAAATGAAGGACTACATCATTGCCGAAAATCGGAATTTATTGGGTTATGACGGCATTGCCCAAATTGCCGTGCAAACGGAACGGAATACCAAGGATATTGCGGTCATTCAGTCCGACCTTCAGAAGGTCATGGAAAACTTCGTCGATCCTTCGACTTTCAAGCATTTCTTGATTCTGAACGGGCAGAAGCTGGACGCCGATGTCGCCTATACGCAGATTTACGGTATGGCGAAGAAGTCCATCACTATTATCGATGACTATGTCGGGGTCAAGACGCTTGACCTTTTGCGAGGAATCGCCAGGGGCGTTTCTGTGACGATTTATAGCGATGAAAATGGTTACGAATCGTTGACTGAACAGATTCGGAAGGATTTCTTGAAGGCTCGCCCAGATGTTAAATTTGACAAGAAAAGGACGAATGATGAGTTCCACGACCGTTACATCTTTTTGGATTATGGCTTAAAAGGCGAAAAACTTTTCCACTGCGGCGCATCAAGTAAAGATGCGGGCAACAAAATCACTACCATCATGCAGATTGAAAACACGGAAATTTATCATGTACTGATGGAAAAATTATTAGTCAATCCTCGTTTATAATTCTGTACGGTTTTCCCATTTCCTTTATGCGGCGGATGTTTTCTGCGGTGCCTTTGCTTTTTCCGTCCCAAACCATGAGAGCCGTATCGCAGTCTTGCGCCATTTGGATGTCTTTCACATACTGGAATGCGCTGCCTGTAAGGCCTTTGGCGGCTTCTGCGCAAGAACATACTTTTGCTCCCGTAACAAAATTGTTCCTTGGTGTTTCACTGCTGCAGTAAACGATTACGTTGCTGTATCCTTTGGAATCTAAATACTTTTGTACTACCGCATCAACGCCGTAGCAGTCTCCTACAAGAAATTCTGTACCCAAGGCGATGTGCTCGTCAAGTAAAGATTTGGCTTTTTCGGACAATTTTGAAATCGATTTTGAACCGGAGATGAAAACTTTCATCACCCCTCCTTTTTCATATAGAAGAATCGGTTCAGTTCGTGGTCGGTTCCGATGGTTTTGCCATAGCAGATAAGAACCCACGGGTTGGGCCACGCCTTGTCAATGGCGCCTAAGAAGGCTTTTTCCATTTCTACGGCTCTTTTGTCAAGATCCGTGGCGTCGACAACGATGTCGATGTGGATAAGGAGCCCTTCATGTTCGGTAAGCCGCGAAAACGCCTCTAAATTGTTTTCCTGGATCTCGTTCCCATTGTTCGCAAGAATGTAGCCTGCGATATATTCCCACATCTCGTTCCGTTCTTTTTCGTCTGCATACGAACGCTTTACTAGCGATTTCAAGTCGTTGTATTTTTGTGTCGGTGTCATGATAATGTTCATATTAGCACTCCTTATTTTAATTTATCTTCAGAATTTAGCAGCTTCATCAACTCTATTAGTCGAAATTCATTTCTTGAAAAATGATGGTCTTGCCCTGGCACAACCACAACGTGCATGTTTTCACGTTCGTGGAGCTTAAGAAGCCCTGCTAAATGTGCTGAAGAATCAAGACTCCCGAAAACGAATGTCATCATGTCTCCGTCAAATGCCTTGGCGCTGCGGCATATCCGAGTCGTGTTAATCATGAGCGGGGGATTCACCAACAGGAATCGGCTGATTTCCGGAAATAGAGATCGACCAATGCACCCGATGGAGGCGCCCATTGACATTCCCATAAAGTAGATTTGGGTATGTCCACCGATTTCAAATTCTGATTTTACCACTTCGGCGAATTGCGCCATCTGGCTGATGTCAGATGATGGAGTGGACGCGCAAACTACCGAGAACCCGCACAGCTCGCGCATTTCGCAGGCAAGTTTCAGGTACTTGTTGCGATACCCATAAATGGAACCGTCTTGTCCCGCTTTTATCAGCAGAATCTTCTGACGGTCACCACCAAAGACGAATCCGTAATCAACCCGTTCTTCACCTTCGCCAATAGTTTTAATTAAATCGAACTGCATTGTGTACCCCTATATGGTTTATTTAAAAGGCAATCCTTAAATCCGTTTTCCATCTTAAACTTTCTGTTCAGTAGGGTCTCAAGGCGCTTCTCGTCTCGCTTTCGGCACCTGACTTCGGACAGCATGAAAATTTTTCGTGCTCCCATTTTGGGGGAAGGCGATTCAAAATGAAATGTCCGGGTAGGATATATTGAAGAATCGTCATCAATATAATTTGGCCTGATGACGACAAATTCTCCATCTTTGCCGTCAACATGCATCCATAGAAAATTATCAAAATCAAGCGGATTTGATGCATCTACAGCATATATCCAATTGACAGATAATCTTTTTGATTCTGCAATCCAATCGCAGTGGATTATATACTTGGCATTCTTTGGAATATCTAATCCCATCATATACGGAAACGAGACTGTTTCCTCTAATGAAGATAACTCGTCTTTTAATCGAGAACAAAATACACCATGATAACAAGCCTCATCCGCTTTACTGGATAGAAGCAAATATGTTCCTGCGGGAACTTCATCCTCCGATAGCGAAAAATTTGGAAATTTCTGAGCAAAAGTCAAAAACATCTCAAGTTTCTGCAACGTGATGGTTTCTGCCCATTCCCATAATTCAACGAACATCGAAAACAATCGACTGCTTTTTTGTCCGTCATAAGCATCACTTTCAAATAAGACAATTTCATCTTCAAAGTAACCTTTCCAATAGCCACCACTGTATTCTTTTACAAGCACCATACCATATTGCTTTTGAGGAAGAAGAAATAAGTTCATATCAATACATCTGCAATGACGAACTTCGATGTTTTTCGTGGCAACCAATTGTCTCAATATTTTCCAATCAACATTGTTTGAAATATCTGTCAATATTCGCAATTTTCCAGAGCCAACAGAAAGCGTCATTCCTGCGGAGTAATCGGGATGAACGGGGGTGTCTTCGTTGCCGGGGGTAGATAATGTTCCCAAATTTAGACTAGGAATGCAAATCCATCTTTCCTCATCGTCCTTTGCGAAAAATTTTGCCAGTCGGCTGCTGGCGTCGCAGTCTACACAAATATTCATGCAGCCTCCTTGTTTTATAGTCCCATCCTACGGCCTTCGCGAGTATTTTTGCATTCTATTTCATGACGGAGGGCCTCCAGGATGCTGTCTGTGGTTACTTCGCTTTCTTCGTAGTATTTGAAGGTGTCATAAACAGCTTTGAAATCGCCCAGAGCGAGAGCCTTTAGGTCTCGTGCGGCTGTGGAGCATTCTACTTTCGGGAAGAATGCTTGCCACACCTTTTCGATTCCGTCGGGTTTTAGATAGTTGAATTTGAGTTTAAGCGCAAAGCGCCTGCGTGAGGCGGCATCCAAATTTTCATTGAAGTTGGTCGCCGCGATGAATATCCCCTTGAAGTTTTCCATCTGCGTCAGGAGTTCGTTCACTTGCGTCACTTCCCAACTGTGTTCAGAACCGGCGCGTTCGCTGAGCATACTATCGGCTTCATCCAAAAAGAGAATTGCTTTCTTTTCTTCTGCCTCGCGGAACATTTTGCGGATTTTCTTTTCTGTTTCACCCACATAGCAATCCAAGAGATCGCTCGCTTTCTTGACGATTAATTTGCGGTCCAGTGTTCTTGCAATGTGTTTTGCAAGTTCTGTTTTGCCCGTACCGGGAACACCATAGAACAATATGTTCAAAGACTCCGGACAATCCATCTCCTGCATGGTTTCCCATTTAGTGTTAAAAGACTGCACCACCTTCATAATACGGTTCATGTCTCCTTCGACATTCAATGCGTCAAGGATATATTTGGGCGCATGGCTTTCTTTATCGCGATTGGCGTATTCACAACTTAAAGAAAGTAAATTTGTTTGTGCTTCTGCGATGATACGGACTGCTTGTTCTGGCGGAATCTTACTGCCTGTCTCCTGCAATAATTTCGCTCCGGCAATAGCTTGGGTCACGCCACCGGCAGTAATGGGGTAGGTGTCGGCAAACTGTTGCACCGTCAAGGGTCCAAGTATTTTATCGGTGTTTTGCTCGCTAATGACGGACTGCCAAATCTGCAATCTTTTTTCAGAATCAAGCCTTTCGAATGCGATGGAGTAATCAAATCGACGAAGGGTACTATTTTCAATAAATCGGATGTCGTTTGAGATCCAAATAACGGGGACTTTTATTTGTTCTAGGAAAAAGTTGAGGGCACCCTTTTCGCAACAATTCAAAATTACATCGGCCTCATCCACCAAGAGAATGACACGCTTGTTTTGGTACTTGGTCGCCGCAAACATAATGCTTCCCAAGCGCTCCTGGATAGTTGAATCCTCCTTGCTTTCTCTATGAACGCCATCAATGCTGATATTGGTAAGAACCAGCGGACGTCGGAGTTCTTTTGCGATGGCCTTCGAAAGTTCAGTCTTACCGGTACCTTCGACTCCGTAGAAGAAAATATTGATTCCCTGATTCGGCTTTACATGTTTCAACAAGTCAAAGGCAACTTCTACTTTCGGGTTGTTGTTGCACAGTTTTTTATAGGGTACGTTATTGCCGTCGTAAATCTTGAAATAGAGCGAATCGAGGTCGTTTCCTGAGACCCCATCTAGGAACAACCCTATTCTCTTTGAAATTTCCAGGTCGTTATCGACAAGTCCCATCCGCTTGAGAGAAGACTTGTTGGAACATGCCTTTTCTATATCAAGTTCAGGATAAATGGATGCGAATACATCGACAAAAACGCAATCTCCGAATCTTCGCGAACCAATCATGTCACGGAGAGGCTCGCAAATGTCCTTTTTAAAGAAAATCCACGAGAATATCAGGATCTCCATTTCAACGGAATCTAGGTTGAATGCTTTCTGCACAATGTCAAGGCGCTTTAAGTATGGATCACAGATATTCTTTTGATGCTTGAGGATGTCCATAAGTTCCTTGATGATACCCTCGTAAAAAATCTTTTTGGCAGGGCCATTGAAGATATCTTCGCCAACAAGAGTGCTGTGGGTGACATATTTTATATCTTCGCTGGAGCCGCTATTCTTGATAGTGTCGCGAATTTTGCTGACGGCTCTTTTGCGGTTGCGATAGGATTCTGATTTACCTTCATCTTCTTCGATCCCGTAAAAGCATTCGTCGATTTTATTTCGTGGGGAACGTGATTTTGGGGCTTTGGTTTTGGACAGTCTGTCTTCTGCCTTGTTCAGGAGTTCAAAATGCGTTGTAATCCCCCTCAAAATTCGGGAAGCGTTTTCTATAGGGAATATGCCGATGCTGTCGTCTGCATCGGGATAGTTTTTGGAAATCCTCAGCATACGAATCCAGTATTCGTAGCCTTTGAGATTTACAAAATTGATGCCCAAAGATTTCTTTTCGGTCTTCTTTTGCAGGGATTTAAAAACGTCCTTAAAATATCCTTTTTTCATATTTTTGCTCCATATTTCGATTTATCCTCAAATTAGGTTTTTACTGCGACAAATAATGTCGTGATTAAAACGGTATTTTTAAAGAAAAAAAGCCCGCACATAGCGGGCATGGGTAGTTTAATCATTGCAGCTTTACTTTTTATCGCTAATGATTTCTGCGGTAGGTGCTGTCGAGGAAATACGAGAATTCGTGGAGTCTTTTGCGGAGGGCTATGGGCTTGATGACTTCGGCGCTGTCGGCGTACGAGAGCACCCAGCGGAACAAGAGTTCGTCGTTAACGGCCTTCATCGTGACGAGCAGTCGCCCGTCACACGTTTTCTCCACTTTCATAGAGCGTTGGAACGGCTTTTCCTCAAGGTAATGCTGCGCATGACTACTGAACACGATTTCTACGTCTTCGGCTTTCGGGTCTTGCGGCCCAAAAATTGCGGAACCGAGTCGCACACGCTTGCGCAACATTTCTAGCGTCTTTGGGTTGTCCTGAAAGGTTTCCTTGGTGAGTTCGACCTTCTGGATTCGGCGGAACTTGAGTGTGTAGGTTTCGCCGGGGTGCGACTGCGACTCGCAACCGATGTAGATTTCGCCCTGGTACAAAATGACCATCAGCGGAATTCGCATGCGAGGGATGTTACCAGTTTCGCTGATATAGGTGACGAGGATTTTGCGGCGTTCGTGAATCGCCCGCAGAATTACCTTGAGTTTTTCGCTGGAATCTTCCTCGAACATGGGAGGGGTTCCCGCAAAAAGAATTCGCGAATTCAGGTCTTGAGCGAGCTGTTCCACGGCCTTTTTTTCGTTCGAAGGCAGGCTTTTCTGGATTTTTTCGAGCAGATCCGTGACAGTCTCGCTTGCGGCGGGGTACATGTTCGCAATGCGCTGCAGAAACACGAAATGCAGCATGGTATTTTCGAAATTCGGAAACAGAAGGTTGTCTGCCGATTTTACGGCCGACTGGTAGCGAAAAGCGCGATGGTCGCTTATTATGCGGATATAGGCCCCCCCGTTGGCGGAAGTCAGTGTTTGCATGTCGCGTTGCACGTTGCGGCGCTCGTTTTCGGGGATTTCCAGAGCCGCCATCAGGTCGCTGATAGAATAGTTCCTGCTTGGATTCGAAATCAGGAGTGCGAATAATTGTAATACACGGTCTGCGCGGGTAATATCTGCCATAATAAACCTCTAAAAAGAAATTATATTATTATTGCGACAAATAATGTCGTTGTGTCCCTGTTTACTTCATTTTTTTTTCATGTAAAGCTGTATAATTGCGGAAGTCTAAACAAAAACGCCCCTGCTCAGAGCTACTTGAGCGGGGGCGCAATCGTTCCCAAAGAGACACAAGGAGGGAATTGGATTTTTGCTTCAACCAGACAAGCCCGGGTCTAAAAGCTATGGCAACAATTAGAATTAGACTTGTCTAACTAAAAGTTAGATAAATCTAACTGCAAAAACAAGGGCAAAAAAGTCAAAATAATGTAAATTTTCCGTTTCAAAGTTAGATTTGTCTAAAAAAGTATGGCTATTGTAATATTTTTAGCCTTGCCTAATTAGTTTTATTAAACTATATTAGCCTCGTCTAAATAAGGCTAGTTGATATGGACCATACAAAACTGACTCAAAGCTTAGAAGACTACTTGGAAATGGTGCACATGTTGCGCCTGGCGAACGGGCTTGCCCGCGTCAAGGATATTGCCGCGGCTCTCGGCGTGAAAATGCCATCGGTTGCAAAGGCCATGGTGGAACTCAAGAAGATGGGCCTTGTGAGGCAGGAACCCTACAGCGGCGTGGAACTCACCGAAGAGGGCGAACGCGTTGCCGCCATGATTTTGAACCGTCATATTCTTCTGAAGGGTTTCCTGATTAAGCTGGGCGTTTCCGAAGCGATTGCCGACAAGGATGCCTGCAGCATGGAACATATCCTTTCGGCGGAGACTCTCGGTAAGATTGAGGATTTTGTGAAGCCGACGGACGCGATTTCGTCGGCTAAAAAATTAAAACCCGCCGCGAAAAACGGCAAAAAAGCAGGTGAAAAGTAACATGAGCTGTAATTGTGGTTGCGGCGGAAAGTCGCAAACGAAAAAGTGGAGTACCGAGCCCAAGTTCTCGGAACTCAAGAAGGGCGACAAGGTAGAAATCGTCGGTTATAACGAAGGCGATTCCCGTTACAAGTCGAAGCTTCTGTCCATGGGCCTTGTGCGTGGCGTTCAAATGGAAGTCTTGCAGGTGGCCCCTCTCGGCGATCCGATTGAAGTAAGCGTATTGTCTTACAGGCTCTCGCTCCGTAAAGAAGAAGCCAATGTTCTCAAGTTAAGGAGGGTATAATGGCTGCCAGAAAACTTTTGACGATTGCAATTGCCGGTAACCCGAACTGCGGTAAGACGGCTCTCTTTAACGCCCTTACGGGTGCACGCCAGCATGTGGGTAACTGGCCTGGCGTGACGGTCGAAAAGAAGGAAGGTTACTTTGAACTGGGCGACCGCCAGATTCGCCTGGTGGACCTTCCGGGTACTTACGCTTTGTTCGCAAATGCCGAAGACGAACGCGCTGCTGTCGATTACTTGCTCAGCCGCGAAGCGAGCCTGATTATCAACATTGTCGATGCGACGAACCTGGAACGCAACCTGTTCCTTACGAGCCAGCTTGCCGACATGAAGATTCCGATGGTGATTGCCGTCAACATGATGGACATTGCCGAAAATCGCGGAATCCAGCTGGATCTCGACGAACTTTCTGATTTCTACGGCGTGCCGTGCATTCCGCTTTCTGCCGTGAGCGAAAAGAGCGTCACTAACTTTATTAGCCAGATGGGCCACGTGCTTGCGAGCCCGATGCCGCTCCCGAAGCAGATGGTTTACGGCGACAAGGTCGAAGAGGCCGTGAAGGTTTTGGAACCGAAGGTGGCTCCGGTCGCAAAGCTCTTGGATGCAGATGCTCGCTGGGTTTCGCTCATGTACTTGGGCAACCAGAAGAGCTATGCAGACAAATTCGCTGAAGCGGGCGTGAAGCTTGACAAGGCCGAAGTCGTGAAGATTCTGGGCGAAGAGCCGGAATTTGCGATGGCCGAAAACCGCTATTCCATTTCTCACGAGGTGGCGGGGAAGGCGATTGTTTCTGCGCGCGCCAAGAAGACTTTCTCGGACAAGCTTGACGCCGTTCTTTTGAACCGCTGGGCGGCTCTCCCGATTTTCCTGGTCATCATGTATCTGGTGTTCTGGATTGCGGTGACGATCGGTTCTGCGTTCATTGATTTCTTTGACGTGCTGTTCGGTGCGATTTTCGTGGATGGCCTCGGCTACCTGCTGGGCGATGTACTCGGCTGCCCCTCCTTTGTCACGGCTGTTCTCGCCGACGGTATCGGTGCCGGTATCCAGACGGTTTCGACCTTCATCCCGGTCATCTTCTTCATGTTCCTGTGCCTTTCGTTCTTGGAAGACTCGGGTTACATGGCCCGCGCGGCTTTCGTTGCAGACCGTTTCATGAGATTCCTCGGGCTCCCGGGTCGTGCCTTCGTGCCGATGATGGTGGGCTTCGGTTGCGGCGTGCCGGCCATTATGGGCACCCGCGTGCTGGAATCCAAGCGTGAACGCTTCCTCACCATCTTCTTGGTGCCGTTCATGAGCTGCGGCGCACGCCTCCCGGTGTATGCACTGTTTGCGGCGGCATTCTTCGGCAAGATGGCGGGCACAGTGGTGTTCCTGCTTTACCTCGCCGGTGTGCTGTTCGCCATCGCTTACGGTTTGTTCCTGAAGAGGTCGCTTTTCCAGGGCCAGGCCAGCAACTTTGTGATGGAACTTCCGCCGTATCACTTGCCCAAGTTCAAGTCCTTGATGATTCACTGCTGGCAGCGCCTGCGCGACTACATCTGGCGCGCCGGTAAGGTGATTACGCTTGCCGTTGCTGTGCTCGGGTTCCTCAACAGTTTTGGTATTGTGGAGAAGATGTATGTCGATGTTGACGGCAAGACGACCGAAATTGTCCAGGCCGAAGACGGTTACCAGATGGTCAAGGAAAATGAAGAAGGCGAGACTGAAAATGTTGCTCTCCCCGAAGGTTTCGTTGTTGACGAATCCAAGGTGGTGAAGTCAAACGAGTTCACTGCCGGTAACGGCGACTCCGAAAACAGCTTGCTTTCTATAATCGGTAAGGCCATTACGCCGGTATTCGAACCCTTCGGTGTCGAAAAAGAAAACTGGCCTGCATCCGTGTCGCTGTTCACTGGCCTGTTGGCCAAGGAAGCTGTTATCGGTACCATGAACTCCCTCTATTCCATGGTGGGGGAGAATGCCGATGCTCCTGCAGATGGTTCGACAAGCTCCGCAACCGATAAGGTCACTGAGCCTGCCGAAGTGACCGTCGCAAAGGAAAAGGCTGAAGAACCCGCACCGGAACAAGTTGCCGTTGCTGACTCTGCTGCTACAGATAGCGTGAAGGCTGATTCGACAGTCGCCGCTGCTGATTCCGCTGCAACTGATAGCGCTGTGGTTGCCGATAGTGCCGCAGCACCTGCTGAATCCGCAGAAGTTGTTGCCGAAGCCGCTCCTGCCGAAGAAAAGCCGCTTATCGCCGGCATTGATGAATGTCCCGTCGAAGAAGAGGAAGAAGGTGGCGCACCCGACATCAAGGGCGCCGTGCTCGAAGCTCTCGGCTCAATTCCTGCTAACCTCGCCGAAGTCTTCGGTTCGCTTACCGACCCGCTGGGAACCTCCGGCGAATTGGAAGGCCAGGAAGCCGCCGAACTCAAGAAGGAAACTCTGGACAAGATTACCAACGCCAAGGTGCTGACCTGCGAAGAATTCGCTGCCATCGAAACCTTCGGCGAAGAAGAGGAAGACGAAAAGACCCGCGAAGCTGTGTTCGCAAAGCTCGCTGCCGCCGGCCTCGAACTCTCCGAAGACGAAATGGGCGCTCTCGAAGAAGGCGACCTTTCTGAAACCGCCGACATCTACGCCAACCTCCGCTCTTACTTCCACAATCCGGACAAGAACGGTAACCCGGTGGATGGCTTTAGCTGGCAGGTGTTTGCGTTCCTCATCTTCATCTTGCTTTACGTGCCGTGCCTTGCCGCCATGGGCGTGGTTACCCGTGAAATCGGCCTCGGTCTCGCCATCCTGATGGCGACCGTGCAGACGATCCTTGCCTGGGCGATTGCTGTGCTCCTCTACCAGGTCCCCGTTGGCGGAAACATGACATGGATTGTCGCTGCCATCGTGGTGCTCGTGGGTACGGGAATCTTCCTCAAGCTCTTCGGCATGAAGGCGAATAAAGAAAAGCGTTTCGAAGACTAACCTTTGGAATCAAGAACAGGGCTGGTGGGCCCAAAACCTGCCAGCCCTTTATTAAAAATCTTGAATTAGATTAGTCTAATTTTTAAAACTAAACTAAAACCTCTTGGCACGCATTTTGCAACGTTAGTACACAGAAAGTGATAGCCAAGCGTTTTTGTAGCACTATTTGTAAAAAACCTGACGGAGTGTTACAAAAACAGAAAATTAATCCGTCAAGGGAGAAAAAAATGAAAAACCGTTTGACGTCTAATCTCTTGTTCGGCCTTGCAGCCGCCTCCGTGTTTGCGATGCCTGCATTCGCTCAGGAAGCCGCCCCTGCTGCCGAAGCCCCTGCTACAGCCCCCGTTGCTGAAGCTCCTGCCCAAGCTGCCCCGGCCCCTGCACAGGAAACCCCTGCCGCAGCACCTGCAGAACAGGCTGCTCCAGCTCCCGCCGCAGAACAGGCAAAGGCCGAAGAACCGGCTCCCGCTGAAGAAAAGGCTCCTGCCGAAAACACGAACCCCGGTGAAGTTGCTGCCGCTGCAGGTAACGCTCTCGATATGCTCAAGGCAAGCATGAGTGAAGCAACTTCTGCCGCCAACATGGAAGTTAAGTTCTCCGGCGAAGTCGAATTCGACGCCTATACGGGCGATGTCTTGAACGATGACGACCTGAACCATGAATACGCATCTACGTTCGACCTGAATGTGGAAGTGAAGTTCAACGAAAAGTGGTCTGCATTCGTGGGCCTCGAAGCCGATGGCGAGACGGATAGCCCCGCTGCGGTCTATAACGGCGCCTACGTTCAGTACCAGCCGGCCGATTTCTTCGCCGTCAAGCTGGGTGACCTGACCTTCTCGGAAGGCGCGTTCAATGCCTACTACGGCTACGATGATCCGGCCGACAATGCTGCGGGCATGAAGGAACACGATATTCGCGGTCTTGAAATTGACTTGGCGGGCCTTGTGCTCGGTTTCGGTTTTGGTCGTGGCGATAATGATTTTGCCGATGACGAAGGCGCAAAGGTCTACGACATTCACGCTGCCTACGATTTCGATATCGCCGGTCAGCACCTGCGTCCGTTCGTTGACTACAAGAGCTTCCAGACGGCTCAGCACAACGAATTCCATGCCGGTGTCGAGGCGGGCCTGAATATCGGTGGCTTTGGCTTTAGGGCCGTGTACGGCTTCCATGCCGATTACCTGGGTGACGACGGCGACGTGGTCGATGGTCAGGACTGGACTTCTACTGCCCACGCCTTCTTGGTCGAGCCGACTTTTGAAGTGGGTATGTTCGATATCAAGACGACCGCCTTCTATGCCATTGTCGATAGGGGCGATGCCGACGAAGATGCGAGCGACCTTGATAACGGCGAAATTCCGGAATACTTCTTCGTGTATGCCGAACCCGCCTTCAAGCTTGCCGAATTCATCAAGCTCGGCATTCCTGTAGAATACCACACCAATACAATGGATGATGACGATGATTCCGCCGCTACGTTCGATGTCGGTGCCCGTGCCTACATTACACCGGTGGAAAACCTCGAAATCACGGCCTTCGGCATGGTGGATATTCCCGTGCAGGATAACGAGGACGATACCGCGCTGCGCTTCGGTCTCGAAACCGTATTCAGCTTCTAATTACTTCATAGAATGCCCAATAAAGGGACTGTGGCTTTTGCCGCGGTCCTTTTTCTGTCTAAATGGAGTAGAAAAAAGCGCATCAAAAAACTCTATTTGGCGTGCATTTGTTTGCTATTGGAGACTTTTATGAGTAATGTAAGATCGACCGGAAAAAAAACATCGAATACGTTGGTCCGCGACCTGGTGAACGTGGGCGTTTTTGCGGCGCTTTATATCGTGCTTGGTTTTATGTCGTCGAGCATCGGCTACATTCCCGCCCTTATTGTTTTTTCGACCGCGAGCATTGCGCTTGTGACGAGTGTTCCCATGTTCCTGTTCTATTCGAAAATAGAAAGGCCGATCCTGTGCTGTATGCTTTTTTGCGGCATTTTCGGGGGAGCAATGCTGGTGATGGGCCAGAGCGTTATCATGTTTGCGATAAGCCTTGCAGTTGGGCTACTGTCGGGAACAATTCTGAAAATCATAGGGAAAAATTTTGCCGGCTTGTACATGGCAAACATTGTCTTGAGCCTAATGAGTTCTTCGATGATGCTTCCGCTTTGGCTTTATACCGAGAAATATCTGGAATATACCCGTGGCATGTGCGACGAAGGTTACGTTGCGAAGTTGGCGGAACTTTCTAACAGTATCTGGCCCCTGGTCGGAATTTACACCTTCGGCATCTTGGGTGCCGTTATCGGTGGACTTGTGGCCCGCCGCATCATGAAAAAGCATTTTGAACGGATTGGTCTTGCCCGGTGAAATTGGACCCTCGGACAAAACTGTTCTTAACGATTGCAGGGAACAGCATCATTCTTTCCGCACCAGTGATTTACGGCGCCATGATTGTTGTTTTGCCGGCGGTTTTATTGGTGCTTGAAAAAAGATGGCGTTTTTCCCTACTCTTTTCTTTCTTGTACGCAATATCTGCATTCAGTTTTGATTATTTAAAAACGATGGATGTCGGACTGGCGGGCACGCTGTTTGTCTCAACGATGATGCTTGTTTCGCATGTGATGCCGATAAGCGTTATTTTTTACTATGTCATGACGACCACCAAGGTGAACGAGTTCATGGCGGGAATGTCGAAGATGCACATTCCTAACAAAGTGACGATTCCCTTGGCGGTGATGATTCGCTTTTTCCCGACCGTATTCGATGAAGCCCGCGATATCGGGAATGCAATGCGCATGCGGGGCATTCGCCTGTTCAGCCTGCGGACATTAAAGAACCCGCTTGCCATTTTGGAATACAGACTTATTCCGCTGCTGGTGTCGCTCACGAAAATCGGTGACGAGCTTTCGGTGGCGGCGACGACGCGCGGACTTTCGCCAGAAACGAGACGTAGTTGCATTGTCAAAATCGGATTCCACGTTCAAGATGTTGTCGTGTTTGTTTATTGTTTGGCTGTTGTAGTTTTATTCTGTTCTTGGTCAGTCCCTTAATTGTCATTCCCGCGAAGGCGGGAATCTCCTTGCTTGTTAGAAATGACTATCACATTAAAAAACGTTTCCTTCTCCTACACGGAATCCCTTGACGATGCCGTCATCAAGAACTTGAATTTTGAAATCAAGTCTGGCGAATGCGTTGTGCTTGTGGGGGAGTCGGGTTGCGGAAAGACGACTATTTCTAAGCTGATCAACGGGCTTATTCCGCTTTATCAATCGGGAACGATGGCGGGCGACGTATTGCTCGGCGACAAGAATACCGCCGACATGACGCTTGCCGAAATTTCAAGACATGTGGACTCCGTTTTCCAAAATCCGCGTTCGCAGTTTTTCAACATCGATACCGACAGTGAAATCGCCTTTGGCTGCGAAAACTTGGGAATGGATCCGGAAGAAATCCGGGAACGCATGAATCGCGTCGTGAAGGATTTCCACATAGAACATTTGGCGGGCCGAAATATCTTCCACCTTTCTGGCGGAGAAAAGCAAAAAATCGCCTGCGCTTCGGTTTCTGCGATCGATCCGGAAATTTTCGTTCTCGACGAGCCCTCGGCTAATCTTGACTTGAAAACCGTCGCGGACCTCGCTGAAATCATCAAGTTCTGGAAATCTCGTGGCAAGACCGTCATTATCGTGGAACACCGCATCCATTACCTGCGCGACATTGCCGACAGAATTTGTTACGTAAAAGACGGACAAATTCAAGACGAATGGACTCCAGCGGAACTCGAGGCGAAAGGCCCGGAATATGCGGCAAGCCTCGGACTGCGCTGCATGAATTTGGAACAGCTTAAGAATAAGGCCCCTGAGCTTGCCGAAGGGCCGAAACGTTCGAAGGAGCCTGCGAAGCAATCTCTTAAAGAGTCATTGCTCTTCAACAACCTCCATTTCGCCTACAACCGCAAATTCCTGGTTCTAGACATTCCGGAACTTTCGCTCCCGCGCAATCAAATCACCGCCATCATCGGCCATAACGGGGCGGGCAAATCAACGCTGGCCCAGGTGCTGTGCGGGCTCCGCGGAACTTGGCGACAAAAGCGCAAGGCCCGCAAATACGGCGCGTACCTGATTATGCAGGACGTGAACCACCAGCTGTTTACGGAAAGCGTCCTTGACGAAATCTTGCTGGGCATGAATTCGCAAGATGAAAACGCCGCCCTTGAAATCCTTGAAAGGCTTAACCTGAAAGATTATGCTAGCTGCCACCCGATGGCGCTTTCGGGCGGCCAAAAGCAACGCGTGGCTATCGGCAGCGGCGTTTCTAGCGGTCGCGAAATTGTCGTATTCGACGAACCCACCAGCGGCTTGGATTACAAGCAGATGCTTGCCGTGTCGGCAACTCTCCAAAAACTTGCTGCAAGCGGAAAAACGTTGCTCGTGATTACGCACGATCCTGAATTCATTCTAAATTGTTGCCAGTCCGTGATTCGCATGGAACACGGAAAAATCGCAGAACAGTACCTGCTGCAAGGCAATCAGGAAAAGCTAATTGATGCTATGCTGAATGCATAGCGGATTTTGTTTGGCCTAATTGGAGTAGAGTTAGTTTGTACGATTTTTTATCGTATTGGTATGATTAAAGCAAAAATACTCATTGCCGCGACCTTGGTCGCACTTCTTTCTGCCACATCCGCTAACGCCTGCCTTGCCGCCTGCAAAGAAAAGAAACGTGATGAGGCCTACAGTAGACCCCTTACGACATCGGCTTTGCAGACCCTTGTTGATAATTCCCTGACGCAAAAGTCGGTTGATCCGGAACTTGGTGCGCCTTATACGGTTTACCCGATTGAGGTGAAACCCTACGACAAGGTTTTCCATTCGACGTTAATCGAATATCCCTTCGGAAGTTCGCCGCGTGCGGTTGCGATGACTTCTAGCCCACGTGGAATTATCTTGTACGTACACGGATACAACGATTACTTTTTCCAAGAAGAATTGGCCGAAAAGTCCGATTCTGCCGGGTTCGCGTTCTTTGCGATAGACTTGCATTACAACGGCCGTTCGTACCGCGCTGGGGAACCGCGTTCCGACATGCGGAGCGTCAAGGAATACTATGCCGAATTGGATGCCGCTGTGGCGCTCAGTAAAAAGATTGCTGGGAATTCCATTTCGAGCAATCTGCCGTTTGTCATTATCGCGCATTCCAATGGTGGCTTGATTACGCCGAATTACCTGAATGAGCGCAATAGCGAAGATTTTGCGGCGTTTGTCTTGAACAGCCCCTTCCTCGACTACAAAAACAGCTGGTTTGTCCGTAATGTGGCATTCCCCGTTCTTTCGGACGTTGCGCTCCTCATGCCCGATGCTCCGGCACCAAAACAGGAATCCCCCAAGTACAATATGTCTCTTTTGAAAACAGAAAGGGGAGAATGGGAATTCAACACGGAATTAAAGAGCGCCGAATGGCCGCAGCAATACTTCGGTTTCCTTCGCGCGACCACAAGGGGAATCAAGTGGATCCATAACGGGATGCAAATCAAGTCTCCCATACTTATGATGCGTAGCGGATGCACGGTCAACAACGTTAAATGGGAAGAAGACTACATGCGCTGCGATTGCTTGCTCGATGTGAATCTCCTGGAAAAATGGGCTCCCAAGCTAGGGCCTGATGTTACGACAGTGACTGTTGAAGATGGAATGCACGACGTATTCCTTTCCCGTAAGGAAGTTCGCGATTTCGCTTACCGCACGATGTTCGAATTCCTCGACGATGCGGTGGCCCGTAAAAATGTGGTAGTCGCTTATAACTATATTTTGCCTCGGTAGAGGTAAGTATGAACATTTGGAACGTTTTCGCACCGGTTTATGAATTTTCGATGCGCACGCAGAAGAATATCTATGATTTTCTGTATGCGCGGATTGCCGAAGTCGCCAAGGGCAAAGATGTTCTTGAACTGGCAACGGGCCCTGGGATGATTGCGCGGCATATTGCGCCTGCCGCAAAGTCCGTGGTGGCAACGGATTTTGCGCCAAAAATGATTGAAACCGCACTCAAGGCGAAGAATCCAGACAACCTGAGTTTCGAAGTTGCAGACGCGACTTCGTTACGCTTTGCGGACAATTCCTTCGACATTGTCGTGATTGCAAACGCACTCCACATTATACCGAATCCGGAAAAGGCGCTTGAAGAAATTCGTCGCGTCTTAAAGGATGGCGGCTTGCTGATTGCCCCGAATTTCTTTTTCCGCGAAGGCGGCAAGAAGAACTTGTGGCAAAAATTCCTGAGCCTTGTCGGCATCCGCTTCGCACACGAATGGACCGAAAAAGAATACAAGGCCTTCTTGGAATCGAACGGCTGGAAAATCAAAATGGACCGCGTTATCGAAGGCCGAATTGATTTGATTTATGTAGAGTGCATCCTTGGCATCCAGGTCCCCTTGATACATTCCAATAATTCCGGCGGCGTTTCGAATTTGCGAGACACTGTCGCATGATGGATATTTTTTACCCGTTCCGCAAGGATTTCAAAAGTTGTGTTAATCGCCGTCTTGCTTTTTAAGATTGTCGCAAGCATATAGAGGCCTTTTTCTGTGAAAGCGTAGGGTAAAGATCTGCTTTTGGCCGAATAATTTGTGGACGAAATTTTCGTCCGCAAAATTTCAACTTCATCCTTTGACAACTGGAACATATATGTCGAGGGAAACTTGTCAGGATTGTTCCTGACCGCCTCATTGATTCGCTTTGTCTCTACACCATATAACAAAGCGACATCGGCATCCGAAATGATTTTATGATTTCGAACGGATGCAATTCGGTCTGCCACATTGCGCATTAAAATCGAAAACGTGTTTTCGTTATTCATCTTCTACTCCTTCCGCCTACAAGCAAAAAAAGGCGGGGTACGTTGTCACCTTGTAATGCCTAGCTTTCTTTTTCTGCCTGAATTTTCTGCGATTCCTTCAACACTTCTTGCAGCGTGAAATCTTCCTGCGTAAAGAAGAAGGTGTTCTTGCCCAAATCCTTGAGCGAAGCCCCGAAGTGGTAGGCCGTATCGTCTATGAACAAGAATCGGTCATGCATTCCGTAACTTGGCAAGACTTGCATCGGGCTGTCAGGATATTGTTCGTTGTAAGTGGCTAGGTCCATTTCAAGGACTTTGCTTTTGTCATAGGTGTAGATTGTCACGGAAACGCCTTTTTCCCGCTTGAGCATCATGGCCAGAGTCTTCTCGGTCACGTACCTGTCGACAAGTACGATTCTTTTCTTTGCCTGGCGAATCAAGTCGCAGACAAATACATAGGCATCGAACTCCTGGTTGTTGTAAAATAAGCCCTTGGTTTTGAGCTCGCCACGGTCCATCGCCTCGAAAAGTTCGTCAAATTTTCGGTCATGATCAAGCAGATGTTCGTCATGATCGGTCAAGCGGCTGTCCTGTTCCAAATCCTTTGCTTCTACATTTGAAAGACGGTTGATAAGACCGCCGTTACCCATCATAAGGTGCCGCAATTGCACGAAAGCATCCATTATAGCGAGAGACACCTTAATTGCCGTTTTGGTACGCAAAACAGCTGAAAGCATTGCCACTCCTTGCTCGGTAAAGGCAAACGGCATCTTACGCAAGCCCATTTTCTCAGAATTGGACATCACAATTTGTGATTTCCAATTTGAAAATTCCAGTTCTGTCAATTGAAAACAGTTCCTTTCCGGGAACCTTTCCATATTTCGTTTGACGGCCTGATTTATGGCCCTAGTTTCCACCCCGTAAAGCGCCGCCAAATCGCGATCAAGCAACACCTGCTTGCCACGAATGACCAGAATCATCTTTTCTACGCCCGATTCCTCCAGCAGGTTCGGAACAGCAATCTCTTTTTCATTCATCTTCTACTCCAATCCGCCTACAAGCAAAAAAAAGGCGGGGTAAAGTGTTCTCGATACAAATATACATTCCTCGGATGTCACATTATGACAATTGGCGGTTTTCGCGGAAATTTTGGCAATTTTGAGGAAAATTGACCCCTGCAGGCGGTTGAATTCTGCGTTTTTACGCTTTTTTCTCGCCTTCCGGGCGTGGCGTCACCTTTTGACAGCGGAATAATCTATATTTCCTTGCAAATAGAGTTTTCTCTTGTTCTCTACTTGAAACTTCGACAATTTCTGCGACGAGAACAAGACGAACGCTCACGTCTGCGGCCGGCCCGTGCCTGTCGCATCGTTTTGCTACATGGTCTATTGTTTAAATAGCAGTTTGCCTGTATGCAAGCGGCCTTTTGGGGCGTGAGTTGTTTGTGTTTATTCGTTGCGGGCAGTCGAAGGCCTCAAGTAGGTAAACGCATTCAACTTCACGCCTTTTTTATTTCCGAAAAAGACTGAAGAAGTGCAGAACAGGGGTGGACTCGCTGAGTTTTGCTCTTGTCCTCTACTTGGAACTTCGACACTTTCAGCAACGAGAATAAGACAATGACTCGCCACAGCCCGTGGATTGCACGGGCGTAGTGTACCCTGGGCGTACTGTATCCGCTCGGGTTTTGCGGGTATATTGTATTCTTTTGAAAATGTCGCGCTTTTAGGCGAGGAGTGAGTCGGCTCCCCGCCGTTTCTTTTTGTCCGTACCCTAGCCAAACGAATCGGCCAGAACCGCTCCCGCGAGAGTGAACTCGTTCACTTTCAACACGGAGCGCACGTATATGGCCAATATTTCGAAGTTGCATCGGGACGACTTACTTGACAAAATTTCTCAGATTCGCAAATTCATTGAAAAATCTAGCCGTGATGAAAATTCGGCCAACCTGCTTCGTTACTTAAACGAAATCGCAAAGGATGTGAAGGGCAAGAAATATGGTCTTGTTTTTGAAGAACACCGCGAAGCGATTGATGAAGAATTGGAATCGCATATCCCTGTTTTGGTCGAAGAAGAAAAGTTATTCGTTGATAATGGCGGTGAACAGAACTTCTTGATTGAAGGTGATAACCTTGCTGCGTTGAAGTTGTTGGAGAAAACTCACAAAGGAAAGATTGACGTTATCTATATTGATCCGCCATATAATACGGGAAAAACCTTCATCTATAATGATCATATAATTGGTGATGATGATGCATTTAAACATAGTAAATACGCATCCTTTATTAGTGAAAGAATTTCAATAGCCAAAAAACTTCTTTCCCCCAATGGCATCATGTTTATTTCTGTTGATGACAAAGAGCAAAGTACAATGAGGCTTGTGTGTGATGAGATCTTTTCAGAATCTCACTTTCTGACAACGATTGGGTGGGAAAAAAGAACAAAATGTCAGAATACTAAAACGGCAAAAAAAATGTTGCAACCGAAGGTCGAATACATTTTGGTTTACAAAAATACAAGCAAAAGAATCGAATTTAATTGCCATGTGATAGGACAAAAAGATTATCCCGAAAAAGATGAAGCCGGAATTTATCGAATTGAAGAAATTGGACAGATGGGAAAAAGTGGAGTACGTGGAAGAGCAAGTATGATTTTTCCGATTCTGGGTATATCTCCAAATGAAGGAAATCAGTGGAAACTTGGTAAAGATACGATTTTAGAATTAATCGAGAGAAAAGATATTTTTAAGAAAAATGGGAAAGTATATAGAAAAGTTCGACCTGGTGATGAATCTTTTGATAGTATAAAGCCGTTCTGGTCGTTATTCTTTGCAGAACAATTTGGAACAGCTGAGTCTGCCAAAAGGGAACTTGACGCAATATTGAATAAAAAAGACCATGGCTTTGAAACTGTTAAACCAACGCAAATGATTGAAGAATTGATTTTCCAAGCGTCAAATGATAATTCTACAATATTAGATTTTTTTGTAGGTAGCGGAACAACAGCCCAATCTGTTCTAGAAGCAAATGTGGATTATGGTGGAAAGAGAAAGTTTATTGTTTGTACGAATAATGAAAATAATATCTGCCGAGATATCACATATCAGCGTCTGAAAACGGTTATCACAGGGAAAAGAAAAGATAAATCAAAATATTCTGATGGTCTTCCTGGTTCTCTCAAGTATTTCCGCATAGACTATGTTCCCATCTCCGAAAAAGTTTACTATGAATATGCCGATGAATTGCTTCTGCATATCCGTGAATTGGTGGAACTTGAAAACGGAATCAATCTAAACAACAACACCGAAATTGCCATCATTCTCACCGATGAAGAAATGGCTGAATTTGTCAAAAATAAGAAAAAGAACCTTGACATAAAGAAGGTTTACTACGGCCACAATGTCTTGCTTTCTGGCGCACAGGCCGAGTTTATGAAAGAACGCAACATCAAGCTCAATGTCATCCCTGACTATTACTATCAGGAACTTGAAAAGTAGGAGGGCTTATTATGGAACTTAAGAATTTTCAATACGAAACGGTTCTCAAACTCAAAGACGCTATGAACACTTCTGTGCAAAATGTCGTCTTGAAAAGTCCTACCGGTAGTGGTAAGACTTTGATGCTGACCTACTTTATGAACGACTTTTGTCGAAGTTTCCCCAAAACTGTTTTTGTCTGGCTCACTCCTGGCAAGGGCAATTTGGAAGAACAGAGCAAAAAGAAAATGGATATGTATTTCCCAAACACTAATACAAAACTTATTGGCGATGTGATGACAGCGGGGTTCGAAGAAAACGACTGTTGCTTTATCAACTGGGAAATGCTTACCAAAAGCGGCAACAATGCTCTAAAAGAGGGTGAACGCAAGAATTTCAAGGAACATGTTGAAACTGCTCGTGAAAATGGTTTAATCTTCAAGGTGATTGTTGATGAAAGTCATCAGAACGACAGCATCAAGGCTAAAGAAATTATAGACCTGTTCGGAGCCGATAAAATCATTCGCGCGTCTGCGACTCCAAAAAACGTGACAGACGCGATGCTAATAGAAGTGAAAGAAGAAGATGTTATTGCAGAAGGTCTTATCAAGAAACTTCTTATCGTAAACGAGGATATTCAACAAAAGGAAAATGTCAAAAATATAACGGAATTTCTTCTTGAAAAAGCTATTGAGAAACAGAAAGCATTGAGAAGTGAATTTTTGAAAATACATGCCTACATCAATCCATTGATTGTTGTGCAAATTCCTAATAAAGACGATATTTCTCTTGATCAGGTTGAACGTTTTTTTGAAAACAAACAAATATCTTATGAAAATGGAATGCTTGCAGTATGGCTTAGCGATAAAAAAGAAAATCTCGACGGTATTGAAAATCTAAATGCCACTCCAATTGCAGTCATCATCAAGCAAGCGATTGCTACGGGATGGGATTGTCCTAGGGCACATATACTTGTCAAATTGCGCGAGCATATGAATGATACATTTGAAATCCAGACTATCGGAAGGATTCGCCGTATGCCAGAAGCAAAACATTACGAAAACGACTTACTTGATAACTGTTATCTATACACCTTTGATGAAAAATTCACAGAAGAAGCTCGGAGAGAACTTGGCGAAGGTGCACTAAATGCTGCGAAATTGTATCTCAAACCAGAATTTAGGAACTTTACGCTGAAAGGCGAATACAAGACTGATTTGGAAAATGTTCCTCGTGACGGAAGGCTTGCGATAGAAGCAATCGCGGAACATTTCCAGAAGATATACAAGGTTAGTAAAAGTGTTAAAGAGAATCTGAAAATTCTTGAAGCTCATGGATATGCTTTTAGCGAGAATATCGTAAAGCATACAGTGTCAGGTGAAGTCCGCCTTACGCAAAAATCTGATTTTGACAAACTTAATAAATTAGACTACATCACGAAATTGGATACTCACGAACACGGTCGTATGTTCCATCATGAACTTTCGAATATCGGCTTGAAAATAGGCTTGCCGTATGACCAGATGAATCTCATTGTCCGCCGCTTGTTTGGGAAAGAAAGCTCGTTTTCCAAGAAAATCTTGTCTCTCGAAATTAAACAGTTGTACGCTTTTGTTCTTAACAATAGCGATAAATTGAGATTTGACATTGTAGATTCAATGTCCGATTATCTTACACAAATTCAAATGCCGAATCCAGAAAAAATCACAACATTTGATTTTATAATTCCTCGGGATTTCTTATTTACTTACGATGGAAAGGCAAAAACACCCAAAACGAGTAAAAAGAATGTGTATGAAGGCTATTTGAATTCTGCAGCACCGCGCTCTGCACCCGAAAAACTATTTGAAAAACATTTGGAAAAAAGTAATTCTGTTAAGTGGTTCTATAAAAATGGGGATAAGGGTAGCGAATATTTCTCTATCGTCTACAAGGACAACTTTGGAAAACTGAAGTCGTTTTATCCTGACTACATTATCGGAACGACTGATGGCGAAACATGGATAATAGAAACCAAGGGTGGTTTCAATGCTTCAGGTGACAGCGAGGATATTGACAGGTTCTCAAAGTTCAAGTTCGAGGCTTTGAAAAAATATTTGACAAAGCGTAATCTCAAGGGTGGATTTGTTCGTCAAAACAAAAATGATATGGAACTTTACATCTGTATTGAGAATTATTCCGACGATATCGATAGTGACGATTGGGAATTGCTGGAAGATGTATTAGGATAATCTGCATCTTACTTTTTTTAGAAAGACATTTAAATGGAAAAGTCCTGCGTTTTTTCGCGGGACTTTTGTGTAAAAAGGATCCTCGCCTTCGCAGGGATGACATCGAGCGACATATACAACGCCTTTATAATGCCATACTGTGCGGATGCTGGGAAATGGGATGAGATTGCCGCGGTCGCGGAGCTCCCTCGCAATGACGTTTATGCAATGAAACGCGTCGGCTACATCTATGGTGACTGAAAAGACCGTGGTCAAGATTACCACAAAATCCACTGCATTCTCCTTGACATGAAATCTGTCATGCGGAACTACGCAAACAACCCCGCTGCGCAAAGCGAACTTGTAAAGCTAATTTCTCATTAGAAAATTTCTTTTTTTCAAAAAAATATTGACTAAATATAGCAAATATGCTATAGTTTCAAAACTGAAGCAATACAGAGAACTTGTCAATCAGGGAGTTATGCAATGAAAAAGAATCAAGTCATCGATTTTATGTCTTCGCTCGAAAATGAAGACAAAGGTCTGGATTTGTTCGCCAAGACATACGAGGCGCTGTCGGCCTTCCTGACGGATTTTGATTTCCTGAAAGATTCCTTGGGGATCACGCAGCAAGATGTCGCCGACAAGATGGGCACGACGCAAAGCGCTATCTCGCGTATTGCGTCCTTGAAAACGAACCCTTCGTACAAGCAGCTGCTGAAAATGTCGGAGGCCGTCGGCGGCGAACTATACGTAACTCCGATGAAGAGCATGACCGTCCAGGTTCCTTACGACTTGCAAGAAACAGTACGAAAGTTGGCGACCGAGACTAGCTCAAGTCCTAACGATTTTCTTACAAGCATTCTGCGCAACGCAATAGAACTAGAACGCGCGAACTACATGAACAAAACGCTTGCCTTGAACTGCGTTGGTGAACGCAAGGCCGCATACAGGGCAAAAAAAAAGAACTCGCAGGGGTAATCGGCGATTAAATTCCTCATCAGTGTGTTGAGATTTTCTCTAGGTCCTTGATGTTGTGGCTGTGACCGTGCTTTGCATCGGAGAAGACATGGTTGTGCAAATGGGAATGCGTAACAACGTGTGTATGGGTTATGCCGCCATGCGTGTGCGTGAAAATATGCTGATGCATGTGCGCATGCGAGCAGACAAGCGTATCGTAAACCACAAAAATGGTTCCGGCGATCATGACCAGGAACGCCACGATGTATTGCAACGTGATTTTTTCGTTCAAGAGCACGACAGAAAAAAGAACGCCGATAAAGGGCGCGAATGCGTAAAAGGCGCTAGTCTTTGCGGCTCCCAGGTAATGTTGCGCGCGGATGTAGGTGAAAATGCTCAGACCGTAAGCCACAAAGCCGAGCAGCAGGGCGAGCGGGATGTATTTTACGGCAAAATGCATTTCGCCTGTGGTAAGCGAAACGACGATGGAGCCGATTCCGGAACAGAGGCCTTTTATGGTCACAATCTGGTATGTGCTTTTGTCCGAAATTTTGCGGGTGCAGTTGTTTTCTAGCCCCCAGCAGATGGTCGCGCCGAGAACGAAGATGGAGCCGATCGAAAATTTGAATCCGTCGGCATTTTCAAACGAGAGAATGAAACTGGATGTCGTTATAAATAAAATGGCAATCCACAAACGCGTAGACACCTTTTCTCTAAAGATGAATAGCGCAATCAGCGCTGTCGCGACGATTTCGAAGTTACCGAGCAGGGAGGCGTTGCTGGACGTTCCGTACTTGACACCGAACATGAGCAATATGGGCGCTGCGATATCGAGCAGGACCATGCCCAGCGTGTAGGGGAAATCTTTTTTGCAGAGCCGTTCTGATTGGGGCTCGCGCCTGATATGGAACAGGAAGAGAATGCCGATGCCGAGCCCCGCGCCAATATAGAGCAGCCCCGCCATGAATACAGGCGAAATGTGGGCCAACAGCATTTTGGAGCAGGGGACATTCAGTGCATAAAATGCGGCCGCCGCTATCGCATAACCAATCGCAATGCCATTCTTGTTCATGATTTAATGTAGAATTTTATGATGGAGCGCGTCCAAACGAGTCGCCTGCGAAAGGAACTCGCCGCCGGCCCCCATCATCACGCCGGGAGCGGCAATATTCATTACAGTTTCCAGCTGACGGCTTCGCGGCGGGAATCGATGAATCGGGCGTAGATTCCGCCGTTCTTCACGAGTTCTTCGTGTTTGCCCTGTTCTGCGATGCGGCCCTTGTCCAAGACGATAATCTGGTCGGCGTGGCGCACGGTTTTTAAGCGGTGCGCGATCATGATGACGGTCTTTTCGCGGGTCAGCTCCTGAATGGCAAGCATCAAGTCGCGTTCGTTTTCGGGGTCCACGTTCGCGGTCGCTTCGTCCAGAATGATGACCGGGGAATCCTTCATGATGGCGCGTGCAATCGAGATGCGCTGGCGTTCACCGCCGCTG
Organism: Fibrobacter sp. UBA7003; assembly: GCA_002449765.1. Taxonomy (GTDB): domain Bacteria; phylum Fibrobacterota; class Fibrobacteria; order Fibrobacterales; family Fibrobacteraceae; genus Fibrobacter. The sequence goes on from DJXN01000015.1 coordinate 386,304, forward strand.
AGGCTTGCGCCGCCTTCGCCGATGACCGTATTGTAACCGTCGGGGAGCTTTTCAATAAAGTCGTGGCAGCAGGCTTTCTTGGCGGCTTCTACGACTTGCTCGTGCGTGGCGCTCGGATTCCCGAACTTGATGTTGTTTTCAATCGTATCGCGGAACAGATACACGTTCTGGAATACGAAACTGAAATTCTTCATGAGGCTGTCCATGCTGTAATCTTGCACGCGGCGGCCGCCCAATGTCACCGAACCAGCGTTTACGTCCCAGAAGCGAGAGAGCAAATGGCAAAGCGTCGTCTTGCCCGAACCGCTTGGGCCCACGATAGCCGTGGTCGTCTTTTCGGGAATGGAAAGCGTCACGTTGTCAATGATTTTGCGTTTGTCGTAGGCAAAATCGATGCTTTCGGCCTTGATGTCGTGATTGGCGGGGGCAATATCTTCGCCATCGATGTCCATGGTGGGCTTGTTCAAGATATCGTTTGCGCGGTTGACCGAGATGTCGACGGCACGGAGGAGCGCCGCGTAGCTACCGCCCAGCTCCAGGGCCGCAAAGAGCATAAAGGAGCACACTAGCATGACAGCGCAGTTGGCAAGTTCCATGCTGCCGTTCAGGTAGAAATGAATCGAGAAAATCATGATGGCAACGCCCGTGAGCTTGGCGACAAAAGTCTGCAAGTTCGAAAGCGGAACGCACTTGAGTTCCATGCCGATATTGGCGCTGGTGTTCCTGTCAATGATTTCGTTCAGTTCCTTGGAACGCTTGCCGGTCATGTTGTAGGCTTTGACTTCGGCGATTCCCTGGATGTATTCAAGAACCTTTTCGACTACCTTGCTGTCGGATTCCACTTTTTCGTGAGAAACGGCGCGGACGTTCATGCGCATGAGCGTGTTGATGAACTGGAAAATCGCAAAACCGATGGTCGCGACAATCGCAATTCGCCAATCGAAGAAGGCAATCATCACGATGATGAGAATGGTGTCGAGAATGCCCTGCGTGACCATCATGACAACGCGGGTAGCCACATCGCCAAGCTGTTCCATGGTGTTGGTGGTGACGGAGGTGATGTAACCGAGGCTGTTCTTGTTGAAGTAGCCCATGGGCAGGTAGCGCAGGTGTTCGACGATTTCGATGCGCTTGGAGGCGCAAGTGCGGTAGCCGCCTTCGGTTTGCCACATGCTCATGACGCGCTTGGTGACGGTTGCTCCGATAAGGCTTGCCACCATGATTCCAAGCGAAAGCCGGACGGTGTCCATGGTAAACGGCGCGATTCCCTGCACATGGCGAATGACGCCCTGCAACATGACAGCCATGGCACCGATGCGGAGCGCCATGAAGAAGGAATTGAAAATTCCTACGATGATAGAGCCGTAGAACTTGTGGCGGTTTTCTGCATTGCAGAAATTGAAGAACTTGATGAGAGTATCGAACATTTATGCATCCTCCTCGGAATCCTTGGCACTGATGTGGGCCTGCCACATGGACTTGTAGAGGCCGCCCTTTTCGAGCAGTTCCTGGTGCGTGCCGCAGCTGTCGATGTTGCCATCCTTGATGACGTAGAGCTTGTCGGCGTCCTTGACCGTCGAAAGGCGATGTGCGATGACGATGAGCGTCTTGCCTTGCACGAGTTTTGCCACGGATTTCTGGATGATGGCTTCGTTTTCGGGGTCGGTATAGGCGGTCGCTTCGTCCAGAATGACGATGGGGGCGTTTTTCATCATCGCGCGGGCGATGGCGATGCGCTGGCGCTCGCCACCGGAGAGGTGGGCGCCCGAGCCACCGACAATCGTGTCGAAACCGTTTTCAAGACTCATGATAAATTCGTAGCAGCCGCTTTGGCGCGCCACCTCTTCGACTTCGGCATCCGATGCCGAAGGCCGCCCGAGCCGAATGTTTTCGCGGACAGACATATCAAAGAGGAAATTATCCTGCGAAACGTATGCGATGCGGCGGTTGTATTCTTCGAGCGAAAGGTCCCTGATGTTCACGCCTCCGATTTCGATGTCGCCGCTGTCAACATCCCACAGCGAGGCAATAAGGCGAGCTATCGTCGATTTGCCCGAACCGCTCGGGCCCACGAATGCGGTAAAACTCCCTTCGGGGAGAACCATGTTGATGCCGTGGAGAATCTCCTTCTTTTCTTCGCCTTCGATTCCCTTATGATAGCTGAATCGCACATCTTTCAATGTGATGGAATTGTCGGCGGGTTTACGCTTGTCTGTCGCGGGTCGCGCAAGTTCCTTCATTTCGAGCACCGAGCCGACTTCGCCGAAAATGACGCCCGCCTTGCTGATGTCGTCACTGTAACTCATGATGGTGAGGAGCGGCATCATGATACTCACCGAAACGATGATGACGGTGATAAAATCGACGGCCGTAATGGAGCCGTTGTAATAGAAGTAACCGCCAAACGGCAACACCGTCAATAGTGTGGCAGGAGCGACCGTGATGGCAAGGGAATGCGGCCAAATGCAGCGACGCATCCATTCGACAAAACAGTCACTCCCTTCTTTTGCGGCTACTACAAATTTGTCGTAAGAAGACTTTGACTTGCCGAACGCCTTGATGACTTCGATGCCGTTGATGTATTCAACCGCGGTGTCGTTCAAGGCCTTCGTTTTCTGGATAGAATTGTCGAACCACTTTTGCGCTCCGGCAAACATGACGGCCATAGCGGCCATACCAATCGGGAGCGTCCCGAGAGAGGCAAGCCCCATGCGCCAATCGATATGGAAAAGGTAGACGAACATGAGCACGGGGAGAATCAAGTTCGAAGTAAATTCCGGGACTACGTGCGCAAGCGTCGTTTCCATGCTGTCGATGCGTTCTACCAAGATGTTCTTGAGTGCGCCCGAAGGCATGTCGAGAACAGATCCCAGCGGCACACGCGATAGCTTGTCGCAAAGATCCTTGCGGATGTTTCCAAGCACGTTGAAAGTCGCCACATGCGAAAGCGTCGTCGAAATGCTGTGGAACAGGACATTCCCGAACCAGAATGCCGCAATAATCAGGCATTCCTTAAGGTAAACATCCCAGTCGCGCACGCCCGAAAGCAGTTCGCGTACGATATTTGCGATAATGATATAAGGGGCAATTCCACAAGCGACGCGCAAGAGCGCGAAGAAGATGCTTGCGATGTAGTATTTTTTCTTGTTTTTGGCAAACAGGAAAATCCAAGAGAGCAGAGATTTCTTTTTCATAGCTTTTCCTCCCAAAAGGGCTGAACCAAATTTTGGAAAAATATGCTTCCGGTTCTACTCCAAACGGATTTTCGCCAAACCTTTTGGAGTAGATTTTTCTTGCGTTTGTTTCTCAATTTGGACGCGATGAAACACATTCTTGCATACAAATTGACAACTCTCGTGCTGGTGATGGTCGCGATTGCCACTGTGGCAGCGCGTGCGCAGGAATCGGCGAGCGGAGAAAACGCCGAATCTGCCGAAGAAATCACGAATTTTGACGATGTTTTTGGCGAGGAAACATCTGAACAAGCGATAAATGATGCTGCGAATGCGCCTGTAAATAAAAATGCGAATGATTCGCAAATTGGAGTGACAGTCCTCGACGAAATGGGAATCGAGGGCGAAGGAATCAACGAAGCTGCACCCGTCGACAAGAAAACCAAGGCCGAATCGGTCAAGGTCATGGATGCCACGGAACTTCAGGGCTCCAGCGCCACCATCGCAGACGCTACGAACCGTTCTTCGGGCGTGAAAATTCGCCAGTCGGGAGGCATGGGCAGCGAAAGTAAAATCAATATCCGCGGCATGGAAGGCAAAAATGTGAAGGTGCTTGTTGATGGTGTGCCTGTCGATAACGGCAACGGAAACTTCTCGGTTAACGATATTCCCATTGACAAAATTGACCGCATCGAAGTCTACAAAAGTTACGTGCCCGAACGCTTCGCGACCGATGGCATGGGCGGCGTCATCAACATCGTGACGCATGATTTGCCCAAGAGTTCCATTATGGGTTCTTACAGCTTCGGAAGTTTCAACACGCATAAGGCCTCGCTCGACGCAAAATACGTGTGGGTAACTGATTCGGCCAAGAGCCGCGCTATCTCCACCGGAATTTCGGCCTATTACAACTACTCCGACAACGATTACGAATTCACCACGCCCTACATGGACACGGTTGTAACGCGAGATCACGACCGCTACTACAGTTACAACGTGTTGCCGTATGTCTCGTTCGAAAAATATTTCTTTGATAAGGCGACTTTGGGCGTGATTTACAACGCGATGGATAAAGAAATCCAGGCGAATTCCCACCGCATCGAAGAAGCGACTGCAAATGCGCAATCGTACGGCGTGAACCTTTCGCTTGAAAAAGCAAATTTGTTTGTGAAGGGGCTTTCGGCTGCGCTCTCGTTCAGCTACGCCTTCGGCAAAGAGGCTGTCATCGATACGAGCCATACTTATTACTACGGCTGGGACAAAGAGATTGTTCGCGAAGCGAATACCGCCTTTGGCGAAATTTCTATGGGTGGGGCGTCGCATATTGAACGCGAAAACCAGACGATTGTCGCACCCTGGAATTTAGACTACGCGTTCACGCAAAACCACATTCTCACCTGGAGCGGCCTTTACCGCTACGAATCGCAAGATCCGGAAGACAAGCGCGCCGCTAAAGGCCAGTCGCTTAACAGTGCCGGATTCCCCGGGCACAGCCATTCCGTTGTAACGGGGCTTTCAATTGAAAACAACTTCTGGAATGAACGAATCCAGAATGTGGCGGGCGTCAAGGGATATTACTACTCCATCAAGGCAGACGACGACGGTGAAAAGCGTATACAGCAGTTGACAGACGACTATGCCGAAAATAAGGATTTCGGTTACAGCGAAAATTTACGCATTAAAGTGATTGACGATTTGTCGGTTGTCGAACAGTTTGCTGTCAAGGGCGGTTATCAGCACAGCTTGCGGTTCCCGACTCGCGAAGAGATTTTTGGCGACGGCATGTATGTGCAGTGTTCCCCGAACCTGAAACCCGAAAAGTCCGACAATTTTACCGCGGGCGCAGAACTGGATATGAGACAGATTCCGCTGCTACTCAAGTTGCATTTGGAATTCAACTGGTTCTACCTGCTCATGGAAGACCGCATTTATTGGAATAACTACGCTTCGGTCCCGCGCCCGTATTACAACAGTGTCGGCACCAAGGCGACCGGCTTTGAAATCGATGCAAGCATTGATGTGAACGAATACATTTCACTTTCGTACAACCTTACTAAGCAAAGCGTTGAAAGTCGCGAAGCGGATTTGGCCTACGGAATCGCCAAGGGTCTGACCGTACCGAACATTCCCACGCTCTACATGAACTTCGGCGCGGAATTCCATGTGGGCGACCTGATTTACCGAGATGACTTTTTCAAGCTCTACTGGCTTGCCAACTACACCGATGAATATTACTACTCCTGGAAGGTCTCCAAAAGGCAAGACCGCACCATTCCCAGTTCGTTCACCCAAGATTTAGGCGTGGAATACTCCATTCTCGCCAACACGCTCTCCTGGAATTTCGAAGTCCGCAACTTCATGGATGTCCGGGTGTATGACAAGTACGGTGAATCCAAGCCCGGCCGCGCCTTTGCAACCAAAGTCAAGTTTACACTATAACAAAAAGGAAACCAAATGAACCTCTTTAAAAACAAAATAACGATTGCTGCAATCGCGTCCACAATGATGCTCGCGGCCTGCGGTGACGACTCCAGCTCAAGTTTCGCTGGCGACAACGGCTCTTCTTCGGGGGACAAGTACCTGCTCTCCTTTATGATGGACGCCTCTCAATTTGTCGGAACAGCCTCTCTTTCCGATGATCAGGCCAAGGTTGTCGAAGACTTTATCGAAGCCCCGAACGCAGGTGGCGTCGCTTACTTCAACGGCTCCGTTTACGTGCTCGCTACCGACGACGCCATGAACAGCACCCTTTCTCGCTATGAGTTGGACAAAGACGGCAACATGCCCGAGAAGGCCTCTGCCACGGCCAAGTTCCAGGGCACCCGCGCCATCATGATGAAGTTCGTTGACGAAAACAAGATGTATGTGGAACAGGCCATGGGCGACGCCATTACCGCCCTTGACCCCACGACGCTCGAGACCACGGCAACCATCGATCTTTCCGAGTACATTGATGAAGAAAGCGGCGCTTTGACGTCAGTTCCGGGCTCCGCCGTAATCCGTGACGGCAAGATGTTCCTGACCTTGAGCCAGTTTGTTGACTTCAACAATTTCATTGCGGGCCCGCGCGCCTCCGTGGTGATTATCGACGTGAAAACAGACAAAGTCGAAAAGGCCATTTTTAGCGACAAGGTCGCAGCCGTTGGCGGCATGGACGACATGAACAACACCATGTCCTTTGTCGATGAAAAGGGCGATATCTATTTCTATTCCAACGCCTCTTACTGCTACGTTGAAGGTTACAAGGAAGGCTGGATCCGCATCAAGAAGGGTAAAACCGACTTCGACAAGGACTGGGTTTTCCGCATGCACGATGCTGAATACGATGGCAAGAAAACGAATGAAAATAACCTGATGGTGGGCGGCACCTACATGGGGAACGGCAAGTTTATGGGATTCTTCGGCAGCTTTGCCGACCCGAGCAACTTCAACAATTACGAATGGCAGTTTGTGGTTGTCGATGTTTACAAGAAGACTGTCGAAAAAGTGGACCTTTCTCCGACCATCCCGTGGTTTGCCCCGTCTATTCACCTGGATGCCGACGGCAAGAGCGTGCTCCTGGGCCATGCCGACAAGAAGGGCGGCGCTATCTACCGCTACGACATCGCTAGTGGCAAGGTCTCCAAGGAAATGGACGTGACCACCGGAACCGCCTACTACATCGTCCCGATGGCAGACTAAGATTTAGTCCAATCACCATACAATAAGGCCACCCTGCTTAACCGCGGGGTGGCTTTTTGGCGTTCTTTTCGTAGATTAGCCTTTACTAATTAGCCGAGGCTTTCTAAATTTAGCGTTGACTAATATATAAGGTGTGTTTTTCGTCTAATCGGAGCTGTCCTATGGAACAAGTAAAGTTAAGCCAGAGCCTTGAAGACTACTTGGAAATGGTGCACATGCTGCGCCTTGCGAACGGGATTGCCCGTGTCCGCGACATTGCGGCGGCGCTCAAGGTCAAGATGCCGTCGGTTGCCAAGGCGGTAATCGAACTCAAGAAGCTCGGCCTTGTGACGCAGGAGCCCTACAGCGGTATCGAACTCACTTCGGAAGGTGCGCTCGTGGCGTCCCAGATTCTGAACCGTCACATTCTGCTGAAGAGCTTTTTGATCAAGCTTGGCGTGTCCGAGGCGATTGCCGACAAGGATGCCTGCTGCATGGAACACATTCTTTCGGCGGAGACTCTCGAGAAAATCGAGGATTTTGTGAACACGCCCAATGAATCGGCGAAAAAGCCGAACGCCGCTAAATCTAAGAAAAAGTAAATCGTTGGTGTATGAATAACGAACCGAAGTTTTCGGAGCTTAAAAAAGGCGACAAGGCCGAAATTATTGGATACAACACGGGTGATTCTCAGTACAAGTCCAAGCTTTTATCGATGGGGCTTGTGCGCGGCGTGGTGCTGCAGGTTTTGCAGGTGGCCCCGCTCGGCGACCCGGTCGAGGTGAGCGTGCTTTCGTACAGGCTTTCGCTCCGTAAACAAGAAGCCAACGTGCTCAAGTTGAGGAGAGTCTAATGCCTATCGAGAAAGAAGTTTTCACGATTGCGATTGCGGGCAACCCGAACTGCGGAAAGACGGCGCTCTTTAACTCGCTGACCGGCTCGAACCAGATTGTGGGCAACTGGCCTGGCGTGACTGTCGAAAAGAAGGAAGGCCAGTTCAAGCTCGACAACCACACGATTCGCGTGGTGGACTTGCCGGGTATCTACGCGCTGTTTGCGAATTCCGAAGACGAACGCGCCGCTCTCGATTACCTGCTTAAGGGCGAAGCGGACTTGGTCGTGAACATTCTGGATGCCACGAACCTGGAACGCAACCTGTTCCTCACGAGCCAGCTGATGGAAAAGGGCGTGCCGATGGTCTTGGCGGTGAACATGATGGACATCGCGGCGAGTCGCGGCATTCATGTGGACCTGCACAAGCTCGAAGAAATCCTCGGCGTGACGGCGATTGGCCTCACGGCGGTTTCGCCCAAGAGCTGCGAAGGCTTCGTGAACGACTTGCACAAGCTGCTGCATAACAGCCGCGAGCTTCCGCTCCCGAAGGCGGTCAAGCATTCCGAAGTCCTCGAGAAACTGATTGAAGAAATTTCGGTGCCGCTCAAGCCCGTAGCCGAAAAGCTCGGCGCAAGCCCGCGCTGGACGGCGGTGCAGTACCTGGAACATAGCGGGCGAGTGCTGGAAATTGCCGACGAACTCGGTGTCGAAATTCCGCATGACAAGATTGAAGAAGACTTGGGCGAAGAGGTGGAATTCGCGCTGGCCGATTCCCGCTACTCCTATGCCCGCGACATCGCGAAGGCGGTCATCCGCGACAATACCAATACGAGCACGCGAACCGACAAACTCGATAAACTTTTCCTGAATCGCATTTTGGGAATTCCGCTTTTCCTTATTGCCATGTATCTGGTGTTCTGGTTTGCGGTGAAGGTTGGCAGCGCGTTTATTGATTTCTTCGACATCCTGTTCGGTGGGATTTTCGTGGACGGCATGACGGAACTGTTGACGAAGATTGGGGCTCCGGGCGTTGTCGTGGCGCTCTTGGCGAACGGCATCGGTACGGGGATCCAGACGGTGTCGACTTTCATTCCTGTCATCTTCTTTATGTTCCTTTGCCTTTCGTTCCTTGAAGATTCCGGCTACATGTCGCGTGCGGCGTTTGTGGCGGATCGCTTTATGCGGTTCCTCGGACTCCCGGGAAAAGCGTTTGTGCCGATGATTGTTGGCTTCGGTTGCTCGGTGCCGGCGCTCATGGGTACGCGTACGCTCGAAAACAAGCGCGAAAGGTTCCTTACTTTGTTCCTGGTGCCGTTCATGAGTTGTGGGGCGCGCCTCCCGGTGTATGCGCTGTTTGGCGCGGCGTTCTTCGGCGAAAGCGCGGGGACGCTCGTGTTCGGGATTTACCTGACGGGCATCGTGATTGCGTTGATTTACGGTTTGCTCTTGCGCCATACGGTTTTCATGGGCAAGGAATCGACGTTTATCATGGAACTGCCGCCTTACCATTTGCCCAAGGTGCGCAACCTTTTCCGCCACGCGTGGCTCCGCCTCAAGGAATTCGTTTTCCGCGCGGGCAAGGTCGTGCTCATTATGGTGACGGTGCTCGGCTTTATGGGCTCCGTCGGTACTGACGGAAGTTTTGGTAACGATAACAACGAAAAGTCGGTGCTGAGTGCCGTGGGTACGGTGATTACGCCCGTGTTCGAGCCCTTCGGCGTTGAACGCGATAACTGGCCCGCTTCGGTGGCGCTTTTTACGGGGCTTTTTGCGAAGGAAGCGATTGTCGGGACGCTCAACTCGCTGTATGCCATCGAGGGTACGGGCGACTCGGCTGAAAATTCTGCGACGGCTGGGGATGCCAGCGCGGCCCCGGAAGAAACTGCCGCGGACGAAGGCTTTAGCCTGAAATCGACGGTGAAAGAGGCTCTCGTAAGTGTCCCGGCGAACCTGGTAGAAGTCTTTACCTCGATTGCGAACCCGCTGGGCGTCAAGGATGCCATCGATGAATCCGAAAGTGCCGGGAACGAAGGGGCGTACAAGACGATGCAGGCGCATTTCAACCTGGGGCGCTTCCAGGTGCTGGCCTACCTGCTGTTCATCTTGCTCTATGTGCCGTGCCTTGCCGCCATGGGAACCGCCTTCCGCGAACTCGGGCGTTTTTACGGAACGCTCATGATGGTGCTTCAGACGGTTATCGGCTGGAGCCTCTCGGTGCTGTTCTTCCAGGTAACCTGCGGACATTCTACCGCATGGATTTTCACCTCGGTGGCACTGCTCGCCGGTGTGGTCGTGAGCCTCGTGCTGATTGGTCGTGACCAGCGCAAAAAGAAAGTGTTCGAGTAGAAATGAATAAAAAGAGGTGTCCCGCTCGGGACACCTCTTTTTTATATCCGAAAAAAACGGAGCTTGCTGCTGTAATCATGCAGAAGAGACAAACCACTAAACAAACAATCGAGGCCGAAGGCCAAGTCCTTGTTCGCGTGCGAGCTCATCTCTGAAGCTAAACACTAGTAAAGCAAGGCGAACACCATACCCGGCCTAAAGTACTTACCGGCGGTGTACTTGAGGGCCGTGCTGTGGAGCAGCATGAACAGCGTGCTCGTTTCAACCTTGTTGGCCTTCGCGATGCTGCCGAATGCCTTCGTAAAGGCGGGCAGGTTGCGGGGGAGCTTCGGGCTGATGCGGCTGTCGGCAAGGAGGGCGCCCTTCTTCAGGAGTTCCTTGTGCATCTTGTCGGCGGCGGTAGCGCTGAGGCCGAATGCCTTCACGAGGGCTTCCGGGTGCAGGCGGCAAGAACCGTTGAATCCTTCCGGTGCGGCGAACGGGATACGGGCTTCTTCGTAGAGGTTGCGGATCATGGAATCACCCATGTCAGCAGCCTGCTTTTCCAATCCGTGGTGCATCATGGCGCACATGATGCTGTACTGGATGCCGATCCACACGTCGTGAGCCTGGAAGTTGAATTCGTCGAGCGGTGAGCCGTCCTTGCGCACAAGGTTTGCGGCACCGATGAGCGGGCTGTTGGCCTTGTAGTTCGTGTTGAATATGCGGAGCAGGTTTGCCTTCGCCTTCTTCTCGTCGCTGATGGGCTTGAGGCCGAGCAGACGGAGGTAGGTGTCGGCGAGCATCGTGTCGGCAAATACATCGTCGCAGTCGTTTGCAATCTTTGCATTCCAGCTGGCGGTAAAGGCGTCCTTGCACTGGGCGGTGAGCCAAGCCTTCTTGAGGCCGCGAAGTTCGTTCTTCGAAAGTTCCACGTCGCTCGGGATTTCGCCCGAGTTGAGCCATTCGTTGATGGTCTTGAGGGCGGCCTTCACGTTGGTGCCGTCGATAACGAGCGTGTCCTTGATGGCGTCGGCCAGTTGCGGGAGCTTGTCTGCAACCACATCCTTCGCTTCCATCGGAGTCACGAAGAAGTGGTAGTAGCCTTCGGCTTCGTCCCACAATGCTTCATCGAATTCCTTGTTGGCGGCGTCGGCCTTGGCGTTCCAGGTGTCGGCCTGAGCCTTATCGCCGAGGATTTCGGCAATCTTGGCGGCGGCGCGGAGGCCTGCAATCCAGAGGCTACCGCAGTACACGGAAATGCCGTGGCTGGAGAGGTTGTCGAAGGTGTCGTCGGTACCGTGGGTGAGCGGGAAGTTTTCGCCTTCGTTCACCATCTTTTCGAGGTACTGCATGGCGGCGTAGACGGCTTCTTTGCAGTCCTTCAGGTTTTCGATATCCTGCGTCTTCACATAATGACGGAGAACCATCAGCACGTACTTCGGAGCGAGATCCTTCCATTCCTTCACGTTGTGCCAGTCGTAGGCATCGGGTTCGGCGTCGAAGGGGCTTCCGAGGTCGTGAATTACGGCGCCACGCACGGCGCGCGGGCCTTCCAGTTTCGAATCCGGGAGGTCGGCGAACGGGTGGTTCACGTATTCGTGGTGACGGCGACGGTTGTCGTTCACGGCGAGAATTGCATCACCGAAGCGCTTCATCACCACACCGTCGAGGCGCGGCATCAGGGCCATCAGGCTGAAGCTGCCGTAGAAGTAAACGTCGAGGGAGTTGAAGAACGGATAGTCGGCGCATTCGCGGACGAGGAAGCGGTCGTCCTTGTCCCACACGGTGGCTTCGGCGAGGAAACTGAGCGTGTTGAGGGCGAGGCTCTTGAATTCGTCCTGCTTGGCGGCAGTCTTGTAGAGCTTGGCCACGGCCTTCTTCGGAACGAGGGCTTCGAATGCCTTGAGGCGAGCGTCAAAGTTCTTGTCGGCGGCGAGGGCTTCTTCGAGGATGGCGCCCACGCGGCCATAAGCTTCGGGGAAGAAGGCGGTGTACTTCTTGGCGGAAGTAAGCTTGTTCAGCTTGATTTCGGGGAAGTCGAGCACCAGGTTGAACTGGAAAGAAACCTTCTGCTTCGGCTTCAAGACGGCGGTAACAGCGACGGCACCGGCCATGGTTTCGCGACCGCTGTAAACGTTCTTAACCCAGGCTTCGCAAACGCGACCGCTGCGGAGAGCGCCCTTCAAAACAGAGGCGGCGTCATCCTGGTAGAACATCGGCTTCACGGAAACGTTCAGGTTATCCTTCTTGTTCCAGGCGACGGATACGCCCATGCAGCCGTTGAAGTCGCTTTCGGCGAGCGGCTTTTCGTTGTAAAATTCGAGACCGCGGACTTCGCGACCGTCCTTGGCCTGCTTGCTGAACTTGACGCCCTTCGGGAAACGTGCGGCGGGCACGAGCACGAAGCTCGAGTCCTGAACGCCCTGGCGGTCCTTCTTGGCCATGTAACCGGCGATGCAGTCCTGCACCTGCACGATCGTGATTTCGCGGGTTTCCTTGGTGGTATTTTCGAGAGTGAACACGGTGGCGTTCACGGGGAGGCTGGAGAGGCGTTCGTCACCCGGGGTCACGTAGCTGGACTGGGTTTTGGTAATCTGCACGCCCTTGCCTTCGTACTTGGTTTCACTCACCGGGTAGAGGGCGGCGTACTGCATCTTGGCGGCATCGTAACCGGCCTGTCCCAGGAATTCAGTGTCGTTTGCCCAGGCGGCGGTGAGGGCGCCCTGGCGCACGGCCTTTTCGCCCACGACACCGTTGAAGAAGTCGATGACGGCGCTGCGGTTGAGTTCGGCTCCGGCCTTGTTCAAGAGAGCCGCGGTGCGGTCGCTCCATTCGATGTGCCAGCGTTCAAACGCGGCCTTGTTGTTCTTGAAGAAATCCTTTTCGGCGATGGCCTTGTTGAGCTTGGCCTCGGCCTTCTTCTGGTTGGCCAGTTCAGCGGCGGTAAAGAGAGCTTCGCCCTTGGCGTCCACGAGCGGGTACTTGGCGAGCATCTGCGTGAAGCCGGCGAAGTCGCCGATTTCGAGAGCGGCCTTCGCGCCAATCACGGATTCGCGGAAGAAGAAATTGTTGAAGCGGAGGTCAGCGGGCTTTTCGGTGCGGACCTGCACGCCTGGCATCACGTTCATCACGGGAGTGGTGCCGGCAGGCGTGGCGGTGAATGTCGAGCCGATACCGCCGACAGCAATACCCGTGGTAGAGGGGGTCGTAGAAAGCGGGGTGTACCAGGGCTGGATAAATTCCACGGCGAGGCCCGGGGTCATCAGCTTCTGGACGGAACCGGCCTGTTTGGCGCCGGCGAGGTAATCTTTGATGCTCATAGTAGATTCCATGAATTGGGGTTAAATTTTTACAAGTATAAAATTACAAAATAAAAAAGGCTCCGCGCGGGCGGAACCTTTGAAAGATGCTTGTGGGGCCCGGGTTAGAAGTCCTTCATGCAGCGGACGGGGTAAAGGTCTTCCTTGTATTCCCAAGAGGAGGACATGGTTCTGTCTTCGAATGTGAGGATGAACACTTCGGCGCCATCGGCTCCGTCGACGGGAGTAGCCGTCCAGAATTTCGTAAATTCAGCGATTCCGGAATATTCATAGGTGTAGACGGTATCGCCGTAGTCGTCCTCTCCGAGATAGGTGTCTCCATAGCCTGTGCCGATACCGTAGAAACCGTAGGTGTCTTCGCCCGGGACTCCATTCTTGGAATTCCAAAGCACGTCGTCATAGGCGTCGAAGTTCGTCGATTTCAACTGGATGCCCGAGATGTCATCATTCTCGTCGAATCCGTTGTCCTGGGCGATATCGCCGTGGTCGTAGTCATAGAAGATGAAGTCTAGCATTTTTTTGAAGTCGTTCGAGGTGGGGATGCGCCAGCCCTCGGGGCAGATGCCCTGGTGCTTGTTCTTGATCTTGAGGGTGGCGTCCTCATAATTATAGCGATTGTCAAGGTTCATCGCCTCTGCCCAGCTGTAGAGCCTTCCGAAACGCTTGCAGTAATCCTCGTCGTCATTGTAGCAGTGGCCTGCGCTTGGGTCGTTGAGGTTTTCGCCCATCCAGAGCTGGTCGCCGATGCGCACGACGGAGTGCTTCACGCTTCCGACGGTTAGGTCGGCTGTGTAGTCGCGGTAGCTGCGGCTATCCTTGTAGTCATAGCCGTTGGGGCCGACTGTGCTAGGAGTGTTGTCGTCACCGTCCCGGTCGCGGAGGCTGCCGTGGTTTCCGTTGTCGATGCTGCCGTTCGTGCCTGAGTCTTCGGTACAGGCGGCAAGTCCGAATGCCATCGTCCCAGCGATGGCAATCATGGCTAATTTTTTCAGATTCATGTGAATACTCCTTGGTAGAATCGTTGAAAACATATATTTTCTCTTGCTTGAAAAATAAGCTTTTTTTAATAAAAAAGTTATCTTCGCCCAGAATTTTTTTCATTTTATCGGCTAATCCTGCATTTTGTCGCTTTTTGTGGCAAAATTGTGCTATTTTTAAGGTATGAACAAGCTGATGTCGTTCCTTATTCCCGGCCTTTTGGTAATCGTGGCGTTCGCGCTGGTCAAGACATTCCTCGTCCCGCCCGACATTGCCGTTAGGGAGTGGTTCGTGTACCTGACCGCGGGGGTGACCGTGTTTGGCGTGGTAATCCCGTGTGTCATCTATTACCTCACGACGCCCCCCGGAATCGACCACAAGTAGGGCTGATTTGGGGCTAATACTCCAAAGGCGAACATTCTTTTGCCTGGTTTTTGATCCCTTTGGGCGATGTAGAGTGTAAATTACTGTTATGCTTGACTTTAACATCTTCTACCGTTTGGCGGCTGCGATAGGCTTGGGTCTCATTATCGGCATGCAGCGCGAACATACGTATTCGGACCAGTCGGATCGGCATCCGGCCGGCGTGCGTACGTTTACGCTCGTGGGGCTTGCGGGGGCCATGGCTGCCCTCCTCTCCGACCAGATGGGTGGCGCGGCTCCGTTCATCACGGGGTTCGTGGTGGTGGGCATGCTCCTGATGGCGATGCATGTGTCGTTTGCGATAGGCCACCGTCGTCCGGATGCGCGCCTGGGCGATACTCCGGTGGGGGGCGACGGCATCACGACGAGTGTTGCTCTGGTCATCGTCTACCTGCTCGGCGGAATCTGCTGGTACGGCCGCCTGCTTGAATCCTGTATCATCATGGTCGTGATGCTCTGGGTGCTGTCGGCGAAGGAACAGCTACATGCTTTCGCGCAGAAACTTTCGAAGGAGGATGTCCTCGCAACGGTCAAGTTCGCAGTGATTTCGGCTTTGATTTTGCCGTTCCTGCCGAACCAGGCTTACGGCCCGCCGGGACTCGAGGTGCTGAACCCGCATACGATCTGGCTGTTCGTCGTGTTTATCTCGGGCATCGGGTTCGTGGGCTACGTGCTCATCAAGGTCGTGGGGCCGGGCAAGGGAATCTGGCTTACCGGACTCCTGGGCGGGCTTGCGAGCAGTACCGCGCTTACACTCAATCTTGCGGGCCGCAGCCGCGAGAACGAGGATTACGCTTCGGACTTTACGCTCGGCATCGTGCTCAGCTGGGCGGTGATGTATGTGCGCCTCTACCTTATCTGCATCTTCTTGAGCGGTGCGCTGGCAAAGCCCTTGCTGCTGCCGTTGCTTTTGCCGGTGGTGCCCGCGCTCGGGTATGCGCTTTATCTCAAGATTCGGGAATCACGCAACCACAGGCAGAAGAGTACGGATTTTTCGAACCCGTTCAAGCTTTTGCCCGCCATCAAATTCGGCATCGTGTTCACCTGCGTGATGTTTGTCGCGAATGCGGCTCGCGTCTACCTGGGTTCGGGGGCGCTCCTTGCGTGCAGCTTCCTGGGGGGTGCCGCCGAGATGGACGCGGTGGCGTTTTCCGTTATCGACATGAACCTGAAGTCGGGACTCGGCGTGCGTGAACTCGTGCTTGCGCTTTTGTTCGCAAGCCTTGCCAATACGCTCACCAAGGGGGCCCTCGTTTTTGCGCTCGGTGCGAAATCCATGCGCAAGCCGATTTTGCCTGCAGTGGTGCTGATTTGCCTTTTGACCGCGGGTTTGATAGGGTATTACATGGTCTAGGGGGTTGGTCATGGCTGATAAACTGATACATGCGCTTACTGTGGCGGGCTTCGATGGAAGCGCCGGTGCGGGCTTTGTTGCCGACATCAAGACGATGGCGCATTTCGGCGTGTACGGCCAGGCGGTGTGCACGGCCCTAACCGAACAGAACGAGGAAGAGTTTATCGCCCCGGGCTGGGTCATCTGGGACCGCATCGAGGCACAACTTGCGACGCTCTATAAAAAGCACAAGTTCAAGTACGTGAAAATCGGGCTCGTGGAAAAGGCAAAAATCCTGAAGCGGATTGTTGAATTTGTCCGTAAAGAATCTCCAGACGCGTTTATCGTGTGGGACCCGATTGCTTCGGCGAGTGCGGGGTTCCACTTTATGCGCGATGCGGAACTGGACGAGTTCCTGCCTGTAATGAAGTCGATTGACCTTGTGACCCCGAACCAGGACGAATTTGCGTACCTGGGCCTGGGGCTTGCGGCTTCGCGCGGGTATGTCGAGTTGGGCAAGGATTTCGCAGTACTCCTGAAGGGCGGGCATGCGAAAGGGAAAGAAGCTGTCGATACGCTGTGGTACGGAGACAAACAGTACAAGTTTACGAGCCCGCGGCTCCCCGGCAAGGGAAAACATGGCACGGGCTGCGTGCTCTCTTCGGCAATCTTATCGAATGTGGCGCTAGGGCACGACCTGCCGGAAGCATGCCAGATAGCAAAAAATTACATGGACGAATTCCTCCAGAGCGGGGAAGGGCGTCTCGGGTTTTTGGTGTAGGACTAGCAAATACAGGAAAAGCCCCGCAGTGCGGGGCCTCTTTCGTTATTAATCGTCGTCTTCAGCGGGGCGCTTCGACATCTGCTTGCGCTTGATCGGGTCGAGCTCGGTCTTACGGAGGCGGAGGATTTCCGGCGTCACTTCGATGCATTCGTCTTCGTTGATGAAGGTGACGCATTCTTCCAAAGTCATGCGGCGGTACGGGGTCAGCTGGATCATGTCGTCAGCGGACTTGGAACGCATGTTGGTGAGGTGCTTGCCCTTCGTGACGTTCACGATGATATCGACGTCGCGGTTGTGTTCGCCCACAATCATGCCCGGATAAACTTCCGCACCCGGTCCGATGATGAGGTAGCCGCGGTCTTCCAGGTTCGAAAGCGCGTAGCTTGCTGCTTCGCCCGGTTCCTTCGCGATAAGCACGCCGTTGATGCGGGTCGGGATTTCGCCCTTGTACGGCTGGTATTCCTTGAAGAAGGACTGCGTAACGGCGTAACCCTTCGAGAGCGAGAGGAGCTTCGGGCGGATACCGATAAGGCCACGGGAAGGCACGATGAACTCGAGCGTCACGCGGTCGTTATCGTCGGTGACCATGTTCACCATTTCGCCCTTGCGCTGCTGGATTTCCTGGATGCAGGCGCCGCTGAATTCGCTCGGGACTTCGACCTTGAAGTCTTCGACCGGTTCGAGGAGCTTGCCGTTCTCGTCGTTGTGGAAAATCACTTGCGGAGATCCGATGGTGAATTCGTAAAGTTCGCGGCGCATGTTCTCGACGAGAATCGTGAGGTGCAAAATACCGCGGCCCGAGACCTTGAACGTGGAGGCGCCGTCGACCTTCTCGACGAGGAGGGCGGGGTCTGCCATGTGGGCGCGTTCCAGACGTTCTTGGAGCTGGTTACCCGTCATGAATTTGCCACCGTACTTGCCGGCGAGGGGCGAGGTGTTCACGGTGAAAACCATGGAGATGGTCGGCGGGTCGATATGGATGCGCGGCAGGTGCTTCGGGTTGTTCGCGGCGCTGATGGTATCGCCGATATCGAACGTGTCGAGGCCTGCGATAAGCACGATTTCGCCCGGACCGGCTTCGTCGACCGGCTTCGGGGTGAGGCCTTCGTAGCGCAGGATCTTCTGCGGGCGGACAGTCTTCACGGTGCCGTCGGTAAAGGCCTGTGCGTAGGTCTGGTTCGGCTTGAGCACGCCCTGCTGCACGCGGCCCACGGCCAGGCGGCCAAGGAAGGTCGAGTATTCGAGCGATGCAATCTGCAGGAGCGGTTCCGCAGCCGGGTCGCCCTTCGGGGCCGGAATGCGCTCGATAATCTTGTCCATGAGGATGCTGAAGTCACCGTCGGGGTCTTCCATCTCGGCCTTGCAGATGCCCTTGCGGCCGGAGCCGAACACCTTGTCGAAGTCAAGCTGCTCTTCATTGGCGTCGAGCTCGCAGAAGAGGTCGAACACCTTGTCGAGGGCTCCGTGCGGGTTGCAGCCGTCGCGGTCGATCTTGTTCACCACCACGATGGGGATGAGCCCGAGTTCGAGAGCCTTCTGCGTCACGAAGCGGGTCTGGGCCATCGGGCCTTCGAATGCGTCTACGACCAGCAGAACGCCGTCCACCGTACCGAGAACGCGTTCCACCTGGCCACCGAAGTCGGCGTGCCCCGGGGTATCGACGATGTTCACGCGGTAGCCCTTGTACATGACGCTCGTGTTCTTGCTGAGGATGGTGATGCCGCGTTCGCGTTCCAGGTTGTCGGAGTCCATCACGCGTTCGTTGACTTCTTCACCTTCGTGGAAGGTTCCACACTGCTTGAGGAGCTGGTCCACCAGGGTGGTCTTGCCGTGGTC